>JAHCAU010000001.1:0-402500 GCA_019634715.1 Lysobacter sp.
CGCGAGGCGCTTAGCGACCGCCGCTGACCGTCAGCACCTCGCCGGTCACGTAGGACGCGGCCGGCGACAGCAGCCACACGATCGCCTGCGCCACCTCGTCGGCCGTGCCGGGGCGCCGCATCGGGATGACCTCGGCCGACTTGAAGGCGCGTTGCGCGTCGCCGCTGTCGGTGTGGATTTCGGTATCGATGATGCCCGGGCGCACGGCATTCACGCGCACACCCTCGGTGGCCACCTCGCGCGCCAGGCCCAGCGTGAAAGCATCGATCGCACCTTTGGCCGAGGCGTAGTCCACATACATGGCCGGCGCACCGGGGGTGGCGGCCCCGCTGGAGAGGTTGACGATCGCGCCGCCCGCGCCGCCGTGGCGTGTGCTCATGGCCTTGACGGCCTCGCGTGCGCAGATCCAGCTGCCCAGCACGTTCACCGCCAGCATGCGCTGCCAGCGTGCGGTGTCCATTTCGTCCACGCGCGCCTTCATCGCAACGATGCCGGCGTTGTTGACCAGGCCGCCGAGCGGGCCGAGCGACTGCTGCACCCGCGCGAACAGGGCCAGCACCTGGGCCTCGTCCGAGACGTCGGCCTGCACGGCGATGGCGCGCCGGCCCAGGGCCTGCACGGCCTCGACCGCGGCCTGCGCGGCCTCGGCCTGGCGCCCGTAGTTGACCGCCACGTCCCAGCCCTCGCGCGCGGCGCGGCGCGCGGTGGCGGCGCCGATGCCGCGGCTGGCGCCGGTCACGAGTGCGATGTCGCCTTGCAGCGGCTTGGTGTTCATGGTGTCGATGCTCATGTCGGGAACGGTGGGGTGCGCGCCGCGGCGGACGCGCCCTGGCTCATCGCCAGGCGTCGAGTGCGGCCTCGAAATCGCCGACGGTGCCCAGCGCGCGATTCTCGATCGCCTTCTCGATGCGCTTGTTGAGGCCGCCGAGCACCTTGCCCGGCCCGCATTCGGCGGCGCGGGTCACGCCGCGCGCGGCCAGCGCCTGGACGCAGTCGGTCCATCGCACCGGGAGATAGAGCTGGCGCACCAGCGCGTCGCGGATGGCCTGGATGCCGTCGTGCACTTCGGCATCGACGTTCTGCACCACCGGGATCGACGGTTCGCGCCAGTCCAGGCCGTGCATGGCTTCGGCGAGCCGGTTGGCGGCATCGCGCATCAGCGGCGTGTGCGAAGGCACGCTGACCGCGAGGCGAGCGACCTTGCGCGCGCCGCGCTCGGTCAGCAGCGCCGAGGCGCGCTCGACCGCTGCGGCATGGCCGCCGATGACGACCTGGCCCGGCGAATTGAAATTGGCGGGCACCACCACCTCGCTGCCGGAGGCTTCCTCGCAGGCGGCGCGCACGATGTCGTCCTCGACGCCGAGCACGGCGGCCATGGCACCGCTGCCTGCCGGCGCGGCGTCCTGCATCAGCTGGCCGCGGATGCGGACCAGGTGCGCGGCTTCGCGCAGCGACAGCGCGCCGGCGGCGACCAGGGCGCTGTACTCGCCCAGGCTGTGTCCGGCCAGCACGACGGGCATCGCACCACCCTGCGACTGCCACAACCGCCATACGGCGACGCCGGCGGCCAGCAGCGCGGGCTGGGTGAACTCGGTGCGGTTGAGCTGCTCCTCGGGGCCGCCCTGCGACAGGGCCCAGAGGTCCACGCCGGCGCCGTCGGAGGCTTCCTGGAAGGCGTCGCGGATCAGTCCATGGCGTTCGGACAACTCGGCCAGCATGCCGACGGACTGGGAACCCTGTCCGGGGAACACGAAGGCCAGTGTCGGATCGGTCGTGGCGACTGCAGTCACGCGGGGGTCCAGCTCGAAACGGGACGGCGATGATACGGTCGAAACCCCCGGTCTGTCTGTACGAGGGCGTATGCGGGGATTCGGGATTGGGACGTGCGCGAAGCGCGGGCCGTCACTCCGAAGCCGGCGTTATCGGAAGAGGCGCCAGCCGCCGATCGCCCTGACCCATCCTGGACACCATAGAAAAAGGGCCCGCCGTTTGGCGAGCCCTCGTCATCGTACGCAGGCATCGGACTCCTCCCACGGACTCGATGAAAGATCCGATTGCCGAATCCCCAATCCCGACTCCCGGCTCAATAGCGCAGCAGCGCCGAGCCCCAGGTGAAGCCGCCGCCGAAGGCCTCCAGCAGCAGCAGCTGGCCGCGCTGCACCTTGCCCGAGCGCACCGCCAGGTCCAGCGCCAGGGGCACCGAGCCGGCCGAGGTGTTGCCGTGCTTGTCGACGGTGACGATGACACGCTCCATCGGCATGTCCAGGCGCTTGGCCGTGGCCTCGATGATGCGCAGGTTGGCCTGGTGCGGGATCAGCCAGTCGATGTCGTGGCGATCGAGGTCGTTGGCTTCGAGGGTCTCCTCGACCACCGAGTCCAGCGCCTTGACCGCATGCTTGAAGACTTCGTTGCCGGTCATCAGCACGCGCACGCCGGCATTGGGTTCATCGGGCTTGAAGCCGGCCGAGACGCCGACCGGGTTCCACAGCAGCTCCTTCTTGCCACCGTCGGCGTGCAGGTGGGTGCTGAGCACGCCGGTCTCTTCATCGGCCTTGAGCACCACCGCACCGGCACCGTCGCCGAACAGCACGCAGGTGCCGCGGTCGTTCCAGTCGAGCATGCGCGTGAGGGTTTCCGCGCCGATCACCAGCGCCGTCCTCACCGCGCCGGAGCGGATGAACTTGTCGGCGACGGTCAGCGCATAGATGAAGCCCGAGCAGGCGGCATTGACGTCGAACGCGGCGCAGCCTTCGGCGCCCAGGCGATGCTGGATGAGGCAGGCGGTGGACGGGAAGATCAGGTCGGGCGTGGTCGTGCCGACGACGATCAGTTCGATCTCCGACGGCTGCACGCCGGCGGCTTCGAGGGCGCGCAGCGCGGCCTGGTAGCCGAGTTCGGAGGTGGTTTCCTCCGCGGAGGCGACATGGCGCTGGCGGATGCCGGTGCGGGTCGCGATCCATTCGTCGCTGGTATCGACGATCTTCGCGAGATCGTCGTTGGTCACCACCTTGGCCGGCAGATGGCTGCCGGTGCCCGCGATGCGCGCGTAGACCTGCTTGCTTGAAACGACTGTGCTCATGTCCGCCCTGTCACGCCTGCCCATTCAGAGCACCGCCGTGTTCGCGCAGTCCAGCACGACGGCGGTGACGCCCCGGTCCGACGCGCCCGATCCGGATGCGCGAACCACAAAAACAGCCGCGCCGCGCGAACGGGTCGCGCGGCACGGATATCGCTGCCGGCGCCGGGGCGCCGGACGGCATCATTCTTCGTCGGCGACCTTGGTCTTCGGCGCGATCACCTGGCGGCCGCGGTAGTAGCCGTCCTTGGTGATGTGGTGGCGCAGGTGGATCTCGCCCGAGGTCGGATCGGTGGCGAGCTGCTTGGCGGTCAGCGCATCGTGCGAACGACGCTGGCCACGACGGGACGGGGTGACGCGGGATTTCTGCACAGCCATGGGAATTGCTCCAACGTGATACGCGAATGTGTGGTCGGTGGCGGAACGCTGCGCGGACGCGCGTTCCCGTGTTTCATTTGTTTCGTCCGGATCGATCCTTGCGGGACGATTCGTTCGATCCAGTGTTCGTTCAACTCAGGTTTTCTTGAGCGAGGCCAGCGCCGCGAACGGGTTGGCGACCGCTTCCTCTTCCGCCGTCGCGGCCCAGTCGCGCTCGACCGCTTCGCTGCCCGGCACAGCCGGCACCAGCGGCACGGCGAGGATCAACTCGTCCTCGACCAGGTCCGCCGGCCGCATCGCGCCATCGGCGTCGACCTCCAGCGCTTCATAACCCGGCAGCAGCGACGCATCGACGGTGTCGTCGCTGGCGTCGCGCACGAGCGCGAACCGCTGGTCGATGACGACCGGAAGCACGAACCGTTGCAACGTGCGCTGGCAGACCAGCGGCAATCCGGCTTCGACCCGCAGCGCCGCGAACGGCACCTGCAACGCATCGTGGCCGAATTCGAGGGTGAAGCGGGCTTCTCCCTCGGTATCGGCCAGCAGATCGCGGAGGCGGGCCATCGCGGCGAGCGGCAGGCGCCCGTCGAAACAGCGCCGCGCTGCCACCATGCGCCAAGCGTCCAGTACGTCGGGCACTTCAGCGGACATAAGACGCGAAATGGTAGGGGCCGGGGGTGCCCCTGTCAAACCCGGGGTCCCGGTCCCGGCGGCGATTTGCCGCCGGCATCGGCAGGCGGCAGACTGTCGTCCCCGTCTCCGGGCCAGCCGTGTGACCGCCTTCTCTTTTCCTGTCGTCAGCGCCGTGCTCGCGGGCGTCATCGTGATCGGCCTGGGCCTGGTCTGGTGGCTGTCGCGCCGGGTCGATCCCCGCCAGCGGGCCGTGACCGAGCTGCTGGACGCCGCAGATGCGCTCGAATCGCGCCTGCGCACCGCCCGTGCAGAGATCGAATCGATCACCGGCGACGAGGACGACAGCGTCCGCACCGCCCTGCAGGAAATGCTGCGCCAGCGGCTGTGGCTGCAGCAGCACGGCGCGACCGCCTCGCTGCGGACGCTCAAGGACATGCGCAGCTCGCTCGACCAGGCCCGGCACCGGATCGACCAGCAACTGGTCCTGGTGCAGCAGGCCCGCGGCCCGCAGGCCTGATCCACGCCACCGATCACCTCACGATCACCTCACGATCACCTCACGATCACCTCACGATCACCTCACGATCACCGTCCGCCCCATGCCCCGACTGATCCTCGCCTCCACCTCGGCCTACCGCCGGGCCCTGCTCGAACGCCTGGGCCTGCCCTTCGACACCGCACGCCCCGACGTCGACGAGCCCCCGCTGTCCGACGAAACGCCGCAGGCCCTCGCCGTGCGCCTGGCCCGCGCCAAGGCCGAGGCGGTGCTCGATCCAGGCCAGCCCGACACCTGGGTGATCGGCTCGGACCAGGTCGCCGAACTCGACGAGGAACCGCTGGGCAAACCCGGCAGCGCGGCGCGCGCCGAGGCGCAGCTGCGGGCGATGTCCGGGCGCGAGGTGCGCTTCCTCACCGCCGTGTGCCTGGCCGGCCCCGGCGGCCGCCGGCTGGAGGCGCTGGACGTGACCACGGTGCATTTCCGCCCCCTGTCGAACGGCGAGATCGCCCGCTACGTCGACCGCGAGCGCCCGCTGGACTGCGCCGGCAGCTTCAAGTCCGAAGGTCTGGGCATCACCCTGTTCGAGGCGGTCGAGAACCGGGACCCGACCGCGCTGATCGGCCTGCCGCTGATCGCCACCGCCCGACTGCTGCGCGAGGCGGGGTTCGTGGCGCCGTGATCGTGGGCAACGGCACCACATCGGACGCGCTTTCGTAGGAGGGCCTTCAGGCCCGAGCTTTTGAATTGCTTGCAAAGCCCGTGAAGAGCTCGGGCCTGAAGGCCCTCCTACAAGACGATCTCGGCTCCGGAAACGGGGCAGCGGATCTTCGATCCGCTCTACAGGGAGGCATCACCCGCAATTCGGGCATCACCGCAACTCGGGTGTCAGCGCAGCTCGATGATCTGCGACGGCCAGTCCTCGATGCTGCCGTCGCGGCCGTGCAGGCGCAGGCCGAGACGATAGCGACCAGGCGCGCGGTCGCCGAGATCGATCCAGACATCGAAGCCGACGTTCGGCTGCTGCGGGTCGGTGGAGCCGCCTTCGCGCCATTTCGACCAGAAACCGACGACCTCGGGCCGGGCGATGCCGTACACCGGCTGCGACACGACCTCGCCGTCGACCAGCGCTTCGACCTTCGCCAGCCCCACGCCGTCCTTGAACGCCCAGCCGCGCAGTTCGAAGCGGCGCGGCACCGGGCCGTCGCCGGCGGGCAGGTCGATCCAGGCCATGGCTGGCGTCGTGCACGGGCCGGCGGCACGACGCGGCGGCAAGCGGAACAACAGGAAGCGCTGGCGGCCGTGGTCGATGTCGAGCACGCGCGGCGGCGGCAGCGGACCGACCATGGCGCAGAGGTCGTGGTAGCGGCGCAGCAGTTGACGATATTCGACGTCGCTGGCACCGACGACCAGCAGCACCGGCGCCTCGCCGAGCGTGGCGCGGTCGCGCACGAGCAGGTTCCACAGGGCGAGCTGCGGCGCACGGCCGTGGTGCGCATTGAGCGGATGGTCCAGCACCGGGATGCGGGCATCGCCGAGCGAAAAGCCGAGTTCGGCACCGATCTTGAAGTTGTCGGCCAGCAGGCGCGTGCCCGCCGGCATCGCCGCGCGCTCGGCCTTCACCGCCTCGGCCAGTGCGTCCCAGCCGGCGAAATTCGATGGATAGGCCTTGCCGTCGGCCAGTTGCGCGCGCAGCGCGGGCGCGGCGGCGATGGCGTAGTAGCCCAGGCCGGCCACCAGCCCGGCGCCCGCCAAAATCCAGGCCAGGCGACGCCAGACCGGTCGCCAGCCGGCGAGCACCGGCGCGGCCAGCGGCAGCAGCGCGAGATAGGCCGGCAGCGTCCAGTGGAAACTCACCCGCTCGCTGTCGGCGAAGAAGCCCATTGCGAAGAAACCGGCGAACACCGCGACACCCGACAACGAGAGATAGCGCACGGCGGCCGTGCGTCCCTCGCCCAGTCCGGCGATGCCACCGCGCAACAGCGCGACCAGCAGCAGCGGGCTGGCGAACGCCGCCTGCACGGCTAGGAACCGCCAGCCATCGGGATGGAAGGCCCAGGGGTGGCGGTCGACCAGCTGGAAGCGCAGGCCGGCATCGGCGTTGGCGAGGTTCCACGTCAGCAGCGGCAGCCAGGCCAGCGCGCCGATGGCGACGGCGCCCCAGACGCGGGCGTCGCGCAGCGCCGCCCGGCCTTCGCGCAGCCACAGCAGGGCGAGGAAGCCGACGCCGATCACCGCGACGAAGCGGTAGTGGGTCAGGCCACCGATCGCCAGGCCGGCGGCGAGCAGGCCGGCCGAGGTCCAGTCCACGCCGCGCAGCAGGCGGGTGCCGGCATCGAGGCACAGCACCGTCGCCAGCGCCAGCGGCACGTCGGGCAGGCCGAGCACGCCCAGCGTGCCGAGCAGCGGCAGCAGCACCGCCAGCGACCCGGCCTGCCATGCCAGGCCGGAGCCGGCATGCGCCTCGCCGAGCTCGCGGCGGGCGATGCGCATGATCCACCACGGCAGCAGCGCGGCGATCAGCAGGAACGGCCAGCGCAGCGCGAACTCCGAGTGCCCGGCGACGGTCTGACCCGCGCGCACCAGCCAGGCGGTGAAGCCCGGCAGGTCGGAATAGGCCCAGGCCGGATGCCGGCTTTCCTGCCAGTAGAAGGCTTCGTCGACGAACAGCGGCAGGCGCGCGGCCAGCACGCACTTGACCAGCAGCACGCCCGCCCAGAGCGCGATGAAAGTCGCCCTTGCCGATGTGATGGTCGGTGAATCCGTCTGCCGCATCGTCGCGTCGTCTCGTTACACTGCCGATTCAAGCCGCCCCTTCATGCAGACAGCCCCACACACCACCGGAGCACGCCTTGTCGACAGCCCTCGAGTGCCGCACATGCTAAACGACGATCTGCACGACGCCCTCAAGCGTGCACAGGCACAGGTCAACCAGTGGGTGCTGGGCAAGCCCCACGAAGTGCGGCTGGCGTTCGTGGCCCTGCTGTCCGACGGCCACGTGCTGATCGAGGATCTGCCGGGACTGGGCAAGACGACGCTGGCGCACGCGCTGGCGGCCAGCCTGGGCCTCGGCTTCCAGCGGGTGCAGTTCACCTCGGACCTGCTGCCGTCGGACATCGTCGGCGTGTCGGTGTACGACGCGCAGGCGGCCCAGTTCCAGTTCCACCCCGGCCCGGTGTTCGCGCAGGTGCTGCTGGCCGACGAGATCAACCGCGCGCCGCCGCGCACGCAGAGCGCGCTGCTGGAGGCGATGGCCGAACACCAGGTGACGGTGGACGGCGTGACCCGCCCCCTGCCCGATCCGTTCTTCGTGATCGCGACCCAGAACCCGGTCGACCTGTCCGGCACCTATCCGCTGCCGGATTCGCAGCTCGACCGCTTCCTGCTGCGCCTGCACCTGGGCTACCCGCCGGAGGACGCCGAACGCGCGCTGCTCGCCGGCAGCGACCGGCGCGACCTGATCGCCAACAGCGAAGCCGTGCTCGACCCCGACCGCGTGCGCGCGCTGCGCCGCGCGGTGCATGACGTGCATGCCAGCGAGGCGCTGATCGGCTACGTGCAGAAGCTGCTGGCGCGCAGCCGTCACCATCCCGGCGTGCGCGTCGGCCTGTCGCCGCGCGCCGGGATCGCACTGCTGCGCGCGGCGCGCGCGCATGCGCTGATGCTCGGTCGCGCGCACGCGTTGCCCGAAGACGTGCAGGCACTGTTCATTCCGGTGGCCGCGCACCGCCTGGTGGCCGATGCCGACGGCGGCGATGGCGCGACCCTGGCCAAGTCGATCCTGCACGCGGTCGCGGTGGATTGAGCCGCCTGGCGCGACGCCGATGAGTTCGTTCCTCGCCCGCCTCCGCCGCCGGATCGAAGCCCGTTCGGCGACCTGGGTCCGGCCGCGCGCACCGGAAACGCTGCCGGTGCGCTTCAACCGCCGGCGCATCTACGTGCTGCCCACCGGCTTCGGCCTGTTCTTCGCCGCGCTGCTCGCCGCGATGCTGCTCGGCGCGCTCAACTACAACAACAATCCGGCGCTGCTGCTGGCGCTGCTGCTGGCCGGCGCGGCGCACACCGGGCTGTTCGCCGCGCACCTGCAGTTGTCGGGCCTGAGCATCACCGCGGTCGGCGCCGAGCCGGTGAGCGCCGGCAAGCCGCTGCAGCTGCGCGTGCACGCGCGCGCCGAGCCGGGGCGCGAGCGCCGCGGCCTGCGCGTGGCCTGCGGCGAGCATCGTGCGTCGCTGTCGCTGGACCAGGGCAGCGGCGAAGCGGTCATCGAACTGCCCACCCAGCGCCGCGGCTGGCTGGAACCCGGCCGCCTGCGGATCTGGACGACGCGCCCGCTGGGTCTGGTCGTGGCCTGGGGCTATGCCTGGCCCGACGCGCCCCTGCTGGTCTATCCGGCACCCGAGGCGCATGGCCCGCCGCTGCCCGAAGGCGGCGGCGACCGCGCGGTCGCGCGCGTGCATCCCAGCGGCGACGACGTGCACCACCTGCGCGCGTACCGGCGCGGCGACTCGCGACGCGCGATCGCCTGGAAGCCCTCGGCGCGGCGCAACGAACTGCTGGTGCGCGAGTACGAACAGCCGATGGGCGCCGACATCGACCTCGACTGGAGCCAGCTCGGCCCCGTGCCCTACGAACAGCGCATCCGTCGCCTCGCGCGCTGGGTGGACGACGCCGAGCGCGGCGGCCGGCGTTATCGCCTGCTGCTGCCCGGGCAGCCGCCGCTCGGGCCTGCGCAGGGCGCGACCCACCGCCATGCCTGCCTCAAGGCGCTGGCGCTGATGCCGGAGGCCGGCGGCCATGGCTGACGCGCGCGCCATGCCCGCCCCGGCGCTTTCCGCCGTCCCGCCATCCGCGCCCGTCGCGCCGCCGCTGGCCGCGCCCGCCCTGGACCCGCTCTCGCGCCGCTGGGCGCTGGCCGCGGCGCTGCTGTGCCTGCTGCCGCTGCTGCTGCAGGTGCAGGGCGCGCTGACCTTCGGCATCGGCGCGGTCGCGCTGGCGGTGCCGCTGCTGGCGCGCGAAGGCCACGCGCCGGCCTGGCTGCGGTTCGTGCTGATCGTCGCCCTGCTCGGTACGGTGATGACGCTGTACGAGTTCCGCTTCGGCCGCGACACCGGCTGCGCGATGCTGGCGACGATGCTCGCGCTCAAGCCGGTGGAGATGCGCTCGCTGCGCGATGCGCGCAGCCTGCTGGGCTTCGCGCTGTTCGCGCCGTTCGCGACCTTCCTGCTCGACCAGGGGCCGCTGTCGCTGTCGCTGGGCCTGGCCGGCGCCATCGCTGCGCTCACCGCGCTGCACACCCTGTCGGAAATCGAAAGCGACGCGCGCGCGCCTTCGCGACGGCCGTGGTCGCGACTGGTGTCGGTGGCTCGCATGATCGCGATCGGCCTGCCGCTGGCGATGGTGGTGTTCTGGCTGTTCCCGCGCTTCTCGGCACCGCTGTGGGGCGTGCCCGAACGCGCGCTGGCCAAGCCGGGCCTGTCCGACCGCATGTCGCCGGGCGACTGGATCGACCTGATCGCCGACGACACCCCGGCGCTGCGCGTGACCTTCTTCGGCGAGGCGCCGCCGCAGTCGCAGATGTACTGGCGCGGGCACGTGCTGTGGGATTTCGACGGCCGCACCTGGACCTCGGTCGGCTGGTCGCGCGCGATCAGCCGCGCACGCACGCGCCCCGGCCCGCCGACGGTGGTCTACGACTACGAAATGGAGATCGAACCCACCGACCGCAGCCAGCTGGTCGCGCTGGAAATGCCGCTGGCCGCGCCGGAAGGCGCGCATCTGTACGGCGACTACAGCCTGGTCAGCAGGCAGACGCTCAACGCCCTCACCCGCTGGCGCATGCGCTCCGCACCGCAGACCGCGCTGGCCGAAGCCGACCTGCACCCGATGCTGCGCAGCCTCGCGCTGCGCCTGCCGCCGGGCTACAACCCGCGCACGCGCGCACTGGCCGAGCGCTGGCGCAGCGAAGCCGGCCCCGCCAGCCGAGCGACCGACGACGCCATCGTCAAGCGCGCGCTCGACTGGATCCGCCGCGAGTTCGTCTACACCCTCGAAACCCCGCTGCTGGGCCGCGACAGCGTCGACGAATTCCTCTTCGACGAGAAGGCCGGCTTCTGCGAGCACTACAGCAGCGCCTTCGTCGTGCTGATGCGCAGCGCCGGCATCCCGGCGCGCGTGGTCACCGGCTACGTCGGCGGTTACCGCAACCCGGTCGGCGGCTACTGGCTGGTGCGCCGCTCCGACGCCCATGCCTGGGCCGAAGTCTGGATCGAAGGGCGCGGCTGGGTGCGCGTGGATCCCACCGCCGCGGTCGCGCCGGAACGGATCTTCGACACCATCGACGACCGCCGCCCCGGCATGCTCGGCGGCTTTTCCGGCCTCAGCCCGGTCTTCGACATCGGCGACTGGATGCGCCGCAGCTGGAACGACTTCGTGCTCGGCTACGACGCCCGCCGCCAGCGCCAGCTGCTGCGCAACGTCGGCATGCCCGACCTCGACACCGCGGCGCTGATCCGCCTGTTCGTGGTCGCGACCCTGCTCGCGATGGCCGGCATGCTGTGGCTGGCCACGCGGCAGGAGCGCGAGCGCGACCCGCTGCTGCGCGCCTGGCGGCGGATGGAGCGCCGCTACCGCAAGCTCGGGTTGGGACGGCCGTCGCACGAACCGGTGGGCCGCTGGGCCGAGCGCATCGCCGGCGCGCGACCGGACGGCGCCGCACTGAAAGAACTCAGCGCACGTTTCGTGGAATGGCGGTACGCTCGCGACCATGGCGGCGCCGCCAACCTGCGGGCCCTGCTCCGCGACCTGCGCAGACACCGCCCATGATGAATACCTTCAGGAGATCCGCCATGTCCGCCCGCAGCACCGCCGTCGCCGCCCTCGCCCTGGCCCTGCTGGCCGGGTGCGCCACCGTCTCCAAGCCGCTCCAGGGCGAATTCGCCGCCCTCAGCCCGCACCAGGCCATCGAACAGGACAGCACCGGCACCGCCGTGCGCTGGGGCGGCCGCATCGTCCGCACGGAACCGTTGGCCGACCGCACCTGCTTCGAAGTGCTGTCCTCGCGCCTCGACGTGACCGGCCGCCCGGCCTGGGCCGGCGCCGACGACACCCACGGTCGCTTCATCGCCTGCCGCGTCGGCTTCTACGACCCGGCCCTGTTCACCGACAAGCGCGAAGTCACCTTCACCGGCCGCATCGAAGGCTACGAGAACCGCCGCATCGGCGAGTATTCCTACCGCTTCCCGCGCATCGCCGCCGACGTGGTCTACCTGTGGCCCGAGGAAAGCCGCACGCGCGTGATCACCACGCCGGCGCCGTGGCCGTGGTGGGGCTGGTGGTGAGCCTCCGATGAGGCGCCGGCCATCCGGCGCGAAACGAAAAAGCGGGCCTCGGCCCGCTTTTTTCATGCGTCGATGCCGGCGCTGGCCGCGCCTCGCATCATTTCGCCGCCGCGGCGCCCTTGTCGCGATAGCGGAAGGTCAGCCACAGGCCGACGGCGATCGCATAGGACAGGTTCGGGATGAAGGCCCGGTCCAGGGTCGTGACCTTGGCCTGCAGCGCGATGTAGTTGGTGTAGGCCGCCTGCGACAGCGTGAACGCGGCGATCATCAGCACCAGCCGGATCGGCACCGGCATGCCCAGGCGCAGGGCGATGATCGTGCCCTCGGAAATCAGCACGCCGACCAGGAACGGGAACACCGCGCCGATGACCACCAGGGCGATGGAGCTGTCCGACGCGTGCGTGGCCAGCATCATGTCGGCGAAGGTCACGCCCAGCGCGCGCGTGATCAGGAACGCGAGGAAGCCGGTCGAGAACGACATGATGCGCACGTACTGCTCGGCGCCTTCGGATCGCAGGATCACGGTGACCGCGATCCAGATCTGGCTCGCGATGGTGAGCAGGATCAGGATCTGCTCGAGAATCGTGAAGGCATCCCACTTCATTCGCAGTCTTTCATCCAGGTCCGCCGGGAAACGGGCGCCGGGCGGGAACATAGCACAGCCGCCGCGCCGGCCGTCCCGTCGGTCATTTGACGACGCGCAGGTGCGTGCCCTTGCCGCCGCCCGACGAAGGCGGGCGACGCGAGGACGAGCGCCGCCAGTAGCGGATCGTCAGCCAGCCGAAGACCATGCCGCCGAGGTGCGCGAAATGGGCGACGCCCGGCTGCAGGCCGGTGAAGCCCAGCAGCAGGGCGATGGCGCCGAACACCAGCACCAGCGTGCGCGCCTTCATCGGCACCGGCGGGATCAGCAGCATCACGCGCTGGTTGGGGAACATCATGCCGTAGCCCAGCAGCAGGCCGAACACGCCGCCCGATGCGCCCACGGTGGGATAAGGCGTCTCGCCCGCCGACACCGACCAGCTCGCCAGCGCGAACTGGATCAGGCCGGCACCGGCGACGCAGATCAGGAAATAGGTCGTGAAGCGGCGCGTGCCCCAGGCGTGCTCGAGCTGCGCGCCGAACATCACCAGCGCCAGCATGTTGAGCAGCAGGTGCGCCAGGTCCGCATGCAGGAACCCGTAGGTCAGCAGTTGCCAGGGCATGAAGCCCGGCGCGCCCGAATCGACCCAGGCCTGCGACAGCCAGGGCCACAGCGCGAAGTGCACGTCGAGGAACGGGCGGAAAAGAACATGCTGGGCGAGAAACACCAGCACGTTCGCGATCAACAGCGCTCGGGTGGCCGGGGGAAGCCTGGACAACATCCGTGATCCTGGGTCGACGACCCTGCGGGGAGAGGGGGAACGCTCGACGAGCGTGACGCCTATGATACCGGGATGAGCTCGCTTCCTTCCCTGAACGCGGATGCCTTCGCCGCCGATCCCGCGCGCCTGGCGGATGCGCTGCGCGCGCACGGCGCCTGCTGGATCGCCGACTGGCCGTCGCGGTCGCTGCACGACGGCCTGCGCGACGACCTGCGCCGACTGCAGTCCCGCGGCGAACTGGCGCCGGCGGCGGTGGGCCGGGCCGACGGCCGCGCACGGCGCGGCGACATCCGCGCCGATCGCACCTGCTGGCTCGACGACCCGCGCTGCGGCGCACCCGCGCGCCACTTTCTCGCCCATCTCGCCGACGTGCGCGCGATGCTCAACCGCACGCTGTTCCTCGGGCTGCGCAGCGTCGAGGCGCATTACGCGGCCTATCCGGCCGGCGGCGGCTACGCACGCCATCGCGACCGCTTCCGCGACAGCGATGCGCGGGTGGTGTCGTGGGTGAGCTATCTCAACGCGGACTGGGCCGACGACGACGGTGGCGCGCTGCGGCTCTGGCGCGAGGACGGCGCCCCCGTCGACCTGCCCCCGATCGGCGGCAGCGTGTGCTTCCTCAGCGAACTCGAGCACGAGGTGCTGCCGGCGCGACGCGAACGCCTGTCGATCGCCGGCTGGATGCGCCGCGACTGAGCGTCGTCGGCGCAGGGCGTCAGCGCACCCGCGCGTAGTTCACTTCCACCGCGCGGCCCTCGCTGCCGTCCGGCGCGATGTTGGTCATGACGATGACCAGGCTGTCGTCGTCGGGCTGCTCGATCGCGGTCCGCCAGCCCCAGCGCGGTCCCGGCGGGGTCTGCCCGTCGCCGTAGCTGCCCAGCACCGAGAAGCGCGCCGCAACCGGGTCCGCATCCACGCCCGCATTCCCGGGCGACACCGAATACATGATGCTGCTGCCGGTGTGGAAGCTGTCGACCCAGGCGCATTCCCAGCGTCGCTCGTCGATGTGGTAGCCGTAGAGCGCGATGCCGGCATGGCTGCGGCCGTCGAAGTCCCAGCTGTATTCGTGGAGCAGGAAGCGGCCGCCCAGCACCGCGCGCAGCGTGCCGCGCTGGGCCGATTCGGCGGCCAGCATGTCCGGCTCGAACCACAGCCGGTAACGGCCCTCCCATTCCCCCGCCATCCGCGCCAGATGCTGGTGCGGGCCCATCCCGTCCTGCGCGCTCATGCCGTCCTCCGTCGGTCCGGATGGGACGATCCGGATGGCGCCAGCCTACTGCAATGCGGCGGCACGGCGCAGCGTGTCCCTGCGTCGGCGTACGGTCGGGCGGTGGATATTTCCGGTCGCATCGGGCGATGCAATCGCGTTCACGGAACGCGGCGCCGGCCCCGGTCCTTTCGCTAAAAAAATGTTATGAATGCGCCCGGATCGTCTGTAGGCAACACGGCATCCGGGGCGTCGAAGGGGAGACGCCCCTCTGCGGAACACCCTTCAAGCACATTTCACGGAACAGAATCGGAGGCTCCATGTCCCAATCGAAACAGTCCGCCCGACGCCCCCGCGTCGGCCCGGCCCCGCGCGCGACCGCGCTCGCCATCGCCCTGGCGCTGACCCTGCCGGCTTACGCCCAGGACAGGTCGACGGAAGACGCCTCGGGCGACCTCGACACCATCACCGTCCTCGGCAGCCGTGCGAAGAACCGCACCGCCGCCGACACCGCGGCCCCGGTCGACGTGATCGACAGCCAGCAGATCGAGCGTACCGGCGCCCGCGAGCTGGGCCAGCTCCTGCAGATGCTGGAACCGAGCTTCAACTTCTCGCGCACCACCATCAGCGACGGTACCGACATCCTGCGTCCGGCCACCCTGCGTGCGCTCGGCCCCGACCAGGTGCTGGTGCTGGTCAACGGCAAGCGCCGCCACCAGCAGGCGCTGGTGAACGTGCAGCAGACCATCGCCCGCGGCTCGGCAGGCACCGACATCAACGCCATCCCGGTCACCGCCATCCAGCGCATCGAAGTACTCCGCGACGGCGCCGCGGCGCAGTACGGCTCCGACGCCATCGCCGGCGTCATCAACGTCGTGCTGAAGCGGCAGACCAAGGAAACCCAGGTCTTCTTCGAAGCCGGCCAGACCCGCGAAGGCGACGGCACCGTGCTGCACGGCGGCCTGAACCACGGCTTCGCGCTCGGCGACGACGGCTTCATCAATCTCAGCGTCGAATACCGCGACCGCGAGGAAACCAACCGCGCCGGCAAGGACACCCTGCGCGTCGACCCGCCGCGCGTGACCCAGCGCATCGGCGACGCCGACGCCACCGACGCCTACCTGTGGATGAACGGCGGCATCGGCGCCGGCAACGGCGAGTTCTACTGGTTCGGCGGCCTCTCGCGGCGCGAAGGCGATTCCTCGGGCTTCTTCCGCAGCGCCGGCGACGGCCGCACGGTGCCCGACCTCTATCCGAACGGCTTCCTGCCCAACCTCATCACGACCGTCGAGGACGGCTCTCTGGCGCTCGGCTACAAGGCCCCGTTCAACGACAACTGGGACTGAGACGTGTCGGTCAACCACGGCCGCAGCCGCTTCGGCTTCCACGAGCGCAACTCGGTCAACGTCAGCTGGTGGTACGAGCCGCTGAACCCGGCCAACCCCACCGGCCCGCGCTACAACGCCTCGCCGACCTCGGCCGACACCGGCACCCTGAAGTTCCAGCAGACCACGCTGAACTTCGACGTGCGCGGCAGCGTCGACATCGGCGCCAGCGAGCCGCTCAGCCTCGCCACCGGCGTGGAATACCGCCGCGAGGATTACGCGATCGAGGCCGGCGACCCGGTGTCCTACACCTACGGCCGCACCAACAACCCGGCGATCCAGATCCTCAACCAGAACGGCGGTTTCGCCGCGCCGGGCATCCAGGGCTTCCCCGGCTTCTCGCCGAACGAGGCGGTGGACGACGGCCGCAGCAACTACGCGCTGTACCTCGACGCCGAAACCCGCTTCGGCGGCAAGTTCCTGCTCGGCGGCGCGGTGCGCTTCGAGGACTACTCGGACTTCGGCAACACCGTGACCGGCAAGCTCTCGGCGCGCTGGGACATCACCGACACCTTCGCGCTGCGCGGCACGGTCGCCACCGGCTTCCGCGCCCCGGGCGTGCAGCAGCTGTTCTACAGCCAGCGCTCGACCAACATCGACCCGACCACCGGGCTGCTCGCCGACACGCTGACCGCGCGCCAGAACAGCGCCGTCACCCGCGCCTTCGGCATCGATGCGCTGAAGGAAGAGGAATCGCTGAGCAAGACGATCGGTTTCTCGTGGCGTCCCAGCGACAACTTCACGCTCACCGTGGACGCGTTCTGGATCGACATCGACGACCGCATCATCTTCTCCAGCAACATCGCGCCGGAAACGATCGGCACCGATGGCCTGCCCTGCAACGGCACCAACAGCAACTGCCCGATCCGCGCGATCCTCGCACCGTTCGGCGTCGCCCAGGCGCAGTTCTTCACCAACGCGATCGACACCAGGACCCGCGGCATCGACATCGTGGCCGAGTACAGCACCGAGGCGATCGGCGGCACGCTCGACCTCTCGGCGCTGCTGCACTGGAACAAGACCGAAGTCACCGACCGTCGCTCGCAGTCGCCGATCCTCTCGCCGACGCAGTTGTTCGACGACAGCCAGGTGACGCTGATCCAAGAAGGCCAGCCCGGCGCGCGCCACATGCTGCAGGCGGTGTGGAGCCGCGGCATCTTCGACGGCACGCTGCGCGCGAACTACTACGGCTCGGTCGCCGGCGAAGGCTTCACCCCGGGCTTCAAGCAGACCTGGGACGGCGCCACGCTGTTCGACTTCGCCCTGGGCTTCCAGATCGGCGAGAAGCTCCGCCTGACCGTGGGCAGCAACAACTTCCTCGACACCTACCCGGACAAGTGGGACCCGAACCAGGCCTTCCCGTTCCCGCAGCTGGGCTTCACCTACGGCTGGGAAACGCTGCCCTTCGGCATCAACGGCGCGTACTACTACGCCAAGGTCGACTGGAAGTTCTGACCGGCAGGTGCCGGTCCGCGCAACCACGCGGCATCGCAGGACAGGCACGGGCGGCGCAAGCCGCCCGTGCCTTTTGGGCCGATCACCCCGCTCCGTGCGACCGGCGGCAACCCCACCCCCCGGCATGGCCCGTTCGACCGTGCGTCCACCACGGAGTCCCCCATGCACCGCATCGCCCGCCCGACACCGACACCGCAGGTGCTCGCCGCCGCCATCGTCGCCACGTTCGCGCTGTCCGCCTGCAGCGCGCCGCGGAGCGCCGGCAGTCCCCGCAGGTCGGCATGATCGCCGACTGACGCAAGGATCCGAACGCCCCATGTCCGCCATCATCGCGCCCGCCTCGCCCGCTGCCCGTCGTCGTCGGCCTCGACGCGACGGGGCCTGCGCCACGAGCGGCTTAATGCATGGCTTCACGAAAGGCGCCGCAGCCCTTAACCTGACCGACATGAACGATGTCGGGGTCGAAGTCAGCGACGAACAGCTCATGCTCGCGTACGGCGCGGGCGACGTCGCCGCCTTCGAACAGCTCTACCAGCGGCATCGCGGCAAGCTCTACCGCTTCCTGGCGCGCCAGCTGCACGGCAACGGCGCGCTGGCCGACGAGATGTTCCAGGACGTGTGGCAGCGGGTGGTGTCGGCGCGGCAGAGCTGGAAACCCGAAGCCCTGTTCACCACCTGGCTGTACCGGATCGCGCACAACCGCCTCGCCGACCACTGGCGGGCGCTGCAGCACCGGCCGCCGGCCCCGGCCGACGCCGACGAACGCACCGAACGCGTGCCCGACGACGACACACCGGAGCGGCACTTGTCGGAGTTCGAGGAAAGGCGAAGGCTGCACCTCGCACTGGAAGAATTGCCGGCGGAACAGCGGGAAGTCGTCCTGCTCCGCCTCGAACAGGACCTGAGTCTGGAGGAGATCGGCGAAGTGACCGGCGTCGGCCGGGAAACGGTGAAATCGCGGTTGCGCTACGCGATGGACAAACTGCGCGCGAGACTGAACCCATGAACCGCCCGAGCGAACCCTTCAACGCGGAAGAACGCGACCTTGCCGAGCGCCTCGCGCGCCTGGGCGGTCCGCGCGAACCCGCGCCTGCGCTCGACGCGAGGATCCTTGCGATGGCGCGCGCGGCCGTCGACACACCTGCCGCCGCCGAAACCGGTGGCGATGGCGGCGCCGATATCGCTCCGGCAGCTCCTGCCTCCGTCGACCCCGCTTCCATCGACCCCAAGGTCACCCCGCTCAAGCCCCGCCCGCGCAAGCCGACGCAGCGCTGGCCGCTGGGTCTGAGCCTGGCCGCTTCGCTGGTGCTGGCCGCCGGCATCGGCTGGAAACTGCACGACAACGGCGCCGGCATCGGCGAAGGCGCGGCCGAGAACGCGGTCGCGGCGGCCGCCGAAGAGAACGCGACCCAGGTCATCATGGTCGAACCGCCCCTGCAGCGCACACCGCCGCCGCCGCCTCCGCCGATGGAATCCCGTGCGATGGCCGACACCAGCATCGCGCCGGCTGCGCCGGTCGCAGCACCGGCACCTGCGGCCAAGCCGGCGCGCGCGCAGGAGGCCCCGCAGAACATGGTGTATGCCGCCGAAGCGGTCGCGGACGCCGTCCCGCCGCCCGCCGCCATGGCCGCGCCGGCACCGGTCGCGCAGGCCAGCGAGGAAGCGGAGCAGGACAGCTACGACCGCATCGATGTCAGCGGCTCGCGCATCCGTCGCGCCGAACGCGAGGTCGGTGCCGCCGAGTACACCCGTCGCGAACAGGAAGCGCGCCGTCGCCAGGCCGTGGCCGAGCGCGCCGCCGGCGCGGCCGCACCGGTCGCCGCGCCGCCGCCCCCCGCGCCTCCGCCGCCGCCCACCGCATCGGCACGCGGCAACAGCGGTTTCGTCGGCGACGCGGCCGCGAAGCGCGAGGTGCCGAAGGCGACCAGCGACTACGACGACCGCCCGCCGGTGTCGGCCGACTCGCCCGAATTCCGCCAGGCCTGGCTGCAGCGCATCCGCGAACTGCTGGCCAAGGGCGAGCAGGCCTGGGCGCGCGAGAGCCTGCGCGAATTCAAGCGCCGCTACCCGGATGCGGAACTGCCGGAAGACCTGAAACCGCTGGCGGCGACGCTGACGACGCCCTGACCGGTGGGCGGGCGCTGATGCCACTCGACACCCTGTCCGGCCCGGCCTCTCACCTGCTGGAGGTCAAGCACAGCCGCTTCCTCGCCCAGGCCGTGCCGATGGCCTCGGCCGACGACGTGCAGGCGGCACTGGCCGCACTGGGCGACCCGGACGCCACCCACAACTGCTGGGCGTGGCGGATCGGCGCGCAGTACCGTTCCAGCGACGACGGCGAACCCGCCGGTACCGCCGGGCGGCCGATCCTCGCCGCGATCGACGGCCAGGGATACAACCAGGTGCTGGTGGTGGTCACGCGCTGGTACGGCGGCATCAAGCTCGGCGCCGGCGGGCTGGTCCGCGCCTACGGCGGCGCGGCGGCGGAATGCCTGCGCCGCGCCGACAGACGGCCGCTGATCGTGCTGTCCGAGTTCGACATCGCCTGCCCGTTCGCCGACCTCGGTGCCGTGCATGCCGCACTGATCGCTGCCGATGCCGCCCGGCTGGACGAACGCTTCGATGCCGACGGCGCGGTGTTGCGCGTGCGCCTGCCCGCGGAACACGCCGACGCCCTGGCGCTGCGGCTGCGCGACGCCACGCGCGACCGCGCGAGGCTGTCGCCCGTGCCGGCGCCCGCGTAGCATCGTCCGCACGCATCTCCCGACCCGCATCCGAGGATCCACCGATGAAGCCGACGTCACCGCTGCTGCTCGCGCTCGCGCTGGGCCTGGTCGCCTGCCAGCAGGCCGAAGAAGCCCAACCCACCGCCGCCGACACGGTCGCGCCCGCGAAAGCCCCGGCTGCCCAGACTGCGCCCGCCATCGCACCGCCCGCCGCGGCGACCGCCGCCGACGGCAAACCTTCGTTCGACTGCGCAGCCGCCGCCAGCGATGTCGAGAAACTCGTCTGCAGCGACCCCGAGCTCGCCGTGCTCGATCGTCGCCTCGCCGAGGTCCATGCACGAGCGAAGGCCGCGCCCGGCGCCGACCAGACGCGCCTCGCCGCCGACCAGCGCGGCTGGGCCAAGGGTCGCGACGACTGCTGGAAATCCGTCGAACGCAGCCGCTGCGTGTCCGAGGCCTACATGACCCGCACCGCGCAGTTGCAGATCGACAATGGCGAAACCCGGGTCCCGGAAGCAGCGGCCTACGAATGCGACGACACCAGCAAGCGCTTCACCGTCGTCTACTACAACGATCTCGACCCGAAGACCGCCGTGGTCACCTGGGGCGACGACCAGGCGCTGGCCTTCCCGATGATGGCCGCCAGCGGCGCGCGCTACGGCCGCGAGGGCATGGAAATCTGGGAGCATCAGGGCGAACTGTCGGTCGACTTCTACGGCAACCGCTTCAATTGCCGCGCCGCTGGCGCGACCGCGCCCTGAGAACCTGCGCAAAGTCTCCGCGCTTGAAAGCAGGCGTCGGCGCCGCCATTCCGGGCGGGCCGGCGCGGCGGCGATGAACGACGAGGACCTGGCCGATGCCCCGGCCGCCGGGTTCGAAGCCCGCAGGCACGAGCCGGCGGGTCGGATTCGTCGACAATGGCCGGCCCGGCGCTTCCGTCCGTTCCCCGCTCTCTCCTGCCCGCGTCGAAGGACGCCCGCCCGACCATGTCCGAACCCGTCACGTCCCCCGCCAAGGCACCCATCGGCAGCCTGCGCGCGCTCTGGCCTTTCGTGCGCCGCCACGCCGCGCTGTTCGCCGCCTGGCTGGCCGCCCTGACGGTGTCGTCGGCAGCGGCGCTGACCTTGCCGGTCGCGTTCAGGACGATGATCGACGAAGGCTTCAACCGCGGCAGCGGCAGCGACATCGACCGCGCCTTCCTGCTCATGTTCGGCGTGGCCCTGGTCCTGGCGCTGGCGACCGCGCTGCGCTTCTTCTTCGTCTCGCTGCTGGGCGAGCGCACCGTCGCCGACCTGCGCGAACAGCTCTATGCGCACCTGATCGGCCTCGACGCCGGCTTCCACGAGAAGACCCGCAGCGGCGAACTGGTCTCGCGCCTCACCGCCGACGTCGAACTGCTGCGCAGCGTGGTCGGCAGCAGCATGTCGGTGGCGCTGCGCAGCACGATCACCGTCATCGGCTCGCTGGCCATGCTCTTCGTCACCAGCCCGCGGCTGGCGGCATGGGCGCTGATCGGCATCCCGCTGGCCGTCCTGCCCGTGGTCTTCGGCGCGCGCCGGCTGCAGAAGATCTCGCGCCACAGCCAGGACCGCATCGCCGACGCCAACGCGCTGGCCACCGAAACCCTGGGGGCCGTGCGCACCGTGCAGGCGCACGCGCGCGAGCGCTACGAGCGCGACCGCTTCGACGCCGCCGTGCGTATCGCCGTGCGCACCGCGATGAAGCGCATCACCGCGCAGGCGCTGATGACCGCCACCGCAATCACCCTGTTCTTCGGCGCGATCACCCTCGTGCTGTGGATGGGCGCGCACGACGTCATCGCCGGCCGCATGACCGCCGGCACCCTGATCCAGTTCGTGCTGTACGCACTGTTCGGCGGCGGCTCGGTCGCGGCGCTGGCCGAAGTCTGGAACGAACTGCAGCGCGCCGCCGGCGGCATGGGCCGCATCGGCGAACTGATGCAGGAACGTCCTGGCATCGTCGCACCGGCGCAGCCAAAGGCGCTGCCCGAGCCGCTGCGCGGCGAGCTGCACCTCGACGACGTGGTGTTCCGCTACCCGATGCGCCCGGACCTGCCGGCGCTGGACGGCTTCACGCTGCACGTGAAGCCCGGTGAAACCGTCGCCCTGGTCGGCCCGTCCGGCGCCGGCAAGAGCACCGTGTTCTCGCTGCTGCTGCGCTTCCACGACCCGCAGGGCGGCGGCGTGTCGCTCGACGATGTCGACGTGCGCGACTGCGATCCCGTCGCGCTGCGGGAGCGCATCGCGCTGGTGCCGCAGCAGCCGACCCTGTTCGCGACCACCGCGCGCGACAACATCCGCTACGGCCGCCTCGACGCCAGCGACGAGGAAGTCGAGGCCGCGGCACGTTCGGCCGAGGCCCACGACTTCCTCGCCGCGCTGCCGAACGGCTACGACGAACAACTCGGCGAACGCGGCACCACGCTGTCCGGCGGCCAGCAGCAGCGCATCGCGATCGCCCGCGCCCTGCTCAAGGACGCACCGGTGCTGCTGCTCGACGAAGCCACCTCCGCGCTCGACGCGCAGAGCGAGCGCGCCGTGCAGCACGCCCTGGAAAACCTGATGCGCGGCCGCACCACCCTGGTGATCGCGCACCGCCTGGCGACGATCCTCAAGGCCGACCGCATCGTGGTGATGGACAAGGGCCGCATCGTCGCCGAAGGCACGCACGAGCAGTTGCTCGCGCAAGGCGGCCTGTACGCGGAACTGGCGAAGCTGCAGTTCCTCGACTGAATCCCCGCATCGCGCATGACCGCCCACGGAGACCGCCCATGACGGATGACGAAGACGACACCCGCTATCAGGTCGTGGTGAACCACGAAGCGCAGTATTCGATCTGGCCCGCCGACCGCGCCTTGCCGCTCGGCTGGCAGGCCGAGGGCTTCAGCGGCACCAAGGCCGAGTGCCTGCAGCACATCGAAACCATGTGGACCGACATGCGTCCGCTATCGCTGCGTCGGCGCATGGAAGAAGACGGCGGGGATTCCTGAACGCCCGTCCGACGTCTCCGCATGCCTCGCGCCGCGCTGCGGCGGACGCCTGCAATGCGAATACGCGAAAGGGAAAAGCCAACCCGCGAGGATTGGCTTTTTTCGGAAGAGTCGCGCGCCCGGAAGGGTGAGGCCCTGCGGCTTGCGAAGCATCGCTTCGCGCGGGGACGAACGCCCGCCGCGCTGCGGCAGGCCGGGAATCCGAGGGCGCGCGATGAAAAAAAGCCAGCCTGAGAAGGCTGGCTTTTTCTGAAGAGTGGCGCGCCCGGAAGGGTGGGGCCCCACGGCTTGCGAAGCATCGCTTCGCGCGGGGACGAACGCCCGCCGCGCTGCGGCGGGTCGGGAATCCGAGGGCTCGCGATGAAAAAAAGCCAGCCTGAGAAGGCTGGCTTTTTTCTGAAGAATGGCGCGCCCGGAAGGATTCGAACCTCCGACCCCCAAGTTCGTAGCCTGGTGCTCTATCCAACTGAGCTACGGGCGCGCGGTGAAGAAGCGGAATTGTGCCAACTCGAAATGAATCGGTCAACTCCAGCCGAACGTTTTCGAGTCGCTGCTCCTTGCAGAGAAACACCGCTGCTTCGGTGTACCCAGCGAGATCGACTCCTGTCGATCTGCTTGCGCATCACGACCAGGCATTCGGGTGAAACAGGGTGGCGGAGAGTGAGGGGTGAGGCCGGGACCGCTGCGGGCCATTGGCCCGCGTCCCGGTCGAACGCCCGCCGCGCTGCGGCGGGCCGGGAATCACCACTCGGCCTACGCCGGTGAACAACTCTTGTGAAACAGGGTGGCGGAGAGTGAGGGATTCGAACCCTCGATGGAGCTTTTGACCCCATACTCCCTTAGCAGGGGAGCCCCTTCGGCCTCTCGGGCAACTCTCCGTCGGCGCGCGGTTCACTGCGCGCAGGGTGCACAGGATACCGGCTCAATCGTCCTGCGGCAAACCCGAATGCGGGCCGTGGCTGGGATGCCCTTCGCCGCGCTGGATGCGCTGGTAGATTTCCTCACGATGGACCGCGACGTCCTTCGGCGCCGTGATCCCGATACGCACCTGGTTGCCTTTGACGCCGAGCACGGTCACCGTGACGGTGTCGCCGATCATCAAGGTTTCGCCAACCCGGCGAGTCAAAATGAGCATTGCAATTCTCCATTGGCCGGCTTCCCCCTCGCCGACACGCTGTCGTTGTTCCGCGACCGATTCTTGTGGGGATGGATTTCCGGACGCGGACGCAATTGTTTTTAAGAATACCCGGACCGAGACGGCAGCGAGAAGCGCCGATCGTCATGTCGAGCAGGCCAGACGGCCCTTGACCCAATCCTGAACGCCCTCCAGAGCTCCGCGCAGATTCGGGCCATCCTCGCCCCCTCCCTGAGCCATGTCGGGTCGGCCACCGCCTTTACCCCCGATCTGGCCGGCAACGTGCGCCAGCAACTCCCCAGCCTTGACAGGCCCAAGTGCCGTGCCGCTCACCCCCGCAACGAGCGCCACTTTACCATCCGCGGCCCCGGCCAGCACGACGACGGCATCACGAAGTTGCTGTTTCAGATGGTCGACGGCATCGCGCAGGGCCTTGGCATCCAGGCCCTCGACCCGGGCGGCGAGCACCTTCACCCCACCCACCTCGGCAGCGGTCGCGGCGAGGTCGGCCACGGTGGCGGTCGCGGCTTTGGCCTTGAGGGCTTCGATTTCGCGCTCGAGCTTCTTCTGGCGTTCCAAGAGTGAACGCAGCTTCTCGCCGACTTCGGCCGGGTTGCCACCGAGCAGGCCGGCGGCCTCGTCGAGGCGACGCTCTTCGTCGGCGATGTAGTCGAGCGCGCCCTGCCCGGTCACGGCCTCGATCCGGCGCACGCCGGCCTGGATGCCGCCTTCGGAGACGATCTTGAACACGCCGATGTCGCCGGTGCGACGCACGTGCGTGCCGCCGCACAGTTCGGTCGACGTATCACCCATGCGCAGCACGCGCACGTGCTCGCCGTACTTCTCGCCGAACAGCGCCATCGCCCCGAAATCCAGTGCTTCCTGCATGCTCATGTGGTGCACTTCGGCTTCGCTGTTGGCGCGGATTTCGGCGTTGACGCGACGTTCGATTTCGGCCAGTTCTTCTGCGGTGACGGCCTGGAAGTGGCTGAAGTCGAAGCGCAGGCGGTCCGGCGCGACCAGCGAACCCTTCTGGGTCACGTGGGTGCCGAGCACGCTGCGCAGCGCGGCGTGCAGCAGGTGCGTCGCGCTGTGGTTGAGGATGGTGGCGCTGCGTCGCGCGCCGTCGACTTCGCCCGACAAACGATCGCCGCGCTTGAGGCTGCCGGCGGCGAGCGCGCCGACATGGCCGAAGAACTGGCCGGCGAACTTCTGGGTATCGGCGACCGAAAACTCGGCGCCCTCGCCCGCCAGCGTGCCGGTGTCGCCGACCTGGCCGCCGGACTCGGCGTAGAACGGGGTACGCGCCAGGATCACGATTGCCTCGTCGCCCGCAACGATGCTTTCCACCGGTGCGCCGTTCCTGAGCAGCGCGACGACTTCGAGATCGTCGGCAACGAGGCGGTCGTAACCGAGGAAGTCGGTGGGGGTGAGCTGGGCGATGAGTTCGGCCGGCAGGGCCACGCCGCCGCCGAACTTCCCGGCCTTGCGCGACTGCTCGCGCTGTTCCTGCATCAATCGCTCGTATTCGGCAAGCTCGGCCGCCGGCACATCGGGCAGACCTTTTTCGCGAACGATGTCGAGGACGAGATCCGGCGGACAGCCATAGGTGTCGTGCAGCAGGAACAACTGCGCACCGCTGACGGTGCTGCCGCTCTGCGCCAGATAGCCTTCGAGGCGAACCATGCCGGCATCGAGCGTCTGCGAGAACGCAGCCTCCTCGGCCTTGAGCGCACGCTCGATGAGTTCGCGCTTCTCGACCAGCTCCGGATAGGCTTCGCCCATCGTCTCGACCAGCGGCTGCACCATGCGCCAGAAGTTGCCCTCGGCGCTCAACGCGCCCAGCTTCCACAGGTGGCGGATGGCGCGACGCACGATCCGGCGCAGCACGTAGCCGCGGCCTTCGTTCGAGGGCAACACGCCATCGACGATGAGGAAGCTGCAGGCGCGGGTGTGATCGGCGATGACGCGCAGCGACTTGTGTTCGAGATCGGACGTATCGGTGATCGTGGCGGCAGCCTTGATCAGGTGCTGGAACAGGTCGATCTCGTAGTTGCTGTGCACGTGCTGCAGCACGGCCGCGATGCGCTCCAGGCCCATGCCGGTGTCCACGCAGGGCGCCGGCAGCGGCAGCAGGCTGCCGTCGGGCTGGCGGTCGAACTGCATGAAGACGTTGTTCCAGATCTCGATGAAGCGGTCGCCGTCCTCGTCCGGGCTGCCCGGCGGGCCGCCGGCGATGTGCTCGCCGTGGTCGTAGAAGATCTCGGTGCAGGGGCCGCAGGGGCCGGTGTCGGCCATCTGCCAGAAGTTGTCCGAGGCGTAGGGCGCGCCCTTGTTGTCGCCGATGCGGATGATGCGCTCCGGCGGCAGGCCGATGTCCTTGTTCCAGATCTCGAAGGCTTCGTCGTCGGTGTGGTAGATCGTGACGAGCAGGCGGTCCTTCGGCAGTTTCCAGACCTCGGTCAGCAGTTCCCAGGCGTAGGCGATGGCGTCCTTCTTGAAGTAATCGCCGAAGCTGAAATTGCCCAGCATCTCGAAGAAGGTGTGGTGGCGGGCGGTGTAGCCGACCTGGTCGAGGTCGTTGTGCTTGCCGCCGGCGCGGACGCAGCGCTGGCTGGAGACGGCGCGGGTGTAGCTGCGCTTCTCGGCGCCGAGGAAGACGTCCTTGAACTGGACCATGCCGGCATTGGTGAACAGCAGGGTCGGGTCGTTGCCCGGGACGAGCGGACTCGACGGCACCACGGCGTGGCCCTTCGAGCGGAAGAATTCGAGGAAGTCTCGACGGATATCGGCTGTGGTTTTCATGGCTGGCGGCGAAGAACGGGCAAGCTCCCTACCCGCGGGACCGGCAGCGTGCCGTCGCGGATTCGAGCGGACAACCCAAGACCATCTAGGTTAGCAGGCCCGACGGCCCGATTGGCCGCCCGGCCGGGCCGTCACCGGGAACCGCGCTGACGGGCGGCCGCCGGGGGATCGCTCAGCAGGCGCCGCGTCGGAAGTGGTAGTAGCCACCCAGCGGCCCCTTCACCAGCATCGTCCTGCCGTTCTGCCGGACGATGCGCCAAGTGCGGCCGACACCGCCGAACAGGGCATGGTCGACCGCGAAGCCGCCTTCAACCCGCTTCAGGGGCATCCAGGGACCCGCCATCGGCGCGGCCTTGAGCTTGTACTTGACCTGGTTGCCGTTGAAGGTCCACTGCGCGGCGGTCGTGGCGTCCTTCTCGCTGTTCTCGTCGATCGACACGGCGTATTCGCACCAGTCGCCGTTCAACCCACCGCCGCCACTGTCGGCAGCGCCCGCCTTGACCTGCACCGCCCCACCCTTGCCCGGGGAGCACGGCTGGTCGCGGTATTCGCTGCCGCCACCCGGCAGGCTGCACTTGTAGACCTCGGCATGGGCCTGGCCGGCCATCGCGCAGGCGGCGAGCGCGAGCCCCGCGAACATCCGGAACGGTTGCATGTGACGCATCCCCTGATCGGTATCGAGAAGATGCCTATCCTGCCGGCGGCCACGCAAAGGACAACCCGACAAAGTGTCAGGCGATGTCAGTCGTCGTCTGGATCGTAGCGGGTGGCGGCGCGGACCTGGTCGCCGGTGAAACCACGTCGCACCAGGAATTCAGCGGCCTTGCGCTGGAGCATGCGGTCATCGAGCGCGCCGGGAAAGCGGCGCCGGACCTGGTCGCGTGCGTTGTCGGTCCAGTCGCCGTCGTAGGCGTCGAAAGCCGCGGCGACGGCGTCGCGATCGAGACCATGCGTGGACAGCTCGGCGCGGATGCGCAGCGGACCCTGACCATTGTTCGCCCGGCTGCGGACCAGTTGTTCGGCGAAACGATCGTTGCTCTGCCAGCCTTCGGCGGTCATGCGATCGACGGCGGCCTGCGCTTCGTCCCGGTCGATACCGCGCACAGCCAGCTTGCGCGCCAGTTCCTTGCGCGAATGCTCGCGCCGCACCAGCAGCGCCAGCGCGCGCTGGCCCGGGGTGGGCTCGGGCCTCCGACGCTTGCGCGGAGGCGCGGCCTTGTCCTCTTCGGGTGGATCGATCGACGACATCGCAAGTCGCTCATTCCGCCAATCGATGGTCGTAGCTGATCACCCGCGACAGCTTCCAGGCGCCATCGATGCGTCGCCAGAGATTGATGAAGTGCCCGGTCTCGGTCAGGCGGTCGGACTGTCCGGGCTGCAGTGCGAAGAAACGATGTTCACCCATCTGCATCGCACCGTAATGGTTCAGGACATGCACCGACATGCTGCCCTCGACGAGTTCGCGGCGAGCACGGAAATTGTCGCCGGTCGCCTGTGCCGCACAGTTCGCGCGCATGCCGTCCATGAACTTCGCGCCGGAATCGGCCGTCAGGCCGTGCTTGTCGTGGACGAACTCGAAATCGTCGGCAACCAGTGCCGCGAGCGCATCGAGCTTGCAGCCGAAAACGGCATCGAACAGCCTGCGGTCATGTTCGGCGAGTTCCGCGACCAGTTCCGGCGATGCCGGTGCCGCGCCGGGCGTCAGGTTGATTCGCGCAACGGGCGCGTCGGTCCGGGCTTCGGCGCCCCAGGCCGACGACGCGTACAGCGAGAAGCAAAGGATCGAGGCGATCACGCGCAGCATGGGAAAGACCTTGAAATCAGCGGACACCGATCATAGCGCGGCGCTACGCGCTGGCGTTCTGCATGGAAAGGCCAGGCAACCCCATCCCTGGAGCGGCCCGGCGAACGACGCCGCCGGCGAGCGGCGTCGCGATGCGACACGAGGTTGGGGCCTCGCACCGCCGATGCGCCATCCATGACGCATCGTTGGGGAACATGGAATGCCGATGCATGACCGTCGATGCGTGACCGACGGGTGCGTCGGGGGCGGGCCGTCCACTGACGAGGTATTCGGGCCCGCCCCGTCTGCATTCGAACTCAATCGTCCTGATCGTCGTCTTCGCCGCGCGGGGCATCGGCCGCGACGAACTGCGAGCGCAGGGCCGCTTCGAGCTTGGCGGCGACGGCCGGGTTGTCCTTCATGTACTGGCGGGCGTTTTCCTTGCCCTGGCCGATGCGCTCGCCGTCGTAGCTGTACCAGGCGCCCGACTTTTCGACGATCTTGGCGTCGACACCCATGTCGATGAGCTCGCCCTCGCGGCTGATGCCTTCGCCATAGAGGATTTCGGTGACGACCTGCTTGAACGGCGGGGCGAGCTTGTTCTTGACGACCTTGATCTTGGTCTGGTTGCCGATGATCTCCTCGCCCTTCTTGATGCTGCCGATGCGGCGGATATCCAGGCGCACCGAGGCGTAGAACTTGAGGGCGTTGCCGCCGGTGGTCACTTCGGGACTCTGGCCCGGCATCATCACGCCGATCTTCATGCGCAGCTGGTTGATGAAGATCACCAGGCAGTTGCTGCGCTTGATGTTGCCGGTGAGCTTGCGCAGGGCCTGGCTCATGAGGCGTGCCTGCAGGCCGGGAAGCTGGTCGCCCATCTCGCCTTCGATTTCGGCCTTCGGCGTCAACGCGGCGACCGAGTCGATGACGACCACGTCGACGGCATTGGAGCGCACGAGCATGTCGGCGATTTCCAGCGCCTGCTCGCCGGTGTCGGGCTGCGAGAGCAGCAGGTCGTCGATGTTGACGCCCAGCTTCTGCGCATAGACAGGGTCGAGCGCGTGCTCGGCATCGATGAAGGCCGCAGTGCCGCCGGCCTTCTGGCATTCGGCGATGGCCTGCAGGGTGAGCGTGGTCTTGCCGGAGGATTCCGGGCCGTAGATCTCGACGACGCGCCCCTTGGGCAGGCCACCGATACCCAGCGCGATGTCCAGCATCAGGGAGCCGGTGCCGATGGCTTCGACCACCTCGACCGGGCGGTCGCCCATGCGCATGACCGACCCCTTGCCGAACTGCTTGTCGATCTGGCTCAGTGCGGCGGAAAGGGCGCGCTTCTTGTTCTCGTCCATCGTGGAATCCTCGTCAGTGATCGGGTGAATGCGTGGAGTGGGCGCAGGTTAGGGACTGCCCGTCGCAAAACCTGCGACGCCCTGAAATCTAGTTGGATGAACGATGGCGAGACATCGGTGGACCACCCGGCGCGCTGTAGGAATTTCCCGCATCGGACTCAGCGGTTGGGGCGCACGAGGCCGCAGTACAGGCCTTCGATGCTGAAGTCCTGGTCGGGCAGGACCTCGATCGGGGCATGGCTGGGATTGCGCGGCAGCAGGCGGATGCGGTCCTTGCCGATCTTCAGCAGCTTGACGGTGATGGCGTCTTCGACGCGGGCGACGACGATCTGGCCGGAGCGCGCTTCGCTGGTGCGATACACGCCGATCAGGTCCCCCTCGAAGATGCCCTCGTCGATCATCGAGTCGCCCTGCACCTTGAGCAGGTAGTTCGGCGCAGGCGAGAACAGCGCGCGATCGAGCAGGACGTAGTCGTCGGAACGCAGGTCGGCGCCGATGGGCAGGCCGGCGGCGACGCGGCCGAGCACCGGCAGGCGCAGGGCCTCGTCGGGCAGCGCGGGGGCCGGCGGCTGGTCGAGCGCATCGTTCGCGGCCTCGTGGACGAGGCGGATGCCGCGCGCCTGCCCGGGGATGCGGCGGATGTAGCCGGCCTGCTCCAGGGCTTCGAGGTGGTACTGCGCGGCGCGGACGCCCTTGAAGCCCATGGCGTGGGCGATCTCGGTCTGCGAAGGCGAGCCGCCGTCAGCGGCGAGGCGCTCGGCGATCAGGGCGAGGATGGCTTGCTGGGTATCGGTCAGGTCCATGGTTAGTAGTAATACTACTAACGTCTTGCCCCGTCAATGCCGGCCTGTCGAACGCCGCCAACCTCACCGGCGACTGCGCGATACAGGAGGCGGGCCAGCGCGATGCCCAGAAACAGATCCGCGACCAGCACCCCGAGGTCCAGCCACTCCTTCTCACGGAACTCCCGGACAACGTCCATGAGCAGTCCGTAGGCCACCGGCATCTCGAGGATGCCGTCGCTCTGCCAGCTTTCGTACTGGGGGCCGAAGAAGGTGGTGAAGACCGCCAGCAGCAGCACCGGGACGGCGACCACGAGCACCCATGCCCCACACAGCAGATCGAAACCGAGGTAGAGACGCAGCGTGCGCCATCGGAACAACCGCGCACCCAGCCCCCTGGCATTCGATGCGAGATTTCGGGAAAACCACCAGGAGAATGCGGCCAGATCACAGGCCAGAATGATCAGGTAGTCCAGACACTGCAGGGGAATCCACAGCGCGACTGACTCGGGCAGGAATCGCCACGCATGCTCGGTGAGCAGCGGAATGAGCTGCCAGCAGAGCACGGCGATGAACACTGCGGCGATGCCCGGCCAGAAAGGCAGCCACCAGCGTTCGAAGCGGTCGCGCGCAAGCGTGTCGGGATTGAGAAGACAGAGGAAGGCCAGCGGCGAAAGGATCGCAAGCGCGATCATCGCGATCAGCCACCACCATTGCACGAGAAAACGTCCGAGCGCGATGTCGATCGACATCAGCCACGACACCAGCACGCCCGCCTCGCCCAGCTGGATCAAGAGGACGACCAACAGCGCCATCATCGCCAGCGTGAGATTCAGACTGCGCGAAGACAACGCCCAGCGGATCGCGCCCAGTGACTGGCCAGCCGGGTCCAGCCAGCGGCGCAGCCGCAGCAGCGCCCACATCGCCGCGAAGGCCACCACACCCCATGCGAACAAGGCCGTGCCGTACGACAAGGGCAGGAAGAGGGTGACAATCTCACGCAGTCCGTCGCCGCCACGCAGGCTGAAGAATCCGGGCGTCGTGCCGCCGGCCAGCACGATCCCCGCAGGCCAGGCGGCGCACCACAGCGCGAAGGCCAGCGCCCATGCAGCGTCGCGGGTTTCGGAACGCCGCCACAGGGGCATCGTCAGGGCTGCCCGATCAACGTCTCCAGCCCATGCAGTGCGGCAGCGACGGTCTGGCGGCGGACGGCGTCGCGGTCGCCTTCGAACTGGAACAGCTGGGCGTGGGCGTAGCCGCCGCGGCGTTTCCAGCCGATCCAGACGGTGCCGACGGGCTTGTCGGGGGCGCCGCCGCCGGGGCCGGCGATGCCGGTGACCGCGACCGCGATGCTGGCGCCCGCGTGGGTCAGCGCGCCGGAGACCATCTCGACCACGGTCTCGCGGCTGACCGCGCCGTGGTGTTCGAGGGTTTCGGGGCGGACGCCGAGCATCGCCTGCTTGGCTTCGTAGCTGTAGGCGACCATGCCGCAGTCGAACCAGTCGGACGAGCCGGCGATGTCGGTGACGGTCTTGGCGATCCAGCCGCCGGTGCAGCTCTCGGCGGTGACCAGGCTGAGCCGGGCAGCGCGGAAGCGTTGGCCGAGGGCTTCGGCGTGGTCGCGAAGCTCGGCGTCGGTGGGAAAACTCATGCGGCGATCCAACCCGGTCTGCACGGGCGCATGCCCGGTGCCGGCATCATACCGACGGCGCGGCCCGGACAGGCAACGGCCCGCACGAGGCGGGCCGTTGCGGCGGGCTGTCGATGGGCCGTCGCGCAAGTCGCCTACGGCTTCGCGGCAGCGGGTGCGGTCCTCGGCGGGATGATGCAGTTCTTGCCGCTGTCGTCGCTGGCGAACAGGCTGGTGCAGATGTGGCTGACGTTCAGCGGCTTGGCGGTGTCGAACTGGTGGCAGCCGAAGCAGTTCGGAATGTACGAGGTGTCGCCCTGCTGGAAGGTTTCCATGCTCATGTTGGCCAGTTCCAGCGAACCGCGCTGCGGGCTGTTCGGATCGCCGGGCACGACCGAACCATTGGACATGTGCGGCACGGGCGCGTTGCCCGACGAGGCGCCGCCCTTGGTCCATATCCCGCCGATCATCTCGTAGTGCTTCCAGATCGCCATCGGGTCGGTATCGGGCAGCACGGTCAGCATGCCCTTCGGGCCGACCAGCTGTTCGTTGAGCTGCACGATCGCCAGCACGTTGGCCTGGTTGTCGTTGCCATTGACCGACGCGCCCTGCTGGTTGCCCCAGGCGTACTGGCGGCAGACGTTGTTCGGCGTGCCGGTCAGCGGCTGCGGATCCTGCTGCTGGTTCGGCGTGTTGAAGGCGAAGCTGCTGCAGTTGCTGCTCGGCGGTCCGGAGGTCTTCTGCGGATTCTGCGCAAGGCAGTTGGCCGCATCGGCGCTGGCGAAGGACCAGCCGGAGGCGGGCATGGCGCTGGATCCGTCGCACAGCGGTGCGTTGGTCTTGTGCTCGAAGGTGGCCCAGATCATTTCCGGATGGTTCTGGGTCCAGTTGGCGAGGTGGAAGCCGACCATGCCCAACGTGACCTGTTTCTTCGTGCCCGGCAGCGTGGCCTGCATCGTGTAGTAGGTTGGATCGGGCTTCGGCAGGACCTTCCAGGCGACCTTGATCTCGAAGGTGCCCGAGGCGAAGCCGGCCTGGGTGGACTCGCACATCGCCTTCGAGTACCAGGTGTTGTAGACGAGGATGTTGCCGTTCTGGTCGTACAGCGCGTTGCCGTCGGCCTGCACGTCCTCGAAGCCCTGCGGCTTGTCGTCGCGGATGTCGAGCATCAATGCGGCCTTGGCGCGACCCATCAGCGCCGGCAGCGAGCACTGGCCGCTCTTGATCTTCGGGTCGTGCAGGCGGTTGGTCTCGAAGACGCGGTTGGCGCCGGTGGCCGGGTCGCTGGCCGGCGAGACCTGGGCGAGGAACCACTGCCACGAGAACTGGTAGAAGTCGCAGAAGGTTTCGGCAGCCGGGACTTCCGCCGGCGGGTTCGGATTGGTGATCCAGCTCTGGCTGGCCTGGCAGATCGACGCTGAGGCGGGTTTCTCGACCGCCGCGACCTCGGGCCCGGCTGCGGGCGCGGCTTCATCGGGCTTGGCACCGCAACCGGACAGCGCCAGTGCGAGCGCGACGGTGGTGGCGAGCGCGTGCGGCGCGTAGCGGGCATGCGACGAGGCCCCCGCGAGTGTGTGAATGAACGACGGCTTGGACATCGGACGTTCTCCCTGGCTGAACACCTTGACGTTGTGGCGCGCCGGAACGCGGCGCGTCCTGCTCATCGGGTGTGCACGGCGACACTGCGCGGCGACACCGGATCCCTGCGATGGCCGCATCCGGCGGCGCATCCCCGCGGCGAGGATGCGCGCGACATCGACGCTGCGCAACCTGCAAAAACAGACGGCCCGCCGAGGCGGGCCGTCCGGATCGCAGAAGAGGATCAGCGCGGGATCGATACGGTGTCCGAGTGGTGCCGATGCGGGATCACCCCCGGATCGGCACCGGATCACGTCCGCATCACATGCGGATCAGTAACGCACGCGGAAGGTCACGCCGTAGGTGCGCGGCGCGCCGAGGAAGGCGTTCCACGAACCGGTCTGCAGCGGGGCATCGAACGCGACCTGCATGTACTCGGCATTGGTCAGGTTCTGGCCCCACAGCTCGACATCCCAGCGGCCGTCGCGGCGGCCCAGCACGAAGCGGGCGTTGACCAGGGCATAGCCGTCCTGCGCCTTCTCGGGATCGAGGTCGGAGCCGGTGTTGTAGTCCGACATGTACTTGGCGCCGACGGTCGCGCGGGCTTCGAGGTTGCTGCCCAGATCCCATTCGTAGCCGACCGAGCCGGTGAGCGACCACTTCGGCGCGAAGCTGACGCGGTTGCCCGGCAGCAGCGCCAGGTCGGCATCGGGCAGCGCGTCGTCGCCGTACTTGGTGTCGGCGTAGGTCAGGCCCGACTGCACCATCCAGCCGCCGGTCTTCCACAGCAGTTCGGCGTCCAGACCCTGCGACGTCACCTTCGGGATCGAACGGACCACGAAGCTGGTGCCCAGGAAGAAGTTCACCTGGAAGTCGCTGTATTCCTGGTGGAACAGGGTCGCGTTCAGCAACAGGTTGCCGCCCAGCCACGTGGTCTTGGCGCCCAGCTCGTAGCTGTCGACGAACTCGCCCGCGAACGAAGTGTCGTTGACCGGGATGATGCCTGCGGTGCCGCTGGACAGGCCGTTGTTGGACTGCACGCGGTCGAGGTTGAAGCCGCCGGCCTTGTAGCCGCGCGCGGCGGAGAAGTAGCCCATCGCGTGCTCGTTGAAGCGGTAGGCCGCCTTGATCGTGCCGGACCATTCCTTCTCGTCGCGCTCCTGGTCGGTGGCGCGGCCGTTGTGCAGCACGTTGGTCCACGGCAGGCAGCCGAAGCCCACCACCTGCGGCGCCGCCGCGGAGGCCTGGGCGACGGTGAGTCCACGCGCGACCAGCGCCGCGACCACCTGGGCCGGATTGGCCTGCATCGCGGCGCAGCCGAGGCCGCCGTTCGGGTTGCTGAAGCGCGATTCCAGTTCCTTGTTCTCGCGGGTATAGCGCAGGCCGAGGGTCAGGTCGAAGGCATCGTTGACGTGCCAGGTGTTGTTGGTGAACACCGCGAAGGTCTTCGATTCCTGGCGGTACTGGTCGGAGGCGGCATGACCGGCGAACACCGTGCCGAACGGACGGCCCGAGGCCTGCGACAGGAACAGCGGCGCGGTCGGACTGGTCGCGAGCAGCGGGTTGATGCGCGACAGCAGCGCGATCGACAGGTAGGGCTCGTAGGCCGCGCCGATGCGGTAGGCCTCGTTGCGCTGCAGCGATTCGTCCGCGTAGAACAGGCCGACCAGCCAGTCCAGCTTCTCGGTGGAACCGGCCAGGCGCAGTTCCTGGCTGAAGGTTTCGAAGCGCGAGAAATTGTCGGTCTTGTCCGGGTTGCGGTACAGCAGGTCGGCGGTGCTGAAGTCGAAGTCAAGGCCGTTGGCCGATTCCCACTCGCGCTGCGAGGTGATCGAGGTCAGGGTGGCGTTGCCGAACCAGCCGCTGTCCCAGTCGATCTGCAGCGAAGCGCCGCTGTCGTCGATGAACTGCGCGGTGCTGCGGTTGCCCCAGGCACGGCGGGCGAACGGGTTCGCCACCGGCGCAACGCCCGTATCGCCCGGCGCCGGCGTCAGCGCATCGAGGATCGCCGCCGTCGGGCCGCGGATGATCGTCGCCGCTGTGCAGCAGTTCTCGTCGCGGTTGGTCATGTCGAAGCTGAAGTTGATGTCGAGCGTGTCGGTCGGCTCGATCAGGAACTGGCCCCGGAAGGTGTGGTAGTTCTGGTCATAGTCCTCGCGCTCGGCGCGCGGACCGCTGCCCGTGTTCACATCCATGAAGCCGTCGCGCTTGCGCTTGGCGGCAAACAGGCGGAACGCGGACACGTCGTTGATACCCTGGCTGTAGGAACCCGACACGCCCAGCGCGCCGTAGTTGCCGACGGTGAGTTCGGCTTCGGCGGTCTGCTGGTAGGTCGGACGCTTGGTGACGACGTTGATGACGCCGGCGGAGGTGTTCTTGCCGAACAGGGTGCCCTGCGGGCCCTTCAGCACTTCGATGCGCTCGAGCTCGCCGAGATCGCCGAAGCCGACGCCGTTGCGCGGGCGGTAGACGCCGTCGATCACCACGCCGACGGACGATTCCAGGCCGGCGTTGTCGCCGACGGTGCCGATGCCGCGGATGCGGGCGGTGGTCAGCGCCTCGCTCTGCGTGCTGGTGACGGTGAGGCCGGGGACGAGGGTCTGCAGGTCCTTCACGTCGCGCACGCCGTTGTCCCTGAGCGCCTGGCCGGACAGCGCGGTGACGACGACCGGCACGTCCTGCAGCGCTTCCTCGCGCTTCTGCGCGGTGACGACGATCTTGTCGAGCGTCGCTGCCTGGGGATCCTCGCCGGCACCGGCATCCTGGGCCAGTACGCTGGGCGCGTGGACGATGCTGCCTGCGAGCGCCAGTACGAGCGCGCGGGCGAGTCGATTGGGTTGCGGTGCACGGTCTGCCATGTGATCCCCTCTTGCCATGTCGTTATAGGTGTAGTGTCGGTCTGTATCCGGTCATCTCCGCGCCCTCCCCGGCGGCCACATCGGCATGGGCGTCCTCCCGCCCCGAGCCGTCCTGGCCACAATGGAAGCCGGCGCCTCGTCGTGCCGTCCCCCCGAGGTCGCGAACGCAACCGTACGGAGACGGTAGCACAGGAAACGTGACCTGTGTCCATGCCGGATGGCACGTCCAAACGCGTTGCGGTGCAGCACGAGGGCCGGCATGCGCTGGCATACTAGCCGGCCTCGTCCGGCCTCCTGCCGGGCCGCATGAGCCGACCATTTCCTTGCCGCCTTCCGTGTCCGAATCCACGTCTTCCCCGCGCGCGTCCGCCGAGCAGCATACCCCCCTGATGCGACAGTAAGAGCGTGCGATGTCCTTCGCAAAGATAACAAATATAAATCAATGCGTTATAGACGCTCAAAAGAGGGCGAGATAGATTTGGCTACGACTTGGCTACAGTTTTTTGGGCCCAAAAGCCGTTGTCTCCTGCCTTGAAAAACCGGCTCGGACGCGAGTGGATTTTCTTCGCGGTTGGAAGGGCATGAATCACGCAGACGGGCCGCAAATCAATCGCTTCGCTGTTGTCCGAAAGCAGCACTTTCCATGCGCATCTACGTTCGCATTACTCAATCGTGAGCAGAGGGTTTTACAGCACGCAGTAGATCAACATTGCAGTCCAATGGCAGGGCTTTGCGACTGTCAAACGTAAGGCGTTTCGTTGAGTGCGAAATGCGTATCAGATTTCCTCTGTTTACAATGACGCTTTGAAAAAGAGGATGCCAATAGGATGAGCAGCAGCTTTTACAGGGACGTAGCGGCGATGGTTGCAGAAGCGATTGAGAGCCTAGTGACCTACGAGCGTGGCACTGGGGAAAGTGGAGCCTCTGAAGCGTTCAAGTCCATCAAGAACGCCGGCCACGCATTTCTTGATGGGGACAAGCTCAAGCCCTTGATCCAAGACACTGTGGGAATACGCCACGAGCGCGAAGTGACGAATGCGGCCCTTACCGCAGCTGGCTTTAGCACGTTGACCAAGGCACCGACCAGCCACAACGCACCCCTTCATAACGCGCTTGCGACTCTGAGGACGCACGTCGACCGCTTACTTGAGCAGGCTGAAGCAGCCGAGGCCACGGGCCCGCACGCCAGAAGCGGAACGAAAAGTCTGTCGGCTGCTTTTATCTCCGAAAACCGCATCGACGCCCTTCGGCAACTCCAGGGCACGCACCTAGATCCCAGAAAACTGATTCGTCTGCTAGAAGAGATAAATCTCGCATTTGAGAATGAATGCTACATGGCCACCGCAGCCCTGACCCGGGCTGTGATGGATCATATCCCTCCGGTCTTCGGCTCTGCTTCATTCGTGCAGTTCGCCGCAAGCTCTCCCAAGTCGATCAAGCAGGCGATGGAGAACTTGCAAGAGTCGTTGAGGAAGATCGCGGACGCACACCTGCATTCTCCGATGCAAGCGCGGGAAGTTATTCCTGAGCGTCAACAGGTGGTCGGATTTCAAGGCGCCGTCGATGTCCTCGTGGGTGAAGTCATCCGCAAACTGTCGTCCAACTAAAAAGTTTCGGATCGAACGACCAGTCGCGCCATGCTGGCGACATCGCCCAGTCGGATTCCCACCACTTCAAGACCAACCCGCAGCCGTGCATCGACTCCTGGGAAGTCGGGCAGAGCCACGCGTATCGCTCCCCTTCCCAAGCGGTCGGCACCGAACGCCAACGGTCCAACTCCAACCCAAAGCCTACTTCCCGGGCCGCTACGCGCCCGTCGGTGCGGCGCCGCTCACGGATGGCCATCCGGCAGTCGTTCCTCAGCTCAACGTGCGGCAAGTCCTTGAACGTCGTCCAATGCCCGCCCCAACGCAATCCCGCTTTCGTCGCGAGCTCGCCATAACGCTCGTAGCCTCGGCGGACCCATTCGTCGTTGATATCCCAAGTCGCCTGCCCACGCTTGAACACCGCGCTGTCGGCAGCGAGTCCATAGTTGTGGCAGGAGCGGCCCGGACCGACTTGGGTGACACCCTGCCCGGTCGCCAGCAGTTCTGCTTGGCGCTTTTCTGAACGGTGGCCCTCGACCAGGCGAACGTCGTAGCCCTCGCGCCTGAGCTGAGCGTAGATGTTTTCAAGCTTAGCCTTCAGCAGCGGATCCATACCGACCCACGCACCTTTCGGGATGCGGCGGTGAAACAAGCGCGAGATCAGAGAACGCTTGGCCGGCGCGACGTCGTGGGCATGGGGCTCTTCAGGCGCGCCGATGTCCGCGTCGAGCGGGTGCACGGCCGACGGTGGATTCTGGATGTAGGGGAATTCTTGAGCCTGCGCAACGTGGGCGGTCAAGGCGAGCGATGCGACCAACGCGATCGACTTTACGAGCATGGTTCCTCCTTCTGGCGTTCGTTCCGCCGTGGGTGCGGCGGAATTCTTTTTGGGTAGGTGCGCCTACCCTCGATCGAACCTGAATTGGAGGAATGCGCAAGTGGGCTTGCGCTCGCGCGCTCGCGCGTTAAAACGAGAGTGGCGCCGGGTGCCCCTCCTTCCTCGGCGTCGGCGGGCCTTGGGTAGGCCCACCCCCCGGCGGGCAACTGCCGGGGGTTTTTAGTTCCTGATGGAGGGGTTGCGCGTTCTTCGCGCTGATCTATTGGTAGGGGAACCCCACTTGTAAGAGGCTCCTCGATGAAGCGATCTTCGCTTTCGCTGTTTCTTGCCGCGGCCTTGGCGGCTGCTCCAACGCTCGCCCAGGTGGCCGTCGGCCCAGGTGCGGTCCCGCCGACGGCGACTGGGCTGGATTCGACGGCAGTTGGCTCGAACGCCCAAGCCACCGCCGATTGCACCACGGCGGTCGGCGCCAATGCCCAGGCCACTGAAGAGTGCTCCACCGCCATCGGTGCCAACGCGAGGATTCAACCCGGTGGCGTGAACGGCACGGCCGTGGGCAGCGGCGCCTCGGCAGGCGCGGACGGCACGGCCGTGGGCAGTGGGGCGAATGCCAACTTCGGGGCGACGTTCGCCGGCGGGCGAAACGCATCTGCCAACGACGTCGGCGCCGTCGCCATCGGCAATTCCGCCACTTCCACCGGCAGCATCGCCATCGGTGATCGCGCGAACGCGCAAAACCTCTACCAACCCGGGCCCGGGGCGCGACCGTCCGCTCAGGCCATCTCCATCGGCCAGGACAGCGCAGCGGGAAACCGCAGTCTCTACCTGGACGCGGGACAAACGAGCTTCTCCGGCGCAACGACCCTCGGCGAGCGCGCGATCACGCGAGGCTACAACTCTACGCAAGTCGGCTCGAACGGTTTCGTCGACGGAATCCGCAACACCGGCCTCGGGTCGGAAACCCTGATCACAGGCTTCGACAACACCGTGCTGGGTGCGGGCGGCCGCACCACCGGCGACGGCGAGAGCAACCAAACCGGTGTCGGCGCGGGCGTGCGCTTGCACGGGACCGATGCGACCGCGATCGGCGCTGGTGCAGAGGCGACCTTCGGCGGCACCGCGATCGGTGCTCGCGCGCGTGCCCTCAACTTCGACTGCATATCCTTGGGCAAGGAAAGCGAGTGCTCCGCGACCGATGAAGTCAGCGTCGGCAATGCCACCACGAAGCGCCGGCTGACCAACCTCCGCTTCGGCGTGAACGACACCGACGCCGCGACAGTGAGCCAGCTGCGGCCTGCGGCCGAAGCGTTTGGCGGCGGAGCCACTTACGCCAACGGCGTGTTTGTCGCCCCCACCTACACCTTCCAGTCCGGCGCGGTGTATCGCGACGTGGGAACGGCGCTGTATGACCTGGACGGCCGGCTGCGCACGATCGAGCTGCGCCCCGTCGTGCAAGGCCCTCAAGGGCCCCAAGGTCCACAGGGACCGCAAGGGCCTCAAGGTCCGCAAGGCCCTGCAGGTCGCGACGGCACCGGCGGGGGCCGCGAGACACGTGCCGGCGCGAACATCGTGGTGAGCAACAACACGGATGGGACCCAAACGGTCGCCGTGGCCGACGATATCGAACTCACCGAGAGCGGTTCGGTCAACGTCGGGGCCACGCGCGTCGACGGGACCGGCGTCCGCATCCAGGGTGGGCCGTCGATGACCACTGACGGAATCAACGCGGGCAACCAGCGGGTGACCGGGGTTGCAGCGGGTCGCGTGGAGCGCGGCAGCACCGACGCGGTCAACGGCGGCCAGTTGTGGGACTTGGACCAGCGTTGGAACGACCGGTGGGTGGAAATCGACCACCGCTTCGAGCGCCAAGACCGCCGAATCAACGGGCTCGGCGCTCAGATGGGCGCGATGGTGCAGATGGCGGCCACCCCGGGCGAGGGCGGCATCACCGTCGGGTTCGGCGCCAGCGGCGGGCAAGGGGCGGCGGCCATCGGCTGGAGCCGTCGCTTCAAGAACGGCATCGGCGTGAGCGCCGGTGCGGCATTCGGCGGCGGCAACAAACCGGTCTTTGGCGTCGGCATCCGGCTCTTCGGTCGCTGAAGTCAAAGGAGGTGATCGTCTCGGCCAAGGCCCCGGCAACGGGGCCTTGGCTGCTGCACGGGTTGCGCCATCTGCTTTACGCGTTCTTGAATAGGGGGCCACAGACGCGCAGTGAAGGGAGGGAACGGATTGGAAAGGACTCGAGGGAACGCGCCTTGTGGATCTGTAGTCCTAGCCAGATAATCGGCGGGACCATCACTAAGGAAGGCAACCATGGCGTTTGATCGCGAGCTTTGGTCCGGAACGTATGCCCGATCCCATTTTCCTAACTTCCCTTGCCCCAAATGCTCCAAGGGGCGCGCAAGGCACGACGGTGAAGCAATCAAAGTCGCTGAACCCACCTATTCTTCTAAGAACCGTGAGGATTCCGACTGGGAACCCGCTTGGGATGTGGAGCGTTTCAGCCTCAACCTCGTCTGCGACAACAGCAGTTGTGGGGAGATCGTAGTCGTCTCTGGCGATACGTCGCTGGTCGAGTATTACGATGATGAGGACAACCGATGGGTCTACTCATCACATCTACAGCCGCGCTCAATGTTCCCAGCCCCGCTCATCATCGATATTCCGGTGCAAGCGCCCCGAGACGTAAGCGAGAACATCCGCCTCGCCTCGTCGCACTATTGGCTGGACACAAGCGCATCAGCCAATCGACTCCGCACCAGCATTGAGTTCTTGTTGGACTTCCTTCAAGTCCCTCGTGAAACCGTTAACCCCACCAGCGGCAGCACTAAACGCTTGGATTTGAATGCCCGCATTGCGCACTACGAGCAATTGAACCAAGAGCATGCCCCTTCACTAACGGCGCTCCGGATGATCGGAAACTTGGGCTCTCATGGAGAGAATGTCCAGCAAGAGGCTCTTTTGGACGCGTTTGAAATCTATGAATACACCCTCGACGCGTTGTGCGGCCAGCGCAAGGCTCGTGTCGAAGCACTGCGTCAAAAGCTGATCTCCACCAAGGGAAAATACGAGTAAGGGGTAAGGCATGATTTTTTTGCTTTCGCTGGAAGCGATAACGGGCACGTATGTCTACGCCAAAGAGCACGAGCACTCGTGGCGCCACCTCGCCCACGGCCACGGATGACGCCCTTCTGACTCGCCTCGCGAAGAGTAACTAGATGGCATGTGGTCGGAATCCACTGCGCGTGCTCACAGCGTGAGCCGCGGCCCCTTCTGGGTGTGCTCGGGCACGTCGGATTTGGCCTTCCGCACTTGCGCCCTGCGTGCACCAGACTCGGCGGCTTGCAGGATCTCTTGGGCGGCGTCCTGCACACGCGGCAGCGGCCGCGAATCCGATGCGTTCTCTTTCAGGCGCTCCAAACCCAGCCGATCCTTCAACTGCTCGAAGTCGTCGCTGGTCCCATAGAGGCGGTAGCGGCCCCTGGTCAGGCGCGTGAAGGCGACCAACGACGAGTGGTTGTCCATCATGCCCACGTTCGCCAAGTGGAACACGTCGCACTTGCCCTGCCCTTGCGCTTTGTGGATGGTCAGCGCGTAGTTGTGCTGAAAGGCGTTGTAGGCGCTGGTGTGGAAGCGCACCACCCGCCCATTCTGCTTCGGGTCTTCGGACTCCAGGCGCACCGCCACGTGGAAGCCGCCCTTGGCGTCTGGCCGGATCGCCTCCACCACCCCCTCGTTTCCATTGACCACCCCCAAATCTGCGTCGCCCGCGGAGAAGCGCACGCGATCGCGGCGAGAGAGGGCCAAGTCGGCCCACTCCCCCCGACGCAAAGTGCGGACGACGTGCTGCTCGGCATCGATCTCGCCGCGCTTGCGCAGTTCGTGGCGCACCTGCTCGTTCAAGGCGTCCACTTCGGCGTTGGCGTGCGCGAGAATTAGGCGATCTCGCACACCGAAGGGCGAATCGAAGTAATCCTTCACCACGGCCGACACGGCCTGATCCTTGGTGTTGAATTCATCAAGGCAACCGCGATCGTCCAGGCGCTTGAGCAGCATGGCTCCCTTCTCTTGGCTCTTGGCCCGGGAGCGCGTGCCGCGCTTCATCTCGACCACCTTGCCGGCTTTGTCGCGGTCGTAGAACAGCGCGGCGATGTGCCGGTCTTCCTCGCTCTTCTGCCGGCGAATCTCGGTGAGCTTCTTGTCGCCGATCGCGTCGCGCACCAGGGTGAAGCCCGCGCCAGCGCCCACCGGTTGGATCTGTTCGGCGTCGCCCTGAAGCACCACCTTCGCGCCGGCTTTCTGCGCGTAGGCCATCAATTGCACCATGTCCCGGCTTTCGACCATGCCCGCTTCGTCCACGACGAGGACGTCGTCGCCACCCAAGGCCAGCGTGCCCTTGCGCACTCGGCTGAGGAACATCGCCACGCTGGACGTCTCCATCCCCGACTCCAGCGCTAACTTCTGAGCCGCCGCGTTGGCGGTGGCCACGCCGAACAGCTGCTTGCGCGACGCCTCAAACGCGGCTTTGTAGAACTCCACCGCGGTGGTCTTGCCGGTGCCCGCCAGGCCGGACATCGCCACCACGCCGCCGCTCTCGGCGGTGATGTGGCGCACCACCGCCCGTTGCTCGTCGGAAAGACGAAACCCCTTCTGCTCCTCCAGCTTCGCCACCGTGCGGTCGACGAGCGCACCGTCCATCTTCCAGTGGTTCTCGCCTTGGCGCTCCTTGGCGCGGCGCTGAATCTCCTCCTCCATATCGAGCATCCACGGCGCGGCGTAGCGCGTCTCGCGGTGCCGGCGCGCCAGCGTGTGCCCACGGTCTTCGGCGGCCAGCTTTTCGCCCTCCAGCTTCACCAGACCGGCCTCCTGCTTGAATCGCTCCACGCGGTCGAGCAACTCCCGGGCGGTCAAGTCGCCTTGGTGCTCCATCCCAAGTTGGCGGATCAGGTCGTGCTCGCACAGCACGGCCTCGGTCCGATGGAGGACTTGCAACGTCTCTTCAGCGCTGCGCGCGTTCAAGCGCATGCCCGGCGCGGCCTTGATCCGCGCCGTGTCGTGCACCAAGCCGGGCTTCTCCCGGTCGATGTTCGCCAGGGTGCGCGCCCAGTCCTCGCGCAGCGCTTCGAACGGGGGCTCCTCCTTCTGCTTTCGCGTGGCCAAGCAAGCGGTCTGGTTGTCCACGCCATGCGTGCGGGCGTAGTCCAGCACTTCCTGGCGACGCGTTTTCATCAGGTCGCACAACTCCAAATCGATGCCGGCGATTCGGGCATACACCCGGCCCGTCTCCTCACCCTGGACGTTGACCTCGCGGACGCGCTCGGTCTGGTAGCCCAGTGCCTTCATACGGGTGTAAAGCTCAGCTTTGTAGAGCTCGTCGGCGGCTTGGCGCCAACGGTAGATTTCTTGCGCATCGTAAGTGCCCCACTGACCGTCCTCGCCTTTTGCGACTCCGTAGATGAGGTTGTGCGTGTGCAAATTCGGCTCGTTGTTTCGGTTGGACACATGCAGCGCCTGCGTGTAGACCAAGCCCTGCGTGCCGATGACGTTCTTGCCCTGCGCGCCCCGACGGGTTTCAACCTTCGACTCCAAAAAGTCCAGCGAGGCCTGAACCGCCGCGGTGTGGGCGGCGAGAATGGCGGCCTTCTCCCGATCATCCGCGATTGCAAACGCCACCGAGACATCGCCAGGCGCGGACACGGTCAGATCGAATCCGACCCGATGCCCTCCCTCCCACAGCTCGATGGGCTTGCCGTCTTCGCCCAGCCGGGGGTTTCCTTGGCGATCCAGCTTGATGCGCTTCGTCGGCTTCGCCCCAGCGTTGCGGCACAACGGCGTTCCATCCGCAGGCGAAAAGCCGTGGCCCAGCGCCAGCATGTCTTCTTTTCGCACCGGCTGGCCCTCCAGGCCCAGCACGGCAGCCAGCCGGCCGCCCCAGCGCAACACCTCCGCGCTTTCTTCGGCACCGTAGTAGCCGGCGATCCCGGTGAGCGCGTTGGTCGCCAGGAAATAGTCGAAAGCGTTTCCGCCTTTGCCGTTCTGGCCTCGGGCGTCCAGTCGAACCAAGGAGTGCATGCGAGGGGTCTCCGCCGGGGCTACCGCCAAGGTGCCAAAAACATGAGGTCGCGCAAGGCCATACTATGGTCTGCCCCTTTACCCCAGCCGCCCCGTCCATGGCCGTCTACTTCATCATCGATCGCGAATCCGAGGCGGTGAAGATCGGCCGTTCGAAGCGTCCCGAAAGCCGCGTGGCCACCCTGAGCACCGGCAACCCAAATCCTCTGGAACTCATGGGCTGGTTGGTGTCTTCCGACGACAGCGCGTTGGAAGCCGCGCTCCACCGCGCCTACGCGCACCGGCGAAGGCACCTGGAGTGGTTCGACATCGGCACGGACGAAGTGCTGCGCGAACTGCAGCGGCACAGCGGCTTCGTGCCCAAGCACGCCGATGCGTTTGAGATTGCTAGCTACGACAAAGACGGCGTTCCAGAATACGTCGGCGTGTGCAAATGGGCAGACTTCGAGATCGACGAATGCTGCCCTTTTTGCGGCTGCATGGCGGGCATGTATTTCAACGAAGCCGCGTGGATGTATCACTGCCTCGCCTGCGACACCCTGACCAATTTCGACGAGTTGGCCTACCGAGAAGGGCGCGCTGACCCGAACGACTAGCGGTTGAACAAGGCGTCGATCTCTTCTTCGGTGAGACCCTTGGGTTGGCGTTCGGAACTAAAGCCGTGCGTTGCGCCCTGAATGCTGGCACCTTTGCGCGGCACCTCCGATTCATGTTCCACAGGGCCGGCCGGTTGCGTGGTCCATGCCGCGGCCACTTGGCCCTCGCGCACGCTGGGGTAGGTCTTGCCTGGCCAGTCGAGCAGCAGCACGTCGCCGCCCATTTGCACCAGGGCGCGGATGCCCCATTTTTCGGGTCCGAATCCGCGTCCTTTGCGAAACCCCAGTCGGTCCGTGAGCTCTCCGGGCGAGATGAGGGCGCGCGCTTCCTCGTGAAGCTGCGCCTTGTCACCGTGGTTGCGCCACGCGATCTTTCGCTTGCCCAGTTGGTTGGCGATCTTCTCGCGCGTCGCGCCCATCTGGACTTGGCACACCACGTGCACGCCCACCAACGACGCGAAGGCCTGCGCCGTTTTATCGCCGTAAACGAGCTCGATCTGCGAGTGATCCTGAACAGCCATGATCGCGACCACGCCCTTGCTGCGGCCCAGCGCGAGCAAGGGATCGATGTTCAACCGTCCGGCGCTGGTGAGTTCGTCGAACACGAAGTAGATGCCCCGCCCGACTTCGTTGTCGGGCAACGCCGGGGAAATCAGATCGGGGATCGCCACGTTGATCATGGCCGAGATGTAGGCCTTGGTCAGGCCTGGATCCGGCCCGGATTGAACGATGACTTGCTTGCGTCCGGTGTAGCCGTCACGAATCCACTCGGTGATCGCGAACCGATGTTTGCCCACTTTCGGCCAGGCCGTGGCCAAGTCGTCAATAAGACGCGTGAAGCCGGCCAACGTTGACAGGACCGAGCCTGTGGTCTGGCTGTCGGGGTTGGCGACCAAGGCCGCTGCGCGCGGGTAATGGATGCGCAGGCCCTGCCCCATGTCTTCTGCCGAGCGGCGCAGTATCCGCGCCAGATCCGTCCAGTTCCATGCCGTGCCCTTCGTGTTTTGCAGTTCGCGCAACGCCCCAATGAACAGATCTTGGGCGGCCATCGTCCAGAACTTTGAGCTGCCGTCGCCCTCGGGGATGATGCTGGCCGCGAAGGCTGCCGCCTGAGTCGGCGTGCGCACGTCCGCGGCCACGTCCCAAACGTATGAGCGCCGATCAAAGGGACTCACGATGATCGGCCGCCGCAATATGCTCGTGAAGTCGCCCTTGATGTCGTAACAGAAAAGTTTCGCGCACTTGTTCACTTCCAACTGCGCCAAGATGTGCTTGAGGATGACCGACTTCCCGGACCCGACGCTTCCGTTGATCAGCATGTGGCGGGCCCACGCTTTCTTGGGCAACACCAGTTCCGGGTGGAGCGACATCGCAAATGGATCTGCCTGCGCCTCCTTGGGGGGTAGCGAACGGCGCCGGGCTTCGACCACGGCTTCACTCCCTTCCAACAGTCGCGGCCCAGCCACGTGCCAGGTGTTCGAGTGGGGCCGAGCGACCTTGGCGAACACTTTCCCGGCCAAGATCAATGAGACGACGAAAGCGCCGCCCACGCGCAACGCCGTGGACCAAGGCGCGTTGGCGCCGGCGTAGTCGAGGAACTGCTGGGCCGGCACCCGGAAAGTCAGCCCCAGCGTGCCCCAATGCGCGGCGGCAGCCAGCCCGCCCTTGAGCGCCCGGGTGTAGCCCATCAGATACTCATGACCCGGCAGCGTCCAGGCCAGGCCCAACAACAGTGGGTAGAGGAGCGTGAACACCGCGAGGAAGGCGATGGCGGCACGGTGCCAGTAGCGGACCGGCTGACTGGGCGCGACGTGACCGGGCACCTCGCCGAAGGCGTCATAGGTGGGCGGCTTGCTCACGCCGATGCTCCCGCCGCCCCGTCTGCATCAGATCCATGGAATCGGCCCCGTGCGCCATCAGTTCCAGCGCGACGAATTCATGCCCGTGGGTGTTGGCGACATGCAGCGGAGTGTTCCCATCGTGGTTCCGCGCCTCCACGCGCGCGCCATGTTCGACCAAGGGCTGTATCAGCGTTTGGTGGCCGAAGCGCGCAGCGTGATGGAGTGCCGTGTTGCCGTTGGCGTCGGCGCGGTTGGCGCTTGCGCCCATGTCCAGGCATGCATTCAAAGCGCCCACATGACCGGCGCGGGAGGCGCCGAGAAGCCAATCGCGCCATGGGGCGTTCTTCTGAAGCTTCTCCGCGTCGTAGAGCAATCGGTCGCAGCGCTGGCAATCGGCTGCAAGCTGCTCGAAAAATGCAGCCCGATCGAGCGGGGCCAGGTGGTCGATGCACTGAACGACGGCGCTGGTCGTGAAGGGATCGGCCTTGTCGTGCACCCTGCCCAGCAACGACCGCTCGACGCGAAGTGCCGTGAGGTCGGGCGGCGCCTGGAAAGCCAAGTGATGCATGCCCAACGAGAGCCCCACCCGCAGGTGCGGCCAGTCGGGACGGTCTTCGATGCGCCACTTCAGGTCATGGAAGCCGCCGTGAATGGGATTCCAACACTGGGCATGTGCCGCGGCGAGGACTTCCGACGCGTGGAGTGAATCAAGCACGGCGCCGTGGTTTGCCACCACGTTGTTCGCGATGGCATCGGCCTCGGTGAGGCCGTAGGGCTGTAAAAGGGCTAGCGTGCGTTCACGGGTGTCCATCCCCATGGTTGTAATGGGGAATCGGCAACTGGCAAGCCCCGAGTCTTTAGCCTTTTAAGGTGTCATGCACCAACCGACCACGAACACGCCGGCCCAAACGAACAAGGTATGGAGCCGGCCCAGCAGGCGTCCGATGTCGAACACCTCGCGTTCATGAGCCCAGAGTCTCGCGACTGCGGCGCGCATCAGAGGAACGCCGCGAACACTGCCAGCGCAGGAGCGCCGATGAGGGTGGCCATGAACACCTTGGGCAGGTGGTCGGCGATCAGGTCAAAAGCGTCAGCGATCAGATACATGGGTGTCTCCTTGGACGGGTGGTGAGTTTTATGAGTAGGTGTTTGCTACTTGTCAAAACTCAATTCCACGGTAGATCCATGCCGAACTTTGTCAAGGGTTTTACCGCGATTTTATTTGACAAATTTCGGGCAAAAAAACGGCCCCGCTGGGGGGCCGTGGGTGATGGTGGAACGGTCAACGAGACTGAGCGGTGCGGTTCCACTGTTCTTCGTAATTCTTCATGAATTCGGCCTCCTGCTTCGCAGTGGCCGCATACTGCGCGTAGCCCAAACGCCCGACCATCGCCTGTTTCGGCTGCCGGCCTTGGCGCCAAGCATTGATGGACGGGATTTCCAGAGCAGGCGCCCAGGTCTGTTGCACGTTGTCGGCGCGCGCGCGGAGCTTGTCCAGCATGGAAGCCACGCTGGCTTCGCGCTCGCTGGGCAACTTTTCAATACCTCGGTGCTGCTCCTCCGCCCGGTCGCGCTCTGCTTGGCGTTCCGCGATGCGTTCGCGCTGTTTCTCCAACGCTTGGGGCGTGCTGGCCTTGACCTCGTGCTTCCACGACGCATGGGCCTCATTCACCTGTTCGGTGACCGCCTCGAAATCCTTGAACCATTCCTCGCGCTCGCGTCTGCGGAACAGGCTGGGCGCTCCCTGGCGCAACAAGTCGTCGCGCCGATCGCGCAGTTGCGTCAGCCGGCCGTCGGCTTGAGCCAGTCGCGACCCATCTTCGCGGCCAGACAACTTGCGCTGTGCCTCTTCCACCTCGCGCGTCTGCTCTTGCGCACTCCGATCGAGCGCTGTCCAATCTTGTGCCTTGGATTCGGTCGATTGGGCCATGCGGCGGCGGAACGCCTCGTCGCCTTCCTGTGGGGTGGGGGTCGTCATCGGTGTCCTCCAAGGAATTTCATTCAGCATGGATCAGGTTTAGGAGTGCGCAAGAGGGGCGGCTAGGCCGCCTTCTCCTGCGTCGATTGGGCTTTGTCGGTCGTTCGCGCGTCCTCCGGCCTCACCGTGGCGAAGTCCACTCGCCAAGCGCCCGCGCGGTTGATTTGCACGATGCAACGCCCCTTGTCCATCAGCAGCGCGTTGTATTCCTCTGGCTTGAACAACGGCTGGACTTCGCGCTTACCGCCGTTGGGCATGAGCAATAGCTTGTTCACGCTGCTGTCGTCGATCGGAGCCAACTTCGGGCCCATCCATTTGCTTGATGCGCCAGCGCCCGGCCGCACAGCGGTCAGCTGTCCGCCGCCCGCACGCTCAAACAGTTTCATCGCTGCGGCGCCCGGATGATCGGGATCGTTCAGCGGGCTGTTGATCAGCGCGCTCATTCCGCCGCTGTAGTCGATGCCCCGCGTCGCGGTCTGGAACGTGGTCAGCATCGCGGTGCCCAAGCGATCTATGAACCACTTGTAGGTGCCGGGCGTGGATTGGAAGATGCCGGCTGACGTGAAATTGCCCAAGAACTGCTTCGTGGCCCACTCGTCGTGGAAAGTCGCTACGAGGCCCTCGTAGGACTGCGTCGCAAACACGTTCATCAGCCACAGCGATCGCGAGATGGACAACAGGTTGCGCTCGGCATCGCCGGCCAGCAGTTGGCACTCGTCCATCACGTTGAGGACCGGCAATTGGCCTTCTGCCCGCCAGGCCGCCTCACCCACGTCGGCGCGCTTCTGGATACCGGTGTAGATGCGCTGCTTGACCAACGTGGCCACGATGCGTCCTGCGTCCCCGTGCTTGGTCGTCGGCAAGTTCACGCCCACCATCTTGCCGAAAAGCGCTTGGCTCACGTCCATGCCGTGCTCCATGGAATGCCACGGCGCCCCATCTTGGTTGCGCAGGTGCTTGCCGCGCAACAGCGGATTGATCTTCTGGTGGACGTTGAGCAGAAAACTCGAGCGCTGCTCGGGCGCGTAGGCGGACCAGGTTTCAAAGATGAAGTCCAGCGAAGCCTGGAGCAGCGACCCCGGGATTCCCAAGTCCGGATGCACGGTGTTGGGTTCGGAGGACAATCGCTGTTCGCGATCGCGCACCCGTTGCTCCAACGTCTCCGCATCGCCAAAACGGGTGGTGTCATAGCCCAGGTAGTCGGCCATTTCCAACATGCGCTGGCCGGGAATTGCCACGCCGCCCGCACCGACGCCCACCTGCGCCATGTGGGTGATGACCCGTTCCAGGGTGGCCGGCGTCCACGCCCACTCGCGATCGCTCATCGCCACGGCCTCCCATGCGCGACGTTGACTCTCAATTTTCTCCACTCGGGCTTCGTAGGCGGCGAGCTGCTCGGCCGTCGCCGTTCCGTCTTGGCGCTGAAGCTCGGCGATGTCCGCCCACACGAGGTCGATCGCCTCCTGCAGCCGCCGGGCTTCCTGCATGGCGGCGTGCCGATAAGCGATTTCATGGTCGCGCAATGCTTCGTGGATGACCGTCGCGTGGTCGAGGAAGTTCCGGGCCCCGCTTTCCCACACGCGATCGTCGTCACGTTGGTTGGTGCGCACCAGCGCGTTCAACGCGATGGAAACGTCTTGGGCGGTCAAGCCTTCGAACGGCGCGAAGTCGATGCCCGGTTCCACCATCAGGTCGATGATGTCGCGCATCTCTCCAGCCAGCGCACCCTTGCCGTCCGTGATGAGGGCACCGCCAAAATCCAGCGCGGCGTATTGGAGCAGCAGCAGACGAATCTGGTAGGTTTTGCCGATGCCCGTGTTCCCGAAAAGCATCAAGCTCGTGGTCAGGTCTTGCATGGACATCCACATGCCCGATCCTTCGTCCGGGGCATAGCCGTAGTGCTTCTTGGTGAGGTAGCCGCCAGCGGTGGCGACGTAAATCAGCGGTGTGGTGTCTCCCAGCGCGCGCTTGGCTTGGGACTCGCGGACTTCGACGTGGGCCTCCGCCAGTTTGCCCTGCGTGCCCAAGTTGAACGCCTCACCTTGCTGCCAGAGCAACTGGCTGCGCAGCAAGTATTCGCGGTTGGTGTAAACCATCGGGTAGAGGCACGCCAGCCCGAAGATGGCGGCCGGCGCGATGGCACTGGGCAGCACCGACGTCATCAGTCCTGCGCCCATCAAGACCATTCCCCACTTGGCGGCGTCCTTGACTCGATGAGCGGTGCCCAAGGCCACCTTGCCCTCGCCGTCGCCCAAGGCCATCAGGAAGCAGCCCACGATCACCGCGGTCATCAGGCACAGAATCACCCCACCGGCGATCGCCAGCCCGGCCATCTCGCTGCCCATCGAAGGCATGGACACGCCGTTGGCGAGGAGGAGTGGAGCGGCATAGAGTAAGAAGCCGGCCTTCACGGCCTCCTTGACCTTTTCGCCTTGGGCAATGGCGATGAGGTAGGGAATGGTCGTCAGCGCTGGAAGAATCGCCAACGGTGCCCACAGCTTGCTCATCAGCAACGTCAGCGCGCCCAGAATGGGCAGCGCGATATACATGAGAGACGTGGCGGTGCTGTCCCCACCCTTCCCCTGATCCGAACCGAGCACATAGCCTTCGATGCGGCGACCGTTCTTGGTCATCAGCATGCGCGGCGTGCTGTCCCGCAGATCAGCCGGCACTTTGGGCCACCACGGTTGGAACGTGTCGAGTTCACTGTCGGGGATGGTGTCTGGCACCACCCAAGCACCGATCTCATCCTGGACGGCGCCGAGTTCGCGGACGTCATCGGCTTCCGCGCTCGGCACCTGCAGGCGACGCGACTTCACGCGATCGAGCACGTCGAAACGCCCGACGATGTTCTCGTAGCGATTGGCCGCCTCGTCCTGGATGGCCGTGCGGACGTCCAGGCTGCTGGCGGTTTTCCGGAACAGGGCTTTCTCGACCTTGGCCACCAAAGCCAAAGCGTCAAACACGTTGGGAACGCGCAGGGTCATCGTGGGCTCCTTATTGTCCGCAAACGGCGAGTTCGGCCGGGGTCAACATCCGCTGCGCCCTGGTGGCAGCAAGGACGGCTTGTTCGCACTGCTTCTGATCGGGTTTGGCCACAGCGGCTGAACCACCGCCGGCAAACAGCGGAATGGGAGGCGTGCCGTTGCTCAGTTGAGCCGCCGCGAGCGTCATGCACGTGCAGAGGGCGACACCGATGAGGCTCGCGCCCAGGGCAACGTGGGGCTGGCTCGCCTCGCGCGTTTGGGTCGCATAGAGCTGATCTTTCTGCCATTTCTTGAACGCCCTTTCGTCGGTCGGCGGGTGTCGGTCGGTGGGGAGGTAGAAATACGTGCGTCGCACGTTCTCGCCGATCAGATCTTCGGCCAGTCCCAAGGTTTCGGGCGGGCCTAGGAACAACCGGCCGTGGAGGTTCATCCATCGGCTGCCAAAGAGCAGCCTTCTCGAATCGCGGTATTGGGCAAACAACCAACCGAACAACGACGTGAGCATGTGCCCTCCTAAATCTCTTGGGTGAATGCACCTATCCATAAACGAGACTTGGCAACGCGCAAGGGCTACCGCTGCTTTATCCATGCGTCCATTGCGGCGTCGGCCTCGTCCTGCCACGTCGGTGCGGCGGGCCCGGGCGCCGGGGCTGGCGTGGGCTTCGGCGTGGCCTGACGCACCGGCTTGGGCGCGGCGGGTTTCGCCACCGCCGTCGGTTCGGCCTTCGGCTCAGGAGCCGGTGCAGCGGTTGCGGGTTCGATGCCAAGCGTTGATGGCGTTGGCTCGCCCCGCCCCACTGGTGCCGCCTCGGACTCGGGTTCGACGACCGGTTCGACAACGGGCGACATCTCCGGAACTACTGCGGGAGGTGCCAACTGGCTCGTTTCGGCTTGCACCGGGGTGGGCCTTTCGGGTTCATCGGACGCCGACACGTCGCGCGTGGCCCACCAGGCAATGCCCGCTGCCGAAGCCAGTGCAAGAACGACGCCGGCGATCAGCGGGGCCTTGCGAAGCGGTGCATGCTCGGGACGATTGCTCGGCGTTGAGCGTGTGGACCGGGGCGCCTCGACCACCACAGGCGGTGCCGGAGCGTTCTGTGGGACACATTTGATGACTGGGACCGGAGCGGCTCCTTCAAGGGCCGAGGAAGCAGTGCCGGGTGGCATGCCGATTGCGTCCTTGGACGCAAAGGCTTCGGATTCGCAGCCCTGCTTCCCCACAGAGACGTCATTCGACGGTTCCGGGTCGGTCTTGGCGCATAGCGCCATGGAAACATCTTCGGCAGAGAGATCGGATAGCGGCGCAGTCCCGTAGGGACCGACTGCGATGTTGGGCAGATCGCCTCCGGCGGAGACCAGCGTGCCCATACCGTCATACACCAGGACGCCGGCTGATGGTCCCACACGCATTTCACTTTCGTCGGCGGTTTGGCTCACCCTTGGGAACCACGGTTGAGCTGCCGGGCGGGCACCGGCTGCGAGTTCGGAAGGCGCAAGCGGGGGCGTTTCGGCCGCCTTGGCCGTCCGCTTGGCGTCCAGGACGGCTTTCGCTTCCCGCGCCTTCTCCAGAGCCGCGTGGGAGGCCTTCTGCCCCAGCGCCAACAGTCCCTTACCCACTTGCGACACACCCTGGCCGGCAGCAGTCAGCTTCTCGCGCGCGTCGTTGGAGAACACCCGGTCATCGGGCGGCGCCGTCGCGTCGGAGGCCTTGCCGGCCCTCTGACGCAAGCGTTCGATCTGACGTTGACGGATGCGATCTTCGTGGGACACGGGGCTCTCCTGGAGGGAACAAGGGGAGGACCGGCCACGCGAGGCGACCGGTCCATGCGGTCAGCGCAACTCGGGCATCGGCGACACGACGACGCGGTATGCACCCGAGCCGCAACCGTCAACCACCTTCGCCTTGCTCAGCGCGCCACGCCGATCGAGTTCGGCACGCGGCGCGTTGCACACCGATTGATCGATGCCCTCGAAGCGGACCGTGAGCTCGTTGGTGCTGCTGGTGATGAGCACGGCCAATTTGTCGAGCGAGGCGGCCGTGCGAGGGCTCACCGGCGCCATGTCGGCGGGCCGGTAGCCGATGATCAAGGCGTCGAGTGCTTCGGCCTGGCCGTCGTTGGCGTTGACGGTCTTCGTCTCCACGCGGGCGTCGAGACCAGCGTCACGGGCCGCATCGGCGGTGGCTTCAGCTTCCTTCAACTGCTTTCGGTAACTCGCCACACCACCGACTACAGCACCCGCAGCGCACGCCGCAACAGCCTTGTCCTTCTTGCCGGTGAGGTAAGCCAGCGCTCCGCCGGCCAAACAACCGATACCGGCCGACTTGGCCACGCGCCGCTTGTCGGTGGATGGCTGAGGTGCATCGGTTTGCACCGATGTGCTCCGTGCGTGGAAAGGCGTCGTGCCCGAACTTGCGGTGGCGCAGCCGGACAGCATCACGCTGGCGGCGACAACAGTGGTGATGAAGGTTTTGTTTTTCATGAGGGAGTCTCCAGTGGTGGGGGGAGGATCAACCGCGAGCTTTGGGCGCTTGACGCGGTTGCGGCCAGTCGGTCGCGCCGGGTGATGGCGTCGAGGTGCGTTCGGTGCCCATTGCCAACGCCATCGGCAAGGCGTCCATCAGGAACGTCTTCATGTGCGCCAGTTGCTCGGCGGTGTTGGCTTCAAGGTGCTGGCGGAGTTGCTGATGGTCGGCGTGCATGAGTTGGTGGAGCTCACCCAAGCGTTTTGCGGTGGTGAGCAGGGCCGCCATCGATTGCGCGCTCTCGCTGCGGAAGTCGTCCAGCTGGCGACGCATGTCTGTCGCCAACTCGGTCATCGCTGAAGCGTGGTCGTGGCCGTCGTTTCTGGCCACCACGGCGCGGCGCAGGTATTCGTTCAGCGACAGGTTCGCGCGATCGGCCGCGCGCTTGGCGCGCGCCAGTTCGGCTTCTGGAATGTCGAAAGATTTGCGGAGCATCGCGAGGTGTAGTCCTTGGATCGGCTACACCCACCAATAGATCGAATTCGGAAACGCGCAAGGGCCCGCCCAACTCCACTTGGAAATTGGGTTCGCTCACGCTTTTCCAGCAAGCCGCATGGCCCGTTCGGTGGGCCAGTCTGAAACGCTCATGGAGCAAGGGGTTGGCGGATCGAACTGGCGCGGAGCGGGCCCGCATTGAGAAACACTTCAGTGCGTCATGTGTATGCCCCCTCTTCGGAAGACGAAGAGCCAGAGAACCCTCCCCGGAAAAACTTTCTCCCCGTCCTCGCGCTCCGCTTCACCCAGCCCACTAGCCCCTCACCCTTGCGCGCACTGACCCCGGCGCTATAACGAATGGGCACCCAACTCGAATGCCCCACGCCCGCCCATGCCCCGCTCTGTCGCATCTCGCGCACGCCAACGCTCGCTTCGCTTTTCATCCTTCCTCCCATTCATGCAGAGCGGGAATGGCGGTGGGTCGGCGATCAGAAAACCTGTCGCCCTTGTGTCGAGTTCGCGCGGTCGCGTCGCCGTTCCGATGCACCGCACTGGGGGTGATCCGGCGAACGCGAGCGGAGGCGGTGGAAGTATTTCGAGCCGCTCCCCACTTGCCACCAAGCCGCCCTTTCGCCCCGCTTTAGTCGTTCTGGCGATGTGCGATGCGCGTGCATCCCGATGACCGAAACCTCCGCTCCGCTGGCATCGCTTTTTGCATCCGCACTGCTCGTGGCCAACGATGCGCCGCGCCACCAGTGGAGCGAATGGGCGCGCGACGCTGTGGCCGCGGCACAGCATCACTGCTGCGCCTATTGCGACGCCCCGTTGGACGCGATGTGTCCGCAGAGATGGAGCGTCCAACCAGTGATTTCCGCCTCCTTGGGCGTCCCCGCCGCTTCTGAATTCCTCCGTGTCGCATGCAAGCCGTGCGCGAACGCCAAGGGCCAGCAAGATCCGCTGGCGTGGCCAGAGTGGCAACGGCGCATGCCGCCGGAGCGGGTCGAAGCTGTGCTGGCGCTGCGGCGCACGGCGTTGCTGGTGGCGCCTCAACACCTCACGCCGCACCGACCCCACTCGCCCGTCGATGCAGTTAAAGAACACCTGCTTGCGCGTTTTGCGCACCCCCGCTTTCGAGCGTGGGCATGGCGCGGTCGGGAAGAAGCGTTCGTCGGGTGGCCGATGGCCCGATCGATCCATCGGAGCACCCGGGAAGCGATGGCGGTGCTGCTGTATGGGCAGCGCGCCACGCGCATTCCGCACCCGAAGGCCGTGCTTTTCGCCTTGCCGTCGGATCGCTTCTTGGAGGCCGTGTGGGCCCTCATCGAACTGCACGGCTGGATATGTCCAGTGTCACTCCATGCCGAACCTGCGCCCGAGTCAGACGACTGGCGTGAGAGCTGGCCGCACACCTTCACGTCGCTGCAGGATCTGCGCCGGCGCCGGCGCGCCCACGAGCGCCAACCCTTGCCTTCGCCTCCACGAGACCAAAGCCAATCGCCTTCGGCAGTGTCCCACCGGCGGGCTTACGCCAAGCGACGCGAAGCGGAGCGTCGGCACCGCGACGCTGTCGCCCAGGCAGGCTACCGGTCGCGCATGGGTCACGTGGACGCGGGACGGCTCCCGCCGCTCGCATTCGAAGACTGGGCCGAGCTCTACCTCGACTCCCTTCTCCATCGGCTCCCACGTGCGCTATGAGAAAGGGGCCCGAAGGCCCCTTGGCGTGTTCAGCGCTGGCCGCGCGATTTGCGCAACTGGTTGATCGCCCGTCGCACCTGCTTGCGCTGGTCCGCATGCGGATCGTGCGCGGGAGAGTTGACCACCAGCCGCTTGTTTTCCGCGACCAGACGCTCCGCTGCCCAACTGGCCAACGCGATGATGGCCGTCGTTCCCAGCGCATCCTCGTCCCGGTCGACACCGAAAAGGATGCGGATCTGCTCCCTCAGCTTCGGAGGGATGGTGATCATCGATCGCTGCGTCCGTTTGCCGTCCCGGGTCATGTAGTCGGGGATTCGAGCCTGCCGCCCGATGTCCAAATGAACCTTCCGGCCGTCGCGGGTGAAAGGCTTTTCCAGGTCGAAATCCCAGAACGCCTTTCGCGTCGGCAGGTCGCCTGCAGCCAGGAGGAGTTGGGGATCGACCTTCGCCAAGTCGATATCAGCCTGAGCCGCCAGCCGCGTCGCCGTGCGCTTGGTACCCGAATGCACGGCCTTGACGGCTGCGCTGAGGTCCCGTTTGCCGGCCTTCTTGGCGGCCGAATTTTTGGCGGGAACCTTCTTGGCCACCACCTTCTTCGTGGCTGGCTTGGCCGCCTTCTTCACTGCCATGGGGTCTGTCGCCGGATTCGCCGGCCCTGTTTGGGTAGGGGCATCCATCATGCCGCTACCCGCCCCATGGTCGTCAACCCGTGAATCGCAGACGCGATGCGACCAATCTCCGCTTGCGCGTCGCCAGCCCACCGTCCGGGAAGATCGAACACCGATTGGCCCAGGTCGTAGCTGGCGCTGTAAGCGGCGCGCTCACGCACGACCAGGGCACCGGACAGTTCTGGCGTAGTCAGGCGTGCCCGGTGCTCCGCCCGGCGCTCGTTCACGCGATTGGCCACGATCACGTGAGGCAGCCTGCGCTCTTGCACGAAGGCGAGAGTGTGGAGGAAAACGACGAAGCTGACAGCGTCCAGCAGCGTTGGAATGACGTAGAGGTCGGCCTGTGGGACCACGCCATTGACCGGCATGCGGGGAGCGGTGTCGACGATCTCCACCTGGAAGCCCGGAGAGCGGGAACTGCCCACTGAGAACGGCGTTTCCTCGGCCAGCGCGGCCCAGGCTAATGCAGAGCCTTGCGGATCCCGGTCATGGAGCAAGGTGCGCTGCCGTTGCTTGGCGTAGAAGGCAGCCAGTTGCAGGGACAACGTGGTGCGGCCGCAGCCGCCCTTGAAGTTCAACGCGCAGATGCGCATGGCGTCCTCTTTTTTTTGGGTAGGTGCAACCACCCTAACTGCGCAACGTCGCAGCGCAAGAGATCGGGCGTGCGAGAAATTTAGTCATTCAACGCGCCGAAAACGCTCGGCCTCACGCACCACGCTCAGGCGGCTTCCGCGCAATCGGCCATCCAATCGCCTTCAGGCTGCGACATGGCCGCTTGCTCCGTCTCGCGCCTCAGGGTCGACGAGTGCTTTTGCAACAAGTCGTGGCCCGTAACCACCGATGGGTGGGCGGCATGCCAGGCCCGCAGCGCCGGCGGCTGGTGCCGTCCACACTCTTCGGCGATGGTCCGTCCCGCATCCACGACCGACAATTCGCACCGCCCGCTCACGGGATTGAAGCGAGGAGTCAGCCGGCGCCCGATCGGCAGGTATGGACACGCACCGGCGTCGAGCAGCGCCTGGACCATGGCGTCGAAGACTCCGGCCGCTTGCGCTTGGCCGGCGGAGTGTCGAACTGCATACGCCTTGCACGCCAGGTGAAGCGCGGTCAGGCCCAGCTCACCGTAGGTTTCGTTCACCAAGTCCGGTGCCTTCCACGCCGGAGAGCTTGCATGTTTCTGAGCGTCATGCAGCATTTCGTCGACCGCCGCGATCGTGCGAAGTTGCTCCAAGGCTTGACGCAGGGTGTCCACGTCACCGCTTTGGATCGCACGAAAGAGCATCGGTGCCACCTTGTGATTCGCGCTCATGCCCAGCCCTCCCCACGCTTCGACAGTTCCTTGCTCACACGCTGAACCATGCGAGCGATGCGTCGCTGCTTCTCCCGAATGCGGCGACAGTCCGGGCGGTCCGGCATGGTGCGCGCCCAGTGAGCGTTGACGGCGAGGGGATCTACTGCCACGTAACCGGGCGATCCGGCCGGAGTGGGGCTGAGAGGTTGTGGGCGAAAGATCATCGATCTGCTCCTGGGTTATTTTTTATGAGTAGGGGTTTGCTACCTGTCAAATCCTCTACGTATCCAGGAATAGCACTTCAGAAAGGCTTGTCAACACGCTGTTTTGACTAAATTTCAACTTTTCTCTGCACTTGCCAAAGCGCACGTTGTGTCCATGCTCTATCTATGATTTCTACCCGCCAACACGTTTCGTCCACTCCATCAAAGCTCTCAGCAAGCGTGCGCTCGGCGCTGGGTTTCACGCTGTTGGAAAGTCTCCTCGCCATCGGCGGGTTGGCGGTGCTGTCGGGCGTCGCCCTTGTCGCTTACGTCAACACGTCCACGAAATCTGGAATCCGCAACACGGTGGAGGACGTGCGCACGACGGCGCAGAAGATCGAACGTTCTTGGGGCCTGCTCGGCCACTACGCCGGCGTGAGCGCGATCGCGGTTCGACGGGACAACCTCGCACCGCCCGGATGGACCACCACCGATGCCACCCTCACGCACGCGTTCGGCGGCGGCGTGGGCATCCGTCCATCGACGGTGGACCGCTACGGCGACGCGTTTGATGTGGAACTGTTCGACGTGCCCCGGCGCGCTTGCATGGGGTTGGTGTCCAACCTTGCGCGCGAAGTCCATGCCGCGAAGGTCGGCGGGATCTTGGTGTCGCGCCGCGATTCGGACCGCCTTGACCCAGCCGAGTTGGCTCAAGCCTGCGAAGCATCCGATGGAACCCTGATCTTCACCTACCACCCCGGACCGCTGGCCGGTTCTTCGGTCGCCGCGGCGCTGGTGCTGCCGCCGGCTCCGCAGCCCGCATCGCCTCCATCGCACCCTCCGATCGACGTGCCCGTCGGGTCGGTGACGCCGATTGCACCCGCTTCTCCGGGCACGGCGGTGGTGGTTGGAACGCCGCCTTCCGTCGCGCCGCCTCCTGCCGCCACACGGCCGCCGGGCTCCGTCTCGGTGTCGGTCGCGCCGCCCGCAGCGCCGCCGGTTACCGCGCCGCCGTTGCTGGACCGCTGCGTGCCGGCTTCCGAGTCGCGCACCATCGGCTGCCCTGCAGGCTCGACGGGGCTCCAGGAGCAAACTCGCCCCCTTCATTGCGGCGCGGACCCAGCCCATCCGGAAGCGTGGGCGGTGTCCTACACACCGGGACCTTGGACAACCATGCGGAACACTTGCACGCCTGCAACGTGCCCCAGCGGCGCGGCGCCCTCGTGGCAGTTCACGTGCGGGGGTGGATGCGACAGCAGCCCGGCATTCGCGGCGTGGTTCTCGCTTCTGGACGACGCAAAGCGTGCCATGCCGCCGGGCGCGCCTTGGCCTTCGCAGGGCAGCCTGACGTATGCGGCCACGTATGACGCCCAGCCAACGCGCACCGGCGAAAGCGACTACATGTCAAACTCCGGGCGCTGCACGATGGACAACCTGGGCGAGAACTCGGCCCGGGTGCAGCGGTTCACGGACAGCGCCGGCACGGTGAGCTACAACACCCGCTTGGACACGTGCGGCTGCCCACCGCCGCCCCCGCCGAAAGATCCCGTGCGCCTGACGGCTAGTCCGATGTGCCTCCGCACGTTCGTCTACACCACGGGTCAAGACCCAGCCGCCCGCCGCCTCATCTCCAACCTCACCGCATCGGCGGATGCCGGTTGGAGCATCGTGAGCTGGAACTCCGGGGGGCGATGCATGCCCAGCGGCAACTCCTGCACGGTCAACGTCGTGTGCGGCTCTGGGAACAGCACTTGGGCCATTTCGGTGCTGGGCCGAAACACCGCGACGGGGCAGGAATTGACGGCCACCCAGCAATGCGAATGCATCAGCCGGGGATTATAGTCAGCTGCGAATCGCCGCGATCAACGCCCAATTAGGCGCTTGCCAATCAATCCAGCGGCAACCATCACCGACAATAACCCTGCTTGCTGGGCAAGCGTATACAACCTTCCACGATTGCTGACTCGAGCGTTCTGCGCTTCGCGCTGCTCGCGCATTTCTTCCTTGAACTCCTGCCTCACTTCCGCACGTTCACCCGGCGACTCGGCTCGGCGAAGGGCTTCGTTGTAGAACTCGCCAGCAACGTCCACCTGCGCCTTCGCGGTCGCTTCTTCCGCCGCTCCCATCGAGGCAAGCGACTCGACGGATCGCTCAAGCCCTGATGTGGACAGCCCAGGTATCACACCAGGCAATCGCCCCTTGCGCCCATCGGCACTTCCCTTTCCGCCTGTCTGTCCTGCAGTGTCCATCGCGCTGTCGTTGGTCATGACTCCCCCCTCTGGCTCGCCCATGATGGACAACCCTGACGTCGAAAGAAAGGGGCGGACTGCCCGCCCCGTTTTGGTCAATCCTCGCCCGGCATGAGGATGGTCAACACCGGTTCACCCTTGTCCCCGGGCCCGATATGCATCCACGCCCGCATCTTCTGCGGAGCCGACTTGCCGCCACGCCGGTCGACGCGCCACACCTCCAAATCCACCCGGTCAGTCCCCTCGTCAGCGCCCTTGGCGGCCAAATGGGCGCACACCAACACGTCGTGCAGGCGTCCGTCTTCGCTTTGGCCCAGTCCCGGCATTCTCGCGCTGTCTTGGGCGTCCCACGCCACCAACTCAGACCACGCCCGAGCGGTGAGGCACACAGACACCGTAAAGCCACGCTCGCGCGCCGGAACGGACACGTCGACCAGGACGCCGTCGCCGATGGCCTGCGCACGCGTGTAGCGGTAGATGAGATCGGATTCGTCAAACATATTCAGCTCCTTCACTGTTGGCCCGGCCCAGGGCATCCGGTCCGGATGACTTGGCATGGCCAACCCCTGCCCCACCGGTCGGCGCGGTCAAGGGAGGAAGCGGAAGCCTTGGTGCGGCCCGCAGCGAAGCGAGGACACGGGGCTGGAGCGCCCCTTGACCGGGGAAGCCGGTCGTTGGGGCTTCGCGGAGCGATCAGGGCGTCAAGCGGCGTGCCGCGCATGCGGCACACCGATCAGCGCATTTATCGGGCTCGGCGGAAGCGTTCCATGGCGCGCTGCCACCAAGTGCGCTGCTGCCGCACCTCAGGGCGTCCGCTTGGCTTTTAATGCCGACGACTTCGTGCCAGTCTTCTTCGTTTTTTTGGTAGGCGTCGCCTTCGCACGCTTTTCCCCTGCTCGTGCTTTTCCGTCGATTCCACGCTGAGTGAGGTCAATCCCCATAACGCGGATATCCTCAACCCCTGCGAATTGCGGCGAAATCGTCAACCAGTAATTTTGCAATGCCTCGACGAGTGCTTTTAACCCCTTTATTTGCGTTCCATTGGGATGCGCCCATCGCTTCTGACCACCTGCATAAACGAGCAGGAAAATACCTCGGTTCGACTGCCGATCGCGCAAGTAATCGCCGCACAATTGGACTTCCAATCGCTCAAACAGCGAAGGGCCCGTCCACCGCTCGGCAAGCTTCAACTCGCATGGCACGGAGCCAAAACCTGCGCCATGAAACTGAATATCTGGCTTCTTGGCGTCCGCAAGCTCACTTTCCTGACTAATCGTGTAGCGCGACTGCGCGCGCTCTCGAAGCGCATTGCCGATAAATTGCCTAATCGCCCTCTCATCCAAGTCGAGCATGGATTGAGCAATGCTCGTGTCACCATGTTCTAGGTCATAGCCATAATCGCGAATACGGTCGATCGCAAGGTCCCACATTTCGCGATGATTTCGCGGTGTGCGCTCCAGCCTGTCGCGAAAGCTGAGCACTTGGTCTACGGACCACGGGGCCATGTCCGCATCGGCGATCGCCTTTTCCTTCGCGCGATATGCCATCCACGGGCGTGACTGCTCGCTTGGATGCGCCGCCGATATCTCCATCATAGCCAAGTATGCCTCCTTGCCCGGGGTTTCCTTTATGAAAGAGATCAGTGTGTTTCTGGCGTCTTGTGCATCATCGCGCAACACTGGCGAATAAGCCCCTTGGTTCGCGCGGTCGATATCTTCACTTTCGCGGATATAACGATGCATCAACAAGTAAAGCGTCTTCATGTGTGCAACGGTGCGGTAAGCTTCGCGCGCATTCTTCGTTTTGCGCCGTCCACCCACAAGAGTGGTGATGAAGGTCATAGCGAAAAGCGTTTGATCTTTAGCAGTCGGCAGACCTGCCAAGTGTGCCGAGAGCGATGGGATAGCAACATCAGGGGCCACACCTGCCCAACTTGCAAACCAAAGCGGTCCCAAATGGAGGTTTCGCGTTGTCCGAGCCTTTCGCGCTGCCAGTTGGGCAATGGCAGCATCAGAAAGATTTGAACCGTGGAGAATTTCCAAGACATGCTCAAGCATGCTAGGCGACTTCGGCGACTTGCTAAGTCGCTCAATCATCACAGGGGCTAAATCGTCCCACATCCAGGCGCCAGACCAAGTGATTGTCGACAACAGATCGCGGCTCGGAGTGTCTGGGCCGGCGTGCGCAAACTCATTGTCGATCTCCCTATTCACCACCTCTAACACCGCTTGCGAGTGCACTGCAAACAGCCTGGGCATCCAGTCAGGGAAGCCATTGAGCTCCAAGAGAGCATAACGCGTGGCTCGAAGGACTTCTTCACGAGAAAGGCTATCTGCCCAGCCTTCGACTTCACGAGCCTCAATCGCCAGACCTGTCAATCCAAAGATGACCGCGAAGGGTGTGCTATTTTCGACAGCACGCTCCGAACGCAGCTCGGGCTGATAGTCTCGCCAAAATATCGTTGCGCCTTCACGATAGGCCTGCGCCAGTGGTTCGCCGAATTCCGGAATCAAACTCTGCCAGTTTCCAGCGGCCCACTTATCCGACGAACCTTTGTCCTCCCTGATCTGATTATGCAGATAGTATTGTGCGTTTGTTGGCAGCCCAGGTCTCGCGGCCCTGCGCACACTTTCTAGATTGCTCGCCAGCCATTGCTTCCACTCCTGCTTGTTTCGCTCTTCGCGCTCATGACGCGCTTTGGCTTGCCTTTTGAATTTCGCATCTTGCCGGCGAAATGCGGCCCACTCACTTTTCGGCGGGTGAAGGAGCTTATGAAGGGCGCCGCTTAGTTGTGGCTCGGACTTGGCAACCTGCTTCATCTGGCGGAGGCAGGCGGGCGGTCTTCCGGCTTGTCGATAAAGTGCGAATGTAAGGGATTGAGCGACCAGACGATCATCAAGTTCACTACGCGAACGGGTGTCTTCCAAAAAATGTTCGAAGTAGCTCTCATCAAAACGCCAATACGAGTGAAATGCACCTACTCGCCAATAGTCAGTTAGACGCTCACCCTTCTTTTCTAAGCGCATTCGCGCATGCCCTGCGGCGTGCCAGAACAGAGCGCGATTGAGTTCGGCCCATCGAGGGATCGCAATAGATAGATCCTCCACTGGCTCATCGGTGCTGACGTCCTCCCCATATGCCATCAACTCCGGAAGCATGCTCAATAAGCTCAACGCAGAACTGCTCAGCATGGCGGCATCTTGCTCACGAAGCATGCGCGAAATGAGCAGAGAAATGCATTTGGTGAGCCATGCATTTGCTTCAGAAACCCCGTAGTGAATACGTTCTACTAAGGGTGGAGTTATAAGTAGTTCATATAGGCCATCCAGCAAATGCGGCAACAAGGTTGCCGGCAGACTCTGTATTTTCTGCCCTAACACTCGCGCCAACGGATCGTATGCATAGCGCTTCTTTCTCGACACCTTGGTAAGCGCAGCCAAAAGCCAGTCAACTCCGTCGATATCAACCGGCATGTCCTTTGTCAGTTCGGCGAGCCATTCGCGGGCATCATTCCCTTGCTCAGCGAGAAACCCTTGTCTAACGAGCGCCCTGTCTGTTTCAGACCCAATCACTTCAAGAGCCTGAAAGGCAGCAATTCGCGTATTTACGTCGCGCCCCAGTTGCGCAAGCGCCTTCGCTTCCGGAAGAGCACCGACAATTTCGCCTCGCCATACCATGCGCAAGAGAAGCCAACTGATATCCGCATTTCCTGCATGCTTCGCCAATAGTGCCTTGATCTCGTCGGTGAGATCGACGTTGACAAAGAGTTCTGCGGACGAAAGATAAGATGATGGGTAAGAGTGCGCCGGCTGCGCAAGGTGCTCGCACACTTCACGTAGAACCTTGATGCGTATATCGCGATTTAACTGGCTTGGATCTCCACCTTCAAGTAGGATTTCTGGCGCCACGCGGATGACATGATCCAAAATCTTAGAATTGAGAATCGCGAGCCAAGGAAGAATGGACCGCATGCTCGGCACGACCACGTCAATGCCATATTGGTTGCGAAAGAACAATCCGTCTATTCGCAGACGAGGCGCGTCGTTGGCCAGAAGATTATGAAACCATTCTGCGGCTAGATACTCCCGCACCGATCGATGATGAAATCGCACTGCGCCATAGATTCCAGGCTCGAAGATGGGGCGCTGCAAGAGCGATTGACACTCCTTTTCGTCCCAATCCTGCAAAATGTCGCGCACAGCCAAGCCGGTAGGCGTGCCAGTTCCATCAGGCACTTGAATGACAGCATTTTGGGTGAGTGTCGCGGTTGCAGCAATAAGGCGAGCGCCAGTTCTGAGCTTCTCGGGGGATATCGATAGTGCCTCTGCGCGATCCTGATCCCGCTCTTGCAAACGACGCTTGATGCTGTTCTGTAAGAGTTCGAGCTTAGAACCAATCCGCGCATGATCGTTCCAAAAGTCTGCAAGTTCAGACAGGTCCTGAGGCCGGCTCATCAAATGCAGAGCATCTTTCTGTTCAACAGCGCGCCGGAAAGCGGCCGCATCAGCAACGCCATGTCCGCGTAGAAATATATCGATCTGCTCGCCCTCCAAGTCGGCGAGTGCGAATATCCGAAGCGGCGCGAACGGATGCTTTGGATCAGACCTCTCCTCGGTTTCAACCTGATGCGGGTGAGCGTCTTCACCTTCCTTGGCAGCCAACCGAGGTTCTTGATATCGGAACACCGCGTTGCAAAGCAATGGGTCCGTTTTCGTCCTCCACGCCGAACTGCGCCCCGTGATCACGATATGGGCGTTCTGCATCGTCGATCCCAACTTCAACCCAACGACTTTGATCGCACGCTCGAAGTCTTTGGGGTCGCGAAGCCGTGCTTCGTCCACTGAGTCAAGAAGCAGCCACCCCTCTACGCCCGACTCGCACCAAGTCAGAAATTCTGCATAGGTGCCGACTTCAAAGGCCGTCTCGAAGTCTTGGATCACTGACTCAATACGCAGAAAGAATGCAGGTTTGCCTTCTTCGCGAAGCCGACGGGCAGCTTGCCTGACTTCCATCGTCTTCCCAGAACCTGCTTCGGATAGCAAGACCGTTCGGTGGTGGGCCAAAATATCCGCCCAATGCAGTGCTCGCTGCTTGCGAAGGAGACGACTCAACACAGTATCGTCGGTGGCGTCTGCACCTGGGACCAACTCGTGGAAAGTGCGGTCCAGCTGAATGAATGTGTCGCCGAAATTTGTCATTGCGCTGTGCTCTTCCATAAATTACTTGCGGCGGTTCCGGGCCGGCGAACGCTATTTGCGGTTGATAGCTGATTCTAAGGGTCCGCGACCCGCTGGCGCAGGCAGTCGGATAGTGTCTTTGCTAGCGTCAGGAACCCGTGTGGTCGGGGACATTCACTTCTGATAGCGCACTCGAACTGGACCACGTTGTGATCCGGAAATCACGCCGGGCATCGCCTTCACGCCAATCGTTGGAAGCCCAATCTATTGATCTTCAAGGATATTATTTGGGTGTCGGGAGGTTCAGACGCTCGCCCCATGCAAAGCAGCGAAGTAGCGGGAGCCCCGACATCTTAACCACCCAAACGTCGACCCTCACCGTGCGCCGATCCATAGGTGGTCAGAGGCGGTTACTCATCGAATGGACACCATCACTGACTGCCGGCTTGTTTTGACGCCAACCGCTGGCGGCGAAACCGTTCAGTTTGGCCCGCAGACCGCTTCAACTTCTCAGCGGCCTCGGGAAACAGGAATGCCAAAAGGGGGTCGTAGCGCCGGTTCGGCTCGAACGCGGGATCCCCTTGGAACCACCCTTCGCGGTATTGGTCTCGCTTTTTCTTCCACCCGTTGACATCGCCATTAGCCTCCAGAGCTGCGCGGCGGTCAAAGTGACCGAGCATCACCGACAGCACCCACAACGTGTCTTTGTGCAGGTTGAACAGGCTGTTGGCCAACCCCATCAGGTTCTTGATACCGCACGCCACGGGCCTCGCGTGTTTCGCAGAGTAAGCCGCCTGCAGCAGGTAGAACGGGCCCGCATCGCTGTAGAGCTTCTCAGGCAGCTCAAACCCACGGACTTTGAACCGCCCCCGCAAGGCCTGCCATTCTGCATTGCCATCGTTGAGCTTGGAGAATGAGAGCACCGCGTTCTCCAGGTCCTCTCGCAGCGCCTGATCCTGCGCTGCGATCGCCTGCTGTCGGTCCCGCTCGCGCTTCTCGTGAGCCGCCGTCAGTTCGCCCGCGTAGTCGAAGTAGAACGCTCTTGGCACGCCACTTGGACTGATATCGAACGTCAGTTCGTCAAAGCCCACCAAGGCCTCGCTTTGCCGATCTTCCAGAACACCCCGCGCGTCCAAGTGCGGCTCGTGCCAAACGCAATGAAGCACGAAGCGGCCTTCCTGCCGCGAACGCTCGAGCGTGTCCAGCCCGACCCGGAAGGCATTGCGGTTGTTGGAGTAGAAGATATCGTCCTCGGCCAGCTTGAATTCGCTTGGATCCAAATCTCGGAACAGCCAGAGGAGCACGCCGGCGTTGCGCCGGTAGAAGCTCATGCGCTCGACGATGACATGCAAGAATGTCGTAGACAATTGAACCTCGAACGCTACCCTCTGTTCTTGCCACACGCTCTGCACGTCTGGTTGACGCCAGCGAACGCCGTCCACGTCTTTCCAGCGAGTTTCGGTTTGCGTGTTTGAGAAGCGCGGGTCCGCCGCCAGGCTCTCTTCGATGAGCCGCTTGAGCACTTTGTGCTGAGCGCCCTCCTTCGCGTGCGCAAACTTGCGCGCGCAAATCGCGGCGGGCGACAAACCCTTCCGACCGGAGCATTCGCCATTGTCCAGCCGGTGCCGGAAGTAGAAGCGGTCTTCCGTTTTGTCGTGCGTGGGGACGGAGCGCAGCACCATCGCTTGATCGCAGTCGGGACAAACGAATCGCTCCCGTCCCTCAATCAGGTCGTTCTCCAAGGCGACCCGCTTCTCGTCGATGATCGCACCGTAGGATGCGTTGCCCAGGAAGTCGGCGAGTGAGACCGGCCATCCGGTATCGCGATCCAACACTTCGTCGTAGCGGCGCTCTTCGGCCAGCGCCACCCGACGCCTATTCCCTTGTGCAGACATCCACCACTCTCCTCATCCATCCGCTCTCCGCCGGCGAGGCGATTGCTGCCAGTGCCCCCATCCCGTCGATCAACCGCAAGCGCGCCAACGCTACGTCGTCTTGCGGCCAATAAGGACCATCGGGCGAGAAGACGTAATGGTCGCCTTGAAGGGCGCCGCACGTGGTGCAGTGGTGCGCGTAGTAGGTCTGGCCCGACGTCCGCGTGAACGCTAGACGCATCCAAGGGGCATGACCCAACACGAACGCGGCTGCGGTGGCGTCCAGGTGCTCGATGTAGCGCAGCAGCGCGCCTTCGCCCTTGCCTATCACGTCTCCCTCTTCGAACTCAGCAAAGGAGGCGACCCACACCGCCGCCGTGGGCATTTCGGCACGGCAGTAGTGGCATGTGGTCTTACCGATCAAAAGACCGTAGCGCGGAGCGCGCAAACCTGCGTCGATATCTTGGGAAATTGGCTCGTTCACGGCGGCGTCAATCCCGCTCGGCTTCAAGAGGAGTTTGCTGAAAGCGCACTTGAAGCCGCTTCATCAGGGCCCGGGTCTCCTGACTGGGCGCCCGCGTGCACATCAACAGCGCTTCCCCGTTGGGCACGTGCCGCATGGCTTTCTGCTCTGCGCGCAGCACGGCCCGGTATTTCACCGCCTGGTAGACGCCCCGCTGGAGCTCGTCCTCGGTGCACTGGCTTGTCTTCACCTCGACAGCCAGCCGTTGGGCGCCGTTGTCGAAGTAGGCGTCCAAGCGATCGCCGGAGCTAAGTAGCTTCTCGTTCGTGCCAGCGGAGAACGTGCCGTAGTCGGCTAGCTCTTCGGGATGTTGGGCAATCCACTTCTTCAGCGCTTTGTGCTCGTCGCTCTCTGCGCCGCCGCCCTGTTGGACCTTGGGCAGCGGGATGGCCCGGTCGCGGTCGCCCTGCGTTTTCTCCCCGGCCGCAGGAGCCAGCATCGTGGCGCCCAGCGCTCGGGCGACCCGATCCCAATCCGGGTAAGTGAAGACGTCTTCCATCGCCTCGCGCAAGTGCGCGCGGCGATCGTCTTCCGTATCCAGTTTCTTGCCTACGAAATACGCTGGAGCGATCGTGATCGCCCCCTCGCCCGGGTGCTTCGTGGTCTTGTTGATCACGATGGTGTGGAGCGGAGGGATAGGTTCTTGCCACTGCTCGCTGAGCCACTGGATGGCTTGCGCCACGCCGCCGGCCACCGTGCCGTAGAGATCCTTGCGAGGCTTGATGGCATGGCCGTAGTGGCCGTGCAGCTCCTGAGCCAGGTCCGTATAGGTCAGTGGCTCGCCCTGCTGGGCCCACTTGATGAGGATGGGCAGCGCGTCCGGGATGACCGTGCTGCGCCAAGGCGTTTGAGCAAAACCGACCACCGACCATTCGAACTTGTCCATGCCCCCGCTCCATCCCCATGGCAAAGCCAGATTCTGCCCGGAACCTGTCTCAGCGGGTGAGACGAAAGCGAGATCAGAGGTTCAGCGGTGCCTTTCGGCACGGAGGGTCGCGCCGACCAGCTGGCGCAGCGCGTCGTTGAGCTTGATGCCGGCCCGGTCCGCGGCGGTCTGGAGCTTATCCACCGCGTCCGCATCGCACTCGAACCATCCCGTGCGCGCTTCGCCGCCGATGTGGCGCACCTCCTCCAACGGGAAAGGTTCGGCGGCGAACTGCCGCACCAACTGGCGCAGCGCGCCGGACGCCTGCCACCCACGCTTCTGCGCGAGCACCTGGAATCGCACCCAATGGTCCGGGTCCAACCGAAAACTGTGGACGCGCACCTGCGCAGGACGGGCCTGCAATTTCATTGCCATCTCTCCAGGAGGTCGTTGAGGCGGCTGCCCAGCATCCAGCCCAGCGGGATGGCGAGAGGGGCGAGGAGCAGAAGCGAGGAGAAAGCCATATCGGGTTCCCTTGTGCGGGGCGTGGTTGGCGATGGCCGTCCTTGGCCGGAGCGTAGCGTGATTAGTCGTCCGCGAGGGCCTTGATCAGATCGTCGTCGTCCTCGCCGTAGATCGGCATCGGAACCATGCCACTGTCATCGGTGATCCAGAACGGGGCCTTGGAAAAGTCGATGTGCTTTGCGCCGTCCTCATCACTCCAATCCTGCTGTTCGGCCACGATGTTTTCTTGCGAATGCAGGTAGACGCCGCTGGAGATCTCGATGTAGCCTTCGGCTTGTGCGGCCTGGATGGATTCGGCGGGGGTATAGCTTTCAGATTTCATTGATATTTCCTTGGTTTCCTCGGTTGGCGTGGTTGCCTTCCTTCACTTCCAAAGTAGATCGCCCGGGGCGTTTGTCAATTGTTTTAACGCCATAATTTGTGGCTAATTTCGACCGCTCATCGCTCCCTTTGCATCACCTGTCACCATCGGTTCTGTTCGATAAGCGCCCGCTGCCAGCAGATCGAGAGGCAAGCGCAAAGGGCCGTGCGTCGCCCGGCTCTTTGCCTTAGCGTGGTTCTGCGAGACAGCGCGTCAGTCCTCTCGTTTCAACCAATCATCTTCGAAACTCGGGAGCACGTGCTCGCAGTAGAAGGCCACGGCGCGCGCCTTAGTGGCAGAAATATAAGGAAAAGTGAACTGCACGTCCGTGCCGCGCCCGCCCCAAAGACCATTCTCGTTTTTCTCCTGAATCAGGAACCGCATGCCGTTGGCATAGCTTTCCAAATGCTCAAACAGAAACCTCTCGTCTGCCTTGTTGTCCGTGATCCGGAAAGACTTGTCGGTGGTGAAGCTTCGCATGTTGATCCCCCAGGTTATATCGGCCAGCACCATTGCCGTCCTGCAATCTCAAAGTAGATCGCTCAGGGCGTTTGTCAACGGTTTTAACGCCACTGTTTTTGACTGTTTCTAACCACCCATCCAGTTATATCGACCGTCCATCGCCATCGCGTTTCCAAGAGGAACGTTGATCTCTAGCGGCACGCGAATTCCTCTTCGCGCGAAAACGAAAAGGCCGCACGATGTGCGGCCCTCTGCCTTACCTCCCGGAGGGAGCTTTTAGCGGCTCTTCGCCAGAGCGCGCTTCTTTGTCCTTCGCCAGTAGAGCTCGGTGCGGCTGACCTTGGCCCGCGCCGCCGTTATCGCAATGGAGAGCACCGTTCCCACCAAGCCAAGCAGGCCGGCGACCGAGAATGCTGCGACGCTTGCCAAGGCGACACCGCTGTTCACATCGCCCTGGACAGCGCCCCAGATCGCACCGGCCCCCATCAACGCCACGAATGCGCCAACGAACAGCAATGGAGGCAAAAGGATGAGTGGGGAGATGACGAACCACGCCCAACGCACCACCGACACCTGCGGCGGCGTATCGGGCTGCGCGCGTGCAACCTTAGCTTGAGCGGTGGCTTGCTCGGCAGGAGCAACCGGCGACAGTGATGTTACAGGTTGCGCGCGCCCTGCGTTTTGCTCGCCCAAGCGCCGGTAATTCTCGATGATTTCACGGTGGATCGCTTCCGCCTCGTCGAGCGTTTGATTCGCACGAGAGCGCCGTTCAATCTCAGCGGTTCGCGCCCGAGAGCGCAGTTGAAAGAGCGCGACTTGGGTGTCGCCGTCCGGCGTGTGCGACTGGCTCATCGTTCGGTCCCCTGCGCGCCTTCGCGCCGGTCAAATCCCAGGGCCTTGTCGCCGAACCCCACACGTGCGCGGACCACTCGGATCTCCAACTGCGGCAAGTCCATTCCTGCCCGGTGGCCGGCACCGAGCACGTCGAACACCACCAGGTGTTCGCGGCGGTTCTGCGGCTGAGCGGTCAGGGTCGCGGCCTCCGCCGAAGTCATGCCGAACGCAGCTTTGAAAGTTCCGGCGTGCGGCGGCGCATAGACGGACCGACCGTTGCCCACCATGTCCGGCACGATGTTCTGGCCGCGATAGCCGCCGATGTCGAAGCCGTTGAGCAGGGGAATCTTCATGAATGCGTCGAGCGCGCCACGGTGGGCGTCGTAGCGAGCGACCTCCACGATCGGCCGGAGGGCAAAGCGCGTCGCTCGCCGGAACTGGGCCAACCGCGCATCGAATGCCGGCCCGTAGGCGTCTTCGACAGCTTCGCGCGTGGGTTTGGGGCCCAACGCGTCGTCGTGGCCGAGTGCGCGGGCGGACTCGCGCTCCTGCCGCAAGCACCAATCGCGCTTCGTGGCGTCGATTCGGTAGTTCGATTTGGCCATGGCCAGCAGATCCCCGTCGCAGGTCTGAAGGCCTTGGTTGCCGGCCTCGTTGTAGCCCCAACGCAATCTCTGTGCCCCATCAACAGCGTCCGGTCCCGTCCACGCCAAGCCGCGCACGGCTTGGACACCGGGCCGAGCTTTGTCGGCAAACCGGTTGAGCTTGTCTTGCGCCGCCGCAGGAGCGCCTGCAGCCGCCAGGACAATTGCGATCAGCAACATGCGCATCGCACCCCCCTCCTTTCGCGCCGCTCCATGCGGCATATCTGCCAATATGGCAGAATTTCGCGTTAGGATTTCAGTGCAGGCAGACTATGGGGCCACTGATTCAGGTCCCATATGCCCGCTCACCCGCCCCTCGCCTTGCTCATTGGTCGCCGCCTGCGCGCCGCCCGCAAGGCCGTTGGGCTTTCGCAGGTTGAACTGGGGGCTTTGGTGGGAATGGACGACAAGAACGCTTCGCCCCGCTTGTCCCGCTACGAGCGAGGGGAGCGCGAGCCGGATGCTGAGACGCTCCGAGCATTGGGCAAGGCGTTGGGCCTCCCACCGGCCTACTTCTTAGCCACCAGCGATCCCTTGGCGGAGTGCATCCTTCTGATTGCGAAGCAGCCGATGGCGAAGCAGAAGAAGCTGCTCGAACTCATCCGAGAACATTTGGGCGAGGGTCAGCCCTGAGCGGCGTTCCGGCGGCGCGGCACCGGAAGCCTCCACTTCAGCCGCCTGTAGTCCACCTGCTTGCGGGTCCAACCCATCTCTTCGGCGATGACGTCCACGGACAGCCCGCTCGCAATCCGAGCAGCAAGGGCCTGCTGCTGGGCGCTTTGCCGCACCGACCGACGCGCCGCGGCGCTGGGCAAGCCCAGGTTCTGCGCAAGCTGCGCCACGCGCTGCCGACTCACCCCGGCAAGATCGGCGATTGCTTGATCGGACAAACGCTCGCGAACGCCTCGAACCACGGCATCACGAACGTTCACGTGAACACTCGCTTGGCGGCGGCGGTGACCACGTAGACGGCTAAGAACTGACTCGCGTAGGTGAGCGACAGGGTGAGGACGCCGGACACTAGGTTTTCCCAACTCCCGCCGTGGTGCCGGATCCGATCGGCGCCATCCTTCAGGGCGTGCCAGCCGATGGTATACGTGATCCACCGGCATGCGCGCTTCACATGCCACTCCGGAGCACCACGGTCAGCACATGCGCTGCGACCACCACGAGGACCAGCGAGCCTCGCCGCACCCGCTCAACCCGCTTCGCGGGCGCGCCCATGCGGGCCAGCATCAACTGGCCCCGTGCGTAGAGAACGGCGCAAAACCACACCGTCGAGAGCAGGGCGGCTGCAAATGCAGCCCCGATGGAAATGGTCATGCCCACCGCCAGCACAACGCGACCGGAACGCTGGCCCACAGCGCCATGCCCGCCGAGCCAGCGGCCACGGCGATTAGGCCCAAGCGCACATCGTCCGGCCGAGGGGACGGTTGGCGCAGCAATGCCGCACCACACTGAAAAGCGCCGAGGCCGGTCATCGCCGCGAACAGGAACGAGGGGAGAGAACGAGGTTCCACGGCTCAATACCCCCGAACTTCAGTAACCTGCGTTTTCACGGCGCCGATAGCCGAATGCAGATCAGGCACGCCACGGCTGAGGCCGAGGTCAAGCAGATACAGCAGTGCGATCCCGACCGCTGCGTTGGTGATCAGTCCGCAGATGCGTTTGGAGGTCGAATAGCCATACATGAGGGGGCTCCTGGCAAGAGTGGGCGCACGTTTGATCTTGATCGACTCAGTTATGAGTAGGGGTTAGCTATCCCTTATCCCCATCCAATCAGATTTTCCGCAACCCGCAAGCCCCCTATGGACAACAAAAAGGGCTCGAAGCGCCCTGCTATCCACCTACACAATTGGCGCGCATAAGGATTCAATCTTTTCCTTCGGGATCCTTCCGCCACGCGAAAAGTGGGTATTTCTTCCGGTAGATGGCTTCGGCCAGCTCCGGTAACTCGATCATTCCGTGCCCAGGCGTCCCTATCCAAGCGTGGTAAGCGCACGGCATGAGGGGAACCACAAGCAACGCGATGGGTGTCCAAACTTGCCAGTCGCGAAGCGCGTCAACCCCCGAATTTGGAACCCACAAGCTCGCGACGATCAGCGCGATGCACGCCCAACCGGCCCGGACGACGGAAAACCATCGACTCCGATCCTCAATCCATTCGGTCATCTGCTTTTCGACAGGCGCGCGGCGCGCGGCGTCCGTCTGCTTGGACAGCCACTCCTCGGCCGCCCTCCAGTTCACGTAGCGCAACGGGTCGGGCTCCGGTCGCTTGGGCTCAAGATATCGCCAAGCCTGCAGTGGCGACACAATCCAGCCCAAAAGTTCCATCGCAACCCATGACACCAATGTAGCGCCGATCGTCATGACCACCCCGTAGGCGACCACAGCCAGCAACAATAGCCCGGGGCGCGCACTGATATCGGACCATTTGAACGTCCAGAGATTGGTGCCCGTCGCTGCAGCAAGCAGCATATCCACAACCAAAGCAAAACCCATCAAGCGAAGCAAGAAACGGTAGTCGTGCGCCTTGTCCAATAAATTCAACTTGTCCGCCACAAGGTTCACCGGCAGTTTTTCCATATCCCTCGCTCTCCTATCAATCCAGATGTTCTAACGCCCGGCTCGCGCCGCTTCCGCTATGCCGCTCGCCCGTCAAAACCGCCAATACTCTGGATCGTCGCTGCGAAGCCGCGCCTCAAGCGCGAGCGCCAACGGGTGTGGCTCGCACTCGGGTAGATCGCGGAGGATCAACCACGGCGTGTCGACAAGCAGGTGTCCAGTCTCGAATTCGGGCAAGCCATCGCGCTGACGCAGGGACTGAACGGCGAGGAGTTCGCCTGGGTATACACGATCAATGTCATGCTCGAATTCATACTGGACGCGATCGGTGCTGTCCTTGCTGCGACTGATGTGAAACTCCGCCGCTTCTGTCATTGCGTGCTGAAAAATTCCTTGATCGGCAGTTCGCCAGACTTTTAATAGATGCTGATACGGCGGGATCAGCGGCATCGCTGGCTCGTAATGAGTCGGGATATCGTAGGCTTGCGAGAGCAGAAAAATTAGGAAAGCATCGCTGGTCCCTTTGCCCCAACCTTCCCTGCGAATCGTCGGCAAGTTGACCCGCATGTCTTTGTGAGCGACCTGGATCAGGTAATACGCGCACATGCGGCCAAGCGCCCAATCCGACAACATGGTCGGGCCGACGGCCATCAGGCTGCTCTCGAAGGCGCGGACTGGCTGAGAGTGTCCGCTGGGTAACGCTCGCGTTGCGGGAAAGATGAAGTCAACCGCACGGAACTGAATGCCATATCGTAGCGGGTGCACCAATGCTTCAACTTCGTTCTTCGCGCCCAGCAAACACGTTTCGATTGTATATGTCTGCGCAAGACCCCTCAGTGCATACGGATGAAGCTTGAGCCTCCCATCTTCCTCAAGACTTTTCGCAAGAAGGACTGACATGGCTTCACGCCTGTTTTCTTTGACCATCCCAGACTGCCACCAAACCTCGCAACCCTTAAAGGTCTTTTTCAGCGACGGATGCCACTTCAATTTCGTCATTACACGGTCCTCGGCCCGATGGCTGGTCCCTTCGGCCCATCCGGGGCATCCGGTTGCAGGGTTTGCGCTTGCGCAATGCGTTGCTGTTGGTCTAATTGCGCTACTTGCTGCAAGGTCTCTTGCGCGGGCTTTTGCGAAGCGGCGGCAACCTCCAGATTCACATGAAAGCTCGGATCGCGACCGAATCCATAAGGGAAGGACGTAATGAACAGGTAATCGCCGTAGATGCCGATATCATCCGCGCGATTGACCGAACGACTTTGCTTGAAGGCAAGCAAGCCTTGAGCGGCCAGATTCTCCGCGCGCTCGTCGTCCATACTCTTTTCTTTCGCCTTGCCAAATACGCGATGATGGAGGGCCTGATCGTCCGGACCTAGGGTTTCGATCAGGCTTTGCTTCCTGGGCTCTGGCTTAACCCAGTCTTCGATATTCTTCTCCACGTCAAGCTTGGTTGATCCTGGAGAACGGCTGAGGTTCATTTGAACCCACTTCGCATTGAGGTCCGGCAGCAGCGCCCTTGTATTCGGATCCGTGATCTCTTCACGCAAACTGTTCGCAACATCCCGAAGCCCAGGTTGTGCGTTGTGTTCAGCCCAATGACCTCGCTGATCAAATGCGCGATCTAACCTGCTGGCGATAAAATACTCGGGATCGCCATGCTGTCCCTTTGCCTGCCCCGTTGCAGACGCCTTGACTTCATCGAACTGCAACTTTCCTGTCGGATCGCGGCTGACCACATCGATACCATGACCCGACGCATTCTTGATCGACACGATGTCGGAGTGCCCGGCTTTCACCAAGTCGTAGGTGTGCAGGGCTTCGCCGATGTCACCTAACTGCTTCGTCGTCAGCTTAGACAGGTCAACACCCTGCGTGCTGATGCTCACTGCGTCCAGGTAGGTGACCTTACCGTCGAAAACGGTCGCGTCGCGTTTCAGGACCTCAGCGAGTTCTTTCGGGCTGAGCTCGCCGCTGCGAAGCAACCCTTCCACATTGCCGGTCTTGTGCGCCGCTTCGATGAGCTGATCGAGCTTTCCTTCGTCGCGAAACAAACGGATCTCGGCCCTGAGCACGCCCTCGGCGGCTTCTGCCGCTCGCGCGCTGCGCGCCGAAGCTTCAGCCACGGTCTCGCCCGGGTGCGCCGTTGGCACGTCGCCTTCCGCACGCCGCAGGGCGCGATTTGCGTCCCCGGTAAGCTCAGCGACTTCATCGAGCGCATCCGGGGTCGCAGCATCGAGCGCGTTGGCGACCTTCCCGAACTTACCCAGCTTGGAGACAGGGATGAGCGTCGCAGCAAGCTCGACGCCGATCGCCCCCTCAGTCTCGCCCAAGAACTGGCGCTCACGCCCCTCGGCTTTGGCTTGCTTGTATTCCTGCTCCCAGTTTTCAAGCGCTTGCGTTGCCGCATTGCGGAGATCCCTCACCGGCTTGCTCGGGTCGTCCATGGTCTGCGCGGCGTAAAGCTTCGCCGTCGAGATGAGCAAGTCCCGATAATTTTCGTCGGTCGTGAACCGATACCCCATCTCGCCCAGGTCAACGAAGCCCTTGAGCGTGTTAAGGCTGTGGACGATCCCCCCCGAGCTTTCGCCGTAAAGCTCCTGGGCCTTGCCCACGACGTCGCGCGCCAGTCCCGCCGACCGGCGCTGAAGCTCGGTCGCGTTCGGGTCGTTTTCGACCTCCCCTGCTCGTTGGTAAGACCAAGACATCTGTTTGGTGAGGTATTCGTCTGCCCAAGTGACCTTGCCCTTGGCGTATCCGTAGACGTCCCCCACGACTTCGGCCAGTTGCTCGCCCTTGCGCTCAAGAAAGCCGTCGGTGATGTTGGCGGTGTCCAACGCCTCGGCGAACCGTTCCTGCGCGGCAGGCGAATCTAGGCGCGCGTCGATCGCCCGCAGAAAGCTGTCCCGGTCGAACCGTTCGAAGGCGGGAGACAACTGGAGGTCGCGGACCAGGGCGTCCGCATCCACGGTGCCCAGCCGTTGGTTCTGAAGGATGAGACGTTGGGCCTCATACGCCAACTGGTCGACGCGACCTTCGCGGTCGGTGGCGGCGATGAGGGCGGCGGCGTCGATGGTGTCGACGCGCCCTTGCGGTTGGGCCATGGGGCGGCTTCCTTGTTCGTCGTCAGGCTTGCAGATTATGCCCAACGGAGCTTACAACGGGGCGTTATTGGCTTGGATCAGGGGCTTACGTAGGCTTGCAGCCCGGCCATGCAGAGACAGCGTCGTTCGCAGCCCGGCACACCTGAGTCTGCGCCATGCATGACCGTTTCTGAGGCGCGACGGTTTCAAGGAAAGGTGTAGAGCACGATGCCCAACGCGACTCTCGCCCAGAACAGGACGGTATCGGCGATGATTTCTGTGCGGATTCTCTTCTCATCCAATCCCCGCTTCCTACGAATGCCCAATCAACGCCGCTCCCCACCCAACGACCGCTCTTCATCGCGTATTCGGTGGTAGATCTCTTCCCGATGCACAGGCACGTCGCGCGGCGCGTCGATGCCGATACGAACCTGGCGGCCGCGCGCGAGTCCCAACCATCCACTGGATGCATCTCCTTCGAACGACACGACGATTTCCCGACCGAGACGCAACGAGTCTCCCAGCAGCACGGCGATCAGATACCGCTTGCCGCGGCGGTGCCTCCGGCGCACTGGACTGATCGAGACGTCGGCATCGTCTGTGATCGCCAACCCGGAAGGAGCCGCAACCGCGATGGTGAGATGCGCGCGGAGCTTGGAGCGGATGGTCAGCCGCACACCGTCGCCGATACGAATGCTTTCGCCTACCCGGCGGGTCAATACGAGCACGGGCGCTCTCCCAGCGGGCGACGGCGGCGATTGCTCGGTCGAATCTGCGAGCGTCGCTCAAGCGTGAGCGACGGGGGCGCGGTGAGGTGCAGGCGCACTTCCCTCAGAACCGACGCTCCCGGTATCCGCAGCCGAACCGCCACTACCGCGACAACGACCGGACCGATGGTCAACACCTCACCATCATGCAGCGCGAGAACATGCGCACGCCGCTGAATGCCCGACGGGGCGCTCGCGTGGAAGCCACCGACCCCACCTAACTCGTGCCGCACCGAGGCATCGATGAAAACGTAAAGGGTTGCGTCCACGCGCCCGGTGAGTTGAATCGCGATGTCGCGGCCGATACGGAGGGTTTCACCCACCAAGCAATCCACGGTGAGCATCAGGCGATCCGCGAAAGAAGCCAGCCCCCGCCGTCCTCGACCTGCACCAGGGGGAATGCAGGGGTGGCGGGGGCTGACCAAGGAATGACCGGCGCGTGATCGGATGCCGGCACCACACCGACGTGAAGCCAGTCTTCGCAGCCGGCCGCGTGCGGGACCAGCTCGCCTGGAAGCCAGACATGCACCTCGAACTCGCCGAGGACGAAGTGGCGCAGGGCCTGGAGCGAAAATAGGTAGGTCCAGACCGGCTGCCGCCCCGCGATCGGGCAAACGCTTGCTCCGCCCAAAATCAGCTCTGTCCCGGCGGGCGCCGTAGCACCCAGGCAGATCCGGTCGCCCTGTCGGCTGTAGATGTCTATTCGGGACCTGTCGCTGAGGCTCACTGCACCCCCAACGCGGCATGTTGCGACCTGCATGCGGCACCTCCGTGTCTGGCGACCCCGAGGGCTGGGCTGACCGGCCCCGCCTGTGGGGCGCAATCATTGCCATTGGCAGTTGCTGATGTCAACATTTATTTAGCGTCGCCCCTCCCCGAGTCGAGTAGGATCGCTGCCATGAACAAATACACTCAGGCCTTTGTCGCCGCGATGGACCACACGCGCATCCGCAGCCGAACGATTGCTGCGGAGGTCGGCACGATGGACAACAACATCGCGCAGTGGCGGAGCGGTCGGCGACCAATCCCGGCCGAATACGCGGTCAAAGTGGCCGCACTGCTTGATGTTCCTCCTGAAACGATCAGCCCGCACTACGATCAGCTCCTGCAATCCGGCGTCATCACTTCCGGCGCGAAGGCCCCAGACGCATGGGCGAATCCACCTTCCGGGCACACGGTCGTCGAACGTCTTCCAGGGTTTGGCCGTGCCGACGAGCAGGAGCGCCTTTGGCTCCCTGAATTGATACTGCGGCGAGAACTAGGGGCGACGCCCATTGAGAACGTCCGCTGGGTCACGCAACAATCGCGATCCATGGAACCCGAGATCAAGCGACACGCCGTCGTCTTGGTGGACACCAGCGCCACGCGCCTCGAAGATGTTGTCGACAGCGGGATCTACGCCTACTCGCTCTGGGGACGGGCCGACATACGCAGGGTTTCGATTCGTCGGGATGCGTGGGTGCTCATCGGCGACAACGAAGAGCGGACAAGGACCCCGGTTCCCATCGCCGACTTGTCGGAGTTGCAACTGCTCGGAATGGTGATCGGCTGGCTTTGACGGGATCGTTTGCGCCTAGAATGCGGTAGGCACTTGACGCGGAGCCGCGTCCGGCAGTTTCAGGACGTTGATGCCGAACAACACCAAGGAACAGGGAGCAGTGCGTGGACGATGCCAAAGGAAGGATGATCGCGAAGGGGATAGCGCTCAGCATTGTTTACTGCATTGCCTATCTTGTTCTGCGCTACTTCTCATTCGATCAATGGGCGCTTCCGGCGGGCCTACGCGCCGCATGCTTGCTTCTCCTTCCACTCCGCTACTGGCCATTCGTCTTCATCGGCGACGCCGCCGCGGTCATGTATGGGCGTCTCGCCATCGCCGATAAGAACAGCGCAACCTGGGTTTACTTCGGCCCTTTCGCGTTGATCGCCGGCGTTTCAATCGCGCCCTACTTGATACGAAAGAAACTGACCAGTGTGCAGGCGATCACCCGCCAGCTCCCAATCGCCGCCGCCTGCTTTGCCGCTTGGGGCAGCGTTTGCACGGTAGGGCTCAACGCCATTTTGGGCGGCCCTGCCGAGAATGCGACGCTCGGCTTCTTCACCACCCGCTTTCTCGGTAATTACATGGGCGCGCTAATGGGAATGCTCCCTGTGCTCGTCTGGATCAACAGACGCCAGCATGTCGGACCGATAATTAGGGCGTTCCGCGACATCGCCTTCGCCGGGATCTCGATCGCGGCTATGTTCGCGTTTTTGGAGCATGGTCAGGCGGAAAGTGAAGTCGGCAGAAAGGCGATTTTGATGCTGATGATCTGCCCGGCCTTGTTCCTGACCTACTACCACGGCTGGCTTGGCGCAGCCATCGGCGTCTTAATCGCCAATGTCGGCATCGCGCAGACAATGAGCTATACCCGAATACCGGGCGCTCCGGCGCCCTACGACGAAACCGTGTTCCTGGCACAGATCGGATTGTCCATCGCCGCGTCGGTCTTCCTCATCTTGGGAACGCGGATCACATCGCACTACAAAAAAGCGATGGATGCTGGCGTGGCCGAAGCGGAAGCGAAGAAGATTTCTCGAATTAGCCTGCTCTCAAACGAAAGCGTGTTGCGCGACCAAGTCCTTTACATGGCGCAGCTCCAAATCCTGCTGGATGACGAACGGCGTGAACTTGTGCGCTGGCTAAAAACGCAGGGAAAACACGAAGAGGCGTTCACCCTCAACAACAGCGGCTCACAACAGCGTCAACTCTTCAACGGCCACGCGTTGGCTGTATACCCTATCGGCATCGAAGAAAAAGGATTGTTCGCTGTCGTCCAGTCGCAGGCTTTCGAAGACTTCTGGGCAGCGGGCACGCATATTTCCATCCGTTTCGACGACGGCAACCCAAGAGCCCTGTCCGTCGAACTGCAATTGGCGGCTTATCGATGCTTATGCAGCACGGTCGTGCTGATGTGCGACTGGAAACCTGAAGAACTTCACATCCGCATGCGGGTTTGGCGCGCCGCCCGACGTTGCGGCGTTTACTTTTCAGTTTCGGCCCACAACCCAGGGGAGGCCGAAGTTAGTCAAGCGGGCACAGCAGCCTCGCTTTTGCTGAATGCGCGTGTGAATGCGCATGGCGGCATTGTGCGCCGCCATGCGCACCGCATCAGCGTCCTTCTGTCGGAGGACAACACCTAAATTAAGCGGTCAATACGATGATGATGCGCGTGGCCGCACAATCCAGCGATCCTGATCGGATTGCCGGTAAACGACAACTTCAACCTCATTGTCTCGATACACGACATGACTGGCCGCCGGCAATTGCGTGCCTGTTTGGATCGAGACGCGATCTGCATCACGTCCGATCGGAAGAACCCACGCCGTTGCTCCAATCTGTCCGATCGCTATGCGTGTTGTGTCCGCGGTGTCGTTCACTTGCAGGTAGCGAATACCATCCCGCTCAAACTCGTATACCTGCCACGCGGGGTCAGTAGTCAAATCAATGGCGTCGGGCCTGGCCTGTCCAAGCCCGCTGGCCGCCTTGGGTGCATCACCACCACCGCTCATCTGAGCATAGGCGGCTGAGCTGGTGAAGAGCGTAGCCAGCAGCAGAAAAACGGATGCAAATGCGAAACGAAAACCCTGAACAACCATGACCATCTCCTTGTGTGAAACCCTGATGAGTGCGTTGGCGCATGCACCAATAATTATTGCAATTGCCAACAATTCGACGCCCGTGCATTTGCTTCCGCCACGGGCAACCCGACGGTAACATCGCCGCGCGAACCTAGACGCGTGAGCGCGCTATCCAACTCATCTCACTATGAGAGACCCCATCACCGCTCTTGATGGTCATCGTTTTACTCTGCATTCTGCCGTCAAAGCTTGTCGTGCACTGCTCGCAATCGTCTGCTATGCGGATCACTTTTACGGGTGCGGTCTCGCGAAAAAGCTGGTGGGGACAAACCATAAACCTGCATGCACGGATTACCGGTGATCGCCACAGCAGATACTTGGATCAATCGCAAACGCCCCTAGGTTTTCGAACGATTCGTTTGTAGAAGTCAGCCTGTGATAGCGAATTCTGTGGGATTTTCTGGCATTTTGCGACGCCAGCAGTGCCCAGATTAAGAATGAGCCGGCATCGCCTCCAATCCCACCCTCGAATGGAATTAGAGAAAGTCCGCATCAGGATTTGTCCTTGTAAGCGAGCAACCGAAGCGCGTTCACCACCACGAGCAAGGTAGAACCTTCGTGAATGGCCACCGCCGGACCGATTCCCAGCCCAAAGATCGTGGCGGGCACGAGGAAGGCGACGATGCCCATGCTGACGAACACGTTCTGGCGAATCACCCCACGCGTGTGTCGGCTGAGCCCGACGGCGAACGGCAGGTGCCGCAAGTCGTCGGCCATGAGCGCCACACCGGCCGTTTCCAGCGCGACGTCGGAGCCCGCCGCACCCATGGCGATGCCCACCGTTGCGTTTGCCATCGCCGGCGCGTCGTTGACCCCGTCACCGACCATCGCAACCTTGTCCTGCGTGCGCAGCTTACGGATGGACTCGACCTTGTCGTCGGGCATCAGGTCGCCCCAGGCTTCATCGAGCCCCACTTCCTTGGCGATGGCCTCCGCGACGCGTTGATGGTCGCCGGAGATCATGATCATCCGGGAGATTCCCAATCGGCGGAGCTCGGCGAGCGCGTCCTTGGCGCCCTCCCGCGCGGTGTCCAGCAAACCGATGGCGCCCAGATCCCGGCTGCCCTTGCGCACCACCATCGTCGTGCGCCCGGCTTCCCGCAGCTTGGCGATAGCCGCGGCGGCCGATTCGCCCAACGGAGCGATGCCGTCGGCACCGAACATTTCGGCCTTGCCGATCCAGACTGGCTCGCCATCCAGTTGTGCCTGCACGCCGCGGCCGATCAAATTATCCAACTCGCTGGCCGTGCCGATGGTCGCGTTGCCCAACCGTTCGCGCCCGTCGCGCGTGATCGCCGCTGCCAGCGGGTGGTCGCTGAGTGACTCGACTGCCACGGCGACTTGAAGCAATTCTTCGTCGGTAACGCCATCGACCGGCACCACATCGGTGATCCGAGGACGTCCTTCCGTCAACGTGCCGGTCTTGTCGAAGGCCATCGCGTTGAGCGACCCCAACTCTTCCAGCGGCGCGCCGCCCTTGATCAGCACGCCGGAGCGTGCCGCGCGCGCGATGCCCGACAGCACCGCGCTGGGCGTGGCGATGGCCAGCGCGCAGGGGCTGGCGGCGACCAGCACCGCCATCGCGCGGTAGAAGCTGTCGCGGAAGGGTTCGTCCACCACCACCCACGCGAACAGCAACAGGAATGCCAGCACCAACACAGCCGGCACGAAGATGCGCTCGAATCGATCCGTGAAACGCTGGGTCGGCGATTTTCGGGTCTCGGCCTCGCTGACCATTTTCACGACGCGGGCCAGGGCGGAATCGCTGGACTTGCGCGTGACCTCCACTTCGATGGCGCCGCTGCCGTTGATGGTGCCGGCGAACACGCGCGATGCCGCATCGACGGCATCAGGACGTTCGCGCGAAACCGCGGTATCCGCCACGGGGCGCTTGTCGACCGGAATGCTTTCGCCGGTCACCGGTGCCTGATTGACGCTTGATGTGCCCTGCACGACAAAACCGTCGGCCGGCAGGCGTTCGTTCGGTTTGACCAGGACGATGTCGCCCACGACCAGCGCGTCGACCGGGATGTCCTGCACGTTGCCCTCGCGCCGAACGGTCGCCGTGTCTGGCGCGAGTTCGGCCAGCGCTTCGATGGCGCGCTTGGCGCGGCCCATCGCGTAGTGCTCGAGCGCGTGGCCCAAGCTGAAGAGGAAGAGCAGCAGCGCGCCTTCCGCCCATGACCCAAGCGCCGCGGCGCCTGCAGCGGCCACCAGCATGAGCGTGTCGATCTCGAAGCGCTTGAGTCGCAGGTTGTCGTAAGCCTCACGGACCGTGTAGAAGCCCCCGAACACGTAGGCCAAGATGTAGAACGCCGTAGGCAACCAGGACGGAGCGGACGAAGCGAACTTCCCGATCAGGAAGCCGGCCAGCAGCAGCGCGCCGCACGTCAAGGCGAAGATCAGTTCTGTGTTCGGGCCGAGCAGGCCGCCGTGTGCGTGGGAATGATCGCCTTCCTTGCCGTGCGAATGCTTATCGCCTTTGCCATGGTTGTGGCCATCGCCTTCGGCATGCGTGTGCCCATCTGCTTCCACATGATCGTGGGCTTCATCGCCGTGATCATCCGCCGCCCCGTCGCTGCGGCGCGGCAAACTGGGCGTCACTTGCATTTCGGCCAGGACAGAGAGGATCTCATCCTCGCTCAACTGTTGACGGTCGAATTCGACGTGGACCGCGCCCGCCGCGCTGGCTTCGGCCTCCAGCATCCCAGCGATCAGCTTCAAGCGATCGGCCACGGTCCGGGCCCGGCGCTCGTGGGTGATGCCGTCCACCATCCAGAAGGCGTGGCCATAACGTTGGCTGATCGCGGCGCCGGTGCTCTGCACGACTTCCCTGATGCGCGCCAAGGGTATTGCGTCGGCGTCGTAGTGGATACACAGCTGCGTGGGCATGTTGCCCACCGCGGCGCGCACGTGCACCTTCTGGATGCCGTTCCGACCTTCCAGTTCGTTCACCAGTCGGCCGACGCATGCGTCCGCTTCATGCGGCAGGTCGGGCAGCAGTATCTGCAGGTCGATGCGAAGCTTCTCGGTCATTGCCGTTCTCCTTCGACGCTAGGGTCTAGCCCTGGGATATCAGTGAAAAATCGAACCCGCTTGGCAGGCAAATTACTGCCTTCGCAGGCATGGTCAACCGGCGGCGACATTGGCTGTCAGCCATCGCCGGTCTTGCTGTTCTTGACGCTTGTGAGGATTTCGATGCCGCCCTTGAAGGCGATCAGTGCGATCAGCGCACCCGCCACCAGGTCAGGCCATGGCGTTCCCAGCCAGAGCACGAGTGCACCAGCGACGATGACGCCGCCGTTGGAAATGAAATCGTTGAAGCTGAAGGTCTCCGCGGCCTTCATGTTCACGTCGTCCGAGCGCAGGCGCCTGAGCAGAACCAGACACCACAGGTTGATTGCCGCCGCTGCCAGCGCGATCAGCATCATGGCTGGGCCCAACGGTTCCGCTCCGCTGATCCACCGGCGCACCACGTCGACCACCACCGCAACCGCGAAGAGCAGCAGCATCGCGCCTGAGACGGTCGCCGCCCCGCGCTTCCACGCGGGGCGGCGATCAATCGCCAGGTAGCTCAACAGGTAGACGGCCGCATCCGACGCGTTGTCCACGGCGTTGGCCAGCAGCGCGCTGGAATCGGCGATCCAACCGGCCACGCCCAGCCCCACGAACAGGCCCAGGTTCCACAGCAGGACCTGTCGCAGGATCCGCTTCTGCTGGACGCCGCCGGCGGTCATGTCACGTGCCGCTTCGGTCGCTTCGCCGTGGCCCGAGCCGCGAACGTGGGCAGCACGAGCAAGGTGAGCACCGTGGCGGTGAGCAGACCGCCGATGACCACGGTCGCCAAGGGCTTCTGCACCTCAGCCCCCGACCCGGTGGCGATCGCCATCGGGATGAACCCGACGATGGCCACGAGCGCCGTGGTCAACACCGCGCGCAGACGGCTGGACGCACCGTTGGCGGCAGCGTCGAGTGGTGCGTCGCCTGCGGTGAGCCGTTCGCGGATCGCCTGCATCAGCACCAGCCCATTCAGGGTGGCCACGCCCGACACCGCGATGAAGCCCACGGCAGCCGATACCGAGAACGGCATGCCGCGCAGGAGCAACGCCAAGGCACCGCCCACCAGCGCCAGCGGCACGCAGACGAAGACCAGCCCCGCCTCGCGCACTGTTCCCAGCGCCAGATACAGCAAGGTGCCGATCAGCAGGAACACGACCGGGACCACCAGCAACAGCCGGGCCTCTGCCCGCTGGAGGTTCTCGAACTGCCCACCCCACGTCAGGTAAGTGCCGGAGGGCAAGGACACACCGGAAACCGCGGCTTGGGCCTCCTTCACGAACCCACCCAGATCGCGGCCTCGCACATTCGCCTGCACCACGATGCGGCGGCTGCCGTTGTTGCGGCTGATCTGGTTGGGCCCTTCGGTCACGTCGATTCGGGCAAGGGACGACAGCGGCACGGTCGTGCCATCTGCGGTCACCACCGGAAGCGCGGCCAGTTGCGCGGGATCATTCCGCGCCTCTTCGTCCAGACGCACCACGACATCGAAGCGGCGGTCGCCCTCGAAGATCTTGCCGGCGGCCGTGCCGCCGACGCCGGTGGCCAAGGCTTCGCTGACGTCCGCAGCGCTCAGCCCATACTGCGCGGCCGCCGCGTGGTCGATGCGCACGGTGAGCGTCGGCAGGCCGGATATCTGCTCCACGCGCACGTCGGCTGCACCCTGCACGCCGCGCAACTTCACCGACACCTGATCGGCCACGCGCTGCAGCACTTCGAAGTCGTCGCCGTAGACCATCACCGCCAAATCCGTGCGCACGCCGGAGATCAGCTCGTTGAAGCGCAATTCGATCGGCTGGCTGAACTCGAACGCGTTGCCGATGCGGTTGCCGACGACCTTTTCCAGGCGCTCGATGAGGGCTTCCTTGTCCAGCGACCGGTCCGGCCATTCCGACCGGGGTTTGAGCACGATCACGCTGTCGGAAATGTTGGTCGGCATCGGGTCGATGGCGGCCTCGGCGGTGCCGGTGCGGGAGAACACCGTCGCAACCTCCGGCTCCTTCGCCAACGCTTTCTCCAGAGACATCTGCATCGCCAAGGACTGCTCCAGGGACGCCGACGGCACCCGCAACGCCTGCATGGCGAGGTTGCCTTCGTCCAGGGTGGGCATGAACTCGCGCCCCAGCGAGAAGAACGCTCCCGTGCCCATGGCCAACATCAAGGCTGCGCTGACCAACACCGCACGTGGCCGCGCGATCGCAGCGCGGATGGCCGGCTCGGTCTTGCGGCGTGTCCACCGCAGGATCCTGGTTTCGTGTTCCTCGGCGTGGCCGTGCGTGTCACCGCCATGCTGGCCTGCTTCCGCATCCGGAGCGTGGGAGGCGTTCTTGGCGTGCACCTCCTTCGGATCCCGCACGAACAGCGCTGCCATGGCGGGCACGAACGTGAACGAGAAGATGAAGGCGCCCACAAGCGCCAGCATGAACGTCGCGGCCATCGGCTGGAACGTCTTGCCCTCCACCCCTTCGAGCGTGAGGATCGGTGCGAACACCAGCAGGATGATGAGCTGACCGAATGCAGCAGGCCGCACCATCTTGCGTGCCGCCTGGATCGCCACACCCAGCCGTTCGCCTGCGGAGAGATGCCGGCCGAGTTCGGCCTGCTTCTGCCCCAGCATCAACAGCGTCGCCTCGATCACGATCACCGCGCCGTCGACCAGGATGCCGAAGTCCAGCGCGCCCAGGCTCATGAGGTTGCCGCTGATGCCGAAGCGGTTCATGCCGATCACCGCGAACAGGAACGACAGCGGGATCACCAACGCGGTGATCGCCGCCGCACGGATGTTGCCGAGCAGGAGGAACAGCACCACGACCACCAGCAGCGCGCCTTCGGTCAGGTTCTTGGCCACGGTCTTGATGGTTGAATTCACCAGCAAGCTGCGGTCCAGCACGGGTTCGGCTTCGATGCCCGGCGGCAGCGTCCGGTTGACCTCCTTGAGGCGCTCCGCTGCGGCCTGGGCCACGGTGCGGCTGTTGCCCCCGGCGATCATCAGCGCGGTGCCGAGCACCGCCTCATGGCCGTCCCGTGTGGCCGTGCCCAACCGCGGCGCCTGGCCGAGTTCGACACGCGCCACGTCGGAGACCCGCACCACCAAACCGTCGCGGTTCGCCACCGGCGCCTGCGCGAGGTCATCGATGGTCTGCGCCAGGGCGTCGGCACGGACGATGAGACCCTCGCCGCCGCGCTGCACGAAGCCCGCGCCGGCCTGCACGTTCGAACGCTCCAGCGCACGCACCAGATCGCCCATGCCCAAGCCGTAGGCCGCCATGCGTGCCGCGTCGGGACGAATGGCGTATTCCTTCACGTAGCCGCCGATGGTGTCCACGCCGGCCAGACCGGGCGTCGACCGCATCTGCGGCGCGATCAGCCAGTCCTGGACGGTGCGCAGGTAGGTCGCTCGCTGTTGCGGCGTGGTCAGCCGGTCGCCCTCGGGCGTGAGGTAGGCCTTGTCGGCCTGCCACCCGGGCTCGCCGGCCTTGGCGACCTTCTTCGCGTTGAAGGGCACGTAGTCCACCGTCCACATCAGCACCTCACCCAAACCCGTCGTCACCGGCGACATCATGGGCACCACGCCTTCGGGCAGATCCTCCTCGACTTCGCGCATCCGTTCGGCCACCTGTTGGCGGGCGAAGTAGATGTCGGTCTGGTCGGTGAAGATCGCGGTCACCTGCGAGAAGCCGTTGCGCGACAGCGAGCGGGTGCTGCTGAGTCCCGGAATGCCTGCCAGCGCGGTCTCCAGCGGGTAAGTGACCTGCCGCTCGATCTGCCCCGGCGCGAGCGCCGGCGCGATGGTGTTGATCTGCACCTGCCGATTGGTGATGTCCGGCACGGCATCGATCGGCAACCGGCTGAGTTGAAACAGGCCATATGCGGCGAGCATCGCCGCGGCGAAGACCATCGCCCAGCGGAATCTCACCGCTGTTTCGATCACGATCTTGAACATGGCGGCGCCCTCAGTGACCGTGCTCGGCTTCGCCCTTGGCGAGCTCTGCCTTCAGCAGGAACGCGTTGCTGCCAGCGATACGCTCGCTGCCAGTCAACCCGTTGAGCACTTCGATGCGGCCACCGGCGCGACGGCCGGCGAGCACGGGCATCGCGCGGAAGCCCGTGTCGGTCACCACGAACACGACCGATCGGCCTTCGACGGTCTGCACCGCGTCGGCAGGCACGCTCAGGGCCCGGCCTTGCCCCGCGGACACCACGACACCCGCGACCGGCGAACCCGCAGGCGGCAGCGTCCCGGACTCGGCGCGAGCGCGGATGACAGCCATACCGCCCTGTTCGCGGACATCGGCCGCAGCGCCGATCACCACGGCCGTGAAATTCCCGGCCGGACCGGACACTTCGATACGAGCACCGGGCGCGACCTGTGCCGCCAGTGCCGGCGGCGCGGAAAACACCAGTTCGGTCTGCTTTGGATCGGAGACGTTCGCCACCAGAGCACCTGCACTCACCACACTCCCCGGGGTGACCTGCACCGCGCCCACCACGCCCGCCACCGGGCTGGTGATGGTGATCCGGCCGCTCGCGTCCGGCGTGCCGGCAGCGCTGGCCTGGGCGACCGCAGCGCGAGCAAGCGCATCGGCCGCCAGCGAGCGAGCGCGTGAGGCTTCGAGTTCCTGCCGGGCGACCACGCCCTGCGAAACCAGAGACTGATCGCGTCGGAACACCAATCGTGCCGCCTCCGCCTCTGCCCGAGCCGCGTCGGCGTTGGCCCGCATCGTCGCAGCTTCGCCGCTGACGACCACTGCGAGCGGCTGGCCAGCGCGGACCTGCGTGCCTGGCGCAACGATCACGCGCTCCACCCGACCGGCGATGGACGATGCCACCGCGGCGCGCGCGCCGATCGAAGGCTCCACCCGGCCGCTCAGCCGGGTCTCGCCACCGCCACCACGCGACACCGCGACAACGGTGATGCCGGAGGCTTCGATTTGTTCTTTCGTGAGCGCAACGGTGCCTTCTTCTTCGGCTCCTTTCTTGCCTTCTTCTTCGCCGTGCCCGCCTTCGTCGGCGTGCGCATCAGCCCCCTCACTTTCTTCGTTGTGGCCCTCTTCTCCAGCGTGGGCGTCGGCAGCGTCTTTGTCTTCGGCGTGTTCGGCGTGGGCCGCTTCGCCAGCGTCGTCGCCTGTCACACGCGCAAGGCCGAAGCCTGCTGCCAAGGCGATCAGGATCGCGGCAACCAGCACCAGTCGGTTGTTCTTGAATGTCATCGGGATTCCCCAAAAGGAGCACGGCCTTCCAGGCCGGCCAAGTCGATTTCGGCGCGGACGCGCGCGAGGCGCGCTTCCACGGCGGCGTTGCGCGCGGAGATGAGCGAGGCGCGCGTGCTGCGTAGTTCAAGTTGCGAGAGACGCCCGGCGTCAAAACCGACACGTGCCATGCGATAGGCCTCTTCAGCGGCGCCAACACCGCTGTCGGCCGCGCGAACGCGCGCCATCGATGCCGACAGCGTGGCCTCTGCAGCCAGTCGATCGGCCCGGGCTTCCTGCTGCTGGGCGGTCAGACGCGCTTCGGCAGCGCGCTGGTCGGCGTAAGCAGCACGGACACCGCCACGGTTGCGGTCGAACAACGGCACCGACACGCTCAAACCGATGGTGAACGCATCGTCCCCGGTCTCGCGGAAGCGACGCATGCCCATGCTCGCGCTGAGATCCGGACGGGCGCGCCGCTGCTCCACCGTGAGGCGCTGACCGGCTGCATCGACCTCGGCCTGCGCGATGCGAACGGCCAACGGGTCGCTGGCGTCGAGCGCATGCGATGCAGGCGCAGTGTCCAGCAAGCTCGCGCCAAGCGTTTCCACAGGGGCGTCGAGCATGGCGATCGCGGAAAGTCGGGCGAAGGCCGCATCGCGCACGGCGCGGGCTTCTTCCAGCTGGGCGCGTGCCGCATCGGTCTCGCTGCGCGCCTGGATACCGCGCAGAGTGGCCTCTCGACCGGCTTCCACCAGCAACGCGACTGCACGCGCATCCTGCTCGGACAGGGCAAGCGCTTCAGCGGCGAGATCGTAGCGGCGCGATGCCGCCTCGGCATCGCTGTAGGCCTGCGCGAGCCTGCCTGCGGCCCGCCAGCGCATCTGCTCGCTGCGCAGGCCGGTGGCGAGGGCATCGGCCCGAGCGGCGCCGATGCGGGCGCTGCGCTGGCCGAACAGTTCCAGCGGCTGCGTGACGGACACCGTGGTCTCGGCGTTGCCGAACCCGCGGTAGGGGCCGGAACCCTGGATGTTTTCGGTCTCCCAACTGAGGGAAGGGTTCGCGATGGCTCGCGCTTGTTGCGCACGGGCATCGGCGGCCTCGGACAGCGCCGCAGCCTCGATCGCGGCGGGCATCTGCTCCAACCGTGCGAGCAGGGATTGATAAGACGGCGCGACTTCCCGTGTCTGCGCCATCGCCAAGGGCGATGCGCAGACAAGGATAGCCACGCCCAGCCAGACCGCTCTGAGCGGTCGGCCAAGCAACATGGGCATTGGACACTCCTGGATCGAAATGGACGTGGAAAGCGCCCGCGCAAGGCGGGCGAAACACGTCAGATCCGGGGCGGCCTCATGAGTCCGTCGGACGCATTCGCCAAGAGGTTGGCGTCATCGATCGGTTGCGGATCGGCGGCCTTCAGAAAGAAGGCACCGACCGCCGACTGCGGCGGCAGGTCCGCCGTCGTGTGGTGGCAGTGGTTGTGCACGCAAACGTCGTGGGAGGCTTCGCCGGTGTCTACTTTACCGGAGCTGTCCTCGGTATGAGACGCCTGATCGCCATCGGTCACGAATTCGGCCGAGTGAGTCGATTCGCCTTCCAAAGAGCAAGAAAAGGCCTCCGTCACAGGCATCAAAACCATGACTGCAAGAAGCAGCATGGCGATGGGGCGCGTGAATGGGCGGAAAAACCGATGCATAACCAAGATTATGAAGGTATCAATGCGTGTATACAATTACAGCGGCTCCCCATCTGGCTCAGGAGCATTCAGGTCGTTTCCCTGGCCGGCGGGCAGCCCCACAGATACCTGAGGTCTTGGCGTCGCGCAACTGCCAAACAGGTCCAGGGCGGGCTCGTAAACAGCGGTGGTCACCTGCATCAACCCCAGAACGGAATGGAACAGGTTGTCGTGGCTGGCCGGCTGATCGGCCCGGGCCCTCACGCAGCGCATGTCGATGCCGGTGCTGGCGATCATGCCGGGCGAGAGCCAAGCCACCATGGGCACCTTGATCTGCGTGTCCGGTGCGATCGCATACGGGAAGCCGTGCAGGTAAATGTTGTTCTCGCCCAACGACTCACCGTGATCGGACAGGTAGATCAAGGCCGTGTCGTGGGACGCGTCCTGGGCCAGCATGCGGATCGCCTTGGCCAGGAAATCGTCGGTGGCGAGGATGGCATTGTCATAGGCGTTGACGATCTGTTCGCGGCTGCACCGCTTCAGGTCGGCTTCCCGGCAATCGGGCAAGAAGCGCCTGAACTCGTCGCCGTATCGCTTGTAGTAACTGGGACCATGGTTTCCGATTTGATGTAGAACGACCACCACGTCCCCGGGGTTGTCGTCGATGGCATCGTGCAAGCCCTGCAACATCACGGCGTCACGGCACGCTTCGTCATTGCACATCGGATTCTTCGGCGGCTTCCGGTAGGACTGGAATGGCAGTCCATCGCAGACCCCTTTGCATCCCGTCTGGTTGTCGCGCCACAGCGTCCGGACCGCCGCCCTTTCCAGCACATGCAGAAGCGAATCGGAATTGCTGATGAGCTGCTGGTCGTAGCGTCGACGGCCGGTGGAGGAAAACATGCAAGGCACAGAGACTTCGGTGTTCGAGCCGCACGCGCTCACGTCCTTGTAGTTGACGACGTCCAGACGGGCCAGTTGCGGCGTGGTCTGGCGGCCGTAGCCGTTCAGGCCCCAGTTCTGGGCGCGAGCGGTCTCGCCCACGACGATCACGAGGAAATGCGGTTTGGTCGATGCGGTGTGTCCCTGAAGTCTCGCGTCCGCACCCACCACCTGGCGCGGCCCTTCAGGTGCACGAGCACGCTCGGCGAGGACCTTGGTCGTGGCCACCAGCACATTGCCAGGCGCAATCATGTAGCGCAGCGACGGATGATTGCGCATCAGAGGCGAAAGGTCGTCGAACGCAACGAACAAGGATGCAGCAGTCAGCACGATCATCGAGAAGGCGAACAGCAGTCGGCGCATCAATGCCATCCGAAGCGGACGCACATGGATCCGAACCAGCCAGACCAGCAACGACGGCAGCGCACCGAACAGCAGCAACGACACCCCGAGATCCAGCGTCAGCAGCTCTCCCGCCTCGGTGGTATCGGTGCGCAGCACGTTCCGGATCATGCTTGGATCGATATAGACCGAGTATTTCTTCGAGAAATACGACACCCCAGCCGCAGCCAGAAGCAACAGGGTCAGCGCAGGCTTTGCGACGGCACGCGGGATCAGAACCACGAGTAGCAGCGCATGAAGGGCGAAGATGGCGAGGGCAGCGCAAAGCACCACGACCCATGCATCGGATTCGGAAAGCGTGCCAGCCGCTCGCATGCCTGACCAGAAAGCGGAGTTCGTGGCCAGTACGAAGTATGCGGCCACGACGACAATCAAGCCTTCGATGCTGATCGAAGGCAGATTTCTAGCCAGCGATCCACCTAAACCTGTGCGTGCCACACGAGGACGACGTGTTTCATCGAGAGGGCGCTTCATCAGTGCGGCCCTCCCGCAAACGGGTTCACATTGAAACGGGACGCAACACGCCTGCGCGGCGGCGCCTTTGATGGCGACACACGCACATAGGCGGCCACGCCCGAACCGGCCGCGTTCCGCGGCCGGGCGAGCAAGCTGCACATGGGAAACTCCTGGATTGAGAAATGACGTGGAGATGCGCGCCTGCAGTTGCAGGCGTCACGTCAGGCCCGTGGGGGCCTCATCAATCCATCGGAGCAGTTGGACAAACGGTTCGCGTCCTGGCGGGGATAGGCGGCTCCGCCGCGCCCATGGTCCGGGGCGGCCAGCCCGTCAGACGGAACGTCCGCTGTGGTGTGGTGGCAATGGTTGTGCGCGCAAACACCGTGCTGGGTATCGGCTTCACGCTGCTTGCCGGACGGATCAGAAGCGGTGCGCTCTCCGGCTTCGGCGGCATAGGTGGATTCGGACTCGAACGCGCAGGCGAAAGCATCGGCCACGGGCACAGCGGCCATGACTGCGATCAGCAGCATGGCGACGAAGCGCCCGAGATGTCGAAAAGGCCGTCGCATGTGCCATGAGTATGAATCCATACCCTGCAAGGCCACAAGACGGAAAGTCGGTAAGCATTCTTTGGACATGCGGGCGCAGCAGGCGAGCCTGCAGGAGTTCAAGCAGGAGCACGCCAGACAGGCCAAGCTTCGCGCAGGACGCGGATGGCCGAACGCAGGAAGACGAGGGCGATGAGGCCTCCAACCAGGATGTCAGGCCATCCGGCGTCAAACATTGCCACGCCACCGGCCGCGAGCAGGACGCCGAGGTTGGCGATGACATCGTTGCGCGAGCATTCGAAGGTGCTGCTCATGTTGATGTTGAGTGCGCGGAAACGCCACAGCATTGCCAAACAGGTTAGATTGGCTGCGAGTGCTAGCGCGCCAAAGGTCACCATCAAAAGACTGGAAGGCGAAATTCCTTCGATCAACTTCCATGCGATTTCGGCCACGATGATGCCGAATAGGACGAGAATCAATAGTCCTTTGGCTACTGCCACGCCCGCTTCCCAGCGAGCACCGCGGCCGATCGCCCACAGGCTTAGTCCATACACTACTGCGTCGCCTAGCATGTCGACCGCATCTGCCTGGAGCGCCGAAGAGCGGGCCACGACCCCCGCCCCGAACTCGATGACGAACATCGCCAAGTTGATCAGCATGACTGCTATCAAGACGCGGCGCTGGGCTCCCTGAACGGCTAACGCTTGGAGTTCGTCGCGCTTTTGGCTACAGCAATGATCCACGCTCAGGCCTCAGGATTCGCGGAGATGCGGCGGGTCGCGCCAATGAGGCGGACTTGCATCCAAGACGGGTTATAGTTATGAAGCCTGTAGTTACTACAAGGTCAAGCCCCATGATGGACAGCCTCACTATCGGCCAGTTGGCGAACGCCACCGCGACCAAGGCCGAAACCATCCGTTACTACGAAAGAATAGGCTTGCTGCTCGCACCACCGCGCTCCGCCGGGAACTACCGCACGTATGGTCCGCTGGACGTGCAGCGGCTCGGCTTCGTGCGTCGGGCTCGCGAGCTCGGGTTCTCGATCGAGCAGATTCGGGAACTGCTGAGCTTGGGCGTCGATGCCGAACAAGATTGCGGAGACATCGACCAGCTTACCCGGGCGCACGTCACTCGTATCGAAGAAAAGATTGCAGATTTGCAACGACTGAAGGACGAGTTGTTCGCTATGTTGCGCGCTTGTCCTGGCGGCACGGTCGCGCAGTGCCAGATTCTGCAATCGCTTCAGCCACTACCATCATTAACTAGAAAGAAGAAGAAACATGCGGCATGAAGTGCATGCAACCGGCTCTAATCGGAGTAGCGCTGTCTTTCGCACTGCTACTGCCTGCGTTGAGCTACGCTTACTTGGCATGACATCAGACGCCCCTAGGTTGATGGGGCATGTAAAGACTATGGCACGCCACTACATGTGCAATCGATCCTGCCAGAACACGCTTCTATGAAGCGAAAACTTCGTCGAGCAGGCTCGCGCAGCGCGATGGCGCCTCTCTTTGAGCCTTGAACTTCACTATGATCGGCTGTCTGCGTGGTGACAGCGCCGCGCGGTCGATCCGCTGCCGTGGTTCCTTTTGCACGGACAGTCTCAAATGCGCTCAACTTCACCGACGGTGATCGCTAAGCTCTTGCAAGTAGCGGTTGGCTTCGTCATCGACGAATCAAGACGGACGAGCGCACGTGACCCGACCGAGGGCAGGACAGACAAGGCGAATTCCTGAACTGAATCGCCAACGCCTGCCGAAAACTCGACGCGGTAGATTCCCTGCGGGTTGGTTCGCGCCTTCGCCACAATCGTGTCACCTTTTTGCAACGTGATCGTGGCGCCGGAGACAGCCTCTCCGCCGACGATCACGGCACCGGTCATTTCGCATCGATCTTGGCCGACCATGTATGCGATTGGCCTGTCGGCAAGGCTGTCAACCTCCTCCGAACCTACTTGGCCCGGATCGCGAGGCCTCAATAATCACTAAACGGATGATTTGAGCGCCAATATGGCGCTTTCAATGTAAGAGGTATCCCAACTGGGATAGATGGCTATTTCTGGGTTAGTTTGTCAGCAATGCGCAACCCCCGTGCCCACTGCCCCAACCCGGCCTGCGTCCACCACCGAAGCCCGGGGGCGGGCAAGCAGAAACCGCCCCCGTTGGACTTCTATCGCAAGAAGGGCTACCGCACCCCGCGGCACAACTACCAGAGCATCCCGGTCTACCAATGTAAGGACTGTGGCAAGAAGTTCTCGGCCACCCTGGTCAAGCCTATCCGTCAGCAACACCGGCCAGAGTTGAACCGGAAGATATTTGCCCTGGCCGTGTCTGGGGCGAGCGTTCGACGCATGGCCATTCTGTTGGGATGCTCACGGGATACGGTGCTGCGAAAGGTCGAATACCTGGCAGGTGAGGCCAAGAAGCAACACGCCCAAGCGATGGCTCAACTCGCCAAGGAGGGTGGCACGGGCTTCGTGATGATGGATGAGATGGAGACCTACATCCATGCCCGATGGGCACAGGTGAGCGTGCCTGTGGCAGTGCGGGTGAAGACAGGCACCATCCTGGGATTCGACTTGGCCAAGTTATCATCGAACATGAAGAAAGGTCAGACGATGGGGTGGAACACATCCACTAGGCACATTGCGGTGCCACGGCTTTTGAACAACATCGCGTCCGTCATGAAACCTGGTGCGACACTCGCCACCGACGGGGACAGTTCTTACGGCAAGTGGGTATCGGCACACCTACCAGGGATAAAACACCAGAAGCGGCACAGCCCGAGTGTGTCAGGCGAATATGACCCGCTCCATGCCATCAATGTCGTTCACGCCAAGATGAGGAACGACCTGGCCAGGTTAGGCCGTAAGACTTGGATGACCACCAAAACCGCTAGGGCGTTGACTGACCATCTGTGGCTGTGGGTGGCGTGGACAAACGGGTATTCGGTGAAGTGATTACTTCTTGTCTCCAAACACATTTCTGATGAGGCCGAAAAATCCATGTTTACCGTCATCAGAACCCGTGGCTTCTTCTTGAATCATGACGAGCGGTATGACCTTCCTACTTTGTTTTGAGGGATCCTTGGGCGCGGTTGCTGCCATATCGGACTCATCTAGCAAAACCCCATTAGCCCATTGCTCCAGCCTACCATCAAACTTCAAAATACGGCTAAGAAAGCTATTCATTTCAAACCCATACTGAGAATTTCTGACACCCAAAACGGTCCAGAATGAATACAAGTTGGCCGAGTCTGATGGAAAAGGCAGAGTCGTGTATTCGGCTATCTGGGGCTCGCTACCATCAAGTCTCCCCTTACACATTTGTCGAGAGGTGGAGTGGTAAGCCCTACAACTCATGGGACGACTGTCGTAGATTGAACATCGCCCATCCGCTCCAAGAAGTGCGCACTGACCAACGCCCTTCCCGGACCCTGTTGGGCCAAACTTTTCAAGGCGTCCAGACAAAGCAGACTTTTCAGCCGAATCAAATCTGGCCACCGCTTCCGCAATGATCACTGCCTCATCTTCGCAGAAAACAATCCTCATATTCTGGCAGCAGTAATTGCATCCGGAGCCACATGCTGGCGTTTCACCACTATTAGCAATTCCTTTGGCTATTTCCTTATCTCCAACAGCGAGCATGGCTTTCACGCTCTCAACAGGTGATTCTTCTTTAATGGATTTAGCTTTCTCGAATGCCGCTACGCCAGAAACCACTGCCGGCAATGCCGCCTGCGCTATCAAGCTATCAAGAATCGGATTGCCAGGAGGAACTACCGCGCCAACAGTCTCTTGCAGGGCGATTTTTTCGATTGGCCTCAGTTTTGCGATACAAGGTTTGGACTGTTTTGTGGCAATGCTGTTTTTTCTTCGTTCCCGAAGTTTTCTCGCCCTCTTTTCTTTGTTGGGCACGCTTTCTCCCTTCTGGCTTTTCCTTTAATGAACATAGCCGTCGGTTGAAAAGCGTCAATGAGAGGTCTCGGCTCTACAAGGCCCATCTCACCTGGGCGGTCAGAAATCAGTCTTGGATCTATAAGGCTTCTAAGCTTGCGATTCATTCTTATTCTCCGGTGGTTGAGGGGGCCCGGCTTGCCCTGCCGGTCTGGTTTTGCGGTTTCAGGCCTCGCAAACCGGGCCAAGTAGCCTCCGAACCATTTGCCCAGCAGAGCGACGGGATTGCGAATAGCAAAGCGGCCAAACAGACGGGTTTCATGCGAATCTCCTGGATGGGATTGGACACCTCTACCAATAAACCAGAACGGGAAGCGCACAATCCCCCGATCCGAACGCGGGAGCCAGAATCGCGTTGCGCATTGAAATTCGGGAAACCATCGGTGAGGATGGGTGCGTCCTCGCTCCACGCTCGAAGCGCCGCATGACCTCATCCGAACATCTCGCTTCTTGTGAATCCTCCCTCAAGCCCAAGCACAGGCGAGGGTCGATCTGATGGCTCGTTTTAAGGCCTACCCCCTACTTGCAGCGGTCGACGCGGGCGATCTGACGCGTGTCTGCCAGTTGCTGGGAGACGGGGCGGACCCGAACCAGCGAAGCAAGCGGCCGGCCTACACGCCCCTTCCGTTGGCTGCACTTCGCGGCCATGCCGGCATTTGCCGGGCGTTGCTGGACGCAGGCGCCAAGCGCATGGAACGCGTGAATCGGGACGAGGGCAATGAACTAGAGTTGGCTGCACGCGGCGGGCACATTGACGTTTGCCGTGAGTTGCTGATGAACTTCAACTACCCACAACGCAAGTTGTCTTCTGCGGCAATTGCAGCAGCCTATTGGGACCAACCCGAGGTTTTGCGGCAGTTGCTCACTGCAGGCGCGTTGATCACCGAAAAGGTGTTTGCGACCCTAAGCCCGGAAGCACGTGCCACTCTCTTGGCCGTGAGATCCCAGCTCGTCGGCGAGCACTTGGACGACAGACTAGCCCCCGCCTCGGCACCGCTGCGGGATATCGAACGCATGTAGCGTCATCGAGCGCGGTTCCAGCGGCAATGCTCCGCCCAGTATTCGCCGAAACCGCCCTCATGCATGTGCCTTGGTCCTTGTCTACAAGCGTCCATCGGTTTCTCGCCCCGCGCGGCATTCACCTGCTCTGGTTCGTGAGCGGCCCGTCGCAAGCGGTCCAGTTCGACGTCGATCGTTCCGTCGCCCGGTCGGGCGCGTAGACAGGCGCGATACAACCGTTCGATCTCCGGCGTCATGGGCAGCAGGCCCGGCACGCCTTGGAAAGGCAGTTCGTCGCCGAACAGCCACGCGCCGCGCCAGCCGATCACCGAGCCCCCGCAGGCCGAAGGCCCGATTGCAGCAGCCAGATGCGCACCGTTTCGGCCGAGACGCCCAGATCGCTTCCCATCCGGCGGAGCGAGTGGCCAAGAGAAACCCCGATCTGGAGATCTGGCAGGCGGGTCTGCCAACGTTGCGAACTGCAGTGGCTAAAGTTCGACGGCGGAATGATACCGCGCAAGCGCATCTGAAAAATGTCGTTGCGAACCGTGTGCCGCGGCACGTCCAACGCTTGGGCGATGCATGCGATCGGCTCGCCCTTCTTCAACAGCAAGGCTACTTTCGCCCAACGCTCACGCACGCGCTGCGAGCCGCGCTCCGTGCGCGTCTGAGCCCGGATTCCCATCGTGCGCAAGTCGCCGTGAACAACGGTCTTGTGGTAGCCCACGACGCGGGCAATGCCACTCGCCGTGTGCGTGGCTGCGAGGCGCCGAATCGCGTCGCGACGGTTGCGAACTGAGGGTCTCATCGGCGGTGCGTTGGGGGCCAAGGCGGGGTCTCAAAGAGATGTTGCACCTACCCATACCCGACAGACACCAACGCGCAAGTCCTTCACATCCTACCTGTCCGGGTAGACAAGGGATAAAAGCGGCCAATTTCACAGAAATTGCCTGCAAACGCGCTTTATCAATCTATCCAGTATTCCAACTTTGATAGATCAGGCCGTTTTTGGGTTAGGTTGGGGCCATGAGGAACCCCCGCGCCTACTGTCCTAACCCTGATTGTGAGCATTGGCGAGACCCCTATGCCAAGCCAACCCTGCCACCACCTCCGATCGACTTCTACCGCAAGGACGGCTACCGCCGCCCCAAGCACAACCACCAGCCGGTGCCGGTCTATGAATGCAAGTCCTGCGGCAAGAAGTTCTCGGCCACCCTGGTCAAACCCATCAGGAACCAGAAGCGGCCAGACCTCAACCGGAAGATCTTTGCCTTGGCCGTGTCAGGTGCCACGGTGCGTCGTATCTCCATCCTGCTAGGCTGCGACCGCGACACAGTCATGCGCAAGATCGAGTATCTGGCAGGGGAAGCCAAGAAGCACCACGCCAAAGCCATGGCCAAACTGGCCAAGGAAGGCGGCACCTCGTATGTGATGTTCGATGAGTTGGAGACGTTCGTCCACGCGAGGCACAAGCAACTCTCTGTGCCCGTGGCCATCCGGGTCAAGACCGGACACATCCTGGCCCTGTGCGTGGCTCGAATGCCGTCGAGCATGAAACTGGGAGGCGCCGGCATTCAGCCTCTACCGCCTGGCGGCACCAACTGGACCTACAACGACCGGCCGACGGTAGTGCCAGGCGTGTTCGCGCAGTTGGCGCCAGTCCTCAAACCAGGGGCCACGATCGCCACCGATGGCGAGGCCTCGTATCCAAAGTGGATCAAGCAGGCACTGCCGGGGGTGCGGCATGTGGTGGCTCACTCACCCAAGGAAACGAGCCTGGGTCGAGCCAGGAAGCGAGCGACGGGGGAGCCGCGGGAAACCGATCCCCTGTTCGCCATCAATGTGCTGTTCGCCAAGGCCAGGAACGACCTGGCCAGGCTGGGGCGGAAGACCTGGACAACGACCAAAAGCCGGAAGGCCTTGGAGAACCACCTGTGGATCTGGTTGGCGTGGGTGAATGGGTATCCGGTGAAATGATCAGAAGTTGATGTAGACGCGAACACCTTCTGGGAAAATCGTTCCAGCGCGCCAAGAAACAAAAATCCACTCACTCGGGAAGCCGTCCACATTGAAGGTGTGGCAGTCGATCGCCTCTCGTGGCACTCCGAAATGGTCGGCAACACTTTCTGGCGTAGGGAACTGCTCTCGTGGGTGGCGGGTGATGATTGGACGGAGGACCCTGGCGTTCATGGATATGCTCTGTAAGAGGGATATGCGTTCAAACGATGATTTGTGGGCCCATTCGGCCCCATGCGGCGGCGCGCATGTAGTTGTAGCGCCACCCTTGATTTTCGATGAGAGCAGCAATAATAGCCAGATCCTTGTCCGTATATTTTGTTCCTGCCTTGGCTTGCAGTGGAACAACATGAGTATTCACGGCGTAAGGGTTGGCTTGGACACGGGAGATCATGGGAACACCATCCTTTGCTACTGATATGGTGTTCCCAGGAACGATATCCTTGGGGTTCTGCGTTTCAATAAAGCCAACCACAGCGTTGTTGTTTGAGCTTGCAGAGACAAGAGGAACTGTGCCGTATGCACTAGCCTCGCTGTTCTCAAATGTATTTCGCTTCACCATGTCGAACAAGTCATGAATAGCAACGCCATTCGGCAACTTTGCCAGCAAGGCCGCCACATCAGCTTGCGTGATGGTTTTTACTTTCGGCTTTGTTTTGACAATGGCCCCGATGATTGACTGGATGACTGACATGTCCAAATCTAGGTCGGCAAAACGAGTGGACATCTTTCTGCCGAACCCGAACCGCCATCGCTGCTTTCTGATGTAAGCCGCTACCGCAATCAATTTGCTTTGTATATCAGTTTGCCAAAATGCATGCTGCCATTTTGGGACTAGAACAGCCACATCGCTGGTGGCATAGAACTCTGCGTTCTTGGGTGAGGCGAATGCCATACCTCCATCGCCATTAGCGGCGACGGAAAGACAGGGCAAATCTTTGAACAGGCGTCCGCCGGAGATTTTGGAAACGAATCCAGCCACACCGGCGTTGCTTGTGCCAGCAGACACGAAAGCAATCGTTCCACTGGCATGGGTTTCAAGGCCAGAGCAGTTTCCTCGTTTGACCTCAAACAAATCTCCAACTTTCATCACCAGACACCTCCAACCGTCTTGACCAACTCGTAGGCCTGCGCTTCTGCATAGATTCGATTCGCGAGCCGCAGCAGTTCGGCGGGGTCAACCTGGTCGTTTATAAACTTCTCTGGGGACCACTCGCTACCATTGTCGATTGTGTCTTTTGGCAAGTTCGCGGACAAGGCGTGCCGATGAACGTCAACGCCACCCTCCTTATGTAGTTTGACCCACCAATCCCCCTGAGTTTTTGTTGGCTTGTTGTAGGCTAGGAGATCAGCCAGGTGCCCTCCAAAGTCTCCGTCCTTTGTCCAACGACGAAGCGCCTTACCTGACTCGCTCTTAGGGGCAACTCGGCGTTGTGTTGACTTGTCCATGGCATAGCCATCGTCGGGGCAGCGGGCAAACAGAACAGAGCGATTAGCTTGGTGGCCTGTGGCTTGTTTTTGAAGCAGCAACAGGTAGGTGTTGACGCTGGCGCCTGGTGCGAATAGGTCAGCCGGCATACCGACCACAGCCGCCAGTTGAGCGTGCCGTAGCATGCGCTTGCGGAAAGCTACATGCGCTTTGTCTTCCGAAACGATCGTGGTTGCCGGAACAACCGCACACAGCCAACCACCCTCTCGAAGGTGCGACAGTGCATGCTCGACAAACTCAAACGCGTGGTAGGACTTCTTCTTGGTCGGAAACGGAGGGTTCATCAAAACCACCGTTGGCCTGGGGTCAGATACTCCCTTTGCCTGCAATGCGGCCATCACTTTGTGGATTGGGTGGCTTGCCGGAGTGGTCTTGTCCAGCCCGTTGTCGCCCGGCTTCGTTCCCTTGCCTTTCCCCGGAAGGTGGTCTCGCTCTAACGAAGAATCCTTGAAGATCCCGCTCGTGCCATCCCCATGCATCCAGAGGTTGATTCGCGCCACCTGAATAATCTCTGCCGCGGGTTCACAACCAAGCAGCCTCGCACCGAACGCTTGCTTTATGAGGACGCGATCTTGGCCGTGCTTGCTTTCGGCAACGCGCTCCAAGGCTCCAACCAGGAAGCCCCCTACGCCACAGGCAGGATCGTAGACGATATCAGTCTCATCCAACTTACGACCGCGGAACTGCTCAACCAGACGGATCATGGCGCGCACGATATGACGCGGAGTGAAGTATTGGCCTAGATCATTTTCTGGCGCATAAGCCTGGAAGGCCTCGTAGACATCCACCAGGTTGAACATGCTGGCGTTGAGCGCATTGATTAGGTCGTCTACATCTTTCTTATGTTTGGCACACAGCGCAGGAATATCGTCCTTGACGATCCGATAGATGGCGACCGCCGCATTGGACTCTTCACCTTTTCCTTGCGCAATCAACTTGGGCTTGATGAAAGCCGTGAACCCTTCCAGGCCGGCTCGGACCTCTTCATCCTCAACCTCTTCGACAAGCGCTTCAAATCCAGCCAGTGTTTGCCGACCAATGCGATTGGCGGTGATCGTTTCCGTCTTCATGGCTGAGCGGAACACATCAGAGCGACATGCAACCAGAAACGCCGTAAAGATCACCACTCGGTCGATAACCGGGACGCTGGCCACCTGCATGGTGTCGTTGATTTGAAGAATAAAGTCGCGCGTGAAAGCCTCTTCCAGGACCGAAATGTTCTCGCGCAACTGACCATCGCTGGACCTGGACGCAGCCAACAACTCGGCCTCTGTCGGCCAGCAGCGGCTCTGCCCAAAGCGGTCCATGAACGACAGTCCGTTCGATAACAGACAAGGGGAAAATGTATCAGTGGTCTCGTCGTAGAAATCGACAGACAGTTGAGCCCCGTCATACCCGACAGCCAAGGGAACAAAGCACTTCGCAGCAGCCACTGCGCGAACATACTCTTGGGCTTCTATCCGTGCCTGCAAAAAATCGCCTTCGCCCTTCACTTCAATCAAGGCGACAGGCTTGTCGCAGGAAGCGTCAGAGAACACCACCCCGTCAGGTTTTCCGGTGCCGTTCTTGCTGGCACTCTTGGAGGCGCCTTTTAGGGCGGATTTCAGGGCCTTGTTCTTTTTGTATGCCGAGTCCTGGTAATGCGCTACGAGGCCTTGGGCCGCAAGGGCGGCGATCAGTTCAATCTCACATTCGGTCTCGGTCTTCATGCCTTTGGTCTCCTGAAATAACTTGGGAGACCTCACGCACTTTTACGATCTAGTCTCTTACTCAATAAAACAGAAAACCGGAACTCGTCAAGCGATTCTAGGAACTAAATGCAACAGGTATTCCAACATTGCGAACAACCTAACAAGCGCCGATAAATCGACAGCTTTACAAGCCACCGAAATGGATACATTCTGTTTTTTATAGGAACACAGAACAACACAATGCCGCGCGCCAGACCACGCCCACCACCGCCATGTCCCAACTGCTCGTCTGACTTACGCAAGCACGACAAGTTGGAGGGTGGACAGCGGTATCGCTGCCCGAGCTGTCGGACGCTCCTTAGACCAGGCAAGACAGCTGACTGGGTTTCCCTATCTGGTGAGGTGCTGCGTGGTTCGACATTAGAGACACTTGCCGTGAACCTGGGCACAGACGAGGACACGGCTCGTAGCATGATCGAAGCCTGGGTGCGGCGCGCCTCCACCTCGCGCCAGGCAGGCCTTCCGATCGGCACGGGCCAGGGCTGGTGGCAGATCAATGCTGCCGGTCATGCCGTTGCCGTAGGCGTCCAACGCGGCAAGGCCTTGCGAGTTGTCGGATGGGACGGAGGCTCAGGTCCAAGTCTGCCGAATACCGCCGCCGCCACAGCAATCAGGGGCGGAGCCAAGGACTGGGTCAACTACCTGTCCCGGGTTGCGAGGCCTTGAGGTGATCCTAATCGCGGAATGACGGCCTAAATTGGCTTTCCTGTCCGCCCATGTATCCCAACTGGGATAGATGGCCCTTTCTGGGTTAGGTTGGCAGCAATGCGCAACCCCCGAGCCCACTGCCCCAACCCGGCCTGCGTCCACCACCGAAGCCCGGGGGCGGGCAAGCAGAAGCCGCCCCCGTTGGACTTCTACCGCAAGAAGGGCTACCGCACGCCTCGCCACAATCACCAGCCTATTCCCGTCTACCAATGCCGGGCGTGTGGGAAAAAGTTCTCGGTCACCCTGGTCAAGCCCATCCGCCAGCAACACCGGCCAGAACTCAACCGCAAAATCTTCGCCCTGGCCGTATCTGGAGCGAGTGTCAGGCGCATTGCCATCCTGGTGGGCTGCTCCCGAGACACGGTGCTGCGCAAGGTCGAATACCTCGCCCAGGAGGCGAAGAAGGAACACGCCAAAGCCATGTCGAAACTGGCGAAAGATGGCGGCACCGCTTACGTCATGATGGACGAGTTGGAGACCTTCATTCACGCCCGATGGGCACAGGTCTCCGTGCCGATTGCGGTGCGCGTGAAGACAGGCACCATTCTGGGGTTCGACATTGCCAGACTGTCCTCGAACATGAAGAAGGGGCAGCAGATGGGCTGGAACACATCCACCCGACACCTGGCGGTGCCGCGGCTCTTGAAGAAGATTGCGCCCCTGGTGAAGCCCGGCGGCACGATCGCCACCGATGGCGACAGTTCCTATGGCAAGTGGGTGTTTGCGCACCTGCCAGGCGTGAAACACAGCAAGTTGAACAGCCCTAAGAAGGTGTCAGGGGCCTACGACCCGCTCCACGCCATCAATGTGGTCCACGCCAAGATGAGGAATGACCTGGCCAGGCTCGGGCGGAAGACCTGGATGACCACGAAAACCGCTAGGGCTTTACGGGATCATCTGTGGTTGTGGGTGGCGTGGACGAACGGGTATCCGTTGAAGTAGGGACTACAACAAGGACACTGGGATTTGCTTCGTTTTGCGCGCCACAGAGCCTGGCGCCAAATCCTCAATATCACCCCCATCAACTAAAAGATATTTCATAGTGGAGTTCATCTCGAATGCGCTTCCTCTTAGATCCTCGTCGTCAGTTGTTGAGAACGGATAGAAGATGAGGAAAGCCAAATAAAGTGCGACGGACGCCTCCAAAACACGGGTGGAACCGCCGCCGTTCCTTAGTCTCGCAGCACACATGGCTTCGCTCTTGGATAGATACGACCAGCACAACGATGGTCGAAACGTATGGATAGAGCACTTTTCATCGACCAAGAACACACAAGGACTTTTCCTGACCTCGTCCGGGCCTCCTGTGGCTTCAAAAGATCGGATGTTTCTTAATACAGCCTGCTGGATGGGCTCACTCAGACCTAAAAAGTTATCACTTATCGTTCGAGCCTCATACCCGGTGATACAGATTTTTTCGCTCTTGCAGCAATGACTACACCCAGCCTTACAGGCCGCACCCTGTTGTTTGGCTACTTGGTCGGCCAAAGCAATCATGTTCCGGTTTGCGCGATCATGTTTACCCTTCCCAGTGCCAGCTTTATAGACGGCGTCGCCGACAGTGATCAACGCGTTCTTAGCCAGACCCTCACATTCTTGCGGGGTCAACTGCGCACCAAATTTCCTTTGGAGACTAGCGGATACTTGATTCAAGGCCTTGCCAAGGAACTGCTTTTGCTCTGGGGTGATCATTGGCCTGCTCGCGCTCCGGGTAGTTATCCTGGACGCTAATACAGGTGCGTAGACAGTCAACCAGAGCAGCCATTCCATCCGAAACTAAAATTCCGTTAGACGGAGCTGCCATGATGGCGGCCAGATTGGATTGGTTCTCATTTTCCATGTTGCTTCTCCGGTAGTTGAGGGATCCGGCTTGCCCGGCCGGTCGGGTTTTGCGGTTTCAGGCCTCGCAAACCGGGCCAGGTAGCTGGGTCAATACGATCTTGAAGGGTGCCGGGGCCGAACCGGCAGACCAGGATGGGCGGCTATGGATCGCCCTGGCTCGAACAAACGCCTGGCCGATGGCCTAGGGTTGTTCCCTTGCATTTCCGGACAGGTAGCCTCAAAAGAAACAATGCTCTGTGTAAGCCGAACTTGTTAGGAAAGATCAAAGCCGTGCACGCTGTCGCATGGGCTGTTGGTCTTGCGCCGTCATGTCGCCCACGGAGTTGCATGCTGCGTCGATTTGGCCGGCGTGTGCCTTTGGCGGCGCCCACGTCGCAGCTGGCGGGAGATTTGAGTTGAGGCGGTGGGCGGCGAATACGGCACGAACACGCGCGCAAACAGCGCGCTCTTCCTCGTTATGTCCATCCTCCACATCATCGGCACGCCGTCCCTCCGCGTCCAACAAACTTGGATCGGCGCCCACCTTAAGGAGTTCGACAACGGTGTCAACCAATTTTTGGGCCCTCTCAGGGCCGCCATAACGAATATCGTCGCCAAGGACCTTTGTGGCCAGGTGGAGAGGAGTGCGACCATCTTTCATGGTCGCATTCACGTCGGATCCTGCAGCAACCATTGCCGCCACAGAATGTGCGGCACGACTAGACGCTGCACTATGAAGTGGTGTTGTCCCGTGTTTGCAGCAAGCATTAACGTCAGCGTCTTCCGCAATCAAGATGGCGACGGCGAGGTGATCATGGGCGGCTTGATGCAATGGCGCAAGACCGAATCTATTGAAGGCATTCACATCGGCACCGGCTTTGATCAGTGAATTCAAAATTTCGGGAACGCACCCATGACTGATAGCGGTTTCAAGTGGTGTTCCTAGAAAGAATCCGTTTGGATCAATTTTGTCCGCAAGCAACGAAGCGACGCGCGCCGAATCCTTATCGGCGATCGCGTCATGCAGCAACGCGGCGGGAATGCGTTGCTGGGAAGGGTGAGAGGGGCTTCGTGTTGGGAATTTCATAGGTTTCTCCACCCTCATCGAGGGAAATGACTTGAATCGGCTTAGACAATCTCGGAGATTTAGCAAGCCCGAATGGAATAAAGGGCCGGCGTGGACTCCGCTTATTAGGAGAAGTTAAAGCCGAGCGCGTTGGCGCGAGGACTGTCGGTCTGATCCCATCGTGTCGCCCGCGGCGATGCATGCCGTGTCAGCATGGCCAGCGTGCGTCGGCGGCGGTGCCCAGGCGGATGCCGGCGGGAGCTTGGCGTCCAGGGCCTTCATGCGTGCCGAGGCTTCGACTCGGCTAACGTAGTGAGCAAGCCCGGCTTCGGTTTCAATTGGCGTGTCCGACCTGCTGACCTCCTGGCCTGGGAGGTGCCTGGCCAATTCTCCCTTCATCGCCTCCAACGTCTTGCCGAAATTTGAGCGCGGCCCTTGGTTGGCGGCGTCGACGCGCCACGTCTCAATGACCTCGATCATGGCATTGTTGAGCACGCGTCCGGAAAACAGTCGGCTCAAATCCGCGTTGGCCAAGCGAACAGTGGAAAGATTGCTGGGTTGGCCGGACCGACCGCCACTGCTGGCGGTTTGGACGATGGCGACAGAGTGGGAGGCGTCCGAAACGACGCGATGGACGACGCGCGACATAGCTTTTCTCCTGATTGTGGGAAAGAGCCGCGCACCGCGCGGTGAACGTGACAACGGGACCTCAACACCAGTAAAAGGCGTTGTGAATGATGCGCAAGTCCCTACTCGGATAGGGCTGCCTCATATCCTCCACCGAGGTCGCTGCTGCGGGATGTCCTGATGGGCATGGACCATGGTGGAGATGGTCTTGTGGGTGCACTGCCAAGCGTGCGAAGACAGCGGCGCCCAAGCCGCCGCGGCCGGGAGCTTGTCGTCCAACGCGTCCTGCCGCAACAGCGCGTCCAGGACCACGGCGCGCTCGCCTCGCGCGGCGGCCCTCTCCCACGATCTCGGGAAGCCTCTGCGCAAGGCGAACGCGACCTGGGGATCGCTGTCCTCGACGATGGTGGCGAGGCGTTGGCGGGCCGCCGCCAGCGGCTCGCGCTCATCGCGCAACTTGACCTGGGTGAGAGTGGGCGGACTGCCAGGGCGGCGCTCGATGAAATGCACGCCCAGCCAACGAGGGTGAGTGCGCACCTCCACCCGCTGGCCGTCCAGTTGCTTGAGCGGGCCAGCGCCCACCGCTCGAAATGGATCCAAGTGGAAGGTGCCGCCGGCGTGGATGACGTCGAGTCGTCGACTCATCACACCACTCCTCTCGGCGGCCACTCGGGAATCCCGCCGGGGCACGCATCGCGCTTTGCCGCGCGGGCATGGTAAAGCGGGTCCAGCCCACCGTCTGAGCTTGCGGTGTTGACCATCACTAGCTCCGCGCGAGCGATGGCGACGGGGGCCACCGGTCGCACGGCGCACTGGGTTGCTGGTTTCTCGGTCGGCACGTCTTCCTCGCAGCCCGCCGGGAGATCGGGGATCGGCTCACGAATCGCGCCGGGCGTGCGAATCACCGCATCCACTTTGCAGCCTCGAACGGTCAGCTCACGGCACCACGTTTGTTTGCCGTCGACCTGGCGGTTGCTCATTTGCCCACCTGCCAAGCCAGCGATTCGCATGCCGTTCCAAAATTGACGTGAGGTCAGAATCTCGTGAGGCTGAAGGCCGCGCTCCTCGCAAAACGCCTTGAATCGGTTGAAAGCCGCCTGCATCGGCATCCAATGACCGGCCTTGGCCTCTACGCGCTCAGCGTCGATCCACGCGGAGACTTGATCGGAGTTGTGCCGCGCTTCGCGCTTGGCGTTGCGCACCTCCTCCGGGTGCTCGTGATCGGCCAGCACGCGACCGCGTTCGACGATGCGCCGCGCGCCTTCGAGCATCCAATCCAGGACCAGTTGACCCTCGCGCTCCAGGATGTCTTGCACTAAGGTCTGATTCATCTGGTCGGGGCGCACCGCGTGCTTCCAATGCACGACATCGAGACGCCGCCACACGCCGTTGCTCTTGTCTCGGATGAAGGGCTCGCTGTTCGACGTGATGATCCACTTGGCCGACGACCGATACGAAGCGAGCTGTTTCTGGTGCTTGCGGTTGATGCCGATGCCGTTTCCTGAAACCAGGGTCTTGAACCGGCCCTCGGCCCAGCGCTCGCACTCCACCTCGTCCACAAGGATGAGGTTCGCGCCGATGAGCGGTTCGAGCGAGAACGTGTCGCCCAAGGTTTCCAGATTCAAGCGCGCCACGTGGCCCTGCATCGCCTCGACGATTTCGGCCAGGGTGGACTTGCCCGAGCCGGCCGTGCCGTGCCACCACGCCGCTCGCGAATAACTGCGGGGCAGCAGGGTCATGCCGCAATGTTCCTGAACCAAGGCCAAGACCGCGGCGTTGTCGAAAGCGTGGCGCAAAAAGCGTCCAAACATCGAGTGGTCTGGAAGCAGTCTCGGCGTGTAGGAGCTACCGGGCGCCCCGTTGCAACGAACTTTGACGGCGTGGGTGAGGCCGAGCGCCGGATCTGGCGCCAGCACCCGAAAGCCTTTTGGAAGGATTTCAATGTAATGGTCTGCGCACGGCACGATGGAGCGCATGGGATCCAGCTTGGGCAGAGGTTTTTCCAGGCGCAGTCGCTTACGCGACCACGACCAGCAGCCTTCCGACTGCTTCGAACCCGCCGCGTGCGGAACATTTTTTTCCACCCACTGGGCGGCCATTGCATCGCCGTCCGAGTCGCACACGGCCGCCCAGTTGATGCCGGTCCACCGGTGGATGACTTCGCCCTCGCCCGCCATGGACAAGGACGCCCAATGGCCGCTGCGCATTAGTTGCTGCGCGTAGATGTGCGGAATCGATGGCGGTTTTGGCTTGTTGGTGCGCCCATCGATCCGGTGCTCCAGCAGCCAGTTGCTCTCTCGATCAATCTGTTGTTGTGCGCGGGCATCATCGAGAGACGCAACGTTGGTGCGCGTGTTCGGGCGCCGGGGCACGCTCTCCGGCCTGAACGCCGGCGTTGGGTTGACAGTGCGCCCGTTGCCGGGCACCTTGGTGGTGTTCATTTCTTTGCTCCATTGCAAACCCTCGCCCTGACCGGCGGGGGTTTGTCGTTTTTAGGCCGCTTGTTTTTCGGGCAGCGGAGGCAAGGCGGCGTCGAGGATGCGACGCAGCTTGTCGCTCGAACTCACGCCGCTGACGGCTGCGGCGAGTTGCAGGCGAGCGACCAACGGCTGCTCGACACGCACTTGAATGAGCGCGCTTTTGCGGGGGCGATCAGGGGCGGGAATTTCCATGGCGGGATCTCGGTCTGAAGTGAACGACATGCGTCTTACACACTCCATCCAAGCGGAAAATTTTGCTGCGTCAAGGCATGTCCACAATTTTTATTCCCTAACAAGTCAACAGCTGAGCAGCGAGCCGCGCCTGTCTTTTCTTTCCAACCAAGTTGCTGCGCAACCGCACCTCACTACATCACTCTCACACAGCAAACGCCTCATACAGCACGGCCATACAGCAATCACAACACCTTGAATCCTTTGAACTTGCACTCCTGAAGATGCCTTTCGCTATACGACTACATCAGAAGATTGAGAAATTTGGAAAACAATTTAGCCGACCAATATCTGTATGGTTTTCTGGTTCAACTAAATTGTTTTTGCAGAAAAGTTGAATTTCCGTATAGCCATACAGCACCTGATGTTTATCCTTGATGATTCAACAAATTGCGATTTCTATACGGCGCCGCTGCGCGATGAGCAGCGACGTATAGCAAGAGCGGACTAGCGCGCCACTTTGCCGAGCGCGAAGAACACGCCCTGGATTGCACCAGAGGCTACGGCGTTCTCCAGACGCTTAGCGGCCTCGTTGCCGTAGGCCACGAACATCGCTGGCGCTGGACAGGCCGCGCCCGCGGAGCCGTCCGGCTTGCAGAACGCGATGCGCCCTTTCGGGAAGACGATCGCGCCTGTGTTGCGATGATTCAATACCCAATCGTGTGCCCACTGCGTATCCAGCCGCGCGAGGACCAACGTGATGCCGTTGCCGTGCTCAGCGGCCTTTTGCATCCACGCTTCCTGACCGCGGCCGTAAGGCGGGTTATGCCACACGAATGCACATGCCGGCCATGACGTCGCCAGCCCGTCGTCTGCCTTCGTCAGCATGCGCGCCGCAGTCCGCCAAGGCATGACGTCTGGCGTGCATGGGTCCAGGTCGAAGGGCCCAAGGGTGTCGATGTAGCTGCGCGGCGTTAGCCATGTCGTGGTGGTCGCGCCCGGCGGATTGCGATCGAAGCATGCGCGCCTCTTCTGAGCCGTTCGCGTGGCGGGCAGCGTCGGCGCCGTCTTGCGGGTCGAACGATGCGTGGTGGCACGCCGGCGCGTCGGCGCCAAAGTCTTGGTATCGCTCATGGGAAGGCTCCAATTCGCACTGAAATGTGCGAGGCAAAGCCTGATCGCCATCCCCCAAGGCACTGTGGAACCTTGGGCTGGAAAATTTCCAGCTTTTTTGCGCGCCCCGAGGGGCACAGCCCGCGCGGCCTGGGCTCTAGATTTCCAGCGTCACCCCATCACGCGCGGTTGAATATCGTTCAGCAAGTCACGCATTGCGACATCGTATGGCGCTCTTGCCTCTTCGCTGGTCCATGGCTGCTGAAGCGCTTCGAGCCATGTGTAGGCCACCACATCCGCGGCTTCCAGCAATGAAGCGTGGCCCACCAGGCGTTCGCGTTCGTCCACCGCCCATAAGGCCATGGTATTCAGCGCATCCAAGGACACGCCGGCGTGGCGCAGCAGCGCGACCACCATGCCTTCCAGGGATGTCACACGCTGGCGCAGCGATTCCACCTCGCTGTGCTGCGCGGGTCGTATTCGATGGAAGTAATCCCATCGGTAGAACACCTTCCCGCCCGGGGTCGTTTGCTTCCACGGAGGCGTATCCGTGTGACCGAGCTGCCGGCGCTTGGCGAGCGCGTCCACCGTGATGCCGAGCTTGAAGGCGGCCACCGCAGGACTGACCCATTCCAACTTGCCGGCCTCGGCGTCGGCGAGTTCGCGCTCCTGGGCAGGGCTGAGCTTGGGCGACGCGAGCGGATCGGCGCGCGGGCGACCGGGTCGGATGGGCAAGCCCAGAATGTTGGGATCTCGCTCCCGCTTCACGAGTTGGGGTCCTCTTTAGCGAACGGACGCGGGCCTTTTCCTTCCGTCGCACCGCTCAACCTGTCGTCTAGATCGAGCGCCCGTTGGCGCGTGCGAGCCGCCTCCAGCGCTGTCTCGATGCGTCGAAGCACACCGAGAAACGCATCCACGTAAGGCGCACGAGCCGCCTCGCTCACCCAGGGCATGGCGAGTGCCTCTTCCAAGGTCGCTTCCACCAAATCGTCGCCCGCCGCCTGAAAGGTGGCGTCATCCACCGCCCAAGCGTGTCCCACAAGGCGATCGCCGATGCGAGCCCACGGATGCACGTCGATCAGATCGTCCAGCGAAGCGAAGTTCAGGACGCCCGCTCGCTTGGCCTTGTCGCGCGCCCGCACGACTAGGTCGTCCGCAGCCTTGCGCTCGATGGCAGCCTGCAGGCGGTCCGCTTCACGGTGAGCTGCCATGGCATCGGTGCGGGCGCCGCGGGTGAGCACGTCACCCGATCGGGACTGCTGGAACGCTTCGAGGGCGCTCAGCGAGAAACGCATGCGCTGGTTGAGCGCCGTCGTCCCGGGTTTGACGGGATTTCGGATGGGCTGCGGTCCAATCCCATCCCTGACCCACGCGAGGAAGGTCTTGTAATGGACTCCCACGTAGTAGGCCGCCGCCTTGGTGCTGACCGTGGGCGGGTGGCCCGCCCTTGCGTTGTCGATCTCCCGCTGCCAGCCGGCCTCGTCCGGCGGGGGCGAGGCGGTCAGCGGATCGCGCTGGAGGGAGAAGGAGCCGTCCATGGCTCCGAGTGTATCGGCTGCTACTTGCGTGCAACAGCGGGCAGGAGCGGCCAGTCCACCGGCTTGAGCTCGTTGTAGAACGACGGCGCGCTGGACGCCATCAGTTGCTCGACCCGGTGCAGGGCTTCCTGGAGCTCATACCACTCCGGCTCCTGGTAGCGGCGAGACGACTTCGACCCCTCGTCTTCGTCCTCCGCCCGCGGGGGCAAATGGTTGAACAGCCGGCTGGTGATGCGGTCGGGGATCTGGAGTTTGCCCGCGTAGCGCCCCAGCGTGCGACGCAGATCATGCGGCGTGGGTCCGAACTCGACGGGCAATTGCTTGCCCAGCCCTTTCATGATGGCCTTGCTGTCCTTGTAATGGCCTTCCTTCGCCTTCTGGCTTCGGGCGGGATACACCCAGCGGGCGCGCAAATCGCCGGGGGGGAGTCGGCGTTCGAAGCGGTGCTGGATAAGGCGAACGGAGAACGGGCCCAGGGGCATGTTGTGGTCGCGCCGGTTCTTGGTCTTGGCGAAGAACACCTGCGGCCCAGGCTTTTTTGTGGTGGGGTTTACGGCGGGCTTGCCCTCGCGCTTCGCCTTCGAGTCCATGCCGTCAAGCCACACCCACGACACACTCTGGCGTTGGTCTTCCGGCACGCGGTCATACCACGCCAGTTGCGCCGTTTCGTTGCGCCGGGCACCGAGGAAAAGAGTCGTCAGCAGGTAGTAAACCCCGCTCTCGTTTTGACCGCGCTGCGCCGAACGTCGGCCCCACAGGTATTCGATCGACTGGCCCAAGGTGTTGTCTTCCTGACCCAGAGGGTTCCGCACGCGCGCCTTCTGGTAATACTCGTGGAGCTGTTTCCCGTCGCGCATCTTTCCCTCTTCCCACAACACCTGGAAGTCGTTGCCGACGAGCAACGGCGCCCTGCCCGCGCTCTTCGCCTGACGGGCCTCTTTCTCCAGCACGTAGCGCACCGCGCGAAACGCGGTGGCGAAGGTCTGTTCTGCAGCGCTCACACCGGCCGCGCGCACCCGCTCACGCATCGCTTCGCTGTGCACCCCGAGCTTGCGAAGCTCGTCATCGGTGAGCTCAACACGCTGGACACCCTTCATGTAGAGCTTGGTCGCGTCGTTCAGCCGGTTCGACTGCAGCGCGGCCGACAATCGGGTGGCCGCAAACGCCTTCAACACCTGTTCTTCGTTCAGATCCTTGATGGCCACATGGCCAAGTCCCACCTCTGGGCGCGCCAATCGAGCCATTGAATTGCGCAGCATCTTCAAGGTGGAGTCGGTCGCCGGACGAGCCCGGCGCGCGAGCATGTCGTGGTAAAGCTGGATTGCTCCGTTCACCGTCAGCCGGCGGATGCTTTGCGTGGACAAGTCGTCCCGCTGGACCACGCGCGGATGCGCGTCCTTCTGCTTTGATTCGACCAGCAACCGGTGCGCCCGCAGGTGGGCGTCTTCCAGGCTGATTTCGCGGGTATCGCCGATGGCGAACCGCATGACCCGCCCGTTGATGCGGCGCTGCACCTCGTAGGTGGCCTTGGTCTTCCCCACGTAGACGCCGAAACCACCCGGTGCTCCATCGTTTCCGTCGAGGAAACGCCACGCCTTCCCTTCGGTATTTGGGACGAGTGTGGCCCACCCTTTGGCCCCAGAAACCACCGGTTGCCCAGTCTCGTCTAGCTTCGCTCGCTGGGTGCTGCGAAGCTGTCGCAGTTGATCTTGGGTGAACTTCAGTTTGAGCCCCACCGCGACGCCCTCCGCATTTGGTCGCGCGCCCCTGTGCTTGACGGGCCGCTGTAGCCAAATTCTGCCACGGTTGGGGGGTATGCAGCAATTTGGCTACACTGCGGCTACAAATTCGGTTCACAAACACTCCCATCGACTCCCAATCGCTCTCATTTACGCTCTTAGAATTTGCTATAAATGACTGAATCAACTGATAAATCGAGCAGCACCAAGGCCGGAGCCGAACACACGCCCCTGATGCGACAGTTCTTCGCCGCCAAGGCGGAGCATCCGGACGTGCTGCTGTTCTTCCGGATGGGCGACTTCTACGAGCTGTTCTACGACGACGCCCGCAAGGCGGCGCGGCTGCTCGACATCACCCTGACCCAGCGCGGAAATTCGGCCGGACAACCCATCCCGATGGCCGGCGTGCCGGTGCATGCCTGCGAGGGCTACCTGGCGCGGCTGGTGGCGCTGGGCGAGTCGGTGGCGATCTGCGAACAGATCGGCGACCCGGCGCTGGCGAAGGGACTGGTCGAACGCAAGGTCGTCCGTGTCGTCACCCCGGGCACGGTCACCGACGAGGCCCTCCTGCAGGACCGCCGCGACACCCTGCTGATGGCGGTCGCCCGCGGACGCAGCGGCTACGGCCTGGCCTGGGCGGACCTGGCCGGCGGCCGTTTCCTGGTCAACGAGGTAGCGAACGACGACCAGCTCGAAGCCGAACTGGCCCGGCTCGATCCCGCCGAACTGCTCGTCCCCGACGAGGAAGGCTGGCCGGCCGCGCTCGCCGCACGCGGCGGCATCCGCCGGCGCGCGCCCTGGCTGTTCGATGCCGACAGCGGCCGCCGCCAATTGCTGCAGTTCTTCAACCTGCACGACCTCACCGGCTTCGGCATCGAGGGCCGCACGCTCGCCATCGCCGCCGCTGGCGCTTTGCTCGGCTACGTCGAGGAAACCCAGAAGCAGCGCCTGCCGCACCTGACCGCGATCCGCATCGAGACCAGCGACGGCGCGATCGCGATGAACGCGGCGACGCGCCGCCACCTCGAACTGGACACCCGCGTCGACGGCGACACCCGCCACACCCTGCTCGGCGTGCTCGACACCACCGTGACCCCGATGGGCGGACGCCTGCTGCGCCGCTGGCTGCACCGGCCGCTGCGCGACCGCCAGGTGGTGACGCAGCGTCACGACGCCGTCGAACGCCTGATCGACGCGCGTGCCGATGGCGATGTGCGCGAGGCCTTCCGCGGCCTCGGCGACATCGAACGCATCCTCTCGCGCGTGGCCCTGCGCAGCGCGCGCCCGCGCGACCTGTCGACCCTGCGCGACGCGCTGCTGCTGCTGCCCAGGGTGCGCGCGGCGCTGGACGGCATCGATTCGCCGCGCCTGCTCGCGCTGTGCGCCGAACTGGGCGAACACGACGCGCAGGCGGCGTGGATGGCGCGCGCGATCGTGCCGCAGCCGCCGCTGCTGGCCCGCGACGGCGGCGTGATCGCCGAAGGTTTCGATGCCGAACTCGACGAATTGCGCCAGCTCAGCACGAACGCGGACCAGTTCCTGATCGACCTCGAAGCGCGCGAACGCGCCAGCAGCGGCATCCCGACGCTCAAGGTCGGCTACAACCGCGTGCACGGCTACTACATCGAGATCAGCAAGGGCCAGGCCGACAAGGCGCCGGTGCACTACACCCGCCGGCAGACGCTGACCGGCGCCGAGCGCTACATCACCGAAGAGCTGAAGCAGTTCGAGGACAAGGTGCTGTCGGCGCGCGAGCGCGCGCTGTCGCGCGAGAAGCTGCTGTACGAACAGATCCTCGACGAACTCAACCGCGACCTCGAACCGCTCAAGCGCGCCGCCGCCGCGTTGAGCGAACTGGACGTGCTGGCCTGCCTCGCAGAGCGCGCGCGCGAACTGGACTGGTCGCGGCCGGCCCTCGTCGACCACGCCGCGATCCGCATCGAACGCGGCCGCCACCCGGTGGTGGAAGCGGTGCGCGACGACCCGTTCGAACCCAACGACCTGGTCCTCGACGGCGACGACGGCGAAACGTCCCGCCGCATGCTGGTCATCACCGGTCCGAACATGGGCGGCAAGTCGACCTACATGCGCCAGAACGCGCTGATCGTGCTGCTCGCGCACATCGGCAGCTTCGTGCCGGCGTCGAAGGCGGAGCTCGGCCCGATCGATCGCATCCTCACCCGCATCGGCGCCGGCGACGACCTCGCGCGCGGGCAGTCGACCTTCATGGTCGAGATGAGCGAGACCAGCTACATCCTCCACCACGCCACGTCGCAGTCGCTGGTGCTGATGGACGAGATCGGACGCGGCACCTCCACCTACGACGGCCTCGCGCTCGCCGAAGCCTGCGCGAAGCACCTGGCGAACGCGAACCGCTGCTACACCCTGTTCGCCACGCATTACTTCGAACTCACCGCGCTGGCGCAGCCGGGCAGCGGCATCGCCAACGTGCACCTCGATGCCGTCGAGCATGCCGACACGCTCGTCTTCATGCATGCGGTGAAGGACGGCCCCGCCGACCGCAGCTTCGGCCTGCAGGTCGCGGCGCTGGCCGGCCTGCCGAAGTCGGTGGTGCGCGAAGCGCGCGGGCGACTGGCCGAACTGGAACAGCGCCGCAGCGACCCCGCACCGGTGCTCAGCGCGCAGGCGCTGGACGCCCCGCAGCAGTTCGGCCTGTTCACGCCCTCGTCCGCCGCGCTCGACGCCCTGTCCGCGATCGACCCGGACGAACTCACGCCCAAGCAGGCGCTGGAGGCGCTGTACCGGTTGAAGGCGCTGGAGTGATCGCACGGATGAAGATCACGTGAGCTCGACAGGACGCGGGCTCGCTCGATCCGTCGGTCGCGCGGCCGCGCCGGACTACACTGACGGCCGCAGCACCGCCCGCCACATGGATCCTGACGCGTGTCCCCTGCCCTGCTGACCCTCGCACTCTTCCTCTTCGGCCTGTTCATCGGCATCGGACTGACCCTCTGGCTGCGCCGCCCCGGTGCGCCGGTGGCGCCTGCGGCGATCCGCAATGCACCGGATCCCGTCACTGCCGAGGTCGCGCGCGTCGACGCGAACGCCGACGACGCAGGCCAGGTCGATGCCGTCGCCACGCATCCCGCCAACGAACCCGATCCGGCGGAAGCCGCGCCGCCGGCCGTCGAACTGCCGGCCGACCACCTGTACCGCCTGCGCCGCGAGATCGAGCAGCAGGACGACGATATCCACCGTCCCGAGGACATGCGCCGGCTGGCGCAGTTCCGCGAAGGCGTGGCGTTGCTCGCCGGCCCGGCGTTCGCGCCGAAGGAGCTGTTCGAGATGCTCGAAGGCGACGTGTACGTGCTGGCGAGCATGGTCTACGCCGCACTGCGCGAGCGCAGCGATGTCGACCCGGCCGAGGCGCTGTCGGCCAGCCGCGGCGCCGGCCGCTACCCGGCCTGGTTCATGCTCGACTACCTGCAGTCCCGCCCCGACGCGTCCGCGCTGCCCGCGTTCCTGCGCCACGTGCGCCAATGGTGGTGGGACATGCCGATGCTGCGCCAGCGCATGCGCGAGTACCTGCAGTGGGCCGAACCGCAGGCGCCCGAGCCGGGCACGCTGATGCTGGACGGACTCGAAGACCACGAGATCGCGCAGCTCATCGAAGGCCTGCAGTCGCTGCAGTCGCCGCTGCTGGCGCCCTACGTCGCGCAGGCGCAGGCCGAGCAGGCGCGTCGCCGCGAACGCCAGACCCTCGGCGGCGTCGGCCGGCTGTGGGCGCCCGTGCCCGGCGGCGAGCGCGAGGGCATCGTCGTCCACGCCGAACTCGACGAACAGGTCGAACGCCTGCACGGCATGCTGCAGGCGACGCCGCCGGTGTCGATCCTGGTGTCCGGCGAATCGGGCACCGGCAAGTCCATCCTGGTCGAACGGTTGTTCGAGCGCCTGCACGCCGAGGGCTGGCTGCTGTTCGAAGCCTCCGCCGCCGAAGTGCTGTCCGGCCAGAAATACATCGGCGAACTCGAGGAGCGCGTACGCGAACTGCTCGCCACGCTCGATCGCCCCAACGCGCTGTGGCGGGTGCAGGATTTCCACGACCTGCTGCAGAAGGGCAGCCACAGCCAGGACCCGCGCGGCATCCTCGACATGCTGCTGCCGGCGATGGAACGCGGCCGCCTGCGCCTGATCGGCGAACTGCAGCCGGCGCAGCTGGCGCAACTGCTGATCGCGCGCCCCGCGCTGCGCCATGTCGCCAAGACCGTGCAACTGCTGCCGCTGCCCACCGAAGCCCTGCGCGACCTGCTCGAACGCTGGCGCGAAGCGCGCGGCGCGATGATTGGCCTGCCGGTGGCCGACGCGCGCACGCTGGCCGAAGCGCCGCGCATGGCCGCGCAGTATTTCCCCGACCAGCACGAACCCGGCCGCACCCTGCGCCTGCTCGACGAATCCCTGCGCGCGGCGCTCGAAGCCAAACCGCGCGAACTGCCGCTGACGCCCGACGCGCTGCTGCAGACCATCGCACGTCGCAGCGGCCTGCCGCTGGACGTGATCGACGACCGCAAGAGCCTCGATCTCGACGTCCTGCGCGCCTTCTTCCGCAAGCGCGTGATCGGCCAGGACGATGCGATCGAATGCCTGGTCGACCGCATCGCCATGCTCAAGGCCGGTCTGGTCGACGCCTCGCGCCCGGTCGGCGTGTTCCTGTTCGCCGGCCCCACCGGCACCGGCAAGACCGAACTGGCCAAGGCCCTGGGCGAACTGCTGTTCGGCAGCAGCGAACGCCTGCTGCGCCTGGACATGAGCGAGTACCAGTCCGACGACAGCGCCTGGCGGCTCACCGACGTGGCCCGCGACGGCAGCGCGCGCTCGCTGGTCGCGCGCATCCGCGAGCAGCCCTTTTCGGTGGTGCTGCTCGACGAATTCGAGAAGGCGCACCCGAAGGTGTGGGACCTGTTCCTGCAGGTGTTCGACGATGGCCGCCTCGGCGACCGCAACGGCAACGTCGCCGATTTCCGCCACAGCATCATCATCCTCACCAGCAACGTCGGTTCGACGCTCGGCCGCAGCGCCGGCCCCGGCTTCACCTCGGTGGCCGGCGGCTATTCGCGCGGCGTGGTCGAGAAGGCGCTGTTCGAGACCTTCCGCCGCGAATTCCTCAACCGCCTCGACCGCATCGTGCTGTTCAACCCGCTCGACCGCGGCCTGATGCGCGAGATCCTGCACAAGGAACTGCAGCGCGCCATGGGCCGTCGCGGCCTGCGCAACCGGGACTGGGCCGTCGAATGGGAACCGTCGGCGATCGAATTCCTGCTCGACCGCGGCTTCACGCCCGACCTCGGCGCGCGCCCGCTGCGCCGCGCCATCGAACAGCACCTGCTCGCGCCGCTGGCGCGCAGCATCGTCGAGCACCGCACGCCGCAGGGCGACCAGTTCCTGTTCGTGCGCAGCGCCGGCGAACGCCTGGAAGTGGAATTTATCGATCCGAACGCACCCGCGGCGCATACGCCCGCCGCCGCGACGGTCAACGGCGACCTGCGCGCGCTGGTGCGCACCCCCGACCTGTCGCAGGCCGGCATCGCGGCCCTGCATGCCGCGCTCGACGCCCTGCTCGGCCGCCTCGCTGACGACGACTGGCGCGACGGCCGCGACGCCGACTTCGCCGCGATGAACGCCCGCGACTTCTGGACGCAGCCGGAACGCTTCGAAGTGCTCGACCGCATCGAGCGCCGCAACCGCATCGAAAGCGCGCTCGACGGCCTGCAGCGACTCGATGAACGACTCGTGCGCGACGGCGGCAACGCCGCCTTCGTCGCCCGCACCGCGCAGACGCTGTGGCTGACCGGCCTGGCCATCGACGCCCTCGCCGAACGCCGCCCGCAGGACGCGCTGCTCGCCCTGTCCGCCAGCGACGCCGAACTGCGCCGCGACCCCGCGCGCACCCGCCTGTGGTGGCAGCAACTGCTCGCGATGTACATGGCCTGGGCCGAACGCCGCAACATGCGCATCGACGTGCTCGAACAGGACGCCGACGCCTGCCGTGCCCGTCTCGCCGTCAGCGGCTTCGGCGCCCACGACCTGCTGCAGCCCGAACACGGCCTGCACGTCTTCGAATACCCGCACGGCAGCGATCACGACAGCGACGACGCCCCGCGCCGCTCCACCCTCGCCATCCGCATCGCCCCCGACCTCCCCGGCCGCACCCGCATCGACCCGCTCAAGGCCGATGACGACCTGCGCATCTGCCGCCGCTATCGCGCAGAGCCCTCGCCGCTCGTCCGCGACAGCGTACGCGGCTGGCGCACCGGGCGGCTGGATCGGGTGCTGGGTGGTGAGTTCGATGTGATCGTGGGGGAGTGACGGGGTGCGATTCGCGGGCAGGGTGTTCATCACTCAGCGATGATTGATCGAGGAATTCGCTGGATCGATGGCTCTCTAGGAACTGCCAATCCGGGAGACCGCGCGAAGGCCGGATATCGGAAGACGTCTTCAGGCATCTTTCGAGCGAAAGACATCCGCGAGCCGACCACCCTCGCGCAAAGCCATTTCCCGAGGCGTCTCCTCAAACTCCGACACGATATCCGGCGACGCTCCGGCTGCCAGCAAGGCCCCGGCAAGTTCAGGCATGTCCCGGCGAACCGCGACGTGCAGGGGCGTTTCGCCCATATCTCCGATTGCGTTCGGATCCGCGCCTGCCGCGATCAGCAGCCTTGCGGCCGCCTCGTCCTTGCGCCACGCGAAGACATGCAAAGGGGTGTCGCCATCGGAAGATCTGGTGTCGAGCCGTATCTCACGAGGCGCATCGTCACCCGGGAACATGACGAAGGCGATCGATGCGAGTGCTTCTTCGAGCGTCCTCATCAGGGCGCGTCGTAGACGATGATGTCGTAATCCTGTCGCGGCAAACCGGGCACTTTCAGGCTGAAATCATGGCGACAGAGACAGGCGGCAAGCTCGCCGCTCGGCGAAGCGTAGGTGGTTCGGACAAAAAGCCTTCTGCCGATTCTCTGCACGGCGACGGACTGTCGAGCCAGGCCACAGGTCTTGGCTTCGGACACCTCGACGAACAATGCGCCGTCCGTCCATGTGGAACTGACACGCCTTTTGCCATCAATCTGATCATCACAACTGGGTTTTGAACTCACGGCCACACCCTCAATCGCGAACGGGCTGAACGTGAAGTACACGAGCGGTAACAGCGCTGTCGTTCCCAATGCAAGCAGAAAAAGGAGAAATCGCTTCACGGCGCGCGTCCCGGTACATGAATCACACCATGCCGGTAGCCGGCATCGGCTTGGAGGTTGAAATGGGCGCCTTGCTGCCAGCGCCCCTCCCGGATGCTACTACCGCAACAAGCGATGCTGCAAAGCTCGACCGCACTTCTGGAAGGGCCTGATGCAGTGCCAGGCAGGCCGGGGGCCATGCTACCTGTTCGTGCGTCATCTGCGCTCCGCCTTACGGAAGTAGACACGGAATCAGGGACACCCACAACTCAGACTTCCCCCACACCCGGATCAGCAGTTCCCCGACATCCCTACCGCCCCGCCTCCGCGACACTGAGGCATGACCCGGCCTCGCTCACAGATTGCCCCGCATCACAGCCCCGGCGCCTTCCACTGCGTCCTTTCGCGGGACCCGATTGAAGAAGGGTGCCAACAGCCGTCATCGCACAACAGACGCCCCGGCGGAGCGAACGCTGATCGCTTCTTTCCAGACGTTGATCGCGGCGGCCACTTCGTCTCGAGTGTCTTCGTTATCAAGGATCGGCCCGGCCACTCCGAGAGATCGACAGAGCGCAGACGTTGTCAGGAATGGGTGTCCTCCTGTCCGCAGCACTGAGAGCAGGGCGCGGGCGTCTTCGGGCTGTGCAAACTCAGCGAGATACTCAAGGACCTCGTTACGAACATCCTCGTCCGGATCGCCCAGCAATACCAGCACATCGTCGTGCGCGGAACGATCATCCGATTCCAGCAGGACGGCCACCGCTGCACAGCGGACGTGCGGCGTGGGCGATCGAAGAGCAGAGAGCACCATATCGCGGGACACCGGGAACAAGCCTGTTGCCTGAGCCACAGCGCGCTGCCAGTCTTCGGCCACCATGCTCTCGAAGTCCATTGCAGTCCCCCCATAATTCCCGCCTCGGATGCTACTACCGCTGCGGCTAGCTTCGCACGTGGGTCAGTGAATCAGGGACACCGCAACTCAGGCTTCCCCCACACCCAGATCAGCAATTCCCCGACATCCCTACCGCCCCGCCTCCGCGACACTGAGACATGACCCGGCCTCGCTCACAGATTGCCCCGCATCACAGCCCCGGCGCTTTCCACTGCGTCCAGCGCTGCGTGCGGCGAGCCTTCCTCTGCGGCGTCGACAGATACAGCGGCCAGTCCTTCGAGCATCGCCGGGGCTGGATCGAACAACGCCTCCGGCTCGTCGCAGAGTGCTTTGCAGTCGCGGTCGACGCGTATGCGGTGATGAGTAATCACCTGCATCTCGTGCTGCACATCGACCCGGGCGAGACACTGCGCTGGACCAGTGAGGAAGTCGCCGCACGCTGGATTCGGCTGTTTCCGCCCCGCGAGGACAGCGATACCGCGATCGAGACCAAACGCCTGCGATTGCTCGCGGACCCTGACCGGATTGAGACGCTCCGCGAGCGCCTCGGCAACCTCTCCTGGCTGATGCGCTGTCTGGTCGAACCCATCGCCCGCCGCGCGAATCGCGAGGACGGCTGCAAGGGGCGCTTCTGGGAAGGTCGCTACAAATGCCAGGCGCTGTGCGACGAGCGCGCGATCCTCGCCGCGATGGCGTATGTCGACCTGAACCCGATCCGCGCCGGCATGGCAGACCGGCTCGAGACTTCGGCCTATACCAGCGTGGCCGAGCGTGCTTCGCAGGCCAGGAAGAATCCGGTGTCGGCAAGCTCACCGCTGAAGCCGATCGCGGGCAGCCTGAGACCCGCCTTCGAGCTCACCACAGCCGATTATCTGCACATCCTCGACTGGACCGGGCGCCAACTCGCGCCTGGCAAACGCGGGCGGATTTCACCGGACGCGCCCGCCGTGCTGGCGACCATCGATCGCGACGGGGCGCGCTGGACCACCCGCGTCGCCGCCTTCGGCAGCAGCTGGCATCGCGCAGTCGGCTCGGCACAGGACCTGATCGCCCTGGCCGAAAGACTTGGGCAACAGTGGCTCCAGGGTATTCGACTTGCGTTGACACTTGGATGAGATATCGCGAAGTGGAGCATTGCCCGCATGGGAGGATGGCGCGTGGGCGATCGTTGGCTCTCTCCCATCTTCACTGCCTGGATCGGCAAGGAAAATCGGACGGCGTGTTCGTCGCGCCGCGGCGACACGGGGATCGGGGAAGAACGGGGAAGAAAAATAGAAAAATGGGTGTCCCGGTCTTCCCGAAACCGCTCGCGGTCGCGTCATCGCGACTCAGCCGCGAGCGGTCAACCGGGCATCAGACGTAGACGCAGCCATTGGAATTGCAGATGGCGATCCGCAGCCAACCAAAGCCGGCTATGCATTCCCAGATGGCAGAGCTGCTTACCATGATTTGGCCATCATTGGCTTCGGTGCAGCTCGGCCACGTATTGGCGGCCGCATTGCCGCTGAGGGTGGTCGCGAAGGCAAACAGTGCGATACAGGTCCCGTACAGAAAACTCTTGGTCATGGTGTGTCCTTGATTGAGTGATCGCCGTCATTTCGTCAATGCGATACATCATTCATCGACGGCCTCCGGGCGAAGGCATCCTCCGCGCAGGCGGGCGCTAGCCTAACAAGGCTCGTCGGCATGCATTGCGAACCCCCAGCACAATTGCGTGGAAACCGGGACAAGCAAGCAACCGGGACACCTAGAAGCCAGATTTCCCCTACACGTTTTTCCATCGAATGCGACCTGTCAAAAATGACAGATGCATCTCGAACAATCCCGTCGCAACCCGCACGCGATCATCGCAATCCTCTTCACCCTCCTGGCAACCCACACCTCACCCGCTTCGAGATCGGCGGGCCCAGGGCCCGCCCTACAAATGCGGGGATGCGTCAGTGTTGCGGGTTTCCGGCACTTGGGAATCGCTCCCTTCATCCTCCCCGCATCTCACGGCTGACCCGCTTCGATATCGGCGGACCCGAGGTCCGCCCTACAAAAGCGGGGACGTTGAGGGGGTTTCGGCACACGGGCTGCGCGCGTTACGCGGCTTCGCGCACCACCGCACTGTCCTGCACGAGCGCCTGTTCGAGGTCGCGCCACAGGTCGTCGACATGCTCGATACCGACCGACAAGCGCAACAGGCCCGGGGTGATGCCGCAGCGCGTGCGTGTGGCGTCGTCGAGCACGCGATGAGTGAGGCCGGCGGGGTGCTGGATGAGGGTGTCGACGGAGCCGAGGCTCACCGCGGGTGTCATCAGTGCGACACGCTGCAGGGTGCGGGCGGCGGCGGCGTAGCCGTCGCGGAGTTCGAAGGCGAGGAGGCAGCCTGGGCCGCGCATCTGCGTGGCGGCGAGATGCGCGTTGCGCACGGTGCCGTGGCCGGGGAAGAACACCTTCGCCACGGCGGGATGCGCGGCGAGACGGCGGGCGAGTTCGATCGCGTTGGCCTGTGCGCGTTCGACGCGCAGCGCGAGCGTGGGCAAGCCGCGATGGAGCAGATAGGCCGCGAGCGGGTGCAGCAGTCCGCCCGTCGCGGCGCGCACCTGGCGCAAGGGTTTCGCGTTCGCTTCGGAACAGCAGACGATGCCGGCGATGACGTCGCCGTGGCCGCCGAGGAATTTGGTCGCGCTGTGGACGACGTAGGTGGCGCCGAGTTCGAACGGTCGCTGCAGGATCGGCGTGGCGAAGGTGGAATCGACCGCGACCGGCACGTCGCCTGCGGCGTCGACCACGGCGCGGATGTCGACGAGGTCGAGCGTGGGATTGGCCGGGGTCTCGATGAAGATCAATACCGTGTCCGGGCGTCGGCGCGCGGCGATCTCGTGCGCGTCGACGAATTCCGCTTCGAGTCCGGCAAGGCCGCTGGCGAAGAGATGATCAGAGGTGCCGTACAGCGGACGCACCACCAGCATGTGCGCGCCGCGCGCGCGGCTGGCGAGCAGCAGCGCGGTGATCGCGGCCATGCCCGAGGCGTAGGCGACGCAGGCCTCGGTCCCTTCCAGCGTGGCGAGGGCGCGCTCGACGCGGGCGACGGTCGGGTTGTGCAGGCGGGCGTAGATCGGGTTCGTCGCGCTGGCGTCGCCGCCGACCAGGGCATCGAAGCTGGCGGTGCCGGCGGCGAGGTCGACGACGGGATAGGTGGTCGACAGGTCGATCGGCGGCGCGTGGATGCCCAGCGCGGTGAAGTCTTCGCGGCCGGCGTGGACTGCCCGGGTCTCGGGATGGGTCGAATCGGGGCGGGTCGAATCGATGGCGGTCATGGCGGGTCCCGTCGGCGTTGTGTTCGGAGAATGCAGCCGATTCTGGAAGCACATGCGACTGATAGACTGCAGACCGAACATTATTTCGCGAACGGGGCCGGATCATGCTGCTCGACCGAATCGACTTCGACCTGCTGCGCCTGCTGCGGAAGCACGCGCGGATGCCGAACAAGGACCTGGCGGAGAAAGTCGGCGTGGCGCCGTCCACGGCCCTGGAGCGGATCCGGCGCATGCGCGAGTCGAAGGCGCTGCTGGGCTTCCACGCCGAGATCGCGCCGGAGGCGATCGGCATCGGCCTGCAGGCGCTGGTGGCGGTGCGCCTGCAGCAGCATTCGCGAACCTTCGTCGAGAGCTTCCAGGCCCACCTGCGCGCCCTGCCCGAGGTGCTGGCCTTCTACCACGTGGCCGGCGCCGACGATTTCCTGGTCCATGTGGGCGTGCGCGACAGCGCGCACCTGCGCGAGTTCGCCCTCGCCGCCTTCACCGAGCGGCCCGAGGTGGTGCACATCCAGACCCACCTGATCTTCGATTTCCACCGCAACACCGAACTGCCGGCGCAGCCCTGAAAAAAAGCCGGCGCACACCCCCGGCCGTCATCGCTGCAGCGCTACAGTAGGCGTCCAGACGCGGCCGGGCCGCCTTCGCACGGGAGCAGCAGCATGAGCACGATGACCCAGGATCTCCTCGCCCAGCTCGACGGGGCGCCGCTGCAGCAGATTTCCCGGCAACTCGGCATCGACCAGAACAAGGCTGCCGGCGCCGTGAGTGCCGCGCTGCCGCTGCTGATGGGCGCGCTGGGCAGGAACGCGAGCCAGCCGCAGGGCGCGGAAGCGCTGTTCGGCGCCCTGCAGAAGGACCATGCGGGTGGTGGCGGCATCGGCGACATCCTCGGCGCGGTGCTGGGCGGCGCGCAGAGCCGGCAGACCGACGGTGCCGGCGTGCTCGGCCACATCTTCGGTGGCCAGCAGGCGCGCGCGGAGCAGAGCCTGGGTGCGGCGACCGGCCTGGGCGGCGATCGCGCTGGCCAGCTGATGAAGATCCTCGCACCGATCGTGATGGCCTACCTCGCCAAGCGCATGTTCTCCGGGAATGCCGGAAGTGGCGGCAACCCGAGCGCCGACCTCCTCGGTGCGGTATTGGGCCAGGAACAGCAGCAGGTGCGTCAGCAGGGCGGCATTGGCGGCGGTCTGCTCGGCGCGGTGCTCGACAAGGACGGCGACGGCGATGTCGACCTGAGCGATCTGCTGAAGCTCGGCGGCGGGTTGTTCGGCGGGAAGCGCTGAGGTCGCAGCGCGACCCGCAGATCGATGCTTTGCAAGCCCCCTTTGGAAAAGGGGGCGGCGGTCGCGCAGCGGCCGCGGGGGATTTGCGGCCGATCACCGCTCACGACACGGCAAGCACGACACTCGCGTTCGCAAATCCCCCCGCCGCGCTGCGCGCGTCAGCCCCTTTGCAAGGGGGGCGATCACCGGCTACGGAAACATCCCCATGAAACTCCTCATCCTCGGCAACTCCGGCTCCGGCAAGAGCACGCTCGCGAAGGCGGTCGCCGAGCGGCACTGCCTGCCGCACCTCGACCTGGACGGCATCGTCTGGGAGCCGGAACAGGTCGCGGTGCCGCGCGCGCCCGAGGCGGTGCGTGCGGATCTCGACGCCTTCATCGCCACGCATCCGCGGTGGGTGATCGAAGGCTGCTACGGCGAGCTGATCGAAAGGGCGGCACCGGCCAGCACCGAATTGCTGTTCCTCAATCCGGGACTCGACGCCTGCCTGGCGAACAACCGCCGGCGGCCGTGGGAGCCACATAAATATGCATCGCCCGAGGCGCAGGACGCGATGCTCGACACCCTGCAGGCCTGGGTCGAGGGCTACTATTCGCGCGACGATGCCTGGTCGCTGGCCGCGCATCGCCGGGTGTTCGACCGGCACCCGGGCAGGAAGCGGGAAGCGACCCTGGCCTTGACCCCGGCGGATCTGGACTGAGTCGGGCGCGCATTCGATTTCGTCGATCGTTTTGCGCATTGCGATAGGTGATTTCGATAGCTTCAGCCTATCGAAATCGTCCAAACAATCGAATTCTCTTTGACATCCGCGAGGCGTACGTTGTTTTCACCACGCCACCCGCGCGGAACGGGATCGTCGCCGGCTGCAACGGATCGCAGCCCCCGGGGATCGCACCGCCGGGTGCCATCGACCCACAAGGAGAACACCATGTCCAACGAATCGAAGTGCCCGTTTTCGGGCGGTTTCCGCAGCCAGGCCATGACCGGCGCCTGGTCCAACGCGGACTGGTGGCCCAACCAGCTCAACCTCGACATCCTCCACCAGCATTCCCCGCGGTCGAATCCGATGGGCGAGGATTTCGACTATCGCGCCGAGTTCAAGACCCTCGACCTGGACGCGGTGATCGCCGACCTGCGCGCGCTGATGACCGACTCGCAGTCCTGGTGGCCGGCCGACTACGGCCACTACGGCCCCTTCTTCATCCGCATGGCCTGGCACGCGGCCGGCACCTACCGCACCCATGACGGTCGCGGCGGCGGCGGCACCGGCGACCAGCGCTTCGCGCCGCTCAACAGCTGGCCGGACAACGGCAACCTCGACAAGGCCCGCCGCCTGCTGTGGCCGATCAAGCAGAAGTACGGCCGCAAGCTGTCCTGGGCCGACCTGTTCATCCTGACCGGCAACGTCGCGATCGAATCGATGGGCGGCCCGGTGTTCGGTTTCGGCGGCGGTCGCGCCGACATCTGGGAACCCAACGCCGAGGTCTACTGGGGCCCGGAACAGGAATGGCTGTCGACCAGCGACAAGGCCAACAGCCGCTACTCCGGCGACCGCGAGCTCGCCAACCCGCTGGCCGCGGTGCAGATGGGCCTGATCTACGTGAATCCGGAAGGCCCGGACGGCAATCCCGACCCGCTGGCGTCGGCGCGCGACATCCGCGTGACCTTCGCGCGCATGGCGATGAACGACGAGGAGACCGTCGCGCTGACCGCCGGCGGCCACACCTTCGGCAAGGCGCATGGCGCCGGCCCGGCCTCGCACGTCGGTGTCGCTCCCGAAGGCGGCGACATCGAGTCGCAGGGCTTCGGCTGGCTCAGCGGCTACGAGACCGGCATGGCCGGCTACACCATCACAAGCGGCATCGAAGGCGCGTGGACGCCCACGCCGACCACCTGGGACAACAGCTATTTCGAGACCCTGTTCGGCTTCGAATGGGAACTGACCAAGAGCCCGGCCGGCGCGCACCAGTGGAAGCCGAAGGGCGACGCCGGCCGCAACGTGCCGGACGCGTTCGATCCGTCGAAGAAGCACCAGCCGATGATGACCACCGCCGACATGGCGATGCGCATGGATCCGGCCTACGAGAAGATCTCGCGCCGCTTCCTGGAGAACCCGGCAGAATTCGCCGACGCCTTCTCGCGCGCCTGGTTCAAGCTCACCCATCGCGACATGGGTCCGCGTTCGCGCTACCTCGGCAAGCTGGTCCCGGCCGAAGAACTGATCTGGCAGGACCCGGTGCCGGCCGTCGACCATCCGCTGGTCGATGCGAACGATGTCGCCGCGCTCAAGCAGAAGGTGCTGGCCTCCGGCCTGACCACGCAGCAACTGGTCGCCACCGCCTGGGCCTCGGCGTCGACCTTCCGCGGCAGCGACAAGCGCGGCGGCGCCAACGGCGCGCGCATCCGCCTCGCGCCGCAGAAGGACTGGGAAGCGAACCAGCCCGAACAACTGGCGAAGGTGCTCGGCGTGCTCGAAGGCATCAAGCAGGACTTCGACAAGTCTGCAGGCGGCGGCAGGAAGGTGTCGCTGGCCGACCTGATCGTGATCGCCGGCAACGCCGCGATCGAAGCCGCGGCGAAGAAGGGCGGCCACGACATCACCGTGCCGTTCTCGCCGGGCCGCACCGATGCCACCGATGCGCAGACCGATGCCGAATCCTTCGAACCCCTGGAACCCAGGGTCGACGGTTTCCGCAACTACGTGGCGAAGGGCTTCGAGGGTTCGGAAGCCGAAAGCCTGGTCGACCGCGCCAACCTGCTGACGCTGAGCGCGCCGGAAATGACCGTGCTGATCGGCGGCCTGCGCGCCCTGGACGCCAATTACGGCGGCACGAAGCACGGCGTGTTCACCGAACGCCCGGGTACGCTGAGCAACGACTTCTTCGTCAACCTGCTCGACATGCGCACGCAGTGGAAGCGTTCCGAAGCGAACCGCGACATCCTCGAAGGCCGCGACCGCGCCAGCGGCGAACTGCGCTGGACCGGCACGGTGTCCGACATGGTGTTCGGCTCGAACTCGGTGCTGCGCTCGCTGTGCGAGGTCTATGCCTCGAACGACGCCGGCGACAAGTTCGTGAAGGACTTCGTCGCCGCATGGACGAAGGTGATGAACCTCGACCGCTTCGACCTGCTGACCTGAACATCTGTGAACCGCCGGCGCGGGCGCCGGCATCCGACAGGCCCGCTACCGGCCTGTCGGATCCTGCAGGCGATGTCCGGGGAACTCCACGCCGCCGATGCGATCTGAACAAGCGATCGGCCTCCGACTGAGTCCCGGAGGCCGATCGGCGCAATCGCAGGAAGCAGGTGCGCCGGCCCGCAACGGGCACGCTTGGAGACGGTCAAGTATGCGAGTCGTGTGTTCGTCCGATACCCCACGTCCATTTCCTCCACGCCGGCCTCCCCTGCCGGCGTTTTTTATGGCGCGGTGCCAATGGGGAAAACAAGTCGGCGCGGAGGTGCATGCAGTCGCGGCAAGGCCATCGCTTCGCTCGTCGCGACTTGCGTCGCTCCTACAGAAAGCGCCTTGCTCTTGTAGGAGCGACGCAAGTCGCGACTGCTTCTACCGCCAGCCTCCGCGCCCTCACAGCGCGTCGATATCCCCCAGCGCACGGATCAACCGGCGGGCGCGCTTGTCGGGTTTGCCTTCCGGCGGCTGGTAGCCGGCGCGGGCGGCACGCAGGGTCGCGAGGGTTTCGGCGCGGCGCGCCTTCGATGCGTCGGATTCGACGTAGAGCGTCTGCGCGACGCTGGCCGGGCCGCGCTGGTCGCTGAGGCCCAACACTTCGATCTCGAATGTTTCATCCCCGCGCGTCACCTTCAGCGCATCGCCGACGCGCACGCTGCGAGACGCCTTCGCGCGTTGGCCGTCGACCTCGACCTTGCCGGTCTCGATCGCCTGCTTGGCCAGGCTGCGGGTGCGGAAGAAGCGCGCGGCCCAGAGCCAGAGGTCGAGACGGACGCTGTCGACAGGGGTGGGGGCGGTCATGCGGGACGCGTGGACGAGGGTGGACGGAAAGTGTAGCCCGCGAAACGCGAACGGCCCGCTTTCGCGGGCCGTCGCTGCGCATCGCCGCGGATGCTGCGGTCAGTGCTGGTGACCGCCCTCGCCGTGCACGTGGCCGTGCTCCACTTCCTCGGCGCTGGCTTCGCGCACTTCGACGATCTCGATGTCGAAATGCAGGTCCTTGCCGGCCATCGGGTGGTTCAGGTCGACGTCGACCACGCTCATGCCGACCTTCTCGATGGTGACGGCGCGCGGGCCGAAATTGGTCTGCAGCACCACCTGCATGCCCGGCATCAGGCGCTGTTCGCCGAAATGCTTCTTCGGGATGCGCTGGCTCAGGCCTTCGCGGCGCTCCCCGTAGGCCTCGGCGGCCGGCACGTCGACGTCGAACTTCTCGCCGGCTTCACGGCCTTCCATCGCCTTTTCCAGGCCCGGGATGATGTTGTTGTGGCCGATCAGGATGGCCAGCGGTTCGCCGCCGTTGGAGCTCTCGTTGGCCGGCTGGCCGACTTCGCCGACGGTGTAGTGGAAACGGACGACGCTGTCTTTCTGGATTTTCATGATGGGCTCGGATGATCCTGATCGGGTCTGGGCCGCCGGGGGGCGGCAGGGGCCGGCGAGTTGCCGGCCGAGGGAGATGGGGCCAAGATGGCCGCCGATGAGAACCGCGCATTATCCGTACTCGACCGCCCCGGCGCCATTGCCCCGGCGCCCCGCCGTCGTTCGGGTCGGCGCGATGCTGGCCTTGGCGGCCCTGCTCTCCGCCTGCGGCGGCGGCAACGTCCGCAGCGACCGCCCCGCGCCGCCACCGGCCAAGCGCCAGTGGGCGACGGTCGCGCCCAGCGATCCGGCCGCGGCCAATACCGTCCTGATGCGCGCGCTCGGCCTGGTCGGCACGCCCTACCGCTATGGCGGCAACACGCCCGAAAGCGGCTTCGACTGCAGCGGCCTGGTCAATTACGTCTTCCGCGACACCCTCGATGTGCGCCTGCCGCGCAGTTCCCGCGACCTGGCCGCGATGCAGGGGCCGAAGATCGCCCCCGAGCGGCTGGCGCCGGCCGATCTGGTGTTCTTCGGCCAGGGCGGCGAGGTCAGCCATGTCGGCATCTACGTGGGCGAAGGCCGCTTCGTCCATGCGCCCCGGACCGGGGGTACGGTCCGCCTCGACCATCTCGATGGTGCCTGGTGGCGGGACCACTACACCGGAGCCAAACGGGTCCTCCGTTGATCGATCCGCGACCCGGGTCACCTTTTCGGGGCGGGGTCTAACGAAATCTGAACCCCCCGGCGGCCTCGGTCGTGCAATATCCGGTCTCCTTTCGCAAAGTGCATGACGCGTGACGACCCAAGCCTTTGGCCCCGGCCGCCCCCTCGCCATCCACCGTGCCCTCCGCGGTACCTCCCGAATCCTCCTCTCCGGCCTGCTGGCCGCCGCCAGCCTGCAGGCATTCGCCACCGATCCGGCAGCCACCCGCGACCCGCTGGACCGCTCGCCGCAGCTGCTGTCCCCGGTCAACGACGTGACCCTGGGCAATCCGCTGTCGCTGCCCGAGCGCACGCTCATCTTCGCCCGCGACATCCGCACCGTCTTCAATGCCCAGCAGGTCGCCAGCGGAACGCGCGACGTCGCGGACGCGCCCAAGGACGGCCGCATCAAGGGCATGCTCAAGCGCGGCCTCGCCCTGCTCGGCACGCCCTACCGCTGGGGCGGCAGCTCGCCGGAAAGCGGCTTCGACTGCAGCGGCCTGGTCGGCTACGTGTTCCGCAACACCCTCGGCATCGAACTGCCGCGCATCTCGCGCGAGATGGCCAACGTCGGCGAACTGGTCCGCGACCGCGATGCGCTGATCGAAGGCGACCTGGTGTTCTTCAGCCGCAAGGGCAGCCGCGTCGACCACGTCGGCATCTACCTCGGCGACGGCCAGTTCCTGCACGCTCCGCGCACCGGCAAGGACGTGGAGGTGGCCAGCCTCGCCACCGGCTACTGGAGCCAGAAGTTCCTGCAGGCCCGCCGCGTCGCCACGCAGTAAGTCGCGGTCGCATCGAACCGTCTCCCCGAAGGGCCGCGCAAGCGGCCTTTCGCGTTCCAGGTCCCCCGAACCCGGCGCTTGCGGCACCGCCGCGGCCATCGCATGCTGCGCGCATCCACATCGCTGCCGGGGGACACGTCGATGCTGCGCACCCTTCTTGGAATCGTCCTGGGCGTGATCGCCATGATGATCACCGTCCATGGCATCGAAACGATCGGGCACCTGCTCTACCCGCCGCCGCCCGGCCTGGACCCGAACGACCTCGACCAGCTCGACAGCATCGTCGCCTCGGCCCCGGTCGGCGCCATGGCCCTGCTGGTCGTCGGCTGGTGCGTGGGCACGATCGTCGGCAGCGGCCTCGCCGCGCGCATCGCCCGCCATCCGCGCGTCGCCGCCTGTGTCGTCGCCCTGGTGGTCGTCGCCAGCGTCGTCGCGATGGCCTTCCTGCTGCCCTCGCATCCCACCTGGGTCGCCGTGCTGGGCACCCTGCTGCCGGTGCCGCTGGCGTTGGGGATGGCGAAGGTGGCGGGGCGGCGTGGAGCGCAATGATCTGAACCATGCCGAGCACGCGCCACTGACGGACATCGAAATCCGTCTGCTCAACAACGTGCTCGATGCGCTGGACAGGCTGTTCGATGGCGATTCATCGCCGATCGATATCCACGACCTGCTGCTGGCCACGGGTCATGCCCTGGACCATCCACCGTCCATTCCATATGTGCTCGGTCCCGTACCGGCATTGGACGAAATCCTTCGCAACGGTGAATCACTCGAGACTCAACAGCAGCAGTCGCTCGAAGCGACTGCGCATCTGCGCCATTACCTGGCCGATCTCGACGCGCTCATTTGATCGTGGGTCTACGCAACGCCCCTGCAGTGACTGCGCAAAACAGGGGCGGCACGAAAAGCCGGTGCGCCGGGGCGCGCCCTATGCCGGCTTCTCGTCCTCGATGCCGAGGTTCGTGTCGGGATCGTCGTAGATGGCGCGATCGAGCAGGCCGGTCTGTTTCGCGACGAGCACGGGGACGAGCATCTGGCCGGTGACATTGGTCATCGTGCGCATCATGTCGAGCACGCGGTCGATGGCGTAGAGGTAGCCGATCACTTCCAGCGGCAGCTCGGCGGCGCTGAGCACCACGGTCGCCATGACCACGGCGGTGCCGGGCACGCCGGCGGTGCCGAAGCTGCCGAGCACCGAGGCGATGAGCACGATGAGGTACTGCTCGGGGGTGAGCGGCGTGCCGGTGTACTGCGCGATGAAGACCGCGCACAGCGCCGGATAGATCGCGCCGCAGCCGTCCATCTTGATGCTGGCGCCCAGCGGCACCGCGAAGGCGGCGTAATCCTTGTTCACGCCGAGGTTGTGCGTGGCGCAGCGCAGCGACGAGGGCAGCGAGGCAAAGCTCGACGAGCTGACGAATGCGACCTGCATGCCTGGCGCCGCGCCCTTGAAGAACTTCAGCGGGTTCAGGCCGTGCGCGAGCAGCAGGCCGCCGTAGCTGACCACGATGTGCAGCGCGCAGGCGACGTACAGCGCAATGACGAAGTTGCCAAGCGGCAGCAGCTTGTCGAAGCCGTAGGCGCCGACCAGGCCGGCGATCAGGCCGAAGGTGCCGATCGGGGTCATCTCCAGCACGAAGCGGGTGAGCTGGATCGCGATCTCGCTGGCCTCGCCCACCAGCTTGCGCGCCAGCGCGACCTTCTCGCCGAGCTTGACCATCGCGAAACCCACCAGCGCGGCGAAGAAGATCACCGGCAGGATCGAACCGCGTCCGGCGCGCAGCACAGTCTCGCCCGCGGCGTTCTTCACTTCGCCGATGCCGGTCATCGCGTAGAAGGGATTGGAGGGCACCACGTTCAGCAGCACCTGCACCACGCTGGGCACGTCCTTCGGCACGTAGCTGGGGTCGACCGCCAACGGCACCTGCACGATGCCCGGCTGCATCACGACGCCGACCAGCAGGCCGATGCCGACCGCGAGCACGGCGGTGATCGCGAACCACAGGAAGGTGCGGCCGCCGAGCGCGGCGATGGATTTCTGGCCGTGCAGCGAGGCGACGGCATTGATCACCGCGAAGAACACCAGCGGCACCGCGATCATCTTGATCAGCGTGACGTACAGGTTGCCCAGCGGTTGGAGCCAGACTTCCGCCGCCGGGCCCATCAGCCAGCCGGCCAGGCCACCGAGGACGAAAGCGCCGAGCACGCGCTGCCAGAAGGGAATGCGGAACCAGACGGCGACCAAACCCATGCAGGACCTCTCCGGCGCATCGTGCGCGGCATGCGGACAAGGCGGCACGATAGCCCAGCGCGCGGTCGCCCGCGAGGGCGCGGCCCGCGACGCTGCTTTTCATCGGAGGCCCTCGGCGCCGGACGGCACCATACCTCGATGCACGGTCGTCATATCCAGCGGGCATAATCGGCGCTTTCGTCGAACGCCCTCCCCGCATGCCTGTCCGCCTCGCCCCGCTCGTGTCCGCCTGTGTCCTTGTCCTCGGCCTGATCGCCGCACCCTCGACGGACGCCCGCAAACCTTCGAAAGCGCCGTCTCCGATCGACGTGCCGCAGATCCGCCACCCCCACGGCGAAACCCCGGCCTGGTGGTTCCGTGCCGGCGCGGCGCAGGCAGCCGAACGCGGCGCGATGGCAGGCAGGGCGAAGAACGTGATCCTGTTCGTCGGCGACGGCATGAGCCTGCCCACCGTGGCCGCCGCGCGCATCCTCGACGGCCAGCGCAGGCAGCAGCCCGGCGAGGAAAACCTGCTGAGCTGGGAACGCTTCCCGCACACCGCGCTGAGCAAGACCTACAACACCGACAGCCAGACGCCCGATTCGGCCGGCACCATGACCGCGATGGCCACCGGCGTGAAGACCCGCGCCGGCGTGCTGAACATCGGCCAGGACGTCGCGCGCGGCGACTGCGCGGGCGCGTTGCGCTCGCCGATCCTCAGTCTTTGGGAACTGGCGGCGTCCAGCGGCCTGGCCACGGGCGTGGTCACCACCACCCGCGTCACCCATGCCACGCCCGGTGCGACCTTCACCCACTCGCCCGACCGCAACTGGGAGAACGACGAGGAAATGCCGCAGGCCGCGCACGAGGCCGGCTGTCGCGACATCGCACGGCAGTTCGTCGAGACACCCTACGGCCTCGGCCCCGACGTGCTGATGGGCGGCGGTCGCGCGAACTTCATGCCCGCCACGCAACGCGACCCCGAGTACGACGACAAGGTCGGCCAACGCCTGGACGGCCGCGACCTGGTCGCCGAATGGAAGCAGCGCCGCCCCGACGGCACCTACGTCTGGAACGCGAAGCAGTTCGCCGAAGCCCCGGCCGATGGCCCGCTGCTGGCGCTGTTCGAGCCGAGCCACATGCAGTTCGAGCACGACCGCCCCAACGACCGCGCCGGCGAACCCTCGCTCGCGGAGATGACCCGCGCCGCGATCGCGCGCCTGCAGCGCAACCGCCAGGGCTACGTGCTGCTGGTCGAAGGCGGCCGCATCGACCACGCCCACCACTACGGCAACGCCTACCGCGCGCTGACCGACACCATCGCGATGAGCGAAGCGGTCGCCGCCGCCACCGGGATGACCTCGGCCGAGGACACGCTGATCCTGGTCACCGCCGACCATGCCCACACCATGACCTTCGCCGGCTACCCGGTGCGCGGCAATCCGATCCTGGGCAAGGTGCGCGGCAGCAGCGGCGAAGGCCACGACTCCGGCAGCTACGCCACCGACGCCACGGGCCTGACCTACACCACGCTGGGCTACGCCAACGGCCCCGGCCACGTCGGCGCCACCGACCAGCAGCCAGAAGGCCCGAAGACCTTCCTGCACGAGGTCAGCGGCTACCAGTCCGCCTCCGGCCGCCCGAACCTCGCCGAGGTCGACACCGAGCACCCGGACTACCTGCAGGAATCCACCGTGCCGATGGCCAACGAAAGCCACGGCGGCGACGATGTCGGCATCTGGGCGCGCGGCCCGGGCGCGCACGCCGTGCGCGGCACGCTGGAACAGCACGCGATCTTCCACATCTTCCTGCAGGCCATGCCCGCACTGCGCCAGCCGCTGTGCGCGCGCAGGCTGTGCAACGTCGACGGCGTGCCGGTGGACCTGCCGAGGCCGGAGATGTTCGCGAAGTGAAGGCCCGCGCATCAGGCCCTTCAAGGCCGAGCGCCATCGCTTTGCAGGAGGGCCTTCAGGCCCGAGCTCTTGAATGCTGTTCGAAAAAGCTCGGGCCTGAAGGCCCTCCTGCAAAAATGCGTCGATCAGAACGGCTTCGCCAGCACCAGGTAGACGACGGCGACGAGCGCGAACACCGGGATCTCGTTGAACACGCGGAGCATCGTCGACGAAGGCAGCGGCTTTCCGCCGGCCGCGCCCTTGAGCCAGCGGCCGGCGACGATGTAGTGCGCGAACATCAGCGCGACGAGGGTGAGCTTGGCATGCAGCCAGCCCCCGGCGATGCCGAAGTGCATCCACAGGGTCAGGCCGAAGATCAGGGCCAGCCCGAACATGATGTGCCCGAAGCGGTACAGCCGGCGGCCCATGAGCACCAGCCGCTCGCGGACCACGGCCACGTCGCCGGCCTCGGCCAGGTTGATGAGGATGCGCGGCAGGTAGAACGCTGCGGCCATCCAGGCCATGACGAACACCAGGTGTGCTGACTTTGTCCAGAAGTAGGCGGCCATGCGCTTCGAGGCTCGGTTGCGGGCGGTCACCTTAGCAAATCGCGACCTTCGATCGCCGGATGGATGTCGACGACGGGCAGAACGCGTCGCGGCGAGTCACCCATCACTGCGCTTGTGTGACGCAGATGACGTTTGGCGTCACCCGACCGTGCGCCTGCCTCGTCATGCGACCGAAACATGAAGAAAGGTTCAGCGGATCCTTGCGTTTTGGGCTACGTTCGCATGGCACGCAGCGCACAGGCACCGAGGCAACATACGCCTTGGCATGGAAGATGCTTATGGCGATTCGTCATCAATGGAGCCGAGCATGGCCGAGATCGTTCCTCTCCCCGCGAGCATGCATGGGGCGACGCAAGACACATCGCCCGAGATGGCCGCGAGGATGGCCTGCCAGGACATCCTGGTCGCCCTGCTGCAACGTACCCACGCCACCCTCTTCGCCTCGATGGCGACGGTGGACGGCCGCAGCTATGCGCATGCCGGCAGCAGCCTGACCACCGCGAGCGCGCAACGCACGGCGGCGATCACCAGCTCATTGATGGGATTGATCGAATCCTTCAGCAAGGAAACCCTGAGCAGCGGCGCGCTCTACAACAGCATCGCCACCGACATGGGATCCATCGTCATCGTGCGCGTGCCGTCCAAGGCCCGGCTGCATACGCTCTGCGTCTGCGCCGACAACACCGCGAACCTCGCGATGACCATCCGCGCCGCGCTCGACACCGCGCAGAAGCTCGCCGAGCGCATCGACGCCCCCCATTGACCGACCCGCCGGCCCCGGATGCGTCCAGTATCCCGCGACCGGCCGTCGCCACATGCCTTCCGCTCTTCGCTTTCCAACCCGAACCAACCCGACCAACCGACAACAACAGGAGTAACCCGATGGCAAAGATTTCCCTCGAAGCACTGCGCAGCATCGACGGCTACGTCGCATCCGCGCTCGTCGACATCGACAGCGGCATGCTGCTGGCCGGCGACGGCAGCGGCGTCAACCTCGAACTCGCCGCGGCAGGCAACACCGAAGTCGTGCGCGCCAAGCGCAAGGTCGCCAACGCGCTGAACCTCAACGACACGATCGAAGACATCCTGATCAGCCTGACCAAGCAGTACCACATCATCCGCCCGCTGGAATCGAACCAGAAGCTGTTCCTGTACGTGGTGCTGGACCGTTCCAAGTCGAACCTCGCGATGGCGCGCCACGAGCTGCGCACCTTCGAGAAGAGCGTGGATTTCTCCTGATTCCCGCAACGCCCTCCGGATGCGCCGCAACGGCGCATCCGGCGCTTCGCGCATCGCGTACTCCACCGCTCCAACCACTCTTTCCGAGCCGGCGTCCATGCTCCGTGCCGATATCACTTTTTCCGCGCTCGGCGAACAGGCCGAACAGCGCGTCCGCCTCGCCGTGCAACTGCTGGCGGCGTACCGGATCCGCGCGAAGGTGCGTCCCTGGGACGGCACGCGCTGCGACCTGCTGGTGACCGACCTGTCCGATGCCTACGGGCGCAGGACGCACGACCTCGCGCGCACGCGCGGCACGCCGGTCCTGGCCTTCGGTGTCGATGGCGACGCAGCGGGCAACGGCATCGGCATCGCACCCGACAACAGCCTGGCGCCCACGCTCGCGCAGTCGATGCGCGAACTGCTCGCACCCGATGCGCGCGACGACGAACCCGATGCGCAGGCCGATGCGATGCCCGCGCTGTGCCGGCTCGCAGCCGCGGATTTCAGGGGCCTCGGCGTCGACGCGACCAGCAACGGCCGGATCGTCCGGATCCGTCCCGAGGAAGGCCGCGTGTACGCGCCGACCCTGAGCGACCTGCTGTCCGCGGTCGACACATTCTGCAGCGCGGACTGGTCGCTCGCGCGCAACGATGCGGATGGCCGCCCGCGCGAGGACGGCGCCAGCCGCAGCCTCGAAGCCTTCCTGCTGCAGGCGGCCTTCGCCGCGCGCGATGCGCTGCCGCGTTTCCCCGAAGGTCGCTACCGCCTGAGCGACTGGCCCGATGTCGGCAGCGCGCCCGAACGGGTCGACTCGCTGAAGATCGCCAGGCAACTGCTCGACGGCAGCGCGAGCGCGGGCGAACTGGTCGCGGCCTGCCGGGTCGAGGCCGCCGACGTGAACGCCACGCTGTGGGCCTATGCCGCCGCCAACCTGCTGGACATGCCCGATGCGATGCCCAGGGAGGAACCGCCGCCGCAAACGGCGCGGCCGTTCTCCGGCATCATGGCCCGCATCGCCCAGCGCTTCGGCCTGGGGCGCGCATGAGCGGGCGCTGACCGCATCCGCACGCCGCAACGCATCACCGCAACGCGTCGGGCCGCGCCACCGGCTGCGCCCGCAGAGAATCACCAGAAAAGAGCAGGATCGCCGTGTCGTTCGAAAGCGCAAAACTCGTATTCGCCGGACCCGTCGGCGCAGGCAAGACCACGTCCATCCGCTCGCTGTCGGATACCGCCCCGGTGTCCACGGAAATGCCGATGACCGATGGCGCGATGGGCGAGAAGACCACGACCACGGTCGCGCTGGACTTCTCGATGGTGCTGCTCGACGACGGCACGCCGCTGCACATCTACGGACTGCCGGGCCAGGAACATTTCTCGCACATGCGGCCGATCGTGCTGGAAGGCGCCGTCGGCGTGGTCGTGGTGCTGCCGGGCGACCACGGCGACATCGAGGCGGCCTGCGAACACTGGCTGCGCTCGATCCGCGGCATTTCGCCCGGCATCGCCGTCGTGATCGGCATCACCCGCACGGACCTGGCGCGCGGCTTCCGCATGGATGCCGTGCGCAAGGCGGTGCGCCGCTGCGGCCAACCGGTCCCGGTGTTCACCTTCGACGCGCGCGACCGCGAGCAGACCTCGCACCTCGTGCGCGCCCTGCTGCTGTCGATCGGGTGAACGCGGCCGCGCACGAAGTCGTCGCTGCGTTCGCACGCGCCGGACTCGCGCTGCATGCGCGGCTGCGCGAGATGCTCGACGAACACCCCTCGCATCGCACCGAACGACGCGGCTGCGGCTACACCCAGGCCACGCGCTTCCTGTCCACGCACATCAACCAGCCGCGCGCGCCGGATTCGGCGTCGGACTTCGTCGTGCTCGCGACCTGGCCGAAGGCGCGCACCGAAGCGCTCGCGCAGCAGGCGATCGCGGCCGGCTGGGCGCAGGGCTGGCGCCGGCTGGACCGCTGCGACGACGCCATCGTGTCGACATTGGACGACGAGGGCGCCACGCGCCTGCTGGTCGCGCTGCCGCGCACGCTCGCCGCGATCCACGCATCGCTGCAGCACGAGGAAAGCCGGCTCCTGGCCGACCTGCTGCGGCAGATCCTCGCACCGGATCCCGGAGGCGCGTCGATGCTGCCGGAGATGCGCGAGAAACCCGAGATCGGCAGTTGTTCGCAGGCCGAGGAATTCTTCCTGGAGATCGCGCATGGCCGCGTGCGTCGCGGCGGTCGCGTGAACCTGTTCGTCGACGCGGAAGGCCGGCCCGCACTCGTCGAGAAAATGGCCCTGGGCGAGTCGCATTCGGCCATGGCCATCGCCTCCGTGACCGTGGGCGGCGTGCGGCTGCCGCCCGGCGCCCTGTTCGCCCTGCGGTATCCCGACGCGACCGAACCGCTGCGCAGCACCGCATGCGGGCAGGTGTTCCCGCTGTCCGCGATCGCGCAGGCGCGTTTCCTGCGCCTGACCACGCTCGCGGTCTCGCCGGCCGCGCGCGCCCGCGCCTTCAGCGCCCAGTTCGAGGCCCAGCAGCGCAACAACCTGCTGTCGCCGGGCACCACCACGATCGAGAACCTGCGCGCGTTCGCGCAGGCGCAACTGGGGCCGGCATGACCGGCGATGCCGGGCGGATCCCCGCCTTCTACCGGCCCGAGTACGCGCCCGAGGAGGTGCCGCTGCTGGCGCGCCTGGAGACCACGGCACGCAAGCTCGAACGCCTGCGCCTGGTGGATCTGCATGCACCGCCGCCGATCGATCCTTCGCGCCTGGCCGGGCTGCACGACGAAGCCTATCTGCAGGCGTTCCTCGCCGGCACCGAGCCGATGGCCTCGCGCCAGGGCATCCCGTGGTCGCCGCGCGTGCGCGACGCCACGCTCGCCATGCTCGGCGGCCAGATCGCCGCTGCCGATGCCGCGCAACGCCACGGCATCGCGATGAACATCGCGCGCGGCTTCCATCACGCGGTGCCCGCCTGCGGCAGCGGCTACTGCCCGCTCAACGGTCTCGCCCTGCTCGCCCATGCCGCGCCGGAGAAGCGCGTCATGGTGATCGACTGCGACGAACACGGCGGCAACGGCACCGAGGAATTCGCCGCGCGCATGCCCAATCTGTACAACGTGTCGATCTTCGGCACGCGCTTCGGCTGTCGCGGCGGCACGCGTTCGTGGGCGACGCAGGTGCGCGTGCGCGAGCACGGCTTCCAGCGCTACCTCGACGCGCTGGACGAAGCGCAGGGCCTGATCGACGCGCATCGTCCCGACCTGCTGGTCTACCAGGCAGGCGCCGATTGCCACGAAGACGACCCGAAGAGCCAGGTCGGCCTGAGCACGGCGCAGATGTTCGCGCGCGATCTGGTGGTGTTCCGCATGGCGCGTGCCCGAGGCATTCCGATCGTGTTCGTCGTCGCCGGCGGGTACCAGCAGGCGCAACACGTGGCGCGTCTCAACGCGAACACCGTGCGCGCGGCGCGTCACGTCTGGCGCGGTGCGGCGGACGGCGCGACGCCGGGGAACGCTCCGTCCTGATCGCGCGCGCCCAGCCTCGTGTATGGTCGGCGCCATGACACACGCCGCCACTGCCCTGCCCGTGCTGTTCCTCGGCCATGGCTCGCCGATGAACGCGATCGAGGACAACGCCTGGTCGCGCGCATGGCGCACCCTCGCCACGCGCCTGCCGCGTCCACGCGCGATCCTCTGCGTGTCCGCGCACTGGGAGACCCCGGGCCCGTGGCTCACGGGGACCGACGCACCGGCGACGATCCACGATTTCGGAGGCTTCCCGCAGGCGCTGTTCGACGTGCGCTATCCCGCGCCGGGCGATCCGGCACTGGCGCAGCGCGTGGTCGAACTGCTCGGCGACGCCGGTGCGCGCATCGATCCCGACCGCGGCCTCGACCACGGCGCCTGGGGCGTGCTGCGGCCGATGTATCCCGAGGCAGATATCCCCGTCGTCCAGCTCGGCATCGATTCGCGCCGTCCGGGCGCATGGCACATCGCGCTCGCGCGCAGGCTCGCGCCGCTGCGCGACGAAGGCGTGCTGGTGGCCGGCAGCGGCGACATCGTGCACAACCTGCGCCTGTTCGACTGGCGCGACCCGACGCCGCTGCCGTGGGCACTGCGCTTCCGCGATCGCGTGAATGCGCTCATCCGCGATCGCGACTTCGCCGCGCTGGCCGACTGGCCGTCGCTGGGCGAGGATGCGCGGCTGTCGATCCCGACGCCCGAACACTACCTGCCGCTGCTCTATGCACTGGCCCTGGCCCGCGATGGCGACACGATCGATATCTTCAACGACGACGTGATCGGCTCGCTGTCGATGACCTCGCTGCTGATCGGCCACGCATGAACTCGGGACACATGAATCAGGACGCATGAAGACACGACACAAGCGGTACGACCGCGAATACTTCGACCGCTGGTACCGCGATTCGGGCATCGGCGGCCGCCAGCGCCTGCAGCGCAAGGTCGCGCTGGCCCTGGCCACCGCCGAATACCATCTCGAACGGCCGATCCGCAGCGTCCTCGACATCGGCTGCGGCGAGGGCGCATGGCGCGCGCCGCTGCTGAAGCTGCGCCCGAAGCTGCGCTACCTCGGCTTCGACGCCAGCGAGTACGCCGTCCGCCGCTACGGCACGGCACGCAACCTGCATCTCGCCGCGTTCGGCGATTTCGCGCAGTTGCGGCCCAGCGCACCGGTCGACCTGCTGGTCTGCAGCGACGTGCTGCATTACGTGCCGACCCGCGAACTCGACAAGGGCCTGCCCGGCCTGGCCGAACTGTGCGGCGGCGTGGCCTTCCTCGAAACCTTCACCGCCGACGACGACATCGAAGGCGACCACGACGGTTTCCTGCGCCGCCCGGCGCGCTTCTATCGCGACCGCCTCACCGCCATCGGCTTCATGCCGCTCGGCTCCCACTGCTGGCTGTCGCCGATGCTGGCGCCGGATGCATCGGCGCTGGAACTGGGCGGCTGAGGCCTGACGCGTGTGCCCCCGGCGATTGCGCCTCGATTCTGGCGCGAATTGCGTAATACAATAACATGATAAAATAATATATATCGTATACTTTGACGGAAATCACGATTTTCCGTGCTTTTTTGCTGCGTTTGCAGCATGCGCCCCTTCGCGGCGATCAGTAATGTCTTCGGCAGGTGACCGACAGTCCGTGCAGGGGGCTGCACATCGGCGGTCATCCGGGAATCCGCATCGGCGCGCGGAACGATCGAGCCGCATGTGGCGTTCCCGCTGACGCACAGGAACCGGACAGACAGGTTCTTCGTGCTTCCGAACGATGCATCGGGACACAGCCGGGCGGCGCAGAACCGCCTGCACGGGCCGGTATTGCCTGGATTCCGGCGATCCACCCAGCGACCGCGACGAAACAATGCCGGTACACGCAACGCGCAGCGCTCGCTGTGCGCAGGACACGTGCCGGCCAAGAACACGAGCGGCCCACGGCCGCCTCTCGCAGCGCAGGCGACCGTCTCCAGATGCATGGCCGAACAGGCCCGCGCCCAGCGCGGGCTTCGATTCACCACACTCCCAACCGAGACAACGACCATGCAAAAGTACATTGCAACCGTGATCGCCGCAGGACTGATGCTGTCCAGCGGTGCAGCCCTCTCGCTTTCGGAACCGAACGACGCGTTCCGCCTCGAGCGCCAGACCGCGCAGTCCGACCTGATCTTCAAGGGCACGATCACCAGCATCGCCTACCGCAATTCCGCGGAAGGCATCCCGCACACCTTCGTCACCTATCGCGTCGACGACGTGCTGAAGGGCAGCTACGGCGCCAGGACACTGACGCTGCGATTCGTCGGCGGCGTCGAAAGGAAGGGCGTCATCGTCCGCACCCTGGTGGCTTCCAACGCGCCCGATTTCGAGAGAGGGCAGCAGGACGTGCTGATGATGAAGGGCAACGGCGAAGTCTCGTGCCCGCTCGTGCAGTGCGCGCTGGGCCGCTACCGCATGGAACAGGGTCGCGTGAAGACGGAGGTCGGCGGCGTGATCGCGAAGAGCAACGATGGCGGTGCCGTCGTGCTGTCGGGCGGCAATGCCCGCATCGCGTCGGGCGGCCTGGCCGTGAAGCTGTCGGACGGCACGGTCGCAACCCCCTATTCGCAGGCCGAATTCATTTCGCTGGTCCGCAGCGTGGCCTCGCAGCAGCGGACTTCCGCCACGCGCGCGAAGCCGATCCGGAGCATGGATCCCTCCAGGCCCTTCAACGGCACGCTGCCGAATGTCGCCGCCGCACCCCCGCAGTTGCGCTGAGCGCCCTGCGGACGCGATCCATCGAATCGAATGACGGAGCACATCCCAATGAACAAACTTCCCATCCTTTCCGCCGCAACCCTCCTGCTGCTGGCAGGCGCGCAAACGGCAAGTGCCGCGAACTTCCTGAGAACCTGCAATGGCCGTCCGATGGGACTGCCGAACGCCTCGGTGGCGTGGAGCGTCTCCTCCGCAGGGTTTCCTGCCGGCGGCGTCTGGGACACCGCATTGCGGGCCGCGATCGCCCGCGTCAACGACAATCCCAGCACGCTGAGGATGTCGATCGCCAACAACAACGACACCAGCGTCGCGATCGGCAACGGCCAGAACGAAATCTGGTTCAGCGGCAACGCGGCCGAAGCCAGCCCGGCCGTGGCCTACAACTACTACAGCTGCAACACATCGACCGGCGTGGGCTTCATCAGCGAAACCGATGTCCTCTTCTACAACGGCGAACCCTACACCCCCGACATGACGGTGAACGGACGACTGTACGGTTACGGCGGCGGCCTGCGGCCATTCCAGACCACGGCGGTGCACGAGTTCGGACATGCCTTCGGACTGGCGCATTCGAACAGCGAATACAACGTCATGGGAACCGATTTCCATTTCATGACCACCAATGCCGGCGTCGGCCGGGCCTACCTCGGCGCCGACGCCAGCGACGGCGCAGTGCGGATCTACGGCGCCGCCTCGACCGCGGTGGAGGACGTTTCGCTGTCGCACTGGAAGTATTCCGGCGCGAGCGGCGCTTACAGCAGCCACGCCAAGACCATCCTCGCCAACGCCTCGGGCGTCGAACTGCCCAGCACCGTCGACGCGGGCGAAAAGCGGTATGCGGTCACCGGCGGCCAGACGGTGCAACTGGAACTGACCCGGGAGAACAACGGGCGGACCGCCCGGAGCGTGCGCGTCGGCTACTACCTGTCGACCGACAACAGGATCGACACGTCGGACAGGCAATTGGCGGTCGAGACAGTGAACGCCGTCCTCGGAGACCCGACGACCTGGCGCAGGACGCTGACCTTGCCGACCGGGCTGCCGTCAGGCAAGTACTGGCTCGGTGCGATCATCGACGACAACAATGCACTTGCCGAACGCGTCGAAGACAACAACGCGATGTACATCCCGGTGTCCTACACGGGGGGTGGCGGTGGCGTGAACCAACCGCCTGCCGCGAGTTTCAGCACGACCATCAGCGGCCTGACGGTCACATTCACCGACACCTCCACCGATGCCGACGGCAGCATCGCCTCGCGCAGCTGGAATTTCGGCGACGGCACCACCTCGACCGCGGTCAATCCCAGCAGGACCTACGCGGCAGCCGGCACCTACACCGTGTCGTTGACCGTCACGGACGACCAGGGTGCGACCAACACCACCAGCCGCAGCGTGACGGTCAGCACGGGTGGAGGCGGCCTTCCGGAATGCACCGCAAGCAGGACCGACGAACTCGGCCGGAACTGCTCGCGGAGCAATCTCAGCGCATCCACCGGCAATACGCAGTACTTCTACCTGCTCGTGCCATCGGGTACCACGCAGCTGCGCATCACCACCACCGGTGGCACCGGCAACGCGGACCTCTACTACAGCGCGTCGAGTTGGGCGACGCCGAACAACTACACGCTGCGCTCGGTGAACGCGGGCAACAACGAGACGATCACCGTCAACAACCCACCCAGCGGCTACGTCTACATTTCGGTCCACGCCGCCTCGTCCTTCAGCGGTCTGAAGGTCTCGACCGAATACTGATGCCATGACATCGACCTGATGGGCGCTGCCCCGCCCCATCGCTTGCCCGGGCCGTCCGGTCGCCGTCGCACGACGGCCGCCGGCCCGGGCCTTTTTGCATTTTCTGCCCGCTCCGTGTCAGCTCTTGCGCCACGATCTCACTCCTAACTGAGATCCTTGCGTGCAGGACCCTGCCATGCCCCGAATACGTCCTCCGTCACAAAGCGAGGGGACGGATCGGGTATGCTGCGTTGCCGCAAAAACGCAAGCTGTCACTTCTTGGGGGGACGATGCTGCTGTATCAGATGCACGAGCTGGGCCGGGCATGGATGGCGCCGATCACGTACTGGGCCGAAGCCAATGCCCGGATGTTCTCCGCGCCCGGCAGCTGGCTCTCGGGCCTGCCGCATGCGCAGCGCGCCGCCGCGGGCTACGAACTGGTCTACCGCATCGGCAAGGACTACGAGAAGCCGAAGTTCGGCATCCATTCCGTGCAGCACGACGGTCGCGAAGGCTCGGCGGCGGTGTCGCCGGTGGTCGAACGCGAGGTGCTGCGCACGCCGTTCTGCCGCCTGCTGCGCTTCAAGCGCTTCTCCGACCAGGCCGACGGCATCGTCGAGCTGAAGGACGACCCGCCGGTGCTGGTGGTCGCGCCGCTGTCCGGCCACCACGCCACCCTGCTGCGCGACACCGTGCAGACCCTGCTGCGCGACCACAAGGTCTACATCACCGACTGGGTCGACGCGCGCATGGTGTCGAAGGACGACGGCGAATTCACGCTCGACGACTACGTCGCCACCATCGAACAGTTCATCCGTTACATCGGCGCCGAGAAGCTGCACATCATCAGCGTCTGCCAGCCCACGGTGCCGGTGCTCGCGGCGGTGTCGCTGATGGCCGCGCGCGGCGAAGCCACGCCACGGTCGCTGGTGATGATGGGCGGACCGATCGACACCCGCGAATCGCCGACGGCGGTGAACAACCTCGCTACGCAGAAACCGCTGTGGTGGTTCGAGCAGAACCTCATCCACATCGTCCCGGCGAACTACCCGGGCCGGGGTCGCCGCGTCTACCCGGGCTTCCTGCAGCACATGGGCTTCATCGCGATGAATCCCGAGCGGCACATGATGTCGCACTGGGATTTCTACCAGGATCTGGTCAAGGGCGACCTCGACGACGCCGAATCGCATCGCCGCTTCTACGACGAGTACAACGCCGTGCTCGACATGCCGGCCGACTACTACCTCGACACCGTGCGCATCGTGTTCCAGGAACACCTGCTGCCGCGCGGCCTGTGGGACGTGGCCGGCGAACGCGTGCGCCCCGAAGCGATCACCGGCACCGCGCTGATGACCATCGAGGGCGAACTCGACGACATCGCGGGCCTGGGCCAGACCCGCGCCGCGCACAAGCTGTGCACCGGCATTCCCGAAGAGAACCGCGTCCACCTCACCGCGCAGGGCGCCGGCCACTACGGCATCTTCAGCGGCCGCCGCTGGCGCGACCAGGTATACCCGCAGGTGCGGGATTTCATCGCGAAGCACGCGTGATCCTGCGTCTGTAGAGACAGGGATCTGCTTTGTAGGAGGGCCTTCAGGCCCGAGCTCTTGAATGGCGTGCAAATGCGTGAACAGCTCGGGCCTGAAGGCCCTCCTACAAAAGCGAATGAAAAAGCCCTCCCGCCTTGAGGCGGAAGGGCTTTTGTTTTTCTGCGACGCGCTTCGAATCAGTCGTACTGCGAGGTCTTCACCAGCAGGTGCTTGGCGAACTGGCCGTGCAGGTAGCCGATGCCGCGCGCCAGGTGCAGGGTGACGAACAGCAGCAGCACGCCGACCACCAACGTCAGCGGCAGCCAGAAGTAGCCCAGCGAGGTGCCGAACACGCCATCCTCGTAGCCGAGGAACATGAAGCCGCTGAAGTCGTGGTTGACCACGGCATCGCCGAACCACACCGCGAACGGCGCGGCGATGAAGCCGGCGGCGGTAGCCAGCAACGTCACCACCAGGGTGAAGTAGCAGATGCCCAGCGGCAGCATCAGCAGGAAATACAGCTGCGTCAGCCATGTGCGCGGATCGGTGAACATCTCGCCGATGCGGGTCAGCCAGGGCTTGCCGCGCGTGGCGTACAGCGGACGGCGCGGCATGCGCTCGCCCAGCATCACCTCGACGATGCGGCCTTCCACCAGCGACAGCACCCGCACCGATCCGAAGTACAGGATCACGAACGGCACGCCGATGATCAGCACGGCAAGCCCTGCCGACAGCGACAGCCCGGTCACCACCCAGGTGAAGTAGAAGATGCCGGTGGCCAGCGCCAGCACCATGTAGAACAGCGAAGCGTACGCGCGCGGGTCGGCGACCACGCCGAAGAACTTGCCCAGCAGCGAGCTGCGCGGCCTGGGCGCGGGCGCGCGCAGGGCGCTCTGCACCTTCACCTCGGTATCGCGGTAGATGTCGGCCACCTCCTCCGGCGCGCCGTAGCTGGACGCGACCTGCGCGATCACCTCGGCCTCGGTCATGCCGGGGTTTTCGGACATTTCGGAACGCAGGTATTCCTCGGCGTCGTACAGCGCATCCTGGATCAGCGCCGGGTCGGCACCGGCCAGCGAACGCCGCAGGTGTTCGAGGTAGTCGGGAATGTTGGTCGGCAGCGGGCTGGTGGTCATGACAGGTTCCCCTTCAGAACGGAATCGACGGACGCCCGGGTGGCGTCCCAGGCGGAGGACCAGGCCTCCAGCACGGTGCGACCCTGCGCGGTGATGGTGTAGTAGCGGCGCGGCGGCCCGCTGATCGACGGCTCGATCCGGCTGTCGAGCAACCCCGCCCCTTCGAGGTTGCGCAGCACCGGGTACAGCGCGCTCTGCTTGCCGCTCAGGACCCCGTCGCCGTGGCGCTCCAGGGTCTTGGCGATCTGGTAGCCGTACATCGGCTCGGTGGCGGCACCGAGCACGGACAGCATGACCAGGGACACGGTGCCCGCCGACAGCTCCTTCTGGAACTTGCGCAGCAGGGCCTCGGTGGCCTCGTCGTGTGGAATGGGCTCGGTCATCGCGACCTCTCTGCAGTGACGGGATGGATATCGTGGAGATCACTCTATTGCGAACTTGCACATAGCAAATGTGCCGGAGGTCATCCCGACGGCCGTCGCAGCCAAGGGTGCCGACGGGTGGTGACCTGCCATCGTTCCGGGGCAGAATCGACGACCGACCACAAGGAGCGTCACCGCATGTCCCCACGCATCGCACCGAAAGCCCTCGCGCTCGCCACCACCCTGCTCGCCGGCGCCCTCGCCGCCCAGGCCACGGCCCAGTCCACCCCGCACAACCGCTACCGTTCGATGCAGGAGCTGCTCGACGGCTCCAAGCCCGCAGACTGGCGCGACCTCGACCCGGCCCGCACCCTCTACATGGACCTCGACAGCGGCCGCGTGGTGATCGAACTGGCGCAGGACTTCGCCCCGGCCCACGTCGCCAACATCAAGGCGATGGCCAAGGGCGGCTACTGGAACGGGATGAGCATCAACCGCTCGCAGGACAACTTCGTCGTGCAGTGGGGCGACCCGGCCGGCGAAGGCGAGCCGCGCAAGGCGTTGCCCAAGGGCGCCAAGCCGAACCTGCCCGCCGAGTTCACCCGCAGCAACACCGGCCTGACCTTCACCCGCCTGCCCGACACCGACGGCTGGGCGCCGCAGGTCGGCTTCAGCGGCGGCTTCCCTGTCGGCCGCGACACCAACGACAACACGGCATGGCTGGCCCACTGCTACGGCATGGTCGGCGCCGGCCGCGAGAACGACGCCGACTCCAGCAACGGTTCGGAACTCTACGTCGTCACCGGCCAGTCGCCGCGCCAGCTCGACCGCAACATGAGCACCATCGGCCGCGTCGTGCAGGGCATCGAGCTGCTCAGCAGCCTGCCGCGCGGCACCGGCCCGCTGGGCTTCTACGAGAATCCGGCGCAGCGCGTCGCGATCCGCAGCATCCGCCTCGCCGCCGACCTCAAGCCCGCCGAGCGCATGAAGCTGCAGGTGCTGCGCACCGACACCCCGCTGTTCCTGGAACTGGTCGAATCCCGCCGCAACCGCCGCGACGATTTCTACAAGCGCCCCGCCGGCCACATCGACCTGTGCAACGTGCCGGTGCCGACGCGCGTGGCGCCGGAACCCGCCCCCGCCGGGAAAGCGAAGCCCAAGCCGAAGCGCTGATCGCAGCGCGACCCACGCGTACGACCATCCGCCTATCGCCGGCCGCAAGGCCGGCGACTAGCATGGGCGACACATTCCTACGGCCCGACGCATGCGCATCGCCCTGCTCGCCGATCTCCACGCCAACCGCGAGGCGGTCGACGCCTGCCTGAAGGCCGTGCGCAAGGCCGGCTGCGACCGCATCGTGCTGCTCGGCGACATCGTCGGCTACGGCGCGGACCCGGCGTGGACCGTGGACACGGCACGGGCGCTGGTGGAGGACGGCGCGCTCGCGGTGTTCGGCAACCACGACCAGGCCGCGCTGCGCGCACCGCGCGAGGATGCCGGCCACAGCGCGCGCCGGCACAGCGACGCCCAGGCCGCGATCGAATGGACGCGCGGCCAGCTCGACCACGCGCAGCGGGGCTTTCTCGGTTCGCTCCCCGCCTTCATCGAGGACGACGACCGCCTCTACGTCCACGCCAACGCCTGGGCGCCGCTGGACTGGGGCTACATCGGCAACGCGCTGGCCGCCGCGCAGAGCATCGCCGCGACGGCACAGCGCGTGACCTTCTGCGGCCATGTCCACGAACCCGCGCTGTACCACTCGCAGCCGGAAGGCGGCGCACGCCATTTCGCACCGCGCCCCGGCGTGCCGGTGCCGCTGATCGCGAGCCGGCGCTGGGTCGCACTGCCCGGCAGCGTAGGCCAGCCGCGCGACGGCAATCCCGCGGCCTGCTGCGCGCTCTACGACACTGACACCGATACCTTCACTACCTTTCGCGTCGCCTACGATCACTTCGCCGCCGCGAGGAAGATCATCGATGCCGGACTGCCGCAGGAACTCGCAAGACGACTGATCACGGGAGGGTGACATGCCGGTACGTCTCGCACCGGGCCTCGATATCGGCGGCTTCGAACTGATCGCGCCGCTGCACGAAGGCGGCATGGCCACGCTCTGGCGCGTGATGCACCCCGCGCACACGATGCCGCTGCTGATGAAGCTCGCGCGCGTCGGCTACGGCGAAGCGGCGACGCAGATCGTCGGCTTCGAAGTCGAGAAGATGATCCTGCCGCGCCTCACCGGCCCGCACGTGCCGCGCTTCATCGCTGCGGGCGACCACCAGGACCAGCCCTGGCTGGTGATGGAACACCTGTCCGGCGAAACCCTGCGCCCCCTGCTCGATCGCGCGCCGCTGCCGCCGCCCCAGGTCGCGCTGCTCGGCGCACTCGCCGCCGACGCCATCCACGCGCTGCACCAGCAGGGCGTGATCCACCTCGACATCAAGCCGAGCAACCTGCTGCGCCGGCCCGAGGGAGCACCGCATCAAGGGACGATCGCGCTGATCGACTTCGGCCTTTCGCACCATGCCCATCTGCCCGACCTGCTGGCCGAACAGTTCGACGTGCCGATCGGCACCGGCCCGTACATCGCACCGGAACAGGTGCTCGGCGTCCGCGACGAACCGCGCAGCGACCTGTTCGCGCTCGGCGTCACGCTCTACCACCTCGCCACCGGCGAACGCCCGTTCGGCAACCCCACCAGCGACGCCGGCCTGCGCCGCCGGCTGTATCGCGACCCAGTGCCGCCGCGCGCGCTGCGGCCCGAGATCCCGCGCTGGCTGCAGGAAGTGATCCTGCGCTGCCTCGAAGTCGATCCCGATGCGCGCCATGCCACCGCCGCGCAACTCGCGCACGACCTGCAGCATCCCGAACAGGTGCCGCTGACCGCGCGCGCCGACCGCAGCCATCGCGACGACCGCGTCACCGTGCTCAAGCGCTGGTGGCGCAACCTCGGCCGCGACCGCGCGCCGCGCGATGCCGTCGGCGACCACCTCGACCACGCACCGCTGCTGGTGGTCGCGATCGACCTCAAGCACGAAGACGCCGCGCTGTGCGAAGCCCTGCGCGCCAACGTGCGCCGCATCGTCTCGACCTTCCCGCACGCGCGCCTCGCCTGCGTCACCGTCATGCGCACCGCACGCATCGGCCTGGACAGCAACCTCGACGCCGAAGGCCGCAACCGCCACGTCAAGCGCCTGATCGCCCTGCGCGACTGGGTGCGCCCCCTCGCCCTCGACGAGGACCGGGTCACCGTGCACGTGCTCGAACACAGCGACCCGGCACACGCGCTGCTCGACTACGCCCGCGACAACCGCGTCGACCACCTCGTCATGGGCGCCCGCGGCATCACCGGCGTCCGCCGCCTGCTCGGCAGCGTCAGCGCCCGCGTCGTCGCCGAAGCGCCGTGCACCGTCACCGTGGTGCGCGCAGCCGGCGCGCAATCATCAAAGGAAGACGAAGCCCCGTAGCCCGGGTCCGCGCAACGCGCGTACCCGGGATGGCACCAAGGCGCACCACGCGCCACTAATAACGCTGCTCGATCCCCTCATCCAGCCGCAGCCAGCGATGCATGCGCTCGCTGTAGTTCGAGACGGTGGGCGCCGGGAAACCCGGATCCGCGAACGCGCCGACCGGCACGGCCACCTCGTCCGGCAAGGCATCCACCAGGAAATACACCGTCGCGCCGCACTCCGGGCAGAAATGGAACCGCGCGATGCCGCCCTCGTCGCCGGCCAGCGCGAACTCCTTGCTGATGCCCCGGATCACAACCTCCGCATTCGCGAATCGCGCCTGCACCGCGAACGCGCTGCCCGAGCGTCGCTTGCAATTCAGGCAATGACAGACCGAGATGCGGCTCGGCTCGCCCTCGGCGCTGAGGGTGAGTTGCCCGCAGGTGCAGGTGGCGAGGTGGGTGGTCATGATGAGTGATATCCGTGGAAAGGAATCGCAGTTGGCAATGCTGGCGCCGGGTACATCGGCCAGAAGATATCCGATTCAGCGGATATCCTCGGCCGGCCCATTGCGAAACCTGAGGATCAGCCGCTTGATGCCCGAGCTGCCGAAGATCAGCCAGACCGCGAGCGCCAACTGCCCGGCAGTCGCGATCATGTTCGCGATCTGTTCGTGTTGCCACTCGAAGTGTCCCGCGTCGATCCTGCGGCTCTGCAGGAACAGGATCACCCAGTAGATCGCGTCCGGCAGCGCGGAGGTCAGCACCCAGACGCCCAGCAGCGTCAAGCCGACCGACAGCGCGACCGAGCCGTTCATCGCGGTTTCGGAACGCGGCTCGCGCATCGCCGGCAGCAACTTCCTCGCGACCGTCAGCGGGAAGAACCACAGGCAGGCGCACAAGGCGAGGCCCAGCACCGAAACCAGCGCGACCAGCGCCAGCGACGGCTTGGGTTCTGCCTGGTCGATGAGCGCGATCGCGCTCGGGAACGTACGCACCACCGTCACCAGAAGGAAAATCGCAAAGATCCGGACGGCAACCGCAATCACATCTTCCCTGCTCATGGCAGCCCCTTGTGGCAGACGACGGATGGGCCCCATGCCGGGGCATGGGGCGAAGGTTGCCACGCTCCCTGCCCTGCATCAATGAAACGTTCGGCGCAGAACGCAGCCGTGGCGATTCAGACCCGCATCCCGCGCAGGCGCGCCAAGGTTTGCGCAGCAGGTCGCCTCGCCCCTGACGCGCCGGGCACGGTGCAGACCGGACGACAACGGGCGAGTTCGCTCAGCCGCCACCGCCATCGCCGCCCCCTGCATCGCTCTGCGGCCCCTGCGGCGACAGCGTGCGCGGGCCGATCCGCATCGCCGGCCCCTTCGGGCCGTCCTGCTCCTGCTGCTGGGCAAGCTGCTGCGCCTGCTGCATCGTCTGCTCGCGCGCCTGCATCACGGTCTGCGAGACGGCCGATGACTGTTCCAACGACTGCGACAAGGCCTGATCCATGTTGATCGCGATCCGCTGGTGCGCGGGATCGTCCAGCGCACCCTGGACGAGGAACACGGTTTCCGGCCGTCCGGTCTGCGGGTCGATCCTGCCCGGCACCGCATGATCGAAACCGGTGAACTTCCAGCCTTCTGCCGACAGCGACGTCGCCACGACCGATGCGCCCAATGCTTGTCGCTCATGCTGGGTCAGGCCGCCCATGCCGGGCGCGAGTTCGATCTGCGACAGCACCTGCTGCGCGCGCAGGTACATCCCGTGCGCAGCGTGCGTCGGTTCCGTCATCAGCACTGGCGACGGCCGCGCCTGGTCGAGGGCTGCGGTATCGATGCTGTCCGGCGTGCCCTGCATGCCGCTGCCGCTGCTGCGCAGCACGATGGGCCGGTAACGCCCCTGGCTGATGTCGATGATGGAAAACCCCTCGGCCGGCAAACGCAGGCCGGTGCTCTCCAGTTGCGCCTTGTCCAGTCCCAGCTTGGCCATGTCCAGCTTGATCGAGGGCGGCTGCACCCAGCCGCGCGTGTCGTCGGCAAGCTGCTCGATGAGATAGCCGCCGTAATAGTTGGGGTAATTCGCCGCCCCGCCCTTGCCGAGCGCGGCGCGGGACTGATCGAAGTGGCATTGCGCAACGGGTTCGAGATTGATCGGGCCGCGCTTGGGAATGCGGTGGTCCGACATCTGCATGTCGGGGTCGAGGAGGATGCCGGGGGCTGTAGTTCGTACACCTCGCTCTTCAACGATGCAGTCGGTCGTTGGTTGTGCACGTTCGAGCATCTCATCGCGGCCCGGCGGCCGGCCCTTGGTATACTCGATTCTGCTGGCCAGCGCGTTCCAGCCGTGGATTTCGGCGAGCGCTTCGTCCCTGCGCGCACTGCGGATGTAGGCACCAACGATCTGCGTTGCATCGAACTCCCCATCCTGTCCTGCCGCACGGATGCCTTCCGTGATCGCGTAACTCGCGGCATACCGCTCTTTCTCGGCCTTCTGGGTATAGAGCGCGTGGCCGGTCTCGTGACCGAGGGTGCTGGTGATGACGTCGAGGCGCGTTTGCGGATCACTCCTGAACGCCGCACGGGTAAACGTGTCCGGGCTGATGTAGATCGCTTTCTTGTCGCTGTGATAGCTCCCACCCTCGTTGGCGCCAGGATTACTCAGGCGAATATGCTTGAGCATCCCCGAATCGACGGCCTCGGTCATGATTTGCTGAAGATACGGGGAACTGGCCATGGCCGCTTCGATGTCAGCTCGCCTGTCGGCGGGTAATTCGTCCGTCAGATGGGCAAGGTTCGGCGAAATACTAGCCATCGACCTCCCCTCCTCCAATGCGGAAACCTTCGATGCAGGTCGATTTACCACCGCCCTCCAGCACCACATCGAAGATCAGCACTTCAATCCCGAATCCCGCCTTGCGCTCCGGAAAGCGCCTTCCGAATCCCCATGCCGTGCTCCTTCCCGACGGGTATGCACGCGAGTCGCTCTCATACCCCATCGCCACCAATTCCTTCGCCAGCGACTCGAATTCCAGCGTGCAATAAGTCGGTTGCTGATCGGAGAACGGCTCGACACCTTCGTCCAGATCAATAAGAATCGTTGGAGGCTGCTCCATTCTGCCCAGACGACTGACACCAATCCGATATCCCCAACCTTCCGTCGTCGCACCGAAGTACTGATAACCGTCGTCCATGCTGGGGCGCTTCACGAGAGCGACCTGCATTCTGCGCTCCACATTCCCCCGCTCCAGATCCTCCAGCGCCTGGAAGCTCCCCAGCAGCGCCAGAATCTGCCGCCGCAACTGCGCAGCCGGAATCGCGGGGCCGCGCTCATGCTCTGGAGCGGCAGCGACGGTATCGGCCGATTCGGCTGGCGTCGCGTCCGACTGGCTCGCGATCGGCGGTAACGCTTCGACCGGCGGCAGGTCCAGGCGCGTGGGGACATCCTGCGCGACCGTTACGTGAGGATCGACCTGCGGCGGCTGCGACCCATCCGCGCCACAGGCCGCCAGCGTGCTGCCCGTCGCGAGTGCGGCCACGGCCGCCACTGATTTCCATTGCATCGTCGTGTCCTCATCGGAAGGGGGAAGTGCCGGTGTCACGGGCGGAACGGCCGGGCGCGGCAATCGGGGCTTGCGCTTGGGTTGCACCTGAAGGCCACCGGGCGGCAGCGGCCCCAGGGCGCGCGCGATCTGTTCGTTGATCGCCTGCACGTCGCGCTGCAACTGCTGGTCGTGCAGTGGATCGCTTCGATTAGGGCGTTGTCGCCAGCGCAGGTCGATCTCATCGTTCTCCGTCATGGAGCGATCCTGTCCTGAGTGGTCCGGATTATGGCAGTGGATCCATCCTGTCGCACGCGACCAGATCCCCCTTTGATGTACTCGATCCTGCTGGTCAGCGCGTTCCAGCCGTGGATTTCGGCAAGCGCCTCGTCCCTGCGCGAACTGCGGATGTAGGCGCCGACCACAGCCGTTGCGTCAAACTCGCCGCCTTGTCCTGCCGCACGAATGCCCTCGGTGATGGCGTAGCTGGCGGCGTTGCGTTCCTTTTCCGCTTTCTGGGTATACAACGCATGGCCGGTCTCGTGGCCGAGGGTGCTGGTGATTGCATCAAGGCGGGGTTCTTTCTCCAGAATGCTGGTAAAGGTATTTGGGCTGATGTAGATCGCTTTTTCGTTGGCATGGTAGCTCCCGCCTTCATTGGCGCCCGGCGTGCCCACCCGGATGTGTTCCAGTGTTCCGGCATTGACGGCTTCGGTCATGATCTGCCGAAGATAGGGGGAACTGGCGATGGCCTCCTCGATTTCCGCCTTGCGACTTGCGGGAAGTTCGCTCGTCAAGTGCTGAAGATTCGGCGATAGCTTACTCATCGGTATTTCCGCCGATCCTCAACGACAGAATGCAAGTATCATCCGTCTGCTTCTCCTTGATCGAATACAAGGCGATACCGATTGCAACGCTTGTACCCTGCGGATACGTAGGTCGTTTGAACCACCACGTTCTATTACCCCTGAAACGATAAGGCTCGTCTGCTCGCTCATACCCCATCGCTACCAGATCCTTCGCCAGTGGCTCGAACTCCAGCGTGCAGTAGGTGGGTTCCTGGTCGGTGAATGGCTCGACGCCATGATCCAGCCCAATCAGAATCGTGGAAGGTCGATCCAATCCGTAGAGTTTTTCCACCGAAACGCTGTAGTTCCATCCCTCCTTCGTGTCTGCCTCGTAATCGTACCCTTCGGTCATCTTCAGGTTGCGCTGAAGCTGCACTCCAAAAGCTCTTTCCATATTGCCGCGCTCCAAGTCTTCCAACGTCTGGAAACTCGCCAACAGCGCCAGAATCTGCCGCCGCAACTGCGCAGCCGGAATCGCGGGGCCGCGCTCATGCTCTGGAGCGGCAGCGACTGTATCGGCCGATTCGGCTGGCGTCGCGTCCGACTGGCTCGCGACCGGCGGTAACGCTTCGACCGGCGGCAGGTCCACGCGCGTGGGGACATCCTGCAAGACCGTTGCGTGAGGATCGACCTGCGGCGGCTGCAACCCATCCGCGCCACAGGCCGCCAGCGTGCTGCCAGTCGCGAGTGCGGCCACGGCCGCCACTGATTTCCATTGCATCGTCGTGTCCTCATCGGAAGGGGGAAGGGCCGGTGTCACGGGCGGAACGGCCGGGCGCGGCAATCGGGGCTTGCGCTTGGGTTGCACCTGAAGGCCACCGGGCGGCAGCGGCCCCAGGGCGCGCGCGATCTGTTCGTTGATCGCCTGCACGTCGCGCTGCAACTGCTGGTCGTGCAGCATGTCGCCAAGATTGGGCCGCAAACATTGCCGAGGATCGCTGTCGTCGTCTGGCCTCATCATCTCAAGCGTTCCTTGCGACCAATACCAACCGATTGTTCTGCATGGCAAGCCGGTCGCAATCTATCACGAAGACCGAGCACAGGGGCACTGCGCCACCGTTTCAGGATTGATCGGATCACGCTTGGGAATGCGACGACGAATCCGGGCGCGGGAACGCCCGCGCCCGGGTGATCTTCACGCGACATCGGCCTCCAGCGGCACCAGCCGGTTGTCTTCATCGTATTGCAGACCGCAGACCATCGCGGCCATGCCGCGCAGCGCGGCTTGCGGGCTGGCGCCGCTGGCTTCGCACAGGGCGATGAACTGGGGAGGGACTTCGACGAGCAGAACGTTGGACGGCTGGAACTGCGGCTTCGGCTTGGACATGACGACACTCCGTTTCGCCCGATGCCCGGAGTGGACGCCGTTGGCAAATCCACACCGCATCGCGCGCAGGCGCGTCAAGGTTTGCGCAGCAACTCGCCTCGACCTTGACGCGCCGAGCACGGTGCGATGATGGGACGACAACGGGGAACACCTATCGATAAAATCAGCAGCCAATGCTTTTGTAGGGCGGGCTCAAGCCCGCCATTGCAGCACGCGGCATTCCGCAAGCACTCGAATGCGTATTTCGAAGATGCATCGCTTCTTGCAGATCGCGACTTCGTTTCGGCGGGCTTGAGCCGGCCCTACGGCGCTGCGCATCCATCGAAAAGCCGGATAGGCGAATGCAACCGTTCCGCTTTGCCGATGATCACGATTGTTCAAACAGCCGACGAACGGTGCTTGCGTGGTGAGTCCATAGGTGAATTGTTAGGCCCCATGTCTCCACCATTTGTCGGTGGTGAACTCCATGGGGATGTCTTCCTCGCCTGGATCGCTAAATCCCAGAGCGTTGAGACGTCCATGCCACTCGGTCTGTTTTGATTGTGGCAGCCGTGTGCCACACCACGGGCAAAAATAAATTCGCGTAGCGGCGTTACCGGCGCGACTAATTTCAATACGGTACTCGTCCCATGAGTTGATCCACATGATCACAGGATTGGCGCCCTGAGAGTCCCACTCAATGGGCTTGGAGATGAACCACGCCATATCGAGACAGCAGTGCTTCGCCGGGTCGATGCCGTTCTTCAGGCAATGCTCACGCCTAAATGCGTCGGAGCGATAGGTAAGCTTTTCCATTAGGCCTAACACCTGAGTTAAGCCGTGCCGCGAAGCGGCATCGGCTTGGACGAATTGTTAGGCGTCTCCGCCCGAAGCAAGCCCTGTGTGTCTAAACAATATTGGCACAATAGATGGTGCGGATGACTCCTTTCCCTGCGTAGCAATCAAGTACGTGGTGCACATCAACTCTGCGGCCAGATCAACCGATGTCCACAGCTCAGTTGCTCCGCGATACGCTTTACGGAACGTCAGAATGGTCTCAAGGTGCACCATATGCAGAAGGAAGAGCGCGGCCGCAAAATAATATGCGGAATCTTCATCATCCGGCTCGGTAGAAAACTCGGTAATGAACTCTTCGATCGCGGCACGCTTTTCGCTGGGGAGCATGTTCACCAGTCTTTGCGAGAAATTTTCAAAGTAATCGAAAGCTTCGACTAACTTGGCTTGAGACTGTGGATCGTCAAACCTAGGAGTCAGCTGTGGGTTAATTCGCACGAGTGTGTGCTCATCCGCGTAAGTCTCGCAGAGAGCAACCGCCATTCGTACGTGCCTGGCCGCGAACTGCGCGAACTCAGGTGGCATTTTTGGTTTGAACCATCCAATCATCAGAGAGACGCCTAACTACGATTAGACCCCAAATTGACGCATAACACGGCACCGTATAACAAGTCGGACGCGGCTGTTCGCGCAAACCATGAGCGGTGGCCTGACATGCAAATCAAACAGATAGCAACAGCAGGCAACCCACGCGACGTACCACGCATTCGTTTATCCGGAATCGACACAACCTATCGCCCCAGTCCCCCACCCACCAACCTGTCAAATCAGACAGGCCTAACCCCCTCACTCCTCCACCCCCTTCCTTCTCCGCACCCATCGCCACATGCGGCGCAGCAGCCAGAGACCAACCACCAGCACGACAAGCACCGGGATCAATGCCGCGATGACACGGACGACGAACGCGGTGCTACCAGCCATGACGCGACCGGTGTCGGCGAAGGCTTCGGCGACTTCGCTGCGGCCTTCCTGGGTGGCGTGCGGGGAAAATTGAATCGTGAGCAGTTGGGTTTCGAGGCGGCGGCGGTGGCTGGCGGCGTCGCGGTCGGCGGCTTCGAGCTGGGCTTCGACGCGGGAGAGCTGGTCGGACAGCGCGATCACGTCGTCGACCTTGAGGTCCTTGCGGTCCTGGAATTCGAGCAGGCGCGCGTGCTGCTTGCGCAGGCGGTCGCGTAGGAGGGTGTTATCACGGACGGCGACGGCGAGGTCTTCGGCGGTGGTGCTGCGGGCGACGATCTCGCCGCCCTTGCCGCCGGATGAGATCAGCGGTTCGATCGCGCGGGGCTCGGCGCGCATGCGGAGCACGCCCTGTGGATAGCGTCCGCCGCTGCGGTTGGCGGAGAGGATCTGGCAGGCGCCGTAGCGCTTGCTCTCGCAGGCGCTGCGCACGGCGTCGAGGGTCGGCTCGATCCTATCGGCGTCGAGGCGCACTTCGACATCGTGTTCGTAGGCCAGCATCGAGGCTTCGCCGTCGTGGGCGGCGGCCTTGGCAGACGTCTCCTGCGGCATGTCGCGGCGCGCCTGCGGCAATCCGATCCGCGCGACCGACTCGCTGACCAGGTGATCCACGCCCATCTGCTTCAGGGGTGTGGGTCCATCGGCGGCAGGCGCCGCCCTGGTTTCATATCGGTCCGCCTCAGCGCATCCCGCCAACAGCACCGCCAAGACCATCACCGGCAACGTTCTCGACACGACGAATCGACGCATGATCTTTCTCCCCTTGCATGGACAGGCGACGGCGCACTGCGGCCCCGCCAACGTACCGCAACCGGGAGCGGGGTCAAGCTGCGGCGCAGTGCGCGGAGGACAGTCCTCGTGCGCGTAACTCGCTGGTTCGGGACCATTGGATGCATGAAACCCATCCCCACCCCAACCCGCCCGGCCCTCGCGCCTTGCGCTCGGGCGCTCGTCGGCGCACGAGGCAGTGCCTCGCAAGCGCGCCGCTTCGCCCCCTTGAAGGGGAGGGAGCAGAGCGCGGCGCCTTGAAACTCGGCTACTGAGCAAGGGGAAAACAGGTCCCTCCCCTCGCTTTCGCGAGGGCCAAAGGCCTGCAGCTCGGGATGACAGGGGGTTCGATCAAGCGCATGCCGATGATCGCCCCCAAAAACACACGGGCCGCCCGAAGGCGGCCCGTGCTGCAACATTGACACGCATCCAGCCGATCAGAATTCCTGGCTGAACTTGATGCCGATGGTGCGCGGCTGCGCGCCGAAGGCGTACACCTGCCCATTGGCGTACTGCGCAGGCACCGGGTGGACCGGCAGGCCGTCCGGGCGGTTGCCGCACACGCGCTCGGGGCACTGCACGTACCGGTTGTACTGCGCGTTCTCGTCGAAGAGGTTCTTGATGTACAGATCGACGGACCAGTTGTCCTTGCGGATGCCGACCGACATGTCGAACAGCGAGTACGCCGGCATGCTGCCGAGGATGTCGCGTTCCTCCAGGCGCAGGTCGGAGGTGCGGCGGCCTTCGTACACGAACGAGCCCTGCCAGTAGGCTTCGAATGAGCCGATGTCGAAGGTGTAGCGGGCGTTGACGTTGCCCTTGTAGTCGGCGGTGACCGGCAGGCGCGTGCCCTCGGGGGCGAGCGGGCTGGCGCAGTCGGTGATCGGCTTGCCGCCTGCGGCGATCTCGCCGCAGTAGTTCTCGGTCAGTTCGGCGTTGTAGAGGCCGATGCCCGCGGACAGCTTGAGGTTGTAGGTGGCGGCCCAGTTCACGTCCATTTCCAGGCCCTGGATGCGCGCCTGGTTGGCGTTGCGGATTTCGGTGAGGCCGTTGAGACCGAGCACCGGGAACTGGAAGTCGTCCCAGACCTGATGGAAGGCGGCGCCGTTGAAGGTCAGGCGGTTGCCCATCCATGCGGTCTTCCAGCCGACCTCGTAGTTGGTGAGGTACTCGGTGAGGTACGGCGGCAGGATGCCGCGGCGGTTGATGCCGCCGGGGCGATAGCCTTCCGACCAGGTGAAGTACAGCATCTTGTCGCTGACGGGCTTGTAGGCGAGGTTGAACTTGCCCAGCGTGCCCTTCTCGGTGAGGGTCTTGTCGAACACGGTACAGGGCGCGCCGTTGAACGACGGCCACAGGTTCGGGTCGCTGCCGTATCGATTGATGCACGCGGCCTGGCCGTACAGGCGCTCGACCGGCTGGTTCGTCTGCGGGAAGTAGCCGTCGGAGAAACCGAAGAAGCCCTTGAGGCTGTTCTCGTTGCGGAAATGGCGGAAGCCGGCGGTGGCGGTGAGCTTGTCGGTGAAGTCGAAGCTGACTTCGCCGAAGATCGCCCGGTCCTTGTCGCGGCGCTCCTGCTTGGTCAGCCAGATGGTGTCTTCCCAGCCGCGCACCGACAGCAGCGAGGCCAGGTCGTCGATGCGGTAGCGCTGCTCGATGTCGTGGAAGTGCTGGGTCCAGAACAGGCCGCCGACGAAGCGGAAGCGCTGGTCCTGCGGCGAGGCGATGCGCAGTTCGTGGCTGGTCTTGCGGTAGCCGTCCTTCGCCTGGATGTACTGCGCCGGGTTCACCAGGTCGCCGTTGTCGTCGTAGAAGTAGGCGCCGTAGCCGGCCAGGGTGTCGTACCAGAAGCCGTAGTCGCTGTAGTCGGACTCGCTGTCGACGTCGCGCTTGAGGTGGGCGAAGGCGTAGGTGAGGTCGAAGTTGCCGATCTTGCCCTGCACGGTCAGTGCGGCCTGGGTCCAGCGGTCGTCGGCCGACTCGGGATAGGCGTGCATGATCTTGTCGCGGCCGATGGTGGTGTCGTACGACCAGCTGCCTTTGCTTTCCTGGCGCTGGCCCATCACGGTCGGGGTGACGGTCCAGTGCTCGCCGAGGTCGAAGCGCGCGGCGAGCCGGGCGCCGACGGTGTCGGCGACGTTGTAGTCGTCCCTGGCCCGGTCGAAGTTGTCGTCGACGATGCCCGAGGTCGGATAGGTGCGGGTGCCGCGGACGTTGTCGATCCAGCCGGCGTCGCGCTTCTGCCAGCCGACGAGGCGGATGGCGGCGCTGTCGCTCATCGGGATGTTGACGAAGCCTTCGGCGACGTGGCCGATGCCGCCACCGTTGACGCTGTTGGCTTCGAGGCCGTAGCCGGCGGCGAAGCCCGACGGGTCGGGCTTGCGGGTGACGATCTTCAGCGTGCCCGATTCGGAACTGGCGCCGTACAGCGTGCCCTGCGGGCCGGACAGCGCTTCGACGCGTTCGATGTCGTAGACGTGCAGGTCGAGCGCGCCCTGGATGGTGGTGATCGGCTGTTCGTCGAGGTAGACGCCGACGCTGGGCGCGGAGGCGGAGTGGTTGCCGTCGCCGCCGCTGACCACGCCGCGCATGTAGACCTGGCCGAAGCCCGGGCCGAGCGGCGTGATCGATACGCTGGGCAGCAGCTTGGCGTAATCCTCGAAATCGTTGACCTGCAGCTCGTCGAGCTGCTGCTGGCCGATGACGTTGAGGCTGATCGGCACGTCCTGCGCCTTTTCGGTGCGCTTCTGCGCGGTGACCGTGATGGTGTCCAGCGAGGGCTGCTCGTCCTCGGCCTGCTGCGCCAGCGCGGTGCCGGCGAAGGCCATGCCGCCGAGCGCGACGCAGATCGCGGCGGTCAGCGGCATCCGCGCCATGGCGCGCGGACGTTTGTTGCCAGTACTTGTTTGACGCATTGCACTCTCCCCAGGTTGTGGATCATCAGAACAGGTGGTGGAAGCTCCCCGCGTCATGCGGTGGAGCCGGGTTTGGAAAGCGGAACATCCGGAACGCCGGGATAGGCATCGAGCACCGGGCCGAGCGCGGCCTTCAGCGGGCCGAGCCAGGCGTCGTAGTGACGCCACTGGTCGATGCCGTCGCGGTTGATCGGCCGGCGCACCTGCTCGGAGCTGGCGGTGCGCACGGGCCGGTCGTTTTCGTAGAAGCGCAGGCAGCCGTCCTCGAACGGCAGGCCGCAATGGTCGAGCAGGCGGCGTACTTCGGTTTCGGTGTCGTCGACCAACTGCTCGTGGATGACGCGATGCACGCGGCCGGGCAGCACGGCATCGAAGTGCGCCATCAGTTCGACGTAGTCGCGGTAGTAGCGGCCGAGGTCGTCGAGGCTGTAGCTGAAGTTCTGGCCGCGCGCGAAGTGCTGCTTGAAGCCGGAGAAGCAGCAGGCCAGCGGATGCCGGCGCGCGTCGACGATCTTCGCGTTCGGCAGCATCAGGTGGATCAGGCCCAGGTGCAGGAAGTTGTTCGGCATCTTGTCGATGAAGAACGGCGCGCCGGTCTTGCGCTGCACGCGGGTACGCGCCAGGAAGCGCGCGCCCAGCGCGGCGAATTCTTCCGGCGGCAGCGCGGCGAGCGCGTCGTGGTAGCTGGCCGAGGCATCGGCGGCACGGCGCAGCGCTCGCGTCATCGCGATGATCTCGGGCAGCTCCATCGTGCCTTCGACCTGCGAATGGCTGGAGAGGATCTGTTCGAGCAGGGTCGAACCCGAGCGCGGCAGGCCGACGATGAAGATCGGGTCGGGCGACGGATCGCCGCAGCCGGCGCGCTCGGCAAAGAAGTCGCGGGTGTACAGCTGCTTCGCCTTGGCGACGCGGGCGCTGGTGTCGGCGGCGCGGTACGGCACGGTCTTCAGGCGCAGCGCGTTGCCGGCAGCATAGTGCGCGAACGATGCAGCGTGATCCTTGCGGTCCTCCAGCGCCTTGCCCAGCGCGAAATCGAAATGCAGGCGGTCTTCGGCCGACAGGTCGGTGCGCGCCAGCTGCGCGCGCATCGCGGCGATGTCCTGGTCGCCGAAGCGCACGGTCTTGAGGTTGGCGAGGCTCCAGTACGCTTCGCCGAAGCGCGGTTCGAGCGCGATGCTGCGCCGGTAGGCGGCGATGGCCTCGTCCTGGCGGCCGGCGGTCTTGAGCGCATGGCCGTGGCTCATCCAGACACGGGTGTTGTTCGGGTATTCGCGCAGCACCGCGTCGTACAGGGCGATGCCTTCGGCGTAGTCGCCGAGCCGGCACAGGATCGCGGCCTTGAGCGTGCGGTTGCCCGGGTTGTCCGGATCGTCGACGAGCAGGATGTCGAGCTGCGCCAGCGCCCGCTCCGACTGCTGGTCGCGATGCAGCACCAGCGCGTAGTGCTGACGCGCCTCGCGGAAGCCGGGTGCGAGTTCGAGGCAGCGTTCGAGCAGGCCCAGGCCTTCCTCGTTGCGGCCGACACGCACCGCGAGTTCGGCGAGCATGCGCAGCGCGGCGACGTCGGTCGGATGCTGGCGCAGCCAGTCCTTGAGCAGGGTCTCGGCTTCGGGCAGGCGGTTGCCGGCCAGGGCCTCGGCGGCGCGCAGCAGGCGCGGGGCGCGGGCGGAGTGGCGGACGTAGGCGAGGTAGGCGGCATCGGCGCCGTCGCCATCGCCCACCGCGCGCAGGTGGTCGGCCAGGGCCAGCCAGGCCTTGGCCATGTCGGGCTTGAGCGCGACCGCGCGACGCAGCGCGGCCAGGGCCTCGTCGCCCCGACCGACGCGGGCCAGGGCCAGGCCGAGTTCGTACTGCACCGGCGCAGCGGCGGCCTGTTCGACGGCCAGCGGTTCGAGCAGGGCCAGTGCGGACGCGGCATCGCCGCGCAGGCGGTGCGCGGTGGCGAGGATCAGGCGGGCCGCCGGGTGGCCGGGCACGACGCGGAGGATCTCGGCGGCCTGCTCGGCCGCCAGTGCAGGCTCGCTGCCCAGCAGCCGTGAGGCATGGGAGAGGGCGACTTCGAGGCTGGCGGTGACTTCGGACACGGACGATCCTGATGGAAGCGCCCCCGGCAGGTCGGAATCGCCGGGGGCGGCAATGCGATGACGCAGGACAACGTCGATGCCTTCCCCCCGGTCAGCGTCGCGCTGACCAATTATTGCAATAAATCCGCCAATGAACAGTTGCGATCTGCGCCGATGCGGCGCTTCTTTCGTCGAACCGACGAAATCCATCCACCCACGACGACCGCACCGAAGGCCTGCCTGGCCGGGCGCATCCTCGCCGTGGCGACTGCGATAGCATGCCGGGATGGCAGGAAACAGCGAACACACGCCGGACGGCAAGCCCCCGATCCGGCCCTACGACAAGCCCGCCGGCGGCTGGGATGCGCTGAAGTCCTCGTGGGACGCCCTGCGCCGCCAGGACGCCGTGCTGCGGGGTCCCGGCACCCTGCTGCGCACCAACCAGCCCACCGGCTTCGACTGCCCGGGCTGCGCCTGGCCCGACCGCAACCCGCATTCCACCTTCGAGTTCTGCGAGAACGGGGTGAAGGCGGTCGCGAACGAGGCCACGTCCCGGCGCGTGGACCGCGATTTCTTCGCTGCGCACCCGGTGGCGTGGCTGGCGCAGCAGACCGACGAATATCTCGAAGCCCAGGGCCGGCTGACCGAGCCCATGGTCTACGACGCCGACAGCGACCGCTACCTGCCGATCGGCTGGGACGCGGCCTTCGCGAAGATCGCCGCCGCGCTGCAAGCGCTGTCGTCGCCCGACGAGGCGATCTTCTACACCTCCGGCCGTACCTCGAACGAGGCCGCTTTCCTGTATCAGCTGTTCGTGCGCGCCTACGGCACCAACAACCTGCCCGACTGCTCGAACATGTGCCACGAACCCTCGGGCGTGGCGATGACCGAGCAGATCGGCAGCGGCAAGGGTTCGGTGACGCTGGACGATTTCGAGCGCGCCGAGGCGATCTTCGTGTTCGGCCAGAACCCCGGCACCAACCATCCGCGCATGCTCGGCGAACTGCGTCGCGCGGCGAAGCGCGGCTGCCGCATCGTGGTGTTCAACCCGCTGCGCGAACGCGGGCTGGAGCGCTTCACCGATCCGCAGTCGCCGGCCGAGATGCTCGGCGGTGGCTCGACCGCGATCGCCACGCATTATTTCCAGCCGAGGATCGGCGGCGACCTTGCGGTGATCCTCGGCATCGCGAAGGTGGCGATCGAACGCGCCGACGCCGCGGACGACCCGCTCGCGCCGGACTGCGCGGTCGACCACGCGTTCATCGATGCGAACACGTCCGGCTACGACGCCTTCGCCGACGAAGTGCGCGCCACGGGCTGGGACGACATCGAACGCGAATCGGGGCTGTCGCGCACGCAGCTGCAACAGGCCGCCGAGGTCTACATCGAGAGCCGCGCGACCATCGCCTGCTGGGGCATGGGCCTCACCCAGCACCGGCGCAGCGTGGCGACGATCCAGAGCCTGGTCGCGCTGCTGCTGCTGCGCGGGAACATCGGCAAGCCCGGCGCCGGCCCCTGCCCGGTGCGCGGGCACTCCAACGTGCAGGGCGACCGCACGATGGGCATCTACGAGAAGCCGTCGGAGGCGTTCCTCGACCGGCTCGCCACCGAGTTCGGCTTCGACCCGCCGCGCGCGCACGGTTTCGACACCGTGGACGCGATCCAGGCCATGCACGACGGACGCGGCAAGCTGTTCTTCGCGATGGGCGGCAACTTCGCCGCCGCGACGCCGGACAGCGCCCTCACCCACGCCGCGCTGCGCAACTGCGCGCTGACCGTGCAGGTGAGCACCAAGCTCAACCGTTCGCACGTGGTGCACGGCCGCGAAGCGCTGATCCTGCCCTGCCTCGGCCGCACCGAGATCGACCAGCAGGCCGGCGGGCTGCAGTCGGTGACGGTGGAGGATTCGATGAGCATGGTGCACCTGTCCTCGGGCATGAACGCGCCGGCTTCGCGCGAGCTGCTGTCGGAGCCGGCGATCGTCGCGCGGCTGGGCGCGGCCACGCTGCCCGACTGCGGCATTCCGTGGCTCGAACTCATCGAAGACTACGACCGCATCCGCGAACGCATCGCGCGCGTGGTGCCCGGCTTCGAGGACTTCAACGCACGCGTGCGCGTACCCGGCGGCTTCCACCTGCACCACCCGTGCCGTGAACGCGTCTTTCCCACGCACGACGGCAAGGCGCGGTTCTTCGTGCATGCGCTGGTGGATGGGATGGCGACAGGCGGGAATTCCGTGAAGGTCGGGGATTCCGCGAAGAGCTCGGGGCTGAAGCCCCTCCTACGGTTGATGACGGTGCGCTCGCACGACCAGTACAACACCACCGTGTACAGCGCGAACGATCGCTACCGCGGCGTGCACGGCCTGCGCCGCGTCTGCTTCATCTCGCGCGCCGATCTCGATGCGCAGAGACTGTCGGACGGCGAGCATGTCGACCTGGTGTCGGTCTGGGACGACGGCGAGCGCGTCGCGCGCGATTTCCGCCTGGTCGAGTACGACATCCCGGCCGGGTGCCTCGCCAGCTATTTCCCGGAGACCAATGCGCTGGTGCCGCTGGCGCACCATGCCGAGCGTGCGCGCACGCCGGCATCGAAGTCGATCCCGGTGTACCTGCGTCGCGCCGCGCCCGCGCCTTCGACATGAGCGACGCGCACGTGCTCGCCCTGCTTCGCCTGCTCGCCGAGGATGGCGAGGTATCGCCGACACGCGCGGCGAAACAGCTGGGACTCGGCGCCAGCGAACTGAACCGCCTGCTGGTCGCGCTGGGCGACGACCCGCGCTTCGACGGGCTGGACCTGGTCGAGCGCATCGCGACCCCGCACCGCGACGGCACGCGCGAGCGCCTGCGCCTGACCGCGCGCGGGCGCGCACTGTGCGCCGATGCGTCGCAAGGCGGTGCGCCGTGAACGACGGTCTGCGCACCACGCGCGCGCTGCGCATCGAACCCGGGCGCACGTCCGAGCACGAGAGCGTCATGATCGAGGACATGGTGATCGAAGAGTCGCCGGTCGCCCTGCTCTACAACGGCCTGCCCTTCGCGGTGATGATGGCGACGCCGGTCGATCTGGAAGACTTCGCGCTGGGCTTCGCGCTGTGCGAAGGCATCGTCGGGAGCGCGCGCGAGTTCTCGCTGGTCGACGTGGTGCGCGACGAAGCCGGCGTCGCACTGCATGCCGCGATCCCGCAGGCGCGCTTCGACAGGCTGGAAGACCGTCGGCGCATGCTGGAGGGCCGCAGCGGCTGCGGACTGTGCGGCGTCGCCGAACTGCGCGACGCGATCCGACCGCCGCCGCGTGTCGATGCCGGACACCGGGTCGCACCCGACGACATCCTTGCGGCACTGCATGCTGTCGCACAACGACAGCCGATGAACGCGCGCAGCGGCGGCGTGCATGCCTCCGGCTTCGTGTACGAGGGCATTGTCATCGTGCGCGAGGATGTCGGCCGGCACAACGCGGTCGACAAGCTGGTCGGTGCGCTGCAGCGCGCGACACCCGCCATCGAGGCCGTCAACGGCATGCTCGTGGTGACCTCGCGCGCCTCCTACGAGATCGTGCGCAAGGCCGCGTTCGCAGGCATTCCGACGGTGGTCGCGATGTCGGCGCCGACCGCGCAGGCGATCGCGCAGGCCGAGGCCGCCGACATCACGCTTGTCGCCTTCGCGCGCGATGCGCGCATGACGGTCTATGCGGGGCGGGAGCGGATCGCGCTGGCGTAAGCCGCTTCTCCGTCAGCATGCATAAGCTCATACGGCTTGCATGCACTCCAGAAGACTGAACCCATCCCCACCCCGACCCTCCCCTTGAAGGGGAGGGAGAAAAGCGCGGTGCTTTGAAGCCCTCCCCTTCAAGGGGGCGAAGCGGCGCGCTTGCGAGGCATGGCCTCGTGCGCCGATGAGCGCCGGAGCGCAAAGCGCGAAGGCCGGGCGGGTTTGGGTGGGGATGGGTTGCGGGTATTGCAGGTACGACCACGTCGCGTCAAGGCAACGCCTTCAACGTCGCGAGGATGCCAGGCCGCAGCGTCGCGATGCCTGGATCCTGGCTGAGGTCGGCTTCGAGGTACAGCACGCGCAGGAACGCGGCCAGATCATGGCGCTTCGCCAGCCAGCCCTCGTCCTTCCATGCGCGCGCCGGATCGTCCAGCGCCTTCGACAACGCGGCGAACCATGCCGTCCACTCCGCCTCGTCGTGCAACCCGCGCTTCGCGATGAACAACAGCGGCCGCGCGAGGCGCTCCGGTTCGCCGAAGACATAGGCATGGCCGGAGGCGGGCGCGACCTGCGCTGCGACGGCATCGCGCAGCCTGTCGAGTTGCGGTCGCTCCAGTGCGGGATTCATCGCCAGTTGCATCGCCCAGTCGGCGCCGTGCGCGACACCATGGCGCCAACCCGTCGTCGCATCGAATCCACGGTAGTCGTCGACCGACGACAGATACGCCGCCGCACGGTCCACCATCGCCGCGCGTTCGTCCGCGCGCATCCACGGCGAAACGCGGTCGGTGCGCGCGACCTCCGCCAGCACCAGCGTCGCGAACGGCCGCGCCACGCCCTGCGGGTCGGGCGCATCGAGCATGGCCTGCAGGCGATCGCGCAGCGCGCGCAGGCGATCGTGATCGATGGCGTTGGCGCGCAGGAGCGTCTGCAATCCCTCGTAACCGAGTCCATCGCGCAGGGCGGGATCGGTCGAAGCCAGGCAGTCGGTCAGGGTCGAGACCAGCGCGTCGCGCCGGCCGGCTTCCAGCCGCGCGCCGCTTTCGGCTTTCCAGTTCGCCAGCGCCTCGCGCGGCCAGTCGGTCGATGGGCAAGCGGCCTGCGCCATGCCACTCGTGAGAGCGAGCAGCACCGCCAGCACCGGCCGCGCCCGCACGCGGCCCGCGGGCATTCCGAGATCACGCATGTGCGGCTCCTGTTCGATGGCGGACACGAACGTCCGGTGATGCACTCTAGCCGCATCCGGCACATGCGCGTCATGGCGTATACGTTCTATGCTCCGGTGCTTCGCCCGCCGGATCCGACCATGCGCCTGACACCCCTTGCCGTTGCCCTGCTCACCGCCACACTCGCCGCCTGCAGCGGAGAGGCCACGACCACCACCGCCGCGCAGCCGGACAAGGCCGTTGCCGCACCGGCCGCCGATGCCGCCGTCGAAGCGAAGTTCGCCGGGATCAGCAAGCGCTGGCTCGACGGCTGGCTCCAGCGCAACCCGGTGACCGCGACCCAGCAGGGCGATCATCGCTACGATGCCGAACTCGAAGACCTCAGCGCCGCGTCGCGCGACGAGTACGTCAAGTTCAACAAGGGCATCCTGGCCGAACTGGACGGCATCGACGCGAGCAAGCTGTCGCGCGAGAACCAGATCGATGCCGCGATCCTGCGCAACCAAGTGCAGGGCGACCTGTGGAACATGGAGACGATGCAGAGCTGGGCCTGGGATCCGCAGATCTACAGTGGTCTGGCCGGCGGCGCGATCTACAACCTGATGGCCCGCGACTACGCGCCGATGCCGCAGCGCCTGAACGCCGCCGCCGCGCGCATGGAAAAGATCCCGGCGCTGCTGGCGCAGGCGCGCGAGAACCTCGATCCGGCGCGCGTGCCGAAGACCCACGCCGAGACCGTGGCGAAGCAGAACAAGGGCGTGCTCGCGCTGATCAAGGAATTCATCGCGCCCAACGCCGGCCAGTTGCAGGGTGAGGAACGCAAGCGTCTCGACGCGGCCGTAGCCACGCTGACCAAGGCCGTGAACGAACACCAGGACTGGCTGGACAAGACCCTGGTGCCGAACGCCAGGGGTGACTTCCGCATCGGCGCGCAGCGCTACGACGAGAAACTGAAGTTCGCGCTGATGTCGTCGCTGTCGCGCGCCGAGATCAAGCAGCGCGCCGAGGCCGAGATCACCAGCGTGCGCGCAGTGATGTATTCGATCGCGCAGCAGGTGCTGAAGGACAAGCCGAATGCGCCGGAGCTGCCCGATGCGCCGAGCGACGAACAGCAGCAGAAGGCGATCGAGGCCGCGCTGGAACTGGCGTACGCCGAGAAGCCGGCGCGCGACAAGGTGGTCGACACTGCCAGGCAGACGCTGGAACAGGCGACCGTCTTCACCCGCGCCAAGGATCTGGTGACCGTGCCGGACGATCCGGTCGAGATCATCCTGATGCCGGAATTCCAGCGCGGTTTCTCGGTGGCGTACTGCGATTCGCCGGGTCCGCTGGACAAGGGCCAGAAGACCTACTACGCGATCTCGCCGATCCCGGACGACTGGGACGCGAAGAAGACCGATTCGTTCCTGCGCGAGTACAACACGCGCATGATCCACCTGCTCTCGATCCATGAAGCCATGCCGGGCCACTACCTGGAAGGCGCGCACTCGGCGCGTCACCCGTCGGTGCTGCGCGGCGTGCTGCGCTCGGGCATGTTCGCCGAAGGCTGGGCGGTCTACACCGAGACCGTGATGATGGAGAACGGCTATCTCGACAACGATCCGCTGTTCCACCTGATGCGCTACAAGTTCTATCTGCGCGCGGTAGCCAACGCGATCCTCGACCAGGGCGTGCACGTCGACAACTGGACGCGCGAGCAGGCGATGGACCTGATGACCCGCCGCACTTTCCAGCAGGAGAGCGAAGCCAGCGGCAAGTGGATCCGCGCCCAGCTCAGCAGCGCGCAGCTGCCGACCTATTTCGTCGGCGTGCAGGAACACTTCGACCTGCGCAAGGCGGTGATGGCCAGGCGCGGCAAGGACTTCCAGCTGAAGGCCTACCACGACCAGGTGCTGTCCTACGGCGCGCCGCCGGTGCGCTTCGTGCGTTCGATGATGCTGGACGAGCCGATCAGGTAACCCGGCCGATCCTCACGCGACGCGCCACCGCCGAAGCCCCGGGTCCGCCCGGGGCTTCGCGCATGCGGCGGTGCCGGCACCCTGTGCCGGACTTGGCCGTACGGCCGGGCCGCCGCTATCCTTGCCGCCGTCCGCCCCGGGCCCGGATTGCCGTATCCAGTGGGAACGCATGGCCCGAACGCACGAGGGGTAGTCCAGGGTGAGCATCTTCGATTCCGTCAGGCGCCTGCTGGGCCGCGACCACACGCCGGCCACGCCGACAGCAGCCCCGTCGGCACCCGCGCGGCCCATGGCGTCTGCGCCTGCAACCGTCGCGCCAGCACCCGCGCCGATCCCGACGGCTCAGGCCGAGGTCGCCGTGCCCGCGCCGGCCGTGACACCGGTGCTCGCACCGTCGCCGGACGACGTGACCGACAGCGCGATCGAAGCCGCCGCCGAGGAACACACGCAACCGGATTACCAGGGACCCGAGCGCCGCGAACGCAACCGCGTCAACGCCCGTGCCGGCACCCGCGCGCTGATCGTCGACGATTCGAACGTGGTCGTCGCGGTGCTGCGCAAGATGCTGCAGCAGAACGGTTTCCAGACCTACGAGGCCTACACCGCCGAGGAAGCGCTGGAACTGGCCAAGGTGCTGGTGCCGGAGATCATCTTCCTCGACATCGTGCTGCCGGGCATGGACGGTTTCGCCGCGCTGCGCGCCCTGCGCCGCGACCCGGTCACCAAGGACGTGCCGGTGATCATGATCAGCGGCAACATGCTCGCCACCGAGCAGTTCTACGTGCAGCGCATCGGCGCCGACGACTTCATGAAGAAACCCTTCTCGCGCCCGGAAGTCTTCACCCGCATCGAACGCCTGCTCGACGAGGAAGGCATCCCGCGTCGCGTGGGCATGCCGGCGCAGGCCGGCTGATCGCAGCGCTCCTGTAGAGCGGAGCGAAGCTCCGCTGCAGCCTCTCCGGAGACGACATAGCGGAGCTTGCTCCGCTCATGCCTTTGATCTTCGTAGGAGGGCCTTCAGGCCCGAGCTTTTGGATGGTTGGCAAAGGCCATGAAAAGCTCGGGCCTGAAGGCCCTCCCGCAGTCAATGCAACGGCCCAGCGGATCTTCGATCCGCTCTGCAAAAACGGTGTTCAGCGCTTCTGGCTCAACACCACGCCGCCGAGGATCAGCACGCCAGCCAGCGCCATCGTCCAGGTCAGCGGCTCGCCGAGCAGCCACCATGCCCAGCCGACGCCGAACAGCGGCACGAGGTACGTGGTCGTCGCCGCTCGCGGCGCACCGATGCGCGCGATCAGCCGGTAGTACATGACGAAGGCGATGCCGGTGCACAGCACGCCGAGCGCCGCCACCGACCACCAGGCGCGCATCGGCACCGGCGCGTCCGGCCAGTCGGCGATGGCGAACGGCGTGGACAGCAGCGCCGCGCACAGCAGGGTCGCGCCCGCGACCGCGGTCGCAGGCAGCCCCGCGAGATGGCGCTTCACCAGGTTCGCGCCGATGCCGTACAGGAAGGCCGCCGCGGTACCGGCCGCCACCGCAGGACCGACGTCGGCACCGGCGACCTTGCCGCTGGCGAGCACGACCACGCCGGCGAAGCCCGCGACCAGCGCGACCGCACGCCGCGCGCCGATCTTCTCGCCGTAGAAGAGGAAGGCGATCAGCGCGACGAAGAGCACCGCCATCGAATTGGTGATCGCGCCGACACCGGTCGGCGCGCGCTGCGCGGCCCAGGCGAACAGCGTGAACGGGATCGCCGCGTTGATCGCGCCGATCAGCGCCAGCCGCGGCCACAGCGCCGGCGGGAACGCACGCCGCGCCTGCCACAGCAGCGGCAGCAGCACCAGCGCGCCCAGCCACAGGCGCACCGCAACCAGCGGCGCGGCGCCGAAGTCCGGCGCGGCCACGCGCATGAACAGGAACGAGGCGCCCCAGATGGCGCCCAATGCGGTCAGTTCGAGCGGCGTCAGCCAGGCCGGGGGCGTGCGCACATCGAGTGCGCAGGGCGTCGTCACTGCGTTCATCGGAGCTCCGTGGGGGAGGTTCGTGTGGCGTGGGTCGTTTCGGAGGATCAGCCCTGCTGCAGGTGCAGGCGACCGATCAGCACGTCGGGATTGCCGCCGGCGCCGAGGAAGGCGTCGGGTTCGAGATGGAAGCCGACCAGGCGCGCGCCGGTCTCGCTGCGCGGGCGGTGGCGGCCGCCGGGCGAGATCACCACCTGCGTACCGGCCGGGTGATGCATGCCGTCGTCGATGACCTCGCCCTGCAGCACGAAGTAGGCCTCGCCGGTCTCGGCCCGGTCGATCCACGGCCATTCGCTGCCCGGCGCCATGTCGACCAGCCAGGCGCGCGCGCCGGGCGGTGCCGGCAGGGCGCGGCGGACGCAGCCGCTGCCCAGCAGCATCGGCGGCAGCGCCTCGGCATCGACCGACTGCGACGGCAGCGGCGTCACCGCCGCCACGCGCTGGCGCGGGGGTTCGGCCATCGTGGCGCGCCGGGGGTTCGCGGAGAGTCGGGTGGCGGAGGTCGCGGACGCGCCGGTGCGCGCGTGTCGGGGCTGAGCTGGCATGGCGAATCCTCCCGTGGTCGTGGCCGGCGCGGCGCCAGCCGATCATTTGACCCGTGTCTGGTGTCGATTATGGGCTGCGCCAGAGGCCGCACAAGCGCATACTTTAGCGCCCAGCCACAAACCAGACTTGAGGCTCGACATGACCCTGCGCGCGGACTGGCTGCCGGCCCTGGCGGCCTTCGAGGCGGCGGCGCGGCACCAGAACTTCGCGCATGCCGCCGAAGAGCTGCACCTGACCGCCAGCGCGGTCAGCCACCACGTCCGCAAGCTGGAGGAACGGCTGGGCGTGGCCCTGTTCCAGCGCCATGCGCGCGGCGTGATCCTCACCGCCGAGGGCCGACGCCTGGCCGATGCCGCCGGCAGCGCGCTGAGCGATGTCGAAGGCACGCTGCAGGCCCTGCGCAAGGGGCGCGACGACGACCAGCGCGTGCGCATCACCACCCTGCACTCGCTCACCCACACCTGGCTGCTGCCGCGCCTGCACGACTTCACCACGCGCCATCCCGGCGTGCGCCTGATGATCGACACCGAGGTCACCCTCACCCGCTTCGACGACGGTGGCCCAGACCTCGGCATCCGCCACGGCCCGGGGCACTGGCCCGGGCTGACCGCGCACCACGTCATGGACGACGCCCTGATCCCGGTCGCCGACCCGGCGACGGCCGCCCGCGTGAGCTGCGCCGCCGACATCGCGAAGCTGACCCTGATCGGCGACCACGCGCGCCAGGGCTGGGCCGACTGGTTCCGCGCCGCAGGCGTGCACGGTGCGCAGCTCCAGGTCGGCCACAGCTTCAGCGACAGCACCGATGCCATGGAGGCGGCCGCGCGCGGCCTGGGCGTGGCGCTGTCGCGCGAGAAGATCGTCGGCCCCTGGTTCGAGAGCGGCCGGCTGCGCCAGCTGCCCGGGCCGGTGCTGCCGACGCGCTGGAGCTACCACGTCGTCTATCCCTCGCACCGCCGCCTGCGCCCGGTCGCGCAGTCGTTCGTGGACTGGCTGCTGGAGACAAGCGCGGCGGAACGGCAGCGCCGATAATGCCGCCCACGCGCCGCCCGACGTCCCGGGCACGGCTCCTCCACAGGACACCACGCCCGACATGACCGACGCATCGGCAAGCGCCGCCCGCACCCAGCGCACCGCCTGGTTCCAGATCCACTTCTGCGTGCTGCTGTGGGGCTTCACCGCGATCCTCGGCAAACTGATCACGCTCGGCGCGATGCCGCTGGTGTGGTGGCGCATGACCATCGTCACCGTGCTCTTGCTGCTGGTGCCGCGGGTGTGGCGCGGGTTGCGCGGGATGACGCCGAAGCTGCGCCTGGGCTACGCCTGCGCCGGCGCCCTGATCGCGCTGCACTGGCTGACCTTCTATGCGGCGGTGAAGCTGTCGAACGCGTCGGTCGGCGTGATCTGCATGGCGATGGTCACGGTGATGACCGCGCTGATCGAGCCGATGTTCACCGGCAAGCGCATCTCCAAGCGCGAGCTGGCGCTGGGCGTGGTCGCGCTGCCCGGCGTGATGCTGGTCGCCGGCGGCGTACCGGCGGGCATGCTGGTCGGCATCGCGGTGGGCGGCGTGTCGGCGCTGCTGGTCGCGATCTTCGCCTCGCTCAACAAGCGCCTGCTCGAACACGCCGACCCGCTGTCGGTCACGGCGCTGGAGATGGCCAGCGGCGCGGTCACGCTGATGCTGCTGGCGCCGCTGACCGGGCTGATCCTGCCGGCGCTGGGCGGCAATCCCTTCGAACTGCCCGGCGGCCGCGACGCCGTGCTGCTGATCGTCCTCGCCGTCGCCTGCACCCTGCTGCCCTTCGTGCTGTCGCTGATCGCGATGCGCCACATGAGCGCGTTCGCCGCGCAGCTGGCGATCAGCCTGGAGCCGGTCTACGCCATCCTGCTCGCCATCCTGTTCCTGGGCGAGCAGCGCGAGCTGACGCCGCAGTTCTACCTCGGCGTGGCGATCATCCTCGGCGCGGTGCTGGTCTACCCGCTGCTGGTGCGGCCGAAGCGGGCGGACGGCCAGGCTGCCGAGCCGGAACATCCGGAACTGCTGGCGGTCAGTGAATCCAAACGCCTCGATTAGTCGGCCGGACCGCCCTGTGGCAGTCTAGGCGCCCCGTCCAGCCCGCCCCCGCCAGCGTCGAAGACCGCCATGTATCTGGAGTACTACGGCCTCGAACAGGCGCCGTTCTCGATCACCCCGGACCCGCATTACGTGTTCCTCAGCGAACACCACCGGGATGCCCTGGCGCACCTGCTCTACGGCATCCAGCAGGGCGGCGGCGGCGGTTTCGTGCAGCTCACCGGCGAAGTGGGCACCGGCAAGACCACGCTCAGCCGCCTGCTGCTGAACCAGCTGCCGGAGAACACCCACGCGGCGCTGGTGCTGAACCCGCGCCTCGATCCGGTGGAACTGCTGCAGACCATCTGCGAGGAACTGCGACTCACGCCGGGCGAATCCGCGCAGGCGGACGAGGACAAGGACGAGGCCCAGGCCACGGAGGCTTCCGTCGCACCGGCCACCGGTGGCGGCAAGGCCTGGTTCGACCGGCTCGGCGCCTACCTGCTCGAGGCCTACGCGAAGGGCGACCGTGTGGTGCTGATCATCGACGAGGCGCAGAACCTCTCGGCCGACGCGCTGGAACAGGTGCGCCTGCTGACCAACCTCGAAACCGAAACCCAGAAGCTGCTGCAGATCATCCTGATCGGCCAGCCGGAGCTGCGCGATTCGCTGGCGCGGCCGGAACTGCGCCAGCTCGCGCAGCGCATCACCGCGCGCTATCACCTGCGCCCGCTCGACGCGCACGCCACCGGCGCCTACCTGCGCCATCGCCTGACCACCGCCGGCGCCAAACGCTTCCCGTTCACCGCCGATGCGGTCAAGCGCATCCACCGCCACAGCGGCGGCGTGCCGCGTCTGATCAACGTGATCGCCGAACGCGCATTGCTCGGCGGCTATGCGCAGGACTTGCTCGCCGTCGATGCGAAGACCGTCGACCGCGCCGCATCCGAAGCGCTGGCGCCGGGCGGCAGCGACGCGCGCAAGGACAGGCCCGACCGCATGCCGCTGATGATCGGCGGCGGGCTGGTGCTGGCGACGCTGGCGATCGCGTTCGCGCTGTCGCGCCGCGATGCGCCCGAAGCGGCCGCACCGGTCGCCGGCACGGTGGCGCAGGGATCGGCGGCGACGCCCGCCACACCCGCCGCAGCCCAGCCTGCAGCCGCACGATCCACCACCGCGCTCGATGGCGAAGCGCTGCTGCTGCGCGTGCAGCAGGCCGCACCGGACGCCACCCGCGAATGGCAGGCGCTGAACGCGCGCTGGAAATCCCCGGCGACGGTGCACAAGGTCTCCACCGACGCCTGCCCCGCGCAGCCCGCGCCCGGCTGGCGCTGCCTGCGCAGCCGCGCCACGCTCGACCAGCTGCTGCGCATCGACCGGCCGGTGCTGCTGCGCCTGCGCGCGGAGCCGAAAGCGACCTGGGCGTCGCTGCTCGGTGCAGATACCGGTGCCGACACCGGCAGCGTGCGCCTGTCGATCGACGGCACGGCATTCGATGCCGACCGCGTCGCCCTGGCCAGCCTGTGGAACGGCGAGTACCTCGCGCTGTGGCCGGTGCCGGATACGCTCGAAACCCGGTTCAATGCCGGCGACCCGCGTGCGGTCGACTGGGTGCGCGCGCGCCTGCGCGACGACGGCATCGATGCCGTCGATCCTGTCGTCGGCCTGCGCACCTTCAAGCTGCGCCACGGCCTGCGCAACGACGCCGCACTCGGCGGCGACACCCTGTTCGTGCTCGCCAGCCGCGGCAGCGGGCCGCGCCTGTCGACCGCAACGGGCACCGGAGGCTGATCGCATGTCCTTCATCCTCGAAGCCCTGCGCAAATCAGAAGCCGCACGTCGACGCAGCGAAGCACCCGACCTGTTCAGCGCGATGCACGACGCGCCCGCGCCGGTGCGCGAACGCAGGCAGGCGCCGGTCTGGATCGTCGGCATCGTCGGCGTGCTCTCGCTCGCTGTCGCGACCTGGCTGGTGCTGCAGCGCGATCCGGCACCGACCGTGCCGACGCCGCAGGCGACCGTCGTCGACGCAGCGGTCGATGCGCCCGTCGCCGCCCCGGTCGTGGCGGGGCCACAACCGGTGCAGCCGATCGCGTCATCGCCGCCGCCTGCACCGCCCGTTGCGGCGCCCTCGCCACCACCGCCTCCACCCGCAACCGCAGCAACGCCGCCTCCGCCCGCCGCGACATCGCTGCCCGAACCACCGCCCGCGCCACGCCCGCCCGCACCGCGTCCCGCTGGCGACGGCCGCCCGATGGCGCTGTCGGAACTCGACGCCGGCTCGCGCAAGCAACTGCCGGCGCTGCGGATGAGCATGCACATGTGGAACGAGGATGCCGATCGCCGCTTCGTGATCCTCGACGGCCAGCGCGTGGGCGAAGGCGACCTGGTCGGCGAGGCGCAGGTCGAATCGATCACCCGCGACGGCGTGATCCTGAACTGGCAGGGCGCGCGCCTGCGCATCGACATGCGTTGAGCTTCACTGTCGGGCGCATGTCGCGACTTGCGTCGCTCCTACAAGAACAAAAACGCTTTCTGCAGGAGCGACGCGAGTCGCGACCGCTTTCATGCACATTCCTCGAAACCGCTACCACTCCCCCTCGCACTCGTAGCCGCGCAGCATGTCCGCCAGCGTGCGCCCGGGTTCGTCTCGGAAGCGCTCGGGCAGCACCTCGATCGCGAGGATGCGGTCGACGCGGAAACTGCGGAAATCCTCGCGGGCCTCGCACCAGGCAGACAGGGTCCACACGTTGCCCCAGAAGAAGCAGCCCAGCGGCCGCAGCGTGCGCGTGCTGCGCGCATCCTTGAGATCGAGGTAGTCGATGCGCAGCTTCTCGCGGCGCTCGGTCGCCTGGCGCAGGGTCTGGAGGCGCGCGCGCGTCTGCGGATCCGGGCCGACCGGCGGCGCGTACAGCGACACGCTTTCGGCCGCCGTGCGTTCCAGCAGCGGCAGCACACCGAGGATCTTGGCCAGCGCATCCTCGGCGCGACGCGCCAGGTCGGTATCCAGCCGCGACTGCGCCATGCGCACGCAGGCCACCAGTGCCTGCGCTTCGCGGCTGTCGAACATCAGCGGCGGCAGGTCGAAGCCGCGGCGCATGCGGTAGCCGACGCCGGCCTCGCCTTCGATCGGCACGCCCTGCGCCTGCAGCGCGGCGATGTCGCGATACACCGAGCGCGACGAGATCTCCAGGCGCTCGGCCAGGAACGCGGCCGTCGTCAGGCGGCGGCCACGGATCAGCTGGACGATCTGGAACAGGCGGTCGGCGCGGCGCATGACGGGCATCGGAGGGGTGCGGCGACTATGCCACGGGCATGAGCGACAGTCGTCCGGACGCTCACTGCAGCGCGTGCAGCCCGACGCGGTTGCCTTCGCTGTCGATGACGTGGGCGAAGCAGCCCATGCCACCGGGCAGTTCGGTGCGCGGCAGGGCGACCGAACCGCCGGCCGCCTGGACGCGTGCCAGCACGGTGTCGAGCGAGGGCACGGCGTTGAGATACACGGTGGCCCCATCGGACGACGGCTTCGGGCCGTCCATCCTGCGCCGCAGGCAGCCGCCGACGCCGTATTTCTCGAAGGGAAACACCGCGAGCGCATCTTCACCGGCATCGGCTTCGCGCAGCAGCGGCGTGGCGAACAGGGCTTCGTAGAAGCGCTGCGCGCGATCCAGGTCGAGGACCGGGATCTCGAACCAGTTCACCGCGTTGTGTCGGCTGTGCAGCATCTGCGTCTCCTCGCCCGGGCCAGCGCCCATGCTGCGGCCAGGCTGCTGACAGCGTGGCGTCAGCAGCCTGCAGGCGATGCGGTCGCGCTCACTCGCCCAGGTAGCAGCAGTTGAGCTTGTTGCCGTCCAGGTCGCGGAAATACGCGGCATAGAAGCCCGGGTAGCGCTGGCCGGGCGCGCCCTCGTCGCTGCCGCCGAGTTCGAGCGCCTTCGCGTGCACGGCATCGACCTGCGCGCGGCTGGTCGCCGCCAGCGCGACCATGGTGCCGTTGCCGACCGTCGCCGCTTCCTTGTTGAACGGGTAGGTGATGCCCAGCCCGGCACCCTCTTCCGAATTCCCCCAGGCGATGTAGTAGTCGGGTTCTTCCATGAAGCGTCGGGCGCCGAGTTCGGCGAGGACGGCATCGTAGAAAGCAGCGGCGCGCGGAAGGTCGGCGGTGCCGAGCGTGGTGTAGGCGATCATGGTCGTGTCCTGTGCGGTTCGTCGGGAAGGCACGCCGGCGCCACCGGCGTGCCGACAGCATGGCGCCCACCTCCTGACACCTGCGTGTCAGCAGCGTGCTGCGGCTATGCTGTGCGCTCCGCCACGCCAGGCCGCTCACGCCATGCCGAACCTCGTCTTCGACCTCGACCGCGATTTCGTCGAACTCAACCAGCTGCTCAAGCTGACCGGCGTATGCGACAGCGGCGGCGCCGGCAAGCATCTGGTCGCCAGCGGCGCGGTGCGCGTCGACGGCGAGGTCGAGCTGCGCAAGACCTGCAAGATCCGCGCAGGCCAGGTCGTGCTGGTCGACGGCACGCGCATCGAGGTCGTCGCGGCTTGAGGCGCGACGGGCTCAGCGCGCGCGCAGCACCTGGGCCACGCCGAGCGCACCGAGCGCACCGATGCACTGCGCCAGCATGAAGCCGCCCACGTCCAGCGGGCGGATGCCGGCGAAGGTCTGGGTGAACGCACGCGCCACCGTCACCGCCGGATTGGCGAAGGAGGTGCTGGCGGTGAACCAGTACGCCGCGAGGATGTAGCAGGCCACCAGCGCCGGCACCGCCTGCGGACGATGACGCAGGCCGAGCAGGATCGTCAGCAGCAGGCCGAACGTGGCCACCGATTCGCTGAACCACTGCGCCGCGCCCGTACGCACTTGGTCGCCGGGCTGCCACAGCGGTTCGGCGAACATCGCGTGCGCGACCATCACCCCCGCGACCGCGCCCAGCACCTGCACCGCCACGTAGGCCGGCAGCGGCGCCGGCAGGCGTTCGCCGCGCAGACGCATCACCAGGCTGACCGCCGGGTTGAAATGCGCGCCGGACAGCGGCCCGAACAGCACGATCAGCACGTAGAGCCCGCCCGCCGTGGCGATGGCGTTCGCGAGCAGGGCGATCGCGACGTTCCCCTGCGCCAGGCGTTCGCCCATGATCCCGCTGCCGACCACCACCGCGAGCAGCAGCAGCGTGCCCAGGCCCTCGGCCAGCAGCGCGCATGGCGCACCGACGGCGCAGGCGTGCTTCGACGGCGGGCCCTCCTGCACGTCCACCGACACGTCCACCGGCACGTCCACCTGAGCGTTCATTCGTCGATCCGGCCGATCTCGCGGATCTTCTGCTCGGCGACCAGGCGGTCGAGCTTGTCGATCGGCAGGGCGGCGAACAGCTCGACGCGGCGACGCAGCTCGGAGAAGGCCTTCATGTAAGCACGGCGGCGCGTGTCCTCGTCGCCCTCGACCGCGGCCGGATCCTCCACGCCCCAGTGCGCGGTCATCGGCGTGCCGTACCACACCGGGCAGGCTTCGCCGGCGGCGTTGTCGCAGACGGTGACCACCAGGTCGAGCTCGGGCGCGCCCGGCGCCGAGAATTCGTCCCACGACTTGCTGCGCAGCTGCGAGACGTCGTAGCCGAGCTTTCCCGCCAGTTCGGCCGCCATCGGCTGGACCTGGCCGCTGGGCTTGCTGCCGGCGCTGTACGCGCGGAAGCGGCCCTTGCCGAGCACGTTGAGCAGGGCTTCGGCCATGACGCTGCGCGCGGAATTGCCGGTGCACAGCACGAGGATGGTGTAGACGCGGTCGTTCATCGGGTGTTCTCCAGCAGGAAGGCGATCGGGCGTTCGGCGATGTCGGGGATCAACGCATCCATGCGTGCGAATCGGCACCATCGCGGGTCAACGGCCCCTGGCGGCGATCCGCGGCCCGGCAGGCCTGCGGGCGATGCGCGGGGCGCGGCGCCTCGAGCGCGGCGATGGGGGTGTCGTGATTCATGTTTCCATGATTTCGGAAACGTCGAAATGAATCAAGGACAATTTGATGACAGTGAGTCCACCCACCCCGCTCCGGGGGTTCAGGCCAGCGGCAGGTCGCTGTCGGCCCGGCAGAACAGGTCGTGGACCTCGCGCACGGCGATGGCCTCGGGCGCCTCCGGCCCCTGTCCCAGCGTTTCGAGGAAACGGCAGGAGGCGAAACGGGGCGCCGCGGCCTCGTATCGGGCGATCCAGCAGCGGCGCTCCGGCAGGTCGGCGTGCGCCGGCTGCCAGGCGGCGACGGCCGGCGCGTTCAGGCGCGACAGGCCGATCCGCCACGGCTTCGGGCTGATCCGCGCGCGGAAGCAGCGCTGGTTGTGGCACATGCGGGCATAGGTCGGATCGACGCCGAGCGCATCGAAGCAGGCCAGCACCTCGGGTTCGCGCGGATCGAAGGTGCGATGCATCGCCAGCAGGCGGAAGCCGGCCGGCGTCCGGTAGACGCGCAGGCGCCAGTCGCGGTTCGATCCGGCGAAATCGCGGATCCGGGCCAGGGCCTGCGCATCCCGGCGCTCGCGCTGCGCGCGTGCGCGCGGGCGCGCCACCAGACGCGTGTGCAACGCATCCACGAACCACCACAGCGCACAGCCGGACACGAAGCCGATCACGATCGCCGCCGGCAGATTCTCCAAGCCGGCCAGGCGCAGTCCGGCCGCGAAGACGATGGTGATTGCGACCACCAGCAGGCAGCCATGCCGGAACGACAGGTCCTCGTCGTCGATGTCGATGTCCGCGAACAGGACATGCGGCGTGTTCAGGCACAGCGCGCCATAGCCATTGCGGGTGATGACGCTGTCGCCGTGGCGGTCGACGACCTGCTCGCGGATCGGCACGCCGTCCGCGCCGTTGTACGCGGCGCGGCGCTCGAGGCGCGGCAGGTCTTCGCCCGCGAGCACGCGCGCCATCGCTTCGCGCGCCCGCGCATCGGCATGCGCCTGCGCGGCCTCGAGGCTGTCGTCCGACCAGCCGAAGCGCCGGATGGTGACCTGCCGACGGCCTTCGCGATGCTGCAGGCGCGTTTCGGCCCAGTAGTCCGGAATGATCATGCGGGTTCCCCTCCCCGTTCGTGGCGCAGCCTAGCGCGCGGCGCGGACTGCGGACAAGCGCGGACTGCGGGCGTAGACTCCGCGCACGCCAACGCTCCCGGCGCGACGCCGGACACGCATGAACACCATCACGCAACTGCAATACCAGCAATGGGATTTCGGCGACCTCGTGCTCAAGAGCCGCATGCTCGAAGCGATGAAGGATTCCGCTTCGCGCTATCCGATCTGCCGCTCGCTGCGCTTCGCCGCGCGCGAGAAGCTGCCCGAACTGTTCGACCGCTATGCGATCCAGCCGGACTGGCAGGCGCAACGCTTGAATGCGACCTACCTGTTGCTCGAAGCCGAGGGCGTGTTCATCACCGCCCACGGCAACTGGAAATCGGACTACTGCTCGTGCAGCTTCACGATCTGGGCCGACGGCGTCGAACGCGCCGAAGCCGCTGTCGCGCGACTGTCGGCGCTGGCGGAATCGTCGCGCATCCACGACGCGATGTTCTCGATCGACTGGCACTTCCTCACCTCCAAGGGCGAGCTGGAAAGCGCGGAGATCGAGGAACTGGCCGACGACCGCCTGCTCGAATGCGCCTATCCAGAAATCCCGGGCGGCGTGAACGCCTTCATCGAGCGCTACCTTGCTGCGAACGAAACCGTGCTGGTCGTGCAGGGCCCGCCGGGCACCGGCAAGACGCGCCTGATCCGCGCCATCCTCGGCGCGATGTCGCGCCGCCGCAACGGCGCATGCCGCGCGCTCTACACCGGCGACCAGAAGAGCCTGGAGAACGACGAGATCTTCGTGAAGTTCATCACCGGCTGGGACGATGCCTTCGTGGTCGAGGACGCCGACCACCTGCTCAAGCCGCGTTCGGAAGGCAACGAACACCTGCACCGCTTCCTGACCATCGCCGACGGCGTGGTGCGTGCGCAGGGACGCAAGATCATCTTCTCCACCAACCTGCCGAACGTCGGCGACCTGGACGACGCGCTGATCCGCCCGGGCAGGTGTTTCGCGCGGCTGAACATCCGCGAATTGCAGCCGGCGGAGGCCGCGCGCGTGATCGAATCGCTGTGCCCGGACGAGCCCGCGCGCCAGGCGCGGGTGCGCGCGCGACTCGATGCCCTGCAACGCCGGTCGGTGTCGCTGGCCTCGGTCTACAGCGCGGTCACGCGCGACGCCGAGGCGAACCCGGCCGGCTGACGGGTCGCGCCGCACGCGCCCGCCGGTCGGAAACGGCGGCGGCGCATGGCCGTTGCCGCCCGCGAGGGGCGTTGCCCGGATCGGACCCCTCGAAGGAACGACGTCATGGCCATGCCCATCGGGTACGCACGGACCCTGCTTGCCGCGTGCTGCGCCGCCCTGCTCCTCGCCGCCTGCCGCCAGGACCCGTCCACGATCGACAGCACGCCGACCACCGACCAGTTCGGCAATCCCGGGGCCGGCTACATCGCCCAGTGTTCGGGCTGGTTCCCGGACTGGATCGCGCGCAACCCGCCGCCGTCGGCCACCTCGTTCCAACTGTCGCAGGGCTATCCGCTGGGCACGCCGGTGTTCGGCGAGGTCGACGGCCAGACCCGGGTCATCCGCTGGGACCCGCCGGCACCGGCGACCGGCCCGTGGAGCGCGCACGACTTCCGCGTCGCGGCGCAGCGTCCGGCCTATCTCGATGCGCTGAAGGAATACTTCCTCGCCGGCATGATCGACGTGGATTTCGTCGCGCAGAAGAACCGCACGCGGCGGTGGTACCACGTGCCGATGATGACCACCGACCCGTTCAGCCGGCGCGAACCCTATCGCGGCCTGACCAAGGAACGGCCGCTGACGGCGGCCGACCACGGCTGGATCCTGCCCGGCCAGCAGCTGCAGTCGTTCGCGATCGGCTACTACAACCCGCAGGGTGGCTACACCATCGGCCAGGTGTTCAAGGATCCCGACCCGGCGCTGTCCGATCCGTCGAAGGCGCAGTTCATCGATGGCGCCTACGTGTTCAAGCTGCTGTTCGCCGAGCACGACCCCGCGAAGGTCGACGCCGCCAGCTATCCGCTCGACGGCGCGCCGCAATGGCAGGTGCAGGATGTCGCTGCGCCGAACGCGCCGCTGAAGGCCGTGCGCCTGATCCAGGTCGACGTGGCGGTGAAGGATCCGCGTTCGGCGCAGACCGGCTGGGTGTTCGCGACCTACGTCTACGACGAATCGCGCGTCGGCGAACCGGTGGCGTGGCGCCGTCTGGCACCGATCGGCCTGCAGTGGGGCAACGATCCGGACGTGACCGCCAGCGGCGTGGGCACGCTCGACGAAACCTGGATCAGCCCCGGCATCCCCGCTGCCTTCCAGAACAAGCTGGGCAGGCACGGGCGACTCAACGGGCCGGTCGACAACCCGGTGTCGTCCTGCATCAGCTGCCACTCGACGGCGCAGGTCTCACCCGGCGCCACGCCGATCCGCGCGTTCCGCGGCACGCGGCTGATCCCGCCGCCCGCCTGCTCCGACGCACAGGACATGACTTGGTTCCGCAACCTCACCGGCAGCCAGGTCTTCGGCCTGATGACCAGCAACGGCGACGGCTGCGCGCTGGCCCCGGCACAGCCGGCGGCGCTGGTGAGCACCGACTATTCCCTGCAACTGGCCGACGGCCTGGCCTCGTCGCTGTTCTATCGCAATCCCAATCCCTGCCGGGCCACCGCCCGCGCCATGCGCGCGGGCGACGAAGCGGATACGGGCAGCGATGGCGCGAGTCCGGGCATGGCCCGCTCGCACGCGACGCCCGGGCCGCAGGAACGCGCAGTCGCCGGGCGCAGCGAACGCGTGGCGATGGATCCGGCCACGATGCGGGCGATGCCGGGCCAGCAGGCGGACAGCGACGAGGCCTCGCGGCGCTGAACGCGCCGCAGTTTCGCACCGCCTGACGATCCGTCGCGCGCGCCTCAGGCGCTGCGCGGCGGTCCCTTGCGGTGGGGCGGCTTCCTGCCCGGCGCCCCCGGCTTGCCGCCGTGCGGACGCGGCGACGACGGGCGGAAGCCGCCGTGCGGCTTCGCGCCGCCGCCGCTGCCGTCGTATTCGTCCAGCTTCTGCAGGCGCAGCGCCTGACCGGCGACGCGCACCTTCTTCAGGTGCATCAGCAGCGGCTTGGGCATGCCCTCGGGCAGGTCGAGGATCGAGTGGTCGTCGTGGATGTCGATGCGGCCGATGTACTTGCTGTCGAGTTCGGCCTCGTTGGCGATCGCGCCGACGATGTTGCCCGGCTTCACGCCGTGCATGTGGCCGACCTCGATGCGGAACGTTTCCATGCCCGCGTCGGGCGGCTGGCGCGGGCCGACGTCCTTCTTCGGACGCGGGGTGAAGCCTTCGCGCTCCGGGCGCGACTCGCGCGGTTCGCGGGCCGGACGTTCGCGACGTTCGGCGCCGCGCTCGGCACGCTCGACGTACTCCCGCTGCTGGCGGAAGTCCTGCGGTTCGCGCTTGCGCTCGGGCGCCAGCAGCAGCGGCGTATCGCCCTGCAGCAGCTTGGCCAGCGCGGCGGCGACCTCGATCGCCGGCACGTTCTGCTCGCGCTCGAAGCGTTCGACCAGCTCCCGGTACAGGCCCAGGTCGCCGCCGCTGCTTGCGTCCTGCGCCAGGGTGTCGCCGATCCGGGACAGGAAGCGGGTGACGCGCGCGTCGTTGACGCTTTCCACCGTCGGCAGCTGCATCTCGGCGATCGGCTGGCGCGTGGCGCGTTCGATCGCGCGCAGCATGTTCTTCTCGCGCGGGCTGACGAACAGGATCGCCTCGCCGCTGCGCCCGGCGCGGCCGGTGCGGCCGATGCGGTGGACGTAGCTCTCGGTGTCGTAGGGAATGTCGTAGTTCAGCACATGGCTGATGCGCTCCACGTCGAGGCCGCGCGCGGCGACATCGGTGGCGACGAGGATGTCGAGCTTGCCGTCCTTGAGCTGCTGGATGGTCTTCTCGCGCTGCGCCTGCTGCACGTCGCCGTTGATCGCGGCGGCGGCGAGGCCGCGCGCCTGCAGCTTCTCGGCCAGTTCGTCGGTGGCCGACTTGGTGCGCGCGAAGATGATCATCGCGTCGTACGGCTCGGCTTCGAGGATGCGGGTCAGCGCGTCCAGCTTGTGCAGGCCGCTGACGAACCAGTAGCGCTGGCGGATGTTGGTCGCGGTGGTGGTCTTCGCGGCGATGGTCACTTCCACCGGTTCGCGCAGGTAGGTCTGGGCGATGCGGCGGATCTGCGACGGCATGGTCGCGGAGAACAGTGCGACCTGGCGCTGTTCGGGCACCTTCTTCAGCACCGCCTCGACATCGTCGATGAAGCCCATGCGCAGCATCTCGTCGGCTTCGTCGAGCACCAGCGCCTTGAGTTCGGACAGGTCCAGCGTGCCGCGGTCGAGATGGTCGATCACCCGGCCCGGCGTGCCGACGACGACGTGCACGCCGCGCTTGAGCGCCTGCAGCTGCGGGTAGTAGCTCTGCCCGCCGTAGATCGGCAGCACGTGGAAGCCCGGAATCCTGCTGGCGTAGCGCTGGAAGGCTTCGGCGACCTGGATGGCCAGTTCGCGCGTCGGCGCCAGGACCAGCACCTGCGGCTTGCCCTGCTTGAGGTCCAGTCGCGACAGCAGCGGCAGCGCGAAGGCGGCGGTCTTGCCGGTACCGGTCTGGGCCTGGCCCAGCACGTCGCGGCCGTCGAGCAGTGCGGGAATGGTCGCGGCCTGGATGGGCGACGGGGTTTCGTAGCCGACCTCGGCCACCGCTGCCATCACGGGCTCGGCAAGGCCCAGATCGGCGAAGCGCAGGGAGGGGGTGTCGGTCGACATGGGCGTCTCGGTACGGCGGAGTGGACCGAATATTGTGGACGCCGGTGTTCGATTTGTCGCTCTAACCCGGATGCGCGGCCATGGACCGGACTGGCCAGGGGCCGCTTGCCATCCCGCACAAGCCCATGCAATTCAATCAATTGCATGACATCGGACGATCCAGGCGGGGCTGCGGATCGTCCGCGCCGACGGACGGGCGGTGAGCGACCGGACCGTTCCGGGCACACTGATCTGCGCCGGATCGCCCATCCACGGGTGCGACCGGCGCCTGAACGGAATCTTCACAGTGTGTCCTGTCGTGCGCAGCCGCCGCGTTCGGGAAAGGCAGGTGGCCAAGGCCATCGTCTCCGCACCCCTCATTGCCAAGGAAACAACACTCATGATGCTCAAGCGCCTTTCCATCCTCGTCGCCGCGTCCCTGCTCAGCGCCAACGCCATGGCCTCCGACAACTGGACCGGCTGGTACGTCGGTGCCAACGCTGGCTACAGCCGCGGCAACTCGGACGTCGACACCACCCTTGGCGGCCAGTGGAGCATCGAATCGGCGGCCCTCCAGAGCCACGTCGTCAGCGAGATGTCGCCCAGGCTCGATCCGAGCGGCGCGCAGTTCGGCGTGCAGGTCGGCTACAACCACAGCTTCAACGGCTTCCTGCTCGGCGGCGAGCTGAGCTACAACCGCATGAACATGGACGACACCCGCCAGACCGGCCCGACCCCGACCCCGCCGTTCCCGTCGCTGACCTACGACGTGCACAACAAGGTCGAAGTCGACGACGAACTGGCCCTGCGCCTCAAGCTCGGCTACGCCGGCAACCGCCACGCGATCTACGGCACCGTGGGCATCGCCCGCGTCGACGCCACCATGAGCGCCGGCATCGTCAGCAACGGCCTGTACAACAAGCGCAACAGCGAAGCCGACAACCTGCACGGCGTGCAGTTCGGCGCCGGCTACGAATTCGACTTCGGCAACAACTGGTCGCTGCGCGCCGAAATCCTGCGCACCGACCTGGAAGACACCGACTTCGTCACCGAGTACCAGCCGGGCAGCACCTTCGTCACCCCGGCCTACACCGAATCGGTCAACCAGGACCTGGACTACACCACGTTCCGGATCGGCGTGAACTACCGCTTCTGACCCATCGCCACCGATCCATCGCGACGCGTCGTGTCGTCGACGCGAACGCCCGAGCCGCCGGTCTCGCGACCGGCGGCTTTTTCCTGCGCAAGGTTCTGTGACGCACACCGCGCTCGCCGGGCTTGCCCCTGCCCGGGCCGGGTGCTAGCGTCCATTCCGTACCGTACGGTATTGACCGTCGTACACGTTCCGCCCCACCCCCACGGGGTCCGGAGCGTTCGCATCCTGCGAAATCAAACCTGCCCAAGGAAAGAGACTATGCGCAAGATCGTATGGTTGTGGGGGATGTTGTCCGCGTTGTTCGCATGCGGTTTCGCTGCACCGGCGCTGGCCGGTGCGTCGCTGAGCTATCGCACACTGCCCGGCTGGGACGGCACGCCGCTCGGCGCAGTCGTCATGACGCCCACCGGCCAGGGCAACGGGCCGTTCCCGCTGATCGTGATGCCCGCGAGCTGGGCGCTGCCGAGCCTGGAGTACGTCGGGCGCGGCACCGTGCTGGCGAACCAGGGCTATGTCGTCGTCAGTTACACCTCGCGCGGCTTCTGGGAATCCGGTGGCCGGATCGACGTGGCCGGGCCTTCGACGGTGGAGGACGTCAGCGCGGTGATCGACTGGGCGCTGGCCAACACGCCCGCGCGCGCCGACGCCATCGGCGTCTCCGGCATTTCCTACGGCGCCGGCACCAGCCTGCTGGCGGCGGCGCGCGACCCGCGCATCAAGGCGGTCGCCGCACTGAGCGGCTGGGCCGATCTCGAAGCCTCGCTGTACCCGTATCGCACGCCGAACAAGCAGGCGATGGCGCTGTTGATCGCCAGCGGCTACTTCACCGGTCGCCCCGGGCCGGAACTGGCGCGCGCCGCCGAATACGCCCTATGGGGCGACTACGAAGGCGCGGTGCGGGTGACCCTGCCCATCGTCGGCAATCGCGGCGTGCAGAACGAGATCGCCGCGCTCAACCGCAACGGCACCGCCGTGCTGCTCGCCAACGCCTGGAACGACGGGATCTTCGCGCCGAACCAGCTGGTGCGCCTGTTCGAGGGCCTGACCGGGCCGAAGCGGCTGATGTTCGCACCGGGCGACCACGCCACGATCGAACTGCCCGGCGCGCTCGGCCTGCCCAACGAGGTCTACGACCAGGCCGGCCGCTGGTTCGATTTCCATCTCAAGCGCATCGACAACGGCGTCGGCCGCGAACCGACGGTGCGGCTGCGTTCGCAGGCTCAGGGCTTGCGCACGTTCCCGAGCTGGTCCGCCGTGCAGGCGACGCCGACGGTGTACGGCCTGACGCGTCCGACTGGGCTGCTCGCGCCCACCGGCGACCTGAGCAGCGGCACCAGCACCGGCTGGAGCCACGGCATCGCCAGCGGCGTGCCGACGATCGCCGATTCGGGCACGGTCCTGCTGAGCGGGCTGATGCAGGGCCTGGGCCTGCAGACCACCGCGTCCATCCCGCTGATCGCACGCGGTGCCGCCGCCGTCTGGCAAGGGCCGTGGCTGAGCGCGCCGCGCAACCTCAGCGGCAAGCCGTCGCTGCGGATCACGCTGTCGCCCAGCCGCAGCGAGGTCAGCGTGTTCGCGTACCTGTACAGCGTGGACGGCCTGGGCATCGGCCAGCTGATCACGCACAAGGCGTACACGCTGCGCGACGGGATGCCCTACGCCGCGCGCACGATCGACATCGAGATGGAAGCGACGAGCTGGGACATCCCGGCCGGCCGCCGCCTCGCGCTGGTGATCGACACCACCGATCCGCGCTACAGCGACGCCTCCGGGCTGGGCAGCGTGCAGTTCAGCTCACCCGGTTCTGCACCGTCGCAACTGCGGCTGCCGCTGCGCTGACGCAGCGGACGTCAGATCGCTTCGGACTCCACCACATGCCTGCCCGGCGCCGCCTCGATGGCGGCGTCGAGCAGGCGGCGCGCGATGGCCTCGGCCTCGACCACGCGCCATCGCGCCGGGATCACCGCGGCGCAGGCGCGCGCGATGCGCACCACCGCGTGCTCCATCGCGCGGCGCTGCGCGCGCTCGCCGCCGATCATCGACGGCCGCACGATGGTGTACGACGGATAGCCCAGCGCGTCGACGCCGTCTTCCGCTTCGCCCTTGCAGCGCAGGTAGAAGCCGAACGAGGACCGGTTGGCCCCGGCCGCGGTATTGAGCGCGAAGCTGCGCGCGCCGGCGGCGCGCGCGTGGCGTGCGGCTTCGACGACGTAGTCCACGTCCACGCGCCGGAACGCCTCGCGCGAGCCGGCATCGCGGATCGTGGTGCCGAGGGCGCAGGCCACCGCATCCACCCGCCACCAGGCGGCGTCGGCCGGCAGGGCCTCGAAGTCGACGACGGGTGCGTCGAGCCTGGGATGGACGGGCAGCGTGCGCCGCACCGGCGCGACCACGCGCGCGACGCGATCGTCGTCGAGCGCGAGGCGCAGCAGATGGCCACCGACCAGACCGGTGGAGCCGAGGATGAGCAGGGAGGTCATGCCGACAGGCTACCCGGTCCACCACGGCAGCACGAGCACGGGGCAACCGCAAACGAGACTGCTGTCGCAGAGTCTCGCCCAGGCGCCACCGGCGCGCATGCCTGCCGCTTCTGGCCTGCATCGCGGCGAGGTGCTGCAATGCAGCAGCCATCGCGTATACGGTCCGCAGCCTCGGCCCGCACGGCCGCACGCGGCACCCGCGCCAAACAGTTGAACGCGCTGATCTCCATGACTTTTTCGACGTCTTCCGGGACAAGCCCGGCACGGACCGCACCACCGCGCCCGTGAACGCGTGCCGCGATATTCGCGACGCAGTTCCGCCCGGTTTGCAAATCACCAACTTTCGCGTCAAACACGTCCCACCCCCCGGCGCTTCGCCACACGCATGTGGCACCCGAAGCGATCGCCCCCGAGGCGATCCGACCACACGAATGGAGACGACATGAAGTCCCGCCTTTTCTTCACCGCCGCATTGCCGGCGGCATTATTGCTGTGCAACACGCAAGCAACCGGAGCATCGCCGGCGTCCGACGCCCGACACGCGCACGACGGCGGCGCGGACGAGGCCTACATCGTCATCCGCTACCGCGACGACGCGGAACTGCAGCGGATCGCCGGCCGCTTCCAGCATCTCGTCGTGGACAAGCGCACCCGGACCGCGAAGGTGGAAGCGGACGCCGACCAGATGGACGAACTGCGCAGGATGGGCGTGCGCTTCGACATCGACCGCAACGGCACGATGCAGTTGCGCAGCTTCAACCAGCACATGCGCGCCGGCCGCTTCGGCGCGCGCGCGATCAGCGGCTACGCCTGCTATCGCACCGTGGAGGAAACCCACACCTCGATGGCGCAGCTGGCCAGCAGCAGGCCCTCGCTCGCCACGGTGACCAACATCGGCCCGACCTGGCTGAAGTGGCAGAACCAGGGCGGTTACGACATGCGCGTGCTGCGCATCACCAATTCGGCCACGAACGGCATCCGCCCGAACAAGCCGGCCATGGTCCTGCTGTCGTCGATCCACGCGCGCGAGTACACGCCCGCCGAGCTCAACATGCGTTTCGGCGAATGGCTGGTCGACGGTTACGGCACCGATCCCGAAGCGACCTGGCTGCTCGACAACTACGTCTTCTACCTCATCCCGCAGGGCAATCCCGACGGACGCAAGAAGGCCGAAACCGGGCTGTCCTGGCGCAAGAACGTCAACAACAGCAACGGCGGATCGTGCAGCGCCAGCCGCGTCGGCGTGGACCTCAACCGCAACTTCCCGTTCCGCTGGAACACCGTCAGCGGCGGATCGAGCGGCAACCCCTGCGACGACACCTATCGCGGCCCCACCGCGGGTTCGGAACAGGAATCGAAGAACATCATCGGCCTGGTCGCGGGCACGCCCGGGGCGACCGGTACCTACAGCGGCGGCATCTTTCCCGACCGCCGCGCCGACAGCCTGACCAGCGCCGCGCCCGAGGACACCCAGGGCCTGTACATCGACATCCATTCCTCGGGCCAGCTGGTGCTGTGGCCCTGGGGCATGACCTCCAGCCTCGCCCCCAACGGCACGGCGCTGCAGACCTTCGGCCGGCGCATGGCCTTCTTCAACAGCCACAAGCCCGAACAGTCGGTCGGGCTGTACGCGACCGACGGCGCCACCGACGACACGATGTACGGGCTGCTCGGCGTGCCCAGCTATACCTTCGAACTGGGCACGCAGTTCTTCGAAAGCTGCACCTCGTTCACCAACACCGTGCTGCCTCGCAACCTGGCCGCGCTGAAATACGCCGCGCGCAGCCTGACGGCGCCGTACCGCTTCCCGTCCGGCCCGAACACGGTCAGCGTGTCGAGCTCCAGCGCCTCGGTCGCCGCCGGCACGCCGGTGACGATCACCGCGGTGCTCGACGACAGCCAGTTCAACCAGAGCAACGGCACCGAAGCCACGCAGGCCATCGCCTCGGCGCGGGTCTACATCGACACCCCGCCATGGGAGACCGGCGCGGGCAGCGGCATCGCCATGAGCGCGAGCGACGGCAGCTTCAACAGCACGCGCGAGACCGTCACCGCCAGCGTGTCGACCACCGGCCTGGCCGTCGGCCGGCACATCTTCTACGTGCAGGGCATCGACGCCTCCGGCAAGCCGGGGACGCCGAACGCGGTCCTGGTGAACATCACCAGCGGCAGCGGCGGCAACGTCGCGCCGGTGGCGAACTTCACGGTCAGCACTTCCAGCCTGACCGCAACGTTCACCGACACCTCGACCGACAGCGACGGCAGCATCGCCTCGCGCAGCTGGACCTTCGGCGACGGCACCAGTTCGACGCTGGCCAACCCCACCAAGACGTATGCGAGCAGCGGCACTTACAACGTCACGCTGACGGTCACGGACAACGGCGGGCTGAGCCACTCGAAGACGCAGTCGGTCACCGTGACCAGCAGCGGCGGCGCGCAGACCTACAGCAACGGTACCGACTACACGATCAGCGACAACGCCACGATCAACAGCCCGATCGCCGTCTCCGGCCGCACCGGCAACGGCTCGGCCACCACGCCGGTCGCGGTCAACATCGTGCATACCTACATCGGCGACCTGAAGGTCGACCTGGTCGCACCCGATGGCTCGGTGTACGTACTGCACAACCGCAGCGGCGGTTCGGCCGACAACATCAACCAGACCTATACGGTGAACCTGTCGAGCGAAGCATTGAACGGCACCTGGAACCTGCGCGTGAACGACAACGCCAGCGCCGACACCGGCTACATCGACAGCTGGAGCATCACGTTCTGACCGCGAACGCAGGGTTCGCACGAACGAAGGCCCGGGCATGTCCCGGGCCTTTTTTCTTGTCGCACGACCATGGCGCATGCGCTGCGACTGCGCGCATGCGCATCGCGAACGCAGTGTTCCCCGCAGCCTTCCGCTTCCGGCAACACCGGTCGCAGCCGGTGCGAAGCGGAACCGGAGAATGGATCGCACGCAAGGAACACACCCATTCGCGACCGCCGGGATGCGTGCCCGCGGAACCCTCGCGAATCGCCGGGAATGCAGCAGGACGCCGCATTCCGCAAGGACGCACCCGAAGCGGGCGCCGTCGCCACGGAAGGCGACGGCGCGGCGGAGGACGGCGCCACACGCAGCGGCGGTCGCCGAAAAGCCGCACACCCCGAGTAGGCACATTCCCAAGGAGCACCACATGCCCAATCTCGTTCAGGAACTCAACAGCCTCGACTTCAGCGTCTACATCGGTGGCCCGCTGCAGGCGGCCGTGCAGGCCCAGCACGCAGCCTCGATGTCGCAGGTCTCCTTCATCAAGGAAGTCGGCTTCGAGAAGGACAACAACGGCAACATCACCAACCTGCGCTACGTCGACTTCACCTACAAGAAGAAGGCGCCCAACCCGGACTTCGATCCGGAACAGCCGGCCGGCCCGACCAACGAGCCGTTCGTGGACGCCGAGGTCAACATCTCGGTGCCCTTCCTGACCATGCTGACGATCCCTGCGCTGCGGATCGAGACGCTGACGATCGACTTCAACGCCAAGCTGACCTCCACCGAGACCTCCAACGTCTCCAGCGAGTTCGCGGCCAGCGCCGAGCTCGGCATCAACTACAAGGTCGTCAACTTCAAGGCGTCCGCGTCGTACAAGCGCACCGCCAGCAGCGGCACCAGCGTCGAGAAGACCTACAACCTCGGCGTGCGCGTGCATGCGGTGAACGATGAGATCCCGGCAGGCCTGGATCGCATCCTGACCATGCTCGAGGACAGCATCGTCAGCGCCTGACGCACCACGGGGCCGGCCGTCGGCCGGCCCCTCTCCATCGATCCATCCGCTCCAAGGACACCGACATGCCCACACTCAACGAATACCTCGGCGGCCTCATCGCCAGCGTCACCAATGCGCGCGTGATGGCCGACGCGCAGACCGTGGCCGTCGCCGAGCAGTACGCGCGCCACGATCTGCTGAAGCATTTCGCCGTGCCGCGCATGCGCATCGGCGACATCGAGCTGACCATCCCCATCGCCATCGAAGGCCTGGTCGATCGCGTCGAATACCAGCTCAAGCCGGTCGGCAACGATCGTTTCCGGGCCGAAGCCTATCGCGAGATCTGCGCCAGCATCGGCGTCGCCGAGCTGCCGCTGCTCGCCTCGAACGACCTCGTCGCCGCGCTGTCGGACGAAACGCGGTCGCTCGTCGAACTGATGCGCATCGATCCCTCCGACAAGAGTTTCCTCGCCTTCGCCGAAAAGGCCACGGACCGTTTCGCGGCGATCGCCGAGCGCCACGACCTCTACAAGGTGCTGCCTTCGATGGCGTTCCGTCCCGACCTCACGCGGGAACGCCTGTACAAGCGCTGCCAGACCCTGATCGACGGCGTCGAGCAGAAGGCCGTGCTCGACCAGCTGCAGGTGGTCGCCGAATCGCATCGCCTGCGCGAACAGCGGCCCGAGGACATCCTGCGCATCCGCCTGAAGATCGGCGAGGACGGGATGGAGTGGCAGACGATCGAGAAGAGCGACGGCACCCTCGAACGCCGCCTGCTGCCGGAGTGACGCCATGTTCAGATCGACGTTGCAACTGACCCGGCAGCTGTCCGATGCGCTGCTGCAGTTCCCGGCGCTGGTCCGCCTCTTCGAATGCAAGTCCACGCAGGCGCTGCCGCAGCTGCTCGCATGGATCGACGCGACCGAAGGTACCCTGTCGGGCCATCGGCTGGTCGCCGCGGCGGATGTCGCCGGCTACAAGTCGCGCGTGCTCGCGCCGATGTTCGACGACGACCGGCGCGGCACCCTGCGCCGTCGCCAGCTCGCGGCGGCCGCCGCGCTGCTGCACGACCTGCAGCAGAGCGTGCAGTCGGCGCTGCAGCCGCATGCGTCGAAGGTGGAACAGGCGCGCGGCATCGCCCGGCACCTGCTGCAGATCGTCGCGCAGAGCGGCGCCGTGCCCTGGGACCCGGCCGTGAGCTACGAGGACATGGTCGAGCGCATCTGGCGGTTCTGCACCGGGCACGACCAGCTCAAGCCCGTGGCCGCGCAACTGAAGACGCTGTTGCCTGCCAGCGACATCCGGCTGCTGCTCGGCGAGGAGATCGATCCGATGGATTTCGTGCAGGCCGCTTGATCCAGCGGCGACGGGCGACGGGCGACATCGGTCATCGGTCATCGGAATGCCATCGCGCAGGGAGCGTTCGCCCCCTTTGCAAAAGGGGGCCGACGCGCAAGGCGCGGCGGGGGGATTTGCCGAACGCAAGCGCTGACCCGTGTGCGCGTTGCCGAAAATGAAGAACCGCAAATCCCCCGCGGCCGCTGCGCGCCCGCCGCCCCCTTTTTGCAAAGGGGGCCGATGCACCTTGCATCACGCCTCGCGCTGCAGCGCCCAGAAGCCGATGTCGCGCCGCAGGCGATAGCCGATGCGTTCGTACAGCGCCAACGCACGCGCGTTGGCGTGGCTGACGTGCAGGTAGGGCGCGCGCCCCTGCGCGAGGATGTCGTTGGTGAGCAGCGCGGTGAGCCGCTGCGCATGGCCGCGCCCCAGATGATCGGGATGCGTGCAGATCGCGCTGACTTCCTGGAAGTCGTCGGTCGCGAGGCGTTCGCCGGCCATCGCGGCCAGCGCACCGTCTGCATGGATCGCGAAGTAGCGTCCCAGCGCCATCGTGCGTGGCCTGAAGTAGTGCGGATACACCAGCGCGGTCAGGGCCAGCACGTCGTCGCGGTCGTCGTCGTCGAGTTGGCGCACGGCGCCACCGTCGGGCACGTCGACCGGTGCCTCGCGGATCATCTGCGCCAGCGGCGCGAAGGCATCGAGCCGCCAGCCCGGTGGCACGCGCGCCGGCGCGACGCCGAGCAGGTAGACGCTGTCGCCCGGCGGCACGAGGGCATCGAGGGCGGCGGTCGCATCGACCTCGGCATGCGCGAGGCCGAGGAACGGGGCCACGTCGGCCGGATAGCGCGCCACGTCGCCATGGCGCAGGGCCAGGTCCGCATGGCGCGAGGCCAGCGCGGTCCAGAACGGGTTGTCGAGCGGATAGGCAGACATGCCCGCAGGATATCGCCGTGCGGAAGGATCAGGGATTTGTGCCGGATCCCGACGACAAGGGCCAGGCCACGCCGCCTTCGGTCATCGCCCAGACCACGGCGGCGGCGAGCGCCGCGCCCAGCACGATACGTGCGATCTGTTCGAGCTTCGCGGCTCGATTCGAGGAACGGGTACTGCTCATGCGACCTCCCCAGAGGGAAGCGATGAAACGCCGATTCGTCGCAGTCGAACGCGACGGAATTCACGCTTCCGCACATGCGCCGCAGTACGCTGCCCCGGCGGGATTCATCGCGTGATGCAAGCCCGTTTTCCATTTGACGTTCGTCGCCCCCTGCCGTTGGTTGGGTGACCAATGCCGCGTGGCGGCATGCCGGCGCGGGCGCATCATGCCGGGCCATGAGCATGGCCCTGCCCGCGCGCCCCGCCCTGATCGCCACGGCCGTGGCACTGTCGGCCTATGCGCTGTCGCTCGCGGTGCTGGCACGCATGCCGAATGCCAGCCTGGTCGACAAGCTCGTCGAGCCCCTCTTCCTGCTGGCTGTGCTCGGCGGCGCCTTCCCGGCCCTGACCTGGCTGCTCACGCGCGGCCGCAGCCGTGGCCACGACGACCGGCCGCGCTGGTCGACGCCCTCGAAGCGGCTGGCCGGGCCGCTGGTCTACCTCGCCGCGTTCGCCGTGCTCGTGCTGGGCTGGGGCTTCACCGCGCTGCAGGCGCAATGGCCCGACGAACCCGCGCAGTCCGTCGCCCAGACCCTGCTCAAGCTGGCGACCATGGTCGTCCTGCCCGCGCTGCTGTTCCTGCGCGGCAGCACCCTGCGCCCGCGCTTCGGCACCGCACGTCTGTGGTGGGTGTTCGCCGGCATGGCCGTGGCCTTCGTCGCCTTCCAGGCGGTGTTCGGCCGCGGACTCACGACGCTGCGCGAACTGGCGCCAGCGATGACCACGCTGCTCTGGGCAATCCCCCTGTGCTGGCTGCGGCAGGTGGTCGAAGCCGGGCTGTGCGAGGAAGTGCTGTTCCGGCGCGTGCTGCAACAACGCATCGCCGACGCCACGCGTTCGCAGGTCGCCGCCGTGCTGTGGGCTTCGCTGCTGTTCGGCCTCGCCCATGCGCCGGGCCTGTACCTGCGCGGCGCGCACGCGATGGAAGGCGTCGCCGAAACCAGTGTGCCCTGGGCGGTGGCCTATTCGATCGTGATGATCGCCCCGGCCGGCATCGCCTTCGGCGTGCTCTGGGCGCGCACGCGCTCGCTGTGGCTGGTGGTGGCCCTGCACGGCACCGTCGACCTGCTGCCGCAGCTCGCGCCCTTCATCCGCGCGTGGACGAACTGAAGCCGGAGAATCGAAGCCGCCTCAGCGCTTCGGCGGCCACGGCACGAACGACGAGGTCGTCCGCAGGTACTCGGCATAGGCCGGGCGCCGCTGCTTCAGGTCGGCCTCCAGCAGGGGCACGCCGGACACGCGCAGCAGCAGGAAGGTCATCAGCATGGGCGAGAACACGGTCCACGCGCCGCCGAGGCTGGCCGATGCGATCCACACGCCCCACCAGAACACCGATTCGCCGAAGTAGTTCGGATGCCGGGTGTAGCGCCACAGGCCGCGATCCATCACCTGCCCCGCCGACGCCGGATCGGCCTTGAAGCGCGCCATCTGCGCATCGCCGATGGTTTCGAACAGCAGGCCGAACGCCGCGACCGCCATGCCCAGCCAGGTCACCAGATTCGCGTCGTTCGCGCCGTTGAGCGCCGGCAGCAGCGGCATCGCGATCACGAAGGCCAGCACCGCCTGCAGCAGGAATACCAGGTACAGGCTCTTGAATTCGAAGTTCGGCTGGTTGCGCGCGCGGATCGCCTGGTAGCGCCGGTCCTCACCGTGGCCGTGGTTGCGCCAGGTGATGTAGATCGACAGCCGCAGCGCCCAGGCCGCGACCAGCGCCAGCATCGCCAGCGTGGCGACGGAACGGTCGCCCTGCCGCCAGGCGAAGACCAGCGCGAACAGCAGGAAGAAGATCGACCAGGCGCTGTCGACGATGCTCACGTCGCGCAGCTTCACGCTGAGCAGCCACATGCCCACCGCCAGCGCGACCATCGCGACAGCCGGCCAGCCCAGGTGTTCCCAGCCGGAAACATTCATCGCGTCTTCCCTCCCATCCGATTCAGGGCGAAGGCGATCGAGGACACGCTGGCGGTCAGCACCGTGCCCCAGGCCAGATCCACCACGGTGATGAGCAGCGGCCAGTCGCGGATCAGCGCCAGGCTGGTCAGGTCGAAGGTCGCGTAGGTGACGAAGCCGAACGCCGCGCCGTTCAAGGCCGCCTGCTTCAGCGAGTTCTTCTCGACCGCCGGCATCAGCACGAAATGCACGATCCCGGCGATGAACACCAGGTAGAAGGCGATGGCCGCCGCCCAGTTCACGTCGGCCTTGAGCAGGGTGCCGATCTGCGCATCGTAGAAGTCCCTGGCCACCAGCCCCAGCCAGACCAGGTCGATGGCGAAGAACACGGGCAGCACGATCAGGAACAATCTGGCGAACAGTCTCAGGCGCATGGCGACACTCCGGGTTCGTCCGCCGACAGGGTGGTCCGCCGGCGATCCACGGTCAATCCATACGCATGTCCTGCCCCGGCGGATGCAAAAAAATGGCGGGCCGACAGGCCCGCCGAACCGACGCATTCCGGGGACAGGCGTCGCAATGCTCCCAAGGGGATCGTCAGATCTCGTGGCTGTTCAGACCGGATTGCCCACGCCAGCGCGCGTCGTACCGATCTGCACATTGCCGAGGTAGCCACCGCCACTGGCCACCACATTGGTCAGGTACGAAGGGCCGCCTTCATTGCGGTAGATGAAATCGTTCTCGTTGGGCGTGATCGGCGCGCCGCGGCGGTAGATCGGATTGGTGTTGAACACCTGGTCGACCACGCTGCGCGCGAAATAGAACTGGCAGACGAACACGCTGGACAGGTTGCGCCCGTGCGCGTTCGGCGACACCCGGCGCGCAGCGTTCTGCACCGCGGCGTGGATGTGGATCGCGCGGCCGGTGTAGCTGCCCGGGAACAGGGTCACGAACTCGGCGACGCCGTTCGCATCGGTGACCTGGTAGCCACGGCAGAAATCCTGGCCGACGGTGTTGAAGGCCGCGTAGCCCGAATACAGACCCGTGGCATCGCAGGACCAGATATCGACGACCGCATTGCGGATCGGCGCGCAGTTGTTCTGGATGTCGACCACGCGCACGCGCAGGGTGAGCGGCGCGCCGGGCTTGGGGATCGTGCTGGTGGAATTGCTGCGCAGGTCGCGGCGGTTGCGCAGCACGACATCGGGGTACGGCCCGGCCGTGCTCTCGCCACCGTTGCGGCACAGTTGCTGGGAACTCGCGCCACCGGCCAGCGCGAACAGCGACGTGGCGCCGAACAATTGCAAGGCCTTGCGTCTTTCCTTGGATTCGACCGACATGGCATGTCTCCTGGGTGGGTGTGGCGAATCGCCGCGCTCCGCATCGCGGACGCCGGCCCGATTCGCGGCGCAGACCCTAGGGCTCGCGCATCGCCCCGCCCAATGAACAGCCGCTGGGTCGTCATGCCGCGAGCGGCATGACCCCGCGCGTCCCGGATGTCTGCGATCGGACATACCGGAACGAATGTTCAGAAGTCATGAGGCGTGCAGGCTGTGCGCAGACGCGAATCGCCCCGAATGTCCGGTGTGAGTCCCTGCAGTCAGACGCGCATCCGCATCGCTTATTGCCGGATCGACATGAGGCTGCGAGAGATCGCGTCGATCACGGCGAAGGCAAGATCGGCAAAGCCGTGCGCCATCAGGGAAGAAGCGTACGTTGCAGCGCAACAACTTTGATCGATATCGACAAGATCAATTGCACGCATGTGTCCTGCCTCGACTGGATGCGCAACGTCTCAGTGCGGCGTGCGTGTGTCCAGCAGTTCTCGCCAACGCATCAACAACAGGTCCGTATAGGCCTCGGCATCGATGTCATACGCGCCCAGCGAATAACCGTCGTTGGCCTCGATCAGTGCCGTTTCGCCATTCGCGAGCACGCCGAAATCGATGGCATAGGCGCAGGGGGCAGTTCCGGCAACGCGATATGCATCGATGGCCGATTGCACCTGCCCCAGATCGATCATCTTGTCCCGCTCACCCGCGTAATGGCTGACAGCGACGATGCGCTCCTGGATCACGTACACGCGATACTCGGACAGCCAGCGCACGACTTCCGAGCAGAGGACGGCCTGGCGTCGCGACACGCCACCGAGGTAGTACAGATCGTCGTGATGCCGGAAGACACGGCCGGTGAAGGATTTGCGGCGGTCCGCCGGTTTCGCGAAGACGGCGCCTGCGCTCTCCGACCACACGCCTGCTTCGACATCGCGGAGCGTTGCGCGCCAGATGCGTCGCCGCGTCCACGGTGTGAGTGATGCCGGATAGTCGTCCGGCACGGGAATCGGAATCCCGAGCTGCTTCATCGCGCCATGCGTCGCATCCATCGCGCCCATGAGGAAGGTGTCTTCCGACAGCGGCAGGGCCCGCCGATCGATCAGCTTCTGCGTGAACAACTCGACATCGATCCCGCGCGTGCGCAGGACCGGGGCGACGAGGGCTTCCTCATGCCGCAGCGAGCCATCGCCGCGCTTTTCGATGAACGCTTTCCGGAACATGGACCGACGATATCACGCCGATCCGGCCGGGCATTGCACATGCCCGACCGGCACAGGGCAGTCCTGCCTCAACCACCCAACGAAAACAACAGCTCCCCCGCCACCGCATCGAACCGCCCCGACAGCACCAGGTCCTGCGCGGCCTGCAGGTCGGGGGCGAGGTAGCGGTCCTCGGCGTAGAAGGGCACGCGTTCGCGCAGCGCGGCGTGGTACTCGGAGAGCGTGTCGGAGGTCTTCAGGCCCGCGTGGAAATCGATGCCCTGCGCGGCGGCGAGCAGTTCGATGCCGACGATGTAGGCGGTGTTCTTCGCCATCTCGGTGAGGCGCCGGCCGGCGAAGGTCGCCATGCTGACGTGGTCTTCCTGGTTGGCCGAGGTCGGCAGGCTGTCGACGCTGGCCGGATGCGCCAGCGACTTGTTCTCCGAGGCCAGCGCGGCGGCGGTGACGTGGGCGATCATGAAGCCGGAGTTGAGGCCGGGTTCGGGCACGAGGAAGGCCGGCAGGCGCGACAGCGAGGCGTCGATCAGCAGCGCGATGCGGCGCTCGGACAGCGCGCCGATCTCGGCGATGGCGAGCGCGAGCGTGTCGGCGGCGAACGCGACCGGCTCGGCGTGGAAATTGCCGCCGGACAGCACCGACCACTCGCCGTTCTGTTCGAACAGCAGCGGATTGTCGGAGACGGCATTGGCTTCGGTCGACAGCGTGACCGACACCTGGCGCATCAGGTCGAGGCAGGCGCCCATGACCTGTGGCTGGCAGCGCAGCGAGTACGGATCCTGCACGCGGTCGTCGCCGACGAGGTGCGACCGGCGGATCTCGGACCCTTCGAGCAGCGCGCGATAACGTGCGGCGACCGCGATCTGCCCGGGCTGGCCGCGCACCGCGTGGATGCGCGCATCGAAGGGCGCATCGGAGCCGCGTGCGGCATCGACCGACATCGCGCCGGACGCCAGCGCGGCGCAGAAGATGTGCTCGGCGAGGAACAGGCCCTGCAGCGCGAGCGCGGTCGAGGCCTGGGTGCCGTTGATCAGCGCCAGGCCTTCCTTCGCGGCCAGCGCGATCGGCGCGATGCCGGCGGCAGCCAGCGCCGATGCCGCATCGCGGATCTCGCCGTTCACGCGCACTTCGCCCTCGCCCATCAGCGCGAGCGTCATGTGCGACAGCGGCGCGAGATCGCCCGACGCGCCGACCGAGCCCTTCGCCGGGATGCACGGCAGAATGCCGGCGTTGTACGCGGCGATCATCGTTTCGAGCAGCTGCGGGCGCACGCCCGAGCAGCCGCGCGCGAGGCTGGCGATCTTCATGGCCAGGATCAGGCGCACCACGGCGTCGTCCATCAGCGCGCCGACGCCGACCGAGTGCGAGCGGATCAGGTTCGCCTGCAGCAATTCGAGCTGGTCTTCGGGAATGTGGGTGCTCGCCAGCTTGCCGAAGCCGGTGTTGATGCCGTACGCCGGCTTGCCGGCCGCGACGATGCGGCCCACGGCGTCGGCGGAGGCGCGCACCGGGCCCCAGGCGGAGTCGTCGAGCGCGATGGCGACATCGCCTTGCCACACGCGGCGCCATTGCGCCAGCGACACGGCACCGGGAACGAGGGTCAACGTGGTCTTCATGTGTCGATGTGTCCCGTGATCAGCGCTGCATCGGCAGCTTGAGGCCCTGTTCGCGCGCGCACTGCTGCGCGATCTCGTAGCCGGCGTCGGCATGGCGCATCACGCCGGTACCGGGGTCGTTCCACAGCACGCGGGCGATGCGCCTGTCGGCTTCTTCCGTACCGTCGCACACGATCACCACGCCGCTGTGCTGGCTGAAGCCCATGCCGACGCCGCCGCCGTGGTGCAGCGACACCCAGGTCGCACCGCCGGCCACGTTGAGCATGGCATTGAGCAGCGGCCAGTCGCTGACCGCATCGCTGCCGTCCTTCATCGCCTCCGTCTCGCGGTTCGGCGACGACACGCTGCCGCTGTCGAGGTGGTCGCGGCCGATCACGATCGGCGCCTTCAGCTCGCCGTTGCGCACCATCTCGTTGAACGCGAGGCCGAGCTTGTGGCGCAGCCCCAGGCCGACCCAGCAGATGCGCGCCGGCAGGCCCTGGAAGCTGATCCGCTCCTTCGCCATGTCCAGCCAGCGATGCAGGTGCGCGTCGTCGGGAATCAGTTCCTTGACTTTCGCGTCGGTCTTCGCGATGTCCTCCGGATCGCCGCTCAGCGCGACCCAGCGGAACGGGCCGACGCCGCGGCAGAACAGCGGGCGCACGTAGGCCGGCACGAAACCCGGGAAGTCGAAAGCGTTCGTGCAGCCTTCGTCGAACGCCATCTGGCGGATGTTGTTGCCGTAGTCGACGGTCGGGATGCCCTGCGCGTGGAAGGCCAGCATCGCCTCGACGTGCACGCGCATCGAACGCTTCGCCGCGTCGCGCACGCCTTCCGGATTCGACGTCTGCTCGGCCAGCCAGTGCTCCACCGTCCAGCCGATCGGCAGGTAGCCGTGCACCGGGTCGTGCGCGCTGGTCTGGTCGGTCACGCAGTCCGGGCGCACGCCGCGACGCACCAGTTCCGGCAGGATCTCGGCGGCGTTGCCGAGCAGCGCGATCGATTTCGCCTCGCCGGCGGCGGTGTACTTCGCGATCCGCGCGAGCGCGTCGTCCAGATCCGTCGCCTGCTCGTCGACGTAGCGCGTGCGCAGGCGCATGTCGATGCTGCTCTGGCGGCATTCGATGTTGAGCGAACTCATGCCCGCGAGCGCGGCGGCCAGCGGCTGCGCGCCGCCCATGCCGCCGAGGCCGGCGGTGAGCAGCCACTTGCCGGTCAGGTCGCCGTCGTAGTGCTGGCGGCCCATCTCGACGAAGGTTTCGTAGGTGCCCTGCACGATGCCCTGCGAACCGATGTAGATCCACGAACCGGCCGTCATCTGGCCGTACATCATCAGACCCTTTCGGTCGAGTTCGTTGAAGTGCTCCCAGGTCGCCCAGTGCGGCACCAGGTTGGAATTGGCGAGCAGCACGCGCGGCGCGTCTGCATGGGTCGGGAAGATGCCGACCGGCTTGCCCGACTGGATCAGCAGGGTTTCGTTGTCTTCCAGGTTACGCAGCGATTCGAGGATCGCGTCGTAGCTCTCCCAGTCGCGCGCGGCGCGGCCGATGCCGCCGTAGACCACCAGGTCTTCCGGACGCTCCGCCACCTCGGCATCGAGGTTGTTCTGGATCATCCGGTAGGCGGCTTCGCTGAGCCAGCTCTTGCAGCTCTTCTCGCTGCCGCGCGGCGCGCGGATCCTGCGGGAGGGGTCGTGGCGGTTGGAGCCGGAGACGTTCGATGCGTTCGAGCTGGTCATTGGGCGGAATCCTTGCGCGGCGTGGCGCGGTGGCGTTGCGGGAATTATCCCGCCGCATGTCCCGCGCCCATCATCGAAACCTCGGCCAGGCTGGCCCAGCCCGCTCGCAAGTCATTGATTCCGGGCCCGCGGACGACAGATTGTGTACGCTGTATACATGAGCCAGCCCGCCACCGCCGACCGCATCCTCCATGCCGCCCGCGTCCTGTTCGAACGCGAAGGCGCCGCCGCCATGACCATGCGCCGCATCGCGCAGGAGGTCGGCATTACGCCCATGGCGATCTACCGCCATTTCCCGAACCGCGACGCCCTGCTCAAGCGCATCTGCGACGACAGCTTCCAGGAGATCGCCCGCCACTGGCACGCACGCAACAGCGGCCCCGACGTGATGACCCGCATCGTCGCCCTGCAGGAGATCTACCTCGACTACGCCCTCGCCTACCCGCACCTGTTCGACCACGCCTTCAGCGCCCGCCGCGACGACGCCCGCCGCTACCCCGACGACTTCCGCGCCCGCCGCTCGCCCACGCTCAACGAAGTCGCGGATGCGGTGGCGGATGCGCAGTCCGCAGGCGCCTTGAAGCAGGATGATCCGTGGGAAGTCGCGCTCACGCTGTGGGCGCACTCGCACGGCCTGATCGCGCTTTACCGCGCCGGACGGTTCAACTGCGATGCGAAGGAATTCCGGGCGCTGCACGCGAGGGCGCTGCGCAGGTTGCTGGAGGGGTTGGCGGTGGATGCGTAGGGTGGGCATTCTGCCCACCACTGCGAGCAACACGCATCGGCTCGCAACGATCGGAATCATGCGCTGCACGTCACGGGAAAAGCGGTGGGCAGAATGCCCACCCTACTGTGCTGGAACCGGGACTCGGACATGACGGCACTCCGTTTCGCCCGACGCCCGGAGTGGGCGCCGTTGGCGATTCAGAGCCGCATCGCGCGCAGACCGAATGCGCTACGAAAATCATTTGTCGATCCAACGCACCTCATCCAGGCGAACAATCTTGAACGAGCCGTTGTTAGAGACTACACAGTAGGAATTCGGGCACTCCAACAACCTTCCGACCGGTTTTCCGGCAATGCTCACGGTCTGATAGCTCCCCTTGCCTTGGCGAACGTCCTCCACCATATTTCCAGCTGCCTTCTTGCCGACGGCATGTGCGATCACGATCGGTAACAAGAGCACGACAGACGCCACTAGGAATGCGAGGCTGATCAGGCAGGCGCCGATGAACCATGCTCCGGCGACCTCAAGCGTGATGCGGGCATCTTCTCGTTCAGCAACTCGCGCTCGAAGTCGTTTGATCGAGGACGGCACCTTTGCGCGCCCCCATTCTTTGGCCCGCCGCATCAGCCAGATTGATCCCCAGAGTGCGCCGAGCAGCAACGGCGACGCCAGAAGCAGCCACCACAATGGCGGGTCGGCCGGCAGCACAAAAGCGATACCCAACGCGATGACGACGAAGCCCATGTAGATGTAGTCTTCGGCGTCCACAGCGAGAACGCTGGACGGAACCCCCAAGACACTCCAATACGCTTCTGCATAGATTCGCCCAAGCAGATAGAACACCGGGCCACCGATCACGATGGCCTTCGCAACGAAGTCCAACAGGTTGCTGTAATTCCATGAAGCGCGAACAGGAGTGCCGGATTTGGCCTCGCGCTCATGCGACTCAACGGGATCATTGCTCAATGTCTTTCTCCATGAAATTCAAGGTTCGTGCCAAGGCATGGGGATGCTGGCGCACACCCAATTTCGAAATCCGGGCGCGGGAGCGACCCGCGCCCGGGTGGCGGTCACGCGGGTTCGACCTCCAGCGGCACCAGCCGATTGCACTCGTCGTACTGCAGGCCGCAGAGCATGGCAGCCATGCCGCGCAGCGCGGCCTGCGGGCTGGCGCCGCTGGCTTCGCACAGGGCGATGAACTGGGGCGGGACTTCGACGACCAGGACATTCGAAGCCGGGACGTTGTACGGCGGGAACTGGGACTCGGACATGACGGCACTCCGTTTCGCCCGACGCCCGGAGTGGGCGCCGTTGGCGAGTCCAGATCGCATCGCGCGCAGGCGCGTCAAGGTTTGCGCCGCAATTCACCTTGACCTTGACGCGCCGAGCACGGTGCGAGGATGGGACGACAACGGGGTACACATATCAGGAAAGCCATGAACACTCGTAGGCTGGCTGCTCCGCACCCAGCAATCGCCGACCAAGCAGATCGCTGGGTCGATGACACAGCCTACGACCCTGCTAAGTCGTTAGCGCATGCTTGCAGAGTAGCGGGTCTCCGGAGACGGTCATGGCTAATGAATACTGTGGCACAAAGCCAAAATTTGCCTCTACAGCTTGATTGGCAACGAAAGTGGCGTCCAGCGCAGATCGACCTTGATCCCACTCCCTCATGAACACGGTAAGCCAAGGACCTGTAACGCTAGGGGAAAGTGGCCAAGGGGACGCTATGACGGTTCTACACCCCGCACTTAGTAGCTGTTTAGGCAACCCAACCGACGTGTTCGAATATGGATGACTATCCATCCGCCCTCCGCTGCAGATGAACAGGATAACCAATTCGGTGTCGGCCAGCGATTTGGCTAAAAAATTCGGAGAGAGAACTAGGCCGCCTTCATCAGCCACACGATGAAAGAAGCGGCCAGCTATGCCGATGCTGCCATGCGCGGCAATTACGGCAATTTCGCTTCCGAGCAAATCATCAGGCACCTGTCCGTTGGTGTCGAGCACGAACCCATGCTTTTCCAAAGTAGCGGATGTGCGGGTGATCACCGCGCCGAGGGCGCTATTGCCGACCTCATCGCCGGGCTCGGAAATCCATGCTTTACGCTTTCCCGGCTGGACGCGTGCGCGGCGCATTGCGCTGTCTAGCCATGTAAGAGATGGAACATAGCCAAATGCTTGCCTGTTGCCGAGAAACTGGTTGTTGCGATGCATCAGATTGAAGGGCACTTGCTGCATATCTGGGTCTCCCAGAATTAAGACCCTTTGAACGTCGGGCAGCGGAATGTTCAACGGCTCCATACTGACAAAGAACTCATTGTTTCCCTCTTGGCGATCGATCAGCCCATACCGGCAGGGGTAGGTATCGCTCCACTGCGCGAGCGATCTGCGATAGGACGCATTGGCTGTTACACCTTTGGACACCCGGACGCCTGCCGCTTCGATTGAGACACAAGCCAGCCCCCCCTCTATGTCCAGCCCTAGCATGAGCACAGCGCCGTCATCTGGCAGGATGCGTTGGCAAAATTCCAGTGGCCACTGTGCGTCAAGCGCGCGAACGTGGGCGACCGGGTCCAAGGCATGATCGGATAGCAGCTCGATGGCCGCCGCAGCATCGCGCGGGCTCAGCTTTTCTTGCGGAGAGGACAACACGCGTCGGGCGGCAAGCTCCGAGGCAATGAGATCCCCAGGCACATCGTCAGCGTATCGCGCTAGTTCGACACGATTGTATAGATGGATAGCCTCTTCAATGGTGGGATGGGTCGAGGCGACTGAGCGAATGAATTGAGCTCCTTCTGTTCCCAGACCGGCCAGAGCTTGTGAAAGCAATTTCTGGACCTCGGCAGAAGCGGTGCCTCCTGCCTGTTCGAGCAAGGCGATGGATTGCGCCAACAATGCTACAGAGGGCAAAACCTCGTCGACACGCTCGCGTAGTTCTTCGTAGTGCGCCTGCGTATCAAGCACTAGTTGAGAAAGGGCGGAAATGTCCCGGCTGGACTGATCCATCACTCGCAGGCCTAGCTCCAAGGATGCGAGTTGAATGTCGTTTTGGCTTGGCTCAGGTAAGCGTGAATGCAATGCTTGAAGTTCTGGCAATAGCTGCCAAGCAAAATGAGTCAGGCCTAGATCGCGCACAATTCGGAAGAGCGTGTAGGTTTCCCACCACAGGACTTCCGGCTTCATCTCCTGTGAAAGCTCAAAAGCACAGCTCAGTCCTACGAGAGCATCAATTGGGTTCCGCGAGCGATGATAGATATCGGCAAACGCGCCCCAAGCCAAGCGTTTGCGCGCTGGCATAGGGCCGGCGAGTTTCAGAATCTGCTCGGCAAGATCGCGTGCGCGTTGGCTTCGCCCGGTCATTACCAACCGACTAGCGACCATGCGCAGAGCGCCGATGTCGATAACGGTGTCACGAGCCTCTTGGGCTAACGATGCTGCAATGAAGGAGAGCAACTGGGCTGGTTCGATATCGCTAGGATCTCGGCTATGGGTAAAAAGCCTGATCATTGGCCCGAGCGCATTGAGCAAGGCGACTGGGTCGCCCGCGATAACCTCGGTCGGGAGTCTCGTAGCTCCAACATCCAATGCGCCCCTAGCGTTTAACCAATCCTTTGCCCGCTCGAGGAATAGTTTCAGCTCGTCTGTGGAGGCCTGCGGAGAATCCTGATCTTGTTCAACCTTGATTGGAACGCCTTTTACAGCAAGTTTTACAACCTCCGAGACTATGATGGGAAGCCCCAAGCTGCCACTAGTACTCACGGCAAACAAGCTGGTGAAAGCTTCGCGCGTATGCGGATCTTGTGGGTGGTTGGCGACATAGTGCCGCGCAAAGGCAAAAGCGTTCACCAGTCCATGGTCTTGATCCAGCGGAAGCGTGTCCTCCAAAAAGATGCGCTTTAGAGATTGGATCACTAGCCGACAGGCGAATCGATATAATTTTCCCGTGGTGGAAATACGCAGCGCAATGTTTATTGCTTCCTGCTTCCTATTATCAAATCCAGTAAAAGTTGCACAACACAGCAACGCCAAGTCGCGCTCGGGAACCGGCAGATCACCTAGACGCTCAACCAAGTCACGAATTTTGTCCGGCCTGGGCGGAATAAAGGCATTGGCTAGCTCGGCTTCGATACCTATGAAAGTAATGCGTGAGGCCATTTGCCTGACATGATCTTGCTCCGAGGCAATACAGAGCTTCAATAGCAACTGATGCCGATAATCGATTAACTCGGGCGAGTCCGGGAACAGTGTCGATAGGCGCTCATAAATACGTTCTTCCAAATTAGGATCAGTAAAGCTTCCGCAAGATTGCAACATGGCCTCTAGCAATGCTCGATCAGCCACCTTATCCAAACCTTCTCGAAAGAGCACCATTGCCGTCTCAGCATCACCCGACCGCTGGGCGATACGCCCAAATCGAACCGAAAGTTCAGGCGGTATCTCGGGCTTGGTAGCCAGATAGGCGAGCAGCGAATGTCGGGTGCGCTCAGGATCATTGCCGCGACTCAGCAATTGGACTTCTAATTGCATTTTGTATTCTGGATCGATATCAAGTTCAGCCAGCTCACCCAACGCTTTTTCCATTTGCCCGCTGACCGCCATAGCGGTCCACCTCGACGCATGTTCAGCCAGCACGGCGCCGACGTTAACTTGGCCTTCGGTGCCGAAAAAAGCCGGGTAAAGATCATCTATTGCTGCCAGACGATCAATCAACGCATGTTTGATTGGAGGAGTCTCGGAGACCTCCAATAACACGTAGCTATCGGTTTGCTTCGCCAGTTCGATGCAGCGCGGCGCCCATCTCTCCACCTGAGGAACCCAGATATCCTCGGCGAAGAGGACCATCGCTCGTCCGCTGATATTGACATCCGGCACCGATGGATCGCGATAGACATGAGCCATAGCAACCAAGATGAACTGGTTCTCACAAGCGCCAATCTCGGTTAGTAAGCTTTCAGCATCTAATCCGGCGCTTCGACGTAGCGTCAACACCTTTTCGACATGCTCCACCTCGTTCGCCTGAGGCGCTTGCCCTCTTCGCACATCCGTAATGCCCTGCAAAACAAGATTCAGAATATCTGCATCCGAGATATTCCAAACATTTGTTGGAGGTGCCACAACAGTTATGCCCTGGAAAGGATTTTTGCCGTTGCTATCGCGCAGCCCCAGCAGGCAAAGTGCCGCCGAACGCCCAATAACTTGATTTGTAGCGCAACCCACCGCTAGATCGGCTTCACCCATGCGCACCCCTTGGGCAAACATTTGGGCTGGGTCGAATCCAAGCAGTTGAGGCAAACGTGATGCGGTCATCTGGACTTCCTTGTGGCTTGCAGCCAAGCGCCCAAGTCTATTGGAAATTGAGTTCGTCAGTGTGAGCTATCTACACCCGTCAACAATCCGCAGCCAACTAGTGGGGCTGTCAAATCTGACAGGATCAGCGGACACTGCGCCGATGTGATCCAGTGCGGATGACCACAAGCCCTTCACTCTCTCCACAACTCACGCCCACCCGCTCCAACATCGGCGGTTCCAAGCCCCGCCCTGCAAAACACCCCGATCGGCTTCCTGTGCAATGCATGCCATCAAGTGATGCCGAACTGATCTCGATCTGATTCCGCTTGGCCATTGCCGGCGTTGAACAGCAGGTCCCTCTCTGCGCTCGGGATGACAAGATCAAGGGCCGCCCCGCCCCCCCAACACCCCCGTCCGAAAACGGCCAGTCACCCCGGCGCCAGTGGTCTACGCTACCCCCATGACCACGTCCCACGACCACCACCCCGCCCTGCCACCGCGCGAGGTCTGCCTGCGGGCGATGGCGGCGAAGGACCATCGCTTCGACGGGGTGTTCTTCATCGCGGTGCGCAGCACGGGGATCTATTGCCGGCCGGTGTGCCCGGCGCCGCCGCCGAGGCGGGAGAACATCACGTTCCATCCGAATGCGGCGTCGGCGACGGCGGCGGGGTATCGGCCGTGCCTGCGCTGCCGGCCGGAACTGTCGCCGGATGCCTTCGCGCAGGTGCGCGAGGACAGCGTGCGGCGGGCGCTGGCGTTGATCGCGGAGGGCGCGTTGCAGGACGACAGCGTGGATGCGCTGGCGGCGCGGGTAGGCCTGAGCGCGCGGCAGCTGCAGCGGGTGTTCGTGGCCCAGGCGGGCGCGACGCCGCATGCGGTGCACGCGACGCGGCGCCTGCTGCTGGCGAAGCAGTTGCTGACCGAGACCGCGCTGCCGGTGACCGACGTGGCGCTGGCCTCTGGCTACAACAGCATCCGCCGTTTCAATGCGGCGTTCCGCGAGGGCTGCGGCATGGCGCCGGGGGCGATCCGCCGGCAGAAATCCGCCGAGGCCCTGCCGCTGGGCACGCTGCGCCTGCGCCTGGGCTATCGGCCGCCGCTGGATTTTCCGCTGCTGCTCGCGTTCATCGCGAAGCGCGCGATCCCGGGCATCGAGCATGTGGGCGCGGATCGCTACGAACGCGCGATTCCCAATCCCGGTACAGGCGCGGAGGGCAGCGCGGGCTGGATCCGCGTGCGCGCGATCGAGGGCAAGCCGGAACTGTCGCTGGACATCGGCGGCGTGGCGCCGCAGGCAATCCCCGATGTGGTGCGGCGCGTGCGGCGGCTGTTCGATCTCGATGCGGATCCGCGCGCGATCCACGACACGCTGGCGCAGGATCCGCTGCTCGCACGCGCGCTCGACCTGCATCCCGGTCTGCGCGTGCCCTGCGGCTGGGAGGGCTTCGAGCTGGCGGTGCGCGCGGTGCTGGGCCAGCAGATCAGCGTGGCCGGTGCGACCACGTTCGCGCGGCGCATCGTCGAGCGCTGGGGCACGCCGCTGCGCATGCCGGCCGACGCGCCGGAGGGGCTGGATCGCGCGTTCCCGTCGCCGGACACGCTGCACGATGCGGCGCTGGAAGACGTGGGCCTGCCGAAGGCGCGTGCGGCGACGATCCGCACGGTGTCCGCCGCCGTCGCCGAGGGCCGGCTGTCGTTCGCGGGCGGGCAGCGGCTGGAGGATTTCGTCGAACGCGCGGTCGCGCTGCCGGGCATCGGCCCGTGGACGGCGCAGTACATCGCGATGCGCGGCATGGCGATGCCCGATGCCTTTCCCGCCGGCGACCTGGTGCTGCAGCAGCGGCTGGGCCCGGAACAGGGCGTGGCGCGCCTGACCGAACGCGCGACCGAAGCGCGCTCGCAGCCGTGGCGGCCGTGGCGCGCGTACGCGGTGCTGCACCTGTGGCATCTTCCCGCCGACGCTGCCGCGAGTGACGCTGCATGAGCACCTTGTACATGGAGACGCTGGACACGCCGATCGGCACGCTGGTGCTGGCCGCCGATGCCGAGGGCCTGCGCCACATCGAATTCCCGAGCAACCGGCATCCGGTGAGTCGTGAAAGCTGGGTGCCGGGCGCGGACGGCGCGGCGGCGGGCATTCTCGCGATGACCGCGCAGCAGCTGCGCGAATACTTCGATGGCGCGCGTCGCGATTTCGAGCTGCCGCTGGCGCCGCGCGGCACCGAGTTCCAGATGCAGGTGTGGCACACGCTGGCGACGATTCCGTTCGGCGCGACCTGGAGCTATGGCGCACTGGCGCGCGCGATCGGCAAGCCCGATGCGATGCGCGCGGTGGGCGCGGCGAACGGCCGCAACCCGCTGCCGATCGTGCTGCCCTGCCATCGGGTGATCGGCGCGGACGGCAGCCTCACCGGATTCGGCGGTGGCTTGCCGATCAAGGAAGCGCTGCTGCGGCTGGAAGGGGCGTTGCCGGTGTCGGCGCGTACGCCGGGCTTGTTCGATTGAGCGAAGCCAGCAAAGCACGAGCGCATCGTGGGTTCGTCATCCTCGCGCAAGCGAGGACCCAGACATCAGCCGCGTTCAAGCATGGGTCCTCGCTTGCGCGAGGATGACGGTGATGTTCTGTCGCGCATGTCACGCAGCATGCGGCGTTTGCGTCCGGCACCGCCACGCCGCAAGCACGACTCTGCGCCATCCGCAGATCCGCGAAGACCCAAAACGAAACGCCCGACGCGAGGCCGGGCGTTCGGTGCATTCGGTAACGATTTGAATCAGCGGAGCGAGGTGTCCAGGGTCCGCAGGGCGTCGGCGATGTCCACGTGGCCGGTGCTGTCGAGGTCGCGGCGGGTGTAGACCTTGCCGGAGGACGCGACGCAGCGCTGCGGCTTGCCTTCCTTCTCGGCGCGCTCGTTGCGGGCGGCGACGATGCGCGAGCCGGTGCTGCGGAGGCAGGTGCGGGAGCGGAGGTCGCGGTCGTCCCGTTCGGTCTGGCCGCTGACCACCATGTCGGGGGTCTGGGCCTGTGCGGTGGCTTCGACGGTCGCGGTCTGTGCGGAGGCGGCAGAAGCGGCGAGCAGGAGGGCGAGGGATGCGGACGCGATGGCGGCGGAACGGATCATGACGGCGGCTCCTGTCGGGCGGTCCGGACACCATAGCGCGGCCGCGGGCGGCGTGCATGAACACGCCGGGCGGGGTTCAGCGGGCGCTTCGCGGGCCGTGTGGACAGGTGTCGCGGCGCCCGGCGCGGAACGCGCGCACCTCCTCGGGCGTGGCCGGCCGGGCCTCGTCGCCGTCGTCGAACAGCACCCGCCAGGTGCCGTCCTCGCCGCGCCGCCAGACCGAGCGGAACCGGCCCAGGCGGTAGGCCTGCTGCGGCGTGCCCGGGTCGGTGATCACCAGCGCCGGGCCTTCCGACCAGGCGATGCCCTCGACGCCGCCGACGGTGGTCCGGGTCGGGTACCACTCGATGGTCACCTGCCTGCCTTCGATGATCCGCCGCCAGCGCTCGACGATGGCATCGCGGCCCCGCGTGCGGGCGTCGCTGCCGGCACCGAAGACCGCGCCGGGTTCGAGGTGTTCGGCGAAGGCCGCGGCATCGTGGCGGGCGACGCTGTCGGCGAAGCTCAGCTCGCGCGCCCAGACCGCGCATTCCTCGATGGAGAAGGCGGCCGCGGGCAGCGACGACGACAGGCCCGCGACCAGCGCGGCGACGGCGAACAGGCGGGACCGGGCCGGGCGCCTGTCCCGGGACAGGACGGAACACAGCGATGGACGCATCATGCCGGCACCTCCAAGTGCGCATGAAGCCGCAACGGGCGGACGTTATGATCGGGCAATGCCTGTCGAATCCCCATTGCGCGCCTTGGCGGCGACCCTTGCGCCGCACGGCGCCCGCCGCGCCGTCCTGCTCGCCCTCGTCGTCCTGCTGTCCGCCTGCGCGACGCCGTCCCGCCCGTCGGCGCCCGCACCGGCCGCTGACTCGCACCACGTCATCCTGGTCTCGATCGACGGCCTGCCCGCTTCGCGGCTGGGCGACGGCACGCTGCCGACGCTGGATGCCCTGGCCAGCGAGGGCGCGCGCGCCGAATGGCTCACGCCGAGTTATCCCACGCTGACCTTCCCCAACCACTACACCCTGGTCACCGGCCTGCGCCCGGACCGCCACGGCATCATCCACAACAACATGCGCGATGCCGAGCTGGGCCTGTTCCTGTCGAAGCAGGACGGCGCGAAGGACGGCCGCTGGTGGGGCGGCGAGCCGATCTGGGCGACGCTGCAGCGCCAGGGCGGGATCGCCGCGACGATGTTCTGGCCGGGTTCGGAAGCGGAGATCGCCGGGCAGCGGCCGAAGCACTACATGCCGTTCGACCGGGCGCTGTCGCCGGACGCGCGCGTGGATCGCGTGCTGGGCTGGCTGGACCTGCCTGCAGGCGCGCGGCCGCAACTGCTGACGCTGTACTTCGAACAGTACGACGTCGCCGCGCACGAATACGGCACGGCGGCGCCGCAATCGATGCACGCGCTGCACATGATCGATCGCGCGCTGGCGCGCCTGCGCGCGGGGCTGCGCGCGCGCGGGCTGGACGAACGCACCGACCTGATCGTGCTGTCGGACCACGGCATGGCCGACGTGCCGCGCAGCCACGTGCGATTCCTGGACGACACGCTCGATGCCTCGGCCTACGACGTGGTCTGGTGGGGCCTGTTCACCGGCCTGCAGCCGAAGCCGGGCCGCGAAGCCGAGGTGGAACGCGCCTTCGTCGGCCGCCACGATGTCTACACCTGCTGGCGCAAGGGCGAACTGCCGGCGCAGTGGCGCTACGGCACGCATCCGCGCATTCCCGCGGTCCTCTGCCAGTCCGACACGGGCTGGCGGGTGCAGGCGCGCGCGCACACCGTCTGGCCGAACCCGGTGAAGGGCGAGCACGGTTTCGCGCCGGAGGCGCCGGAGATGCGCGCGGTGTTCGCCGCCGCCGGGCCATCGTTCAAGCGCGGCGTTGCGCTGCCGGCGTTCGACAACGTGGATGTGTATCCGCTGCTCGCGCGGCTGCTCGGCATTCAACCTGCGCCGAACGACGGCACGCTGGAATCGACGCGTCCGGCGTTGCGCTGAGGGCGTCGCGAAATCGCTCTTGCCGCTCTTGCAGGAGGACCTTCAGGCCCGAGCTCTTGCCTTCGCTTTGTAGGAGGGCCTTCAGGCCCGAGCTTTTGACTTGATGGCAAACATCAAAAAGAGCTCGGGCCTGAAGGCCCTCCTACAAAACATAAACAAAGCAAAGCAAAAGAAGCGTCGGCCGGAGATCACATACCCCTGAAGCGATGCAGGAAGGCGGCGCTGACCGGCAGCGCATCGCTGCGCCCGCGCAGACTGATCACGCTCTTGCCGAGGTCGTCCCTGCGCACGCGGTCGATCGCCGACACGCGCACGATGGTGCCGCGATGCACCTGCCAGAAGGTCTCGGGATCGAGTCCGGCGAGGATGTCCTTGATCGGCGTGCGGATGATCGCCTCGCCGTCGGCGGTGACCACGCGCACGTACTTGTCCTGCGCCTGGAAGAACAGCACCTCGTCGATGCCGAGCATGCGCACGCTGTCGCCGACGGCGGCGCTGATCCAGCGGATCAGCCGCGAACCGGCGGGTTTCAGGCGGGCTTCGAGCGCATCGAGTTCGGCGCCGGCCTCGTCGCCGCCGCGCGCCGCCAGCCGCTCGCGCAGGCGTTCGATCGCGCGCGCCAGCCGCGCCGGCTGGATCGGCTTGAGCAGGTAGTCGGCGGCGCCGGCCTCGAAGGCGCGCACCGCGTACTCGTCGTAGGCGGTGGTGAACACCACCTGCGCCTTCGCCGCGATGGCCGCGCGCGCCACATCCAGGCCGGTCACGCCGGGCATGCGGATGTCGAGGAAACACACGTCCGGGCGATGCCCTGCGATGGCCTCCATCGCGGCGATGCCATCCTCGCATTCGGCCACGATCTCCAGCTCGGGCCAGGCGATGCCGAGCATCGCGCGCAACGCCTCGCGCAGCGGGGTTTCATCTTCGGCGATCAGGGCGGTGGGCGCACGCGCGCTCATGCCGTCGCCCCGTCGACCGGGATCCACAGCGAGGCGCGCGCACCGCGCGCCGGCTCGCCCTGCAGCGAGAAGCGCGCGCGGCCCGGATACAGCGTGTCCAGCTGCGCGCGCAGGTTGGCCAGGCCCAGGCCGCCGCCGACGCCGGTGTCCAGGCCCAGGCCGTCGTCGATCACGCTCACGCGCAGGCCTTCGCCCTCGCGCGCGGCCTCGATCGTCACCCGCCCCGGGCCGGGCTTCGGTTCGACGCCGTGCTTGATCGCGTTCTCGACCAGGGTGATCAGCAGCATCGGCGGGAACGGCAGCGCGCGCAGCGCGGCATCGACCTCAATGGCGTGACGCAGGCGGCCGTCGGTGCGGATGCGCATGACCTCCAGGTAACTCGCGCACAGATCCAGCTGCTGGCCAAGCGTGGAGGCGATGCGCGCCTCGTCGTCGCGCAGCTTCGGAATGGTCGCGCGCAGGTAGTCGACCAGCGCGTCGAGGGTCTTCTCGGCGCGGTCGGCATCCTGGCGCAGCAGCGCGCGCACCGAGGCCAACGTGTTGAACAGGAAATGCGGCTCGACCTGCGCCTGCAGCACGCCCAGCTGCAGGTCGGCGCGCTGCTTGTCCGCGCGCACGGCGGCCAGCGCCTCGGCCTGCCGGGCCTCGCGCCAGCGGCCGAGTTCGCGGAAATAGGCGCGCAGCGCCAGACCGCCGCCGAGCAGGCCGTAGATCACGATCGCGAACGACAGCTGCAGTGCGGCCGCCAGCGCCTTTTGCATGGGCGACAGCTTCGGCGGCTTGAGCGTGACCTCGATTCCGGCCGCTTTCGGCATCACCGATTCGAGATAGCCCGAGGCCCAGCTGTCGGCGAAATAGGCCACGACGATGCCCACGACCAGCGCCGCGACCACCGCACCGCGCTCGCGCGACAGCGGCATGCGCGCATGGCGCACCAAGGTCGCCAGCAGCGGACCTGCGCCGCAGATGAGCATGAAGCCGATGAAGAAATGCAGGGCCGAGTACAGGACGATCTGCCGATCGGAGGTGGTGATCGCCAGGCCACCGGCGGTGATCAGGGCGAAGACGCCGATGCACAGGCCGAACACGAGGCTGCGGCCCCACAGCCAGCGCCAGCCGAACACCGGGTAGCGGCGGTAGCCGAGCCAGCCATCCTGCGCGGCGACGACATCGGCGGGCAGCGGCCTGCCCAGCGGATACGGCGTGCGTGCGGCGTCGGTCATGGGCGTGGGAGTCGAGGCAGGAATCGGGGCGGTCATCGGCGGTCGGCGTCGAGCGTGCGGCCGGCCTGGTCGAGGGCCAGCCCGGCGACTGTACCAGCGGCGTCGCGGCGGAAACGGATCACGATGCCGGCGCCGTCGAACGCGAAGGTGTCCTTGCCGCGCGCCTCCAGCGGGAACGCGCCCTGCCCGCTGGCCTGCGCCATCAGCGTCGCGCCCTCGACGCGCACGTTCAACACGAAGCCCGGCATCAGCGGGTAGTCGCCGGCATAGGCCTTCAGGTCATCGGCGGACAGGGTCGGCGCATCGGCCGGCCGCGGCTTCGCCGGCGCGCCCAGCGGCACGCGCGGATCGAGCAGGTGCAGGCCGAGGCTGCCCAGGCCGCCCTGCGCGTGCAGCGCGGTGTCGGAGAGGATGACCACGCCGGAGCGCTTCGCCGGATCGAAGGCGACGAACGAGGAGAAGCCGCCGGTGCCGCCCTCGTGCGCCAGGAACGTGCGGCCGTTGAGCGGCGCCAGCATCCAGTGCATCGCCATGGGCGGCTGCGCGGCACCGGCGACCGGCGCATGGGTCATCGCGAGATCGGCCGCCAGCGGTGCCGGCGCATCGCCGAACTGCCCGCGGACGTAGCGCACCATGTCGTCGAGCGTGGCGCGCACGCCGCCGACGCCGGCGAAGTCGACCGGGAAATCCCAGGGCGAGGTCGCCTTGCCGTCGGGCGTGTGGCCGGTGGCGACCTTCACGCCATCCGGACGACGCGCGACGTAGCTGTGGCGCATGCCCAGCGGCGCGAACAGGCGCTGCGCGAGCAGCGATTCGACATCCTCGCCGCTGCGGCGCGCGATCGCGTACGACAGCAGCATCGCCGCGAAATTCGAGTATTCGAACGACGTGCCCGGCGCACGCGCCAGCCGCGTCTTCGCCAGCGCGCCGAGCAGGTCGGCCTCGGTCAGCTTCGCGTAGGGATTGGCCGGGTCGTAGGCGATGCCGTCGGGAACCGCGGGCAGGCCCGAGGTGTGGGTGACGATGTGGCGCAGCAGGATGGGCTGGCCCTCGAATGCCGGCACGGCCGTACCCTCGGGCAGATACGCCGACAGCGGATCGTCCAGCGAAGCCTTGCCCTCGCGGATCAGGCCCGCGAGCAGCGCAGCCATCATCGGCTTGCTGACCGAACCGATCTCGAAGGCGGTGTCGGCATCGATGCGACGCGCGGGATCGCCGCCGTCGGCGCAGACGTAACTGCGCGCGGTCGCGTCGCCATCGATCACCGCGACCGCGAAACAGGCCCCGCTGGCATCGCCGACCAGGCGGCGCTCGACGATGCCGCGCAGCGCGGCATCGTCCATGGCCCGCGCCGGCCCGGCGCCGAACAGGGACAGCGCCGTGGCGCACAGCGACGCCAGCGCGAAGGGAAGACCGGTGAACAGACGGACGGGACGCGGGCGCATGGGGACTCCAGGACAGGGGTGGACGGTGCCACCCTGCCCTGTGCGCGATCTTGCTACTTGTGTTTGCGACGAAACCCGCCGAGGCGGCGACGAAACCTGCTGGAGTACGGATCGGCCGCAGCTCAACCCGCCAGCAGCGCCTTCAGCGCGACGGCATACCGCGCCGCGATGGCCTCGCGGTCGACATGCCGGCCGCCGCGCACGACCTCGCGGCTGGCGACTTCGACGCGGTCGACGAGGTTGCGGTTGCCGCTGAACAGCCAGCGGTCGGCGATGTCGGCCGGCGTCGCGCCGACCAGATGCGGGGCGTCGCCGTCGAGCACGATGCGGTCCTCGACCAGCACCGCGTCGGTGAAGCCGCTGCTGCGTGCGGCGCTGGCGCGGACGCCGGCGAGCAGCACGTCGCCGACGCTGGGCATGGCCTCGGTGGCGACGATGTTGCGGTGTTTCGTGATCAGGCGCTGGCCATATTCCAGCCAGCGCAGTTCCTCGACCGGCGAGACCGAGATGTGCGAGTCGGAACCGACGCCCCAGGCGCCGCCGGCATCGAAGTAGTCGCGCACCGGAAACAGGCCATCACCGAGGTTGGCCTCGGTGGTGGTGCAGATCGCGACGTTGGCGCCGCTGTCGGCGACGCGCACCACTTCGTCGGTGTCGAGATGCGTGGCATGCACGAGGGTCCAGCGTGCGTCCACGTCGACATGGTTCAGCAGCCAGCGCACCGGGCGGTCGCCGCGGAGGGCGAGGCAATCCTGCACTTCGCCGATCTGCTCGGCGATGTGGATGTGGACGCGGGCATCGGCGGGCAGCGCGGCGAGCACGGTCTGCATCGCGTCCGGCTGTACGGCACGCAGGCTGTGCAGGGCGCAGCCGACGCGGAGGGTGTCGTCCTGTTCGCGATGCAGGGTGTCGAACAGCTTCAGATAGGCATCGACGGTGTGGCCGAAGCGGCGCTGGCGTTCGTTGAGCGGGCGGGCGTCGAAGCCGCCGGTCATGTACAGCACCGGCAGCAGGGTCAGGCGGATGCCGGTGTCGCGCGCGGCTGCGATCAGCGCGCGGGACATCGTCCCCGGGTCGTCGTAGGGCCGGCCGTCCGGCGCATGGTGCAGGTAATGGAACTCGCAGACCGTGGTGTAGCCGGCTTCCAGCATCTCGGCGTATAGCTGCGAGGCGACGGCGTGGAGCTGGTCGGGGTCGAAGCGCGCGGCCATGCGGTACATGGTCTCGCGCCAGGTCCAGAAGGAATCCGTGGGGTTCGTCATGCGCTCGGCCAGGCCGGCCATGGCACGCTGGAACGCATGCGAATGCTGGTTGACGATGCCGGGCGATTGCCAGCGGCCGTCGACGAGGGTGATCTGCGAGGTCATCGGCGGATTGTCGCATCGGGCTGCCCGCACCCCAACCCTCCCTCGCCGCCGCCACGTCCGCCATCTCCGCCCGCTACACTCCCCACCTCCCCCGCCTGCCTGCCGCCATGCCCGCTCTCTCCGGCCTCAAGGTCCTCGAACTCGCCCGCGTGCTCGCCGGGCCCTGGTGCGGGATGACCCTGGCCGACCTCGGCGCCGAGGTGATCAAGATCGAGCCACTCGAAGGCGACGACACGCGGGGGTACGGTCCGCCCTTCCTCGGCGAGGGCGAGGCCCGGCTGTCGGCCTATTTCGCCAGTTGCAATCGCGGCAAGCACTCGATCGCGATGGACCTGCGCCATCCCGACGCGCGCCCGCTGCTGGAGGCGCTGATCCGCGAGGCCGACGTGCTGATCGAGAACTTCCGCACCGGTGTCGCCGAGTCGCTGGGCCTGGACGAGGCGACGCTGCGCGCGCTGAACCCGCGCCTGATCCTCTGCGCGATCTCCGGCTACGGCCGCAGCGGTCCGGGTGCGCTGCGGCCGGGCTACGACTTCGCGGTGCAGGCCGAATCCGGGCTGATGTCGATCACCGGTCCCGCCGACGGGCCGGCGAGCAAGGTCGGTGTGGCCACGGTCGACCTCACCACCGGCCTCAACGCCGCCATCGCGATCCTCGCCGCGCTGCACCAGCGCAACACCACCGGCGAAGGCCAGCGCATCGAACTGAGCCTGTTCGACGTGCAGGTGCAGGCGCTGGCGAACGTGGCGAGCAGCGTGCTGTTCACCGGCCAGGATGCGAAGCGCTACGGCAATGCGCACGCCAGCATCGTGCCCTACCAGACCTTCGACGCAGCCGACGGCGCATTCGCGCTGGCCTGCGGCAGCGACGCGCTGTGGCAGCGGCTGTGCCTGCTGCTCGCGCGACCGCGCTGGGTCGACGATCCGCGCTGCGCCACGAACGCGGCGCGCGTGCAGCATCGCGACTGGCTGATTCCGGAACTCGAACGCCTGTTCGCCGCCGACAGCGTCGCCGCCTGGCTGGCGCGCTTCGAAGCGGCCGGCATCCCCGCCGCGCCGGTGAATTCGGTCCGCGACGCCCTGCACGGCGAGCTCGCCACCGCGCGCGGCCTGCGCATCGAAGCCGACGGCGTGCCGATGGTCGCCAGCCCGCTGCGCATGAGCGCCTCGCCGATGACCGGGCCCCTGCGCCCGCCGCACCTCGGCGAGCACACCGATGCGATCTGCACGGCGCAGGGGTTCGATGCGGCTTCCCTGAAATCCTCTGGAGCGATCCGGTGACACCAGACACGACTTCCTTCGATGGCCTGCTCCTCGGCGCACATCTCGCCACCCTCGACGGCGCGGATTACGGCGTCATCGAAGACGGCGCGCTCGGCTGGCGCGACGGCGTGCTGACCTATGTCGGCCCACGCTCGGCATTGCCCACCGATGCGGAGGCGCAGGCCGGCGAGGTGATCGAGACCGACGGCGGCTGGGTGACGCCCGCGCTGGTCGATTGCCACACCCACGTCGTCTTCGCCGGTGATCGCGCCCACGAATTCGAACTGCGCCTGCAGGGCGCGAGCTACGAGGAGATCGCGCGTGCCGGCGGCGGCATCCTCTCGACCGTGCGCGCAGTGCGCGCCGCGAGCGAGGACGAGTTGCTTTCGCAGTCACTGCCGCGCGCGGCAGCGCTGCTGCGCGACGGCGTGGCCACGCTGGAGATCAAGTCCGGCTACGGCCTGGATTTCGAGAACGAGCGGAAAATGCTGCGCGTCGCGCGGCGCATCGGCGAGACGCTGGGGATCACGGTACGCACGACCTATCTCGGCGCGCACGCGCTGCCGCCGGAGTTCGCTGATCCAAAGCCGGCTGGACGCGCCGACGACTACATCGACGCCGTGGTCGACTGGCTGCCGACGCTGCACGGCGAAGGCCTGATCGACGCCGTCGACGCCTTCTGCGAAGGCATCGGCTTCACGCCCGCGCAGACGCGTCGCGTGTTCGAGGCCGCACGGGCGCTCGGCCTGCCGGTCAAGCTGCACGCCGACCAGCTCAGCGATCTCGGCGGCGCCGCGCTCGCGGCCGAATTCGGCGGGCTGTCCGCCGACCACGTCGAATACACGAATGACGATGCCGTGCGCGCGATGGCCGCATCCGGCACCGTCGCGGTGCTGCTGCCCGGCGCCTTCCACTGCCTGCGCGAAACGAAGCTGCCGCCGCTCGCCGCGTTCCGCGAGCACGGCGTGCCCATGGCCGTGGCCACCGACTGCAATCCGGGCACCGCGCCGGTGCTGTCGCTGCGCGAGGCGATGTCGCTGGCCTGCACGCATTTCCGGCTCACGCCCGAAGAAGCGCTGCGCGGTGCGACCGAACATGCCGCGCGCGCGCTCGGCCTGCACGATCGCGGCGTGCTGCGCGTCGGCCTGCGCGCCGACTTCACGCTGTGGAACATCCGTCGCCCCGCCGAGCTGTGCTACTGGCTCGGCGGCGACCTGTCGCGCGGCGTCTGGTCGGCGGGCGAACGGCGCTGAGCCGTTCGCCCGCGTCGATCAGGGCTTCGCGGCCGCGATGTCGTCGGCGGTGATCATCTTCGTCGGCTGGCCTTTTTCGTCCAGGAACATGATCGCGCCCTCGCCCTCGGGCGTGACCTTGATCGCCAGTCGCGGCTTGCCGCTGGCGTCGCCAAGATGCAGCACCGCATCGCCGGACGGGGTCTTGCCGACGTAGAGACGACGCGTGATCGCCTGCGGCGCCTCGCCTTCCTTGTGCGTACCGCCGAACACCGGGTACTTCGTCCCGTCGATCACGTCGTTCACGGTCAGCCCCGCGAAGTGGCGACCACCGTGGTCCTGACCCATCAACTGCAGCTGCTGGTCCTGCCGGTAGCGATCGAAGGTCAGGCTCACGCCGCTCATGATCTTGCCGTCGGCGCCCTGCTTGCCCGCGAAGATCAGGCCACCGTTTTCGGTGCCTTCGTCGTCGAAGAACAGCATGCCGGCCTGGGGACGCGGATGCGGATATTCCTTGCCGGCGATGATGGCCCCGGGGAAGCGGCCGTTGCTCGACAGCACCATGCGCAGCGTGCCGTCGGGCTCGCGGATGTTGATGCGTTGAACATCGAGGGTGTCGAACTTCGCCGGCGCACCGGAACGCGCGCCGGTCAGCATGACCGCGACGAGGGTGACGGTCAGTACGCCGGCATAGGCGCCGAGGATCTTTTCGGAACGAGTGAACATCCGGTCTCCAGGAGGTCGGGGGGCGGGGGATCGCGTAGTGTGCCGAATCGGGACGGCATGCGGGGGCAGGACACGGCGACGGGCATTCGAGCGGAACATTCGCGTGGACGGGCGGCGCCACTTCCCGCCCGCCCAGCTTCACGGGACAATCCATCGAACCAGACAGGCCCGGAGGGCCCATGCGCACGACACTCGCCCCGGTCCTTTCCGCGCCGCTCCTCGGCCTCGCGCTGCTCTCCGCCACGGCGCAGGCCGCCGACGCACCGCCCGCCGCACGCAGGCTCGCGCAGGACGCGGTGATCGTCGATACCCACATCGATTCGCCGACCGAGCTGATGAAGCAGTGGAAGGACCTCGGCGAAGCGCAGTCCGGCGAGTTCGATTACCCCAAGGCGCGTGCCGGCGGACTCGACGTGGCCTTCATGTCGATCTACACCTCGCCCGGACAGGATGCCGACGGCAGCGCCTGGAACATCGCCAACCGCATGATCGACGCCGTGGATTCGCTGGCGCTGCGCCATCCCGACAAGTTCGCGATCCTGCGCTCGCCGCGCGACGTGGATCGCCTGCGCGCCCGGGGGCGCGTGCTGCTGCCGATGGGCATGGAGAACGGCGCACCGATCGGCGACGACCTCAGCAAGCTCGAATTCTTCTTCAAGCGTGGCGTGCGCTACATCACCCTCGCCCACAGCGCGAACAACCGCATCGCCGATTCCTCCTATGCCACCGAAAAGCGCTGGAAGGGCCTGAGTCCGTTCGGCCGCGAGGTCGTCGCCGAGATGAACCGCCTCGGCATGATGATCGACGTCTCGCACCTGTCCGACGAGGCCGCGCGGCAGGCCATCGACCTCAGCCGCGCGCCGGTGATCGCCAGCCATTCGGCGCTGCGCCATTTCACGCCGGGTTTCGAGCGCAACCTCAGCGACGAACTGGCGAAGGCCATCGCCGCGAAGGGCGGCGTGATCCAGATTCCATTCGGCAATGCCTTCGTCGACCCGGCCTCGGCCGCGCAGACCCAGGCCTATTTCGCCGCCCATGCCGAGTTCGAACGGGAGCGCGCCGCCGGCCGCACGACGAAGACCGTCGCCCAGTTCGACGCCGACTGGGACCAGGCGCATCCGCCGCTGCCGGTCGGCATCGACGCCGTGCTCGACCAGATCGATTACGGCGTGAAGCTCGTCGGCATCGACCACATCGGCATCGGCTCGGACTTCGACGGCGTCGGCGGCGCGCTGCCGCAGGGCCTGAAGACCGTCGCCGATTTCCCGAACCTCGTCGCCGGCCTGCAGGCACGCAAATATTCCGATGCCGACATCCGCAGGATCCTCGGCGGCAACCTGCTGCGCGCGTGGACGGCCATCGAGGCCGCTGCTGCGCGCTGACTCAAGCGACATTCCAGGAGCACACCCCATGAACATCCTCGGCATTTCCGGCAGCCTGCGCGCCGGCTCGTTCAACACCGCGCTGCTGCGCGCCGCGCAGGCCAGCACGGCCGATGACGTCACGCTGGATGTCGCGACGCTGCACGGCATCCCGCTGTACGACGGCGACCTCGAACAGCGCGAAGGCATTCCCGAAGCGGTGCTCGCGCTGAAACAGCGCATCGTCGACAGCGATGCCGTGCTGCTGTCCACGCCCGAATACAACAACGGCATCCCCGGCGTGTTCAAGAATGCGATCGACTGGCTGTCGCGTCCGTCGGACGACATCGGCCGCGTGTTCGGCGACCGGCCGTTCGCGGTGATCGGCGCCTCGCCGGGCGGCTTCGGCACGATCCTCGCGCAGAACGCCTGGCTGCCTGTACTGCGCACGCTCAAGGTGCGCTGCTGGACCGGCGGGCGCCTGCAGGTCTCGCGCGCCGGCGGCCTGTTCGATGCGCAGGGACGGCTGACCGACGACGCCACGCGACGCGCGCTGGCCGACTTCGTCGCCGGCTTCGCTGCATTCGCCGCGCGCTGAGATTCACTGCGACGTCTCGCGATCCGAGACGCGCGCAAGCGACAATCCCCCTTTCACCCGACCTCGACGCAAGACTCAAGGACCCCGCATGACCGTCAACGACACCCAGGCGCAGTACCACGGCAAACCCGTCGTCGAATTCCGCATGGGCGATACCATCGCCGACCCGGCCTCGGTGCGCACCACCGCCTATCGTCTGACCCAGGACTACGATTCGGAAGAGAGCCAGCGCGACCTGCTCGACGCCTTCCTCGCCCAGGCCGACACCAGCGCGCTCGACAGCCTGATCATCGGCGCCTGGAGCGAAGCGCACGACGAAAGCCCGAAGGGCTACCTCGACGGCCTGATCGAACGCCGCGCCGAACTGACCTCGCTGCGCCACCTGTTCGTCGGCGACATGACCTACGAGGACTGCGAGATCTCGTGGATCATCCAGGCCGACTACAACCCGCTGCTCGACGCCTTTCCGCAGCTGCGGTCGCTGCGCGTGCGCGGCAGCACGAGTCTGGCGCTGGCGCCGTTCGCGCACGAGGCGCTGGAAAACCTCGCCATCGAATGCGGCGGCCTGCCCAGCGGGATCGTGAAATCGATCGCCGCCTCGCGCTTGCCCTCGCTCAAGCGCATCGAGCTGTGGCTGGGCGACGACAACTACGGTTTCGACGGCGATGTCGCACTGTACGCGCAGCTGCTGGAGGCGATCGACGCCTCGCGCCTGCAGCACCTGGGCCTGCGCAACGCGCAGATCAGCGACGCGCTCGCGCTGCACCTGGCCGCGCAGCCCTGGCTGGGCAAGCTCGACATGCTGGACCTGTCGATGGGCACGATCGGCGACGAGGGCGCGCAGGCGCTGTGCGACAGCCCGCACCTCGCCGGCCTCGGCACGCTCGACCTGAGCCACCACTACATCAGCGAAGAGATGCAGGCGAAGCTGAAGGCGCTGCCGTGCAAGGTCGTGCTCGACGACCCGCAGGACGCCGACGACACCGACGGCGACCGCTACGTCGAGGTCGGCGAGTAAGTGATGCCATCGCGCATGGTGCTGCTCGGCCAGCCGGGACAGCAGCCATCGGGCCAGCGTCGCACGCAGGCATTGCGCGCGGCGCTGGCCCGGCGCGGCCTGCCGCCGCCGCAGGTGTTCGATTACGCCTCCGTGCTGGCATCGCCCGACGCTTTCCTCGATGCCGCGGCGCATGCCATCGCAGTGAAACTCGATTCGCCTGGCGGCGACGACGACGTGCATGAGGCCTGCGTGCGCCGTGGCATGTCGCTGACCGAGGGCGCACGCCACTCGCCACGCATGCACGGCGAACTCGTCGATGCGCACCTGCGCTTCGCCGGCTTCGCCGATCTGCTGCAGCATCTGGCACAGGCATTGCCTGACGCGCGCTGGCTCGACGCACCGGGCGACATCCTGCGCATGTGCGACAAGTGGCGCTGCCAGCAGGCGCTGGAAGCGGCCGGCGCGCAGACACCCGCGATGCTCGGCATGATCGAAGGCTACGAACATCTGACATCGATGCTCGACGCCAGCGGACACGACCGCGTCTTCGTCAAGGCGCGCTTCGGCTCCTCGGCCGCAGGCGTCGTGGCGTATCGACGGCATCGCGATGGCCGCGCCACGGCCTGCACGACCGCCGAGGCCAGGCGCATCGAGGGCCGGACACGCCTGTTCAATCGCCTGTCCCTCCAGCGCTACGCGCATGCGGACGAGATCGCCGTCCTGATCGATGCGCTCGCCGCGCAGGGCGCCTATGCCGAAGCCTGGGTCGCCAAGCCGCGCGCACCGACCGACCACGCGCGGCATTTCGACCTGCGCGTGGTCGCCTGCAACGGCGAAGCGCGGCAGCGCGTGGCGCGGCTGTCGAGCGGGCCGATGACCAACCTGCACCTGGGCAATCGTCGCGTCGACATCGATGCCTTGCTCGACGCCACTGCGAACGCGCGGGTCGAGCACGCGGTGCGTGCGGCATCGGCTGCGTTCACGGACAGCCGATGCATCGGCTTCGACCTGATCCCGCTGCGCGACCGCTGCGTCTTCCTCGAAGCCAATGCCTTCGGCGACGACCTGCAGGATGTGACGTGGCAGGGCCGCGATGCCTGCGACGACCAGGTCGCCTGGGCGTATTCCCTGCCGGCGCCGCAGCAGGCAGCACCCACGATGCGCCATGCCCATGCCTGAGCCGACGCGAACTCCCGCCATGCTGGACATGCACGCCATAGTCGGCAGCCACGACGTGCTGTTCATCACCCTCGATACCTTGCGTTACGACGCCGCGCAGCGCTGCTTCCGCGAAGACCGGCTACCCACGCTTTCGCGGCATCTGCCAGCCGACGGCTGGGAACTGCGGCACACCCCGGCCAGCTTCACCTATGCCGCGCACCAGGCCTTCTTCGCCGGCTTCCTGCCGACACCCGCGCGTCCCGGGCCGCATCCGCGCCTGTTCGCGCTGGCCTTCGCCGGCAGCGAGACCATCGACGCGAACACGTTCGTGTTCGAAGGTCATGCCGACATCGTCCACGGCTTCGCCTCGCTCGGTTACCGCACGCTCTGCATCGGCGGCGTCGGCTTCTTCAATCTCGCCAACCCGCTCGGTCGCGCATTGCCCGGCCTGTTCGACGAAGCGTACTGGCGGCCGGGATTCGGCGTCACCACGCCCGATTCCACCGACGCACAGGTCGCGCGGGCGTGCGAACGCCTGCGCAGCGACGACCTGCGCGGCCAGCGCTGTTTCACCTTCATCAACATCTCCGCGCTGCACCAGCCGAACCGTCACTATCTTCCCGGTGCGGCGGACGACAGCCTCGACAGCCACTGCGCCGCGCTCGAATACGTCGACCGCGCGCTCGCGCCGCTGTTCGCCTGCGCCGCCGAACGCGCGCCGACCTTCGTCATCGTCTGTTCCGACCACGGCACCGCCTACGGCGAGGACGGCTACCACGGCCATCGCATCGCCCATGACGTGGTGATGCACGTGCCCTACACCCATTTCCTCCTGACACCGTGAACGCCATCGCTGCCCCGTCCCCCGTCGCGCACGACGCGCCCTCGCTCGACGCGCTGCTGCGCCTTGCGCCCTACCAGGCGTATTCCTATTCATACCCGCACAAGACCGCCTATCGTGCGCTGCCGACGCCGCGCACGCTGCGCGAAGCCTGGGCCGGCGAAGACCGCCGCGCGCTGTTCCTGTACCTGCACATCCCGTTCTGCTCCTATCGCTGTGGCTTCTGCAACCTGTTCGCGCTGGCGCGCCCGGCCGGGGACACCGTGACCCGCTATCTCGACCAGCTCGAAGCGCAGTTCGCCGCCACGCTGGACGCGCTCGGCGACCATGCGTTCGCGCGCTTCGCGCTCGGCGGCGGCACGCCGAGCTACCTCGACACATCCCAGCTGGAACGTCTGTTCGCGATGCTGCGCAATGGCGGCGTCGACCTGCGCGCGATTCCGGCCGGCATGGAGGTGTCGCCGGAGACCGTCGATGCGCAGAAGATGGCGCTGTGCCGCGATGCCGGCATCGACCGCATCAGCATGGGCATCCAGAGTTTCAGCGAAGCGGAAGTCCGCACGCTGGTCAGGCCGCAGCAGCGCGAGGTCGTCGAACGCGCGATCGATGCGATCCGCGCGCAGCGCTTCCCCACCCTCAATCTCGACCTGATCTACGGCATCGAAGGCCAGACCGTCGCCAGCTTCGTCGCTTCGATCGACAGCGCGCTGGCCTTCGCACCGGAAGAGCTCTACCTGTACCCGCTGTACGTGCGTCCGCTCACCGGACTGGGCCGGATGTCCGAAAGTGACGGCAAGCGCCGCATCGCGCTGCAGCCGGAACCGGTCGACGACCGCCTGGCGATGTATCGCGCCGGGCGCGATCGCCTGCTCGCGGCCGGTTACACACAGGTATCGATGCGCATGTTCCGCGCACCGCACGCGCCCGCGACAGATGCCGGTCCGGCGTATTGCTGCCAGGACGACGGCATGGTCGGCATCGGCTGCGGCGCGCGCTCGTACACGCGCGGCCTGCATTACGCCAGCGAATACGGCGTCTCGCGACGCGGCGTGGTCGACATCCTCGATCATTACCTGTCGCTGTCGTGCGAGGATTTCACGCGCGTCGACCATGGCATCGCGCTCGACGGCGACGAACAACGACGACGCCATGCGATCCAGTCGCTGCTGGTGAAGCCCGGACTGTCGCTGTCCGCATGGCGCGCTCGCTTCGGCAGCGCGGTCTTCGACGACCTGCCGCAGCTGCGCGAACTCGAACCCGCCGGCCTTGCGCAGTTCGACGGCGATCTGCTCGCACTGACCGACGAAGGTTTCGCACGGGCCGACACCCTCGGCCCGTGGCTGGTCTCGCCGGCGGTCGCCGCGCGCATGGCCGACTACAGCCTGCGCTGACATGGACGCGCCGCACGCCGCCATCGTCGCGCTCGATGCCGAGGCCCGCGCGGCACCGGCACGCCATCTGTCGCTGCTCTATCGCGGCCGCCTCAGCAGCTGCAACTACGACTGCGGCTATTGTCCGTTCGCCAAGACCCGCGACAGCCGCGCGACGCTGCAACGCGATGCCGCCGACCTGGCGCGCTTCGTCGACTGGGTATCACGGCGCGATCATGCGGTGTCGATCCTGTTCACGCCCTGGGGCGAAGGCCTGGTGCGCAGGCATTACCGCGACGCGATGACCCGGCTCAGCCACCTGCCGCACGTGCGCCGGGTCGCGATCCAGACCAACCTGTGCATCGGCACGCGCTGGCTCGATGACGTCGACACGCGCAGTCTGGCGCTGTGGTGCACCTGGCACCCCAGCGAAGTGTCGCTGGAGGCCTTCGTCGCGCGCTGCGGCGAACTGCACCGGCGCAGCATCCGCTTCAGCGTCGGCATGGTCGCGATGCGCGAGCTGTTCGACGACATCGAACGCCTGCGCGCGGCGCTGCCCGACGACGTGCCGCTGTGGCTCAACGCCTACGACGTGCGGCCACCCGACTACTACGACGATGCCGATGTCGCGTGCCTGTCGCGCATCGACCCGCATTTCCGCTGGAATCTCTCGCCGCCGTCCAGCCTCGGCGCGCCCTGCGCGACCGGCACGCGCGTGCTGTCGGTGAACGGCGATGGCGACGTGCGCCGCTGCCATTTCGTCGCCGAACCGCTGGGCAACCTCTACGACGGCAGTTTCGAGGCGCACCTCGGCCCGCGTCCCTGCCCGAACCGCACCTGCGACTGTTTCATCGGCTACGTGCATCGCGAGGATCTGCCGTTCGCGACCGACTACGCAGGCGGTCAGCTCGAACGCGTGCCGGCACGCGCCACGCACGCCGACGCCTGAAAAACGCGAAAGCCCCGCCGAGGCGGGGCTTTGCGTGCGGTGCGTCGAGGGGCGATCAGCCCTTCGCGGCGACCTTCTTCACGGCGGTCTTCTTCGCGGCCGGCGCGGCCTTGACGGCCTTCTTCACGGCAGCCGTGGCGGTGCCGGCAGCCTTCTTGGTGGCCTGCGGACGGGCATTGCCGTAGCTGGAGTTGTAGCGCTTGCCCTTGGCGGTCTTGCGGTCGCCCTTGCCCATGTTGGAAATCCTCTGGAAATCGATTCTCTGGAACCGGACGCGAGCGGCGGCCGGTCGTCTGCGATGTGGAGCCGCGGCAGGGCCGCGAGGACGCGCATCCTACCACGCCGGGCCGTTCGCCGCGCGCCGACGCCCAGCCGGAAATCAGGGTCGGGACGCAGCGGCGGAATGGGTCAGGCGCAGGTTGACCAGATGGGCCAGCGCCAGCAGCAGGCCGCCGATGGTCATCACGATGGCGTGGCTCATGGAATGGTTGTGCAGGGGCGAGAACGCACCGACCCAGACCAGCACCAGGCCCGGGACCAGCAACGCCCAGGCATGGAAGCCGCGATGGCGACGCCAGCCGAGGGTCAGCGTGGACACGCCCAGCAGGGTCGCGAACACCACGAAGGCCTGGTCCAGGTCGATCCAGCCGCCCAGCTCGAGGCCGAATGCGGGCGCGAGCGCGAGCAGCCACGGCCACAGCGCGCAGTGAAGGGCACAGAGAAAAGACGCGGCGAAACCGACGCGATCGGCCTTGTGCAGGGTCATGGCGGGGGTATTCATGACTTCCGGGGGGTGGTTTTTGTTCTGGAACATTATAACATTTCCAAATCGTCCAACAGTGTAACCCGTCCGCCATGGCCTTTCCGCAGTCCCGTCGCTCCGCTCGTCGCCCGATGCCCCGAGCCCTCCGCAGCCCCCTCTTCCTCGCGCTCGCCCTGGCGCTGCCTGCCGTCGCGATGGCGCAGGACCGCAACCAGGACCCGCGCCACGACGAGGTGAAGGATCTCGACCGCGTCGTGGTCAGCGCCAGCCCACTGCAGCGCAATGCCGAGGACCTGATCCGCCCGGTCGAAGTGCTCGGCGGCGAGGCCCTCGACAACGCCAAGGCCAACTCGCTGGGCGAGACCGTCGGCCGGCTGCCGGGCGTGCAGGCCTCGTATTTCGGTCCCGGCGTCGGCCGCCCGATCATCCGCGGCCTCGACGGCGCGCGCGTGCAGGTGCTCAGCGATGGCCTGAGCGCCGGCGACGTGTCGACGGTGAGCGTCGACCATGCGGTGAGCATCGAACCCTTCCTGGCCGACCAGATCGAAGTGCTGAAGGGTCCGGCGACCCTGCTCTACGGCAGCGGCGCGATCGGCGGCGCGGTCAACGTGGTCGAAGGTCGCGTGCCCGCTGCCGTCACCGCCGAGCCCATCGAAGGCCGCGCCGAGGTCCGCTTCGGCACCGGCAACCGCGAGAAGACCGCGATGGCGCGCATGGATGCGACCGCCGCCAACGGCAAGCTGGTGTTCCACATCGACGGTCTGCATCGCGAGACAGGCGATTACGACATCCCGGGCTACGCCGAGCACGCCCACGAGGGCGACGACGACCACGAACCCGGCGCGCGCGGGCGCCTGCCGAACAGCTTCGTGCGCACCGATGCCGGCGCCTTCGGCGTGTCCTACATCGGCGAGCGCGGGCACCTGGGCATGGCCGCGAGCCTGTTCAACACGCGCTACGGCATCCCGGGCCATGCGCATGCGCATGACGACCACGACGACGACCACGGCGACGAGCATGGCGAGGAAAGCGTCAGCATCCGCATGGACCAGCGCCGCACCGAGCTGCGCGGCGGCCTGCGCGAACTCGGGATCTTCGACAGTCTGCGGGTGAAACTGTCGAACACCGATTACACCCATACCGAATACGAAGGCGACGAGGTCGGCACCGTCTTCGAAAGCGACACCCTCGAAGCGCGCGTCGAACTGGTCCACCTGGACTGGGCGGGCTGGGACGGCGCCTTCGGCGTGCAGGCCTCGCAGCGCGACTTCAAGGCCATCGGCGACGAAGCCTTCGTGCCGGCGTCCGAATCGCGCGACACCGGCCTGTTCTGGATCGGCGAGCGCGCGTTCGGCGCGGTCAAGCTGGAACTCGGCGCGCGCTACGACCGCAACACCATCGACGTGAACCGTACCGAGGCGATCGGCCCGTCGCGCAGCTTCGACGCGACCAGCCTGTCGGCGGCGCTGCGCTGGAACCTCAGCGACGACGTGCATGTCTCGTTCGGCCTGGATCGCGCGCAGCGTTCGCCGACCGCCGAGGAGCTGTATTCCTACGGCCTGCACGTGGCGACCAACAGCTTCGAGTTCGGCGACCCGACGCTCGACGTGGAAACCGCGAACCGCGCGGAGGCCGGCCTGCACTGGCATCGCGGCGGCCTGTCGCTCGGCGCCTCGCTCTACTACGTGGACTTCGACGATTACGTCTACCTTGCCGACACCGGCATCGCCGACGACGACATCCCGGCGCGCGTCTGGACCCAGAGCGATGCGCGCTTCACCGGCGCCGAGTTCGACCTGAAGTGGACCTTCCTGGAGAACGCAGCCGGCAACTGGATGCTGCACGCCTTCGGCGACATCGTGCGTGGCCGCCTGACCGGCTCGGGCACGCGCAGCGTGGACTTCTCGGTGCCGCACGGCGACCACACCCACGACTACACCGCCGACATCGCCCTGGGCGGCAACCTGCCTCGCATCGCGCCGGCGCGCTTCGGCGCGGAACTGCGCTGGTCGAACGCCCACTGGCGCGCCGGTCTGGGCGCGGTGCGCTACTTCGACCAGGACCGCGTCGCCGAATTCGAGGAATCCAGCGACGGCTACACCCTGGTCAACGCCGACATCGCGTGGCACATCGATCGCGCGAACGGCAACGCCTTCGAGCTGTTCGTCAACGCCAACAACCTGCTGAACGAGGAAGCGCGCCCGCACACCTCGTTCCTGAAGGATCTCGCACCGCTGCCGGGACGCAACGTCTCGTTCGGCGTGCGCATGTTCTTCTGAAGGCATGCCCTTCTGACGGTGCCCCCGCACGCACCGCGCGGCCGTTCACTCTCCCTGGCGGCCGCGCGGCGCGTGCAACTCCACATCGTTCCCGGCATCAGCGCGGGGACTTCTTCGCCGGCGCCTTCGCCTTGCGTGCCGGAGCGGACACGGGCTTGACCGCGAGCGAGGCGAGCCGCTTGCGGTTCGTGGCCACGCTGTGTGCGGCAGGGTGCCTGCCGAGCAGGGAAACGTCGTTGCCCGCCTGGCTGAGCGCACGCTCCAGTTGCGTCGCGATCGCGGCTTCAGCCGCTTTCAGGCTTTCGCCGACCAGATCCAGCGCGATGCGGTCGTGGTCCTTCATGATCGCTTCGAGTTCGCGTTCGTTCCTCGGCAGCTTCTCCGCGAGCAGGTTGACCAGGCTCGCGAACACCGCGCGCCGCATGTCGGCCACCGGCAGCAGGCTTTCGATGCCATCCTTGCGCTGCGCGAGCTTGCGGCTGTCGAGCAGGGCCGCCAACCCCGAACCATCGCCGAGCGTGCCGAGGATGTCGTCGACGACCGTCGCGACCGTGCCGGGTCCGAACTGGCCGTCGATCACGTCCTGCATCGTCCTGCCGATCTTCACGAGCGGATCCCAGGGGCAGGGATGCGGGTGCGGCAACTGCAGTTCCAGCGCTTCCATGTCGAAGCGCGCGATCGCCGCGACCAGGAACGGCCAGCAATAGCGACGATTGCGCGGCGCCAGCCAGCGCACGGTGTTGCGGTAGTAGGCCTGGATCTTCAGGTATTCCGGCGTCGGCACGCCGCCGGGCTTCAGGCCCTGGCGCGGCAGGCCGGTCAGCGGATCGTTGCCGGCCCCCGTGCCGTTGAGGTTGATGTTCACGAAGTGGTGCCAGGTCGCATCGCAGACGATGCGGCCGACCTGGGCCGGATCGCCATCGTAGGCCGAGATCGCGCCGAAGCTGCGCGGATACACCGGCGGCTTGAGGCTGTCGGTCACGAAGCGCCCTGCGGACATCGACACCGCGACCACCACCGGCGCGATGCGGCTGCCACCGGCCAGCGGCGTCGGCCACTCCGCGAACGCCGAGAAATTGCCGGGGCCGGGTGTCGGCGCCAGGCATTCGCTTTCGTGCGGATGGTCCGGCAGGAAATCCACCGCGCCCGAGGCATGGCTCAGCACCGGATGCACCGCCCAGCTGGAGGGCGCGGAGTCCGGCCCGCCGTTGGAGAAGTACACCGGGTAGATGCGCTGCGCGATGGCGTCGGCCTGGTCCTGGAATTCCTTGATGTTGTTGGTGCCCGGGTCGATCACGGTGTCGAGCCGCTGCGGCGAGCTCATCGGAATGCTCGACCAGTTGCGCATCTGCCGCACGCGGGGGATGTGCGCTCCCATGCCGAAGCCGAGGCTGGAATGGTCGCCGGTGGCGAACACGCCGCCGCCGGCCTGCATGAAGGCTTCGATGCGGGTCTGTTCGGCAGCGAGCAGTGGCGTGCCGCTGATGCCGAACATCCAGATCTGGTCGTAATTGGCGATCGTCACTGCCGTCGCGGCGGTGTTGAAGTTGAAGCTGCCCGGGATGGTCGCGAAGGGATCGCCCGTGCGATGCGCCGTGCTGATGGTGTGGCCGCTGGCCTGGATCACGGAGATGAATTCGGTGAGTCCGAAATCATCGCCCGGATTGAAGCCCAGGCCGCCGTCGGCCACGATCAGCACGCGTTGCGGGCAGGGATACCTGAGGATGATCTCGGTGAACCGATTCCTGTTGAGGAAGATGTCGCCTGGCATGTGCCGCTCCTTGTCGCTCTTCCGTCACGACATCCTTGCGCTGCAGGTGATGGGGTGTGTGCGCAACATCGTGTCGGCGTGCCTGCATGGCAACCAACGCGCGCATCCGAACGGATCGGACAGGCAGCGCGTCCGGGACGCGCGCGCCCGGACATGGCCGACGGAGTACATTTCGTGCGTTGTGCAGCGGCGATTCGGCTCAGCCGGCGTCGGCGCAGCGCGCGCAGAGGCCGTGGACTTCCAGGGTCTGCGCCTGCGGCACGAAGCCCAGCGCGCGGGCGCGGGCATCGAGCGCAGCGACGATCTGCATGTCTTCGAGTTCCACCGCGCTGTGGCAGCGGTTGCAGATCAGGAACGGCACCGAATGCTGCGCGGTGCTCGGGTGATGGCAAGCGACGAAGGCGTTGACCGATTCGAGCTTGTGGATGAAACCGTTGGCGAGCAGGAAATCCAATGCGCGGTAGACCGTCGGTGGCGCGGCGGCGCCGGCGCCGTCTTCGTCCGCCTCGCGGTCCGCACGCAGGTGGTCCAACAGGTCGTAGGCCTTGACCGGCTTGCCGTGGCCGGCGATCAGGCCGAGCACCCGCGCGCGGATCGGCGTCAGGCGCAGGCCGCGCTCGCGACAGGCGTGCTCGACCGCGGCGATGAAGCTCGCCGCGTCGTGGACGTGATGGCTCGGGTCGGTGCAGGTGTGCGGCATGGTTCGATGATGGCGCCGTGGGTGGCCGGACTCAAGGCCAGCCCCACGGCAGGCCTCAGGCCTGCGCGATCTTCGCCAGCGCCGCGTCGATGCGGGCCACCGCCTCGCCCTGTCCGGCCAGGTAGACGGTGTGCGAGATATCCGGGCTGACCTGGGTGCCGGTGATCGCCACGCGCAGCGGCTGCGCGACCTTGCCCATGCCGATGCCCAGCGCCTCGGCGGTGGCGTGCAGCGCGGCGGACACGGTTTCGGCGCTCCAGTCCGACAGCGCGGCCAGGCGGTCGCGGGCGTCGGCCAGCGGCGCGGCGGCCTCGGGCTTGAGGTGCTTGGCCACGGCGGCCTCGTCGTAGGTCGTCAGCGGGCCGAACCACACCGCCGACTTCTCGGCCATTTCCTTCAGGGTCTGCGCACGCTCGCGCAGGGCGATGACGAGGTCGACCGGCTTCGGGCCGTTCGCGAGGTCGTAACCGGCCTTCTCCAGGTGCCAGACCAGGTGCTTCGCCACGTCCTCCAGTGCGTCGCTCTTGAGGTATTGCTGGTTGAGCCAGCCGAGCTTGGCCATGTCCAGGCGTGATGCTGCCGGGTTCACGTCGTGCAGCTCGAACAGCTTGACCATCTCGTCGATCGAGAAGATTTCCTGGTCGCCGTGCGACCAGCCGAGGCGGACGAGATAGTTGAGCAGCGCATGCGGCAGGTAGCCGGCATCGCGATAGCCCATCACGTCGGCGGCGCCGGTGCGCTTGGACAGCTTCGCGCCTTCGGAATCGAGGATCATCGGCAGGTGCGCGAAGTTCGGCACCGGGGCACCGAGCGCCCGGTAGATGTTGATCTGGCGCGGCGTGTTGTTGACGTGGTCGTCGCCGCGCACGACATCGGTGATGCCCATGTCGAGGTCGTCGACGACGACGGCGAAGTTGTAGGTCGGATAGCCGTCGGCGCGGAAGATCACGAGGTCGTCGAGCTCGGCATTGTCGAACTCGATGCGGCCCTTGACCTTGTCGTCCCACGCGACCTTGCCGTCGAGCGGATTCCTGAAGCGGATCACCCGGTTCGGATCGTCGCGGAACCCGGCATTGGCATCGCGATACGCGCCGTTGTAGCGGGGCTTCTCCTTGGCGGCGAGCGCAGCTTCGCGCACGGCCTGCAGCTCTTCCTTGGTCTCGTAGGCGTAGTACGCGGTGCCGGCGGCGACCATCTGCTCGGCGACTTCGCGATAGCGGTCGAGGCGCTGGGTCTGGTAGATCGGGCCTTCGTCGTAGTTCAGGCCCAGCCAGTCCATCGCGTCGAGGATGGCGTCGATCGCGCCCTGCGTGCTGCGTTCGCGGTCCGTGTCCTCGATCCGCAGCACGAACTGCCCCCCGGCGTGGCGCGAGGCCAGCCAGCAGTACAGCGCGGTGCGGGCGCCGCCGATGTGCAGGTAGCCGGTGGGGCTGGGGGCGAAGCGGGTACGGATGGTCATGCGCGGGGCCGGATCACGGGAAAGGGGGCGATTTTACCCGGTCGACGGGGTGCCTCGGGCCGCGGCCGCCGCCCTCCCCTACAATTCCGCCCCATGACCACCCTCTTCATCTCCGACCTCCACCTCGATCCCGAGCGCCCGGAGGTCACCCGCCTGTTCGGCGATTTCATCGACGGCGAGGCGCGGGGCGCCGATGCCCTGTACATCCTCGGCGACCTGTTCGAGGCCTGGGTCGGCGACGACGACCCCGCCGAGATCGGCGCCTTCGTCGCCGGCAAGCTGCGCAGCCTGTCCGACGCGGGCGTGCCGGTGTTCTTCCAGCACGGCAATCGCGATTTCCTCATCGGCCGCGACTTCGCGCGGCGCGCCGGCGCGACCCTGCTGCCGGAAGCGGCGGTGACGATGCTGTACGACCGGCCGACCCTGCTGATGCACGGCGACACCCTGTGCACCGACGATGTCGGCTACCAGGCCTTCCGCGCCCAGACCCGCGACCCGGCCTGGCGCGCCGGTTTCCTCGCCCAGCCCCTGGCCGCGCGCCTGGCCTTCGCCGCGCAGGCCCGTGCGGCCAGCCAGCAGCGCCAGCAGGCGCTGAAACAGGACGACCGCGCGCAGTTCGAGACCGTCACCGACGTGTCGCCGGCCACGGTGCAGGCCACCCTCGCCCGCTACGGTATCGACACCCTGATCCACGGCCATACCCATCGCCCTGCGATCCACCACCTCGACATCGACGGCCGCCCCGCGCGCCGCGTGGTGCTCGGCGACTGGTACACCCAAGGCTCGGTGCTGCGGGTGGATGCGGACGGGATGCTGCTGGACGCGCTGCCGTTGTAGCGGCTGTCTTGTAGAGCGGAGCGAAGCTCCGCTCATGCTTGGTGATTTGCAGGAGCGCCTTCAGGCCCGAGCTCTTGAATGGTCAGCGAGGGTCATGAAAAGCTCGGGCCTGAAGGCCCTCCTACAGGTATCGATCCGGAGTGCAATGAGCGGAGCTTCGCTCCGCTCTACAACACCTGAGATCAACGCGGCGCCAGGTCCGCCAGCGCCAGCGTCTGCCGCATCAGTTCGCCGCCACGTTCGTCGCGCAGCACCAGGGCCAGGTTGCGCTGCGCCCAGTCGATCTCGACCATGCCGAAATTCGCCTGGCGGAAATAGCGGCCGCCGATGCGCAGCGCGTTCGGCACCGGCACGTGCCAGACCTGGGTCAGGCCGCTGCTGGTGATGTCGTACAGCGGATACGGCACGTTCTCGGCCTGTCGCGTGATCTCGCCGTAATGCGTGTCGCCGCTGAGCATGACCACGCCGCGCGCATCCGTCTCGCGGATCAGGCGGAAGAGGCGCTGCTGGTCGTTCGGGTAGTTCACCCAGGCTTCCCAGCCCGGGAAATCGGCGAGCACCTGCAGACTGGAGCCGATCAGGCGCACGTCGGCCGGCTGGCGCAGTTGCTCCTCCAGCCAGCGCCATTGGCGTTCGCCGAGCATGGTCGCGGCCGGATCGGGATTGCGCGCGTACGGACCGGGCACCTCGCGCCCGGCCTTGCCCGCGCGTTCCGCCCATTTGCGATAGGCGGCTTCATCGGCGAGGAAAGGCGAGGTCGCGATCGGCGTGCGGTTGTAGCGCAGGTCGAGCAGGATCAGCTGCACGCGCCGGCCCTCCGGGCCGAAGCTGTAACTGGTGTAGACGCCGTCGCGTTCGCGGCGCGGCGAATCGGCCGGCTCGCCCCAGAAGTCGAGGAAGATGCGCCGGCTCTGCTCCTTCATCGGGTACTCGCTGCCGGCATCGTCCTCGCCGTAGTCGTGGTCGTCCCAGGTCGCGACCACCGGCACCTGCGCGCGCAGCGCACGGAAGCCATCGATCGCGGCGAGCTTCGCGTACTTGCCGCGCAGCACGTCCATGTCGCGGGTGTCGCCGTAGATGTTGTCGCCGAGAAACACGAACAATTCGGGCTTCGCGGCGAGCACCGCGTTCCAGATCGGCTGCGGCTGGGTTTCCTTCGAGCACGAGCCGAAGGCGATGCGGGTGAGTTCGGCATCCGCCGAGGGCAAGGGCGTGGCGGCGGTGGCCGGCGCGATCATCGCGAACAGCGCGCACGCGAGGAGCATGCGCAGGACGGGCAGGAATGCAGGCATGGAGGACTCCACGCGACGCGGCCCGGGATCACCGGGCCGCGCGCGACTGGCAGAGAACAGACAGAGGATCAGAAGCGGAGGTCGGCGGTCAGGAAGACCTGGCGCGGCGCGCCGGCGTTGAGCGTGTAGTTCAGGCCGTTCGGATCGGAGACGACGAAACCATTCGTACCGACGCTGGAGAAATATCCCTTGTCGAACAGGTTGGTCACGTCGAGCTTGAGCTTGAACGACCTGGCCCAGCTGAGCGATGTCCACTCGTAGGACGCACCGGCGTCGGCGACCCAGAAGCCGGGCACGGACGAATCGTTGAGATAGCTGATGTAGCGGCGGTCGGTGTACTTGGCGCCGAGCTGCAGGCTCAGGCCGTTGCGGTTCCAGCTGATTTCGCTGGCGAACAGCTTCTTCGGCGCATCGACGACCTGCTTGCCCGAGGTGCGGATGACGTTGACGCCGTCGATGTAGTCGGACGCGTATTCCGAATCGTTCCACGACAGCGAGTTGTACCAGACCAGGCCATCCATCGGCTTGAGCTGGAACACCGCTTCGGCGCCGCGCGTTTCGACGTCGCCGACATTGGCGAACGCAGCGGCGCAGCCGACGATGCCGGCGCACTGGGCGATGGCGAGCAGGCGGTTCTCGAAGTCGACGCGATACAGGGCCAGCGAGGCGTCGAACCAGTCGCGGCTGCTGCGCAGGCCGATCTCGAAGGTGCGCGAGGTTTCGGGTTCGAGGCTGTCCTTCACCGCATCGAACGCAAGCTGCGTGGTCGAGTGCGGGCCGTTCACGCCGCTGCGGAACGCGGACATGGTTTCGGCGTAGGAACCGAAGATCTCTTCGTGGTCGTTGAAGCGCCAGCGCGCGCCGAGCTGAGGCTGGAAGTTGTCCTGCGCGACCAGCCTGCCGCCGGCGCGGGTACCGATGAGGTTGCGTCCGTCGATCTCGACGCGCGTGCCCTTGAAGCCGGCATCAATCGCCAGGCGTCCGTCGGCGAACTCCATGTGGTCGAGGACATAGAACTGGCGGGTGTCGGTGTCGAAGCGCTGGCGGAACACGCGCTGGTCGGGATTGCGGTAGAAGAAGATGTCGTCCGGCGGCGTGTCGCGGCGCAGGTCGTAGAAGTTGCGCTGCACGCCATGCGCGTTCTTCTCGAGCCACAGGCCGGCACGCAGCTGGTGGTTGCCGATGCGCCAGTCGAAGCCGGGCATGATGCCGGTGCGTTCGATGTCGTACTCGGTCGTGCGCAGGCGGATCGGCACGTCCGGCGAAGCCGAATACGGCGTGGCCCAGTGGCCCTGGCCCTCGTTGCGGTGATAGTAGGCCGTGGCGGTCAGCGCCAGGTCGTCGCTGGCCTGCCATTCCACGGCGAGCGACAGCAGGTCGTCGTCGCGCACGCCGCGGGCGATGTAGTACGCATCGTCGAGGCTGGTCACGCCGCCGGTGAAGATGCCGTTCGCGGCATCGATCGCGCGCTGCCAGTCGCCGGCGTAGTTGTCCCAGTCGAGGCCGAGGCGGCGCGCGGATTCGAGCGAGAGGTCGGCATAGTCGGTTTCGCGGCGGCGCGAGGTCGCGGCGTAACCGGTGATTCGCAGGGTATCGGTCGCGTACACGGCCTTGCCGTTGAACTGCGCGTTGCGCTGCGGACCCTCGCCCTTCCACTTGTCGCCGTCGTGCCAGGCGCCGCTGACGTAGGCCGAGAAGTCGCCCTGCTGGCCGCTGTCCATGCGCACGAAGGTGCGCGTGGTCGATTCGGTGCCGACGGTCTGCGCCACGCGCACGCCGAAATCGGCGGCGGGATTCGAGGTGAAGAAGCGCAGCGTGCCGCCGAGGTTGCCGGTGGACGCGGTATCGATCGCGCCGCTGCCCTGCGACAGTTCGGTGCCGTTGAGGTTCTCGCTGATCACCGCGCGGCTGACGTGCAGGCCGTTGTGGTTGCCGTAGCTCATGTCGCCCAGCGGGATGCCGTCGAGCGTGAAGCCGAGTTGCTGCTGCGAAAAGCCGCGGATGCTCAGCTTCGCCGACCACTCGTAGTTGCCCCAGGGATCGGAACTCTGGAAGTTGACGCCCGGCAGCTTCGCGACGGCCTTGAGCGGGCTGGCGCCGGCGGCTTCGCGCGCGAGATCGTCCTTGCCCAGCGACTGCACCTGGCGGGTCTGGCCGGTGCCGACGACGGAAATGGTGTCGAGCGTGGAGGCGTCGTTGTCGTTGCTCCCGTCGGGCGCGGTCTGTGCGGAGGCTGCGCCGGCATGCAGGCACAGCAGGATGGAGGCGGCGAGGATCGTCGTCTTCGTCATCGAAAGGGTAATCCGTGGGAGTTGGGTCGCCGTACGGAGGACGCGCCCCGCGGCGACCATCGGGGCAGGCCGACATACTGGGGCGGATGTATGTACGCGGCATTGCAGCGACGTTGCGTTTCGTCGCGCAAGGCTGTGTTGCCGTGCTTCGGCGAAACATTGTTTCGGTCACGTGCCCGGCGTTGTAGGAGGGCCTTCAGGCCCGAGCTCTTGATTTTCTGCAAAAAAAGCTCGGGCCTGAAGGCCCTCCTACGAAAACGCAGCGCTCGTGGCATGCGCTTTTGTAGAGCGGAGCGAAGCTCCGCTGGACTGCATCTGCAACCGACACTGTCTCCGGAGAAGAAGCAGCGGAGCTTCGCTCCGCTCTACAAGAAACGTCAGCCGAGTTCGGCGACGGCGCTCTGCAGCGCCCGCAGTTCTTCTTCGCTGAAGCCCGCCGCGCCGCGCGCTTCGAGATTGAAGGGTCCGTACAGCACGCCGCGCCCGTATTGCACGAGCAGGCGGCGGAACGTCGCCTCCGGCTCCACGCCTTCACGCTCGCAATGCCAGCGAAACCAGCGCGACCCGGCGGCGACGTGGCCGATTTCCTCGCGCAGGATCACGTCGAGGATATCGGCGGTCGCATGGTCGCCGAGCTGGCGCAGCTTGACGATCATGCCCGGCGTGACATCGAGTCCCCGCGCTTCCAGCACGCGGGGCACCAGCGCCATGCGTTCGAGGCCGCTGTGCGCGGTCTTCTCGGTCATCTCCCACAGGCCGTTGTGGGCATCGCAGTCGCCATAATCGTGGCCGAAGTCCTGCAGCCGCGCGCGCAGCAGGGTGAAATGCCGGGCTTCGTCGTGCGCGACCCGCGCCCAGTCGGCGTAGTAGGCATGCGGCATGCCACGGAAGCGGTACACCGCGTCCCAGGCCAGGTCGATGGCGTTGAATTCGATGTGCGCGATCGAATGGACGAAGGCCGCACGGCCCTCGTCGTTGCCGAAACCGCGCTTGGGCAGTTCGCGGGGATGGACGAGCTTCGGCCGATCGGGGCGACCGGGCATGCGGATCGGATCGGGCGGCGGTGCGTCTTCAACGATCGACAGTTCGCCGCACGCGAAGGCCTCGGCGGTCGCGAAGGTCAGGGCGACCTTCTCGTCCGGCGAGGCGGCACGAAGGCAGGCGTGGGCGGCGGTGAAGAGGTTCATGGCCGACGGATCTTCGCCCGCTTGAACGCGTCCTCATCGAAGACGCAGCCCAATTCAGCGAAAGGGCTGGTGCCCGCCATGTCGATCGAGTCCAGATCGATCGCAGGACAATGCCCGACGAAACTCTTGGGCTGATCGTCCGGAACCGACAGATCCCAGTCGAAGGTGACCCGCCAATACATGCGCGAGCCATCGACGACGATCACGTCGCAGCCGAACGCATCGGTTCCGAAGTAGCCGTTGCCGAACCTGACCGGTTGCCCACGTTCGATGGCCTTGCGGGCGCATGCCACAACCCGTCGGCCCTGCGCAGGCTTCCCGGCATCGGCGATGCCGCAATCGACGACGCCTTCTCCCGCCAGGGGCAGGCCGAGATCACGGACCATGCAATGCGATTTTTCAGCCATCGCTGCGAACGATACCGAGACACCGATGCAAAGCATCGAAAGGAACAGCGCGCGCATCATGCCCCCGCCAGCAGGATCCCGCGCGCCACCTCGTACTGCTGCAGCCGTTCGATATCGCGTTCGGCCGGGTTCGGAATGCGCGACAGGTCCATGTTGTCGGCGATGTCGGCGAGCTTCACGGCGCGGGCGATCGGGTTGCCGACGATGCGTCGCGCGGCCTGCTCGCGGGTTTCGCCGTCGAACTTGGTCAGGGCGCGTACCGCATCGACGACTTCGGGAGAAAACCCTTCGATGAGCAGGTCGTCGAAGGTGACCGGCGTGTCCTCGACGATGTCGTGCAGCACGGTGGCGATGCGTTCGTATTCGCCTTGCACCGCCTGCATCACGCGCAGCGGATGCAGGATGTAGGGATGTCCGCCCTTGTCGCGCTGCCCGGCGTGGGCGCGCGCGGCCAGTTCGATCGCGCGCTCGAGGGTCGACATCGCCGTGCGCCTCAGCCTGCCAGCCGCCGCTTCTTCTTCGCCTCGTCCGAGCGCAGCTGGTTGATGCGCTCGAAATAGCCGGGTTCGATGCCGGTGACGTATTCGCCGTTGAAACAGGAGGAATCGAACTGGCGGCCCGGGAACTTGGGACCGGCGACGGCTTCTTCCAGGTCCTTCAGGTCCTGGTAGATCAGCCAGTCGCAGCCCAGCAACTCCTGCACTTCCTGCTCGGTGCGGCCGTGGGCGACCAGTTCCTCGGGCGAGGGCATGTCGATGCCGTAGATGTTCGGATGACGTACCGGCGGCGCGGCCGAGGCGAGATAGACCTTCTTCGCGCCGGCGTCGCGCGCCATCTGAACGATCTGCTGAGAGGTGGTGCCGCGCACGATCGAGTCGTCGACCAGCAGCACCACGCGATTGCGGAATTCAAGCGGAATGGGATTGAGCTTGCGGCGCACGGACTTCGCGCGCTCGCCCTGCCCCGGCATGATGAAGGTGCGGCCGACGTAGCGGTTCTTGTTGAAGCCCTCGCGGTACTTCACGCCGAGCACGTTGGCGATCTCCAGCGCGGCGTCGCGCGAGGTATCCGGGATCGGGATGACCACGTCGATGTCGTGGCCCGGGCGCTCGCGCAGGATCTTCTCGCCCAGGGTCACGCCCATGCGCATGCGCGCCTTGTGCACGGAGATCTCGTCGATCAGCGAGTCCGGGCGCGCGAAGTAGACGAACTCGAAGATGCACGAGCGCAGCTCGCCTTCGATGCACTGGCGCGAATGCAGCTCGCCGCGCGGCGTGACGACCACGGCTTCGCCCGGCGCGATGTCGCGCACGCGCTCGAAGCCGAGCACGTCGAGCGCGGCCGACTCTGACGCGATGATGTACTCGCTGCCTGCATCGGTGTCGCGCTTGCCCAGCACCAGCGGGCGGATGCCGTGCGGATCGCGGAAGGCCACCAGGCCCAGGCCCAGCACCAGCGTCACCACGGCGTAGCCGCCCTTGGCGCGGCGGGCCACGTTCTCGACCGCGCGGAAGGCCGCGTCCGGGGTCAGCACGCGCTGCTTGTCCAGCTCGTGCGCGAACACGTTGAGCAGCACTTCGGAGTCGGATTCCGTGTTGACGTTGCGGCGATCCTGCTCGAAGACCTCGCGCCGCAGGGTGTCGGTGTTGATCAGGTTGCCGTTGTGCGCCAGCGCGATGCCGTACGGCGAATTCACGTAGAACGGCTGCGCTTCGTCGCTGCCTTCGCTGCCGGCGGTGGGATAGCGGCAGTGGCCGATGCCCACGCGCCCCTGCAGCAGCGCCATCTCGCTCGCGCGGAAGGCGTCGCGCACGAGGCCATTGCCCTTCACGACGCGCAACTGGGTGCCGTTGGCGGTGGCGATGCCGGCGGCGTCCTGTCCGCGATGCTGGAGAACGGTCAGGCCGTCGTAGAGGGAGGCCGCGACGTCCGAGGTGCCGACGATGCCGATGATGCCGCACATGATGGTGACTCCGGTGAAGCGCTTGATGACGCGAGGGTGATGCCGGGACGCTGCAAACGCCGCACGGCGCCACGAGGGCGCCGTGCGGAAGGATCAGGGATGCGGGCGGACCATGCCGTCCACGCCGGTTTTCGACTGGATCTGGGACTTGAGCTGATCGGCGGCGGCGCGATCGAGCACGGGGCCGACGCGCACGCGCGTGAGCGTACCGCGGTCGGTCGTCACCGATTCGGTGAAGGCGGTGAAGCCGGCGGCACGCATGCGTTCGCGCATCGCACCGGCTTCGGTGGCATCGCTAAACGCACCGACCTGCACGGCGAACCCGACCTTGGCGGCGGCCGGCGGCGCCGGGTTGGGCGCAGCGGGCCTGGGCGCGGCGTCGACCGGCTTCGCGGGGGTCGGTTTCGGCTCGGCGGGCGTGGTCGCGACCGGCTTGGGTGCCGCCGGCTTCGGCTCCGCCTTCGCCTCGACCGGCTTCGTTTCGGCGGGCCTGGTGTCAGCGGGCTTCGACGCGGGCGGCTTCGGCGGCTCGGCGGCTGCGACAGGGGACGCGGCGGGCGTCGTGGCGGCAGGTGCGGCCTGCGCCGGCTCGGCATCCAGCGCGACCACGCGCACCGGCACGTCGCTGCGCACTTCCAGCGCCTTCAGGCGCGCGGTCTCGGCGTCGGCACGGGTCGCGTAGGGGCCGATGCGCACGCGAAACGCGGGCTTGCCGTTGATCGTGGTGGCCTCGGTGTAGGCCGGCAACTGCGCCGCGACGGCGAGCGCCGCGACGGTCTCGGCACCCTTCTGGCTGGCGTAGGCGCCGAAGTGCACCGCGTAATTGCCGCCCGCGGTGGTCGCCGGCAGGGTCGCGGACGGTTCGACCGGCGACGTGGCGGCGGGGTCGGTGCCGGCAGGCGTGCCTTCCGGCTGGCCCGGCAGGGCCTGCGCACCGGGGCGGTCGACCGGCGTGGCGTTCATGCCCACGGCGCCGCCCTTCGGCACGTCGCCGGGCATCACCAGGGGCAGTTCGCGGGTTTCGACCTCGCCCTCGGGCGCATTGGGCATCTTGATGGAGACATCGGAGACGCCGCTGTCGGGCGCCGGGCCCTTGACCAGCATCGGCAGGAAGATCACGGCGAGCGCGATCAGAACGGCCGCGCCGATCAGGCGCTGCTTCAGTCCAGTGTCCATCGACATCCTGAGATTGGGTGGAGGCTTGGAGGGGCCGGCGGATTATACCCCCGTGCCGGCGCGGGTCGGCCGCGGAAGGCGCCCGGTTCAGTGCGCAGGCGCCCAGATGAACATCGGGCGCCCGGTCAGGCGCCCGCGGATCGGCCCTCGAACCTCGACAGCGCGGCGGCGGCGGTGTGGAACGAGCCGAAGACCAGGATGCGCCCGCCCGCCGGGGTGTCGCGCAGGGCGGCATCGATCGCCGCGTCGACGGTGGCGCAGCGCGTGCCGCCCGCAGCGGCGGTGTCGTGCAGGGTCGCGGCGAAAGCGTCGACGGCAAGTCCGCGTACCGCCACATCGGCGAGGCCGGCCAGCCACCAGCGGTCGATCCGCGACGCCAGCGCCTCGACCACACCGGCCACGTCCTTGTCGCCCAGTACCGCGAACACCGCGTGCGTCAGGCCGTCGACCGGCGTCGCCGCCAGCCAGTCGGCCAGCGAGCGCGCGGCCTGCGGGTTGTGGCCGACATCGACCACGATCTCCACGCCCTCGTGGACGAAACGCTGCAGCCGCGCCGGCACGCAGGCGGTGCGCACGCCCTCGACGAACGCGGTCTCGGGCAGGTCGATGGGCAACGCGCGCAGTGCGGCGATGGCGACGGCGGCATTGCGCAGTTGCACCGGCGCCGCCAGCGCAGGCATCGGCAGTTCGAGTTCGCAGCCGACTTCACGCCAGGTCCAGTGCCCCGCGCCTTCGGCAGGCGGAAAGAAGAAGAAATCGCAGCCGATGCGGATCGCCGACGCGCCGATGGCATAGGCGTGGCCGAGCACGCTCGACGGCGGGTCGTCGTCGCCCAGCACCAGCGGGGTCCAGGCGCGGGCGATGCGCGCCTTCTCGGCACCGATCGCTTCGATGGTGTCGCCGAGCCAGGCCTGATGGTCGAGGTCGACGGTGGTGATCACGGCCACGTCGGGGTCGACGATGTTGACCGCGTCCAGACGACCGCCGAGGCCGACTTCCAGCACCGCCAGGTCGAGATCGCGGCGGGCGAACAGCCACAGCGCGGCGAGCGTGCCGTATTCGAAATAGGTCAGCGGGGTGACGATGCCGGCGTCGTCGCTGCGCGCGGCTTCGACCGCCTCGAAGGCGGCGACCAGCGAGGCGTCGTCGACGTCGGCACCATCGATGCGCACGCGCTCGTGGTAGCGCAGCAGGTGCGGCGAGGTGTAGGTGGCGACCGACAGCCCGGCGGCGCGCGCGATGGCCTCGACGAAGGCGACGGTCGAGCCCTTGCCGTTGGTACCGCCGACGGTGACGACGTGGCGGGCCGGTTTCGGCAGGTCCATCCGGTCGGCGACCGCCCGCAGGCGGTCGAGGCTCATGTCGATGGACTTGAAGTGCTGGCGTTCGATGTACTCGAGCCAGTCGGGCAGCGTGCGCGGGGTCATGGCGCCATTATCCGGTCGCGGCGCCGCCCGCTCCATCGCATCCGCCGTCACATGCGACGGCGGACGGACGGCATCGGGTCGAGGGCCTCACAGCGCCCGGTGCACCGCCTCGCCGAACAGCGCGGTGTGATGCGCGCAGTCGTTGAGGCGCACCACTTCGATGCGGTCGGCGGACGGGCCTTCGAGCAGGTTCAGCGTCGCCGGCGCTTGGCGGAAGCTCCACAGCCGGTTCAGCGGGATGCCGAGGATCCGGCAAAGCAGCACGCGGTTGACGGCATCGTGGGCGACGACCAGCAGGGTATCGTCGTCGCCGAGGCCGGCGGTGGCGCGCTCGAAGGCCGGCCAGGCGCGGTCGAGCACCGTCTGCAGGGTTTCGCCGCCGGTGCCGGGCATGAGCACGGTGTCCGGCGCGTCGCGCCAGGCCTGCAGGCGCTCGGGATCGCGGTCGCGGATCTCGCTGGCGAGCAGCCCTTCCCATTCGCCATGGCCGATTTCCATCAAGCCCGGGTCGGTGGCGAGCAGGTCGCGGCGTGCATCGCCGAGCGCGAATTCGGCGGTGCTGCGCGCCCGGGCCAGCGGCGAGGCGACCGCGCGGTCGATGCGCGCATCGGCCAGACGCGCACCGAGCGCGCGCGCCTGGCCCTCGCCGACCGGCGAAAGCGGGATGTCGATCTGGCCCTGGTAGCGGCCTTCGGCGTTCCACGGCGTTTCGCCGTGGCGTGCGAGGAGGATTTTCATGGTGTCCGGGATTGGGGATTCGGGAGTGGGGATTCGCAAAAGCATCCGGATGCGGTTGACGCGGAAGGGGACAAAGGAGACGAGAGTCGGTGCTCTTCACGAATCCCGACTCCCGAATTCCCAATCCCCGCGTCTCTCACACCTGCTGCAGCGACAAGATGCCGGGCGCGGCCTTGATCGTGGCGACCTGGGCATCGGTCAGCGGCTTGTCGATCGTGATCGCGGCACGGGCCTGGCCATCGCCGGCGGCGCCGAGCGCGAAGTTGATGATGTTCACGCCGGCCTCGCCCAGCAGGGTGCCGACGCGGCCGATCATGCCGGGGCGGTCCTCGTTGCGCATCAGCAGCACGTGCGACAGCGGGTCGAATTCGATTTCCACGCCGTCCAGGCGCACGACGCGCGGACCGCGATGCAGGGTGGCCTCGATCTCGCGGCTGCGGCTGACACCGGCGCTGTTCTCGCCGGTCACGCGCACCTTGAGCAGGCGGTCGAAACCATCGCCGTCGCCGCCGACGGTCTCGGCGACCGTGAGCCCGCGCGACGCAGCCTCCTGCAATGCGTTCACCGGCGTGACGCGACCCGACGATGTGCCGAGCAGCGCGGCGACCAGCAGGCGGGTGAGCGGACGGGTGTCGAGCGCGTCGGTGCGGCCGGCATAGGTGATTTCCAGACGCGTCGGTGCCTGCACCAGACGCACCGCGAGCCGGCCCAGCGCCGACATCAGCGGCATCCACGGGCCGACTTCGCGCGCGGCCTCCGCGCTGAGCGGCGGCAGGTTGACGCAGCCGGCAACCGCGCCGGTGGCGGCGAAATCGATGATCTGGCGGGCAAGGATGGTGCTGACCGCCTGCTGCGCTTCGCTGGTCGATGCGCCGAGGTGCGGGGTGAGGATCAGCTTGGCATGCGTGCGCAGCGGCGAATCGGCCTGCAACGGCTCGGTGGCGAAGGTGTCGAGCGCGGCGCCGGCGAGATGGCCTTCGTCGAGCAGCAGCCGAAGCGCATCCTCGTCGACCAGGCCGCCGCGCGCGGCGTTGATGAGATAGGCGCCCTTCTTCATCTGGCGCATGCGCGCTTCGGACAGCAGGTTCGTCGTGTCCTTGGTGCGCGGGATGTGCAGGGTGACGATGTCGGCCCAGGCCAGCAGGTCGTCGAGCGACTTGAGCGGCACGCTGCCCTTGGCGGCGGCGTTTGCCGGCAGGAAGGGATCGAACGCGGCGACGTCCATGCCGATGCCCTGCGCCTTGCGCGCGACGGTACCGCCGATGCGGCCGAGGCCGATGACGCCGAGCTTCTTGCCTTCCAGCTCGAAGCCGGTGAGGCCGGCCTTCGGCCACTGCCCGGCCTTCATGCCGGCATCGGCCTTCGGCACGTGGCGGGCCAGCGAGAACAGCAGCGAGATCGCATGCTCGGCCGCGGCGAGCGTATTGCCGTCGGGGGCGTTCATCACCGCGATGCCGCGCGCCGTGGCGGCGTCGACATCGATGGTGTCCACGCCGGCGCCGGCGCGGCCGATCACCTTCAGCTGCTTCGCACCATCGATGGCGTCGGCCGTGACCTGGGTCGCCGAGCGCACGAGCAGCGCGTCGACGTCCTGCAGGGCGGCGGAGAGCTTCGCGGGGTCCTTGATCGGATCGGAGATTTCGACGGTCCAGCCGGCGTCGCGGAACATCGCCAGGCCGTCTTCGTGGATACCATCGCATGCCAGCACTTTCATTTTCGTCGGCTCCTGAGTGGGGAATGGAAATCCCGCGGAGCCCATGCTGGAGAACTGGCCGGCACTGCACAGAACGCGAACCGGGTCGGGACGAGACACCCCTGGGCGGTTCGGATGGACCGATGACGCTGGTCCGGTGGACCGTTCGCCATGCCTGAAGCATGAACGACGATGCACCTGCGGGTCGGGAGACGGGGCCGGCTGGCATGGGAATCCGCGACGCCGGGGAGCGTAGCAGACATCCGACGGAAGGCAAGCCCCGCACTCGCGGCCGGCGCGGGAACGCGCGATCCTTGCCCCGCCCCCCCCCGACCGGAAGGAAGCCGCCATGCACCAGGCCAAGGGAACATTCGACGTCCGCCGCACGCCCGAACCCGTCGTGGACTTCGGCGACGGCGTCCACGCGATGCACATGCGCTTCGACAAGACCTTCCACGGGCCGCTGGCCGCCACCTCGGTGGTCCACATGCTCGGCGTGATGGACCCGGCGACCGGCTCCGGCGGCTACGTCGCGCTGGAGCGCATCGTCGGCACGCTCGACGGCCATGCCGGAAGCTTCATGCTCCAGCACAGCAGCCTCCTGGACCACGGCGAGCCCGTGCAGTCGATCAGGGTCGTACCCGGCTCGGGCACCGATGCGCTGGCCGGGCTGCGCGGCACGCTGACCATCGACATCGTCGACGGCGAGCACTTCTACACTTTCGACTACGCGCTGTCGGCCTGACGCATCGCCCGGTTCGCGGCATGAGCGTCTGCCCTGCGCGCGGCACCACGCATCCATGCGTTCTCCGCACCTGCGTCCCAGACAGCGAGACGCGAAGGCGCTAGCGTCGCGTGGCCGGCAATGACGCCGGCGTCGTTGACACGCAAGGAGTCGATTCATGCGCAAGACCGCACTCATCCTCGGCCTGGTCGCCGCCACCGTGGCCGGCTACGCCATCGCGGCCATCGGCCCCACCGGCCCGGGCCAGTTCTATTACTACTACGACAGCGCCGGCAACATCGTCGGCTACCAGGCCATCGACTGCCACGGCAACCACACGTCCTGGGGCAGGTTCACGAAGAACTACGCCGACGGCGTGTTCCTCTGCGACCCCGATCGGACCTGATTCGATCCCGGCACGATCCGGCACGCTCCGGCTCCGTACGCCGGAGCGCTTCCCCGCGCGGCTCGAACGTCGTCCCGGCCGCGCGCCCTGTTCCGACGACACATCCAAGGAGATCCACATGCGCAAGATGATCGCGCTCACCCTCGGCGTCGCCCTCTACGCCGGCACCGCCCTTGCCCGCCCGCCGGGTCCCGATGGCATCGGCGAGTTCTACGTCTACTTCGACGCCGCCGGCCGGATCGTCGGCCAGGCCTCGATGGATTGCCAGGGCAACCTGCACGAAACCGGCGTGCGCACCAACCGCTACAGCATCGGCTACGCGATCTGCCTGCCGGCCGCCGACTGAAGCGCGAGGGTGGCACACACACGAAAACGGCGGCCGAGGCCGCCGTTTTCGATTCACGCGACGCGCACCGATCACTTCTTCGGGGCGACACCCATTTCCTGCAGCAGCTGCGGCGCCGGATAGACCTCCTGCATGATCCAGCGCATGTAGCGCTGGTCGACCGAGATCATCCGCGTCACGGCGGCGTCGAACACCCAGTTCGAACTCACCGATTCCCAGTTGCCGTCGAAGGCCAGGCCGACCAGCTTGCCTTCGGCGTTGAGCACCGGCGAACCGGAGTTGCCGCCGGTGATGTCGAGATCGGCCAGGAAGTTCACCGGCACCGTGCCCAGCTTCCTGTCGACCAGGCCGCCGTAACGCTTGGCGCGGATCGCGTCGAGCAGCGACTGCGGCGCATCGAACGGCTCCTGCCCGGTCGCCTTCGCCGCCACTTCCTCCAGCAGGGTGAACGGCTTCTGCTTGCTGCCGTCGCGCTTGCTGTAACCGGTGACGTTGCCGAAGGTGATGCGCAGCGAGCTGTTGGCGTCCGGATAGACCGCTTCACCCTTGCTCTTCTTGTAGTCGATCACCGCCTGCAGGTAGACCGGGCGGGCGCGCAGGGCGTCGCCGGCGCGCATCTTGCGGGCTTCTTCCAGCTGCAGCACGGTCGGCATCATCGCCACCGCGTAGCGGATCGCCGGGTCCTTGCTGCGCTCGAATTCCTTGCGGTCGGCCTTGAGCCAGCGCAGGCGCTCTGCGGTGTCGCCCAGCTTGGTGCCGCCCAGCGACTTGAGCGCCGCGGCGATCGCCTTGTCGTCGCTGCCACCGAGCCATTTGTCCATCGCCTGCAGGCGCTGCTGCTTCGGCAGGGCGACGTACTCCTTGAGCCAGTAGCGCATCAGCTCGCGGTCCATGGTCGGATGGTAGCGGCGCTCCATCTGGGTCATCGCGCCCTCGAAGGCCGGCAGGTCGCGCTGCTGGTACCCGGGTTCGCGATCGGCATCGGGCTTGGCGCGCTCGATCGACAGGCGGTACAGGGACAGCGCGGTGCCGACCACGCCGCTGCCGTTGAAGCGGCCGAGCACCAGGTCGCGCTCGCGCGTGGCTGCGGTCTGCGTCGCCAGCGTGCGCAGGGTCGCATGCGCTTCCAGCGCCGGCGTGCCGGCCTTGCCGCGCTTGCGCAGCCAGGCCAGCACGGCCTCTTCCTGCTTGCCCTTGATCTCGCTGGCGCCCATGCGCTCGAAACCTTCGAGCTGGCCGTCGTAGTTCTTCAGCACGTTCTCCATGCCGCGCACGGTATTGGCGTACTTCACCGCGATGTCGGGCACCTTGCGGCCCTCGGCGTCGATCATCGCGACGACCGCCTTGTTGTGGCGGCTGATGGTCGGATAGGTCCAGTCGACGGTGTTGCGGAAGTCTTCGGCCAGCGCATAGCGGTTGGTCGAGCCGGGATAACCGGCGACCATCACGAAATCGCCGGCGGCCAGCGGCTTGTCGGCGATCTTCAGCCAGCGCTTCGGGCGATACGGCACGTTGTCCTTCGAATACGCCGCCGGCTTGCCGTCGGCGCCGACGTAGGCGCGGTAGAACGCAAAGTCGCCGGTGTGGCGCGGCCACATCCAGTTGTCGACCTCGCCGCCGTAGTTGCCGACGCTGCCCGGAGGCGCGTAGACCAGGCGCACGTCCTTGATCTCGATGTTGCGGAACAGCCGGTACTGGATCCCGCCGTAGAAGCTGTACAGGCGGCAGTTGTAGCCCGGCTCGGACTCGCATTCCGAGATCAGCTGCTTTTCGACGGTGTCGAGCGCGCGGCTGCGCGCCAGCGAATCCGGCGCGGCGTCGACGACGCCGCGCACGCGCTCGGTCACATCGTCGATGCGGTCGAGCACGTAGATCCGGGCGTTCGGCCCGGCGCTCAGTTCGTCGGCGCGGGTCGCGGCGTTGAAGCCGGTCTTCATCAGGTTGCGCTCGGGCGTCGAGTTCAGCTGGATCGCGCCGTACACGCAGTGGTGGTTGGTGGTGACCAGGCCTTCCGGCGACACGAAGCTGGCGGTGCAACCGCCCAGCGAAACCACCGCGCCCAGCGGATCGCCGGTGAGGTCGCTCAGTTGCTTCGCCGGCAGCTTCAGGCCGGCGGTCTTCAGCGGTGCGGAGATTTCAGGCAATTGCTGCGGCACCCACATGCCTTCGCCGGCATGGGCGACGGAGATGGCGGCGGCGAGCGTGGCGAGGGCGAACGCGGTGCCGCCAACGGCGAGGCGGCGGGCGGGTCGGAGGGGCTGATCGTGCATGAGGGCTCTCTCGGGTGGGGCGGCGCTGGGCGCACTGGTCGGCCAGTGTAGGCGTCGCCCGGTGTCGCCACCATGTCCGATGGTCATGGTCGGACGGCCAAGCGCGGCCCTCGGCCCGGGACGCCCCGGCGCTTATAATCCGGCTCCCCTCCCTACCCCCGTGCAGGCGCCCCGATGGCCGCGACGACGATGAAAGCCCTGGTCAAGCGGGAAGCGACCAAGGGGATCTGGATGGAAGAGGTGCCGGTGCCGGCGCCCGGCCCGAACGAAGTCCTGATCAAGCTGGAAAAGACCGCGATCTGCGGCACCGACCTGCACATCTACCTGTGGGACGAGTGGAGCCAGCGCACGATCAAGCCCGGCCTGGTGATCGGCCACGAATTCGTCGGCCGCGTCGTCGAGATCGGCCCCGGCGTCACCGGCTACAGCCTCGGCCAGCGCGTCTCGGCCGAAGGCCACATCGTCTGCGGCCACTGCCGCAACTGCCGCGCCGGCCGCCCGCACCTGTGCCCGAACACCGTCGGGATCGGCGTGAACCGCGATGGCGCCTTCGCCGAGTACCTGGTCATGCCGGCCAGCAACCTGTGGCCGATTCCCGACCAGATCCCGAGCGAGCTGGCCGCGTTCTTCGACCCCTACGGCAACGCCGCGCACTGCGCGCTGGAGTTCGACGTGATCGGCGAGGACGTGCTGATCACCGGCGCCGGCCCCATCGGCATCATCGCCGCCGGCATCTGCAAGCACATCGGCGCACGCAACGTCGTGGTGACCGACGTCAACGACTACCGCCTCAAGCTGGCCGCCGACATGGGCGCGACCCGCGTGGTCAACGTCAGCAAGACCTCGCTCAAGGACGTGATGGCCGACCTGCACATGGAAGGCTTCGACGTCGGCCTGGAGATGAGCGGCAACCCGCGCGCCTTCAACGACATGCTCGACTGCATGTACCACGGCGGCAAGATCGCGATGCTCGGCATCATGCCCAAGGGCGCTGGCGCCGACTGGGACAGGATCATCTTCAAGGGCCTGACCCTGCACGGCATCTACGGCCGGCGCATGTACGAGACCTGGTACAAGATGACCCAGCTGGTGCTGTCGGGCTTCCCGCTGCAGAAGGTGCTGACCCACCAGCTGCCGATCGACGACTTCCAGAAGGGCTTCGAGCTGATGGAATCGGGCAAGTCCGGCAAGGTCGTGCTGAGCTGGAACTGACCCGGATCGAGCGGGGTCGACGCGGCGACACCCGGACGGGTGCCGCCGCAGGCAGGACCGGCCTCAGAAATCGACGCGCAATCCCACCGACACCGGATACGACACGCGCTTGCCGGTGTCGTTGATCGAACCCAGGCCCAGGCCACCGATGGCACTGTCGTCGCCATCGACATCGGCCACGTAGCGCACGCCAGTCTGCGCGGTGATGCTGACCTTTTCGCTCACCGGGAACAGCAGCCCCACGTCGACGCCGCCGCTCACCGACCACGTCGACTTCGTGAACGGCACGTCGGCGATGGTGATCGCCGCGTCCGGAATCGCGAACGTGGCGCGGATGCCGTCGGTGCGGGTCGCACCCAGGCGCCCGGCAACGAACGGGCGGGCCGGCCCCAGTTCGCCGAAGTAGTAGCGATAGCCGGCTTCGGCGGTCAGCGCCTTGTAATCGCTGAAGGTGCCGCGCACCGGCAGGGTGGTCGACAGCGCCGGCACGAACGCACCGCCCACCTGCACCGTGCCGTCGTCGGCCTGGGTGCGGCGGAGCTGGCCGAAGACCTCGGACCGGTCGTCGATGCCGTAGCTGAACTCGATGCCGTAGGACATGGCCGAGCCGTAGATGTCGTCATGGGAGCGCGAGCGGATCCGCAGTTCGGCATCCACACCCGCCAGATCGGGATTCAGGGGGCCGAGGTCCGGCACCACGGCCGTGGCGCCACCGTGGACATCGCCGCTCAACGGCTGGTCGACGCCGCCGAAGACGGACCACGAGAACTTCCCGGCCTCCGGTCCGGCCGCGAAGGCGGCGGGGGCGAACAGGCACAGGACCGCGGCGGTGGCCAGAATCGACTTCTTCATCTTGACTCCTTGAGGGTTCGGGGGAACGCATGCGCAGGTGCGCAGCCTTCCGCTTACGTCACCCCGTCGCGCGGCGGATGCGGGCATGGATGGAACGCTGCGGGTGCGCATCCGGCACGCCCGCTCCTGCCCTCCTGCCCGCCGTCGCTCACGAAAAAGGGCGCCTTTCGGCGCCCTTCGTCGTCGTTGCCTGGCGGACCGGACTCAGCCGCCGATCGAGAACGTCAGCACGAACTTGTCTTCGGCGTTGTCCCTGCCGAAGAAATCCTCGGCATCGGCATTGGTGCCGTGGTACCCCAGCGCGACGTTGACCTTGCCGAAATCGCGGTTCACGCCGACCGAATAGTCGACGTAGCCGTCGACACCGCCGAGCTTGTCGTCGATCGTGGTATAGCCCACGCCCGCCGTCAGCCTGTAGCCCTTGCCGATGTCCCAGTCGCCGCCGAGGCCCAGATAGACGCTGTCGGTGTCCGAGGCGAGGAAGTCGTTGGTGTAGCCCAGCGTGACCGAATAGTTCTCGGCGAAGCTCAGCTTGCCGATCAGCTCGTTGTAGGCGTAGTCGACGCCGCTCGGCTCGCCGACGTAGTTGTAGCGCACCAGTTGCACGTCGAGATTGACGTTCTCGCCGAGGTCGCCGTTCCAGCCGACGAAGACGTCGACCTCGGCATCGGTGCCCTCGTTGAAATCCACGTTCGACGCCCAGGCGCCGACGTAGAGACCGTTGCCCCAGCTGTAGCCGGCACCGGCCTGGAGGGCGGGCTGGTCGTCGCTCTGGGAAATGCCGCGGAACATGTATTCCGAGGTGAGGGCGGCATTCCAGTTGAAGCCGGACTCATCTCCTTCCTGCGCCTGCGCCGTGAGCGGCAGCAGCGCCAGAAGAGCCAACGCGATCATGTGTTTACGCACGGAAACCTCCTCGTTGTGTGTGGACGTGGGGCGGGGGGAGCGTCGATGCCGCTGTGCAGCATCGCCCCGAGGCTAACCCATTTTTAACCCTTGAATACTCCAGGAGTCCTGTCCGCCCCGCCTGCGGATGTTTCAAACGCCACCGCGCGCCCTCGACGCTCGCAGGGGGCAGGCCTTCGGCGATTCGTTTTCAGGATACATATCGATGAATATCTTGAACAGCACACCCCATCCCGGCCTACACGCCCGGCCGGCGCGACGACCGGGGCAGCGCAGGGCTGCGCGTACACTATCCGCCCCGTCCACACGCCACCGATGCCGCCATGACCCAGCCCGCCGCCCCCGCCCGCGCCGACCTCACCCGTCGCTATGCCGACGAACTGGAGGCCATCCGCGCCCAGGGGCTGTTCAAGGCCGAGCGCATCATCACCAGCCCGCAGTCGGCCGAGATCACCCTCGCCGACGGCCGTACCGTGCTGAACTTCTGCGCCAACAACTACCTGGGCCTGGCCGACCACCCGGACATCATCGCCGCCGCCAAGGACGCGCTGGACAGCCACGGCTTCGGCATGGCCTCGGTGCGTTTCATCTGCGGCACCCAGGACCTGCACAAGCAGCTGGAAAAGACCATCGCCGACTTCTTCGGCACCGAGGACACCATCCTCTACGCCGCCTGCTTCGACGCCAACGGCGGCCTGTTCGAACCGCTGCTGGACGAGCACGACGCGATCATTTCCGACGCCCTGAACCACGCCTCGATCATCGACGGCGTGCGCCTGTGCAAGGCCAAGCGCTACCGCTACGCCAACTGCGACATGGCCGACCTCGAAAAGCAGCTGCAGCAGGCGAAGGCCGACGGCTCGCGCACGATCATGATCACCAGCGACGGCGTGTTCTCGATGGACGGCTTCATCGCCCCGCTCGACGAACTCACCGCGCTGGCGGAGAGATACGGCGCGCTCGTGCACATCGACGAATGCCACGCCACCGGCTTCCTCGGCGCCACCGGCCGCGGCTCGGCCGAGGTCAAGGGCGTGATGGATCGCATCGACATCTTCACCGGCACGCTGGGCAAGGCCATGGGCGGCGCGCTCGGCGGCTTCACCACCGGCCGGCGCGAAGTGATCGAGATGCTGCGCCAGCGTTCGCGGCCCTATCTGTTCTCGAACTCGCTGCCGCCGCACGTCGTCGCCGCCGGCATCAAGGCCTTCGAGATGCTCGCCGCCGCCGGCGACCTGCGCGAGCGCCTGGTCGAGAACACCCGCTATTTCCGAGAGAAGATGACAGCCGCCGGCTTCGACATCCGCCCGGGCGTGCACCCGATCAGCCCGGTGATGCTGTACGACGCGCCGCTGGCGCAGAAGTTCGCCGAACGCCTGCTGGAAGAAGGCATCTACGCGATCGGGTTCTTCTTCCCGGTGGTGCCCCAGGGCAAGGCGCGCATCCGCACCCAGATGAGCGCCGCGCATACCCGCGAGCACCTCGACCGCGCGATCGACGCCTTCACCCGCATCGGCCGCGAACTGGGCGTGATCAGGGACTGACGGGCAAACTTTCCCGACCCACGGCTGCATTGCGCCCCGCCCTTCGCCGCCTGTTCCTGCGCGCGCTGTCGACCGACAGCGTCGCGACGCTACGCGACGACCAGTGGGAAACGCGCTGCCTGCACTGCCGCAAGCGACTGCAGGCGCGCGGCGATGGCGAAGCGCTCGGCCAGGCCACGCTGGAGCATGTCGTGCCGCAGGCCTGGTTCGGCAAGCGCGCGGCAGCGACGCTGTGCCAACGCGTCGGCGACGACGCCAACGATCCGCGCAACCTCGCCATCGCCTGCGCCGGCTGCAACCACGGCAAGGGTGTGAGCCACGACGCGCGCGGCCCGGGTGATGCGCGCGCCTTCGAAGTGGTCTCGCGACTGCTCGACAGCCGGCTCGCGCGCTGGCGCGAGCCGGACACCACATCGGACTGACTCAGCGGGGCTTCGGCTGCGGCTTGGCCTTCGGCTTCGGCGCATCGGCGCGGACCTGCGCCTTCGGGCGCTGCGGCCCCTTGGCGATGCGGATGCCGCGCGCCTTCATCCAGGCGTCGAAATCGCTGGCGCTCATGCGGCGGCCATCCTGGATCATCTCGAAGCGGTTCGCGTTGCCCGGCGGCGTCCTGACCACGGTTGCCGGCGGCGGCGGGACATGCGCGGTGAGGGCGCGATCCCTGGCGCAACCGGACAGACCGCCGGCAGACAGGAACACAGCGGCGCTCATCGGCACCCACAGGACACGGCGCATGGAGTTCGAACCTTCAAGGACAGGGCGCTTCGCCCGGGCGCCAGTGTATTGAGACGCCATTCGCATGTCTCTGAACACGCACGTGAGCGCAGCCACAGAACCGACGTGCTCCGGCTGATTCGCGTGAGATCCATCTCAATTCAATTCGAATCCCGGCCCGATCGCGCGCAGGTCCGCTGCATCGAGCACCCGCCATGCCCCCTTCGCCAGCGGGCCGAGTGCGAGTCCGCCGATGGCCACGCGCAGCAGGCGCAAGGTCGCGATGTCGAAAGCATCGAGCAAGCGCCTGATCTGCCGGTTGCGGCCCTCGTCGAGCACGATCTCCAGCCAGGCATTGCGTTCGCCGGCGCGCAGCAGGCGCGCCGACACCGCCGACAGCCGCTCGCCGTCCAGGTCCACGCCCGCCTGCAGGGCTGCCAACAACGCCTCATCGGGAATGCAGTCGATCTGGACGTGGTAGGTCTTGGACGGCCCGGTCACCGGATCGGTGATCCGTGCCGCCCAGGCCGGGTCGGTCGAGAACAGCAGCAGGCCTTCGCTCGCCTTGTCGAGCCTGCCCACCGGCGCGATCCAGGGCAGCGGCGCACCGTCGAGCATGGCGCCATCGAAGCAGCGATAGACGGTGTCGCGCCCGCGCTCGTCGCTGGCGGTGGTCACCAACCCGCGCGGCTTGTTGAGCATCAGCACGCGCGGCGCGGCCTTGCGCAACGGTTCGCCATCGACGCGGATGTCGTCGCGGTCCAGCGTCGTCGGGAATTCCGGGTCGCGGACCACGCGCCCGCCCACGCTGACGCGCCCGGCGCACACCCACTCCGCGGCCTGGGTGCGCGAGCAGATACCGCGCTTGGACAGGACCCGGGCGATGCCGTAGCGCGGGACGCGCGCAGCGCCGCTCATCGCAGGATCGAAGTCCGCGTCCGCGCGGCACCGACCCGCAACGCGTACAGATCCGGATCGATGGACGGCATCAGGCGCAAGCGGCGCGGATGCGGCAGCCGATGCAGGACCGAGGGCGCGCGATGATCGTCGCGATCAACGCTTTTTCTTCGCGGGCGCCGCCGCGGGCGCTGCGGGCGCCGGCTCAGGAGCGGCTGCGACCGGTTCCGCCGGCTTCGGCGGCCCCTGCACCACGCGCACGCCACGCGCCTTCATCCAGGCGTCGAACTCGTCGGCGGTCATGCGCTTGCCGTTCTGGGTCATGTCGAAGCGCCAGGCGGTCGCATCGCCGGACGCGGGCTGGTAGGCGCCTCCGGTCGGCAAAGGCTGCGTCGCTGCGGCCAAGGCACGGCATTCGTGCTGTTTCGCGCGGGACAGGGCCAGATCGACCGTCACCCCATCGGAGAAGAGCTGCGAGAAACCGACGCCGCTGCCGACCTGGGCGCTCGGCGCGGCCAGCTCCTCGGCGATCGGATTGAGCTGGAGCGCATTCGTCTGCGCCGGCGCCACCGGCTTGAGCGCCGCGCAGTCCACTGCGGCCGACGCAGTCGTCGACATCAGCAGCCCCGACACGGCCAAGGCCATCAAGGCGCCTCCGGACGACAGGCACGGGGCAATGGATCGGATGCGCATGCGGACTCTCCTCGGCGAACGATTCCGGAGTGTAGGGCCGCACGCCCATGGGAACAACCGCCCGCACGGCCGCATGCAGAAGAACGTGATCACCGGCAGGAATCGCCATCGACGCAGGCGAATCCGCATGCAAGCGTCATCGCCCGACGCAAAAAAACGAAGCCCGGCACGGGGCCGGGCTTCGTGGAACGCTGCAGAACGACCGGAATTACTGGACGTTCAGCTCGGTGCGACGGTTGGTCTCGTTCTTGCAGCCCGGCAGGGTCTGCGGGGTCTGCACCAGCGGACGGCTCTCGCCGTAGCCGTTCGGGCCGGCCAGACGGCCGCTCGAGATGCCGTTGCGGGTCAGGTAGTCGTACACGGTCTGCGAACGACGCTGCGACAGCGACTGGTTGTAGCCATCGTTGCCGCACAGGTCGGTGTGACCGGCGACTTCGACGCGCAGATCCGGGTAACGCTTCAGGATCTCGACGGCCTCGTTCAGGATCGCAACGGCGTCCGGACGCAGGGTGGCCTTGTCGAAGTCGAAGTTCACGCCCTTCAGGTCGATCGCGATGGCGACCTTGCAGCCGTCGGGACCGATCGCTTCACCCGGCTGCGAGTTCGGGCACTTGTCGATGCAGTCGTTGACGCCGTCACCATCGCTGTCCTTGTCGGCGCAGCCCGGAACCGGCGGCGGCGGGGCGTCCGGCACGTCGGCTTCGGCGGCCTGACCCAGCGGGATCACGAAACCAACCGAGGCGAGCACGTCGCCGAACCAGCTTTCATTCGGGTTGGCGACGCTGCTGTCGTCGAAGTCGGCACGGTAGGCCAGCTCGAGGCGGGTACGGACCGAGCCGAGGTCGCCTTCGAGACCGCCACCGATCTTGGCAGCGAGGTTGCCGTCCTTGCGCTGACCCGGGGACGCCGGACTCGGGTAGGCGTCGAACTCTTCTTCGGCGCGCTGGTAGCCCAGGCCCATCAGGATGTACGGGTTCCAGTTGCGGCCTTCGGCGCGGAAGTGGCGGCGCAGGTCCAGCGAGAGACCGTACTGGCTCCAGTTCTGGTCCTGTGCGAAGCCGCTGATCGCGTTCGCGAGATCCGGGTTGCGCAGGTTGTTGCGCTCGTTGCCGAAGGTCGGCTTCTGGTAGTTCAGCTGTGCGTCGAGCGACCAGGTCGAGCTGAGGTTCTTGCCGAAACCGAGGGCGACGAACGGGGCATTGTTGGTGCCGCGCTGGTTGTCCTGGACGTTGAAGCCCACGCCCGGCGTGATGTACCAACGGTCGTCGTAGTCCTGCGCCGAAGCGGTCTGGGCCACGGCCAGGCCGCTCAGCAGCGCAGCGCAGAGGAGTTTCTTATTCATTACTCAATGCTCCTTGGAGGAATTGAAAGACTCGGTGGTTTCGATTTCTGAATTCGACCGTGGCCATCATGGCACGCATCTCGTTCATTATCATCCGGCCGCGTCATGGCCTTGTTAACACTAGCATAACAGTTGGGCGAAGCCAAGCACGAGACCATGACGGTTGCTGCGGCGCAGCATGCGCGATTCGCCTGCAAAAACAGGGAGCTGCGCGCCCTTTGCATCAGTCCCGCTGACGCTTGATCACTGCCACCGGCTCGGCCCACTGCCCGCCCGGACGACGCTTGCTGGTGGCCAGCACGAGGTCGGAGGGTTCGTAGACGTTGAGGTTGTGGGTGATGGGGGTGGTGAGGATGTACTGGGCATCGGTGGCGCGCAGGAAGCGCCCCACCTTCTCGATGTTGAACACGTCGAGATGGGCGAAGGGCTCGTCGATGAACACGAAGCCGCCGGGCTGATCCTCGTCGCGCAGCAGGGCGACCAGCAGCAGCAGGGACTTCATGACCTGCTGGCCGCCGGAGGCCTCGCCGTCGTCGAGGCCGATCCAGCCCTTGCGGTCGAAGTCGAAGCGGACCGACAGCCCGGCCTGCGCCAGGGCGACGTCGTCGTTGGCCAGTTCGGGCATCTCGGCGTCGACGGCAATCCCGGCCAGGTCGCCCAGGGCGATCAGGTTCTTGCGGTAGCGGCGCACGGTGGCGCGCAGCACGTTCAGGTAGGCGCCGCGCGCCTCTTCGGTGAGGCGGCGGGCACGTTCGAGATGCGCCTCGCGACGGCCGAGAGTGGTCTCCATGTCGTGGTGGTCGGCGCCGATCTTGTCGCGCAGGGCGACGCAGGCATCGTCCTCGACGTAGCGGTCGCGGGCGATGCGCTCGCCGATGCGCTCGATTTCCTTGCGCACCGCGTGCGGACTCTCGTACTCCTCGCGCGCGGCGGCGAGCGCGGCGGCGGTACGCCAGGCGGCGGGCATCTTCGCGCGGCGGGCGCGGAACTCGACGATGCGACGGGCGAGCTGCCGGCGCTGGTGGTCGATCTGCGCGCGGGCCTGCTCCAGTTCGCGATCGAGGCGTTCGGCCTCGTAGGCGCTGGTGGCGACGGCGGTGTCGGCGCGCTTGTCTTCCTGCTGGACCGCGTCGAGCCGGGCCTTGGCGGCCTGCATGGCCTCGGCGGCGTCGGCGGCCGCCTGCGACAGCTCGGGGAACCGCGCCTTGGCTTCGGCGAATTCGGCGGCGCGTGCGACCAGTTCCTGGGCGCCGTCGAGGCCGCGCAGCCGGGCCTCGTCGGCGGCGAGGCGCTGGCGCAGGGTCTGCAGTTCGGCCTCGCGGGCCTGCGCGCGCTGGATGAGCGCGGACTGTTCGACACGCAAGGCCTGCGCTCTCGACTCCTTCGCACCGGCGCCGAACACCTGCGGGCCGCCGCCGATGTGGCGGCCGCCGCGGTGCTCGCGCAGGTAGCCGTTGCGGGTGATCCAGTCCTGGTCCCTGGGCAGCCTAGCGCCGTGCTCGATGTCGGCGACGCGGCGGATGCGGTCGAGCTGGCGCGGCAGCCACGCGGGCGGGTCGGCGGCGAAGCGGACCACTTCGAGCAGCGTGCCGGCGCTGGCCTTGCCGGCCGGGGCGCGGTCGGCAACGACGAAGTGGCGGTACTCCATCCGCTCGCCGAGGCGCCAGGCCTCGCGGGCGTCCTTCGGGTTCTCCAGCACGATCAGCTGGCGGTACGGGCGCAGCACCGCTTCGACGGCGACCGCCCACTCCGGGTCGCGGATGTCGACCAGTTCGGTCAGGGCGCGATGGCGGATGCCGGCATCGTCGAGGGCCTGGCGGAAGGCGCGTTCGTCGGCGGGCACGTGGCCTTCGCCGCGGCCGAGCGCGGCGAGTTCGGTGGTGAGTTCGGCGGCGCGCTGGCGGTCGCGCTTGTCCTCGAAATGCAGTTCGGCCTGGCGCGTGCGCGTCTGTTCGATGCGCGCGGCGAGCGCGTCGGCGTCGACCGCGCCGCGTTCGGCGTCGGACACCAGCAGTTCGTCGTGGCGCTGGATGAGCTTCTCGGCATCGCGAGCCAGGTCGCGCGCCTGCTGGAAGCGGGCTTCGGCCTGGCGGGCGTCGTCGCGTCCCTGCCTGAGGCGCTCGCGCAGGTGTTCGACCGCGGCGAGCGCCTCGGCATGCTTCGCGCGCGCGGCATCGCGCAGCGCGACGCGCTCGAACAGGCCGCGACGCAGGCCGACGAGGCTGGCGCGCGCGCCCAGCGATTCCGAGCGCAGCTCGGCCAGTTCGACCTTCGGCGCGATCTCGGCCTGCAGCCGCTGCAGTTCGTTGCGCAGCGAGCGGCCCTCCTCGAAGGAGCGCACGTCGGCGCGCGCGGCTTCCAGACGCACGTGCAGGCCGGCAAGGTCCTGGCGCAGGTGCGCGATCTCGCGCTCGACGTCGAACTGCTCGTTGCGCGCGCGCTGGTAGTCGTCGAGCACGGCCTTGTCCTCGAACACGTCGAAGACCAGTTGCAGGAGTTCGCGCGGCGAGTACTGGCAGAGCTTGTCGGTGGCGCCCTGTTCGAGGGTGAGCACGCGGCAGATCGCACGGGTGAGGCCGGCCCCGGCGAGGCGGACGCGGTAGTCGCGCACGCCCATCCAGTCGCCGCCCTGCTCGTTCTCCTCGATCGGCACGTCGCCGCCGGCGATGCGGTAGTCGCGCACCCATTCGCCGCCCTTCTTTCGGATGCGGCAGAACAGGGTGACGGTCTCGTCCTTGAGCGGGAAGAACGGGCGCCCGCCGCGGCGGTCCTGGCGGTTGCTGACCACCGCGCGCAGCCAGGCGTGGGACTTGCCGTTATGGCGCAGGTAGGTCTTGTAGTCGCGCGCGGTGTCGCGGTCCTCGATGGCGAGGATGGTGCGCAGCGCGTCGAGCAGCGTGGTCTTGCCCGAGCCGTTGGGGCCGACCACGGTGACGATGGTGCCGTCCAGCGGCAGCTCGAAGCGCTGCCAGTAGTCCCAGTGGACGACTTCGAGGGAGCGGAACTCGAACATCAGCGGTCCTCCCCGGCGGCATCGTCGGCGACGGTCGCGTCGTGCATGCCCTCGTCCTGCACGCTTTCTTCGGAAACGCGTTCTTCAGGCACGGTGTCGTCGAGCGCGACATCGTCGGTGACGTACATGTCCTCGGCGTCTCGCGCGTGCATCACGCTCTCGCGGGCGCGATCGACCACGAAGGCCAGCGCGCCGCCCATGATCCGGCCGGCGATGCGTTCGTAGTCGAAGGCCAGGTCGAGCAGCGGACCTTCGTGGATGCGCTCGCGGCGACGGAAGATGAAGCCGTGGCGGGCGAGGATGCCGAGGTTGAAGCTGATGCGGGTCTTGCCGCCGAGCTTGTCGCCGAAGTCGGCGATCAGCGTGCGCTCGCTCAGCGGCTCGACGATCTCGGCGCCGACCGGCACCGGCTTGAGCTCGGCGAACATCTGCGACTGGTCCTGCGCGCGGTCGTTTTCCTGGCGGTCGAGCTGGCGCTGGCGCTTGGGCAGGATCAGTTGCGCCCAGATCACCACCAGCAGCGCCATGGCATCGCGGTCGAGCTGCAGGTTGCTGGCGGCCCAGGCGCGGCCGCCGCCGAACACGTCGGTTTCCTGCGCCTTGGCAATCCCCAGCGCGACGTGCGCGGCGTAGGGGTGTTCGAGCAGGCGCAGGCCGGATTCGGCGAGGCGGCGGTCGAGTTCGGCGCGCGGGCCGGCATCGACCAGCATCTGGCGGACGGCGTGGTCGTCGCGCGGCAGCCAGCGTTCGGCCAGCAGTCGCGCGATCAGCGATGCAACGGGATCGGAGGACGTCATGCGGTCTTCTTGCGTTTGGCGGGCGCCTTGCCGGCGCCGGCCTGTTGTTTGCGTTTGCGCGGTGCGCCGGCCGGGGCATCGGCCTGTGCGTCCTCTGCAGCGGTGTCGGGTGCGCGATCGGGCGCTTCGTCCGGCGGTTCGGGCGCGGGTTCGTCGCCATCGAAGGGCACGAGTTCGCTGCGGCTGATCGCAGCGACGCCTGCGCGGCCGACGGGTTCGAGTTCGCGCGTGGTGCGCCAGCGCAGCGGGATGCGCGCCAGTTCGGCGCTCACGCCGCTGCGGTTCTCGGCGCCGGGATCGCCTAGCAGGCCGAGCAGCGAGAAGCGGTAGGCGCTGCGCACGAAGTCGCCGTGCGGCACGAGTTCGGCGAGGCGACCGCCATCGATGAGTGCGCCGAGCTGGCCGAGCCAGTCGCGGGCGATCGTCTCGTCGGATTCCGGCAGCGGGATCGCGGCATCCTTCGGCACGGTCTGGGCGTCGGGCAGGTGTTCGTCCTCGGCGGCTTCGCGCTCGCGCTCGATCAGTTCGAATTCGGCGACATCCAGCGCGATCGGCGACAGCGCGAACGCCGGGGCCGGCACCGTGGCCAGCGCGTCCTCGGCATGCGCGCGCAAGGCATTGGCGTCGATCGCGCGCAGGTAGCGGTTCACGTCGGACGAGGACAGGCCGCTGGCGCCGAGGTGCACGCGATGGCGGTCGAGCTGGTTGAGCGCGCGCTGGAACACGCTGGCCTGGCGCAGCATCGCGCTCTGCGCGCGGCCGATCTGCTGGGCGACGCGATGCGTGGCCGGATCGAGCAGGTCGTCGGCGGTGATGCGCTTGACGATCTCGGTGCCCTTCTCCACCCAGCGCCAGACCGACTGCAGGGTGTTCGCGGCACGATGGATGCGGTGCTCGGAGCCGCTGAGCACGGCCTCGTCGAAGTCGGCGCGCAGTTCGTTCAGGCGCGACAGCAGATGCTGCAGGTCCTCGGCGCCGACCTTGCCCACCGCCTGGCCGGCGGCGATCTGCGCGGTGACATAGGCCAGTTCGTCGCCTTCCTGGTTGAACTGCAGCAGCATGCCGATGGCGGCCAGCGCTTGGCGCCCGACCGGGCTGATGCGGTAGCGCTGGGTCGCGCCGTCCCACAGCAGCAGGTGGTTGTCGCGCAGACGCTGCAGGACGGTGTCGCACTTGACCGGGTCGAGGTAGGCGAAAGTGTCGCGCAGTTCCTGCGGCGACCAGTCCGGCGCTTCGCCGCGCTCGCCGATGGCGCGCAGCACGAGCAGGCGGACGAACACGGTTTCCTCGCCGCCGTGGAACAGGGTCGAAAACGCCCGCAGCAGATCGCGCGCGGCCAGCAGCGGATGGAGCTCGGGCAGGTCCTCGGCGACGATGCCTGCGCGGAGGAAGTCCCGCATGGGCGCGCTGTCGGTGTGGTCGCTGGGCTCCATCAAGGCGGCGGCGGGTCGGGCGTCTGGCAAAGGGCGGCCATGGTCGGCGATGCCGGGGCGGATGGCAACGGGCCGCGCCTCCGCCCTACTAAAGCGCGGCATGTCGCCTGCCTCGCCGCCACGGCCGCATGCCATGCTTGAATCCGCCGCGCATTCCCGGCACCCTCCCCAATCCATACGCCGACGTATTGACACATGGCCGCCACCGCCCACGCCGAGCCCGCCCCCGCCTACCCCCATCTGTTCTCGCCGCTCGACCTGGGCTTCACCACCCTGCGCAACCGGGTGCTGATGGGCTCGATGCACACCGGCCTGGAGGACCGCGCCCGCGACTTCCCGAAGCTGGCGGCCTATTTCGCCGAGCGCGCGGCGGGCGGCGTCGGGCTGATCGTCACCGGCGGCTTCTCCCCGAACATGATGGGCTGGCTGGCGCCGTTCGGCAGCAAGCTGAGCTGGCCCTGGGAGGCGCGCAAGCACCGCCAGGTGACCGACGCGGTGCATGCCCACGGCGCGAAGATCTGCCTGCAGTTGCTCCACGCCGGCCGCTACGCCTACCACCCTTTGCAGGTGGCGCCGTCGCGGATCAAGTCGCCGATCAACCCGTTCACGCCGCGCGCGCTGACCGGCTTCGGCGTCGAGCGCACCATCTCGGCCTATGCCAGTGCGGCGAAGCTGGCCCGCGACGGCGGCTACGACGGCGTCGAGATCATGGGTTCCGAGGGCTACCTCATCAACCAGTTCCTGAGCGCGCGCACCAACCGGCGCAGCGACGGCTGGGGCGGCACGCTCGACAAGCGCATGCGCTTCGCGACCGAGATCGTGCGCCGGGTGCGCGAGGCCTGCGGGCCGGACTTCATCATCGTCTACCGGCTGTCGATGCTCGAACTGGTCCCGGACGGCTCATCCTGGGACGAGATCGTGACCCAGGCCAAGGCGATAGAGACAGCCGGCGCGACCATCCTGAATACCGGCATCGGCTGGCACGAGGCGCGGGTGCCGACCATCGCCACCTCGGTGCCGCGCGCCGCCTTCGCCGGGGTGACCGCCAAGCTGCGCCCGGAAGTGACGCTGCCGCTGGTCGCGACCAACCGCATCAACATGCCGGACGTGGCCGAAGGCATCCTCGCCTCGGGCGGTGCCGACCTGGTGTCGATGGCGCGCCCGCTGCTGGCCGACCCGGAATGGCCGAACAAGGCCCGCGCCGGTCGCGCCGATCGCATCAATACGTGCATCGCCTGCAACCAGGCCTGCCTGGACCACGTGTTCGAGCAGAAGAAGGCGAGCTGCCTGGTCAACCCGCGCGCCTGCGCCGAAACCGAACTCATCTATAAGCGTGTCGCGACGCCGAAGCGCATCGCGGTGGTCGGCGCCGGTCCGGCCGGGCTGGCCTGCGCCACGGTGGCGGCCGAACGCGGCCATCGCGTGACCCTGTTCGACGCCAGCCACCGCATCGGCGGCCAGTTCAACATCGCCAAGACGATCCCCGGCAAGGAGGAGTTCCACGAGACCTTGCGCTACTTCGAGCACAGGCTGCGCGACACCGGCGTCGAGCTGCGGCTGTCGACCACTGCGGATGCGCAGACGCTGAAGGGCTTCGACGAGGTGGTGCTGGCCACGGGCATCGTGCCGCGCACGGTGCGCTTCCCGGGTTCGGACCACGCCCGGGTCGTCGGCTATCTCGACGTGCTCGGCGGCCGGGTGACGCCGGGCGCGAAGGTCGCCATCGTCGGCGCGGGCGGCATCGGCTTCGATGTCGCCGAATGGCTGGTGCACCACCCGCTGGTCGACGCGAGCGTGCTGGACGTGGCGCCCGCCCACGCCGATGACACCCATGCCGTACCCGCGCTCGACCCGCAGCGCTGGATGGCCGAATGGGGCGTGGACCCGACCTTCTCCTCGCCCGGCGGCCTGCGCAGGCCGGAGCCGGAAGCACCCGCGCGCCAGGTCTGGCTGCTGCAGCGCAGCCCGGGCAAACCGGGCGCGAAACTGGGCAAGACCACCGGCTGGATCCACCGCGCGACGCTGAAGGCGAAGCAGGTGACGATGCTCGGCGGCGTCGAGTACCTCGGCGTGGACGACGACGGTTTCCGCATCCGCGTCGACGGCCAGGAACAGACGCTGCCGGTGGATCACGTCGTGGTCTGCGCCGGCCAGGAGCCGCGGCGCGAACTGCACGACGCGTTGAAGGCACTGGGCGTGAACGCGCACCTCATCGGTGGCGCGGACATCGCCGCCGAACTCGATGCCAAGCGCGCGATCGACCAGGGCAGCCGGCTGGCGGCAGTGCTGTAACTGCCGCATCCGCAGACGCCGAAAGACTCGATCCAGCCATCGGCCCGCGCGTGGAACATGAAATCGCGTTCCACGGGACCTTGCCGAGTCCCAAACCCGCGCATTTCGTGAACCCGATCGCGGCTTGTACTGCTGCAGCGCAGCGACCGTGGCATGACTCAGCACGGGCTGATACGCCTGCGGGAACAGGGGCTTACAGGCCCTTCCGAACAAAAACTCCAGTCAAATCATGAGCTTCTGATTTTACATTCAGCTGGCGTTATGTTTCGCTGGCTACGATGCGCCCGCTTTCCCGCCCTGGCCAGTGCGGGACCAGCGCGAGATCGTGGCAGGCGATGCATCACCCAGAGCGGTGACGCCCCTGCACCCGGTCCACGTTCGGGCAAGGGTCTGATTCCGGCGACAGCGCTTCGCAGAGAGCGCCCGGCAGATGCCAAGCGACCACAGAGTCGCTCGCCCTCCCCAGTACGCCAACTCGTCGCGCCGATCACCAAGCCCTGTCAGGTCCCGATCCGACAGCGCCCCCGTACGGCCCGAAGCAACGGAGCAAGGAGTCCCAATGAAACTCGCATGGATCCTCTGGATCGCGTCGGTGTTGCCGCCCCAGGCCGCCGACTCCCTGTGTCTGAGCACCACCCTCTACCTCGAAGCACGCAACCAGCCGGTCCGCGGCCAGCAGGCCGTCGCCGAAGTCGCCCTCCGTCGCGAGGACAGCGGCCTGTGGGGCGACTCGATGTGCGAAGTCGTCACCGCCCGCAAGCAGTTCGCGCCGACCCTCGTGTCGCCCGGCACCCGGCTCGGCAATGCCGAAGCCTGGTCGCAGGCGGTCACCATCGCTCTCGAGTCCGAGCGCAACTGGGCGCTGCCGGACGGCGAGCGCAAGGAGATCGTGCCCGGCGCCAGCCACTTCGCCGCGCTGTCGATCGCGCAGCCGAGCTGGCGCAATGCCTACCAGGTCGCCACCATCGGCGATCACACCTTCCTCAAGGTGCAGTCGCTCAAGCCCAGGGCGCGCAAGCCCGCGCAAGGCTGACGACCGCTTCACCGCGAGATTCCAGGGCCGCCTTGCGCGGCCTTCGTTTTTCGCGCATTCCGTCCACGCGACGACACTGCGTTCCACGCGCCGCGATTGAGCGGCGCTCGCACGACCACCATGATCGCGACTCACTCACCCACGCAGGAATGGAGTCGCTGATGAAACTCTACTATTCGCCCGGCGCATGCTCGCTCGCCGACCACATCGCGCTGGAATGGATCGGCAAGCCCTACGAAGCCGTGCGCGTGACGCGCGAAGAGCGCTACCAGCCCGCCTACCTCGCGATCAATCCCGCCGGCGCGGTGCCCGCGCTCGAACACGATGGCTGGGTGCTCACGCAGAACGCCGCGATCCTCAACTACCTCGCCGACCTGCATCCCGAATCGGGTCTCGGCGGCGACGGCAGCGCGAAGAGCCGCGCCGAAGTGAACAAGTGGCTGGCCTTCGCGAATTCCGACGTGCATCCGGCGTTCCATCCGATCTTCGGCAGCACCGCGTATCTCGAAGATGCCGCGCTGATCGACAGGAGCAAGGATGCGGCGCGGGCGAAGGTGCGCAAGCTCTACGAACGCGCCGACGAACAGCTGAAGTCGCGCGAGTGGATCGCCGGCGACACGCGCTCCATCGCCGATCCGTATCTCTACGTCACCTATCGCTGGGCGCGCAGCAGCGGCGTCGATCTCTCCGGCCTGGACCACCTCGCCGCGTTCGCCGCACGCATCGAAGCCGACCCGGCGGTGCAGAAGGTGCTGAAGGATGAAGGGCTGTCGTAGGGCTTTTCTTGTAGGAGGGCCTTCAGGCCCGAGCTTTTTGGTGACTCGGCCAACCGCGACAAAAGATCGGGCCTGGTGTTCAACAGCCGGATGGCTGGTCAGGCCCTCCTGCGAGTCGCGGTCAATGCTCCCGTCGCCAGTACCGCGACATTTCCAGATACGTGAACGAAGCCGACCACGTCACCAGCAGCAGGCCGGTGATCGATTCCATGGCTGCGACCATGCGGATCGCACCGACCGGCGCGAGGTCACCGAAACCGAGCGTGGAGTAGGTGGTCGCGGAGAGGTAGAACGCGTCGAAGAGGGTGTCCAGGCCGTGTTCGCCGTGGACGAAGCCGGTGCCCGGCAACGTCAGCAGACCCCAGTAGGCAAGGCCGTAGCAGCCGATCTCGACGATGTGCAGCGCCAGCAAGGCGAACATGATCCGCAGCATCACCGCGCGGCTGCGGGTGGGCGCGCGGCCGGAGTAGTGCTTCGCCAGCCGGTGCAGGCCTTCGTAGTGCAGCGTCACGACCAGCGCGGTCACGGCGAAGGTGACCGCCGCGACCAGCGCATGATCGGTCCATTGCGCTGCGGGAATCGACAAGGCCATCTCCAACGCCGCAAGGGCGTGCGTTCGACCACGGCAAGATACCGCAGCCCGAATGCATCGGGGCGCCCGCAGGCGCCCCGATGTCGTTGCAGGCCACGCAGACGGCGTTCAGCCGCGCTTGTCGATCGCCACGTAGGCGCGATCTTCCGGACCGGTGTAGTTCGCGCTCGGGCGGATGATCTTGCCGTCCTCGCGCTGCTCGATCACGTGCGCGCTCCAGCCGGTGGTGCGCGCGATCACGAACAGCGGGGTGAACATCGGCGTCGGGATGCCCATCATGTGGTAGGCCGATGCGCTGTACCAGTCGAGGTTCGGGAACATCTTCTTGGTATCCATCATCAGCGCCTCGATGCGCTCGCTGACGTCGAACAGCGTGTCGTTGCCGCCGTCCCTGCACAGCTTGCGCGACAGCTCCTTGATGATCGGGTTGCGCGGATCGCCGATGGTGTACACCGGGTGGCCGAAGCCGATGATGATCTCCTTGCGCTCCATGCGCGCGCGGATGTCGGCTTCCGCTTCGTCGGCCGAACCGTAGCGGCTGATGATGTCCATCGCCACTTCGTTGGCACCGCCGTGCTTCGGGCCACGTAGAGCGCCAATGGCGCCGGTGATGCACGAATGCATGTCCGAGCCGGTGCCGGCGATCACGCGCGCGGTGAAGGTCGAGGCATTGAACTCGTGCTCGGCATACAGGATCAGCGATTTGTCGAGCGAGTCGGCGTGCAGCGCGCTCGGCGGCTCGCCGTGCAGCAGGTGCAGGAAATGCGCGGCGACGCTGTCGTCGTCGGTTTCCACGTCGATGCGGCGGCCGTTGCGGGTGAAGTGCCACCAGTACAGCAGCATCGAGCCGAAGCTGGCGATCAGCTTGTCGGCGAGGTCGCGCGCTTCGCTGGCCGGATGGCCTTCGCGCTCGGGCAGCACGGTGCCGAGCACCGAGCAACCGGTGCGCATCACGTCCATGGGGTGCGCGTTCGCCGGCACGAGTTCCAGGGCTTCCTGCACGAGCGCGGGCAGGCCGCGCAGGCGCTTGAGCTTGGTGCGGTAGGCCTTCAGCTGCGAAGCCGTCGGCAGGCTGCCGTGCACCAGCAGGTGCGCGACTTCCTCGAAGGTCGACTGCGTGGCGAGGTCGTGGATGTCGTAGCCGCGGTAATGCAGGTCGTTGCCGCTGCGGCCGACGGTGCACAGCGCGGTATTGCCCGCTGCGGTGCCGCTCAGCGCGACGGATTTCTTGGCTTTCGGAAGCACTTGCTGGGAATCGCTCATGGTCTCGTCGTCCTTCGTCATCATTTCTTCGCGGCGAACAGCGCGTCGAGTTTCCCCTCGAACGCGTGGTAGCCGATGCGGTCGTACAGTTCCTCGCGGGTCTGCATGGTCTCGAGCACCGCCTTCTGGTGGCCGACGCGGCGGATGCTCTCGTACACGTGCTCCGCGGCCTTGTTCATGGCGCGGAACGCGGACAGCGGGAACAGCTGGATGGCGACGCCGGCCGAGGCCAGTTCGTCGCGGGTGAACAGCGGGGTCTTGCCGAATTCGGTGATGTTGGCCAGCACCGGCACCTTCACCGCATCGACGAAGCGGCGGTAGGTGTCGAGGTCGTAGGCGGCTTCGGCGAAGATGCCGTCGGCACCGGCCTCGACGCAGGCGATGGCGCGTTCGATCGCCGCATCCACGCCGTCGACCTGGATGGCGTCGGTGCGCGCGATGAGGAAGAAGTCCGGATCGGTCTTCGCATCGGCGGCGGCCTTCACGCGGTCGACCATCTCGCCCTGCGACACGATCTCCTTGCCGGGACGATGGCCGCAGCGCTTGGCGCCGACCTGGTCCTCGATGTGGCAGGCGGCGGCGCCGGCCTTGATCAGCGACTTGACGGTGCGCTCGATGTTGAAGGCGCTGGGGCCGAAGCCGGTGTCGATGTCGACCAGCAGCGGCAGATCGCAGACATCGGTGATGCGGCGGACATCGATCAGCACGTCTTCGAGCGTGTTGATGCCGAGGTCGGGCAGGCCCAGCGAGCCGGCGGCGACGCCGCCGCCCGACAGGTAGATGGCGCGGTAGCCGGCCCGTTTGGCGAGCAGGGCGTGGTTGGCGTTGATGGCGCCGATCACCTGCAGGGGCGATTCTTCGGCGAGGGCGGCACGGAAGCGTGCACCGGGGGAAGCAAACGACATGGAAACCTCCTGGAGCACCGGCAGGCGGATCCCACCGGGATCGACGGCACGGGCCGTCGGGGCGCCAATCTCGCACCAAGCCCGGGGTTGATCAATCTTGATTGGATCGATCAATCTGTCGCCATGGCCGATCTCCTCACCGCCCGCGAGACCTGCAGCCTGCTCGGCATCAGCCAGGCCACGCTCTACGCCTACGTCAGCCGCGGCCTGATCGAATCCCGCCCCGGTCCAGACCACCGCACCCGCCTGTACGCCCGGCTCGACGTGGAGCGCCTGGCGCAGCGCAAGCAGGTGGGCCGCAGCGCGGCCGCAGCGGCCGCGCACAGCCTCGATCGCGGCCTGCCGGTGCTGGAGACGCGGATCTCGCTGATCCGCCCCGACGGCCCGTACTACCGTGGGCGCTCGGCGATTGCCGCCGTCCGCGACGGCGCGACGCTGGAGGACGCCGCCCGACTGCTCTGGGATTGCGGCGGGCACGATCCCTTCGCGGCGCTCCACGGCGACGACTGGCCCGCGCACGTCGCCGGACTCGCCGCCGACGCCGCGCTGCCGCCGCTGGAGCGCGCGATGGCCGCGATCCCCCTGCTCGCCCTCGGCGCGCGCGGCACGCTGAATTCGACGATGCGCGCACGTCACGAGATCGCCGCCGCCCTGCTCCGCCAGAACGCCGCGCTGCTGGTCGGCCGCGCGCCGCCCGACGGTCCGGTGCATGCCCTGCTCGCCGACGTGTGGGCACCCGGCGACGACGGCTTCGCCGACCTGGTCCGCGCCGCGCTGGTGCTGTGCGCGGATCACGAACTCAACGTCTCCGCCTTCGCCGCGCGCGTGGTCGCGTCCACCGGCGCGCATCTGCACGCGACCGTCTGCGCGGGACTGGCCGCGCTGTCCGGCCCGCGCCACGGCGGCGCCACCGCGCGCGCGTACGCACTGATCGCCGACGCCTGCGCCTCGGCATCGCCGCGCGACTTCATCCAGGAGCGCCTGCAGCGCGGCGACGACCTGCCCGGTTTCGGTCACGCGCTCTACCCGCACGGCGACCCGCGCGCCGCCGAACTGCTCGCACGCCTGCGCGCGCGGCACGCCGACGAGGCCGCGATGCGCGAACTCGACGCCCTGGTCGCCGCGACAGAAGAGGTCAGCGGCCAGCATCCCAACATCGACTTCATGCTCGCCGCGATCTGCCACGCGAATGCACTTCCCGCCACGCCCGCACTGGTGATGTTCGCCGCAGGCCGGCTCGCCGGCTGGCTCGCGCATGCGCTGGAACAGCAGGCGGAAGGGAAGCTGATCCGGCCGAGGGCGCGGTATACGGGCGTGGAGCCGGGCGCGGAGGGTTGAGATGCCGGCCCGGACCCGATGCAGCCGCACGCTCGCCTATTCGGCCAAGGCCGCCTCGACCGCACCCGACGCTGCGGCCAGCGCAGCGGCTTGCGCCGCGCCCTTGCGTTCGCTGTAGCGGTCGACGAGGTAGTCGCTGCGCCCACGCACCAGCAGGGTGAACTTCACCAGTTCCTCCATCACGTCCACGACGCGATCGTAGTAGGCCGAAGGCTTCATCCGTCCGTGCTCGTCGAACTCCTGCCAGGCCTTCGGCACGGAAGACTGGTTCGGGATGGTGACCATCCGCATCCAGCGTCCGAGCACGCGCAGCGCGTTGACCACATTGAACGACTGCGAGCCGCCGCACACCTGCATCACCGCCAGCGTGCGGCCCTGGGTCGGACGCACGCTGCCCTCTTCCAGCGGCAGCCAGTCGATCTGGTTCTTGAACACGGCGGTGAGCGTGCCGTGGCGCTCGGGACTCACCCACACCTGCCCTTCCGACCACAGCGAAGCCTGGCGCAACTCCTGCACCTTGGGATGGGTCGCCGGCACCGAGTCGAGCATCGGCAGCTCATGAGGATCGAACACCCGGGTCTCCGCGCCGAGCTGCTCCAGCAGGCGCTGCGCCTCCAGCGCCAGCTTGCGGCTGAACGATTGCGGCCGCAGCGATCCGTAGAGGATGAGGATCCGCGGGCGGTGCGACGACGCGGCAGGGTCGTCGAGTTTCGCTGTCGAGGGGATGTCCAGCGCCGCCTGGACCACGTTGGGAATATCCTGCACCGGGCTTGTCCTGTCGGATCTATTCCACTATTCTAGAATCATGGAACACAAAGACGCAACCGACGCCCTTGCCGCCCTGGGCCACGCCACGCGCCTGTCCATCTTCCGCCTGCTGGTGCAGGCCGGCAACGGCGGCAAGCTGGCGGGCGACATCGCACAGGCGCTTTCCCTGCCCGGCGCCACGCTGTCCTTCCACCTGAAGGAACTGATGGCGGCCGGCCTGATCTCCGCCGAGCAGCGCGGCCGCACCATCTGCTACCGGGCCGAGTTCGCGGCGATGAATGCGCTGGTAGCCTACCTCACCGAAAACTGCTGCGCCGACGATCAGGCCTGCGATCCCTCCGCCGGCTGCTGAGCCGTTCCATATCGTGCGCAACTGGCGTCCTCCGGAGTCCCCATGCCCCGCTACGTCGCTCTGCTCCGAGGCGTGAGTCCGATGAACGCCAGGATGCCTGCCCTGAAGGCCTGCTTCGAGGCGGCGGGCTTCTCGGACGTTCGCACGCTGCTTTCCAGCGGCAACGTGGCCTTCGATGCGCGCGCATCGTCGCTGCCCACGCTGGAGCGCCGCGCCGAAGCAGCGATGCAGTCCGGACTCGGGCGCAACTTCGTCACCATCGTGCGACCGCAGGCGGTGCTGCAGGCGCTCGTGGCATCGGAGCCGTTCGCGGCATTCGAACTTCCGCCGTCATCGAAGCCGCTGGTCGTGTTCCTTCGCGCCCCCATGGAAGCGACTCTCGACCTGCCGATGCATCGGCACGACGCCAGCATCCTCGCCTTCAACGGCACCGAAGCCCTGTGCGCCTACGTCCCCGGCCCCAACGCCTCCGGTTTCATGGGTCTGCTCGAGCGCAGCTTCGGCAAGACCCTCACCACGCGCACGCTGGAGACGGTGCGCAAATGCGCATGGGCGTGACCGACTGACGCGTCCAAGCCGAAGGACTGGCGTGATCGCGACGTCCGGACTCAACGGGTGGATCAGGCAGCGGTCCGATTTCGGCCACGACGCGATGCAGGGATCCTTTAGACTTCGTTCATGGTCAGGCATCTCCGGCAGCCCGTCGTCAACGAACGTGGCGAACGTCTGCTTGCGATCCATGACGCGGGCGATGTCACTGCATCCCTGCTCGAGCGAACGCAGGTCAGCCTGGTCCTCGCCCATCACCCGCATGGCCTGGTGCTGGTGCGCAATGCGCATCGAGGCCTCTGGGAGCTTCCGGGCGGTTACGTCGACCCGGGCGAAACCGCTGCCGGGAGTGCGGTGCGGGAACTGCGGGAGGAGTCCGGGCTGGCGGGTCGGGAGATGGTCCTTGCCGGCATGCTCGACATCGAACATCCCGCCCCCGGGGCGGGCCTGCTGCGCTGTGCCCTGTTCCGTTGCCGGGTCGACGGCGATCCGTCGGCGGCATGCGCCGAAGTCTCGGACGTTGCATTCTGGCGCCCGGGTTCGGCGGTGGACCCGATCAGTGCGATCGATGAGGCTTTGCTCCTGGAGGCCGGCGATGACGACACCCGGCGGAATCGCATGCGTACCGGACATGCAACGCGGATCGATCGATGATGGACATGCAGAGCACGCTGCTGCTCGCCGGCAGCATCCTCCTGCTGACCGGATCGGTTCATTCCGTTCTCGGTGAAATCCTCATCTTCCGGCACCTGCGTCCGGACGGCATCGTCCCGTCGTGTGGGGCCTCCCCGCTTCGTGAAAGACACATCCGGATCCTCTGGGCGACGTGGCATCTTGCGACGGTCCTCGGCTGGGCATTCGCGGGCATCCTGTTCAAGCTGGCGAGCAAGTCCGCGGACGACCCACTCGACGCCTTCGTCCTTGCATCGGTGGTCATCGCCTATGCCGTCGGGGGGCTGCTCGTCCTCATCGCGACCAAGGGCCGACACCCGGGCTGGATCGCGCTGCTGGCCGTGGCGGCTCTGGCGCTGACGGCGCTTGGCGGTTGATGGCGTTCGCCGGACCGATCTGTCGATACCCGTCGCGACATGCCGACTGGGAGAAGCGGCCACCGCCTGCTGGCACGAATGATCAAACCGCAGTCGAACCCCGTCCGGAGCCTGATGCCGCCTGCCGCGTCGACGCCTCGCCGGCCGCGATTCTGATCCCGTTCTGATCCCGTCCCTTCGAACCGATTCCCTACCATTCAGGCAAGGGCTGCCGTCGCGCGGGCGCGCGCGGCATCGATCCGGGCCGCATGCCTCCAGGCGACGCGCATGGACTGCGCGTCGATCGCAGCGCCGCCCGATTCGGCGACACCGCACCACCGACAGCCCGGTCATCCCAACCCAGCAAGGAGTGCTCGATCATGCAGATCCCCACCTTTCCGACGCCACCCTACCCGGAATACACCTATGCGGTGCTGGACCAGCCCGCGAACTACGGCATCCTCGAACAGCTCTTCGGCACCTGGGTCAACGTCGGGCCGAAAGACCAGGCCACGAACCTGGGCCTGCACACGACCTGCATGCCGTCGCCGGGCACCAATTCCGAAACGATCTTCGGCATCTTCCATTTCCTGTGCGAGGACTACGTCGAGGAACTGACCTTCGCACCGGTCGAAGGCGGCGTGCGCAATCGCGGCGGCGCCAACGAGCAGTTCGCGGGCGCGGTCGAGTACCGGCAGAGCATCCAGCGCGCCAGCGACGGCGTGGGCCTGCACGAGGAAGTCGGGATGTACCTGTGGTTCGACCAGATGTACAACCACGCCGCGACCGAGCAGTCGGTGATCGAGGACAACGGCTACCCCGGCATTTCGATCGGCGCCGGCGCCAATGGTCCGAATTTCGTGCCGCCGTATCCGATCACGCGCAGCGGCACCATTCCGCACGGCAGCACGATCCTGCTGATGGGCAGTTTCGTACAGGACGTGGCCGGCAAGCCGCCGTTCCCGACCGGCACCGACAGCTGGACGAATCCCTTCGTCGCCTCGTGGCCCGCGCTGCAGATCGCCAATGCGCCGCAGCTGGCGGCGTCGCCGCTGGCGATCTCGCCGAGCATGGGCGCGACCGCGCTGCTGACCGCGCCCGGCAGTTCGACCGCCGCACCGCTGAATCTCGACGAGCCGGCACCGGCCTGGGCCTTCGACAAATCGCTGCCGGTGACCGATCCCGACGGCAATCTCACCTACTTCCAGCGCATCGTCGCCGATCCGCACTATCCCTATTCGGTGCGGCCCGACCTGCGCCTGCGCGACGTCATCGAGGACCAGAACATCAGCAAGTACACGCTGATCCAGCTGTCGAGCAAGCTCGATGGCGGCCCGCAGGGCGGGATCCTGAACACGCCTTTCGTGGCGCGGTTCGCCAGGCCGACCGAGATGACGATGAACATGTGGCTGGAGACCGTGATCGAGGAAGACGGCACGGAAGTCCTGCAATTGCAGTACGAACAGATCATCTTCTTCGAATTCATGTTCGGATCGAACGGCCAGACCACGCGCTGGCCGCACATCCAGGTCAACACGCTGCGCAGGAAGGCCTGAAACCGGCATGGACGCTGCCGCCGGGATGCGCTGGCGCGTCCCGGCGCCGGATCAGCCGGCAGGCGGATCCGCGTCTCCGATCTGTTCGCGGAAGCTCAGCCAGTTGTCGTCGCCGATCCGGTCGCTGGCCTGCACGATCCCATCCGCGCCGACGAAGATGTAGAACGGCGCGGCAAGCCTCGGATTGAGGCGTCGCAGGTCGCGAGCGCCCACGCGGACCACTCGGGACAGCAGGCGGGTGGATGCGAAGTAGTCGCGCAGGCGCTGCGGCCGGCCCTGCGCGACCACCCACAGGGCCACGCCGGCCGCTTCCATCAGCGGCCGCATGCGATCGAGTTCCGGCTGGCGCTGCAGACAGGCCTTGCAGCCCGGACTCAGGAACACCAGGACCGCCGCCTCGCCGCCGAGCAGCGCATCGCGGCGCAGGCGGCGCCCGTCGACGAGGCGGCGCGCATGGAAGCCCGGCAGCGGCTCGCCGATCGGCACGGTGTCCGGCAGGCGTGCGTGGGCCAGCGCGTTGACCATCCGGGTGAGGCGCAGGCTCAGGAAGAGGTTGAATGCGAGCAGCACGGCCAGTGCGGCGACCAGCGCAGCGAGCAGGGTCGAATCGATCGTCATGGGAGGGCGTTCCCGGGCAGGTGCGTCGAAGCCTTCAGAGATCTTCGGCGCGGACCTGCATCAGCTGGGCAATATCGCGAAGGTGGAGGCTGAGCAGCAGGAGCATCGCAGCCACCGCGACCGTGGCGACCGCCACGGGCAGCGGCAATCCACCCGCCCCTCCTGCGGCGCCAGTGGCCGAAGGCCCCAGCAGGCCGGCAGCCGCCGCGGCGATGAACAGCAGGTTGCGCGCCAGATCGAACCCGGACAGGCGTTGCTCGCCTGCACCGAAGCAGTTGCAGCGCACGGTGCCGCCGGTCGCGAGCACGCTGGCCACGACGAGCGTCAGCGATACGAACAGCACCAGGGCGAGCATCAGGCCGATGCGCGACAGCTCGCCGCCGGCGAGCATCAGCAGGCCCGCCGCACCTTCGCCCGCGAGGATCGCGCCTGCGGCCAGGCTCGCGCCGCTGCGACCGATCGACGGGAACCCGTGTTCGAGGCTGTCGCGGAAGCGGCCGGGATGCAGGCTCTTGCCCGTTGCGGCGGCGAGCAGGGCCAGCAGCACGAGCCAGCGGCAGGCCTCGGCGAAGGCGACACCGGCGCTCACGACGCGACCTCGAAAGCCTGCCAGTCGCCCGGCAGCATGTCCTGCTGGCGCGTCCGCACCATGCCGCCGTCGCGGGTGGCGATCAGGGCATCGCACCAGCCGCGCGGATGCGTCTTGCGCGTCTCCGGCCCCATGCGCGTGCGCAGTTCGCGCGCGATCTCCCAGGCCACGTCCTCGAGATCGGGATCGCTGCGCACCTGCAGGCCGAGTGCGGCGAGATCCTCGCCGGTCAGCGTGTAATCGTGCGCGTGGTAACCGAACAGCAGGGCATCGACGATCGCACTGCGCTGCTGGCCCTGCGTCATGTGCAGGGCCAGCAGTTCCTCGCCGATCTGGCGCACGGCCAGGGTGCTGCGGTAGAAGGTGGTCAGCGCGGCGGGCGCGATGCTGTCGCACAGCAGGGGCAATGCGCGCTCGCGCGCGGTGGCCTCGTCCAGGCCGAACCAGTCCTGCGCCAGCTTCGGAAACATGCGGATGTCCAGGGCCGACATCGCGGTCGCCTCGCCCGACGCATCGCTGCCGGTCAGGTGCGGATCGATCGGCGAGAACATCGCCAGCGGCCCGGCCACGATCTCGTGCGCGGCCAGCGCCATCACCGTGCCTGCGGACTGGCAGTGATACGGCACGATCAGGCGCACGCGCCCGGCGAAACGATGCAGCAGCAGGCCGATGCGCCTGGCGACGGCGACCTCGCCCCCACGGCAGTAGGCGATCACGTCGAGGCGCTGCACGCGGCCGATGCGCCGCAGGGCATCGTGCAGCACCGGCAGCAATTCGACGTCGAGATGGGTGGCGCCGAAGACCAGCGCGCGCGCGCCTTCGCCGTCCTCGAATCTCGCCAGTTGCGCGAATGCCGTCATGAGATCAGTCCTTGCGTCGTGCGCCGTCGACCAGGCAATCGGCCACCGCATCCAGCATGCGCAGCGCCGGCACCAGTTGTTCGACGAACAGGAATTGCCCGGCGGGGTTGTTCTCCAGGAACACGTATTCGCCCTCGGGCGTGCAGATCAGGTCGATGGCGCCGAAGCGCAGGCCGTAGGCGTGGACGAATTCGCGGCACATGCGTTCGACCCCCGCAGGCAGTTGCTCCGCGCGGTATTCGATCTCGGCGGAGAAGTCGCGATAGTCGATGCGCGTGCGATCGTCGCCCTGGGAGTCGATCCGCGCCGCGAACACGCGATCGTCGATCACCGTGACCCGGATCTCGTGGCGTTTCGCGACGTACTGCTGGAAGAATCCGGGAATCTCGCGCACCGAATCGAGCATGGCATCGTGCGCATCGGTGACGAGGGTGGCGGCGAGATTGGGCACGATGCGATCGGCGGCATCCACCTCGTCCGCGCCGAGGCTGGGCGAGGACAGCGGCTTGAAGATGATGTCGCCGCCGACATCCGCACGGAAGCGCCGCACCGCATCGGCATCGTTGGTCGCCAGCGAAGGCGGCACGCGGAACCCCAGCCGCGATGCGCGCCGCAGTTGCTCACCCTTCCACATCGCCGACTGCGACGCCATCGGATGGTTCATCCAGTACGCGTCCAGGCTCAACAGGGTCCCCGTGAGGATGTGATGCGTCTCCGCGGTCGCGAAGGCACGTTCCTGCGGACCGAGTTCGTCGTCGCTCAGGAAGCGGAAGTCGCCGGACTTGCGTGTCCAGACGGCGCCGATCCGCGCCAGCGGGATGTCGAACTGCGAAGGGATGTGATGGAGGCTGCCGCCCGTCGCGCCATCGCACTGCCGGATATCGAGTCGATACTGCGCCGGGAACCGGTCGAGGTCGAGGCGGAATGGACGCGCACCGCGCGCGTGCAGGCGTTCGACGACAAGGTCGGCGTGCAGATCGCCGCTGTGGGTGACGATCAGGATGTCGTTTTTCATGCAGGACGGATGCGGGCCTTGTCAATGGAAGGCGTTGCCAGTGGCGGGCTTCGCCAACGGGAATTCGCGCCACGATCGCTCGTGCACGATCCGCGGGATGGAAACGCACAGGCCCCGCATCGCGGGGCCTGTGCGTCGGCATGCGACGGACAGCGTCGCCTGCCTCAGCAGTAGATGCCTGCGTCGCGGGCATACGGGAAAGCGCGGTCGGCACGCGCGTGCGGGCCGCTGCAGCCGGCGACGGCCACGCCATCGCGCGCCTGCCAGACCGGCTTCCTGTCGTCTTTCTTCCGCGCATCCGTCGCCAGCTTGAATGCGAAGGATTTGCTCTTGTCCTGGGTGTGCATGAGTCGCTCCTTGAGTCGGGAAGTGACCGCGCGTCCGCGCGGCCATGCCCCCGCAAGCAGATGCGGGGACGGTCAGGACATCGCCGTGCGGATCAGCACCAGTAGCCCTTGTCGCGACCGCGGAAGTTGCCCCAGATGTCGACGCTGGCGCGATAGTCGCCATCGCCCGTCGGGTCGGTGCAGCCGGCCACGGCGACGCCATCGCGCACCTGCCACTGCTTGTCTTCGGTGTTGCCGGCGGGCTTCTGCGCCGAGGCCAGCTGGAATGCGAACGACTTCTTGTTTTGCATGACGATCAGTCCTTGTTCCGTGTCGAGTGGATGTCGCTGTCGTGAATGCGGCGAATGCAAATCCGATGCTGCGATCCTTGCCGTTGCCGCGGCCCGGCAATGCCGGATCGTTGATAGCACGCAGGCATGGGTTGGGCAAGCAGGCCGTCGCACGGACCGCCGGGCGGTCGAAGGACCGCGACTCGACCACGCACCTTCGCGGCTGGACATCCGGCATCCATGCTGCGGCGCACCACGCCCTGGCCATGCCTTGAATGTCCCTGTGGACCGCGCCACACTCGCCCCCTCACATCGTCAACGCTGGATGCGATGACCCACGACGACAACCGCGAGGCGCGCGAGGCCGCGCCCGCAGGCATGGACGGCCTTCGCGCGCTGTGGCCACTGATCGGCGCACACCCGTGGTTGTTCGCGATCTGGTTGATCTCGCTCGCCGTGGCGACGGGCACGACCCTGCTCCTGCCGGCGGCGATGGCGAGGCTGATCGATGGCGGCTTCGCGAACGGCGACGCCGCGCAGATCGATCGCGACTTCCTCGGCATGCTCGGCATCACCCTGCTGCTCGCGGCGGCCGGCATCGCCCGCTACATCTTCGCGTCGCTGCTGGGCGAACGCGTGGTCGCGACCCTGCGCGAGCGCCTCTACCTGCGCCTGCTCACCCTGGACGCGGCATTCCACGACCGCAACCGCAGCGGCGAACTGATGTCCAGGCTGACCACGGACGTGGAGTTCCTGCGCTACCTGCTCACCTTCGCGATTTCGGGATTGCTCCTGGGTTCGGCCACCGCGATCGGCGCGATCGCGATGCTGTTCGTGACCAATGCGCGGCTGGCATCGTTCGCGCTGATCGCGATCCCGCTGGCCGTCCTCCCCAGCCTGATCGGCGGGCGACGCCTGCGCGGCCTGGCCCGCGCGGGCCAGGATCGCATCGCCGATGCCAACGCACTGGCCAACGAGACCCTGTCCGCTGTGCGCACGGTGCAGGCGCATGTGCGCGAAGCGCACGAGCACGGTCGCTTCGCATCCGCGCTGGAGGCGGCGATGACGGCCGCGCGGCGCAGGATCCAGGCGCAGGCCGTGCTGAATGGCGCGGGCGTCGTCCTGGGCGGCGGCGCCGTGCTCTGCCTCCTCTGGCTCGGCGCGCACGATATCGCGGCCGGGCGCATGAGTCCGGGCACGCTGGCGCAGTTCGTCATGTACGCGCTGCTGGGCGGCAATGCCGCCACCAGCCTGGCCGACGTGTGGAACGATGTGCAGCGTGCGACCGGCGGCATGAGCCGCATCACCGAACTGCTGTCCCGGCAACCGACGGTGCGCGCGCCTGCGCAGCCCGAGTCCCTGCCCGGCCCGCCTCTCGGGGCGATCGCATTCGAGGACGTCAGCTTCCACTACCCGCAGCGCCCCGACACACCGGCGCTGTCGCACTTCCGTCTGCACGTGCGCCCGGGCGAGACCGTGGCCCTGGTCGGCCCGTCCGGCGCCGGCAAAAGTACCGTGTTCTCGCTGCTGCTGCGCTTCCACGATCCCGACCAGGGAACGATCCGGCTCGACGGCGTGCCGCTCGCGCGCCTCGATCCTGCGGCGCTGCGTGCGGCCGTGGCCCTCGTCCCCCAGCAATCGACGCTGTTCTCGGTCTCTGCACGCGAGAACATCCGCTACGGCAAGCTCGACGCCGATGACGCCGCGCTCGATGCCGCCATCCGCGCCGCGCAGGCGCACGACTTCCTGACGGCCCTGCCCCAGGGCCTGGACACCGACCTCGGCGAACGCGGCACCCGCCTGTCCGGCGGGCAGCAGCAGCGCATCGCGATCGCGCGCGCACTGCTCAAGGATGCGCCGATCCTGCTGCTGGACGAAGCGACCAGCGCGCTCGACGCGCACAGCGAACACGCGGTGCAGCGGGCCCTCGAATCCCTGATGCGCGGGCGCACCACGCTGGTGATCGCGCATCGGCTCGCGACGGTGCTCAAGGCCGACCGCATCGTGGTGATGGATCACGGCCGCATCGTCGCCGAAGGCACGCACCAGAGCCTGATGGCGCAGGGCGGTCTGTACGAAGAACTGGCGCGGCTGCAGTTCATCGACGGCGACCGACAGGCGGCCGCGCCACCCGTCGGTACCGAACCGGTCGCATGACGCCGTTGCCGGGGAGCGGCGAACGGATCGGGCGCAACCTGATCCGACGCTGAGCCGCGGGTGCCTTGCGGCCTCCGAACGGTCAAAGACCGGCCATACAATGCGGCCGGGCATGATCGCCCCTGCGCTCCGGCATGCAGCCTGCGCGCGCTGCGGATGGGCAGCCGTTGTCCACGGAATGGATGGACGCACCGCCATCGACGGGACACCGCACTGCATGGAAGAGCCAGTTCCCTCAACACGGAACCAGGCAGGTTCCGACAAGGAGATTTCACGAATGGAAATGTCAGGAATGAAGCCCGTCGACGCAAGCAAGACCCACAAGCGCATCCGGATCGCAGCCGGCACCGTGGCGCTCGCCCTGATGGCAACGGGTTCCGTCGCGCTGGCTGCCGGCCCGCAGGCCCGGGCCGGGAACGGGACGTGGAAAGTCAGCCAGGCCTTCGGCAAGCAGCGCACCGGCCGCATCGTCGGCGGCATCGGCGCGGTGGGCGACCGTTCGTTCACGGTGCGCACCTCGGGCTGCGGCGGCACGATCATCGCCGACAGCTGGGTGCTGACCGCCGCGCATTGCGGCAGCCAGAGCACCGTCTGGGCAGGCTCGAACAACACCGGCAGCCAGACGGCCTATTCCGTCGCGCAGTACATCCAGCACCCCAACTACAGCCCGAACTCCTCCGCAGGCAGTTACAGCAACGACTTCGCCCTGCTCCGCATCAACGGCACGTTCCCGGCCCACCTGATCCGCGCGAAACTGCCCGACGCGGCGATCATGCAGGCCATCGCCAAGCCAGGCGATCCGGTGACCACGCTGGGCTGGGGCCGGACCTCGGAAGGCGGCAGCAGCACCACCAGCCTGCGCGAAGTGACCGTCCCGGTCGTGTCCGATGCCACCTGCGCCGCGTCCTACAACGGCAGTTCCGCTGCCGGCGGCCTCAAGCTCAATCCGGCCGTGTCGATCTGCGCCGGCCTCGCAGCGGGCGGCCAGGATGCCTGCCAGGGCGACAGCGGCGGCCCGCTGATCGCGCCCTACAACGGTTCGATCTACAGCATCGGCGTCGTGAGCTACGGACTGGGCTGCGCGCGGCCGAACTATTACGGCGTGTATTCGGAAACGGTCGCCGTGCTGAACTGGATCAACGGCCACATCGGCAACGGCGGTGGCAGCGGCACCGTCATCACCGACGTCGTTCTTGTCGCGTCGAACGGCTCGACCGCGCCGGCCGGCCCCGCGGGTTACTCGCTGGTCGGTTACTGGGACGTCGACAAGGGCGGCGCCCAGGGCACGTACGGCACCACCGGAAGCTTCATGACCGCGCTGTATGTGCGGCGGCAGCTTCCTTCGGAAACCAGCACCTGCGTCGGCGGGATCGGCCTGTACACCTCGGCCGGAAGCACCGTTCCCGGCAGCATCGCGCCCAACTGGACCTATCGCGGCATGTGGGACATGGACAAGGGCGGCGGGGTCGGCAACCTCAACAGCCAGTGGCAGGAATACATGATGGGCCTGTACACCAGGCCGGCCTCGACCGGCCAGGGCGCCTGCCTCACCGATGTCGCCCTCTACGCTTCGAACGGCTCGACGCCTGTCACGCCCTCGGGCTTCAGCCAGATCGGCTGGTGGGACGTGGACGCGGGCGGCGCGTTCGGCACCCAGGGTTCCAGCGGTTCCTACGTGGCCACGCTGTCCACGAAGAGCGAGTGATCATCGATTGAAGACAACGCGGTCCGGCCGTCGCGGAGACGACCGGACCGCGTTGCCGATCACTCCTTCTTCGCCTCGCGCGGGCCGGCGTTCTTCACCCAGCGGTCGAACCACATCAGCATTTCCGCGGCGAAGTGCTCATTGGTTTCCTTCGCGGTGTACCAGTGCGGCTCGAAGGGCAGCATCACCAGGCGCGCGGTGCCGCCGTTGCCGCGGATGGCCTGGAAGAGCTTCGGCGACTGCACCGGTTCGGTGCCGGGGTTGGCATCGTCCTCGCCGTGCACGATCAGCAGCGGCTCGTCCACCTTGTCGGCGTAGTAGTAGGTCGACGCCTCTTCGTACACGCGCTTGGCGTTCCACAGCGAGCGGCGCTCGTTCTGGAAACCGAAGGGCGTGAGCGTCTTGTTGTAGCCACCGCTGCTGGCGACACCGGCGCGGAACAGGTCCGAGTGCGCGAGCAGGTTGGCGGTCATCAGCGCGCCATGGCTGTGCCCCGTGACGCCGATGCGGTCGCGATCGACGACGCCAAGCTCGACGGCCTTGTCGACCGCCGCCTGCGCGTTGTCGACGAGCTGCTGCAGGTAGGTGTCGTAGGCGGTGCGCGGGTCGCCGACGATCGGGAACGAGGTGTTGTCGATGATCGCGTAGCCGGCGAGCAGCAGCAGGCGGTACTCCGGGAAGCGGGTGAAGCTCTGCTGCGACCCGGTGACCTGCCCGGCCTTGCCCGGATCGGCATAGTCGGCGGGATAGGCGTAGAGCACGGCGGGCACGCGCGTCCCGGCCTGGTAGCCCAGCGGGAGGTAGAGCGTGAACGACAGGTCCACGCCGTCCTTGCGCTTGTAGGTCACCAGCCGGCGCTGGATGCCGCGCACTTCCGGGGTCGGGTCGACGTAGCTCGTGACCTGCCGCGGCGAGGAAGCGACGACGGCTTCGCCTTCGGCGGCATCGGCGACCGGCGCGCCCAGCGTGCGCACGAACAGGTTCGGCGGGTCCTTCGGGGTTTCGCGCAGCGTGTACAGGCGCTGGCCGTCGTCGGAGACGCTGGCGACGCGCTCGAAGGCATCCGGCGCGCTGCGGAACAGGCGCCTGGTCTGGCCGGTCTTCAGGTCGTGGCGATCGAGGAAGGGGCGGTCGCCCTGCGCGGTCGCGCCGCTGCCGCGCAGGAACACCGCATCGCCGTCGCGGCGCACGACCCTGCCGCCGTTGGGCAGCACCTTGAACAGCGGCGAGCCGGGATTGCGGTAGCGCTCGTCCATCGAGTATTCCCACACCGTCACCGGCGGCGTCGCAGGCGCGGCCAGATCCATCCGCGCGATGCGGATCCAGCGCTTGTTGGCATCGAACTCGGTGAGCAGCGCTTCGCTGGACGCTTCCAGCGGCATCAGCCCCGCGAAGCGCTGCGCGGTGCGCGCGATCTCTTCCGGCTGGCCGTTGAACGGCGCACGCAGGCGCATCAGCTTGTCGCGCTGCGGCACTTCGACCTTCCAGTCGCCCTTGTCCAGCGCCTCGGGCCAGACCAGCGTCGCCGGCTCGCTGCCGACCCAGCCGTGGTCGCGAGGGCCTTCGGGCACGCCGCGCACCGGCACGCGATCGGCGACGGGCAGCTTCGCGATGTTGGTGATGCGGCCGCTGTCGATGTCCAGCACGTCCACGCTGCGCGCGAAGCGCTGGTAGGTGGTCACGTACGAATACGGGCGCTGCAGGGTCTCGACCAGCGCGTGCACGCCGTCGGGCGCCATGTCCACGCCGGCAATCGGGCCGGGCTTGCCGAGTCGCACGACCTTGCCGGACGGCAGGTCGACGCGCACCAGCTGCGCGGTGACGTAGTGATCGAACAAGACTTCGTCGTAAGGATTGCCCAGCGTGTCGCGGGCCTCGTAGGTGCTGCTCTCGCCCTTGCCGGCGATGGCCTCGCTGATCTTCGGTCCGGCGACGGCCGGCGACTGCTTCGGCGCAGGACCGAGGTTCGCCGGCAACGCCTTCACCAGCAGGCGCGCGCTGCCGCCAGCCCACTGCAGGGTGTCGCCGAGGATGGTGTTGAGGCGCACCCCCTGGATCTGCCGGACCTGGCCGCTGTCGACATCGCCCACCCACAGCTGGACATGATCGTCGACGGTGGTGTCGAAAGCGAAGCGCTTGCCGTCCGGCGACCATGCGGGGCCGCCGACGCAGCCCTTGGCTGGCAGCGCGACCTTGCGCTCCTTGCGGGTCTCGACATCGACCAGGCGATAGCCGGCGATGCAGGTGCGGATGCCGTAGCCGCTGGACACGTCATGACGCGCGTGGGTGCGCGGCTCGATGCGTACCCCGCCGAGCTTGAGGTAGGGCTCGGCGACGCGCTCGATGCCCGGGTAGGGGTCGTTGTCGATCAGCAGCAGCGTGCGCCCGGTCGGGTCGAGCGCAGCGCCCGGCGGCGGCGGCGCGCGCATCACCTTGAGCAAGGCCTCCGGCGGCGTCAGGTAACCGCCCTCCAGGGCCAGGACCTGGCCACTCAGCAGCAACCCACCCCACACCCACAGCAACGACTTGCGCATCACGCTCTCCCCGGACGGACTGGACCGCCAGCCTAGTCGGGGCCGAGGCACCGGGACGCCTGCCGAAGGTCACCCGGACCCGGGCCGATGCACCGTACGTACGTCTCAGAACGGCGCAAGCGACATCCATTCGCACCATGCGCCGCTCGCCGGATGCGCGAACCCGAGCCGCGCCGCATGCAGGCAGACCCGCTCGGCCGGCGCCGCGCCGTAGAAGTCGTCGCCGACGATCGGGTGACCGATGCTCGCCAGATGCACGCGCAACTGGTGGCTGCGGCCGGTCACCGGCTCCAGCGCCAGTCGCGTCCGCGATGCGACCGCGTCGCGCGCCAAGACACGCCAGCGGGTGAGCGAGGGCTTGCCGATCACGTGATCGACCTTCTGCCGCGGCCGGTTCGGCCAGTCGCGGATCAGCGGCAGGTCGATCTCGCCGTCATCGATCGACAGCACGCCTTCGACCAGCGCCTCGTAGCCCTTCGCCACCTGCCGCTGTTCGAACCGCATCGACAGCGCGCGCTGCATCGCCGCGCCGCGCGCGATCGCCATCAATCCGCTGGTGACCTGGTCCAGGCGATGCACGGTCAGCGCATCGGGATATTCGATCTGGATGCGCGCGATCAGGCAGTCGGCGAGCTCCGGCGTTCGCCCCGGCACCGACAGCAGGCCGGCAGGCTTCTCGGCGATGAGCAGGTGGTCGTCGACGTGGTGGAGGGTGGTGGCGGACATGGGCGACATCATCGCCCAGCCGGAACGCGATCAGGCACGGTCGGATCCGGGCATCGCGTTCCAGGCCAGGATCGGATCAGTCGCATGGACGGATGGACGCGCCGGCTCCTCAGCGCGACACCCGGTGCCGAAGAACACCGTGCCGGGATACCTCGTGCCAAGCGCAGCCTGCGCAGAAGACGCAATCCGGCGCGTCGTTTCCCGGCGCATGCGACCAGCGATCTCTCCGTCCGATCACCGGGATCGTCCGTTCGTCACCGCCCGCCGGCCGGCGCGTGGCGCCCTGCGCCATTCCATGAAAGACAATGGAGCCGTCGTCGCCCGAGGGAAAGGCCGGCGACCAGAAGCGTCCTGCGGGACGCAATCCATCATCTTCAGGGAGTCAGGGACGCATGAAGTCCATCATCACACGAACCCTCGCAGGGGTCGCGCTGACGCTTGCGTGCATGAGCGCGCACGCGCAGAACTACACCGGCGTACAAGGCAACGGCTGGCGCGAAATCCACATGCCCATGGCGGCGACCGGCAATCTCGCCACGGCGCAGCAGGCCGGCACCTACAGTACCCGCAACGCGGTGCTGATCGAGATCGACAATCCAACGGGCCTGGCCAACGCGCCGATCCCGCAGGCGGCCAAGGACAACATCCTGATCGACGGCTTCGGCGAGGGTGCGCTCTACGTCGACCGCGACGTGGTCAACGCCATCGCGGACGGCACGGCCGCCACCCGTTTCGGGGAGTACATGCAGCCGGACTCGAGCACCGCCTACAACTCCAGCGAAGGCCGCGAAGTCGTCGACCCCCGACGCAGCTCCCGCGGCATCACGCCGCAAGGGCTGTTCTGCAGCAGCGGCTGGCGCACCTACACGCTGTCGCGCAGCATCCCCTTCAACAGCGTCAACGCCAGCAAGGCCATCGCCGGTGGCAGCCTCAGCTTCGACGGCCGCATGAACGGTTCGGCGAACGTGCAGATCTCCGTGGAATACAAGAAATCGGACTGGAGCCTGTGCATTCCCTACACCGTCCGCTTCAAGCAAGCGCGCGCGCAGGGCCGCATCGACCTCAACGACTCGCGTCTGGCGCTGACCGCCTCGGTGTCGACCACCATCGCCGAAGCCTCGAATCGCCACGACCTCTACAAGGGCGATGGCGTGGTCTGGCTGGGTCCGATCCCGGTCTGGTACACCTACGCGGTGCCGCTGGACTACGGCTACAAGGTCATCCTCAGCGCATCGGCGACCGTGGACTACAGTTCGCAGCTCGGCGGCAGCATCGTCTTCGACTACACCTGCGCCAACGGCAATTGTTCGGGCAGCGGCGACACCTCCACCGTCCGCCTCAGCAACCCCAACCCCAACTGGGGATTGCAGGCCGACGCCACCTTCGACCCCTTCGTGAAGGTCGGCCTGGAGGGCCGCATCTATCCCGTGGGCAACTGGTACCTGGCCTCTGCCGGCGTGGGCTTCAAGTTCTCCACGCCGTTCCAGGTCTACGGCTACTACGGCAACGCCTGCGGCGACGCCGACAACAACGGCAGCAACGAAACGGTGAACACCTATTTCGGCGACCTGCAGGCGCGTGTGTCGCTGGTGGCATCGTGGTCCGTCCTCGGCGGCGAACGCGTGCGCTATGTCTCGGTCGGCGGCTGGGCCGGCAGGAAGATCAATGGCGCGCTGTACAAGGTCCTCAATACCGAGGACAACCACACCCCGCTCTGGAACCGGCGCCTGTTCTATACCGACAGCGGTTCGCCCAGCATCTTCTCGCCGGTGCTGCGCCAGCAGGCCGCTGTCTACAACGGCAGCCAGTACGAGCACGTCCTGCGCGCATCAATGCGTCCGTGCGTGCCGTTCGAAGGCGCGTACATCGTCAACATGGTGGACCCGAACGGGCAGAGCATCCCGGTGACGGTCGGATCGCGCACATCGACCACGACCACCCGCATCGTCAACAATGCCGCGACCTGGCGTCTGTACGCGAGCGGCGTGCGCGACGACGACGGACGCGTATTCGCCAATTCGGCGACCACCGCCCCGGTCCTCGATCCCGCACCGCCGCCGCCCTCGGGCCTGGGCCGGTTCGCGCTGGTTTCGCGCACGCGTACCGCGCAGGGATCGTCGGGCGACATGGTCACCGTGAACATCCAGAACACCGGCACGCAGACGATCAGCGGCATCGCGCATGGCTGCAGTGGCGGCTCTTTCCACGTCTGGGGCAATGGCCCCACCAGTCTGGCGGCCGGGCAGACAGGCAGCTATCAATGCCGTGCCGCAGCTTCCGGCTCCTACGCCTGGCCTGGCTTCACCATCAACGGCAGCGGCGCCAACAACTCGCCGTTCGCACCCACGCTGTAAACCGATCGCTGCGCAGCGGTGGCGACATGCACCGCGCATCGAGTTCGGGATTCGCGCAAGAAGAAAGGCGGCCGAAGCCGCCTTTCTTCTTTTCTTTTCCATGAATCGCCCGGCCTCAGAGCAGGTGCGCCACACCCGCACGCTCTTCTTCCAGCTCGGCGAGGGTCTTGTCCATCGCGGCGCGGCTGAAATCGTCGACCGGCAGGCCTTCGACGCGGGTGTATTCGCCGTTGGCGCAGGTCACCGGCACGCCGTACATCACGGTTTCCGGGATGCCGTAGCTGCCGTCGGACGGCACGCCCATGGTCACCCACTTGCCGTCGGTGCCCAGCGCCCAGTCGCGCATGTGGTCGATGGCGGCGTTGGCGGCCGAGGCGGCCGAGGACAGGCCGCGCGCTTCGATGATCGCGGCGCCGCGCTTGCCGACCTTCGGGATGAAGTCGTTGGCGTTCCAGTCGGCGTCGTTGATCCGGTCCTTCAGCGACTCGCCATTCACGGTGGCGAAGCGGTAGTCCGGGTACATGGTCGGGCTGTGGTTGCCCCACACGACCAGCTTCTCGATGTCGGCGACGGCCACGCCGGCCTTGTTGGCCAGCTGCGACAGCGCGCGGTTGTGGTCGAGGCGCAGCATCGCGGTGAAGTTCTTCGCCGGCAGGTCCGGGGCCGACTTCATGGCGATGTAGGCATTGGTGTTGGCCGGGTTGCCGACCACGAGCACCTTCACGTTGCGGCTGGCGACGGCGTTCAGCGCCTTGCCCTGCACGGTGAAGATCTCGGCGTTCTTGAGCAGCAGGTCCTTGCGCTCCATGCCCGGGCCGCGCGGCATCGCGCCGACCAGCAGGGCGTAGTCGGCGTCCTTGAATGCGACGTTCGGGTCGTCGGTGCCGACCATGCCGGCGAGCAGCGGGAAGGCGCAGTCTTCCAGTTCCATCATCACGCCCTTCAGCGCGGCCTGCGCCTTCTCCAGCGGCAGTTCCAGCATCTGCAGGATGACCGGCTGGTCCTTGCCGAGCATTTCGCCGGAAGCGATGCGGAACAGGAGGGCGTAGCCGATCTGGCCGGCGGCGCCGGTGACTGCGACTCGAACGGGTGCTTTCATGGGGATGTCCTTCACGGAAAGGTCTTGGCGGGTGGATCGTTGTGTGGATGGGTGTGATGCGCGAAACCGTCAGAAGACGCGGTAGCCCAGCGGCGCGAGCAGTTCCCGGGTGCGGGTCTCGTCGTAGCCGTGGACCGGCGTGCGCCCGACCACCAGCACCGGGATGCCGCGCGCGTTGAGCGCTGCCATGGCGCGCGTGCCGGCCTCGGTATCGACGTCGACGGCGTGATAGCGCACGCCCTTGCGGTCGAACTCGGCCTGCAGCTTCCGGCAGTAGCCGCACCAGTCGGCGCGCAGCATCGTGATGCTGCGCTGGTGCTGCGGATCGCCGGCATCGCGCGTCGCCGAGGCGGCGCGGATCGCGGCGACCTGGTCGTCGCCCAGGCCCGGCACGCGCGTCCACGTCGCGGACAACAGGTGGTGGAGTCCACCGGCGAGGGCCAGCGCGAGCAGGAGCCAGAGGAGTCGGTTCATCGGACAGGGTCCGGTCCACCGGGCGGACGGGCCGCCCGGTGGACACGCAGGGTCATTGCAGTTCGGAGAAGAACTCGACGATGCGCTGCAGGCCCGGGGCCAGCTGCGGCGTCGGGCAGGTGTAGCTGATGCGCAGCGCGCGCGGCTCGCCGAAGGCCGAACCCGGCACGCAGGCGACGCCCTTGGCGTCGAGCAGCGCGTTGCACAGGTCCATGTCGTTGGCGATCTTCTGGCCGGTCGGGCCGTGGGTCTTGCCGAAATAGGCGCTCACGTCCGGGAAGACGTAGAACGCGCCCTGCGGCTTCGGGCAGACCACGCCGGGGATCGAGGTCATCGCGGCCATCACCTGGTCGCGCTTGGCCTGGAACTCCTCGTTCTTCTGCGTCGGCACGTCCTGCGGGCCGCTCAGCGCCGCGATCGCGGCGGCGGTGGTCAGCTCGGGGATGTTGGTGATGTGGTTCGAGTTCATCGTCACCACGGCATTGGCCACCGACTCCGGGCCGACCATGAAGCCGACGCGCCAGCCGGGCATGCCGTAGGTCTTCGACAGCGAATCCAGGAAGATCACGCGGTCGCGCAGTTCCGGGCGGAAATGCACGAAGTTGTGGTAGCCCAGCCCGTCGAACACCATGCGATTGTAGATGTCGTCGGTGATGATCCAGGTGTCCGGATGCTTCGCGACCACGTCGGCCAGCGCGGCGATCTCTTCCTTCGTGTACACCATGCCCGTCGGGTTGGACGGGTTGTTGAACAGGAAGACCTTCGGCTTCTTCGCCAGCGCGGCGTCGAGCTGTTCCGGCGTGAGCTTGTAGTTCTGCTCGGGCGGGCACGGCAGCAGCTCGACCCTGGCGTCGACGATCTCGGCGATGTCGAGGTAGCTGGTCCAGTACGGGGTCGGGAAGGCGATGGTGTCGCCCTCGTCCAGCAGGACCTCGGCCAGGTTGTAGATGATGTGCTTGGCGCCGATGCCGGTGGCCACGTTGCCGCGTTTGTAGCCGGTCAGCCCGATGGCCTCGATGTGTTTCAGGAAGGCGTCCAGCAGCGCATCGGCGCCGCGGTTGCTGCCGTACTGGCCCGAGTCCTTGCTCAGGGCCTCGCGGACCGCGTCGTAGACGTGGCCGCCGGGCAGGAAATTCGGGACGCCGATCGAGAAACTGATGATGTCGCGCCCTTCGGCCTTGAGACGCTTGGCCTTTTCGGCGACAACCATGATGGCACTGGGCTTGGCGCGACCAACGCGCCGGGCAAGCTGCAGCATCGCGGAACCTGTCGTTGTGGAGTGGGGTGTGAGGAACCTGCGGGGCAGGTCTGTGGAAGCCCGCGGCACGAACCTGTAAAACAACCCCGTCGAGAACCAGGTACCCAGGCTGTCGATTACAGGTCGGGAGGGAGCACGAAATGCTAACACAGGGCATCGTCGGGACCGTTGCCGGAACGCTGTTTTCCCGGGCTTCGCGGCATTCCCGCTCGTTATGGCCGCGTCGCCTGCTGCTGGTGTTCGCCTGCCTGCTGCTGAGCGCCTGCGCATCCACACAGGTCCGTACGGTCAAGGACGAGAGCGGGAAACCGCTCGGCCTCGCCGGCAGCGTGGTCCTGGTCGAACCGGACATCGAACTGTACGAAGTCCTGGCCGGCGGCGCCCAGGAACCGCGCAAGGCCTGGACCGACAGCGCCCGCCGCCTGTACCCGCAGATGGCCCGCGAGATCCTGACCGGCCGCGGCATGACCGTGGCCCCGGACTTCGCCCTGCCCCCGGCCGACAGCAACGACGACCGGCTGCGCCAGCTCTACCTGCTGAACCAGGCGGTGTCGATCAGCATCCTGCAGTACTCGCGCGCCGGCACCAGCCCGAGCGCCGGCCTGCGCAACAAGCACGGCCGCTTCGACTGGACCCTGGGCCCGGGCGTGTCCGCGCTGCGCGAGGCCACCGGCGCCGACTACGCCCTGTTCACCTACATCCGCGACAGCTACACCAGCGGCGGCCGGGCGGCGATGCGGGTGATCGGCTTCCTGCTGCTGGGCGGCGACATCGGCGGCGGCTACCAGGTCGGCCTGGCCTCGCTGGTGGACCTGCGCACCGGCCAGGTGGTCTGGCACAACCTGCTGTTCGACCAGGCCGGCGACCTGCGCGACCCGGCCGGCGCGCGCGAGACCGCCGACGACCTGCTGCGCGGCCTCAACGCGCAGCGCGGAGCGCGGCCATGACGCGGCCCGCCTTCAAGACGGCAACCCGGCTTTTCGTAGGAGGGCCTTCAGGCCCGAGCTCTTGCTTCGAACCCGACGAAACCGCCCTCGTGCAAAAAAGCTCGGGCCTGAAGGCCCTCCTACGAGCGCCGTCGCGCCTGCAGGCTGCGCTGCGAACCGCATCGATCGCCGCGCTCTGCATCGCCCTCGCCGGCTGCGCGACCAGCCAGCCGCTGCGCGAACACCGCCCCGGTGACGCCCCGGTCGCCGGCACCGACGAGGACGAACTCTGGTACGCGATGCAGCGCGCCGAGGCCGAACTGCAGCGTTCGCCGCAGCGCGTGCGCGACCCCGCGCTCAATGCCTACGTGCGCGAACTGACATGCAAGGTCGCCGCCGAGCACTGCCGCGATCTGCGCATCTACATCATGGATGTCCCCGAATTCAACGCATCGATGGCGCCGAACGGGATGATGCTGGTCTGGACCGGCGCCCTGCTCCGCGCCCGCGACGAGGCCGAGCTGGGCTTCGTGCTCGGCCACGAGGCCGGCCACTTCCGCGCCCAGCATTCGCTGCGGCAGTGGCGGCGGCTGAAGGACACCAGCGCCGTGCTCAGCGCGTTCCAGCTGGTCGCCTATGGCGCAGGCGTGCCCGATGCCGCGCTGCTCGGCGCGCTCGGCGCGTATGCCGGCATCTTCAAGTTCAGCCGCGACCAGGAGCGCGAAGCCGACCGCTTGGGTTTCGAGGCCGCCGTCGCGAGCGGCTACGACCCGGAGGCGGGCGCCGACCTGTGGGCGCGGCTCAAGCGCGAGGAAGAGACGCGCAAGTACGAACGTCGCGGCGTGGTCTTCACCACCCATCCGGCCACCGAAGAACGCCTCGAGGACATTCGCAGCGCGGCGGCGGCCCTGCCCTCGCCGCCGCGCGAACGCAATCGCGATGCCTACCGCGCGGCGATGCGCCCCTTCCTCGAAGACTGGCTGGCCGAAGAGGTGTCGCGCCGCCGCTACGCCAGTTCGCTGCTGGTGATCGGCGAGTTGCTCGCGGATTCGCCGCAGGAAGACCATGCGCTGCTGACCTTCTACCTCGGCGAAGCCCACCGCCGCCGCAATGCCGCCGGCGATCGCGCGAAGGCCGCCGAGCTGTACGCGCGCGCCGTCGCCCTGCCCGGCGCCCCGGTGGCGGCCTGGCGCGAGCACGGCTTCGCCCTGCGCGACGCCGGCCGCACGACCGAGGCCAACGCCGCGCTGCGCCGCTATCTCGACACCGCCACGCAGGCCGAGGATCGCGCCTTCGTGCAACGCGAACTCGATCGACTGGGAGGCACGCCATGATCGTCCGTCGTCTGCGCACGCTTGCGCTCGTCGCCCTGATGCTGACGCTCGCCGCCTGTGCAGGCGGCGGCGGACGCCTCGTGAAACCCGGACCGAATCCGGCCGGGGGCACGCTGATGATCGACAGCGAAATGGAATGGACGCGGATGAGCGCGTCGCGCTACCAGCTGTGGACGATGGACGGCGAACTGCTCAACCGCCTCTACCTGATCCCGCGCGTGCGCGAACGCGAATTCATCTTCCTCGGCCAGCGCCAGACGAAGCGTCGGCCCGACGGCGCGTTCTACCAGCGCGGCCTGCGCGCCGATGAACTGCGCGACCTCATCCTCGACGGCCTGCGCGCCTCGGGCACCGCCAATGTCGAGGCCGCCAACCTGCGTCCCGCCCGCTTCGGCAACCGCGACGGCCTGCGTTTCGAGTTCTCGCTCGCCAACCCCGAGGGTCTGCGCTACCAGGGGATGGCCGCCGCATTCGAGCACGAGAAGGGCCTCGCGCTCGCGATCTTCCTCGCCCCCAGCGAGCACTACTATCCGCGCGATGCGGAGAAGGTGTCGAAGATGCTGGAGACGCTGCGGCTGCGTTGACGTTCGTCGATCAGGTCACGCATGTGGATCAAGGGCTCTCCTGCCACGGATCTGCGCGGACAGCGCGGATTGAAAAGCGACGTGTTGTCATGAAGCGATCGCTTTCATCCGCGCGATCCGCGCCGATCCGCGGCAAAAGACAGTCCTTCAACGAAAAACGCGGCCGATGGCCGCGTTTTTTCTTCAATCCTTCAGCCTGGCGATCACGCCGCGAGGATCTTGTTCCACTCGGCGACGCGATCGGCCTTGGCGTCGAGCGCGGCCTGGGCGTCGCCTTCGATCTTGATGCTCTTGATCGTGTCGCCCTGGCGGATGCTGTCGACCACGTCCAGGCCTTCGAGCACCTTGCCGAAGACGGTGTGCTTGCCGTCGAGCCAGCCGCAGGGGACGTGGGTGATGAAGAACTGGCTGCCGTTGGTGTTCGGGCCGGCGTTGGCCATGGACAGCACGCCGCGCTCGTGACCCACACCGTTGTGGGCTTCGTCCTCGAAGCGGTAGCCCGGGCCGCCGGTGCCGCGGCCCTGCGGGCAGCCGCCCTGGACCATGAAATCGGCGATCACGCGGTGGAAGACCAGGCCGTCGTAGAAGCCGCGCTGGACCAGGTTGACGAAATTGGCGACGGTCAGCGGCGCCTTGTCGGCGTGCAGTGCGATGCGGATCGGGCCGCGGTCGGTGTCGAAATGGGCGATCAGGCTCATGCTCGGGCTCCGGGTGGGGGCAGGAAAAAGGGGGCCACACCGTACCACGGGGACAGGTGGATTGCCCCCGCGGACGGCCGTTCATCCGGCGCGCCGGCGGCGGGCGTGGCTCCCGGCCCGCCCTCCGGGACGGGCTGGGGACCGCCAGGGATCGGGCTGGGACGACGGTATCGAGCCATTGCTCCGCCCCGGCAGTTATACTAGTGGGCTTCCTTCACGAAAATATCAGCGCCCGACCTCCCCGGGTGCCCATCGCCATGTCCGCATCCAATTCCGTCGAACGCCTCCGCAACATCGCCATCGTCGCCCACGTCGACCATGGCAAGACCACCCTCGTCGACCAGCTGCTCAAGCAGTCCGGCACCCTGAACGAGCGCGCCGTGGTCCCCGACCGCGTGATGGACAGCAACGACCTGGAAAAGGAACGCGGCATCACGATCCTCTCCAAGAACACCGCGATCCGCTGGACCAACCCGAAGACCGGCGAGGACTGGCGCATCAACATCGTCGACACCCCCGGCCACGCCGACTTCGGCGGCGAAGTCGAGCGCGTGCTGTCGATGGTCGACTCGGTGCTGATCCTGGTCGACGCGATGGACGGCCCGATGCCGCAGACGCGCTTCGTGACCCAGAAGGCGTTCGCGATGGGCTTCAAGCCGATCGTCGTGATCAACAAGGTCGACCGCCCCGGCGCGCGCCCGAGCTGGGTGCTGGACCAGACCTTCGACCTGTTCGACCGCCTCGGCGCCAACGACGACCAGCTCGACTTCACCACCGTCTACGCCTCCGGCCTGCAGGGCTTCGCCGGCATGACCGAGGATGTGCGCGACGGCGACATGACCGCGCTGTTCGAGACCATCTGCGAGCACGTGCCGGCGCCGCCTGTGGACCCCGATGGTCCCTTCCAGATGCGCGTCACCTCGCTGGACTACAACAACTACGTCGGCATCATCGGCGTCGGCCGCATCCAGCGCGGCAAGGTCAAGACCAACCAGCAGGTGGTCGTGATCGACCGCGAAGGCAAGACCCGCAACGGCAAGGTGCTGCAGGTGCTCGGTTTCATGGGCCTGGAGCGCGTGGAAGTGCCCGAGGCGCAGGCCGGCGACATCATCGCGTTCAGCGGCATCGAGGGCATCGGCATCTCCGACACCCTGTGCGCGCCCGACGCGGTCGAGCAGCTGCCGGTGCTCGCCGTCGACGAGCCCACCATCTCGATGACCTTCCAGGTCAACGACTCGCCGTTCGCCGGCGTGAAGGATCGTTCGGGCGGCAAGTTCCTGACCTCGCGCCAGCTGCGCGACCGCCTCACCCGCGAGACCCAGCACAACGTCGCACTGAAGGTCGAGGACACGCAGGACGCCGACAAGTTCAAGGTCAGCGGCCGCGGCGAACTGCACCTGTCGATCCTGATCGAAACCATGCGCCGCGAAGGCTACGAGCTGGCCGTGTCGCGCCCGGAAGTGATCATCAAGGAAATCGACGGCGTGATGCAGGAGCCGATCGAGTCGCTGGTCGTCGACATGGAAGAACAGTTCCAGGGCGGCGTGATGGGCCGCCTCGGCGAGCGCAAGGCGCTGCTGCAGAACATGGAACCCGACGGCAAGGGCCGCGTGCGTCTCGACTACCTGATCCCGGCGCGCGGCCTGATCGGCTTCCAGACCGAATTCCGCACCCTCACCGCCGGCACCGGCCTGCTGTTCCACGTCTTCGACCACTACGGCCCGAAGGCGGAAGGCGCGATCGGCCAGCGCCAGAACGGCGTGCTGATCTCCAACGGCACCGGCAGCTCGCCGGCCTACGCGCAGATCGCGATGCAGGAACGCGGCCGCCTGTTCATCGAACCGGGCGAGGAAATCTACGAAGGCCAGATCGTCGGCATCAACAGCAAGGACAACGACCTCACGGTCAATGCCCTGCGCGGCAAGCAGCTGACCAACTTCCGCGCATCCGGCAAGGACGACGACGAAGGCCTGATCCCGCCGATCAAGTTCTCGCTGGAACAGGCGCTGGAATTCATCGACGACGACGAACTGGTCGAAGTCACGCCCAAACAGATCCGCCTGCGCAAGAAGTTCCGCCTCGAAACCGACCGCAAGCGCGCCTCGCGCTCGGCGTAAGCGAAAGCGCGCGCCGCGATGACGCCCGACGCGGACGGCGCGCCGGTCCCGCAGTCCCGTGCCGGACTGCGGGCTGCTCGCGCGATCGCCCTGTTCGAACTGGCCAAGGGCGGCTTCGCGCTGATGGCCGCCAGCGGCCTGGAAATCCTCGGCCCGGCACCGATCCGCCGCTTCGTGCACTGGTTGATCGAGGTCTTCCGCTTCGACGCCCACCACAGCGCGCTGGCGAGTTTCACGCGCCGCATCGATCCCGAATCCGTGCACCTGGCGGCCGCCGTGGCCGCCGCCTACGGCCTGCTGCATCTCGTCGAAGCCTGGGGCCTGTGGCGCAGCCGGCGCTGGGCCTCGTGGCTGGGCTGCATCGGCGCCGCGATCTACCTCCCCTTCGAAGGTTTCGCCCTGCTGCGCGATCCCGGCTGGGTGCCGCTGGCGGTGGTCGCGATCAACCTGAGCATCGTCGGGATCCTCGCTCGTGACCTCGTCGTCCGTCACCGCGCGGACCTCGCCGACACGGCGCGCTGAAAGCCAAACGCCGCGCTTGTGCGGAGGATGCTCGCGGGCAATGCTGGGCGCCCGTCGATTCCCGGTCGCCATCGCATGTTCCTGCCCCGCATGCTCCTGCCCCGCATGTCCCGGCACACCCCGCTCGTCCTCATGTGCCTTCTCCCGCTCGCCGGCTGCAACAGCGGCGACGCCCCGCCGAAAGACACGCGCGGCACGGCTGCCGCCTTCGCCTTCGAGGAAGCCACCGTCGACGACCTGCAGGCGCGGATGCGCGACGGCACGCTCGACAGCGCCACGCTGACCCGCGGCTATCTCGAGCGCATCGCCGCGCTCGACGACGCCGGGCCCACGCTCGGTGCAGTGATCGAACTCAACCCCGACGCACTGCGCGAAGCCGAAGCGCGCGACGCGGAACGCAAGGCCGGCAAGCTGCGCGGCCCGCTGCACGGCATCCCGGTGCTGCTCAAGGACAACATCGATGCGACGCCGATGGTCAATTCCGCCGGCTCGCTGGCGCTCGCGAAGCATCGTCCGGAATCCGACGCCTTCCTCGTCGCGAAGCTGCGCGCGGCCGGCGCGGTGATCCTGGGCAAGACCAACCTGAGCGAATGGGCGAATTTCCGCTCCACGCGCTCGACCTCGGGCTGGAGCGCGCGCGGCGGGCAGACGAAGAACCCCTATGTGCTCGACCGCACGCCCTGCGGCTCCAGCTCGGGCAGCGGCAGCGCGATCGCCGCCAACCTCGCCGTCGTCGCCATCGGCACCGAGACCGACGGCAGCATCCTCTGCCCGTCGGCGGTGAACGGCCTGGTCGGCCTGAAACCCACCGTCGGTCTGGTCAGCCGCAGCGGCATCATCCCGATCTCGGCCTCGCAGGACACCGCCGGGCCGATGACGCGCAGCGTCGCCGACGCGGCGCACCTGCTCGATGCGATCGCCGGGACCGACCCGGCCGATGACGCGACCCGCGCGGCGCGCATCGCGCCCTACGCCGCCGCCCTGAAGCCCGGCGCGCTGAAGGGCGCGCGCATCGGCGTGCTGCGCGCATCGACCGGCTACCAGCCAGGCACGGACGCCGCGTTCGAGCGCGCGCTGCAGGCCCTGCGCGATGCCGGCGCGGACGTGCAGGACGCGAGCATCGCGAATGCGGGCGCCTGGGGCGATGCCGAATTCGAGGTGCTGCTGCACGAGTTCAAGGACGGCCTGAACCGCTACCTCGCCGACAGCGGTGCGCCGGTGACCTCGCTTGCCGCGCTGATCGAATACAACCGGACGCATGCGGACAAGGAAATGCCGTGGTTCGCGCAGGAACTGTTCGTGATGGCGCAGGCCAAGGGGCCGCTGACGGACAAGCGCTACCTCGACGCCCACGCCAAGGCGCGCCGGCTCGCCGCGACCGAAGGCATCGAAGCCACGCTGACGTCAGGCAATTTCGATGCGCTGGTCGCGCCGACCACATCGCCGGCCTGGCCGATCGATCCGGTCAACGGCGACCACTTCACCGGCGGCGGCTACGGCGTCGCCGCGGTCGCCGGCACGCCCAGCCTCACCGTGCCCATGGGCGATGTCGCCGGCCTGCCGGTCGGCATCGCTTTCATGGGCAGCGCATGGAGCGAAGCGCGCCTGATCGCGCTGGCCTACGACTACGAGCAGGCCACGCGTCATCGCAAACCACCGACATTCCGCGCGTCGCTGTCGTCGAAGTAAGCCGCAGCGCGCATGTCGCTTGAACTCGACGCCACCCTGTGGCTGCTCACCGCGCTCGCCGGTTTCGCGGCGGGACTGATCGACAGCATCGTCGGCGGCGGTGGTCTGGTGCTGACTCCGGCGATGCTCAACCTGCATCCGCAGTTGCACATCCTCCAGGCCATCGGCACGCAGCGCACCAGTTCGATCATGGGCACCAGCGTCGCGGCGTGGAACTACCTGCGCCGGATCAAGGTCGAGCGCCGCATCCTCGTGCCCGCCTGCGTGGCGGCGCTGAGCGCATCGGCGGTCGGGGTGCAACTGGCCAAGCGCATCGACGGCGAGGTGCTGAAGTGGACGGTGCTGGCGATCTGCGTCGTGCTCGCGGTCTACACCGTGTTCCGCAAGGACCTCGGCCTGCGCGAGGACCGCCGTTTCCATCCGAAGCACGAAACGCTCGCCGCGGTCGCGATCGGTGCCGCCACCGGCTTCTACAACGGCCTGATCGGCCCGGGCACCGGCACGATCATGGTCTTCGCCTTCGTCAGCTTCCTCGGCCTGGACTTCCTCAAGTCCTCGGCGGTGTCGAAGACGACGAACGTCGCCGCCGACCTGAGCTCTTGGACCGTGCTCGCCCTGGGCGGCTTCGTGCTGTGGACGCTGGCGATCCCGCTGATCATCGGCAACATGATCGGCAGCCACATGGCGATCAAGCGCGGCCAGGGCTTCGTGCGCGCGGTGTTCCTGGCGATCGTGCTGGCGCTGATCGCGCGCCAGGCCTGGCAGCTCGCGACGCAGCCCTGAGCCCGGACTAGCCGGTCGCGTCGCCTACCGGCGCGGTTTCGCGTGCCTGCACCAGCGCCAGCAGGTCGCCGATCCGGCAGTGCGCCTCCAGCGGGTGCCGCAACGGCACCTCGGCGTCGATGCGGTAACGGTTGCGGCGGCCGTCGCGCTCCCGGGTCAGCACGCCCGCCTGTTCCAGCTCCGACACTATCCGCAGCACGGCCCGCTCGGTGATCCCGACCTGCTGGGCGATGTCGCGCACGGTCGGGTCGCCCTGGCCCGCGAGGCAGACCAGCACGTGGGTGTGATTGCTCAGGAAGGTCCAGCCTCCCGGCCCGGTTTCTCTCTCGGACATGCCCGACTCTCCACTTGACAGGGGCATTCTAGCGACAAACAATACATGACACTAATTTCATGCATGTGGAGTCATGAAAATGAATGCCGTTGTCAAGCCCGCGCCAACCCAGCCCACCTACCAGCCCGCCGCGCTTCCCGCCCGCACCATCCCGGTCGCGCCCGGCGACGGCATCGGCCCGGAGATCATGGACGCCACGCTCGCCATCCTGAAGGCGGCCGATCCGGCCCTCGCCTTCCATCCGGTGACCGTCGGCCTGAAAGCCTACGAGGCCGGATTGATGGCGGGCATCGGCGAGGACACCTGGCAGGCGATCGACGCCTACAAGGTGATCCTCAAGGGTCCGATCACCACCCCGCAGGGCGGCGGCTACAAGTCGGTCAACGTGACCATGCGCAAGACCCTCGGCCTGTACGCCAACCTGCGCCCCTGCGTGTCCTACCACCCCTGGGTGACCGCGCTGCATCCGACCATGGACGTGGTGATCGTGCGCGAGAACGAGGAGGACACCTACGCCGGCATCGAGCACCGCCAGACCGACGAGGTGGTGCAGTGCCTGAAGCTGATCACCCGCCCCGGCTGCGAGCGCATCGTGCGCTACGCCTTCGAGTACGCCCGCGCGCACGGGCGGAAGAAGGTCACGTGCATGACCAAGGACAACATCATGAAACTCACCGACGGCCTGTTCCACCGGGTCTTCGACGAGATCGCGGCGGAATACCCCGACATCGCCGCGAACCACATGATCATCGACATCGGCACCGCGCGCATGGCCAGCCGGCCGACCGATTTCGACGTGGTGGTCACGCCCAACCTCTACGGCGACATCCTCTCCGACGTGGCCGCCGAAGTCGCCGGCTCGATCGGCCTGGCCGGTTCGTCCAACATCGGCCGCGACGTCGCGATGTTCGAGGCGGTGCACGGCTCGGCCCCGGACATCGCCGGCCGGGACATCGCCAACCCCTCGGGCCTGCTGCTGTCGGCGGTGATGATGCTGGTCCACCTCGGCCGCGCGAAGCCGGCCACCGACATCCACAACGCCTGGCTGTGCGCGCTGGAGGACGGCATCCACACCGGCGACATCTTCCGCGAGGGCACCAGCCGCCAGCGCGTCGGCACCCGCGGCTTCGCCGAGGCGGTGATCGCACGCCTGGGACAGCGTCCGCGCCGCATGCCGGCGGTCGACTACCCCGAGCAGGCGCCCGCCGCCCTGCCGGCCGAACGCAGCGACGCGCCGGTGCGCCCCGCCGCGCGCAAGACCCTGGTCGGCGTCGACGTGTTCCTGCACTGGGACGCCGACGGCCGCGACCCGAACGCGCTCGGCGCCGCGCTCGAAGGCCTCGCCGGGCCGGAATTCCGGCTCGCACTGATCACCAACCGCGGCGTGAAGGTCTACCCCGAAGGCAATCCGCAGACCCTGCGCACCGACCACTGGCGCTGCCGCTTCCCGGCGGTCGGCGACACGGTCGATGGCCGGGCCATCGCGCACCTGCTGCTGCGCATCGCCGAAGCGGGCTTCGACGCGATCAAGACCGAGCACCTCCATGCCTTCGACGGCGTGCGCGGCTATTCCCAGGCGCAGGGCGAGTGAGCGAAGCGGCGCATCCCTATCGGGGCGTCGCCATTGCACTGGCGACCCTGCACGGCAAGGCCGAGGCCCTGACCCCGGCCTTCGCCGCCATCGGCGCGCGACTGGTCATGGCCGAGGGCGTGGACACCGATGCCCTCGGCACCTTCAGCGGCGAGATCGAGCGCGGCTTGCCGATGCTCGACACCGCGATCGCCAAGGCACGCCTGGGCATGGCCGCGACCGGGCTGCCCCTGGGCCTGGCGACCGAGGGCAGTTTCGGGCCGCACCCGGTGATCGGCTTCCTGCCCCTGCATCGCGAACTCGCCGTGCTGGTCGACGACACGCGCGGGCTGGTGATCGCGGAGTGGCTGGACAGCCAGCAGGCACGGTACGGCGGCTGCCTGCTGCAGACCGGGGACATCCTGGAGGAGGCGCAGTTGCAGCGTTTCGGTTTCCCGGAACACGCGCTGATCGTGCGCAGCGAGCCGTTCGCGCCCGGCGGCCCGGTCAGCAAGGGCATCCGGGATCGGTCGGCGCTGGAGGCCGCCATCGACACCTGCCGCCGCGCATCGCTCCTCGGCCAGGCCTGGGTCGAGACCGACATGCGTGCGCACATGAACCCGACGCGCATGCAGCAGATCGCGCTGCTGGCCGAGCGCCTGGTGTCACGCGCCGGCGCCTGCTGCCCGCAATGCCGGACCCCGGGATTCGGCAAGACCGGCATCCTGCCCGGACTCCCCTGCGCCGACTGCGGCACGCCCACGGCGGCGGTCCTGTCGGAGGTCGCCTCCTGCAGCGCCTGCGGGTTCCGCGACGTGCGCGGCCGCAGCGACGGCCTCACCGAGGCCGACCCGGCGCAGTGCGATCTCTGCAATCCCTGAGCCGGCGCGCGACCGCAACACGCTGCACGCCTGCAGCGCTACCCGCCATGACCTGTGGCGCTTGCCCGCGGCCGGGCTTCGGCGATGATGGGCGCCCCTGCCATCGGTCACGGTCACATGTCCGTCCCCCGCCTCGTCGTGGCGGCATGAGGACCCGGCGCCGTGCCGGCCGCCCCGCTCCCGGAGTCGTTCCGCAAATGAAGCGCATCACCGCCCCGCTGCTCGTGTCGTCCCTGTCCGCCGCGCTCTCCACCGCTTTCGCGGTACAGGCCGCCCCCATTGAGGCGCCTGTCGCCGACCCGAAGTCGAAGGACACCTTCGCCGTGGTCTGGGAGCGCCTGCAGAACAGCGGCTTCAAGGGCGAGCACGAAGGCCTGGACTGGGCGGCGCTGAAGGCCGAACACCAGCCTCAGATCGAGGCGTCCGCCGACATCAAGCAATTGCGCAAGGAGATCAACGAACTGCTGGAGGACCTCAAGGCCTCGCACTTCGCCCTGATCCCGTCCGAAGCCATGCCCGAATCGGGCAAGGCCGCGGCGCCGGGCCTGGCCGACACCGGCCTGCGCTTCGCCCTCGCCGGCAAGCAACTGCTGGTCGAACGCGTGCTGCCCGGCTCGCCCGCCGAGAAGTCCGGCATCCGGGCGGGCTGGTCGGTCGACGCCATCGACGACACCGACATGGCCGCCGCGCTCAAGGCGCTGGTCGAACTCGACGACAACGCACGCCGGCAGGGCGAGGCGATCCTGCTCTCCCGCGCCAACAAGCAGGCGATGGGCATCGCCGCCGACACCCGGGTCGCGCTGCGCCTGCGCGATGCCGCTGGCAAGCCGCGCGCGGTCGATGTCACCGCGGTCGCCGACCCGGCGCTGCAGAGCGTCACCCTGCCCGGCCTGCCGCCGATGCCGCTGCGCATCGCCTACCGCCGCATCGACCGCGCCGGCACCGGCTGCGCGCTGCACTTCGAATTCAACCAATGGGCGATGCCGGTCTACGAGCAGTTGTCCGACGCCCTGCGCGAACACGCAGGCTGCGACGGCGTGGTCCTCGACCTCCGCGGCAACAGCGGCGGCCTGATCCCCAGCCTCACCGCGGTCAGCGGCCTGTTCTTCGAGAAGCCGACCTCGCTGGGCACCATGACCCTCGGCGACGGCCAGACACTGCAGCTGATGGCCCTGCCGCGCCAGGTCAGCGACGACGGCCGCGAGATCCGCCGCCACACCGGCAAGCTGGCGATCCTGACCGACCGCGGCTCGATCAGCTGCTCGGACATCTTCCCCGCCGGCCTGCAGGCCGTCGGCCGCGCCCGCATCTTCGGCAGCGCCAGCGCCGGCATGGCCCTGCCCGCCGTCGCGGTGCCGCTGCCCTCCGGCGACCGCCTGATGTACCCCACCGCCGATTTCGTCGACCCGCACAAGCGCCGCATCGAAGGCGTCGGCGTGATCCCCGACCAGCCCGTCGTGCCCAACCCGGCCAGCCTGGCCAAGGGCGCCGACCCGGTGCTCGACGCCGCCGTCGCCTGGCTCGGCAGCGGCGGCTGATCCCGCTTTCGCGCACAATCGAACCTTCCATGCTCCCCCGACACCACAGGACTCGAACATGACCCACCGTTTCGCACTCGCCGCCCTCGCGCTGGCCCTGCCCTTCACCGCCGGCGCCGCCGACCTGCCCAAGCCGCAGGCCCTCTTCGACGCCCACATCAAGGCCATCGGCGGCCGCAAGGCGGTCGAGAAGGAAAGCGACGGCACCCTCACCGGTTCGATGGAGATCGTCGAGAACGGCATGAAGGCCGACATGCGCATGGCCAGCCTCGGCAAGAACCGCGCCCTGACCCTGGCGATCCCCAGCGTCGGCGAGTTCCGCAGCGGCCGCCATGGCGACGTGGTCTGGTCGATGGACCCGATGAGCGGTCCGCGCATCCTCGAAGGCCAGGAACGCCAGGATCAGATCGAACCCTTCGAACCCAAGTACGTGATGCGCGACGCCAGCCTGATCGAATCGGCCACCACCACCGGCCTGTCCGACTCCGAAGGTCGCCCCTGCCACCGCGTCGAGATCGCCTGGAAGAGCGGCAAGAAGACCGTCGACTGCTACGGCGTCGAAGAAAAGCTGCTGCTGTCCACCGAGTCGACCGCGACCACGCCGATGGGCGAGATCAAGCAGGTCTCGCACTTCCACGACTACAAGCCCTTCGGCCCGGTGAAGGCCGCCACGCTGACCCGCGCCAAGGCCGGCGGCATGACCCAGGTCTTCCGCCTCGCCGCCTACGACGCCACCCCGCCGTCCGCCGACGCCGTGGCCCTGCCGGCCGCGATCCAGACCCTGGTCAACAAGGCCGCCGCGCCGCAGGCCGGCGATGCCGCCAAGACCGGCGAAGCCCAGGCCGCCGGGAGCCAGGCCAGCGAATCCAAGTGAGCCCGCATTGACGGGCCAGCGACCAGGCCCGTTCTCCGGACAAAAAGAAACCCGCGTCGCCGCGGGTTTCTTTTTGTCCGGAGAACGGCGACGGTCAGAACGCAGCCGGTGCGTTGATCTGCGCCTGCTTGCGCACGATCAGCATCGCGATCTCCAGCGCCTGCTCGTAGTTCAGGCGCGGATCGACCGTCGTGCGGTAGGCACGCTCCAGGTCCTTGTCGGTCAGCTCGCGCGCGCCACCGGTGCACTCGGTCACATCCTCGCCGGTCAGCTCCAGGTGCGCGCCGCCCAGGCGGGTACCCGCCGCGGCATGGATCTCGAAGGCCTGTTCCAGCTCGCTGCGGATGTTCTCGAAGCGACGGGTCTTGTAGCCGTTGCTGGTCGACTCGGTGTTGCCGTGCATGGGGTCGCAGATCCACAGCACGCGGCGGCCCTCGCGCTTCACCGCCTCCAGCAGCGGCGGCAGCTTGTCGGCGATCGAGGTCGCGCTCATGCGGTGGATCAGGCTGATGCGGCCCGGCTCCTCCTGCGGATTGAGCGCGTCGATCAGGCGCAGCAGCTGGTCCGGGGTCACCGACGGCCCGATCTTGATCGCCACCGGGTTGCGGATGCCGCGGAAGTATTCGACGTGCGCACCGTCGACCGCCGCCGTACGCATGCCGATCCACGGGAAATGCGTACCGAGGTTGAACCAGCCCGACTGGCGCGGCACCTGGCGGGTCACGCCTTCTTCGTAGGGCAGCAGCAGCGCTTCGTGCGAGGTATAGAACTCGACGCTGCGCAGGTTGTGGATCGGCTCGCCGGACAGGGTTTCCATGAAGCGCACCGCATCGCCGATGCCCGACACCATCGTCTGGTATTCGGATGCCAGCGGCGAATGACCGACCCAGTTCAGGTTCCAGTATTCGGGGTGGTGCAGGTCGGCGAAGCCGTCGTCGATCAGCGCGCGGATGAAGTTCATCGTCATCGCCGAGCGCGCATGGCCCTTGATCATCCGGCGCGGGTCGGGAATACGGGCTTCGGCGGTGAACGCAGGGCCGTTGACCAGGTCGCCGCGGTAACTCGGCAGGGTCACGCCGTCCTTGCTCTCGGTGTCGGCCGAGCGCGGTTTGGCGTACTGGCCGGCGAAACGGCCGACGCGCACCACCGGCAGACGCATGCCGTGCACCAGCACTAGGCTCATCTGCAGCAGCACCTTGAGGCGGTTCGAGATCACCTCGGGCGTGCAGTCGTCGAAGATCTCGGCGCAATCGCCACCCTGCAGCAGGAAGCGCTTGCCGTCCTGCGCCTCCGCCAGCTGCTGGCGCAGGTTCATCACCTCGCGCGAGGTCACCAGTGGCGGCAGCGCATGCAGTTCGTTCAGGACGCCTTCGAGTTCCTCCGCGTTGCCGTAGGTCGGCTGCTGCATCGCATGGCGGTCGCGCCAGCTGGCGGGCGTCCACCCTTCCGGGGGCGTAATCACGGCTTGCAGGTGTTCGGGGCGGGACATGGCGTGTTTCCTGGACGAATTCATGGTCGTGTCATCGTGGCTTGAAGGCGGCGTACAGGGCGAACAGGGTGAGAATGATGTACCAGACGAGGCTCCAGGCCGGCATCGAGAGCCCCAGGAAGGTCCAGTCGACCTTCGCGCACTCGCCGGAACCGTTGAGCACCGTGCTGAAGGTCTGCAGGAACGAGTTGTTCTCCAGCAGCCAGCTCAGCGTGGGGCCGCAGGCCGGCACCTGGTCCGGTGGGAGCGTGGTCAGCCAGACATGCCTGCCGGCGATGTAGGCGCCGGCCGCGCCGGCGACCAGCGCGAGCGTCCCGAAGGTCCCGCGACCGAGCCGCCCCTTGGGGGCGAACGCCGCGCCGAAAAGGAAGACCACGCCCAGGGCCGCGAAGGCGACGCGCTGGAAGATGCACAGCGGACAGGGCACCAGGCGCCACACTTCCTGGGCGAACAGGGCGAAGCCGATCAGCGCCGCGCAGATCAGGAAGCCCAGGAGGAACTGGAGGCGGAAGGACCAGCGGAGGGGATTGGCTTGCATGGGCATGGGGTCTGCGGTGGACGGAATGACGGAATGACCGGCGCGTTCATCATGAAGTTCCGGCGTCTCGGCCGTGCAGACTCGCGCCCTGCCGCCGGTCCGTCAACCATGTTGCGGTGCCACAATAGCAAAGACCCCGGCTTTCGCCGGGGTCCTGCTTAGAACGTTTGCGCATCTGCATCTGCGCTGGACCGGAATCGCACGGCCCGGCGCCGGTGCGGATCAGGCCGCGGCTTCGGGGCGGTCGACCAGCTCGACGTAGGCCATCGGAGCGTTGTCGCCGTCGCGGAAACCGCATTTCAGGATGCGCAGATAGCCACCCGGACGCTCGCGATAACGCGGGCCGAGGGTGGTGAACAGGGTGCCGACCGCTTCCTTGTCGCGCAGGCGCGCGAACGCGAGGCGGCGATTGGCGACACCGTCGATCTTCGACAGCGTGATCAGCGGTTCGGCGACGCGGCGGAGTTCCTTCGCCTTCGGCAGCGTGGTGCGGATCAGGCCGTGCTTGATCAGCGAGGCCGCCATGTTGCGGAACATCGCTTCGCGATGGGCGCTGGTGCGGCTGAATTTGCGTCCGGACTTCTGGTGGCGCATGGTCGTGTTTCCTGGGTTATCCCCGGCAGCCTGGGCCGGGATCGGTGTTCAAAATGGGAACGAAACTCAGCCCAGCATGCCGTGGGTGGCGATGCCGGCCGGCGGCCAGTTTTCGAGCTTCATGCCGAGCGAAAGACCGCGCTGGGCGAGGACTTCCTTGATCTCGGTGAGCGACTTCTTGCCGAGGTTCGGGGTCTTGAGCAGCTCCACTTCGGTCTTCTGGATCAGGTCGCCGACGTAGTAGATGCTCTCGGCCTTGAGGCAGTTGGCCGAACGCACGGTCAGCTCCAGATCGTCGATCGGACGGAGCAGGATCGGATCCACGCCGGTGGTCGCCGGCTTGGACGCGCCGCGATCGCGGTGGGTGAAGTCGCCGAAGACCGACAGCTGGTCGGTGAGGATGTCGGCGGCGGTGCGCACGGCTTCCTCGGCGTCGATCGTGCCGTTGGTTTCGATGTCGAGCACGAGCTTGTCGAGGTCGGTGCGCTGTTCGACGCGGGCCGCTTCGACCTCGTAGGCCACGCGGCGGACCGGCGAGAACGAGGCATCGAGCATCAGGCGGCCGATCGCACGGGTTTCCTCATCCGGACGACGGCGGGCGGCGGCCGGCTGGTAGCCGAAGCCGCGCTCGATCTTCAGGCGCATGTTCAGCGCGGCATCCTTGGTGAGATGCGCGATCACGTGCTCGGGATTGAGGATCTCGACGTTGTGGTCGGTCCGGATGTCGCCGGCGATGACCACGCCCGGACCCTGCTTGCTCAGGCTCAGGGTCGAGGACTCGCCCGTGCCCATGCGGATCGCGACGTCCTTGAGGTTCAACAGCACTTCCAGCACATCTTCCTGCAGGCCTTCGACCGTGGTGTACTCATGCAGCACGCCGTCGATCTCGACCTCGGTGATCGCGTAGCCCGGGATCGACGACAGCAACACGCGGCGCAGCGCGTTGCCGAGGGTGTGGCCGTAACCACGTTCCAGCGGCTCGATCACCACCTTGGCGCGATTGCCGGCAAGGCGCTCGATCTGCGGAGCGCGCGGACGCAGGACCTGATTGGCGGATACCGTCATCTTGTGGTGTCTCCTGGAGCCGGGGCCTCGCGGCCGCGGCGGTGTTTCTGGGGGCCTCCCCGGGCAAGGGAGGCGACCGGGGCGGCGGGCGCCACGGCCGTGGGGGTCTGGAGCGGCGCCCCCGCACGAGGCGGAGGCGCTTCACCGCGTCGCTTACTTCGAGTACAACTCGACGATCAGCGCTTCGTTGATGTCGGCTGGCAGGTCGCTGCGATCTGGAACGGCCTTGAACACGCCGCTGAACTTCTTGCTGTCGACTTCGATCCAGCCCGGAGCCAGGTCCATCGTCGAGGAGACGTTGAGGGCTTCCTGGACGCGGAGCTGCTTCTGCGCCTTCTCGGACAGGGTGATCGCGTCGCCGGCCTTGACCTGGTATGACGGCAGGTTCACCGACTTGCCGTTGACCATCACGCCGCGGTGCGAGACCAGCTGGCGGGCGGCCGGACGGGTGACGGCGAAGCCCATGCGATAGACGACGTTGTCCAGACGGGTTTCCAGCATCTGCAGGAGAAGCTCGCCGGTGTTGCCCTTCTTGGTCGAGGCCTTCTTGTAGTAGTTGCGGAACTGGCGTTCAAGCAGACCGTAGATGCGCTTGACCTTCTGCTTCTCGCGCAGCTGCGTGGCGTAGTCGGACAGCTTGCCCTTGCGGGCTGCGCCGTGCTGGCCGGGCTTCTGCTCGAGCTTGCACTTCGAGTCGAGCGCACGCGCCGGCGACTTCAGACTGAGGTCTGCGCCCTCGCGACGGGCGAGTTTGCAGGTGGGACCGATATAACGAGCCATGGTGTTCTCTGCTCCTCAGGCCGCGTCAGACGCGACGCTTCTTCGGCGGACGGCACCCGTTGTGCGGGATCGGCGTCACGTCGATGATGTTGGTGATCTTGTAGCCGACGCTGTTGAGCGAGCGCACGGCCGATTCGCGACCCGGGCCCGGGCCCTTGATGCGCACTTCGAGCGCCTTCAGGCCGTAGTCGAGGGCGGCCTTGCCGGCCTTCTCGGCGGCGACCTGCGCGGCGAAGGGGGTCGACTTGCGCGAACCGCGGAAACCCGCGCCGCCCGAAGTCGCCCACGACAGCGCATTGCCCTGGCGGTCGGTGATGGTCACGATGGTGTTGTTGAACGAAGCGTGGACGTGCGCGATGCCGTCGGTGACGACGCGCTTGATCTTCTTTTTCGTCTTGTTGGCTGCCGGCTTGGCCATGGTCTATGCCCCTTACTTCTTGATGGCCTTGCGCGGACCCTTGCGGGTACGGGCATTGGTCCGGGTGCGCTGGCCGCGGAGCGGCAGGCCACGACGATGACGCAGGCCGCGGTAGCAGCCCAGATCCATCAGACGCTTGATGGCGATGCCGACTTCACGGCGGAGGTCGCCTTCGACCGTGTACTTGCCGACTTCGGCGCGGAGGCGCTCGACTTCGGCTTCGGACAGGTCACGGATCTTGGTGTTCGAGGTGACGCCTGCGGCATCGCAGACGAGCTTCGAACGGGTACGGCCGATGCCGTAGATGCTTTGCAGCCCGACCCAGACGTGTTTCTGGGCAGGCAGGTTGACACCTGCAATACGCGCCATGCGCGGATCTCCAACTGGTTTGCGGCCGGGTCACCCCGGCTCATGGGGCACTTGGACTAAGTGAACTCGAAATTCTAGCAAGGTCTCGTTCAACAAGAAAGGGGTTTGGCCGTAGCCAAACGCCGCCGGCCCCCTCGCGGGCACCAGCGGACCTTCCTGGCATGGGGAGAGTGCCCATGCTCCGGCGACGGACCGGGTTTGGCGCTGGCCGCACATCGCAAGGATGCCGCCCTCACCGGCCGGCACTCCTCAGGTGCCGGCACTGACCCTGGCCCACCCGGACGCGAGACCGCCGTCCAGGTCGCCCCTGCCCCGGTTTCCGACCGGAGCTCGGACATCCGCCCGAGGAGAGCAGGTGCCCGTTGCGCGGACCGGCGTGGAGCGCCGGCAACCGCGCGACGGGATGGCAGCGAAGCCGTCCCGCCCGCAGAGAGTTTAACGCGTCAGGCCGCGATTGCCGCCCTTGAGATTCGCCTTCTTGAGCAGGCTCTCATACTGGTGCGACATCAGGTGGGCCTGGATCTGGGCGATGAAGTCCATCACCACGACGACCACGATCAACAGCGAGGTGCCACCGAAGTAGAACGAAGTGCCCAGTTCGGTCTGCATGATCGTCGGCAGCAGGCAGACGATCACCAGGTAGATGGCGCCGGCGGCCGTCAGGCGGGTCAGCACGCCATCGATGTAGTCGGCGGTGGCCTTGCCGGGACGGATGCCGGGAATCAGAGCGCCGGACTTCTTCAGGTTCTCGGCGGTCTCCTGGGAGTTGAAGACCAGCGCGGTGTAGAAGAAGGCGAAACCGATGATCAGCCCCGCGAACAGGATCATGTAGAGCGGCTCGCCCGGCGACAGGGCCTGGGCGATCTTCTGCAGCGTGCTGACGTTGCCGGTCTGGCTGAACCAGGTCGAGGCGGTCGCCGGGAACATGATGATCGACGAGGCGAAGATCGCCGGGATCACGCCGGACATGTTCAGTTTGAGCGGCAGGAACGAGCTCTGGTTCATGTACGCATTGCGGCCGCCCTGGCGTCGCGCGTAGTTCACCGTGATCCGGCGCTGGCCGCGCTCGACGAACACGACGAAATAGGTGAAGACCAGCACGATGGCGAGGATCAGGATGACCGTGATCCACTGCATGTCGCCGCTGTTCGCCTGCTGCAGGGTGTTGAGCACCGCGCCAGGCAGGCCGGCGACGATGCCGGCGAAGATGATCAGCGAGACACCGTTGCCGATGCCGCGCTCGGTGATCTGCTCGCCCATCCACATCAGGAACATCGTGCCCGCGGTCAGCGAGACGACAGCGGTCAGGACGAAGCCGATGCCGGGCGCATAGACCACGGGGATGCCATTGTTGGCGCCCGAGGCCTGCAATGCGGTGGCGATGCCGGCCGCCTGGAACACCGCCAGCGGGATCGCGCCGATGCGCGACCACTGGGTGATCCTGCGGCGACCGGACTCGCCTTCCTTCTGGATCGCCTTGAGGCTGGGCACGATCTGCACCAGCAACTGGACGATGATCGACGCGGAGATGTACGGGACGACGTTGAGCGCGAACAGACTGAAGCGTTCCAGTGCGCCACCGGAGAACATGTTGAACATGTCCACGATGGTGCCTTCCTGGGTCTTCATCAGTTCCAGCATCGCCTCGGGGTTGACGCCCGGCACCGGGATGTAGCACCCGATGCGGTAGACGATCAGCGCCCCGAGCACGAACAACAGCCGCTGGCGCAGCTCGGTGAATTTGCCGAGACCGCCGAGACCACCCATTGCGTTCGCGCTTGCCGCCATGCCCGGATTACTCCTGCCTTATGCTTCGATGCTGCCGCCGGCCGCTTCGATCGCGGCCTTGGCGCCGGCAGTCGTCGCGATGCCCTTGATCACGAGCTTCTTGGTCAGCTCGCCCTTCTTCACGATCTTGACCTTCTTCGCGGTGCTCGGCACCAGCTTGGCGGCGCGCAGCGCAGCCAGGTCGATCGTGCCGTCCAGCTTGTCCAGCTGGTACAGCAGCACTTCGGCGGTGTCCTTGGCGATCGGCGAACGGAAGCCGATCTTCGGCAGGCGACGCTGCATCGGCATCTGGCCGCCTTCGAAGCCGGCCTTGATCTTGCCCTTGCCGGCGCGCGCGAACGAACCCTTGTGGCCGCGGCCCGCGGTCTTGCCGAGGCCGGAACCGATACCGCGACCGACGCGGGTGCGCTCCTTGCGGGCGCCGTCGGCGGGCTTGAGAGTATTGAGACGCATGTGATTACTCCTCCACGCGAACGAGGTAGTGCAGCTGCGTGATCAGGCCACGCACCTGCGGGCTGTCCTTCAGCTCGCGGACATCGTTGAGTTTGTTCAGGCCCAGCGCCTTGACCGACAGGCGGTGACGCGCCTGGGTGCCGCGCAGACCCTTGACCAGGCGGACCTTGACGGTGCCGTTCTTGGAATCAGCCATTGAGGATCTCCTCCGTCTTCTTGCCGCGCTTGGCCGCGATGCGCGCCGGCGACTGCATGGACTCGAGGCCCTTCAGCGTGGCGCGCACCAGGTTGATCGGGTTGCGCGAACCGGTGGCCTTGGCCAGCACGTTCTTCACGCCCACCGCTTCGAGTACGGCGCGCATCGCGCCGCCGGCGATCACGCCGGTACCTTCCGACGCGGGCTGCATGAACACATGCGCGGCACCATGGCCGGACTTCACGGCATGCCACAGGGTGCCGTTGTTGAGGTCGACGTTGCGCATGTTCTTGCGCGCGCCTTCCATCGACTTCTGGATCGCGACCGGCACTTCGCGCGCCTTGCCGTAGCCGAAACCGACCTTGCCGGAGCCGTCGCCCACCACCGTCAGCGCGGTGAAGGTGAACTGGCGACCGCCCTTGACGGTCTTGCTGACGCGGTTGACCGCGATCAGCTTCTCGATCATGCCGTCGTCGACTTCCTCGCGGTTGCGATCACGATCGCGGCCGCGCGATTCACGTTGTTCTGCCATTTCGATATCTCGGTTGTTTGAGGGATTTGCGGCGTGGCCGCTTATCGTTGTGGAGTCTTTCGGATGTACCGCACCGACCGGAACCGGCGGATGCGTCCGACGCAGACCGCGTCGGCAGCGAGAGGGACCCGGAGTGGACCGCGATGGCGCGCTTCGAGTTCCCGGCAGTCGCCCGATGCGCCGCGAGGCGCACCGAACGAGGAAAAGCACGACCCGGGCGAACGCCCGGGTCGTCGAATCAGAACTGCAGGCCGCCCTCGCGAGCGGCTTCGGCCAGCGCCTTGATGCGGCCATGGTAGCGGTAGCCCGAGCGGTCGAATGCGACCTTCTCGACACCCGCGGCCCTGGCCAGCTCGGCGATGGCGCGACCCACCTTGGTGGCGGCGTCGCTGTTCTTCTTGCTCTTCAGGCCCTCACCCACGGCGGCCTGCATGGTGTTGGCGGCCGCCAGCACCCTGGAGCCATCGGCGGTGAACACCTGGGCGTAGAGATGCTGACCGGTGCGCAGCACGGTCAGGCGCGGCACGCCGAGTTCGCGGATATGCGCGCGCGTGGACTTGGCGCGGCGCAGGCGGGCGGTGTTCTTGATGCTGCTCATGATCTTGATCCTCAAGAAGCGGATAAGCCTGATTAGGCCTTCTTGGCTTCTTTGCGAATGATGGTTTCGTCGGAGTACTTCACGCCCTTGCCCTTGTAGGGTTCCGGCGGACGGAATCCGCGGATCTTGGCGGCGACCTCACCGACGCGCTGCTTGTCCGCACCCGAGACCACGATCTCGGTCTGCGTCGGCGTGGCGATGGTGATGCCTTCCGGCGCCGGGAAGACGACCGGATGCGAGAAACCCAGCGAGAGGCTGAGATCCTTGCCCTGCATGGCGGCACGGTAGCCGACGCCGACGAGTTCGAGCTTGCGCTCGAAACCCTGGCTGACGCCATGGACCATGTTCGACAGGATGGCGCGGAGGGTGCCGGTCAGCGGGACCAGCGAATCGTCGTTGGCCGAGAGCAGCGCATTGCCGTCTTCGATCTTCACTTCGATGCCGGCCGGCTTGGCGATCGACAGGGTGCCCTTCGGACCCTTGACGCTCACGTTCTCGGACTGGATGTTGACTTCGACACCCTTCGGGAGGGCGATCGGCTTTTTGGCGACGCGAGACATGGGATCGTTCTCCTTACGCCACGAAGCACAGGACTTCACCGCCGACGCCCTGCTGGCGCGCCTGCGCATCGGTCATGATGCCCTTCGAGGTGGAAATGATGGCGACGCCGAGACCGCCGAGAACCTTCGGCAGCTCGTCCTTGCCACGGTACTGGCGCAGGCCCGAACGCGACACGCGATGCAGGCGTTCGATGACCGGCTTGCCTTCGTAGTACTTCAGGACGATCTCGAGTTCGGCCTTGGCGCCGTTCTCGGTCACGCGGATGTCACCGACGTAGCCTTCGTCCTTGAGGACGTTGGCGATTGCGACCTTGATCTTGGAAGACGGCATTTTCACCGTCTGCTTGCCGACGGCGGCCGCATTCTTGATGCGGACCAGCATGTCGGCGATGGGATCAGTCATGCTCATTGAGAGTCACCTTATGAGTAGCACCGATATCCGCTTTCGCGAAATCTGTCTTGGGTTGTGAGCCGGGCCAGGCCCGGTGTGACGTCCGGCGGACCGGACAAACCGTCGGAGACGGCAGCAGGCCGGACGAGCCGGCCTGCAGGTCTTGCGAACAACAGCCGCCTAGTCTACCAGCCCCGAGGGGCCGATTACCAGCTGGCCTTGCGCAGGCCCGGCACGTCGCCACGCATGGTGGCTTCGCGCAGCTTGTTGCGGCCGAGGCCGAACTTGCGATAGACGCCGCGCGGACGGCCGGTCAGGGCGCAGCGCAGGGTCTGGCGGGACGGCGAGGAGTCGCGCGGCAGCTTCTGCAGTTTCGCCGCAGCCGCCATCTTCTCGTCGAAGTCGCCGTCCTGGCTGTTGATGATCTTCTTCAACGCTTCGCGCTTGGCGGCATACTTCTTCGCCAGCTTGGCCCGCTTGACTTCGCGGTTCACCATCGAGGTCTTTGCCATGGAATGCCTGTCCTGATTAGTTGCGGAACGGGAAGCGGAACGCTTCCAGCAAGGCCTTCGCTTCGGCGTCGGTCTTGGCGGTGGTGGTGATGGCGATATCCATGCCGCGGATCGCGTCGACGGCGTCGAAGTCGATTTCCGGGAAGATGATCTGTTCCTTCAGGCCCATGTTGTAGTTGCCGCGGCCGTCGAACGAGCGGCCCGAGACGCCGCGGAAGTCGCGGACGCGAGGCAGCGAGATGTTGATCAGGCGATCGAGGAACTCGAACATCTTCGCGCGACGCAGGGTGACCTTGCAGCCGATCGGCCAGCCATCGCGGATCTTGAACGAAGCGACCGAGACGCGGGCCTTCGTCACCACCGGACGCTGGCCGGTGATCTTGCCCAGGTCGGCGACGGCGTTCTCCAGCACCTTCTTGTTCGCGGCGGCTTCGCCCACGCCCATGTTCAGGGTGATCTTGGAGAGCTTCGGCACTTCCATCGGATTGGTGTAGCCGAACTGCTTCATCAGCTTCGGCACCACTTCATCCTTGTAGAACTGTTCCAGACGAGTCGTCATTTTTGCATTCCTCAGGCGTCGACCGCCTCACCGCTGGAGCGGAACACACGCAGTTTGCGTCCATCCTCCAGCTTCTTGATACCGATGCGCTCGCCCTTGCCCGAGGCAGGGTTGAACAGCATGACGTTGGACACGTGGATCGAAGCTTCGCGCTCGATCACGCCACCGGGCTGGCCCGCCTGCGGGTTGGGCTTGGTGTGGCGCTTGATGATGTTGATGTTGGAAACGACCACGCGGTCGCCTGCAACGCTCACCACGTCGCCCTGCTTGCCCTTGTCCTTGCCGGCGATGACCAGAACGCGGTCGCCTTTCTTGATGCGATTCATGTCTTTTCCTCCGCTCAGAGCACTTCAGGCGCGAGCGAGACGATCTTCATGAACTTCTCGGAGCGCAGTTCGCGCGTCACCGGTCCGAAGATGCGGGTGCCGATCGGCTCATGCTTGTTGTTGAGCAGCACGGCGGCGTTGGCGTCGAAGCGGATCAGCGAACCGTCTGCGCGACGCACGCCCTTGCGGGTGCGCACCACGACGGCGTTGTAGACCTCGCCCTTCTTCACCTTGCCGCGCGGAATGGCGTCCTTGATGGACACCTTGATGATGTCGCCAATGTGCGCGTAGCGGCGCTTGGAGCCGCCGAGCACCTTGATGCACATCACTTCCTTCGCACCGGAATTGTCGGCCACCTCGAGGTGGCTCTGCATCTGGATCATGACTCAGCCTCCTCGTTATTCAGCCGCGCGTTCGACGATTTCGACGACGCGCCAGTTCTTGGTTTTGGACAGCGGGGCGCACTCGGCCACGCGCACGACATCGCCTTCGTTGCAGCTGTTGTCGGCGTCATGGGCGTGCAGCTTCGTCGAGCGGCGGATGTACTTGCCGTACAGCTCGTGCTTGACCAGGCGCTCGACCAGCACGGTGACGGTCTTGTCCATCTTGTTGCTGACGACGCGGCCCTGGACCGTTCGCTGCTTCTTTTCGGTGTTGTTCATTGTCGTCAGTCCTTACTTCTGCTGACCGAGCAACATGTTGACGCGGGCGATTTCACGGCGCACGCGACGGATGTCGTGGGTCTTGGCGAGCTGGCCGGTAGCCTTCTGCATGCGGAGCGAGAACTGCTCCTTCTGCAGGTCGGTCAGATGGGCCTTCAGCTCGTCGGCCGACTTGGCTTTGAGTTGCTTGAGTTCCATCAGCGCACCGTCCGGGTCACGAAAGTGGTGGTGACCGAGAGCTTGGCGGCGGCCAGACGGAACGCCTCGCGCGCGGTCGCCTCGTCGACGCCCTCGATTTCATAGATCATGCGGCCGGGCTGGATCTGCGCGACCCAGTACTCGACGTTGCCCTTGCCGGAGCCCATGCGGACTTCGATCGGCTTCTGCGTGATCGGCTTGTCGGGGAACACGCGGATCCACATCTTGCCGCCACGCTTGACGTAGCGGCTGATGGTGCGGCGCGCGGCTTCGATCTGGCGGGCGGTCAGACGGCCCGTCATGGTGGCCTTCAGGCCGTACTCGCCGAAGCTGACCTGGTTGGCGTTCCAGCTCAGGCCTTCATTGCGGCCCTTGAAGACCTTGCGGTATTTGGTTCGCTTGGGTTGCAACATGATTAGTCCCTCGCTTCACGGTCGCGGCGCGGGCCGCGCGGGCGGTCGGCACGATCGTTACGGTCGCCACGCTCACCGCGTTCGCGCGGCGTGTCGTCCTGCTTCTCCTGGCCGACCAGGGAGAAATCGAAGATCTCGCCCTTGTAGATCCAGGTCTTGATGCCGATCACGCCGTAGGTGGTGTGGGCCTCGGCGAAGCCGTAATCGACGTCGGCGCGGAGGGTGTGCAGCGGCACGCGGCCTTCGCGGTACCACTCCGAACGGGCGATTTCGGCGCCGTTGAGGCGGCCGGCGACATTGACCTTGATGCCGAGCGCGCCGAGGCGCATCGCGTTGCCGACGGCGCGCTTCATCGCGCGGCGGAACATGATGCGGCGCTCGAGCTGCTGGGCGATCGATTCGGCCACGAGCTGGGCGTCGAGTTCCGGCTTGCGGACTTCGGTGACGTTGATGTGGGCGGGGACGCCCATCAGGTCACTGATTTCCTTGCGCAGCTTCTCGATGTCCTCACCGCGCTTGCCGATGACCACGCCCGGACGGGCGGTGTGCACGGTGACGCGCGCGGTCTTCGCCGGACGCTCGATCAGGATCTTGCTGATCCCGGCCGCGGCCAGCTTCTTGCGCAGCATCTCGCGGACCTTGAGGTCGGCGGCCAGGTACTCGGCGTATTCCTTCTTGCCGGCGTACCACTTGGAGTTCCAGTCCTTGGCGATGCCGAGGCGGATACCGGTCGGATGTACTTTGTGACCCATACTTATTTGCCCTCGCCCACGACCACGGTGATGTGGCTGGTGCGCTTCAGAATGCGGGTACCGCGGCCTTTGGCGCGGGCCATGAAACGCTTCAGTGACGGACCTTCGTCGACCGTGATGGTCTTGACCTTGAGCAGGTCGATGTCGGCGCCCTGGTTGTTCTCGGCGTTGGCGATGGCGGACTCCACGACCTTGCGGATCATGGCGGCGGCCTTCTTGTCCGAGAACTTCAGCAGATTCACGGCGCGTTCGGCGGACAGGCCGCGGACCTGGTCGGCGACCAGACGTGCCTTCTGCGGGGAGATGCGGGCCGTGCGCAGGATGGCCCTGGCCTCGTTACCATTTTTCATCGTGGTCATCTCCTTACCTGCCCTTCTTGTCGCCGCCGTGACCCTTGAAGGTCCGGGTCAGGGCGAACTCGCCGAGCTTGTGGCCGACCATGTTCTCGTTGACGAGCACCGGGATGTGGTTCTTCCCGTTGTGCACGGCGATCGTGAACCCGATCATTTCCGGCAGGATGGTGGAACGACGCGACCAGGTCTTGATCGGCTTCTTGTTGTTGCCCGCAGTCTCCACCTTCTTGATGAGGTGGTGGTCGACGAACGGACCCTTCTTGAGTGAACGTGCCATGGTCGGTTAGCTCCTGCGGTCACGCACGATGAACTTCTGCGTGCGCTTGTTCTTGCGGGTCTTGTAACCCTTGGTGGGGACGCCCCACGGGGTGACCGGGTGCGGGTTGCCCTGACCGGCCTTCGCTTCACCACCGCCGTGCGGATGGTCGACCGGGTTCATGGCGGCACCGCGCACGGTCGGCTTGACGCCGCGCCAGCGAGCCGCACCGGCCTTGCCGAGCTTCTCGAGGTTGTGTTCGGTGTTGCCCACTTCGCCGATGGTGGCGCGGCACTCGGCCGGCACCTTGCGCATTTCGCCCGAACGCAGGCGCAACATCGCGTAGATGCCTTCGCGGGCGACCAACTGCACGCCGGCGCCGGCGGCGCGGGCGATCTGGGCGCCCTTGCCCGGCTTCATCTCGATGCAATGCACCGTCGAACCGACCGGGATATTGCGCAGCGGCAGGGTGTTGCCGGCCTTGATCGGCGCATCGTTGCCCGAGACCACCTGGTCGCCGGCCTTCAGGCCCTTCGGCGCAATGATGTAGCGACGCTCGCCGTCGATGTAGCACAGCAGCGCGATGTGCGCGGTGCGATTCGGATCGTATTCGATCCGCTCGACCTTCGCCGGAATGCCTTCCTTGTCGCGCTTGAAGTCGATGATGCGGTAATGCTGCTTGTGACCACCGCCGATGTGGCGGGTGGTGATGCGACCGTGGTGGTTGCGACCACCGGTCTTGCCCTGCTTTTCGACCAGCGCGGCATGCGGGGCGCCCTTGTGCAGGCCCGGCGTGACCACGCGGACCGCGCTGCGGCGGCCCGGGGAAGTCGGCTTGAAAGTCATCAATGGCATCGGTGATTCCTCAGACCTTGACCGCGGTGACGTCGATCGACTGGCCTTCGGCCAGGGTCACGTACGCCTTGCGCGAGTCGCCGCGGCGACCATTGCGATTACGGAACGCCTTGTTCTTGCCCTTCACGTTCACGACGTTGACCGACCGGACCTGCACATCGAACAGCTTCTCGATGGCGACCTTGATGTCGGCCTTCGTGGCGTCGGTGGCGACGTCGAAGGCGTACTGGTTGTTCTCCTGGCCGCGCACGGTCTTTTCGGACACGCGGGGCGCACGGATCACGCTGTAGAGCTTGGCGTCGTTCATGCCAGCCACTCCTCGATCTTCTTGACCGCATCGGCGGTCATCAGGACGCTGTCGGCGCCGACCAGGGCCACCGGATCCAGGCCCTGCACATCGCGGACCTGCACGTAGGGCAGGTTGCGCGAGGACAGGAACAGGTTCTCGGAGGCGTCTTCGGTGACGATCAGCGGGCGCTGGCCGAGCTCGAAGCCCTTGAGCTTCTCGATGAGGCCGCTGGTCTTCGGCGCGTCGATGTCGAAGGCTTCGACGATCTTGATGCGGCCCTGGCGGTTCAGTTCCGACAGGATCGCGGCGATCGCGGCGCGGTACATCTTGCGATTGACCTTCTGCGCGAAGCTGCGGGGCTTGGCCGCGAAGGCGCGGCCGCCGCCGACGAAGATCGGGGCCGTCAGGGCGCCGTGACGGGCGCCGCCGCCCTTCTGCTTCTTCGACTTCTTGGTGGTGCCATTGACTTCGGCGCGGGTCTTCTGCGCCTTGGTGCCGGCACGACCGGCGTTGCGGTAGGCAACGACGACCTGGTGAACCAGATCCTCATTGAATTCGCGGCCGAAGATCGCGTCGGAGACGGTGATCGTGTTGCTGCCGGCCTGGCCGGCGGTGTTCGTGATGGCGAGTTCCATTGTCGTCTCCCTTACTTCGTGGTCGGACGGACAATGACGTCGCCGCCCGGCGCGCCGGGGACCGCGCCCCTGATCGCGATCAGGCCGCGCTCGGCGTCGACCTTGACCACTTCCAGGCGCTGCGTCGTCTGCTGCTCGGCACCCATGTGGCCGGACATCTTCTTGCCCGGGAACACGCGGCCCGGCGTCTGGCGCTGGCCGATAGAACCCGGCGAGCGGTGCGACAGCGAGTTACCGTGCGTCGCGTCGCCCATGCGGAAGTTCCAGCGCTTGATCGTGCCCTGGAAGCCCTTGCCCTTGGTGACGCCCTGGACATCGACGATCTGGCCGACGCTGAAGATGTCGGCCTTGATTTCGCCGCCGACTTCGAAACCGCCGATCTGGTCGGCTTCGACACGCAGCTCCCACAGGCCACGGCCGGCTTCGACCTTCGCCTTGGCGAGATGGCCGGCTTCCGGCTTGTTGATCAGCGCGGCGCGCTTGACGCCAGCGGTGACCTGCACGGCGCTGTAGCCGTCGGTGTCCGGGGTCTTGATCTGGACGATGCGGTTCGGGGTGGCTTCGATCAGGGTCACCGGGATCGACTTGCCGTCCTCGGTGAACATGCGGCTCATGCCGGCCTTGCGGCCGACGATGCCCAACGAATATTTCTTCGCGGTCATGGTCCGGGCCTCAGGTCAGCTTGATCTGGACGTCGACGCCGGCAGCCAGTTCGAGCTTCATCAGCGCGTCCACGGTCTTGTCGTTGGGGTCGACGATGTCGAGCACGCGCTTGTGCGTGCGGGTCTCGTACTGGTCGCGCGCGTCCTTGTCGACGTGCGGCGACACCAGGACGGTGTAGCGTTCGATTTTGGTCGGCAGCGGGATGGGACCGCGCACTTGCGCGCCCGTCCGCTTGGCCGTCTCGACGATCTCGCTGGCCGAGCGGTCGATCAGACGATGATCGAACGCTTTCAGCCGGATCCGGATTTTCTGATCCGCCATGACGGAAATTCCTCGTAGAAAGAGCGACAGGCTCGACGGCTGGGTGCGCCGAACCCCCTTTTGTACCGCTGGATACCGCAACTCGTTGAAACTTCAGACTTTCCGGAAAGAGTCAGCCCCCGGGAAGACGCCGAAAACACTGCGCTCGGCAAGCAATCCACAAACGTGACCGACAAAACAAAGGCAGGCCGGTTGCCCGGCCCGCCAGACTGAAATCCGCAAACGCGACGATCTGCCCCGCCTCTAATGCCCCGAAAGACTTCGGGACGGGCGGAGCGATGCCATCGCGACGATTCCATGTCCGGCGAAGACGAGCCGCATCCTGCGCCTCATTTCGCTGTCTCGCGCAGAACCTGAACAGCCTCTGCGCGAAAGGTCGTGCATTATAGGGGGCGCCAGGTGGTCTTGCAAGCCAGGCCACCCGGACCTCTTCTTCCCCTGCCCTGCCAGCCGATGGACGGCAGGGCCGGGAGGATTGCCCCGACATACCGGAGCGAACGCCCCTTCAAGCGGGATCCCGGCCTGCGCCGGGATGACGGTTTGACAAAGCTGCGCGCGGGGGCCGCGCGCAGGTCAAATCGTCACTTGATGATCTTGGCAACGACGCCGGCGCCGACCGTGCGGCCGCCTTCGCGGATCGCGAAACGCAGGCCTTCGTCCATCGCCACCGGGTTGATCAGCTGCACCGTCATCTTCACGTTGTCGCCCGGCATCACCATCTCCGTGCCTTCCGGCAGCGTCACCGCACCGGTGATGTCGGTCGTGCGGAAGTAGAACTGCGGACGGTAGCCCTTGAAGAACGGCGTGTGACGGCCGCCCTCGTCCTTCGACAGCACGTACACCTCGGCCTCGAAGTCCGTGTGCGGCGCGATCGAACCCGGCTTGCACAGCACCTGGCCGCGCTCCACGTCGTCACGCTTCGTGCCGCGCAGCAGCAGACCGGCGTTGTCGCCCGCCTGGCCCTGGTCCAGCAGCTTGCGGAACATTTCCACGCCCGTCACCGTCGTCTTCTGCGTCGGACGGATGCCCACGATCTCGATTTCGTCGCCCACCTTGATGATGCCGCGCTCGATGCGGCCGGTCACCACGGTGCCGCGGCCCGAGATCGAGAACACGTCTTCCACCGGCATCAGGAACGGCTTGTCCACGTCGCGCTGCGGCTCCGGAATGAACGTGTCCAGCGCTTCCACCAGCTTGATGATCGCAGGCACGCCGATCTCCGACTGGTCGCCTTCCAGCGCCAGACGGGCCGAACCATGGATGATCGGGGTGTCGTCGCCCGGGAAGTCGTACTTGCTCAGCAGCTCGCGCACTTCCATCTCGACCAGTTCCAGCAGCTCGGCGTCGTCCACCATGTCGGCCTTGTTCAGGAACACGACGATGTACGGCACGCCCACCTGGCGCGACAGCAGGATGTGCTCGCGCGTCTGCGGCATCGGGCCGTCGGCGGCCGAGCACACCAGGATCGCGCCGTCCATCTGCGCCGCGCCCGTGATCATGTTCTTCACGTAGTCGGCGTGACCCGGGCAGTCCACGTGCGCGTAGTGGCGCGTCGGGCTTTCGTATTCCACGTGCGCCGTCGAAATCGTGATGCCGCGGGCCTTCTCTTCCGGCGCCGCGTCGATCGCGTCGTACGCCTTGAACTCGCCACCGAAGCGCTCGGCGCCGATCTTGGTCAGCGCGGCGGTCAGCGTGGTCTTGCCGTGGTCGACGTGACCGATGGTGCCGACGTTGACGTGCGGCTTGGTGCGCTCGAACTTACCCTTTGCCATGGTGGTATCTCTCTGAAATGTCTGGATTGTTGATTCGGGATTCCTGACGCGGAAAGCCCGGAGCCGCGCGCATGGCCGGCCCCGGTTTCCTGGTCACGAACCTCAGCTCTTCTTGATGACCGCTTCGGCGATGTTGGTCGGCGCTTCGGCGTAGTGGTCGAATTCCATCGTGAACGTCGCGCGACCCTGGGTCAGCGAGCGGATGGTGGTCGCATAGCCGAACATCTCGCCCAGCGGCACCATCGCATTGATGGTCTTGCCCGACGGCGTGTCGTCCTGGCCCTGCAACAGGCCGCGACGACGGCTCAGGTCGCCCATCACGTCGCCGACGTATTCTTCCGGCGTCACGACTTCGACCTTCATCATCGGCTCGAGCAGGACCGGATCGGCCTTGCGGAAGCCTTCCTTGAAGGCCATCGACGCGGCGAGCTTGAACGCCATTTCCGACGAGTCGACGTCGTGGTACGAACCGAAGACCAGCTTGACCTTCACGTTCACCACCGGGAAGCCGGCGAGCGGGCCGCTGGTGATGGTTTCGCGCAGGCCCTTTTCGACCGCGGGGATGAATTCCTTCGGGATCACGCCGCCGGTGATGTCGTTGATGAACAGGAAATCGTTCTTGACGTCGCTGCTGGCGCGGTCCGCTTCGTTCATCGGCGACAGCTCGATCACGACGTGACCGTACTGGCCCTTACCACCGGACTGCTTGGCGTGCTTGTAGTCCGACTTCACGTCCGACTTGCGGATGGTTTCGCGGTAGGCCACCTGCGGCTTGCCGACGTTCGCCTCGACGTTGAACTCGCGGCGCATGCGGTCGACGATGATGTCGAGGTGCAGCTCGCCCATGCCGGCGATGATGGTCTGGCCGGATTCCTCGTCGGTGCGCACGCGGAACGAGGGATCTTCCTGCGCCAGGCGGCCCAGGGCGATGCCCATCTTTTCCTGGTCCGACTTGGTCTTCGGCTCGACCGCCATCGAGATCACCGGCTCCGGGAACGTCATGCGCTCGAGCGTGATGATCGCGTCCTGAGAGCACAGCGTGTCGCCCGTGGTCACGTCCTTCAGGCCGACCGCCGCAGCGATGTCGCCGGCGCGGACTTCCTTGATTTCCTCGCGGTTGTTCGCGTGCATCTGCAGGATGCGACCGATGCGCTCTTTCTTCGACTTGACCGGGTTGTAGACCTGGTCGCCCGAGTTCAGGGTGCCCGAGTAGACGCGGAAGAACGTGAGCGAACCCACGAACGGGTCGGTCATGATCTTGAAGGCCAGCGCCGAGAACGGCGCGGTGTCTTCGGCGGTACGGGTCGCTTCCTTGTCGTCCTCGTCGATGCCCTTGACCGGCGGACGGTCGGCGGGCGACGGCAGCAACTGCACGACGGCGTCGAGCATCGCCTGCACGCCCTTGTTCTTGAAGGCGGTGCCGCAGAAGACGGGAACGATCTCGACCTTCAGCGTGCGGGCGCGGATGCCGGCGATGATTTCCTCTTCCGTCAGCTCGCCCTCGTTGAGGTACTTGTCCATCATCTCTTCGCTGGCTTCGGCGGCGGCCTCGACCATGAACGCGCGCGCTTCCGCGGCCTTGTCGGCCAGGTGCGCGGGGATGTCGCCATAGACGAAGGTCGCGCCCTTGTCTTCCATGTTCCAGATGATGGACTTCATCTTGAGCAGGTCGACGACGCCCTCGAAGCCTTCCTCGGCGCCGATCGGCACCTGCATCGGCACGGCGTACGCGCCCAGGCGGGACTTCAGCTGCTCCACGACCTTGTCGAAGTTGGCGCCGGTGCGGTCCATCTTGTTGACGAAGGCCATGCGCGGCACGGCGTACTTGTTGGCCTGGCGCCACACGGTCTCGGACTGCGGCTGCACGCCGCCGACCGCGCAGAGCACGAACACCGCACCGTCGAGCACGCGCAGCGAACGCTCGACTTCGATGGTGAAGTCGACGTGTCCGGGGGTGTCGATGATGTTGAAGCGATGCTCGGGCATCGACTTGTCCATGCCCTTCCAGAACGCCGTGGTGGCGGCGGAAGTGATGGTGATACCACGCTCCTGCTCCTGCTCCATCCAGTCCATCGTCGCGGCACCTTCGTGCACTTCGCCGATCTTGTGGTTGACGCCGGTGTAGAACAGGATGCGTTCGGTCGTCGTCGTCTTGCCGGCATCGATGTGCGCCATGATGCCGAAGTTGCGGTAACGCTCGATGGGAGTGGTACGGGCCACGGTGATTCTCTCGTCTTGGTGCCCGGCATCCGGATGGAACGAATGCCCGGGCCTGAATGGCCGGATGCCGCCTTGCGGCGGCGTCCGGGGTCTTGATCTCGATGCGGCCGGACATGCCGCGCCGCATCCGCCTCTGCGTTCCCAAAAAGAGAACGCTAGCGCCGCCGTATTACCAGCGGTAGTGCGCGAAGGCCTTGTTGGCCTCGGCCATGCGGTGGGTCTCTTCGCGCTTCTTGATCGCGCCACCGCGGTTTTCGGACGCGTCGATCAGCTCGGCGGCCAGCTTGCGCGGCATCGAGTTCTCGCCGCGCTTGCGGGCCGAGTCGATCAGCCAGCGCATCGCCAGGGCCATGCGGCGCGAGGCGCGCACTTCGACCGGCACCTGGTAGGTGGCGCCGCCGACGCGGCGCGACTTCACTTCGACGGTCGGGGCGACGTTGCCGAGCGCCTTTTCGACCAGTTCGAGCGAGTTGCCGTTCTTCTCGTTGATCACGTCCATGGCGCCGTAGACGATCTTTTCGGCGATGGACTTCTTGCCGCTCTGCATGACCATGTTGATGAAGCGGGCGATGGTTTCGCTCCCGTGCTTCGGATCGGGCAGAACGGAACGCTGCGGAGTATTGCCTTTGCGGGACATGTTGATTACCGGTGTGTAGGGCGGGCTTCAGGCCCGCCATCGTTTACGAAGCGGTGGGCTTGAAGCCCACCCTACGAATCTCGATCGAAAGCCGATTACGACTTCGGACGCTTGGCGCCGTACTTCGAACGACCCTGGCGACGCTTGGCGACACCGGCGGCGTCGAGCGAGCCGCGCACGGTGTGGTAGCGCACGCCCGGGAGGTCCTTGACGCGGCCGCCGCGGATCAGGACCACCGAGTGCTCCTGCAGGTTGTGGCCTTCGCCGCCGATGTACGAAATGACTTCGTAACCGTTGGTCAGGCGCACCTTGGCGACCTTGCGAAGCGCCGAGTTCGGCTTCTTCGGGGTCGTGGTGTACACGCGGGTGCACACGCCACGGCGCTGAGGGCAGTTGGCGAGCGCCGGCGAGGTGCTCTTGTAGACTTCGGGGCTGCGCGGCTTGCGCACGAGCTGGTTGATCGTTGCCATCAGTAGTTGTCTGCTGGTTGGTTCGAAGGGCCGCACCGCCCGGCAGGACGACGCGACGACAAAAAACGCCGGCAGACCGGGAGCCCCGATCTGCCGACACGCATTCTTTGGCCCGCTCCGGCCTGGTGAGCCGTCGCGGTCCCGGCGACTCGCCTGCGAACAGGCGAAAACACCGGACTTTCCCGTCCTCCTGGACCGAATACGAGGCACATCCTGTAGCCTCATTTCGTGATCTGGGCGGCCGAGGCCGCCAAAAGAGGCGCGAAGTGTACTGCACTCCTCGCGCCATTGCCAGCCGTACGGCCGGGGGCGACGCCCCGGCCGACGACCGGCGGTCCGGCCTTACTCGGCCGAGTCGCCTTCGATCATGTCCGGCACCGGGTTGACCGGGGCCTGGACAGGGGCTTCGACCGCAGCCGGGGCTTCCGCCACGGCGACCGGGGCCGACAGGGCTTCCATCTCGGAGTCGGTCAGGCCCGAGGCGCGCTTGCGGCGCTGGCTGTGATAGGCCAGGCCGGTACCGGCCGGGATCAGGCGGCCGACGATCACGTTCTCCTTCAGGCCGCGCAGGGTGTCGCGGGTGCCGCGCACCGCTGCCTCGGTGAGGACGCGGGTGGTTTCCTGGAACGAGGCCGCCGAGATGAACGACTCGGTCGCCAGCGAGGCCTTGGTGATGCCGAGCAGCACCGGGTCGCCCTTGGCCACGATCTCGTTCTTGCCGGCCAGGCGGACGTTTTCCTCGATGAAGCGCTGGCGCTCGACCTGCTCGCCGTTGAGGAACTTGCTGTCGCCCTGGTCGGTGATCTCGATCTTGCGCAGCATCTGGCGGACGATCACTTCGATGTGCTTGTCGTTGATCTTCACGCCCTGCAGGCGGTAGACGTCCTGGATTTCCTTGGTCAGGTACGAGGCCAGCGGCTCGACGCCGAGCAGACGCAGGATGTCCTGCGGGCTGGGCTCGCCGTCGACGATGGTTTCGCCCTTCTGCACGTGCTCGCCTTCGAACACGATGATCTGGCGGTACTTCGGGATCAGCTCCTCGTGCTCCGAACCATCGGTGTCCTTGATGATCAGGCGCTGCTTGCCCTTGGTGTCCTTGCCGAAGCTGACGATGCCCGAACGCTCGGCCAGGATCGCAGGATCCTTCGGCTTGCGCGCTTCGAACAGGTCGGCCACGCGCGGCAGACCACCGGTGATGTCGCGGGTCTTCGAGGCTTCCTGCGGGATCTTGGCGACGACGTCGCCCACGCCCACCGGGGCGCCGTCCTGCAGGTTGACGATCGACTTCGGCGGCAGCAGGTACTGCGCGGGCAGATCGGTGCCCGGGATTGTGAGGTCCTTGCCGTTGGCGTCGATGATGCGCACCAGCGGACGCAGGTCCTTGGCCTGGGTGCCGCGACGCTTCGGATCGGTGATCTCGCGCGAGGCCAGGCCGGTCAGTTCGTCGGTCTTCTCGATCACGGTCACGCCGTCGACGAAGTCGATGAAGCGGATGAAACCAGCGACTTCCGAGACGATCGGGTGGTTGTGCGGATCCCAGTTCGCGACGGTCTGGCCGGCCTTCACTTCACCGCCATCCTTGAGCTGGATGGTGGCGCCGTACGGGAGCTTGTAGCGTTCGCGCTCACGGCCGTGGGCGTCGAGCACCGAGACTTCGCCCGAGCGCGACACCGCGACCAGGTGACCGGCACTGTGGTTGACGTGCTTGAGGTTGTTGAACTTGATCGTACCGGTGGTCTTGACCGTGACGTTGTCGATGGCCGCCGCACGCGATGCCGCACCACCGATGTGGAACGTACGCATGGTCAGCTGCGTGCCCGGCTCGCCGATCGACTGCGCGGCGATGACGCCGACCGCTTCGCCGATGTTGACGATGTGGCCACGGGCCAGGTCGCGGCCGTAGCAGTGGGCGCACACGCCGAACGAGCTGGCGCAGGTGATCGTCGAGCGCACCTTGATCGACTGCACGCCTGCGTCTTCGAGCTGCTGCACCCAGGCTTCGTCGAGCAGGGTGTTGCGAGTGACGAACGGATCCTCGTCGTTGCCCGGCAGGAACACGTCCTCGGCCACGATGCGGCCCAGCACGCGGTCGCGCAGCGGTTCGACCACGTCGCCGCCTTCGACGATCGGGGTCATGATCAGGCCTTCGAGCGTGCCGCAGTCGACCTCGGTGATCACCACGTCCTGGGCCACGTCGACGAGGCGACGGGTCAGGTAACCGGAGTTCGCGGTCTTCAGCGCGGTGTCCGCGAGGCCCTTTCGGGCACCGTGGGTCGAGATGAAGTACTGGAGGACGTTCAGGCCTTCGCGGAAGTTCGCGGTGATCGGCGTTTCGATGATCGAGCCGTCCGGCTTGGCCATCAGGCCGCGCATGCCCGCGAGCTGGCGGATCTGGGCCTGCGAACCACGCGCGCCCGAGTCGGCCATGATGTAGATCGAGTTCATCGACTTCTGGTCGATGGTCTCGCCCTTGGCGTTCTGCACCTTCTCGGTGCCGATGGTGTCCATCATCGCCTTGGCGACGCGCTCGTTGGTGCGCGACCAGATGTCGACGACCTTGTTGTAGCGTTCGCCGGCGGTGACCAGGCCCGACTGGTACTGCTGCTGGATTTCCAGCACTTCGGTCTCGGCCTCGGCCAGGATCGACTTCTTCGCCATCGGGATGGTCATGTCGTCGATGCCGATCGACACGCCGGAGCGGGTCGCGTACGCGAAGCCGGTGTACATCAGCTTGTCGGCGAACACGACCGTGTCCTTCAGCCCGAGCTGGCGGTAGCAGCTGTTGATCAGGCGGCTGATGTTCTTCTTGGTCAGCTCGGTGTTGACCAGCGCGAACGGCAGGCCCACCGGCAGGATTTCCTGCAGCAGCGCACGACCGACGGTGGTGTCGACGACCGCGGACTTCTGCTCGCGCACGCGCTTGCCGGTGTCGGGGTCTTCGCTGATCACCGTCTCGACGATGCGGACCTTGACCTTGGCGTGCAGCTCGACGACGCGGTTGTCGTAGGCGCGCTTGACTTCGGCGATGTTGGCGAACGCCATGCCCTCGCCCGCCTTGTTCTCCAGGGCGCGGGTCATGTAGTACAGGCCGAGCACCACGTCCTGCGAGGGCACGATGATCGGCTCGCCGTTCGCCGGCGAGAGGATGTTGTTCGACGACATCATCAGCGCGCGCGCTTCGAGCTGGGCTTCCAGCGACAGCGGAACGTGCACGGCCATCTGGTCGCCGTCGAAGTCGGCGTTGAACGCGGTGCAGACCAGCGGATGCAGCTGGATCGCCTTGCCTTCGATCAGCACCGGCTCGAACGCCTGGATGCCGAGGCGGTGCAGGGTCGGCGCGCGGTTCAGCAGCACCGGATGCTCGCGGATCACCTCTTCGAGGATATCCCACACGATCGGCTCTTCGCGCTCGACCAGCTTCTTCGCCGCCTTGATCGTCGTGGCCAGGCCACGGCGCTGCAGCTTGGCGAAGATGAAGGGCTTGAACAGCTCGAGCGCCATCTTCTTCGGCAGGCCGCACTCGTGCAGGCGCAGGGTCGGGCCGACCACGATGACCGAACGGCCCGAGTAGTCGACGCGCTTGCCGAGCAGGTTCTGGCGGAAGCGGCCCTGCTTGCCCTTGATCATGTCGGCGAGCGACTTCAAAGGCCTCTTGTTCGTGCCGGTGATGGCGCGGCCGCGACGGCCGTTGTCCATCAGCGCGTCGACCGATTCCTGCAGCATGCGCTTCTCGTTGCGCACGATGATGTCGGGCGCGTTCAGTTCGAGCAGGCGCTTGAGGCGGTTGTTGCGGTTGATGACGCGGCGGTACAGGTCATTCAGGTCGGAGGTCGCGAAACGACCGCCGTCCAGCGGCACCAGCGGACGCAGGTCCGGCGGCAGCACCGGCAGCACGGTCATGACCATCCACTCCGGGCGATTGCCCGATTCGAGGAAGGCTTCGACCAGCTTGATGCGCTTGGTGAGGCGCTTGAGCTTGGTTTCGGAACCGGTGCTGGCGATTTCCTCGCGCAGGGTCACCATTTCCGACTGCAGGTCGATCGTGCGCAGCAGGTCGTAGACGGCTTCGGCGCCCATCGCGGCCTCGAAGTCGTCGCCGTGTTCCTGGCGCGCGGTCATGAACTGCTCTTCGGTCAGCAGCATGCCGCGCTCGAGCGGGGTCAGGCCCGGCTCGGTCACCACAAACGCCTCGAAGTACAGGATGCGCTCGATGTCGCGCAGGGTCATGTCCAGCATCAGGCCGATGCGCGACGGCAGCGACTTGAGGAACCAGATGTGCGCGACCGGCGACGCCAGGTCGATGTGGCCCATGCGTTCGCGTCGGACGCGCGCGAGGGTGACTTCGGTGCCGCACTTCTCGCAGACCACGCCGCGGTGCTTCATGCGCTTGTACTTGCCGCACAGGCACTCGTAGTCCTTGATCGGGCCGAAGATCGCGGCGCAGAACAGGCCGTCGCGCTCGGGCTTGAAGGTGCGGTAGTTGATGGTCTCCGGCTTCTTCACTTCGCCGAAGGACCAGCTGCGGATCATGTCCGGCGACGCGAGCGCGATCTTGATCGCGTCGAAGTCGAGGGTCTGGCGCTGCTGGTTGAAGAGGTTGAGCAAATCTTTCATGGGGTTCTCCGGGATTCGGGATACGAGATTCGGGATTCGTCAAAGCGGGGATTCGAAGGGATCGGGAGTCGCCGGCCTGCGCCGTCGCGAATCCCCGATCCCGAATCCCCAATCACCGCTTCTCAGTGCTCCTCGAGCTCCATGTTGATGGCCAGCGAGCGGATTTCCTTCACCAACACGTTGAAGGATTCCGGCATGCCCGCGACCATTTCGTATTCGCCGTCGACGATGTTCTTGTACATCTGGTTGCGGCCCTGCACGTCGTCGGATTTCACCGTCAGCATTTCCTGCAGGGTGTAGGCCGCGCCGTAGGCTTCCAGCGCCCAGACTTCCATTTCGCCGAAGCGCTGGCCGCCGAACTGCGCCTTGCCGCCCAGCGGCTGCTGGGTGACGAGCGAGTACGGGCCGGTCGAGCGGGCGTGCATCTTGTCGTCGACCAGGTGGTTCAGCTTCAGCATGTGCATGTAGCCGACCGTGGTGCGGCGGTCGAAGGCTTCGCCGGTGCGTCCGTCGAACAGCTGGGTCTGGCCGCTCTGCGGCAGGTCGGCGAGTTCGAGCATGCGCTTGATCTCTTCTTCCGCGGCGCCGTCGAACACCGGGGTCGCCATCGGCACGCCATCGCACAGGTTGTGCGCCAGGCGCAGCAGTTCGGCATCGCTGAACTGCGCGAGGTCGACGCGCTGGCCATGGGCCACGGTGTCGTGGTTGTAGATGTCGTCGAGGAACTTGCGCAGGTCGGCGAGCTTGGCCTGTGCGTCCAGCATGCGCTGGATCTTCTGGCCCAGGCCCTTCGCGGCCCAGCCCAGGTGCACTTCCAGGATCTGGCCGATGTTCATGCGCGACGGCACGCCCAGCGGGTTCAGCACGATGTCGACGGTTTCGCCCGAGGCCATGTACGGCATGTCCTCGACCGGCACGATGTTCGACACCACGCCCTTGTTGCCGTGGCGGCCGGCCATCTTGTCGCCCGGCTGGATGCGGCGCTTCACCGCCAGGAACACCTTCACCATCTTCAGCACGCCCGGGGCGAGGTCGTCGCCCTGGGTGATCTTGCCGCGCTTGTCGGCGAAGCGACGCTCGAATTCCTTCTGGTGCGCGTCGATCTGCTTCTGGGCGCGTTCGATCGCATCGGCATCGACGTCGTCCTTCATGCGCAGCGTGAACCAGTCGGACTTCTTCAGGCCATCGAGGACGGCGTCGGTGACGATGTCGCCCTTCTTCAGGCCGGCGCCGCCATTGACGGTCTTGCCGACGATCTGCGCGCGAAGGCGGGCATAGATCGCCGATTCGAGGATGCGGAACTGGTCGTCGAAGTCCTTCTTGACCCGACGGATTTCCTCTTCCTCGATCTGGCGGGCGCGCTTGTCCTTCTCGATGCCGTCGCGGGTGAAGACCTGCACGTCGATGACGGTGCCGTCCATGCCCGGGGGCACGCGCAGCGAGCTGTCCTTCACGTCCGACGCCTTCTCGCCGAAGATCGCGCGCAGCAGCTTCTCTTCCGGAGTCAGCTGGCTCTCGCCCTTGGGCGTGACCTTGCCGACCATGATGTCGCCGGCACGCACTTCGGCGCCGATGTACACCACGCCGGACTCGTCGAGCCGCGACAGCGCCTGCTCGGAGACGTTCGGGATGTCCGCGGTGATCTCTTCCGGACCCAGCTTCGTGTCGCGCGCGACACAGGCCAGTTCTTCGATGTGGATCGTGGTGTAGCGATCTTCCTTGACCACGCGCTCGGACAGCAGGATCGAGTCTTCGAAGTTGTAACCGTTCCACGGCATGAACGCGACCAGCATGTTCTGGCCCAGCGCGAGCTCGCCGATGTCGGTCGAAGGACCGTCGGCCAGCACGTCGCCGCGCTCGATGCGGTCGCCCACGTTCACCAGCGGACGCTGGTTGATGCAGGTGTTCTGGTTCGAGCGGGTGTACTTGATCAGCGTGTAGATGTCGACGCCGGCGTCGGCGGCATCGGTGATCTCGACCTCGTTGGCCTTGACCACGATGCGACCGGCGTCGATCTGCTCGACCACGCCGCCGCGACGGGCATTCACGGTCACGCCGGAGTCGCGCGCCACGGCGCGCTCGATGCCGGTGCCGACCAGCGGCTTCTGGGCGCGCAGGGTCGGAACGGCCTGGCGCTGCATGTTCGCGCCCATCAGCGCGCGGTTCGCGTCGTCGTGCTCGAGGAACGGCACCAGCGCGGCCGCGACCGACACGGTCTGCATCGGCGACACGTCCATGAAGTGGATTTCGCTCGGCGGACGCAGCATCGACTCGCCCTGGTAACGGCAGGCGACGAACGGCGCGGTGATCGTGCCCTTGTCGTCGCGCTGGGCGTTGGCCTGGGCGATGACGTATTCGTTTTCCTCGATCGCCGACAGGTATTCGATCTCGTCGGTGACCTGGCCTTCCACGACCCGGCGGTACGGGGTTTCGAGGAAGCCGTAGCGGTTGGTGCGCGCGAACACGGCGAGCGAGTTGATCAGGCCGATGTTCGGGCCTTCCGGCGTTTCGATGGTGCAGACGCGGCCGTAGTGGGTCGGATGCACGTCGCGCACTTCGAAGCCGGCGCGCTCGCGGGTCAGGCCGCCCGGACCCAGCGCGGAAACGCGACGCTTGTGCGTCACTTCCGACAGCGGGTTGTTCTGGTCCATGAACTGCGACAGCTGCGAGGAGCCGAAGAACTCCTTGATCGCGGCGGCCACCGGCTTGGCGTTGATGAGTTCCTGCGGGGTCAGGCCCTCGGACTCGGCCATCGTCAGGCGCTCCTTGACGGCGCGCTCGACGCGGACCAGGCCGACGCGGAACACGTTCTCGGCCATTTCGCCGACCGAACGCACGCGACGGTTGCCGAGATGGTCGATGTCGTCGACGCCGGTGCCTTCGTTGCGGATCTGGCACAGCGTGCGGATGACGTCGAGGATGTCCGACATCTCCGGGCCGCACTGCGCGCGCAGGCGGGCCGATTCCTCGTCCTTGCGCTCGGCGAAGTACTTGTAGTCGTACAGCACGGGGCTGCCTTCGACTTCCTTGCGGCCGATGCGGCGGTTGAACTTCATCCGGCCCACGCCCGACAGGTCGTATCGCTCGAAGGTGAAGAACAGGTTGTGGAACAGGTTCTGCGCGGCGTCCTTGGTCGGCGGCTCGCCCGGACGCATCATGCGGTAGATCTCGACCAGGGCTTCGAGCTGGGTCTTGGTCGGATCGATGCGCAGCGTATTCGAGATGTACGGGCCGCGGTCGAGGTCGTTGACCCACAGGGTGCCGACGGTTTCGATGCCGAACTTGCGGAACTTGGCGAGCTGGTCGTCGTTGATCTCGTCGTTGGCGGCGGCGATCAGTTCGCCGGTGTTCGCATCGATGACGTCGTGCGACAGGATGCGGCCCACGAGATAGCTGTCCGGCACGGCCAGGGCGGCGATGCCCGACTGTTCCAGCTGGCGGATGTGGCGCGGCGTGATGCGCTTGCCGGCTTCGACGATGACGCGGTCGCCGTCGGCGAGGTTGAAGTCCAGCGTCTCGCCCTTGAGGCGCTCGGGCACGAGCTCGAGCTGCACGCCTTCGGGCAGGATGTGGAAGGTGTTGACCTCGAAGAACTGCTGCAGGATCTCCTCGTTCGAGTAACCGAGCGCGCGCAGCAGGATCGTCACCGGCAGCTTGCGGCGACGGTCGATACGGGTGAACACCGCGTCCTTCGGGTCGAACTCGAAGTCCAGCCAGGAGCCGCGGTAGGGGATGATGCGGGCGCTGTACAGCAGCTTGCCCGAACTGTGCGTCTTGCCGCGGTCGTGGTCGAAGAACACGCCCGGCGAACGGTGCAGCTGGGAGACGATGACGCGCTCGGTGCCGTTGACGATGAAGGTGCCGTTGTCGGTCATGAGCGGGATTTCGCCCATGTAGACCTCCTGCTCCTTCACGTACTTCACGGCCTTGCTCGACGACTCCTTGTCGTAGATCACCAGGCGCACGGTCACGCGCAGCGGCGCGCCGTAGCTGAGGCCGCGGTTGCGGCACTCGCGCTCGTCGAACACCGGGTCGCCGAGCTTGTAGCCGACGTACTCCAGCGCGGCGTAGCCGTTGTAGCTGGTGATCGGGAAGACGGATTTCAGCGCGGCATGCAGGCCGCGGTCGTCGCGGCGGTTCGGCTCGGCGTCGGCCTGGAGGAATTCGCGGTACGAATCGACCTGGATCGCGAGCAGGAACGGGACTTCGAGAATCGAACGGCGCTTGCCGAAGTTCTTGCGGATGCGCTTCTTCTCGGTGAACGAGTACGTCGTCGAGTGAGCTGTGGTCATGGGAGATGAGGCCTCTCAGCTTGGATTGCGTTGTGTCCGGCGCAGCGCAGGTGCGCGGCGGCGCCGGTCGGGCGGGCGCGTGGCGCGCTGGCCCGGGTGAATCGACAGTAGGAAGTCGCTGGTATTGCCGGCACCAGCACGCCCTCTCCCGCTACTTCCGACTGTCGACTTGCTTCGGTGGAACCTGTTTCGGTACAACCTGCTCGGTAAAATCGCGGTTCGTTACCGCTTGCTTCGTCAAAGCCCGGAGCGAAAACGCCCGCCCCGTCAGAACGGCCAAAGGCCGGGGGCTTCCGCCCCCAGCCTTGGTGCTGTCATCCCCGCTTCCGCGAGGACCCGGCGCCCTTCTGGAGTGAAGAACGCTGGATCCCGGATCAGCACGCGACTGCGCGCTGTCCGGGATGACCTTCTGCGAAGGTCACTTGAGCTCGACGGACGCGCCGGCGGCTTCGAGTTCCTTCTTGAACTTCTCGGCGTCTTCCTTCGACACGGCTTCCTTGAGGACGCCGCCGGCCTCGGTGAGGTCCTTGGCTTCCTTCAGGCCCAGGCCGGTGATGGCGCGGACAGCCTTGATGACGTCGACCTTCTTCGCGCCGGCATCCTTCAGGATGACGTTGAATTCGGTCTGCTCTTCCTTCACTTCGGCAGCGGCGGCCGGACCGGCCATCATGACCGGAGCGGCGGCGGTGACGCCGAACTTCTCTTCGATGGCCTTGACCAGCTCCATCACTTCCATCAGGGTCTTGCCGGCAACGGCGTCGACGATCTGTTCGTTGGTAAGGGACATTGTGTGTTTACCTTCTGGATTCGATTGGGTGTGGACCGCACGCCGTCAGGCGCAGGGTCTTCGATGACGTAGGGATCAGGCTTCGGCGGCGGCTTCGGCAGGGGCTTCGGCGGCGACATCGCCACCTCCCTGCTTGTCGGCCACGGCCTTGATCGCGCGGGCGAACATCGTCGCCGGCTCGGCCAGGACGCGGGCCAGCATGGCCAGCGCCTGATCGCGGGTCGGCAGCGAGGCCAGCACGTCGACATGGCTGGCCGGATAGGACTGGCCGCCGACGGCGACCACCTTCGGCTGCAGCTTGTCGTTGCCTTTGGCGAATTCCTTGATCAGTCGACCGGCGGCGCCGGGCTCCTCGAGCGAAAACGCATAGAGCAGCGGGCCGACGAGCTTGTCCTGGACAACCTCGTATTCGGTCCCCGCCACGGCGCGCGCGGCCAGCGTGTTCTTGACGACTTTCAAGTACACGCCGTTTTCGCGGGCCTTCTTGCGCATCGCGGTCATCTGGGAGACCGTGGTGCCTGCGTATTCGGCAGCGATCAAGGAGTGGGCCTTCGCGGCGATTTCCGCCACTTCGGCCACTACGTCTTGCTTCTGGGTGAGATTCAGAGCCATGTGCACTCCTCTTGTGAACTCCGCTCGCGGCTCCTGCCGCTAACGGTCCCGGACGGCATTCCTCCTGAACGCCGGGGACGCGGAATGCGTCCCGGTGGCGGCCCTTCACAGAGATTTCGAAATCGAAACATCCAGAGGGGGCGGCACCATCTGCGCAGGCGGCACTGCAAGGGATGAGCCTTGCGAGTGCGATTAAGCGATCCCGCTTGCGACGGCACGATTCCATGCCTTGATGGGCGCTTCCCTGCCCGTGCGCGTCGCGCGCTGACCGCACCTGCGGTCTTTGACGGCGATCGCTCCGGAGCGGACTCCTCGGCGATGCCCTCAAAATTCATCCAGATGTCGATCGCAGATCGACATCTTTGAAACGTCATCCCGGCGCAAGCCGGGATCCAGCTTTGTCCATTCCAGACTTCCATCGCAGGTGGCACTGCGTTGAAAGCTGGATGACCGGCCTACGGCCGTTGTAAAACGCTTCCCGCCTTCGCGAGGATGGCGATTCGACAAAGCCGTGCGCGCAAGTTGCGCGCTCGGGTCGAATCGTCACTTCAGCTGCAGCGAAGCCTGATCGACGGTGACGCCGGGGCCCATCGTCGAGCTGATCGAGATCTTCTGCAGGTACGTGCCCTTGGCGGTTGCCGGCTTGGCCTTGATCAGGTCGAGCAGCAGCGCTTCGAGGTTGCCCTTCAGGTCGGCGTCCTGGAAGCTCGCCTTGCCGATGGTGCAGTGGATGATGCCGCCCTTGTCGGTGCGGTAACGGACCTGGCCGCCCTTGGCGTTCTTCACGGCTTCGGCCGGGTTCGGCGACACGGTGCCGACCTTCGGGTTCGGCATCAGACCGCGCGGGCCGAGCACCTGGCCGAGCTTGCCGACGACACGCATGGCATCCGGCGTGGCGATGACCACGTCGTAGTTCAGGTCGCCGCCGAGCATCTTCTCGGCGAGGTCGTCCATGCCGACGATGTCGGCGCCGGCGGCCAGGGCTTCATCGGCCTTGGCGCCTGCGGGCACGAACACCGCCACGCGGACGGACTTGCCGGTACCGGCCGGCAGCACGGTCGAACCGCGGACCTGCTGGTCGGACTTCTTGGCATCCACGCCCAGACGCACGGCCACGTCGACGGATTCGACGAACTTGGCCTTGGTCGCGGTCTTGAGGATCTTGATCGCGTCGTCGAACGCATAGGCCTTGCCCGGCTCGACGGCATTGAGGATCGCTTTCTGTCGCTTGTTCATCGCCATGGGATCAGCCCTCCACCACAAGACCCATCGAACGGGCAGAACCCGCGATGGTGCGAACGGCCGCGTCGAGGTCGGCGGCCGTGAGGTCCGCTTCCTTCGCCTTGGCGATGTCTTCGAGCTGCTTGCGGGTGACCTTGCCCACCTTCTCGCTGTTCGGACGCTTCGAACCCGACTGGATGCCGGCGGCCTTCTTCAGCAGCACCGACGCCGGGGTCGACTTGGTGACGAAGGTGAAGGTACGGTCGGAATAGGCGGTGATGATGACCGGCGTCGGCAGACCCGGTTCCAGCTTGGAGGTCGCGGCGTTGAACGCTTTGCAGAACTCCATGATGTTCAGGCCGCGCTGACCGAGTGCGGGACCGACCGGCGGCGAGGGGTTGGCCTGACCGGCCTTCACCTGCAGCTTGATGTAACCAACTACTTTCTTAGCCATTGAGAGTCTCCTGGAGTGTTAGCGCCTGCACGCCTTCCGGCTGCGGGGCTCCTCCGTGGGTTGAACCTGGAAGACGCGGAAAGGAGAGGTCGCTTGCGCGACCTCCCCATCAGCGGTCTTCCCGCTTTGGTCAGGCTTTTTCGACCTGACCGAATTCCAGCTCCACCGGCGTGGCGCGACCGAAGATCAGCACCGAGACGCGCAGGCGGCTCTTTTCGTAATTCACTTCCTCGACCACGCCGTTGAAGTCGTTGAACGGACCGTCGGTGACGCGCACCATCTGGCCCGGCTCGAACAGCACCTTCGGCTTGGGCTTCTCGACGCCTTCCTGCACGCGCTGCAGGATCGCATCGGCTTCGGAATCGCGGATCGGCAGGGGGCGATCGGCGGTGCCGCCGATGAAGCCCATCACCTTCGGCGTTTCCTTCACCAGATGCCAGCTTTCGTTGTCCATGCGCGGGATACCGGCTTCGTCATGGGTCGCGATCTGCACCAGCACGTAGCCCGGGAAGAACTTGCGCTCGGAACGGCGCTTCTGGCCGGAGCGCATTTCGATGACTTCTTCGGTCGGGACCAGCACTTCGCCGAACCTGTCCTCCATGCCGGTGCGGGCGATGCGGTCGCGCAGCGCCTGGGCCACCGACTTCTCGAAGCCGGAGTAGGCGTGGACGACGTACCAGCGTTTCTGGACTTCGGAATTGCTCACTTGAATCTCCATCAGGTCCCCAGCAGGGCCTTCACGCCCCACTGGATGACCACATCGAAGCCGGCCAGCATCAGGCTGATCAGGATCACGGCCACGATCACGACCCACGTTGTCTTGGTGGCTTCCTGGCGCGTCGGCCAGATCACCTTGCGCAGTTCGAAGCGCGATTCACCGAGGAATTCGCGCGTCTGCGCGCCCTTGGCGGTGGTCATGAACACGGCGCCACCTGCGACCAGACCACCGATGACCGCGAGGACGCGGGCAACGGTCGGCCACTGGCCGCTGAACCAGTAGAACGCGAAAAGACCGGCGGCCACGAGCAGCAGCGCCAGCGCGTACTTCACCAGGTCGCCTGCGGAACCGCCGGCATTGGGTTGTTCGACTCTGCTATTCAAGTCTGTGTGCCTGCTTCGCGGGTCGCCACCGACACATCCGCCGAAACCGGCCGGAGGGGTCGCGGCGCGATCCGCTCGAGAGTGGCACGCCAGGAGGGACTCGAACCCCCAACCTGCGGTTTTGGAGACCGCTGCTCTGCCAATTGAGCTACTGGCGTGTATTCGGTTTGACTGCTTGCTTGACCGCTTCCTGAGACAGCAACGGCGAGCCGTTTCCGGCTCGCCTGTCGCCTGATCTCAAGTTGTTGACCACCCGCCGAAGGATGAAGTTCCGAAGGCGGGTGTCAGCGCATCACTTGATGATCTTGGCAACGACGCCGGCGCCGACCGTGCGGCCGCCTTCGCGGATCGCGAAACGCAGGCCTTCGTCCATCGCCACCGGGTTGATCAGCTGCACCGTCATCTTCACGTTGTCGCCCGGCATCACCATCTCCGTGCCTTCCGGCAGCGTCACCGCACCGGTGATGTCGGTCGTGCGGAAGTAGAACTGCGGACGGTAGCCCTTGAAGAACGGCGTGTGACGGCCGCCCTCGTCCTTCGACAGCACGTACACCTCGGCCTCGAAGTCCGTGTGCGGCGCGATCGAACCCGGCTTGCACAGCACCTGGCCGCGCTCCACGTCGTCACGCTTCGTGCCGCGCAGCAGCAGACCGGCGTTGTCGCCCGCCTGGCCCTGGTCCAGCAGCTTGCGGAACATTTCCACGCCCGTCACCGTCGTCTTCTGCGTCGGACGGATGCCCACGATCTCGATTTCGTCGCCCACCTTGATGATGCCGCGCTCGATGCGGCCGGTCACCACGGTGCCGCGGCCCGAGATCGAGAACACGTCTTCCACCGGCATCAGGAACGGCTTGTCCACGTCGCGCTGCGGCTCCGGAATGAACGTGTCCAGCGCTTCCACCAGCTTGATGATCGCAGGCACGCCGATCTCCGACTGGTCGCCTTCCAGCGCCAGACGGGCCGAACCATGGATGATCGGGGTGTCGTCGCCCGGGAAGTCGTACTTGCTCAGCAGCTCGCGCACTTCCATCTCGACCAGTTCCAGCAGCTCGGCGTCGTCCACCATGTCGGCCTTGTTCAGGAACACGACGATGTACGGCACGCCCACCTGGCGCGACAGCAGGATGTGCTCGCGCGTCTGCGGCATCGGGCCGTCGGCGGCCGAGCACACCAGGATCGCGCCGTCCATCTGCGCCGCGCCCGTGATCATGTTCTTCACGTAGTCGGCGTGACCCGGGCAGTCCACGTGCGCGTAGTGGCGCGTCGGGCTTTCGTATTCCACGTGCGCCGTCGAAATCGTGATGCCGCGGGCCTTCTCTTCCGGCGCCGCGTCGATCGCGTCGTACGCCTTGAACTCGCCACCGAAGCGCTCGGCGCCGATCTTGGTCAGCGCGGCGGTCAGCGTGGTCTTGCCGTGGTCGACGTGACCGATGGTGCCGACGTTGACGTGCGGCTTGGTGCGCTCGAACTTACCCTTGGCCATGGCTGCTTCTCTTTGAACTCAACTGGATTTGAACGATGGGTGGTGCTCACGAAAGGAATCGAACCTTCGACCTCCTCCTTACCAAGGAGGTGCTCTACCGACTGAGCTACGTGAGCAGCGATGTGGTCATCCGGACTTGGTGGATCCGGATCGAGTTCCGCAAGCGGAGTGTTCAGGGCGCCGCCGCGATGGAGCGGGAGACGGGAATCGAACCCGCACCATCAGCTTGGAAGGCTGAGGTTCTACCGTTGAACTACTCCCGCATCTTGCGGAACGGACTTTCTTCAGCACCTTCCCGGCGGCGAACGCCAGGGGAAGTGGTGGAGGGAGGTGGATTCGAACCACCGAAGGCGTAAGCCAGCAGATTTACAGTCTGCCCCCGTTGGCCGCTTGGGTATCCCTCCGGCTGAACAACGTCCGGTAAAACGCAACACGATGAAAACAGCCCGAAATTCTGACCGGGTATCGGGCGGATGTCAACGGGAAACTGCTCTGCCGCATCCGTTCCGGACCCGGCGCGCCGCCTGGCGGGCGGCACGCGATCTCGGGGGCGCAAATGATACGTGAAAGCCGCTGAGCGGAACACCCGGCGTGAAGACGGGGCGCGCACGAGGCGCAAAGCCCGCTGCGGCGCTCCGTTGCGCCCGCCGGTCAGACGTTGAAGCGGAAATGCAGCACGTCGCCTTCCTGCACCCGGTATTCCTTCCCCTCCAGGCGCAGGCGACCGGCGTCGCGGGCGCCGGATTCGCCGCGATACCTGATGTAGTCGTCGTAGGCGATGGTTTCGGCGCGGATGAAACCCTTCTCGAAGTCGGTGTGGATCACCGCCGCCGCCTGCGGCGCCGTGGACCCGGCGCGGACCGTCCAGGCGCGGACTTCCTTCACGCCGGCGGTGAAGTAGGTCTGCAGGCCGAGCAGCTTGTAGGCGGCGCGGATCACGCGGTTCAGGCCCGGCTCTTCCAGGCCGAGGTCGGCGAGGAAGGTGTCGCGATCCTCATCGTCGAGCTGGCTGAGCTCTTCCTCGATGGCCGCCGAAACCGGCACCACCTCGGCTCCTTCGGTCACGGCGCGGGCGCGCACGGCGTCGAGGTGCGGGTTGTTCTCGAAGCCGTCCTCCAGCACGTTGGCGACGTACATGACGGGCTTGAGGGTGAGCAGGAACAGGTCGCGGACGGCCAGACGGTCGTCGTCGGACAGGTCGAGCGCGCGGGCCGGCTTGCCGTCGTCGAGGCCGGCGCGGATGCGGCCGAGGATCTCGGCGCGCGTCTTGGCGTCCTTGTCGCCGGTCTTGGCCGAGCGCTCGGCGCGCTGCAGGGCCTTGTCGACCGATTCCAGGTCGGCCAGCGCCAGCTCGGTGTCGATCGTCTCGATGTCGGCGATCGGGTCGACCTTGTTGTTGACGTGGATGACGTCCGGGTTCTCGAAGCAGCGCACCACGTGGGTGATCGCGTCGACCTCGCGGATGTGGGCCAGGAACTTGTTGCCCAGGCCCTCGCCGCTGGCCGCGCCGGCGACCAGGCCGGCGATGTCGACGAACTCGACCGCGGTCGGGATGCACTTCTGCGGCTTCACGATCTCCGCGAGCGCGTTCAGGCGCGGGTCGGGCACGGGCACGACGCCGACGTTCGGCTCGATGGTGCAGAACGGGAAGTTGGCCGCGGCGATGCCCGCCTTGGTCAGCGCGTTGAACAGGGTCGACTTGCCGACGTTCGGCAGGCCGACGATGCCGCATTTGATGCCCATTGAGCTACATCCGGGAATTGAGAATCGGGAATCGGGAATCGGAAGCGCGGCAACCCGGCGTCCAAGTCCCGATTCCCCATGCCCGATTCAAGGCTTCGCAGTATGCAGCCTCGTCATCGCATCCATGTGGTTGCCCTGCACCGCCAGCGGCAGCGCGGACAGCGCGTCGTCGATCGCGCGCAGGATCAGGGCTTCGTCGTCCCTGCCGGGGCGGCCCAGCACCCACGGGGTGACCTTGTCCTTGTGCCCCGGGTGGCCGATGGCGACGCGCAAGCGGTGGAACTTGCCGTGGCCGAGCAGGCGGACGATGTCGCGCAGTCCGTTCTGGCCGCCGTGGCCGCCGTCGAACTTGAAGCGCGCGACACCGGGCGGAAGATCCAGTTCGTCGTGGGCGACCAGCATCTCCTCCGGCTCGATCTTCCAGTAGCGCAGCGCGGCGGCGACCGACTTGCCGCTGAGGTTCATGAACGTGGCCGGCTTGAGCAGCCAGACCGACTGGCCGGCGATCTCGACCTTGGCGGTCTCGCCGAACAGCTTGCTTTCCAGCCCGAAACGCGCGCCGCACTGCTGCGCGAGGGCGTCCACAAACCAGAACCCGGCGTTGTGCCGGGTTCTGGCGTGTTCGGGGCCGGGATTGCCGAGCCCGACGATGAGGCGCAGGCCTGCCATCGGAAGTCGCGAAGATCGCGGCGACGGCTCGCCCGGAGGCGCGCCGTCGCCTGGCGATTACTTCTGGTCCTTCTTGGTGACCTTGGCGGCCGGCACTTCGGCGGCGGCCGGAGCGTCGGCGGCTTCGGCCTCTTCCTTGCCGTGCTTGGCGATGACGACGGCGAGGTCGTGCTCCTTGCCCAGCTTCAGTTCCGGGATCGACACGCCGGCCGGCAGCTTGAGATCGGACAGGTGGACGATCTGGCCGACGTCGAGGGCCGACAGGTCGATCTCGATGAACTCCGGCAGGTCCTTCGGCAGGCACTCGACCACGACTTCGTTCAGCTCGTGGGTGACGACGACTTCGGCCGACTTGCCGGCGGGCGACTTGTCTTCGTTGGCGAAGTGCAGCGGCACGGCGGTGCGCAGGGCCTTGTTCTCATCGACGCGCTGGAAGTCGATGTGCATGAGGATCTGCTTGAACGGGTGGCGCTGGAGGTCGCGCAGCAGGACCTTCTGGACCTTGCCATCGACGTTCAGGTCGAGGATCGACGAATAGAACCACTCGTGCTGGCTGGCCAGCCAGGTCTTCTCGTGTTCGAGCTGGATGCTCTGCGGGGCGGCGTCGCCACCGTAGATGACGGCGGGGATCAGGCCGGCATGACGCAGGCGGCGGCTCGCACCCTTCCCCTCGTCCTTGCGGCTGGTCGCCGAGATGTTGTGTTCGGACATTGTCTTGACTCGCTTTGCAGTGATGAACCGCCTCGCGGCGGTGGTTCGACTCCCCCGCGACCAGGGGAGCCGGGTTCCGGCCGGAGCCGGGAATGCGGGGTCAGTCGACGTAGAGCGAGCTGACCGATTCGCCGAAGGCCACCCGTCGGATGGTTTCGGCCAGCAGTTCGGCGACGCTGAGCTGGCGGACGCGGCCGCAGGCGCGGGCGGCGTCGGACAGGGCGATGGTGTCGGTCACCACCAGTTCGTCGAGCTGCGACTTGTTCAGGTTGTCGATCGCCGGGCCGGACAGCACCGGGTGGGTGCAGTAGGCGATCACGCGCTGCGCGCCCTGCGCCTTCAGCGCGGCGGCGGCGGCGCACAGCGTGCCGGCGGTGTCGACGATGTCGTCGACCAGCACGCAGGTCTTGCCGGCCACGTCGCCGATGATGTTCATCACGGTGGCGACGTTGGCGCGCGGGCGGCGCTTGTCGATGATCGCCAGGTCGGCATCGTCGAGACGCTTGGCGATCGCGCGGGCACGGACCACGCCGCCCACGTCGGGCGAGACCACGATCAGGTTGTCGGTGCCGTAGCTGCGCCAGATGTCGGCCAGCAGCAGCGGCGAGGAGTAGACGTTGTCGACCGGGATGTCGAAGAAGCCCTGGATCTGGTCGGCGTGCAGGTCGACCGTCAGCACGCGGTCGACGCCGGCGGCGGCGAACATCCGGGCGACGACCTTGGCGGTGATCGGCACGCGCGAGGAACGCGGGCGGCGGTCCTGGCGGGCATAGCCGAAGTACGGCACGACGGCGGTGACGCTGGCGACCGAGGCGCGCTTGAGCGCATCGGTGATGACCAGCAGCTCCATCAGGTTCTCGGCGCTGGGCGCGTTCGTGGGCTGGACCACGAACACTTCCTGGCGACGCACGTTCTCCTCGATCTCGACCTGCACTTCACCGTCGGAGAAGCGGCCGACGAGGGCCTTGCCGGGACGCACGCCGAGCTGGCGGCAGATGGCATCGGCCAAGGGGCGGTTGGCATTGCCCGAGAAAATCAACAACTGGCGATCGTCCTGCATGGCGGTGTCCGCTTCGCTCTGACCGGTGCGGTAGAAGGCGCCGGAGTCCGCATTGCGGCTCCCGGCGGAAATTGGCAGGGGCGGAAGGATTCGAACCTACGAATGCCGGGATCAAAACCCGGTGCCTTAACCACTTGGCGACGCCCCTGGAGAGACGGGACCGGAACGGAGGCGGTCCGTCTGCGCGAGCGACGACCCTTCCCTATTGCCGATTCCCTGCCTTCGATTCGAGCGCGTCCAGCAGCGGCGAGCGGCTGGCTCCCGCGGCGACCCAGGCATGGAAGCCATGGGGCAACCGCGCCAGCGCGGCCTCGGCGGATTCGCGGTCGGCGAACTCGACGAAGCACGCGCTGCCGGAGCCGGTCAGGCGCGGGACGCCGACGCTGCGCAGTGCGTTGAACACGGCGTCCACGGCGGGCTCGCGACGACGCAGGACGGGCTCGAAGGCATTGCCGAGCGCCTGCCCCTGCAGGAACGGATCCGAAACGAAGTCCGATATTGTCGCGGGCGCGGCATTCCTCGTCAATTCAGCCGCCTGGAACAGGGCGACGGTGGAGGCATGGACGCCGGGCGCGACGATCAGGTACCAGGCCGGCGGCAGATCGATGGGCGTCAGGATTTCGCCGAGTCCCTCCGCCCAGGCGTTGCGGCCGCGGACGAAGACCGGGACGTCCGCGCCGAGCTTGAGGCCCAGCGTCGCCAGGGCCTCCTCGCCCAAGTGGCAGCCCCAGAGGTGGTCGAGCGCACGCAGGACGGTGGCGGCATCGCTGGAACCGCCGCCCATGCCGCCACCGGTCGGCGTACGCTTTTCGACGTAGATGTCGGCACCCAACACGACGTTCGCCGCCATTTTCAGGCGTCGCGCGGCCCGCACCACGAGATCGTCCTCCTCTTCGAGACCCGGCAGCACGTCGCCGTGACGATGCACGGCACCGTCCTGGCGCACCCGCAGGCGCAGGGTGTCGCCCCAGTCGAGGAGGCGGAAGATCGTCTGCAGCTCGTGGTAGCCGTTGGCGCGGCGCCCGGTGATGCGCAGGAAGAGGTTCAGCTTGGCCGGCGCGGGCCAGGTACTCCAGCCGTCGGCGGGGTCGAAGTCGATCATGGGTTCGCGAACGTCCAGTCCTCGATGACGAGCCGGACCCGGGCGTCGCCGGATTCGGCATCGATGCGTACCGGCAGGTCGGGCGCGCCTGCCGGCCCCGGCCGCCATTCCAGATAGCGGACGGTCCAGCCGGCCTGCTCGAAGCGCACCGGGCGACCGGCGGCGTCGTAATCGATCGCCGGGGCCGGGACGCCGCTCGCGACCGCGCCGCGCACCCAGGCGCCGAGCAGGCGCACCGGCACGCGCCAGCCGGTTGCGGTTTCGAGCAGGGCCTCGGCGTCGCCGCCTTCGCGCGGCCCGCCGGTCAGCCCGTCGATCCGCCCCGCCCCGCTGCCGTGGTCGCCGCTGAGGCGCCAGCTCTGGCGGGTGATCGGCGCGCTCAGCGCGACCTCGTAGGCGCCTGCGCGCTGGTCCCATTCGATCCGGCCGCTGCCGCCCTTGCCGGCGCGGCTGATCGCGGCCCGGCCGGCGAATCCCCAGGCCTGCGTCTGTGCGATCCAGGCGTCGCGCGCGCGCAGGCGGGCATCGAGCGCATCGCCCGCGAGCGCGGGCGCCGGTGCGCGCACGGGCGCGGCGGCACAGCCCGCCAGCGCGACCGCCAGCGCCGTGACGACACACCAGCCGCGCGCCCTCATGCGCCCGCCTTGTCGGGCAACGGCGGCAGGACCGCACCGGTCTTGTCGAGCGCGCGCTTGAGCGACCGGTTGTCGGGGTCGATCCGGCGGGCTTCGACGAAGTAGTTCACCGCCTCGTCGCGGCGCCCCAGCGCCCACAGGACTTCGGCGACGTGGGCGGCGATCTCGGCGTCCTTCTGCTTGGTGAAGGCGCGCAGCAGTTCGACCAGCGCTTCCTCGCTGCGGCCCAGGCGATAGAGCACCCAGCCGTAGCTGTCGATGATCGCGGCATTGTCGGGTTCGGCGGCGTAGGCGCGGGCGATCAGCTCCAGCGCTTCCTGATAGCGGTCGGTGCGGTCGGCGAGCGTGTAGCCCAGCGCGTTCAGGGCATTCACGTCGTCGGCGTCCAGGGCGAGGATCCGCCGCAGGTCGGCCTCGGCGCGAGCGATGTCGTCGCGGCGCTCCCACATCAGGGCGCGTGCGTACAGCAGTTGCGGCTCGTCGGGATAGGCGGCCAGGCCGCGGTCGAGGGTGGCCAGTTCGTCCCCGGGCCGGTTGTCGTTCCTGAACAGGTCGGCCTGCAGCAAATAGGCATCGCGTCGGGTCTCGTCGGCCGCGGTGGCGTCGGTCTGGATGTCGCGGATGCGCGCGTGAGCCTCGTCGACGCGCCCCAGCTTGTGCAGCACCGGCGCGGTGCGCAGGCGCGCCTGCCAGCGTTGCGGGCCGCCGGGCACGCTGGCGTACCAGTCCAGCGCATCGTCCAGGCGGCCGATGAACTCGGCGACCTGCCCCAGCAGCAGGCGCCGGCCGGGGTTGGGCGAGGCCGACTCGCGCTTGAGTTCCTCGTAGACCGCAGCCACGCCGGCCTTGTCGTCGGCCTGGGCGAGGTAGGACGCACGCAGGATGTAGGTGTTGTCGTTCTGCGGGCCGCGCGCCAGCACCGCGGCGGCGGCGGCGAAATCGCCGAGGGCGCCGTACTCGCGGGCCAGGCCGTAGGCGACATCGGGCAGCAGGATGGCCGAGGCGCCCATGCGATCGAGGATCTTCCGCGCCTGCGGGGCCTTGCCCGAGCGGCGCAACTGGTTGGCGTGCAGCAGCGACACGCCCGGCTCGTTGGGGTAGTACTGCAGCACCCGGCCGATGATCTTCGCGGCCACGTCCTGGCGCTGCACCTGCTGGGCGAACTCCCCGAAGGCCAGCCACGCCGGCAGGTCCTGCGGGATGTCGTCGACCAGGGTCGCGAGCAGGCGGCCGATCAACTGCGGGTCGCCCGAACCGGCATCCATCGCCAGCAGCGCGTAGCGCCAGCCGTCCTTCTCCGGTTTCAGGCCCTCGCCGCGCCCGCGCAGCAGGTTGCGCAGTTCGCGGCGCGCGGTGGCTTCGTCCTTGCGCTGCAGGGCCAGGGTGGCCTCGGCGTTGCGCATGCCGAGGCTGCGTGCGGCGCGTGCGCGCCACAGCGCCAGGGCGTCGCCGGCGAAGCGGTCGTTGCGTGCGAGCAGGGCGATGCGGGTGGCACGCTCGGCGAGGACGGCATCGCCTTCGGCGGCACGCGCCGCTTCCAGGTACCAGCGCGCCGCGTCGTCGAGCTTGCCGGCCTGCAGTGCGTATTCGCCGGCGATCGCGGCGGGCAGCGGCCCGGCCCCCACCGATTCCGGCGCCGCCACCGCCCCGCCGTTCGTCGCCGGGCCATCGCCTGCGGCGACCGCGTCGATCGCCAGGACCGACAGCACGGCCCCCAGCGCGACGGCCGCGAAACGGCGAATTGTGAAAACGGCTTCGGGCATCGGCGGCATGGGCCGTAAACTATGCGGATCGCCAGCTTAACCGAACTCGCCAGAGCCGCCTCCGCCAGTCGTCACGGCCCATTCCCGACGACGCCACGCCAGCCCGGATGTCCCATCTCATCGCCCTCGGCCTCAACCACCAGACCGCGCCGGTCTCCCTGCGCGAACGGGTGGCGTTTTCCGAACAGGCGCTGCCGGCGACGCTGGCTGCATTGCGTGCGCTGCCCGGCGTCGAGGAAGTGGCGCTGCTGTCGACCTGCAACCGGACCGAAATCTATGCGCTGACGGGCGGCGGCGGCGACGCCCTGGTGGACTGGCTGGCCGCGCACCCGCAGGACGGCGCGACGGGCAGCGCGCGCACGCCGCTGGCGCTGCGCGACTACCTCTACCGGCACGCCGACGGCGACGCGGTGCGCCACCTGTTCCGCGTGGCCACCGGGCTGGATTCGCTGGTGCTGGGCGAGCCGCAGATCCTCGGCCAGGTGAAGCAGGCCTGGGTCGCTGCCCGCGAAGCGGGCACCCTCGGCAACCGCCTCGACCGCCTGTTCCAGCACGCCTTCGTCACCGCCAAGCGCGCGCGCACCGACACCCGCATCGGCGCCAACCCGGTGTCGGTGGCCTCGGCGGCGGTGCGCATGGCCGAGGAGACCTTCGCCCGGCCGTCCGACAGCAGCATCCTGCTGATCGGCGCCGGCGAGACCATCGAGCTGACCGCCCTGCACCTGGTGCAGGCGAAGGCGAAACGGCTGCTGTTCGCCAACCGCACCCTCGCCCATGCCCAGGAGCTGGCCAGCCGCCACGGCGGCGTGGCCCTGCCGCTGACCGAACTGGATCGCCACCTGGCCGAAGCCGACGTCGTGTTTTCCGCGACCGCCGCACGCGACCCGATCCTGCACAAGCCGGTCGTCGCCGCCGCGCTGAAGCAGCGCCGCCACCGGCCGATGCTGCTGCTCGACCTGGCCGTGCCGCGCGACATCGCGCCGGACGTGGCCGAACTGCGCGACGTGTTCCTGTACACCGTGGACGACCTGGAGCGGGTGATCGAGGACAACCGGCGCAGCCGGCGCGAAGCCGCCGACGCCGCCGAAGCCATCGTCGACCTGCAGGTCGCTCGCTTCGTCGAAACCCTCAACGCCAGCGCGCATCACGGCCCGCTCAAGCAACTGCGCGCCCACGGCGAAGCGGCGCGCGACGAAACACTGGCGAAGGCGCGGCAGATGCTCGCGGCCGGCCAGGACCCTGCCGCCGTGCTGCAGCAGCTGGCGCACACGCTGACCAACCGCCTGCTGCACGCACCGACCACCGCGCTGCGCGAAGCCGCGATCAACGGCGACATCGACCTGATGCGCGCCGCGGAGCGGATGTTCCCACACGGCACGCCCCCGCACACGACGCTGTCCGAAGCGCTCGACCGCCAACTGCATCCCGACCGCGACGATGACGCCGACCCTGCGCCGCAAGCTTGAAGCGCTGGCCGAACGCCGCGAGGAAATCGAACGCCTGCTCGCCGACCCGGCAACGGTGGAGGACGCGGCGCGCTACCGCGGCCTGATGCGCGAGTTCTCGCAGCTCGAACCGATCGCGACCGGGCTCGCCGCCGAGCGCCAGGCGCGCGACGACCTCGCCGCTGCCGAAGCGATGCGTGGCGATCCCGAACTGGCCGAACTGGCCGACGAGGAAATCGCCGCCGCGCAGGCGCGCCTGGTCGAACTCGATGCCGAACTGATGGCGCAGCTGGTGCCGAAGGACGCGCGCGACGACGGCGGCCTCTATCTTGAAGTTCGCGCCGGCACCGGCGGCGACGAGGCCGCGATCTTCGCCGGCGACCTGTTCCGCATGTACAGCCGCTACGCCGAGCGCCAGGGCTGGCGGATCGAGGTCGAATCGGCCAATCCCGGCGAACACGGCGGCTTCCGCGAGATCATCGCCCGCGTCGACGGGCGCGGCGCGTATTCGAAGCTGAAGTTCGAATCCGGCACGCATCGCGTGCAGCGCGTGCCCGAGACCGAATCGCAGGGCCGCATCCACACCTCCGCCGCGACCGTGGCGATCATCGCCGAGGACACCGGCGACCTCGACATCGAAATCAATCCGGCCGACCTGAGGGTCGACACCTTCCGCTCCAGCGGCGCCGGTGGCCAGCACGTCAACAAGACCGACTCCGCGATCCGCATCACCCACGTGCCCAGCGGCGTGGTCGTGGAATCGCAGACCGAGCGCAGCCAGCACGCCAACCGCGACAAGGCGATGAAGCGGCTGAAGGCGATGCTGGTCGAAGCCGAGACCGCGAAGCGCGAAGCCGCGCAGGCGCTGGACCGCAAGCTGCAGGTGGGCAGCGGCGACCGCAGCCAGCGCATCCGCACCTACAACTTCCCGCAGGGCCGCATCACCGACCACCGCGTCGAAGGCCTGACCCTGTACGACCTGCCGAACGTGCTGGAAGGCGATCTCGATGGACTGATCGACCGGCTCGCGCGCGAGCACCAGGCCGACGAACTGGCGCGGCTGACGCAGGGCGGCTGAGCCGCGCGCAAGGTCGCCGCGCCTCTGCGACATCGATCTCATTGCTTCAGTTGCGCGAGGCCTCCGTGCGCGTGCACGGCGAATGATTTTCTCGATCGAAATCGCGAGGACAGTTCATCTCATCGAACATTCGAGGCATGGCGAAATCCGCCGCCGGTCGCAATTCCCCCGGCATTTCATCATGCACGATCAACGAGATCGATCGAACAGTCCCGCACGGAAGACGCAGGCAGTAAATATGGCTTTCGGCATGGCGGAAGCCTGCCGTCATTGCGCATTGACACCATCTCGAATGCCGCCGGATTCTGAATGCGGGGCGCGGACCGCCCCTCGCATGAGGCTCCTGGCCTTCGAAGGAACGAGACCAGCCGGCAACGCATCGGCAAAGACCGTCTCCCCTGAAGCGTCCTCCGCAGGCGTTTCTGCGGGCATGCCCGTGCGATGCACGACAGGCTGCATCACTTCATACATCCACAAGGAGGAAGTCCAGATGTCTCGTCGCAACTCCCATACCCGTCTGCTGGGCCTGAGCGTCGCCGTGTGCGCCGCCCTGTTCGCCGGTTCCGCGTTCGCCAACGAGCGTTTCAGCGTCTCCGGCCTGGCGTCGGGCGAGCCGGTCGATGGCGTGATCGTGCGCTATCGCGACGGCAGCGCCGTGAAGGGCAACCGCTCGCTGATGATGAACCGCCTCGGCATGATGGCCAGCCGCTCATTCGGTCGCGCCAAGCCGCTGCGCGTTCGACACGAGCGAACGCTCGGCATCGGCGCGGAGCTCATCAGCCTCAGCCGCAAGCTCGACCGAGTCGAAATCGAAACGCTGATCCGCCAGATCGCGACGGATCCGGACGTGGCCTTCGTCGAACCGAACATCCGCCTGCACCCGACGCTGACCCCGAACGACCCGAACTACGGTTCGCAGTACGGCTTCCAGAACGGCGTCGGTGGCACCAACGCCAACCTCGCCTGGGACAGCGGCTTCCGCGGCGCGGGCAAGATCGTGGCGGTGCTCGACACCGGCCACCGTCCGCACGTCGATCTTGCGGCGAACATCATCAACGGCTACGACTTCATCAGCAGCGCCAGCACCGCAAACGACGGCAACGGCCGCGACAGCGATGCCTCCGATCCGGGCGACTGGGTCACCGCAGGTTTCTGCGGCGTGGGCCAGCCGGCGCGCAATTCCAGCTGGCACGGCACCCATGTCTCCGGCACGGTTGCGGCCGTGACCAACAACGGCGTCGGCGTCGCCGGCATGGCGCACCAAGCCAAGGTCCTGTCGGTACGCGTGCTCGGCCGCTGTGGTGGCACGCTCGCCGACATCGCCGATGCGATCACCTGGTCCTCGGGCGGCAGCGTCGCGGGCGTCCCGCTGGTCGGCGCGAACAGGGCCAGCGTGATCAACATGAGCCTCGGCGGCGGCGGCGGCTGCGCGTCGTCCTCGGCGATGCAGGTCGCGATCAACGGTGCGCTGAGCCGCGGCACGACCGTGGTGGTGGCCGCCGGCAACAGCAACGCCAACGTCTCCGGCTTCACGCCCGCCGGCTGCACCGGCGCGGGCCTGATCGTGGTCGGGGCCACCGACTCGACCGCGCGCAAGGCCAGCTTCTCGAACTACGGTGCAGGCGTGGACGTCTCGGCCCCGGGCGTCGGCATCGTGTCCACCCTCAACGCCAGCACAACCTCGCCCGGCGCCGACAGCTATGCCAGCTACAACGGCACCTCGATGGCGGCGCCGCATGTGGCGGGCCTGGTCGCGATGATGCACTCCAAGCCCAGCACCGACTGCACGCCAGCGAACTGCGAGGCCATCATCAAGGCCAACGTGAAGCCGTTCGGCGCCACGCCATCGCCCGGCCCACTGGGCACCGGCATCATCAATGCGCAGACGACGATCAACGCCACGCCGTGATCCGGCCGTAGCGGGATCGGACGACGCCCGGGGCGTGCAGCCCCGGGCGTCCGTCACTCGTAGCGCAGCGCCTCGATCGGGTCCAGGCCGGCCGCCTTGGAGGCCGGCATGATGCCGAACAGCACGCCGACCATCGCCGAGAAGCCTGCAGCGGCCATGACCACCCACAGCGGCACGTGCGCGGGCGGGAAGCCGGGCACCAGCGTCGAGATCAGCAACGCCAGACCGTAGCCCAGCGCGATGCCGATGACTCCGCCGAGCAGCGCGAGCAGGCCGGCCTCGGCGAGGAACTGCACGAGGATGTCGCGACGGGTGGCGCCGAGGGCCTTGAGGATGCCGATCTCGCGGGTGCGCTCGGTCACCGAGACCAGCATGATGTTCATGATCCCGATGCCGCCGACCAGCAGCGAGATGCCGACCACGCCGGCGACCACCATCGTCGCGGTGCCGGTGATCTTCTCGAACTGCTTGAGGACCGAGTCCGCGGCTTCGACCTTGAAGTCGTCGTCCTTCTCGGCGACGAGCTTGCGCGAGGCGCGCACCGCGCGCTTGACGCGCTCGCGCACGGCCTCGACCTCTTCGAGGTTGGCGACGGTGAAGGACGCCTGGATCAGCTGTGCGTTGCTGTTGCCCATCATCGCGCGGCCGACGTCGAAGGGGATGATGGCGTAGTTGTCGCGGCTGAAACCGAACACCTCGCCCTCCTTCTCCATCACGCCGACGACCTTGAACCATTCCTTGCCGATCATGAAGTACTCGCCGACCGGGTTCTTCGGCATCTTCAGTTCGTCGCGCAGGTCGGTGCCGATCACCGCGACGCGGCGATGGCCCTTGTCGTCGCTGTCGACGATGAAGCGGCCGAACTCGGGGTAGCGGTTGTTCACCAGCGCGTAGTCCGCGGTCGTCGCCTGCACCTGCGGACTGCTGGTGCGGCCCTTGTAGCTGGCGCCGGCGGCCTGCACCACCATCAGCGGCGCGACGTCCTTCACCCCGGCGACGCGGTAGCGCAGCACGTCGATGTCGCCGAAGGTGATGGTGTTGATCCTGCCGGTGCGGAAGTTCTCGTTGTCGTTGACCGCGCGCAGGGTGAGCGTGCTGCCGCCGAGGTCGGACAGCTGGCCCTTGATCGAATCGGAGAAGCCCTGCACCAGCGACACCACCGCGATCACAGAGCCGGTGCCGATCAGGATGCCCAGCGTGGTCAGGAAACTGCGCATACGGTGCGCCGCGAGGCTGGTCAGCGCGGCGCGGAAGGCTTCGAGATAGGCCTGCATCAGTGCGTTCCTCCGTCTGCGGCACTGCCGGCGCGCACGGGCGCCTGGCGGCGGTCCTCGACGATGCGGCCGTCGCTGACCCGCAGCACGCGGTGGCAGTGCGCGGCGATGTCGGGTTCGTGGGTCACCAGGATCACGGTCTGCCCCTGCGCATGCAGCGCGTCGAACAGGGCCATGATCTCGGCGGAGGTGCGGGTGTCGAGGTTGCCGGTGGGTTCGTCGGCGAGCAGGATCGAGGGTGCGCCGACCAGCGCGCGCGCGATCGCCACGCGCTGGCGCTGGCCGCCGGACAGCTGGTTCGGGCGATGCCCCATGCGGTCGCCCAGGCCGACCTTGCCCAGGGCCTCGACGGCGCGCGCGCGCCGCTCCTCCTGCGGCATGCCGCGATAGACCAGCGGCTGCATCACGTTCTGCAGCACGGTCATGCGCGGCAGCAGGTGGAAGCTCTGGAACACGAAACCGATCTCGCGGTTGCGCACCTGCGCCAGCTCGGTGTCGTTCATGCCCGACACGTCGCGGCCGTTGAGCGTGTAGGTGCCCTCGGTGGGCGTGTCGAGGCAGCCGAGCAGGTTCATCAGCGTCGACTTGCCCGAACCCGACGGCCCGGTCAGGGCCACGTATTCGTTGCGCGCGATGTCCAGGTCGACGCCGGCCAGGGCCTGCACGATCTCCTCGCCCATCGCGTAGCGCTTGACGATGCCGCGCAGGACGATCATCCGGCGTCCTTCGCGTCGTCGGCTGCGGCCCTGTCGTCGCCGGCCTTGTCGCCTGCGCCCTTCGCCTTCGTCGGGTCGCGGCGCTTCACCTGCGCGCCTTCGCTCAGGCCCCGCAGCGCCTTCGCCGGGCCGACGATCACGGTGTCGCCCTGCGCGATGCCCTTGGCGACGACTTCCCAGCGGTCGTCCGACGCGCCGGTCTGCACCTGCACCTTCGTCGCCTTGCCGGCCTTCGCCAGCCAGACGTGGCGCACGGGCTTGCCGTCGTCGCCGGTCTCGGCCGACACGGCCTCCACCGGCACCGCCAGGCGGCGCTGGCCGTCGCCGAGGAAGATGTCGGCGCGCACGCTCATGCCCGAGCGCAGCGCCAGACCTTCCGGCGGCGAGATGCGCACCGTGACCTTGTACGCACGGCCCTGGCCTTCGATGGTCGGCGCCAGCGCGATCTGTTCGACGCTGCCCTTGAGCGCGTTGTCCGGATACGCCGCCGCGAACACTTCGACGCGCTGGCCGACGCCGACCTTGGCGATGTCGGCTTCGTCGACCTTGAGTTCGGCGATGATCTCCGAGGTGTCGGCGATCTTCATCAGCTGCGCGCCGGCGAAGGCCGATGTCGAGGGCACCGCGGTCTCGCCGACCTTGATCGGCAGCGACACGATGCGCCCGGAAATCGGCGCGCGGATCTCGGTGCGCGCGCGCTGCTCGCGGGCATCGTTGAGTACCGATTCGGCGCGGCGCAGCGATTCCTCGCTGGTGCGCAGCTCGGCTTCGGCGACCTGCAACTGGTTGCGGTCCTCGTCGAAGCGGTTGCGGTCGATCAGCTTCGATTCCACCAGCACCCGGCTGCGCTCGAACTGCGTGCGCCGCAGCGCCACCTGCGCGCGCTGGCGCTCGATCGCGATGCGGGTCTGGCGCAGGCCGGCCTCCTCGCGCTCGATCGCATTGTTGTACAGCTCCGGATCGAGCAGCAGCAGGGTCTGGCCGGCCTCGACGGTATCGCCTTCCTTGACCAGCAGGGTGCGCACCTTGCCGGTGACTTCCGAGGTCAGGTTGACCTCGTTGCGGAAGGCCAGCGTGCCCGAGGCGAGGATCGACGGCTGCACCAGCTGCGGCGCGGCCGTGGCCAGGTCGACTTCGGTCGCGGACGCGCCGCGGTTCTTCTTGATGGCGATCGGCACGACCAGCACGAGCACGATGCCGGCGGCGATGAGCCACTTGCGATTGGGTTTCATCGAAACGATCCGGAAGCCTGGGGAATGTCGACCATCACTTCAGCAGCGCGACGGCTGCGAGTCCGCCGAACCAGACGATATAGGGCAACGCTGCCACGAACACCGCCTGGCCCCAACCGGTGCGGAACCAGGTGCGCCAGCCCAGCGCGGCCAGACCGATCGCCCAGAACATCAGCAGGCTGAAGCCCTTCGCGAACGTGCTCCAGGCATGGTCCAGCGGCAGCTCGACGAACAGCGGGTCGATGTTGAACACCTGCAGCGACTCCATCGTGGTCTGGGGCGTCATCGTGATCACGCCGGCCAGGGCCACGATGCTGCCCAGCAGCATCGGCATGCCCGACCACGCGGTGAGGCTGAGGCCATGGCGGAAGGACAGGGCATGCCCGGCGATCTTGCCGGAGATCCAGTAGTAGAGCGCGATCACAAGCGTGACCAGCACCGTGACCACCAGCAGCCCGGCCATGCCGAAATAGCCCATGACCTGCGCGCTCGGCATGACCTTGCGCATCTGCTCGACTTCCTTCGCGGTGGCCTCGGGATTGGCGCTGGCCATGCGGTCCACCAGCCAGGCGCCATCGACCTGGGCGAAATAGAGTCCGACCATGACCACGCCGAGCACGATCGTCAGCAGCAGCGGCACGAGGAAGGTGGGCTTGTCCTTCAACGCGGCGAAGACCTTGCCGGGCTGCAGGTAGATGTCGATCAGATGGGACATGGGAAGCTCCTGGGACACGGTGGCGACGGGCACGAAGACGAAGGACGCGAGGGCGGAGACGTGCGGGCAACGCGCGTTGCACCCTCGTTCGAACACCAGACGCGCGCGGGTGGCATTTGTGACACAACCGTGGTTCGCGGGCAGGACCCGGAAGTCACGCCGACCCGCATCCCGACACCGGCGAGCCAGCCGAGTTCCCGAAACGAGACGCCCCCGGCATGGGCCGGGGGCGCGTTCGCGTGGCCGGCGCGGGGCTCGGCGCCCCGCTCGGACTCAGTAGTAGATGCAGCCGTAATCGTCGCAGCGCGCGATGATCGACCAGCCGTACGGCGTGCATTCGTAGAGGAACTGGACGTAACCCGTCCGCGGGTTGTACCGCTCGACGCTGGCGATTTCGCCCCAGTTGGCTTCGTTGCAGGCCGTGCCCGGGCCGCCCGGCAACGCCGCGGCATTGCCGCTGAAGCCCATCGCGGCGGCGAGCAGGGCGATCGCGGCACCGTGAATCATCGTCTTGTACATGCACATTCCTTCTTGTCGTTGACCGCCGATCTCCGGCGATGCGGGTCGCACGCACCCGCGTCGTCGTCGCCCGGGCCCGGCGGCGCATGCGCGGACGACGGGGACAGCGTACCCGCATGCGATCTCCCGTGGCGCGACGCTCAGCGCAGTCGCGCCAGTCGCGTCGCGAGCTTCTTCGCGGACACCCCGCCCTTCGCACCCAGTTCCTGCGCGAACAGCGAGACCCGGAACTCCTCCAGATCCCAGCGCAGCGCCTGCCAGTCGGGCGCGAGATCGATGCCGCGATCGCGCGCGTCGGCCAGGGCATCGACGAAGGGTTTGAGTTCGAGCATCCGCGCCTGGTCGCGCACCGGGTCGCGCAGCGCGCGCTCCGCACGCAGTGCCATGGCCTTGAGCCAGCGCGGATATTCGGCCAGCGCATCGGCCGGCACATCGCGCAGGAAGCCCGGCGCGGCCAGCGTCGCGAGCTGCGCATGCAGGTCGTCGAGATTGGCGCGTGCCCAGCCCATGAGGTTCGATTCCAGCGCCGCGCGCACCTCGGCGACACGGGCCAGGATGGTCTCGGCCTGCTTCAGACGCGTCATCGATTCGCCGAACAAGGCCTTGCCGATGGCCTCGCGACGCTGCGCGAAGGCATCGGCCGTACGGATCTCCAGCAGGCCTTCGGCCGACAGCGCGGCGAACGCGCCCTCGACGAGATCGGCGCGCAGGCGGTCGCTGTCCTTCAGGCCGTCGTTGCGCGGGTCGCGGCTTTCGATCGCGGCGTACAGGAGCGAGGTCTTCGGCTGCACCGGCAACTGCTTGCGCGCCTGTTTCATCTTTTCCGCCAGCGCGATCCGCAGCAGCCGGCGCACGCCGCCGGGATGATGCCGCTGCGCTTCGCTGCGATCGGCATGCACGGCGAGCGACACGCTGTCGCCGTCGTCGTGCAGCGCCGGATAGGCCGGCACGCCGCCGGCACCGGGCACCGAGGTCGGGATCGACACCGCCGGGAAATCGCTCAGGCCGCGCTGCGCCAGGCCTTCCGCCGCGCGCGCCGAGAACGCATCGGCCGCGCGCTTGCCGAAGCGCGCGCGCAGGTCGTCGAGATCGCGGGATTCCGCGAGGACATGGCGACCATCGCGGTCGAGCAGGCGCAGGTTGGCGCGCAGGTGCGCATCGATCGATGCGGGATCGAAATCCGCCGGCACGATCTCGACGCCGGTCAGCTTCTTCAGGAATCGCGCCATCGCACCTTCGAAGGCGTCGGTGTCGCGCTGCGGAAAGGCCTCAGCGAAGGCGCGCGCGAAGTCGGGCGCCGGCACGAAGTTGCGGCGCAGGGCCTTGGGCAGCGATTTGATCAGCGCCGCCGCCTTGTCCTGCACGAAGCCCGGCGCCAGCCACGAGAGCTGCGCAGGATCGAGCGCGTTGAGCAGGTGCAGCGGCACCGCCACGGTCATGCCATCGTCCGGCGCACCCGGCTCGAAGCGGTACTTCACCGCCAGGCGCACGTCGCCCAGCGGCAGGTACGGCGGGAAGCGCTCGGCATCGCTCGGGCCACCGACCATCAGATCGGCCAGCGGCCATTCCAGCTTCGCCTTGTCGGCCGCCGGCAGCTTCGCGTACCAGGCGTCCAGCGCCTGCGCGTTGTGCACGTGCGGCGGCAGGCGGTCGAGGTACCACTGCGCCTGCCAGTCCTCGTCGACGACCAGGCCGGCACGACGCTGCTTGGCTTCTTCCTCGGTCGCCTTCGCCAGCGTGGCGCGATTGCGCGCGACGAACGCGGCGCGGGTGTTGATCTCGCCGGTCACCAGCGCCTCGCGGGCGAAGATCGCGCGCGACTCCTCCGGGAACAGCGCCCCGTAGTGCACCGGCTTCTTCGGCGCCAGCACCAGCCCGAACAGGCTGATCTGCTCGCTGCCGACCACCCGGCCCTGCGACCGCGCCCAGTGCGGATCGTGATGGCGTCGCGCGAGCAGGTGCGGCAATTCGTCGATCGCCCATTCCGGCTCGATCGCGGCATTGGTGATCGACCAGACCTTCTCGGTGTCGAGCAGCGTCGCCGACAGCACCCACGGCGGAGTCTTCTTCGCCAGCGGCGAGCCGGGAAACAGCATGAACTTGCGCCCGCGCGGGCCATCGTACAGGCCACGATCGCCGCGATGGCCGATCTGCGTCGGCAGGCCGGCGATGAGGGCGCGGTGCAGCTTGGCGTAATCGACGGCGATGCCCTGCGAATGCTCGCCTCCCTTTGCCAAAGCCCGCTCTTCCTCCCCCTTTGCAAAAGCCCGCTTTTCCTCCCCCTTTGCAAAAGGGGGATCGAGGGGGATTTGCTTTTCAGGAATTCGCGCAGAAAGCAAATCCCCCCTGCCCCCCTTTTGCAAAGAGGGGGAAAGCGCGGCGCCGGATGTGTTGCGGGAAGCCATCGGCGCACGCGCATCGCGTCCATCGTCGCCGCCCAGATCGATCTCATCGCACAGCAGCTTCAGCTGCCGGTGCAGTTCGCGCCACTCGCGCAGACGCAGGAAGCCGAGGAAATGCCTGTCGGCCCATTTGCGCAACTGCGACTGGGTCATCTCCTCGTGGGCGACCCGGTACGCCTCCCACAGTTTCAGGATGCCGACGAATTCGGACTTCGCATCCGCGAACTCGGCATGCGCGGCATCGGCGGCGCCGCGCTGGTCGGCCGGGCGCTCGCGCGGGTCCTGGATGCCGAGGAAGCTGGCGATGGCCAGCATCTCGCGCAGGCAACCGTGCTGCTGGGCGGCGATCAGCATGCGCGCCAGCTTCACGTCCACCGGCAACCGCGCCATGGTCCGGCCGATGCGGGTGAGCTTGCGCTCGGCGTCGATCGCGCCCAGTTCGGCCAGCTGCTGCCAGCCGTCGGCGATCGCACGCGGATCCGGCGGTTCGAGGAACGGGAAATCCTCGATGCGGCCGAGTCCCAGCGACAGCATGCGCAGGATCACCCCGGCCAGCGCCGCGCGGCGGATTTCCGGATCTGTGTAGGGATCGCGGGACAGGAAATCGGCTTCGGAATACAGCCGGAAACAGGTGCCCGGCGCGATGCGCCCGCAGCGGCCCTTGCGCTGGTCGGCACTGGCCTGCGACACCGGTTCGATATGCAGGCGGTCGAGCTTCTGCCGCGGGCTGTAGCGCTTCACCCGCGCGAGGCCGGGATCGACGACGTAATGGATGCGCGGCACGGTCAGCGAGGTTTCGGCGACATTCGTCGCGAGCACGATGCGCCGCTGCGGGCCGGGATTGAACACGCGGTCCTGGTCGCGCGCCGACAGCCGCGCATACAGCGGCAGCACTTCGGTGTGCCGGTACTTGCGCTTCTCCAGCGCCTGGTGCGCATCGCGGATCTCGCGCTCGCCAGGCAGGAAGATCAGCGTGTCACCGGTGCCGCCGAGGCGCATGATCTCGTCGCAGGCGCCGACGATGCCGTCGACGACGGTACGCTCGCCGCCGCGCGCTTCGCCCGCATCGTCCTCGTCGCCGCCTTCCAGGGGGCGGTAGCGCACCTCGACCGGATAGCCGCGTCCTTCCACGCTGACCACCGGCGCGTCGCCGAAATGCTTCGAGAAGCGCTCGGTGTCGATGGTCGCGGAGGTGACGATCACCTTCAGGTCGCGGCGCTTCTGCAGCAGCTGTTTGAGATAACCGAGCAGGAAATCGATGTTGAGGCTGCGCTCGTGCGCCTCGTCGACGATGATCGTGTCGTAGGCCGACAGCCAGCGATCGGACTGGATTTCGGCGAGCAGGATGCCGTCGGTCATGAACTTGACCGCGGTGCGTTCGCTCACGCTGTCGTTGAAGCGCACCTGGTAGCCGACCAGCCCGCCCATCGGCGTCTGCAGCTCCTCGGCAACGCGCCGCGCCACCGCGCGCGCGGCGATCCGGCGCGGCTGGGTGCAGCCGATCATGCCGGCGGCGCCGCGACCGGCGGCCAGGCACAGCTTCGGCAACTGCGTGGTCTTGCCCGAACCGGTCTCGCCGGCGATCACCACGACCTGATGGCTGCGGATCAGTTCGACCAGACGTTCGGCCTCGGCGGCGATCGGCAGGTTCGGGTCGACCGCGACCGCCGTCGGCAACGCGGCCGCACGCGCCTCGCGCGCCGCGACCGAGGCCGCCAGCGCGTCCGCGAAGACCTGCTGCAGGGCGGCATCGCCGGGCTTGCCGCTCCAGCGCGACCACAGGCCCATCAGCCGGCCGCGGTCGCGCGACAGCGCCCCGTCCACGCCGGCACGGGCGCGGCGCAGCTCGGCCTGCCCGTGTATTTCAATAGATTTCATCGATGAAAAACGTCTGAATGATTGCCTTCGCTCGAAGTGATTCCGGCGCTGTCCTGGGTGAAGCGTGCGCCGTCCCAGCGTACGCTGAGGGCTTTCCCCGAGGAGCTTTCCGATGGCCAAGAGTCCCAAGCCCGACAAGACCCCGAAGTCCGACAAGTCCCGAGCCAGTGCCGACGATGCGCCGCAGATCGACATCGGCCTCTCGGCGGGCGACCGAAGGAAGGTCGCCGACGGCCTGTCGCACTTCCTCGCCGACAGCTACACCCTGTACCTGAAGACCCACAACTTCCACTGGAACATCACCGGCCCGATGTTCAACAGCCTGCACGTGATGTTCGAAGGCCAGTACACCGAAGCATGGACCGCGCTGGACGCCGTCGCCGAACGCATCCGCGCCCTCGGCTACCGCGCTCCGGGTTCCTACGCCGAGTTCGCGAAGCTCAGCTCCATCGAGGACGCCGCGGCAACCGACGACAGCGACTGGCGCGAAATGGTACGCCAACTGGTCCTCGGCAACGAAGCGGTCTGCCGCACCGCGCGCAAGGTGCTGAAGACCGCCGACGGCGCCGGCGACGACCCGACCGTCGACCTGATGACCCAGCGCCTGAACATCCACGAGAAGAACGCCTGGATGCTGCGCTCGCTGCTGGCCTGAGCGACGAGCATCCCGCGGACACGAAAAACCCCGCCGAGGCGGGGTTTTTCGTTCAGGATCGCTGCAGATCAGCGCTGGTCGGCGGCCTTGTAGTCGCGCGCCGCGTAACCGGTGTAGATCTGGCGCGGACGGCCGATCTTGGCTTCCGGATCGTTCTGCTGCTCCAGCCAGTGCGAGACCCAGCCAGCGGTGCGGGCGATGGCGAACATGACCGTGAACATCTCGGTCGGGATGCCCAGCGCCTTGTAGATGATGCCCGAGTAGAAGTCGACGTTCGGGTACAGCTTGCGCTGCACGAAATAGTCGTCCTTCAGCGCGGCTTCTTCCAGCTTCATCGCCACTTCGAGCAACGGGTCGTTGACGCCCAGCTCGTTCAGCACCTTGTGGCACATCTCGCGGATGATCTTCGCGCGCGGGTCGAAGTTCTTGTAGACGCGGTGGCCGAAGCCCATCAGGCGGAAGCCCGAGTTCTTGTCCTTCGCCTTGTCCACGGCCGACTGCACGTTGCCGGCGGTGCCGATCTCCTCGAGCATCTTCAGCACGGCTTCGTTGGCGCCGCCGTGCGCGGGCCCCCACAGCGCGGCGACGCCGGCGGCGACGCAGGCGTACGGGTTGGCGCCGGTGGAACCGACCAGGCGCACGGTCGAGGTCGACGCGTTCTGCTCATGGTCGGCGTGCAGGATGAACAGCAGGTCCAGCGCCTTGGCCGCGACCGGGTTCAGCTCCAGCGGCTCGCTCGGCACTTCCTTCATCATGTGCAGGAAGCGGGTGACGTATTCGAGGTTGTTCTTCGGATAGCGGCTCGGCCAGCCGATCGAATACCGGTGGCAGGCGGCGGCGATCGTCGGCACCTTCGCGATCAGGCGGATCGCGGCCATGCGGCGCTGCTCGGCGTCTTCGAGGTCCAGCGTGTTGTGGTAGAAGCTGGCCATCGAGCCGAGCATGCCGACCAGCATCGCCATCGGGTGCGCATCGTGGCGGAAGCCGAACAGGAAGGTGCGGAAGGCCTCGTGCATCATCGTGTGATGCGTGACCTCGTGCTCGAACTTGGCGAATTCGGCCTGGTTCGGCAGTTCGCCGTTCATCAGCAGGTAGGCCACTTCGAGGAAGCTCGATTTCTCGGCGAGCTGTTCGATGGGGTAGCCGCGGTACATCAGCACGCCTTCATCGCCATCGATGTAGGTGATCGCCGAACGGCACGACGCGGTGGCCGTGAAGCCCGAGTCGTAGGTGAACAGGCCCGTCTCCTTCGGGAGCTTCGCGATGTCGACGCACGGGCTGCCCAGGGTGGGCTGGTACACCGGCAGGACGGCGGACTTGTCGCCGGCGGACACGGTGACCTGGGTCGGAATGATGGAATCCTGTTGAGACACGGCACACTCCCGAAAGCTTGAATGACGTTGAATGCGGAACTCAGCACCGGCCGTGCCGCACTCGGGGAAGGCAGCCGCGACGCGGTCGCGACAACGGGCGATTATCGCATACCGAAATTCGAGCGCCTGCTCTGGACTTTGGTCGAATCCGGCGTCATCGCGGAAACGCAGCGTCGCACCGGCACGCGGCATCGGCTGCAACAAACATGTGCCTGCCAATCAGGAACGACGGACACGACAACGGCCGCCAGGGGCGGCCGTTGCGGTCGAAGCGTGCAGCGCGCGGGCCGCCCGGAGGCGGCGCCGGCGATTACTTGCCGTAGCGCTTGCGGAACTTGTCGACGCGGCCGGCGGTGTCGACGACACGGTGCTGGCCGGTGTAGAACGGATGCGACGACGACGAGATTTCCACCTTGATCAGCGGGTATTCGTTGCCATCTTCCCACTTCGTCGTTTCCTTGCTGCCAAGGGTCGAGCGGGTCAGGATCTTGAAGTCCGAGGTCACGTCCTGGAACACGACCTGGCGGTATTCGGGATGGATATCGGCCTTCATGGCGGCACCAGAGTTGAGCGGAAAGCCGGGCATTATAGCCACCCTGCCGGGCACGACTCAAGCCGCCCGTCGGCAACGGCCCCGGAGATCCGCTGCCCCCCGCTTGCCGGGCTCATTCCGCCCGCAGGGCCCGCCGGATCAGGGCCTCGAAGGCCGCCTGGTCGTAGGCCATGAGGATGTCGGCGTTGTCCGCCCGGCCGGAACGGCGGTTCCAGTCGACGACGGTCGCACCGCGGCTCTCGGTGCCGACCAGTTCGATCCGCAGGGGCCGCACGGCACGCTCGCGGATGTGCCCGGGCGCGACCAGCATCGCCATCGCCAGGGCATCGGCGGCGTGCCAGCGGTCGCCGCGCAGGCCGGCGGACCACTCGCGGGTCCTGCGCGAGATGGCCTCGTAGAACCGCGCCCGGGGATGATCGGCCTGCAGCCAGCGCCCGACATCGGCATGCAGGAAGCCGTGGCGGATCACCGCCTCCCAGTCCGCGACCTCGACGACCTTCCCGGCCGCCGCGAAGGCCTCGAACACGATGTGCGCGGCCTCCGGGTCGAAGCCGATGTTGAACTCGGCCATCGGCGTGGTGTTGCCCTGCCCCGTGACCGCGCCACCCATGACCACCATGCGGCCGACGCGCTGCGGCAGGGTCGGATCAAGCTTCAGCGCCACCGCCAGGTTGGTCAGCGGGCCGAGCATGCAGACGACGAGACGGTCGGCGTGTTCGTGCGAGAGCCGGATCATCGCCTGCGCAGCATGTTCGGCCTCGACCTGCTTCGCGGCCGGCGGATAGGCGATGTCGCCGAAACCGTCGCGGCCGTGCACATACGAGGCATCCGGCGCGGCGTGCAGCAGTGGCGCATTGCAGCCGGCGTACACCGGGATGTCGACTTCGGCCACTTCGCACAGCTTCAGCGCGTTGGCGACCGTGTGCTTGAGGCCGACGTTGCCGGCGGCGATGGTGAGCGCGACGACCTCGTGATGCGGTGCATCGAAGGCCATCAGCAGGGCGAGCGCGTCGTCCACGCCCGGGTCGGTGTCGATCAGCAGGGGGAGTTTGTCTGTCATCGACCGATTATGCCGATGCCGCCGGCCGACGCCAGACCCGGGCGTAGAATCGCGGAAGGCCCGCGGAGTTCGCCATGAAACCGACCGTCACCCCCTTCTTCCACGACGACAGCTGCACCTGGACCTACGTGATCGCCGACCCGGCCACGCGACAGGCGGCGATCGTCGATCCGGTGCTGGATTTCGATGCGAAGTCCGGGCGGACGTCGACGGCCTCGGCGCAGCAGGTGCTGGACCACATCGGCGAACACGGGCTGGACGTGCGCTGGATTCTCGAAACCCATGCCCATGCCGACCATCTCAGCGCCGCGCACTGGCTGAAACCGCAACTGCCCGGCGCCACGCTCGCCATCGGCGAAGGGATCCGCACGGTGCAGAAGGCCTTCCGGCCGATCTTCAACCTCGGCGAGCATTTTCCGGTCGACGGCTCGCAGTTCGACCGGCTGTTCGCCGACGGCGAGCGTTTCGCGATGGGCGATCTCGAGGCCGAGGTGATCGCGGTGCCGGGCCACACCAGCGACAGCCTCGCCTACCGGATCGGCGATGCATTGTTCGTCGGCGATTCGATCTTCATGCCCGATGGAGGCACTGCGCGCTGCGATTTCCCGGGTGGCGACGCGCGCACGCTGTACCGCTCGATCCAGCGCATGTTCGCGCTGCCGGGCGACACACGCGTCTTCGTGTGCCACGACTACGCACCGGGCGGACGCGCCTACGCCTGCGAGACCACGATCGCCGCGCAGAAGGCCGGCAACATCCACGTGCGCGACGGCATCGCCGAGGACGACTTCGTCGCGGTGCGCACCGCGCGCGACGCGACGCTGGCGATGCCGACCCTGCTGCTGCCCGCCGTGCAGGTGAACATCCGCGCCGGCGCCCTGCCCGAGCCGGAGGACAACGGCGTGCGCTATCTCAAGCTGCCGATCGACCGGCTGTAGGCGCTCAGGGCGCGGACAGCGCGGCGGGCGCGGCGCCCAGCGCGTCGCGGACCTTCGCTTCGGTCGAGGTCATGCCCGCGCTGCGGCCGAAGGCCAGCGCCTGCTCGGCCGGCATGCCCTCGCCCGCCTTCATCAGCGCAAGCAGGCCGCCGACACGGTTGCCGCTGGCGCAGTGCACCAGCACCGGACCACGCGTGGCGTCGAGCAAGTCGGCGAGGCGACGCGCGTTTTCGGGCGTCACCGCGCCGGCGCCGTCGATGGGCAGTTCGAGGTAGCGCATGCCGGCGGCGATGACTTCGGTGCGCTCGTCGCGGCCTTTCATTTCGCCGGCGGTGCGCAGGTTGATCACGGTCGCCACGCCGGCCTCGGCGAACGCGCGCCAGTCGGCTTCGGCCGGCTGACCGGTCACGTACAGCTGCGGCGCGGGCTGCTTCACGGCGGTGCCGGCGGGCGTGGACGCGATCGCCGGCAAGGCCCGCATCGCGTGGCCCGCGCAGGCGACAAGGACGATCGCCAGCATGGTGGCTGCTGACAGGTGGAAGGCGCGTCGGAGGATTCTGTTCATGGCATTCAGCCCTGCAGTTGCATGCGCACCCAGCGCACGATGTCGGTCGCGCCCATGGCGCCGGAACGGCGCGCGCGTTCGCGGCCGCGGTGGAACAGCACGAGCGTGGGAATGCTGCGGATGTCGAAGCGTCCGCCCAGCGCGGGCTCGGCTTCGGTGTCGACCTTGGCCAGGCGCAGCGCGGGTTCGAGCTGGCCAGCGGCCTGCTCGAAATGCGGCGCCATCATCCGGCACGGCTGGCACCACGGCGCCCAGAAATCCACCAGCACCGGCAGGTCGCCATCGACGACGTGGCGATCGAAATTCCCGGCGTCCAAAGCCAGGGGATGCGCGGCGAACAGCGGCTGCTTGCAGCGCCCGCAGACCGGCGCATCGGCCAGGCGCATGGCCGGCACGCGGTTGAGCGCGTGGCAGGCAGGGCATGCGATCTTCAGTGCATCGGTCATGTCAGCCCTCCGCTTCGAGCATGCGGCCGCTGGCATCGCGGATGGTGACATCGACCTGCATGCCTTCGCGCACGCTCTGCGTGACCACGCAGAACTGCTCGAACTGGGCAAGCACGCGCGGCAGGTGCTCCAGCGCCTCGGCGGTGTCGGACAGCTGGATCGACACCTCGGCGCGCGGAATGCGCCAGCGACCTTCGGCATTGCGCACCTTCTCGCCGACGATCTCGGCACGGATCGGTCCCGGCGCATTCCTGAACTTGCGCAGCGCGAACAGCAGGCTGGCGCTGAGGCAGTTGGCGATGCCGGCCAGCAGCAGCGCGGACGGATTCGGGTCGCGGCCCTCGCCCAGCGGCGGCGGTTCGTCGGTGAACAGCGGATCGATGTCGGTGCCTTCGAAGCTCACCTTGAACGCGTACGGCCCCTCCTGTTCGAGGAAGATGCGGATGTCGGAGGATTCGCTCATGGCCCGGGTTCCTTCGTGGCGATTGCCGGCACTTCGACCCAGAGCGCACCGCGCAGGTCGCCGGCATCGAAGCCGGTTGCCGTGTCCGCCGGATAGTAGCGCGCGATGGCCTGCAGCGCGTCGGATGGCGGCGACCTGCCATGGCAGGCGAGGCACAGCGGTTCCACCGCGATTCCGCGCATCATGCGCAAGGAGACATCGCCCGGCAGGTCGATGACCTGGACGTGGATCTGCTCGCCCGGCTTCGCGCCCGCGGCCACGTTGCGCTGGAAGCCGGCGAGGACCACGGCCTGCCAGTCCGCTGCGGCATTCGCCGGATTGCGCTGCCGCCCGGCAACGGGCACCCGGCCGATGCGCACGCCGTGCTCGGCGCCGATGCGCTCGGCGATCTTCGGCGCCTCGGTGTGGCAGAACCCGACCGCACCCGCCAGCCCGTCTTCCGCGATGCGCGACGACAGGGTCGCCTTGAGCGTCGTGCTGAACGCCCTGGCGGCGGACTGCACGCGGTCGAGCGGCGAGGCCTCGACCAGCGACGCCTCGACCAGCGATTGGGCCGAGGTCGCGCCGACCAGCAGCAGCGCGATGACGGCCGGGACGACGCTGCGGCGGACGATCGGGCGGGGGAAGGACCGGTTCATGCGAGGACATCCCGGGCGGGCGTGCGCGACAACAGCACGAAGTACAGCAGCGGAATGACGACCAGGGTCAGCACGGTGCTGACCAGGATGCCGAAGATCAGCGACACCGCGAGGCCGTTGAAGATCGGGTCGTCGAGGATGAAGAACGCGCCGAGCATCGCCGCCAGCGCGGTCAGCACGATCGGCTGGGCGCGCACGGCGCCGGCCTCGATCACCGCATCGGCCGGGCTGCGGCCTTCGGCGATCGACTGGTTGATGAAGTCCACCAGCAGGATGGAATTGCGCACGATGATGCCGGCCAGCGCGATCATGCCGATCATCGAGGTCGCGGTGAACTGCGCGCCGAGCAGCGCGTGCCCCGGCATCACGCCGATCACGGTCATCGGGATCGGCGCCATGATCACCAGCGGCACCAGGTAGCTGCGGAACTGCGCGACGATCAGCAGGTAGATCAGCACCAGGCCGGCGGCGTAGGCGATACCCATGTCGCGGAAGGTCTCGTAGGTGATCTGCCACTCGCCATCCCACTTGATCGCCTCGACGGCGGTGTCGGCGGGCTGGCGGATGAAGCTCTGCTGCAGCCGGCGCCCCGCGATGTCGTGGCCGGACACCTGCCCGACCAGATCGAACATGCCGTACAGCGGGCTGTCCAACGCGCCGGCCTCGTCGCCCATCACGTAGACCACCGGCAGCAGGTCCTTGTGGTGGATCGCGCCGTCCCAGCCGGCGCGCTCGACGGTGACCACTTCCGACAGCGGCAGCATCTGGCCCTGCCCGCCCTTCACGGTCAACGCGAGCAGGCGCTGCAGGCTGGCCTGTTCGGACACCGGCACGCGCAGGCGCACCGGGCGCGGATGCCGCGACACGCCGTCCTGCACGTAGGTGGCATCGTGGCCGCCGACCGCGGCCGCCAGGGTGTTCGCGATCGTCGCCTGGTCCACGCCCAGCCGCGTCGCGCGGTCGCGATCGACCAGCAGCACCTCGCGCGGCGCGTCGGCCTCGACCGTGGTGTCGATGTCGACGATGCCCCCGGTGGCGCGGAAGCGGGCTTCCAATGCCTGCGCGACCTTGCGCGCCTGGTCGTAGTCGGGTCCGTAGACCTCGGCGACCAGCGGCGCCAGCACCGGCGGGCCGGGCGGCACTTCGACCACCTTCACCGACGCGCCATGGCGACGGCCGATCGCGTCGAGCACCGGGCGGATCGCACGGGCGATGTCGTGGCTCTTGCGGTCGCGGTGGTGCTTGTCGACCAGGTTGACCTGCAGGTCGCCGACGTTGGCGCCGCTGCGCAGGAAATACTGGCGGACCAGGCCGTTGAAGTTGATCGGCGCCGAAGTGCCGGCGTAGGCCTGCACGCTCGCGACTTCCGGCAGTTCCAGCGTGCGCGCGGCCAGTTCCGCGAGCAGCGCGTTGGTGCTTTCCAGCGTGCGGCCCTCGGGCAGGTCGACCACGACCTGCAGCTCCGACTTGTTGTCGAAGGGCAGCATCTTCAGCACGACCAGTTGCACCGCCGCCAGGCTGGCCGACAGCAGCACCAGCCCGACCATGCCACCGAACAGCCAGCGCCGGCGAAGCGGCGCGCGGTCACCGACCAGGAACGGCGTCATCACCCGGCGGAACAGGCGGTGCAGGCGCGATTCGCCGGCATCGGCGGTGTGCGCATCGCCGTGCGCGACGACATGCGGCTTGAGCAGCTTCAGCGACAGCCACGGCGTCACGATCAGCGCGATCGCCAGCGAGATCAGCATGCCGGCGGAGGCGTTGATCGGGATCGGCCGCATGTACGGGCCCATCAACCCGCTGACGAAAGCCATCGGCAGCAGTGCGGCGATCACGGTGAAGGTGGCGAGGATGGTCGGGCCGCCGACTTCGTCGACGGCGGGTGGAATCGCTTCGCGCAGGGTCTTGCCACCGCGCGCCATGTGCCGGTGGATGTTCTCGACCACCACGATGGCATCATCGACGAGGATGCCGATCGAGAAGATCAGCGCGAACAGCGAGACGCGGTTGAGCGTGAATCCCATCGCCCACGAGGCGAACAGGGTCAGTGCGAGGGTCAGCACCACGGCGGCGCCGACCACCAGCGCCTCGCGGCGACCCAGCGCGAACAGCACCAGCAACACCACCGACAGCGTGGCGAACATCAGCTTCTGGATGAGCTTCTGCGCCTTGTCGGTCGCGGTGGCGCCGTAGTCGCGCACGATCTCGACGTGCACGGCGTCGGGGATGAGTTCACCGCGCAGGGTCTGGATGCGCGACGCGATCGCCGCAGTGATGTCCGACGCATTGCTGCCCGGTTTCTTGGCGATGGCGATCGTCAGCGCCGGGCTGGTGCCGGCCTTCGGTCCCGGCTGGCCGGCGGGCACGGCGTGCCAGACATAGCTCGACGGCACATCGATGCCGGCACGCACCTCGGCGACATCGGCCAGCGTCACCGGCTTGCCGTCGCGCAGGCCGAGCACCAGCGCGGCGACATCGTCGCGGTCGGCGAGGAAACGGCCTGCGGTCACCGGCACGCTGCGGTCGTCGCCGACGCGCTCGCCGACATGGCGCACCACGTTCGCGGCCTGCAGCGACTGCACGACCTCGCCCACGCTCAGGCCGAATGCGGCGAGGCGCGCGGGTTCCAGCGTGACCGCGACCACGCGGTCCGGCGCATCGATGGTGTAGACATCGCGGGTGCCGGGCACGCGCTTGAGTTCGGTTTCGAGCGTGCGCGCGACGGCGGCGAGATCCTCGATGCCGGTGGACTCGTCGTCCGACCACAGGGTCAGCGCCATCACCGGCACATCGTCGATGCCCTTGGGCTTGATCAGCGGCTGGCCGACGCCGACACCTTGCGGCATCCAGTCGGCATTGGAATAGACCTGGTTGTACAGGCGCACGATCGCCGGCTGGCGCTCGACCCCGACCGTGTATTCCACGGTCAGCACGGCCATGCCCGGCCGGCTGATCGAATACACGTGCTTCACGCCCTCGATCTCGGACAGTTTCTGTTCCAGCGGATAACTCACCAGCTGCTCGACGTCGCGCGCCGACGCGCCGGGGAACGGCACGAACACGTTCGCCATGGTCACGTCGATCTGCGGCTCTTCCTCGCGCGGCGTCACCAGCACGGCGACCAGACCGAGGATCAGACCCATCAGCGCGAGCACGGGCGTCAGCGGATTGGCCTGGAAGGCGCGGGACAGACGTCCGGACAGCCCGAGCTGGGGTGTGGGTTCAACCATGCGCCTCTCCCTGCGCGGCACGCGCGGCGGCGAGCGCGCGCAGCGCCTCGACGGGATCGCGCGCGACCACCTCGCCCGCAGCGAGGCCCGAGAGCACATCGACGGCGTCGCCGTGGCGCGCGCCCAGGCGCACCTGGCGCAGCAGCACGCGGCCGTCCTTCACCACGTACACGGCGGTGAGTTCGCCGCGCCGCGCCACGGCGGCATCGGGAATGCGCACGCCGCCATCGCGGCCTTCGCCGCCGGCGATCGGGAACACCACCTTCGCGGTCGCGCCCGGCGCCGGCGCACCTGTCTCGATGCGCGGCAATGCGACGCGCACCGGCACGCTGTGGCTGGCAGGATCGGCGGCGGGATAGACCACGACCGCGCGCGCCGCGACGCTGCGCCCGTCGTCGAACACCACCCGCGCCTGCGGCTTCGCGCGGATCGCATCGGCGGCGGACTGCGGCACGCGCACTTCGATGCGCAGATCGTCCGGCGCGTAGACGGTCAGCAGCGGCTGGCCGGGGCCGACGGTTTCGCCGGGCTCGACGCGACGCGCGGCGACGATGCCGGCGTAGGGCGCGCGCACCGTCGTGTAGTCCGCGTTCTGCCCCGCGGCCGACACCTGCGCGCGCGCGGCGTCGCGCGCGGCGTTGGCCGCATCGCGCGCGGCGCGGGCCTGGTCGAGCTGCGCGCCGGAGACATACCTGTCGCGCGCCAGCGATGCGAAACGCTGGTACTGGCGTTCGGCCTCGACGGCCGAGGCTTCCGCCGCGCGCAGCTGCGCACGCGCGGCATCGACACCAGCCTGCTGTTCGACCACGGTCAGCCGCAGCAGCACCTGGCCGGCGGCGACACGGTCGTTCACGTCGACATCCACCGCCGTCACGCGGCCGCCGGTCTGCGCCGACAGCACCGCTTCGCGCACCGCTTCCACGGTGCCGTCCCAGGCACGGCCATCGCGCGCGGCATCGGCCGAGACGACGAAGGTGTCCAGCGACGGCGCCGCCGCGCGAGCATCGACGGCATCGCCGCCGCCGCAGGCCGACAGCGCGGCCGAGAGCGAGAACGCAAGCGCCAGGCGCAGGCCGGCAGGATTCACTTGAAAGCGCATCCGCTGCCCACTCCGAGTTTGCGGAACACGATCGCCGCCGGGCAGAACCCGGTGACGCTGGCCTGCAGCAGGTTCAGGCCGATGAAGGCGGTGAACAGCCAGAACCACGGCGACACGAACTGCGTCAGCACGAGGCTCAGGAGGATCATCAGGCCGGCGAAGGCCATCACGGCGCGGTCGAGGTTCATGGTGCGTCTCCGATGGGGGTCGAGGTCATTTCAGGCGTTCGATGCCGAGGGCACTGAGCACGTACTTTTCGTAGATCGGCTCGCTCGTGCCGTTGCGCATCTTGTAGAGGAAGTATTTTTCGAAGGCGATCTTCGCCAGGTGCACCCATTTGCCAATCTTCGTCCAGGTGACGTTGCGCGGCGGGATCTGCGGCAGCGCGACGAAGGCCGCGCCGGTGTCGCCCATGTCGGCCAGGCACACCGCGTTCCATGTCCCTTCGAAAATGGCGGGTTTTCCAGCCAGTTCGGCCTGGATGTTGCGCACGATGGTGGTGACCATCGATTCGATCATGAAGCCGGTCTTGGGCGCGCCGATGGGAATCGGCGTGGCCTCGACCGGCGGGATCGCGACGCACACGCCGGCAGCGAAGACGTTCGGGTATTTCACGCTGCGCTGATGCTTGTCGACGAGGACGAAGCCGCGCGGGTTGCACAGGCCGTCGACGGCGGTGACGGCATCCACGCCGCGGAACGCCGGCAGCATCATCGCGTACGAGAAACCCAGGTCGTGTTCCTTCACCGGCTGCGCCTTGTCGTCGTGCTCGACGACATGCATGCGGCCTTCCTCGACCGCACTCACCTTCGCATTGGTCACCCACTTGATATGCCGCCGGCGCAGTTCGGACTCCATCAGGCCCTTGGAGTCGCCCACGCCGCCCAGCCCCATGTGGCCGATGTACGGCTCGCTGGTGACGAAGGTCATCGGCACCTTGTCGCGCAGCCTGCGCTTGCGCAGGTCGGCATCGAGGATCATCGCGAATTCGTAGGCCGGGCCGAAGCAGCTCGCACCGGCCATCGCGCCGACGACGATCGGGCCGGGCTGCTTCAGGAAGGCCTCGTAGGCCTCCCAGGCATGCCGGGCGTGCGGCGTGGTGCACACCGACTGGGTGAAGCCGCCGTCCGGGCCGCTGCCGGGCACTTCATCGAAGGCCAGCTTCGGGCCGGTGCAGACCAGCAGGTAGTCGTATTCGACCACGGTGCCGTCGCCGGTCTCGACCCGGTTCGCTTCGGCATCGATCCGCACCACCCCGTCGCTGCGGAAGTCGATGCCCTTCTTCGCCAGGCACTCGCCCGCCGGCAGGGTGATGGCCTCCGGCGCGCGCCAGCCGACCGCGACCCAGGGATTGGAGGGCGTGAAGCTGAACCGGTCGCCGTCACCGATCACGGTGATGCGCTGACCGCTGCCCAGGATCTCGCGGAGCTCGTAAGCCGCGCTCATGCCGCCCAGGCCTGCGCCGATGACCACGATGCTGCTGCTCATGCGCCCTCCGAATAAATTGAATGAATTCTAATTTAGAAATATCTTATTTAGACTTTGCTACACTGTCAACCACCCCACCGGAGACCTCCCATGCCGTATACCGCTCAGGACCTGGTTGCCCAGGCCCGCGCCGTCATCGACGAAATCGACCCCGCCCGGCTGCGTGCCCTGCAGGCCGCCGGCACGCCGGTCATCGACGTGCGCGAGCCCGGCGAATTCGCCGAGGGCCGCATCCCCGGCGCGGTGAACATCCCGCGCGGCATGCTGGAATTCCAGGTCGACGGCCATCCGGCCGTGAACTGCGCGCGCGACGAACACCTCTCGCACCGCGAAGCGCCGGTGATCGTCTACTGCCGCACCGGCGGGCGTTCTGCGCTGGCGGCGGAGGCGCTGAAGCGGCTCGGCTTCGCCCAGCCGCTGTCGCTGGCCGGCGGCTGGCTGCGCTGGCGCGAGGACGGCGGCGCCGAGGAGGCCGCATCGTGAATGCCCGCGATCCATCGATGGGCGAGCGCATGCAGGCCCAGGCCGAGGAAGCGGCGGAATTGCTCAAGGCCCTGTCGAACCCGCAGCGCCTGCGGGTGATGTGTTTGCTCATCGACGGCGAGAAGACCGTCGGCGAGATCAACGCCGAGGTGGAGCTCAGCCAGTCGGCGCTGTCGCAGCACCTCGCCGTGCTGCGCGAGGGCGGCCTGGTACAGACCCGGCGCGAGGCCCAGAACGTGTTCTATTCGGTCGCCGACGGTCCGGTGCAGCGGATCATGCGCACCCTGCACGACATCTACTGCCCCGCCGAAGACCAGGAAGGGCTGTGCTGAGCGGGATCGGCCGGACTCAGGCGCTGGCGTAGCGCACCGCGCCGCCGATCCAGCGCTGCGTCAGGCGTTCGGCCAGTCCTGGCGACGCCTGCAGCAGCGTCTCGCCGATGCGCTGCACGGTCGGCAGCAGGGCGGCATCGCGGCCGAGATCGGCGATGCGGAACGCAGCCAGGCCGGTCTGGCGGGTGCCGAGCAGTTCGCCGGGGCCGCGCAGGGCCAGATCGCGTTCGGCGATGACGAAACCGTCGCTGGTCTCGCGCATCGTCGCCAGCCGCTGCCGCGCCATCTGCGACAGCGGCGGCTGGTACAGCAGCACGCAGCTCGACGCCGCGCTGCCGCGACCCACGCGCCCGCGCAGCTGGTGCAACTGCGCCAGGCCGAGACGCTCGGCGTTCTCGATGATCATGAGCGAGGCATTCGGCACGTCGACGCCGACCTCGATCACCGTCGTCGCGACCAGCAGTTCCACCTCGCCGGCCTTGAACGCTGCCATGGTCCTCTGCTTCTCGGCGGCCTTCAGCCGGCCATGCACCAGCGCGATGCGCAATTCCGGCAGTTGCTGGGTCAGCAGTTCGAACGTGCTCTGCGCAGCCTGGGCGATGACTTCGTCGCTGTCGTCGATCAGCGTGCACACCCAGTAGGCCTGCCGCCCTTCGCGGCAGGCGGCGCGGATGCGCTCGATCAGCTCCGGCCGGCGCTCCGCGCTCAGCACCACGGTCTGCACCGGCGTGCGCCCGGGCGGCAGTTCGTCGATCGCCGACACGTCCAGATCGGCGTAGGCGGCCATCGCCAGCGTGCGCGGGATGGGCGTGGCGGTCATCACCAGCTGGTGCGGCACGCGGTTGCCGCTCTGCCCCTTGTCGCGCAGGGCGAGGCGCTGGTGCACACCGAAGCGGTGCTGTTCGTCGACGATGGCCAGGGCGAGGTCGCGGAACGCCACGCCCTCCTGCATCAACGCATGCGTGCCGACCACGACCTGCGCCGCGCCGCCGGCGATGTCCGCCAGCACGGCCTCGCGCGCCTTGCCGGTGACCTTGCCGGCCAGCCAGACCACGCGCACGCCCAGCGGTTCGAGCCAGCCGCGCAGGTTCGCCAGATGCTGTTCGGCGAGCAGTTCGGTCGGCGCCATCAGCGCCGCCTGCCTGCCCTCCTCGACCGCGAGCAGCGCGGCCATCGCCGCGACCACGGTCTTGCCGCTGCCCACGTCACCCTGCACCAGGCGCAGCATCGGCACCGGCCTGGCCAGATCGGCGCGGATCTCGGCGAGCACGCGGTCCTGCGCGCCGGTGAGCGCGAACGGCAGCGCAGCGCGCAGGGCGTCCAGCCGGCGCGCCGCGCGCAGCGGCGGTGCCCCATGCGACTGCATCGCGATGCGCTGCCGGCGCAGGCTGAGGTGGTGGGCCAGCAGTTCCTCGATCGCCAGCCGGCGCTGCGCCGGATGCGTGCCGGCGAGCAGCGCCGGCACATCGCTGCCCTGCGGCGGGCGGTGGAGGGTCATCAGGGCTTCGCGCAGCGACGGCAGCCGCGCGCACAACGGCTCGCCGGCCAGCGCCTCCCCCGGCAGCAGTTCCATCGCATCGCCGTCGGGCAGGCGCTGCAGGGCCTGCCCGATCAGCTTGCGCAGCACCGCCGGGCCGACGCCGTCGATGGCGGGATAGATCGGATCGAGCGAATCGCTCAGCACCGGCTCGGCGCCGACGCCGAGCACGCGGTAGCTCGGATGGACGATCTCCAGGCCGATCTGGCCGGCACGCGGCGTGCCGTAGGCGCGGATGCGCGTGCCGACCGCGAACTGCGCGACCTGCGTGCCGCGGAAATGGAAGAAGCGCAGGACCAGCGAGGCCTGCGAGTCGTCGCCGATGGCGACCTTCAGCATCGGCCGGCCGCGATAGCTGCGCTCGACCGCTTCGACCACGCCTTCGACCTGCGCCGGCAGGCCGGGGCGCAGCAGGCGGATCGGCACGAGTTCGGTGCGGTCCTCGTACTGCCGCGGCAGGTGGAACCACAGGTCCTGCAGGGTGAGCAGCCCGCGCGCGGCGAGCTTCTCGGCGACCTTGTCGCCGACGCCGCTCAGATGGGTGAGCGGCGTGGCGGCGGCGCGGTCGTAGGCGCTGTCGCGACCATCGGCAGGGACGGACGATCGGGTCGTCATGCGGCGTCGCGATGCCCGTGCGCCGGGGTGCGGACGATCAGCCCAGGACCATGATCGCGTCGACCTCGAACTTCGCGCCGCGCGGCAGCGCGGAGACTTCGATGGTCGAACGCGCAGGGTACGGCGCCTGGAACACATCCTGCATCACCGCGTTGACCGCGGCGAATTCGGACAGGTCGGTCAGGTACAGGCCGACGCGGACGATATCGTCGAGCGAACCGCCGGCGGCCTGGCAGACTTCGCGCAGGTTCGCGAAGGCCTGGCGCGCCTGCGCGGTGATGTCGCCTTCGACGATGAGGCCGGAATTCGGGTCCAGCGGGATCTGGCCGGAGAGGAAGACCATGTCGCCGGCGCGCGTGGCCTGCGAATACGGGCCGATGGCGGCCGGGGCTTTCGGGGTGTTGATCGGTTCGCGGGGCATGGGGCGCTCGGTCGGATCGGGAAGGAAGGATCGGGAAGGCATGCGCGGAACGGGCGAGGACGGCATGCGCCCGAAGGCCGGGCGGACTCGGAAACGACGCGCCGCGCAGGCACGTAGTGTAGCGCCGGGGTCGGAAGCGGTCATCGCGATGCGTGCCGCGGCGCGTCCCGGGATCCTCGCAGCGATTTGAGAAAGATTTGAGCGCCGCGCGAAGGCGCGCACGAGCGCGCTCGCGCACAGTGCGCGAGCCGCTGCGGCTCCGCAGCGGCACTCATGCTGAAAGGTCATGAAAGCCGGCCACCGAGGACCCGACTTCATGATCGCCTTCGAAGTTTGCGCCTCCGCAGGCACCTAGCATGGCCCACGGCGTCCGTCCGGCGGTCGCAACCGGCATCGGCAGCAGGCGGTCGCCACCGCATGTTCCGCGCCGGAGTTCGACGACGGGTTGTTCGAGGGGGCCCCGTCCGCGCATCGCAAGCCTTGCGTCCTGTCCCGCACGGGCCAGGCACGGGCGACGCCGTACACGACACACATCAAAAACAATCAAGGAGAGAACACCATGCGGTACCGTAGTGACCTGCTGTCGGCGTTGCTTCTGCTGTCCGTTCCCGCCGCCGCCTCATCGCAAGCCGTTCCATCGATCTCCTCCGGCAACGCCGACGATGCCTCGTCGGTCGTCGTCATCCGCTATCGCACCCAGGCCGAACTGCAGCAACTGGGCGACCGCTTCCAGCACGTCCACGTGGACCCGCGCGCGCGGACCGTCCGCGCCGACGCCACCGGCCGCGACATCGCCCAACTGCGCGCGCTGGGCCTGGCGGTCGCCGTCGACCGCGACGCGACGCTCGCCCTGCGCCGCTCGGAAAGCGCCATCGCCCGCAGCGGCTTCGGTACCCGCAGCATTTCCGGCTACAGCTGCTACCGCACCGTCGAAGAGACCTACACCACGCTCAACCAGCTGAGCGCGAACAAGCCGGCGCTGGCCAGCGTGTCCAACATCGGCAGCAGCTGGCTGAAGACGCGCGGCAGCGGCGGCTACGACCTCAAGGTGCTGCGCCTGACCAATTCGGCGACCAACAGCGCACGGCCGAACAAGCCGGCGATGGTGCTCACCGGCGGCATGCATCCGCGCGAATACGCGCCGGTGGAGCTGGTCACCCGCTTCGGCGAATGGCTGGTCAACGGCTACGGCACCGATGCCGAGGCCACCTGGCTGATGGACAACTACGTCTTCTACATCGTGCTGCAGTCCAACCCGGACGGCCGCAAGCGTGCCGAAGCGGGCCAGTCCTGGCGGAAGAACGTCAACAACACCAACGGCAGCTGCAGCACCAGCACCTTCGGCGTCGACCTCAACCGCAACTTCCCGTTCCAGTGGAGCAGCGGCTCCGGCGGCTCCAGCGGCAATGCCTGCGCCGAGACCTATCGCGGCCCGGCCCGCCAGTCGGAACCGGAAACCCAGGCGCTCGTCCGCCTGATCGCCGGCACGCCCGGCGCCAGCGGCGCCTACAGCGGCGGTATCTTCCCCGACCTGCGCGCCGACGGCACGTCCAGCGCCGCGCCGGACACCGCGACCGGCATGTACATCGACGTGCACGCCTACGGACAGCTGGTGATGTGGCCCTGGGGCTATACCGGCACGGCCGCCCCGAACGGCACCGCGCTGCGCACGCTCGGCCGCCGCGTGGCCTTCCACAACAGCGCCAAGCCGCAGACCATCTCGCAGCTGTACACCGCCGACGGCAGCAGCGTCGACACCATCTACGGCCTGCTCGGCACGCCCAGCCTCGCCTTCGAACTGGGCAGCGCCTTCTTCGAGGGCTGCTCGTCGTTCGAGTCGACGGTGCTGCCGCGCAACCTGGCCGCGCTGAAATACGCCGCCCGCACCCTGTCGGCGCCGTATCGCTATCCCTCCGGTCCCGATGCCGTCAGCGTGAGCACATCCTCGGCCAGCGTGCCGGCCGGGGCCACGGTGACGATCACCGCCATCGTCGACGACACCCGCTTCAACCAGGCCAACGGCACCGAAGCCACGCAGAACATCGCGTCGGCGCGGATGTACGTCGACATCCCGCCGTGGCAGTCCGGCGCCACCGCCATCGCGATGTCGGCCAGCGACGGCAGCTTCAACAGCACGCGCGAAACCGTCACCGCCAGCCTGAATACCGCAGGCCTCGGCACGGGCCGGCACATCGTCTACGTGCAGGGCGTCGATGCCTCCGGCCAGGCCGGCGCGCCGAATGCGGTGATCGTCAACGTCACCGGCGGTGGCGGCAACGTCGCACCGGTCGCGAACTTCAACGTCAGCACATCCGGATTGACGGCAAGCTTCACCGACACCTCGACCGACAGCGACGGCAGCATCGCCTCGCGTACGTGGGAGTTCGGCGACGGCAGCACGTCGACGCTCGCCAATCCGAGCAGGACCTACGCCAGCGCCGGGACTTACACGGTCAGGCTCACCGTCACCGACAACGGCGGCCTGAGCCACACGAAGTCGGAGTCCGTGGCCGTGGGCATCGGCAATCCGCCGCGCGACACCTACCGCAACGACGCCGACTATGCGATCCGGGACAACGCCACCGTCGAAAGCCCGGTCACGGTCACCAACCGGCCCGAGAACGCGCCCAGCGATGCCGCCGTCGCGGTCAGCATCGTGCACACCTACATCGGCGACCTGAAGGTCGACCTGGTCGCGCCCGACGGCTCGGTGTACGTGCTGCACAACCGCTCCGGCGGCAGCGCGGACAACATCAACCGCACGTTCACGGTGAACCTGTCGAGCGAGGTGAAGAACGGCACCTGGAAGCTGCGCGTCAACGACAACGCCGTCAACGACACCGGCTACATCGACAGCTGGAGCCTGACGTTCTGATCGATGCCGCCGTCGATGGCCGATGCCAGTCTCCCCGGGTCCGTCGCGACCCGGGGAGTTCGCGAGCCAGGCTCAGATCCGCTGCACGCCGATGACCACCGACAGGCGGCGCACGCGGCGGATCACGTCGGCCAGGTGCGTGCGGTCGCTGACCGAGATGTCGAAGCGGATCACCGAGATGTTGCGGTCGCGGTCGAGGTATTCCACGCCTTCGATGTTGGAATCGGCCTGCGCGATGGCCGCCGCGACCTGGGCCAGCACGCCCATGCGGTTCTCGATCTCCACGCGCAGCGCGACGTGGAAATCGCCGCTGACCTCGCGGTCCCAGCCGATCGCGACCCAGCGATCCGGCGACTTGCGGTACTCGGCGACGTTGGCGCATTCGATGCGATGCACCACGATGCCGCGACCGGCGGTGTGGTAGCCCATCACGTCGTCGCCCGGGATCGGCATGCAGCAGTTGGCGAAGGTGATGACGCCGCGCTCGGCACCGGTGATCAGGATCTGTTCGCCCTTCGCCACGAAAGGCACGGGTTCGACGCTGTCGTCGCGCTCGGAGGCGCGATGCGCCAGTGCCTGCGCGACCTGCGCCGGCATGCGGTTGCCCAGCGCGATGTCGGCGAGCAGCGCCTCCAGGCGCGGATAGCGATGGTCGGCGATGAACGCCTCCAGCCGCGCCGACGGCAGGCGGTCGAGCGAGGTGCCGAGGCTCTCCAGCGCGCGGTCGAGCATGCGATGCCCCAGTTGCACCGCATCCTCGTGCTCCAGCTGCTTGAGCTGGTGGCGGATACCGGTGCGCGCCTTGCCGGTGACCACGAATTCCAGCCACTGCGGTTTGGGCGCAGCGGATTTCGCGGTGATGATCTCGACCGACTGCCCGCTGCTGAGCTTGGTGCGCAGCGGCACCAGCTTGCGGTCGACGCGTGCGGCCACGGCGTGGTTGCCGACATCGGTGTGCACGGCGTAGGCGAAATCCAGCGTCGTCGCATTGCGCGGCAGCGCCATGATGTCGCCCTTGGGCGTGAACAGGTACACCTCGTCGGGGAACAGGTCGATCTTGACGTTTTCCAGGAACTCCAGCGACGAGCCGGTGGAGCGCTGCGATTCGATCAGGTTCGCCACCCACGACTGCGCGCGGTTCTGCGCGCCGCTGGCCGCGCCGCCGTGCTTGTAGGACCAGTGCGCCGCGATGCCGCGCTCGGCGATGAGGTCCATCTCCTCGGTGCGGATCTGCACCTCGATCGGCGACCCGTACGGCCCGAACAGCACCGTGTGCAGCGACTGGTAACCGTTCGCCTTCGGGATCGCGATGAAGTCGCGGAAGCGTCCGTCCAGCGGCTTGAACGCCGAATGCACCACGCCCAGCGCGTGGTAGCACTCCGGCACGCTGGGCACGACCAGGCGGAAACCGAACACATCCATCACCTGGGCGAAGGTTTTGCCTTCCGCGCGCATCTTCGTGTAGATGCTCCACGGCGACTTGATGCGGCCGACCAGCCGGAACTGGAAGCCTTCCTTGCCGAGTTTCTGCGCCAGCTGCGCCTCGATCTTCGCCAGCGCTTCGCGGCGCACCACCGGCTGGGTGCGGATGCGTCGCGACAGCACCGCATGCCGCCACGGGTGCAGGGCGCGGAAACCCAGGTCCTGTAACTCGGACTTGATCAGGTTCATGCCCAGGCGCTGCGCGATCGGCGCGTAGATCTCCAGCGTCTCGCGGGCGATGCGCATGCGCGCCTCGGTACCCTGCGAGCCGAGGGTGCGCATGTTGTGCAGGCGATCGGCCAGCTTGATCAGGATCACGCGCAGATCCAGCGCCATCGCCAGCATCATCTTGCGGAAGCTTTCCGCAGCGGCCTCCTGGCGATCGCGGAACTGCAGCTTGTCCAGCTTGGTCACGCCTTCGACCAGCTCGGCCACGGTGGCGCCGAACGGCTCGGCAATGTCCTCGCGCGTGAGCGGCGTGTCCTCGATGGTGTCGTGCAGGATCGCGGCGACCAGGGTTTCGACATCGACGCCCTGCTCGGCCAGGATCGTCGCCGCCGCGACCGGATGGGTGATGTAGGGTTCGCCCGATTTGCGCATCTGCCCGGCATGCGCATCGGCGCCGACGCGCCAGGCACGCACCAGGGTGTCGCGCTGCGCGGCAGGCAGGTAGTCGGCGGCGGCCAGCAGCGCGCGCACGTACTCCGGCAGCTCCGCGGCGGGCGCGGGCGTGGGGCCGGAGATGATGGGCTCGAGCTGGCTCATGCCTGAAGACTAAGGGGAAAGGCCGGGAGTTGGGAATGGGGAATCGGAAGGCCTGAACAGCCCGGCGTTCCAGCCCGCGGTCGTGCCGGATGATCACGAAAAAAAGAAACCCCGCCGAAGCGGGGTTTCCATGTCCTCAACCCGAAATGCGGGAAATCGGATCTGAACGATTTCCCATTCCCGATGTCCGATTCCCGGCGTTTTACAGGTCGTCGCCCTTCGACAGGTCGTCGTCGGCGACCACTTCGGCGGCGGCCCATTCCAGGGCTTCGCGCTCCTTGCGCTCGCGCTCGGCCTTCTCGACGGCGTCGATGTAGCCGTGGTCGATGCGGCGGGCGGCGATCTCGCGCAGGGCGAGCACGGTGGGCTTGTCGTTGGCTTCGCTGTTGTCCAGCTGCGGTTCGACGCCGTTGGCGAGCTGGCGGGCGCGCTTGGCGGCCATCATCACGAGCTCGAAGCGGTTATCGAGGACTTGCAGGCAATCTTCAACGGTGATGCGGGCCATGGGGCTCCCGGCGGCCTGGGGCCGTCCGACTGATGTGTGGGAACCGGCGATTCTAGCGATTCCGGGGGCTTCGGCACAAGGTCGGGCCGACACGCGGGTCGGGGGAGCCCCACATTCCGCCTTTCGAATCAGCCACTTGCCCCTGGGATGATCCGTCGGAAGGTCAGGTTGATCCTCGGCCCCACGGGTCTGGCGGTACCCGCGAGGGCGTGCCGCCATGCCGACTGGGTGTCGTCGGCCATCACCAGCAGGCTGCCATGCGGCAGGTCCAGCGCCCGCGATGCCCCGCCGTCCCTGGGTTTGAGCGAAAAGCGGCGCGTCGCGCCCAGGCTGACCGAGGCGATCAGCGGGCGCGGTCCCAGCTCCGGCTCGTCGTCGCTGTGCCAGCCCATGCGGTCGCGGCCGTCGCGATACAGGTTCGCCAGCACGCTGTTGAACGCCACGCCGAGCTCATCCGACAGGCGCTCGCGCAGCGGGTGCAGGCCCGCAGGCCACGGGCGCGGGACGAAGCGGGTGCGCGAGTAGACGTACACCGCATCCGGATCGCCGATCCAGCAGCTCAGCCGCGGCGAATCCACCTCGCGCCCGAACATGCGGATGCGATGGCATTCCCACGCGATCTCTTCCCGCAACCGGGCGAACAGCGCATCGGCCTCGTCCGCCGGCAACCAGCCCGGCGCGAAGCGCAGGTCGGCATCCGGCAGTTCGATACGCTCCAGGCGGCGATTCGTCTCCATGCTGCGCATGCTGCCGATTTGCCCCGGCCGCCGCAAACCGCGAAAATCCACGTCTTGCGACAGATCCCGTCCACACAGATCGAGCCAGCCGGAGCAGCCAGATGAGCGAACACGCGCAGACCGATGTCGAACGCGACGTCATGGAGTACGACGTCGTCACCGTCGGCGCCGGCCCCGCCGGCCTGGCGTTCGCGATCCGGCTCAAGCAGCTCAACCCCGAGATCAGCGTCTGCGTGATCGAGAAGTCCTCGACCATCGGCGCGCACATCCTGTCCGGCGCGGTGATCGAAACCGGTCCGCTCGACAAGCTCCTCCCGCAGTGGCGCGACAATCCGCCGCCGATCTGCGTGCCGGCGACCGAAGACGAGTTCTGGCTGCTCACCAGGACCGGCGGCCGCAAGCTGCCGGTGCCGCCGGGCATGAACAACCACGGCAACGTGATCGTGAGCCTGGGCGCGATGTGCGCCTGGCTGGCGCCGCAGGCCGAAGCGCTGGGCGTGGAAATCTATCCCGGCTTCGCCGCCGCCGAAACGCTGCATGCCGAGGACGGCACCGTGATCGGCGTGCGCATCGGCGACATGGGCGTGGCCAGGGACGGTTCGCACAAACCGGGCTACACCGCCGGCATCGACATCCGCGCCAAGATCACCGTGCTCGCCGAGGGCGCACGCGGCCATCTCACCAAGCGCCTCGTCCAGCGGTTCGCGCTGGACAAGGACAGCGACCCGCAGGGCTATTCGATCGGCATCAAGGAGCTGTGGCAGGTGCCGGAAGACCGGGTCACGCCCGGCAGGATCGTGCACAGCTTCGGCTGGCCCGCCGACAGCCACACCTACGGCGGCAGCTTCCTGTACCACCTCGACAAGGGCCGCATCGCGCTGGGCTACGTCAGCGGCCTCGACTACCGCGATCCCGACTACAAGCCGTGGGAAGCCTTCCAGCAGTGGAAGAACCACCCGATGGTCAAGCCGCTGCTCGATGGGGGTTCGATCGTGTCCGCCGGCGCCCGCGCCATCGTCACCGGCGGCTGGCAGTCGCTGCCGAAGGTGGAGATGCCCGGCGCGCTGCTGATCGGCGACACCGCCGGCCTGCTCAACGTGCCGAAGATCAAGGGCACGCACCAGGCGATCCGCAGCGGCATGCTCGCCGCCGAGCACCTGGTCGCCTCGCAGCTGTCGCCGGCCGGTTTCGACGCGAAGCTGCGCGCCTCCGACGCGATGGCCGAGCTCAGGAAGGTCCGCAACGTGAAGCCCGGCTTCAAGCGCGGCCTGTGGTTCGGCATGCTCAACGCGGCCTGGGAAACGCTGACCGGCGGCGCCTCGCCGTGGACGCTGAAGAACAAGGCCGACTGGTCGTCGCTCGACAAGCTCGGCGCGCACGAGCAGCCGAAACGCGATTACGTCGATCGCACCCTCGCGCCGCGCGACCGCCTCGCCGGCGTCTACTTCGCCGCCACCGAACACGACGAGGACCAGCCGGTGCACTTGAAGGTGCGCGACACCTCGGTCTGCGTCACGCGCTGCGCCGAGGAATACGGCAATCCCTGCACCAGGTTCTGCCCGGCCGGCGTCTACGAGATCGTCGACGACGACACCCCCGGCAACGCCAGCGGCAAGCGCCTGCAGATCAACGCCGCCAACTGCGTGCACTGCAAGACCTGCGACATCAAGGATCCGTACCAGATCATCGACTGGGTCACGCCGGAAGGCGGCGCAGGCCCGAACTACCAGAACCTCTGAGCATCTGAACGGGTCCGCAGCCGCAGGCGCGACGGGCGTCGCGTCCTCGCATCTCTCAGCTTGTCCTGTCGCCGCCGCTGGGCTAATGTCCCGGGCACACAAGGACGAGTTGTTGCGATCATGGCGCCCAGTCTTCCGCAGGCGCCGGCAACCATCGGGGGTTCCCATGGCGGAGCTGCAGGATCTGTGCAACACGCTTCAAGCGCTGGCCGACAGTGGCGAAAGCGCGAAGGTGTCCTACTACTACGTCGATGAAGACGGTGTCGCGCTGCGGAACGGCGCGATCCTGGTCGACCATGGCGTGCGCGCGCATGTCGACCACCGGCAGCTCGATGCCTCGGCCTCGGTCGACGCCATCGCCTCCCTCAAGCTGGTCAAGGTGGCCTCGCTGCAGATGAGCGAAGTCACGCCGGCACCGCACATGGCTTCGATCGACCTGGCGCATCTCATCACCGACCTGCGCGAACACCACCAGCGCCGGGGCTGAGTCCCCGACGCACGCGTTTCGCGACAATAGGTGCATCACGGCACCGTCGGGCGCCTGGACTGCGCGCCGATATCCTGCGCCTGGGTCCCGTCATGGACGGCGAGTCGCGAGAGGCTGTCCTGCACCGGTGTGCCTGAGGCCTGCGCGCGATCGATGAACGCGCGCCGCCCCGCCGGATCCCCGGGGTCGCCCTCACCGATGAACAGATTCTGCCGCCCGTTCGCCGTCGGACTACCCAGTTCCACGTAGCCGATCCCGCGCAGGCCCTGCTGCTTCGCCAGCGCCGCCAGGCTGGCCGCCGTCTCGTCCAGCGGCAGGCCCGCGCCACCGGCGTTCAGCCGACGCACGCCCGCCTGCGCGGCTTCGTGAAGCGCCTGTTCTCCTGGCGCCAGCGCCGGTCGCGTCTGGGTGATGCGCGGCGCGATCTCCGGCAGTGCCGGCTCCCGCACCGGTTCGGCCGGTTTCGACGGCCGCGAGCCGCCACCGAAGGTGAAGGTCCAACCCACCTTCACGAAGGCATCGCGCGCCTCGGGGCGATATCCGGCCTCGAGCGAGAACTGGTGACGCGGGTTGTCGACCGTACGGAAGGTCGCACCGAACTCCGACATGCGCAGCGGGCCACTGCTGTTGTCGAAGCGGACCTTGCCGCCGAGCGCCATGTGCGGATTGTGGTAGTCGACCGCTGCACCAAAATCCATTTTCGACCCGAACGTGCCATCCAGCGCCAGGGATCCCGCATCCCGGGCAAAGCCCAGGTTGGCCCCCAGGTTCATCGAGGCGCCCTGGGGACCGGTACCGAGGGCCGCGCGCAATCTGTCGCCGTTCGCGAATTCGGCACCGAGACGGTACTCGGCCGTCCCCGCCGGCTGGTCGATGCGCAAGCCGAACTGGCCGCTGGCCCCGCGTCCCAAGCCGAGGGCGGCATCTGCAGCGATCACCGAACCACTGCGGCCCTTGTCGAGATCGAAAGAGAAGCGATCGCCATTGTCGAAGCCCAGCCGTGCGTTCATCGACGAGAGGCCGGCCGGCTCGTCGACCCGGAACGCACCAGCTCCCTGACCGTGCTTGCCCAGCTTGAATTCGCTATCGGCGCCGTAGATCGCTCCGAGTCGCGAACCGGTGTAATCCGCGTTGAGACTGTAGCCTTCCGCGAACTTCAGCTTCGTGTTGAACATCGACGTGCCGGCAGGTTCGTCGACACGGAATGCCGCCGTGCCATTGCCGTCCTTGCCGAGCTTGAACGCGCCGTCCGCGCCATAGCTCTGGCCTTCGCGCGTGCGCAGCCAGTCGGCGTTGAGGCGGTTGAAATCGTCGAATTTCAGCCTGGTGTTGAACGTCGACGTGCCCGCAGGCTCGTCGACGCGGAATGCCGCCGTGCCGTCGCCGTCCTTGCCGAGCTTGAACGCGCCATCCGCGCCATAGCTCTGCCCTTCGCGCGTGCGCAGCCAATCGGCATTGAGGCGGTTGAAGTCGTCGAATTTCAGCCTGGTGTTGAACGTCGACGTGCCCGCAGGCTCGTCGACGCGGAATGCCGCCGTGCCGTCGCCGTCCTTGCCGAGCTTGAACGCACCATCCGCGCCATACCTCTGCCCTTCGCGCGTGCGCAGCCAATCGGCATTGAGCATGGTGTTCTCGCCGAGCCCAAAGCGTCCGTTCAAACCAAAGCGATCGAACGAGAATCCGGAGTCCGTGCCCAGGTCCAGATGCGCGCCCAGGCGATTCGTTGCATTGAAATGATTGGCGGCGTCGAATCGATAGAGCGAAGGCGACAATCGCCAGGCATCGGCATCCAGCAGCCCCCCCTGCCAGCGGGTCGATACGCCGATCAGGTGTTCGCCCGCAGGAGGACTCGGCTCTCCGGCAGACATCCCCTGCTGAGAGGCCGGATCGGTTTTCGGATCGGGCATATCAAACCTCCATGCGCCATCGGCACTACCGTTCGCTAGCGTAGGGTCGCAAGGGAGAAGCGGTCAAGGCGGCAGGCGTACAGCCGCCATCATCCAGACAAGAAAAACCCCCGTCTGCGATGCAGACGGGGGTTCTGGGTAAAGACCCTGGCGATGACCTACTCTCGCATGCTGAGTGCACACTACCATCGGCGCATGCGCGTTTCACTTCCGAGTTCGGGATGGGATCGGGTGGTTCCACGCAGCTATTATCACCAGGGAGAGGGTGGAGGGTCGCCGTTGGTTCCGTGATGGAACTTCGGCGCTCACGCTCTCATTGGGTCTTGGGACGTAACGATTGCAAGGCGAAGGTCGACGTGTCGTCGAGGCCTAAGGCTACTTGAGGTTATATGGTCAAGCCACACGGATCATTAGTACAGGTTAGCTCAATGGATTGCTCCACTTACACACCCTGCCTATCAACCACCTAGTCTTGATGGTTCCTTCAGGGGACTTGTGTCCCGGGAGATCTCATCTTGAGGCGCGCTTCCCGCTTAGATGCTTTCAGCGGTTATCGCTTCCGAACATAGCTACCCGGCAGTGCCACTGGCGTGACAACCGGAACACCAGAGGTTCGTCCACTCCGGTCCTCTCGTACTAGGAGCAGCCCCTCTCAAATCTCCAACGCCCACGACAGATAGGGACCGAACTGTCTCACGACGTTCTGAACCCAGCTCGCGTACCACTTTAAATGGCGAACAGCCATACCCTTGGGACCGACTACAGCCCCAGGATGTGATGAGCCGACATCGAGGTGCCAAACACCGCCGTCGATATGAACTCTTGGGCGGTATCAGCCTGTTATCCCCGGAGTACCTTTTATCCGTTGAGCGATGGCCCTTCCATACAGAACCACCGGATCACTAAGACCTACTTTCGTACCTGCTTGATCCGTCGATCTTGCAGTCAAGCACGCTTATGCCTTTGCACACAGTGCGCGATGTCCGACCGCGCTGAGCGTACCTTCGTGCTCCTCCGTTACTCTTTAGGAGGAGACCGCCCCAGTCAAACTACCCACCATACATGGTCCCCGACCCGGATAACGGGCCCAGGTTAGAACGTCAAGCACATCAGGGTGGTATTTCAAGGATGGCTCCACCGAAGCTGGCGCCTCGGTTTCATAGCCTCCCACCTATCCTACACAGACGAACTCAACGTTCAATGTAAAGCTATAGTAAAGGTTCACGGGGTCTTTCCGTCTTGCCGCGGGAACGCTGCATCTTCACAGCGATTTCAATTTCACTGAGTCTTGGGTGGAGACAGCGCCGCTGTCGTTACGCCATTCGTGCAGGTCGGAACTTACCCGACAAGGAATTTCGCTACCTTAGGACCGTTATAGTTACGGCCGCCGTTTACTGGGGCTTCGATCAAGAGCTTCGCTTGCGCTGACCCCATCACTTAACCTTCCAGCACCGGGCAGGCGTCACACCCTATACGTCCACTTTCGTGTTTGCAGAGTGCTGTGTTTTTGATAAACAGTCGCAGCGGCCTGGTCACTGCGGCCCCCCTCAGCTATTCACCATGGAGGGCGCACCTTCTCCCGAAGTTACGGTGCTATTTTGCCTAGTTCCTTCACCCAAGTTCTCTCAAGCGCCTGAGAATTCTCATCCTGCCCACCTGTGTCGGATTACGGTACGGTCTGCGTAAGCTGAAGCTTAGGAGCTTTTCCTGGAAGCGTGATATCAGCAGCTTAGCCCGATAGGGCTCGTCCTTGGTCTCAACGTTGCGCTCCCGGATTTGCCAAAGAGCACCGCCTCAACCCTCTCACCGGGACAACCAACGCCCGGCCTGCTTAACCTTCTCCGTCCCTCCATCGCACTTACGCGAGGTGCTGGAATATTAACCAGCTTCCCATCGACTACGCATTTCTGCCTCGCCTTAGGGGCCGACTCACCCTGCGCCGATTAACGTTGCGCAAGGAAACCTTGGGCTTTCGGCGTGCGGGCTTTTCACCCGCATTATCGTTACTCATGTCAGCATTCGCACTTCCGATACCTCCAGCGGACTTCTCAATCCACCTTCGACGGCTTACGGAACGCTCCTCTACCGCGCATACAGAAGTATGCACCCCAAGCTTCGGTTTATCGCTTAGCCCCGTTAAATCTTCCGCGCAGACCGACTCGACCAGTGAGCTATTACGCTTTCTTTAAAGGGTGGCTGCTTCTAAGCCAACCTCCTGGCTGTCTGTGCCTTTCCACATCGTTTCCCACTTAGCGATAATTTGGGACCTTAGCTGTGGGTCTGGGTTGTTTCCCTTTTCACGACGGACGTTAGCACCCGCCGTGTGTCTCCCGCGCAGTCTGTCTTGGTATTCGGAGTTTGCCATGGTTTGGTAAGTCGCAATGACCCCCTAGCCATAACAGTGCTCTACCCCCAAGAAGATTCACGCGAGGCGCTACCTAAATAGCTTTCGAGGAGAACCAGCTATCTCCGGGTTCGATTAGCTTTTCACTCCTAATCACACCTCATCCCCTACCTTTGCAACGGGAGTGGGTTCGGGCCTCCAGTTGATGTTACTCAACCTTCACCCTGGGCATGACTAGATCACCCGGTTTCGGGTCTACTGCCTGCGACTATGCGCCCTATTCAGACTCGGTTT
>JAHCAU010000001.1:407500-564382 GCA_019634715.1 Lysobacter sp.
GCGCGATGCCCGTGTCGGGATCGCCCTGGGCGGGGTCGTAGACGTGGTCGCAGACGCTGCAGCGGTATTTCCTGGCACGAACGGCCGGGTCGTTCATCGGATAATGTCCTTTCCTTGTGCGTGGCCGATTCTGGCACCCACGCCCCTCGCCCGGAAGCGCCCGCATGCCCCTGCTCCCCGCTGTCGCCCCCTCCTGGGGACGCGGCCTCTACCTGATCACCCCCGACGAAGGCGACACCCCGCGCCTGCTCGCGCGGGTGGCAGCCGTCCTGCCGCATGCCGCGCTGCTGCAATACCGGAACAAGACGGCCGATGCCGGGCTGCGACAGGCCCAGGCCAATGCGCTGGCCGTGTTGTGCCGCGACCATGGCGTGCCGCTGGTGATCAACGACGACGCGGCACTGGCGCTGGCGGTCGGTGCGGCCGGCGTCCATCTGGGCGAGGACGACGGCGACATCGCGGCGGCACGCAGCCTGCTCGGCCCTGGCGCCATCGTCGGCGTGTCCTGCTACGACGACCTGTCGCGCGCCGAAACGGCCGCCGCGGCCGGTGCCGGCTACATCGCGTTCGGCGCCTTCTTTCCGTCGACGACCAAGCCGAACGCGCGCCACGCCACGCCCGGCCTGCTGCGCCAGAGCGCCGGCCTCGGCCTGCCGCGGGTGGCGATCGGCGGCATCACGCCGGACAATGCATGCGCACTGGTCGAGGCCGGCGCGGACCTGCTGGCGGTGATCGGCGGCGTGTTCGATGCGCCGGATCCCGTCGCGGCCGCCCGCACGATCAGCGCCCTGTTCGATCGCGGCTGACGTCGCTTCCCACACCGAATCCACCATACGAGATGTCGATGAAGACCGAGCGTTCCCACGAGCTGTTCACCCGCGCCCAGGACCTGATGCCCGGCGGCGTCAATTCGCCGGTGCGCGCCTTCAAGTCGGTGGGCGGCGAACCGTTCTTCGTCGAGCGCGCGGACGGCGCCTGCCTGTACGACGCCGACGGCAACCGCTACATCGACTATGTCGGCTCGTGGGGCCCGATGATCGTCGGCCACAACCATCCGAAGGTGCTGGACGCGGTGATTTCGACCGCGCGCAACGGCCTGAGCTTCGGCACGCCCAACCCGCTGGAAGTGACGATGGCCGAGACCATCACCCGGCTGATCCCGAGCTGCGAGATGGTGCGCATGGTCAATTCGGGCACCGAGGCCACGCTGTCGGCGATCCGCCTGGCGCGCGGTGCGACCGGGCGCAGCCGGATCGTGAAGTTCGAGGGCTGCTACCACGGCCACGGCGACTCCTTCCTGGTGAAGGCCGGCAGCGGCATGCTGACCCTGGGCGTGCCGACCTCGCCCGGCGTGCCGGCGGGGCTGAGCGAACTCACGGCAACGCTCAGCTACAACGACTTCGAGGGCGCGACGCGCCTGTTCGACGAGATCGGCGGCGAAGTCGCGGCAGTGATCATCGAGCCGGTGGTCGGCAACGCCAACTGCATCCCGCCGCGCCCGGGCTACCTGAAGCACCTGCGCGAGCTGTGCACGCAGCACGGCGCGCTGCTGATCTTCGACGAAGTGATGACCGGCTTCCGCGTCGCCCTCGGCGGCGCGCAGGCGGTGTACGGCATCGCCCCGGACCTGAGCACCTTCGGCAAGATCATCGGCGGCGGCATGCCCGTCGGCGCCTACGGCGGCCGCGCCGAGCTGATGCGGCAGATCGCCCCGTCCGGGCCGATCTACCAGGCCGGCACGCTCAGCGGCAATCCGGTGGCGATGGCGGCGGGGCTGGCGATGCTGGACCTGATCCAGCAGCCCGGCTTCTACGAGACCCTCGACGCGCGCACCGCGACCCTGTGCGCCGGCTTCGAGGACGCGGCGCGCGAGGCCGGCGTGCCGTTCAGCACCAACCGCGTCGGCAGCATGTTCGGCCTGTTCTTCACGGCCGAGAAGGTCGAGACCTACGCCCAGGCCACGGCCGGCGACACGACTGCCTTCAACCGCTTCTTCCACGCCATGCGCGAGCGCGGCGTCTACCTGGCGCCATCGGCGTTCGAGGCCGGCTTCCTGTCGATGGCGCACGACGACGCGGTGATCGCGGCGACGATCGAGGCGGCGCGGGCATCGTTCGCGGCGATCGCGGCGTGAACGAGCAGCCGCAGGGCCAGCGCAGCGTGTTCGAGCGGGAGTTCCTGCCCGCCAGCGAGCACGGCCTGCGCTACAAGCTCTATCGGCTGATCTACCACCACGACGCGCCGGACGAACGCAATTTCGACCTGGCGCTGATCATCGCCATCCTGGCCAGCGTGCTGGTGGTGCTGCTCGACAGCGTGGGCGCGATCAAGGCGCGCTGGCACGGCGTGCTGTACGCGGCCGAGTGGTTCTTCACCGTGCTGTTCACCCTGGAATACGCGATCCGGCTGTGGACGGTGCGCCGGCCGCTGCGATACGCGACCAGCTTCTTCGGGGTGATCGACCTGCTGTCGATCCTGCCGACCTACCTGTCGCTGCTGTTCCCGGCCACCGCTTCGCTGCTGGTGGTACGCAGCCTGCGCCTGCTGCGCGTGTTCCGCGTGCTCAAGCTGGTCGAGTACTCCGGCGAGGCCGGCATCCTCGTCGATGCCCTGCTGCGCAGCCGGCGCAAGATCCTGGTGTTCCTGACGGCCATCCTGACCATCGTCATCATCTTCGGCGCGATCATGTACGTGATCGAGGGGCCGGAATACGGCTTCCACAGCATCCCCACCGGCATGTACTGGGCGGTGGTGACGATGGCGACCGTGGGCTTCGGCGACATCGCGCCGGGCACGCCGCTGGGCCGCTTCGTCGCCTCGATCCTGATCCTGATCGGCTACAGCGTGATCGCGGTGCCGACCGGCATCTACACCGCCGAGCTGGCGTCCAGCCTGCGCCCGCAGCGGCGGCAGGTGCGCTGCGGCGAATGCGGCCTGCCCGAGCACGAGCAGGATGCCTGGCACTGCCGCAAATGCGGCCGCGCCCTGCCCATGCAGGAGTGAGCGGATGACACCCGATCCGGCACGCTCGACCGGCCGCTTTCCCGACAGCGCCGCCACACGCGGCACCTCCCTCCTCGCCTGGAGCGTCATCCATGGGTCCTGAGCTTCGCCCCGAAACCGTGTCGGTCCACGTCGGCAACGAAGCCGACGCCGGCACCGGCGCGGTCGCCCCGCCCATCCACCTCGCCACCACCTTCCGCCACGGCCCGGCCGGCGAGCGCGTGGCCGGCTACGAGTACCAGCGCGAGGGCAACCCGACCAACGACCGCCTGCGCGAGGCGCTGGCCGCGCTGGAAGGCGGCGCGACGGCCTGCACCTTCGCCTCGGGCATGGCCGCGATCAGCACCCTGCTGGAATGCCTGCCGAACGGCGCGCGCGTGCTGATCCCGGACGACTGCTACACCGGCCTGCGCATGGTCTGCGCCGAATTCCTGCCCGAGCGTGGCATCGAAGCGGCGATGATCGACATGGCCGACCTCGATGCGGTGCGCGCGGCCTGCGCCCAGGGCGTCGACCTGCTGTGGATCGAGACACCGTCGAACCCGAAGATGAAGATCTGCGACATCGCCGCGCTGGCCGGGATCGGCCATGCCCACGAGGCCGTGGTCGTCGCCGACAACACCTTCGCGACGCCGCTGCTGCAGCGTCCGCTGGCCCTGGGCGCGGACGTGGTGATGCATTCGACCACCAAGTATTTCGGCGGCCACAGCGACGTGCTCGGCGGCGCGCTGGTGTTCGCGCAGGACGGCGCGCTGGCGCGGAAGGTCGCGCACCGCCTGCACGTCACCGGCGCGACCCTGGCGCCGTTCAGCGCCTGGCTGATCCTGCGCGGCTGCCGCTCGCTGGGCGCGCGCATGGCGATGCACTGCGCGAACGCGCGCGCGGTGGCCGGCTTCCTCGCCGCGCATCCGGCGATCGAGCGGGTGAACTACCCCGGCCTGGCCTCGCATGCCGGCCACGCGGTCGCGGCGAAGCAGATGCGCGATTTCGGCGGCATGCTCAGCATCGAACTGCGCGGCGGCCGCGAGGCCGCACTGGCGATGGCCGGCAAGCTGCGCGTGTTCACCAACGCCACCTCGCTCGGCGGCTGCGAATCGCTGGTCGAGCACCGCGCCTCGGTCGAAGGCCCGAACCCGCGCTCGCCGCAGAACCTGCTGCGGATGTCGGTGGGGCTGGAACACGTGGACGACCTGATCGAGGACCTGCGGCAGGCGCTGGACGGCGTCGGCTGACGCCGTCGTCCCTTCCCGGGGCATACGCCCCGGCAAGACCGCTCAGGGCGCGACCACCCAGTCGGCGCCCACCGAATAGAACTCGATCGCGCCGAGGTTGCGGATCTGCGGCGAGGTGATGCCGTTGATCACCGTCGAATCGAAATTCACCTTCACCGAGATGCTCAGGCCGAGCTTGATCGGCAGCGGCTCGCTCGGCGTGAACATGGTCTGGCCTTCGACGAAGCGCGGGTGGGTGTGGTCGGCCGGCGGCTGCATGACCCCGTTGACGGCCCTGATCAGCGGAGGCGGCTGGGCGATGAATTGATGGGCGCGATAGTCGGCGTCGTAGATGTAGACGTCGCGCAGCACGCAGAAGCGCTGGCGGGCGAAGACGAAGATCTTCGACAGCAGCAGGCGCCGGTCGTCGACGATGACCGGCGTGGTCAGCGGAAAGTGGAAATAGTTGTGCGAGGTGTCGGTGCCGCCGAACAGGCCGGAACCGGCCATGCGCCGCTGCGAGAAGGGCGCGAACTCCGGCTGGGCACCGTTGCCGTGCAGCCAGGTCGCCGTCTTGATCGGCATGTGTCGTCCTTTGATCCCCAACGCGGCGGAGCGCCGCATCGGTGTGCAACGCGGGAACGACGGGGCCGAGGCCAGCGCCGCCGCCTTCGGTCAAGCGCGATCAACCCATGTTGCAGGCCTGCAGCGTCGCAGGCGCGGTACGGACGCGGTGCGGTCAGGGCGTGACGATGAACGGGTCGGGGCTGCCGGGCTGGCAGCTCTGGCCGCTGGGCGAGAGCGCGGCGTCGTTGGTGCACGGCCACAGCGCGCGCGGCACGGTCTGGCGCAGGTCGAAACGCTGGCCGTCCCAGACCAGGAAGCCCAGATGCGCGGTGTGCACCTGCTCGCCCGGATGGCCGCCGGGGAAGGCGCGCGGGTGGCTGCGCGGCAGGCCGTGGCCGTCGCCGTATTCCAGGTACAGGCGCAGCACCGGCACTTCGGCGAGCCGGCTGCGGTCGACCCATGCGCTCGAGGCGATCACGCCGTGGTCGTGGACGCCTTCACGCTCGGCGGCGGGCAGGCGTGCAACCGGGTCATCGGGGAGGACGCTGCGGGTCACGTTCTTCGGCTTGCCGCTGCCGGCAAGGCGCCAGGTGGTGTAGCCGAAGCGCTGCGGGCCGGTGCGCAGCATGGCGGTGCCGGCGTCGGCATCGTCGCGACAGAAATCCCTGGGCATGCGATCGGCACGGGCGAGCAGCGGCTGCAGAGCGGCGCAGCGGTCGACCTGGTGATCGGCCTGCAGCAGATACACGGTGTCGGCCGGCTTCGCGCCGGCGAGGCTGCGGATCGCCGCGCTGAAATAGGCGCCATCGGTTTCGTGGCGCAGGCGGAAATAATGGTCGACGCCGCCGTCCGTGCGGGGGATCTCCACCCTCTCGGCACGCTGCAGCATGCCCCGGCGCACGGCCAGCGGCAGGCCGGTGTCGGCGGTGGACAGGCCCAGCAGCAGGCGTTCGATGTCGGCCGGAGCACGGTCCAGCGGGACCCAGTCTTCGGTCTCCGCCGCAGCGACTGCAGGCAGGGCGGCGAAGACGCAGGACACGGCCACCGCGAGCGCGCGTCGCCATCCATGGGGCTGCGATACCGTCATCGTGATCGGGGGCAAGGGGGATGGCCGGATGATGCCACAGCCCGGCGCCAGGCCGGGTCCGATCAACCCGCCTTGAACGCCCGCAGCGCGCGACCGAGACGCGCGAGGCCTTCGGCCAGTTCGTCGTCGGCGAGATTCAGCGGGGGCACGAAGCGCAGCACATCGGGGCCGGCCTGCAGCATCAGCAGGCCTTCGGCGGCGGCGCGGTCGAGCACTTCACCGGCACGACCGGCGTACGCGGGCGCGAGCACGGCACCGAGCATCAGGCCGCGACCGCGCACTTCGGCGAACAGGCCGAGTTCGCGATTCAAGGCATCAAGCCCGTCGCGCAGCGACTGCGACTGCTTGGTCACATTCGCGACGATCTCAGGCGATTGCAGCCGACGCAGCACCACGCGGGCGACGGCGGCGGCGAGCGGGTTGCCGCCGAAGGTGGTGCCGTGGGCGCCGAACTGCATGGCCTCGGCGGCCTTCGGGCCGGCGAGCATCGCGCCGATCGGCATGCCGCCACCAAGGGCCTTGGCGAGGGTGACGATGTCCGGCACGACGCCGTCGCCCTGGTGCGCGAACAGCGGACCGGTGCGGCCCATGCCGCACTGGATCTCGTCGAGGATCAGCAGCGCATCGTGGCGGTCGCAGAGCGCGCGCACGCCGGCCAGATAGCCGTCGCGCGCCGGCATCACCCCGCCCTCGCCCTGCACCGGTTCGAGCATCACGGCGCAGACGTCGCCTGACGCCATCGCGGCATCGAGCTGGTCGAGATCGTTGAAGTCGACATGGCGGAAGCCGCCGGGCAGCGGTTCGTAGCCTTCCTGGTACTTCGGCTGCGCGGTCGCGGTGACCGCAGCGAGGGTGCGGCCGTGGAAGCTGCCGTGGCAGGTGACGATGACGCGGCGATCCGGCGCGCGGCCCTGCGCGCTGGCCCACTTGCGGACGAGCTTGATCGCGGCCTCGTTGGCCTCGGCGCCGGAATTGCACAGGAACACGCGCTCGGCGAAGCGCGAGGCGGCGACCAGTTCCTCGGCCAGGCGCACCGGCGGTTCGCTGTAGAAGACGTTGCTGGTGTGCCAGAGCCTGCCGGCCTGCGCGGTGAGCGCGGCGACCAGTTCGGGATCGGCGTGGCCGAGCCCGCAGACCGCGATGCCGCCGGCCAGGTCGATGTACTCGCGGCCATCGATGTCCCACACGCGGCTGCCCTTGCCGTGGTCGAGGATCAGCTGGCGCGGCCTGTAGACCGGCAGGTAGTACTGCTGGCCGAGGGCGACGAGGCGGTCGGTGGCGCGGGCGTCGGCGGCGTGGGCATCGCTGGACTGGCTCATGGGCTTACCACTGTCCGGTGTTGGGCATCGACGCCCAGGGTTCCTGCGGCGGCAGGTGGCCGTCCTGCAGGAGTTCGATCGAGATCAGGTCCGGCGAGCGGACGAAGGCCATGTGGCCGTCGCGCGGCGGGCGGTTGATCGTGTAGCCCATCGCCTGCAGGCGCGCGCAGGTGGCGTAGATGTCGGCGACGCGGAAGGCCAGGTGGCCGAAGTTGCGGGCGCTGCCGTAGTCCTCGGTCTCGCCGTTCTCCGGCGGCCAGTTGTACGTCAGCTCGATCTCCGCGTTCGGGGTCTCGTCGGCGGCGAGGAAGATCAGCGTGAAGCGGCCGCCCGGGTTCTCCATGCGCCGCGTTTCCGTCAGGCCGAGGCCCTCGCAGTAGAAGCGCAGCGACGCGTCGATGTCGCGGATGCGGACCATGGTGTGGAGGTATTTCACGGGCGGTCTCCGGGCGTGGGGGCGACAGTGTAAGGGCGCGGGAACGGGCCGGCGGGGAACGCTGTTTTCCGGCGGTGCGTTCCGGCGGGTGCGTTCGCAGCAGGCGCATCCGGCGACTTGTGGGAGCGACGCGAGGGACGGGCGAGGGGTGGCCCCGGTCGCCACCTGCGTCGCTCCCACGGGGGGATTCAGTCCAGGAACAGATCCGGCAACAGCGCGCGCGTCGGGTCGACGGCGTAGCCGGACAGGTCGGTGATGCCGGCCTCGGCCAGCACCTCGTCGTCGATCAGGAACTGCCCGTGGAAGCCGGCCGCCGGGCGCACCAGCACGGCATGGGCGGCGTCGGCCATGATCTCCGGGCGGCGGCACTGCGCGACATCGACGCCGGGGATCATGTTGATCGCGTCGGTGGCGATCACCGTGCGCGGCCACAGCGCGTTCACCGCCACGCCCTGCGGGCCGAATTCGGCGGCCAGGCCCAGGGTGACGAAGCTCATGCCCATCTTCGCCAGCGTGTAGCCGGTGTGCGGCCCCCACCACTTCGGGTCGAGGTTCGGCGGCGGCGCCAGGGTCAGGATGTGCGGATTCGGCGCCTGCAGCAGGTGCGGCAGGCAGGCCTGCGCGCAGAGGAAACTGCCGCGCGCGTTGACCTGCTGCATCAGGTCGAAGCGCTTCATCGGGGTGTCGAGCGCGCCGCGCAGCCAGATCGCGCTGGCGTTGTTGACGAGGATGTCGATGCCGCCGAACGCGTCGACGGTGGCAGCGACCGCGGCACGGACCTCGTCCTCCTCGCGGATGTCGCACCTGAGCGCCAGCGCACTGCCGCCGGCCGCCTCCACCGCCTGCGCGGCGGAGTGGATGGTGCCGGGCAGCTTGGGATTGGGCACCGAGGACTTGGCGGCGATGGCGACATTGGCGCCGTCGCGGGCGGCTCGCAGCGCGATCGCCAGGCCGATGCCGCGCGAGGCGCCGGTGATGAACAGGGTCTTGCCGGACAGGGTGGTCATGCGGGTCTCAGGGCTTGGGGCCGCGTCCTTCGTTGTCTTCCCAGTGCAGGACACGGCGGGTGATGAAGCGGTAGACGCGCTTGCCGGTGGCGAACCACAGCTCGCGCACCCAGGACTTGCGCTTGAGCAGGCGGCGCTCGACCGGGGTGATGGACTCCGGGCAGTAGGTCCGCTTGTGCTTGAGCAGGTGGCGCAGGTCCTCGCGGGCGAGCAGGCGCATCCAGCGCGAACGCGGACGCCCGCGCACGGCGAGCTGGAAATCGATGATCGCCGGGGTGCCGTCGGCCAGCACCAGCCAGTTGGCTTCCTTGGCCAGGTCGTTGTGCGCCAGGCCGCGCCGGTGCAGGGCCTGCAGGCGACGGCGGGCGAGCCGGAAATACGCCACGTCGCCATGCGGCGGGCGCTGGTACATCGCGGCGCCGTCGAGGAAGCTGCGGTCGAGCCGGCGGCCGTCCCAGCGCAGCAGCTGCGGCACGGCCTCGATGCCGACCACCGCCTGCAGACCGCGCGCCTCGCGCCGCGCCAGCCACCAGGCCGGCAGGCGCAACCACAGCGGCACGTGGACCAGGTCGCGGCGCACGAACAGGCCGCGATCGTCGCGCATCAGCGCGATGCGGCCGAAGCTGTCGGATTTGAGCGCCTCGACTTCGACGGCATCGGGGGAGTCGGCCTGCATGCCGCGCATTGTAGGCGGCGGCACGGGACCACCACCATGACCGCCGCCATGACCGGCACCGCGACCGGAACGGTCACGTCCGGATCGGGCGTGCCTGCCATAATCGGCGGATGACGAGCGATTGGCTGAACGAGATCACGACCTGGATCGGTGCGCACCCGGTGGCCGCGGGGGGACTGATCTTCCTGGTGGCCTTCTGCGATGCGCTCGCGGTCATCGGCATCGTGGTCCCGGCGCTGCCGCTGCTGTTCGCGGTGGGCACGCTGATCGGCCTGGGCCACATCGACGGCCCCTATGCCGTGGTCTGCGCCGCGCTGGGCGCCTTCGCCGGCGACGCGCTGAGCTACTGGCTCGGCTGGCGCTGGGGTCCGGCAATGCGCCAGCACTGGCTGTTCCGCCGCTACCCGCAGTTCATCGATCGCGGCGAGCGCCTGTTCCGCAAGCACGGCAGCAAGGGCATCGTGATTGCCCGCTTCGTGGGCGCCGTGCGTCCGTTCGTGCCGGCGGTGGCGGGCATGCTGCACGTGCCGCTGAAACGCTACGCCCCGGCCAGCGCGGTGGCCGCAGTGCTGTGGGCGGCCTCGTTCCTCGCGCCGGGCTGGATCTTCGGTGCCTCCTACGACGCCGTGGCCGCGGTCGCCGACCGACTGGCGCTGGTGCTGCTGGCCCTGGTGCTGGTGCTGGCCCTGGTCTGGGCGGTGGTGCTGTACACCTACCGCTGGTTCGTCGGGCACGCCGACCGCCTGCTGGCGCGCGCGCTGAAGTGGACCCACGCCCATCCGCGCCTGGGCCGCTACGCCGCCCCCCTGATCCAGGCCAACCGTCCCGAGTCCGCGGCGCTGGCGATGCTGGCGATGTGCCTGACCGCGATCGGCTGGGGCTGGTTCGCCCTGCTCGCCGTGCTGGTGGCGCACGGAGGGCCGCTGGGCCTGGACCTGCAGGTCAACGCGCTGATGGCCACCCTGCGCAACCCGCTGGCCGACCGCTTCCTCGCCGCGCTGGCCTCGATCGGCGACCTGCAGGTGCTGTTGCCGGCGATGATCGCCCCGCTGGCCTGGCTGCTCTGGCGCAGGCGCTTCGCCGCTGCGCTGCACTGGATCGCGGCCCTGGCCTTCGGCTTCGTGTTCACCGCCTTCCTCGGTTTGACCGTGGACATGCCGCGCCCGCCCACCGCGACCAGCGGCTTCGGCTTCCCGTCGATCCCGGTCACGATGATCACGATCGTCTTCGGCTTCTTCGCCGTGCTGATCGCCAGAGAACTGCCGGGCCGGGCGCGGGTCTGGCCCTATCTGGTGTCCGGCGTGGCGGTCGCCCTGCTCGGCTTCGCGCGGCTGTACTTCGGCGCGCACTGGCTCAGCGACATCGTCGGCGGCGCGCTGTTCGGCATCCTCTGGCTGCTGGTGCTGGGCATCGCCTATCGCCGCCACATCGGGCGCTCGTTCTGGATGCGACCGCTGGCCACCCTCTTCTACGCCGGCTTCCTGGTCGCGGCGCTGTGGCACGCGCCGCGGACGATCGACGACGTGCTCGCCCAGTTCGCGCCGCCACCGCCGACCACGCGCCTGTCGACCGACGGCTGGTGGAACGGCGGCTGGGCGCGGCTGCCGGCGCATCGCGACGAGCAGATCGACCACCGCCGCGACACGGTGGGCTGGCCGCTGGACCTGCAGATCGCCGGCCCGCTGGCGCCGCTGCGCACGACCCTGGAAGCGCGCGGCTGGCAGGTGCAGCCGCAGGCGACGTGGATCGCCACCCTCGGCCTGCTCGATGGCGACCGCCCGCTGTCGCGCCAGCCGGTGCTGCCGGCCACGCTCGACAGCGAGGCCGAAGCCCTGCTGATGCGCCGCGTCGGCCCCTCGCCCGACACGGTGCACGTGCTGCGCATCTGGCGCGCGCCGGCGCTGCTGGAAGACGGCCAGCCGCTGTGGCTGTGCAACACCCAGACCCTGCGCTTCAGCCGCCCGCTGACTGCGTTCGGCCTGTGGATGCCGGTCGCCGGCGACGAGGGCGCGCACCGGCTGGTGCGCGATGCGCTGCAGGGCTTCGAACAGCAGGAATCGCCGCATCCGCGCGGCAGCACCCCGGTGCTGCGGGTGCGCATGCCGCCGCGGGGCTGAGCGCAACGACGCCACCGCTCTTGTAGGAGCGACGCAAGTCGCGACAGGCTTTTTTGCTTTTGAAGCTGCGATGTTCCGAACAGCGGTCGCGACTTGCGCCGCTCCTGCAGCAGCGCAGGGGGTGTGCGGATCAGGGCATCATCGCCAGCAGCCGGTCGAGCCGCGCGTGCGGGTCTTCGTCCTGCAGCAGCATCTGCCGCTGCGGATGGCTCAGCGGCAGCAGTTCGGCCAGGCGCCAACCCACCCAGGCGGCCTCGTCGAAGCGCGACGGCGGCACCTGGTCGTATTCGCCGCCCACCTTCTCCACCACCTGCTGCAGCACGCTGCCGAGCAGGGCGTGCTCGGGGCGCAGTTCGTCGTCCGGATCGGCGTCGAACCAATGCACGTCGGCTTCGATCAGGCCGTTCGGCCGCACTGCCGTGTGCAGCACGCGGAAGCGCCGACCGCCGCGCACGCGCAGGGTGAGCAGGCCCGCTTCGGTGCTGCCGAAATCCTCGATCCGCGCCTCGGTGCCGACGCTGGCCGGCGTCGCCGGCAGTCCGGCTTCCTGCCCGGCGAGGATCAGGCAGATGCCAAATCCGCTGCCGGTGCGCCCGCATTCGCGGACCATGTCGAGATAGCGCGTCTCGAACACCTTGAGCACCAGCGAGCCGCCCGGCACCAGCACCGTATGCAGCGGGAACAAGGGCAGCAACGGCAGCGCGCTCATCCGCCCAGCGCCGCCAGGAAGCGGCGCGGCGCGCCATCGAAGCCGCCGTTCGACATGAACACGACGTGGTCGCCTTCGCGCACCGTGTCGAGCAGCGCGGCGATCAGCGCGTCGGCATCGGGCACGGTGCGGGCGTCGCCGCGCACGGCGGCGATGACCTTGCCGGCGTCCCACGCCAGTTCCGGGCGATGCAGGAACACCACCGCATCGGCGATGTCCAGCGACGGCGCCAGCGCATCGGCATGCGCGCCGAGGCGCATCGAATTGCTGCGCGGCTCCATCGCGACCACGATGCGCGCGCCGCCGACCTTGGCGCGCAGGCCGTCGAGCGTGGTGCGGATCGCGGTGGGATGGTGGGCGAAATCGTCGTAGAGGGTGACATCGCGGGCCGTGCCGATGACTTCGAGACGACGCTTGACGCTGCGGAATTCGGCCAGCGCCGGGATGACCGTCGCCGGCTCGACGCCCACGGCGTTGCACGCGGCCAGCGCAGCGAGGCCGTTGAGCACGTTGTGCAGGCCGAGCATCGGCCAGCGCACCTCGCCAAGGCGTACGCCGGCGCGATACACCGCGAACACGCTGCCGTCCGCTTCGACCAGACGCGCGCCCCAGTGGAACGCATCGTCGGCCATGCCCTCGCGGAGCAGGCCGAAGCGCTCGACCGGCGTCCAGCAGCCCATCGCCAGCACTTCGTCGAGTCGCGCGTCCTCGCCGTTGACGATCAGCCGGCCGCGACCGGGCACCGTGCGCACGAGGTGGTGGAACTGGCGCTGGATCGCGGCCACGTCGGGGAAGATGTCGGCGTGGTCGTATTCGAGGTTGTTGAGGATCGCCACCAGCGGGCGGTAGTGGACGAACTTGCTGCGCTTGTCGAAGAACGCGGTGTCGTATTCGTCGGCCTCGACCACGAACTCGCGGCCCGTGCCGACGCGCGCCGACACGCCGAAGTCCTCGGCCACACCGCCGATCAGGAAGCCTGGATCGCGCCCGGCGCGGTCGAGCAGGAAGCTCAGGATCGTGGTCGTGGTGGTCTTGCCGTGGGTGCCGGCGACGGCCAGCGTGTCGCGACCGGGCAGCACGTGTTCGGCCAGCCACTGCGCGCCCGAGGTGTACTTCATGCCGTGGTCCAGCACGTGCTCCACAGCCGGATTGCCGCGCGACAGCGCGTTGCCGACCACGATCTCGTCGCAGTCACCGGAGATGTTGCCGGGCGCGTAGCCCTGACTGAGCGCGATGCCGAGTTGTTCGAGCTGCGTGGACATCGGCGGATACACCGACTGGTCGCTGCCTTCGACCACGTGCCCGTGTTCGCGCGCCAGCGCGGCCACGCCGCCCATGAACGTGCCGCAGATGCCGAGGATGTGGAGTTTCAAGGTGTTGCCTGTTCGTGCGGGGCCGTCTGGACCGGGGGCGCTAGTATGCCGCAGGCGGGTGTCACCCCTGCCCGCGCGTGGTAGCGCGGCATGCCCCCAATGGCCGTGCGCCCATGCGCTTCACCCTGCGGCAAGGGGCGCGCCCGACACCCCCGATTGTTGATCGTGCCGCACAGAATCCGCTTGCCGGTGCCTCCCTGCGATGGCGTGTACGACGTTTCAGTAAATGTCTTCGGGAGGGATCGCCCAGCCTGTGAACGACAGGAACATCAGGCCGATCTCGCGTTCCCGGCCATGGCTCGGAGTCCATGCGTCATGAATACGGCTACGCGCACCATCGCGCGCCTCGATGAGCCACGTCGCGCCGTCCACACCCTGCAAACGTTGCGGCATCCGGCGCCCCCAGACATCGACGCGCACAAGCATCGCTTCGAACTGCTTCGCCTCATAAGGGGTCAGGGTGCGCTCTACGCGGCGGAGCACGCTTCCGGGGTCGTATCCACCCGCGCCATCGAGTTCGACCGCGAAGACGCGCCAGACAGCACCATCGCGCTCAACGCGGACGGCGACCGGATGATGGAAGGTGCGCATCCACAGGAAACGGTAGACCGGCGTATCCGTCGTGCAGGCCAGCGATGGCTCGCCCATGATGTTCAGGGCGCCTGTGATCCCACGCCACCGGGCGTATTCCGGACCGCCATGGTCGCGGGAAAAATGTTCCACATGCGAGAAGCCGAGACCGCAGGACGGATGCGGCTTCGCTCGCGGCAGCATCATCGCGATCCCGAGGGTCAGGCCGAGTGCGGCCAGCACCGAGACCAGGATCGCGATGGCGTGCGGCGAAACCCTCGACTCAGCCGACCTCGGTCCCCACCGCGACGGCTTCCACGATGCGGGTGAAGACCTCGTCCATCGAACCTTCGCCATGGACCACCTTCAGCATGCCGCGCTGGCGGTAATAGTCGACCACCGGGGCGGTGACGTCGTTGTAGACGTTGAGGCGGTTGCGGACCGATTCCGGGCTGTCGTCGACGCGGCCCTGTTCCTTGGCGCGGCCGGCGATGCGCTCGACCAGCAGGTCGGTGTCGACCTCGAGCTGGACGGCGTGGTCCATCGGCTGGCCGATGCGGGCGAGCAGGTCGCCGAGGGCGGCGGCCTGGGCGAGGTTGCGCGGGTAGCCGTCGAGGATGAAGCCGTCGGCCACGTCGGGACGCGAGAGGCGGTCTTCGAGCATGCCCAGCAGGATGTCGTCGGACACCAGGTCGCCGCGGTCCATCACGGCCTTGGCCTGCAGGCCCAGGGCGCTGCCGGCGGCGACTTCGGCGCGCAGCAGGTCGCCGGTCGAAATGTGCGGCACCTGCAGGTGTTCCTTCAGCCGTGCCGCCTGTGTGCCCTTGCCCGATCCCGGGGCCCCGAGGAGAACCAATCGCATCGCATGCTCCAAAAGGAAGAGAAATTCTCGGCCGTGGGGCTACACTCGACGTTCCACGGCGCAACCCTGCCAGCTTAACCGCAATGGCGGCCCGCCCCCAACCCGTCTACGACCATTCTCCGAACCCTCCCCACATGGCATCCGGAACCCTGCTCTACGCCCAGTCCGGCGGCGTCACCGCCGTCATCAACGCCACCGCCTCGGCGGTGATCTCCGAGGCCCGCGCCCGCAAGGTCAAGGTGCTGGCCGCCCGCAACGGCATCCTCGGCGCCCTGCGCGAGGAACTCATTGATACCTCGAAGGAATCGGTCGCCAGCATCCGCGCCCTGGCGCACACGCCGGGCGGCGCCTTCGGCTCCTGCCGGTTCAAGCTCAAGTCGCTGGAGCAGGACCGGGCGAAGTACGAGCGGCTGCTGGAGGTCTTCCAGGCCCACAACATCCGCTACTTCCTCTACAACGGCGGCAACGACTCCGCCGACACCGCGCTGAAGGTGTCGAAGCTGGCCGCCGAGTTCGGCGTCCCGCTCACCTGCATCGGCGTGCCCAAGACCATCGACAACGACCTGGCCGTGACCGACTGCTGCCCGGGCTTCGGCTCGGCGGCCAAGTACACCGCCGTGTCGGTGCGCGAGGCCGCGCTGGATGTGGCCGCGATGGCCGAAACCTCGACCCGGGTCTTCGTCTACGAGGCCATGGGCCGTCATGCCGGCTGGCTGGCCGCCGCCGCCGGCCTGGCCGGCGAGGGTCCGGACGCCGCGCCGCACCTGATCCTGTTCCCCGAGCGCGCCTACGACGAGGCCGATTTCCTGGCCAGCGTGAAGAAAGTGGTCGACCGGGTCGGCTACTGCGTCGTGGTCGCCTCCGAGGGCATCCGCACTGCCGACGGCACCTTCGTCGCCGATGCCGGCGGTGGCAAGGACGCCTTCGGCCACACCCAGCTCGGTGGCGTGGCCTCGTATCTGGCCGGCAAGGTCAAGGACGAGTTGGGCTTCAAGGTCCACTGGACCCTGCCCGACTACCTGCAGCGCTCGGCCCGCCACATCGCCTCGAAGACCGACCTCGACCATGCCATGGCCGCCGGCAAGGCCGCCGTCCAGTTCGCCCTGCGCGGCATGAACGCGACGATGCCGGTGATCCGCCGCACCGCCAACGCGCCGTACAAGTGGCGCATCGAAGCCGCACCGCTGGAGAAGGTCGCCAACCACGAGAAGACCATGCCGGCGAACTTCATCCGCAAGGACGGCTACGGCATCACCGCCGCCGCCCGTGCCTACCTGGAGCCGCTGATCCGCGGCGAAGCCCCGCCGCCCTACGGCCGCGACGGCCTGCCGAAGTACGTGACGCTGAAGAACGTCGCGGTGAAGAAGAAGCTGGCAGCCTGGGAGGGTTGAGTCCGCGACGCGCGGTCCTGCTGCAGGAGGGCCTTCAGGCCCGAGCTTTTCGCGAAAGGCAAGATCAAGAGCTCGGGCCTGAAGGCCCTCCTACAAAAACGCTTGCTCACCAGCGGCCATGACGACGGTTCAAGCGGTACAGCCGACGCGCGAAGGCGTCGTAGGTGCGCTGCGCGAGTGCGTGCACGCGCGGGAATGCCAGCAACCGCGCGAGCCAGCGCAGGCCACGGGTGCGCGACCACAGCGCGCCGAAGGCATCCGCACCGACCTGCACGCGCCCGTCCGCGTCGCGCACATGCAGCTTCTCGCGCACGGCCTCGATGTCGATGCCGAGTGCGCGCACCGCATCCGGGTTCTCGTGGACATCGATCCATTCGATCTCGCAGGCGCCCATCGCGCCCTGCTGCGCGGCCACGCCGCTGCGGCAGACCGGGCAGGCACTGTTGTAGTAGACCGTGGCCTTGCCGGTGTCGCTCATGCGCGTACCGCTGTCGCAGGCATGGCGGCACCCGCCACGGCACGGGCATGCAGCACCGCCATGCGCAGCATGGTCGGAGCGACGTAGTGGCGGTGGGTGCGTTCGATCAGCGCCATGTAGGCGCGACCGAACACGTTGCGGGTGCGCACGCGGGTGGCGAGGAAGATGCGCAGGCGGCCATCGGGCAGGCGCTCGACACCGACGCTGGAACGGAAGCGCAGATGACGATCATCGGCGCCGAGCAGCACTTCGGCGCGTTCGTCGCCGTCGATGCGCTGGTCGAGCACCGGGAAACGCCCGGCGAAGGTCTGCGGGCACGCGCCGAGCAGCGACGACACCGGACAGCCCAGCGGCGAGGTGCGCAGGCCGAGCGGCTTCACCAGCAGGTTGCGCACCCGCATCATCCTGCCGACGCTGGCCGGGCGGTTTTCGAGGAAGCCTTCCAGCACGCGGGCGAGCACGCCGCTGACCGTGCGTTCGGGCAGTTCCGCCGGGTCGATGTCGATGGCCACCACGTCCTCGTGTTCGCGGCGCGGGTCGAAGGCGTCGAACGGGTCGGCCAGCAGCGAATGCGCCGGCAGCGTCGGCAACGCGTGGACACGCAGGCCATGGCTGTCGGACAGCACGCCCACCGGTGCGCGCAGCCCGGCCCACCAGCCTCGCGCACGACCCAGCGCATCGCGGACCCGCGCGCAGAAGCGACCGCGCAGCGAGTCGCTCCGCTTGTCGAGCGACAGCGTCACCGTCGGGATCGCGCGGCGCGTGTCTTCGCCGATCGCCAGCAGCCGCGCCACGGCCGGGGGCAGCAGTTCGGTCAGCGACGGGATGTCGGCTTCGTTCGCCATCACCTGCGCGCGCACCTCGGGCGCGAGTTCGCCGCCGAGCTCGTTGGTATGGCAGGACAGCGCGAACAGCGCAGGGTGGCCCGACGCCGGATCGCCCGGCTGGAACTGGTGCCAGGTGCCGCCGCCGAAGCGCACGGTGAACAGGCAGTCAGGCGGGATCTCGACGTGGCGCAGGGCGTCGAGGAAGGCCTTCGGATCGGCGTCGATCTGCGCCTGCGACGCGGTCGAGAAGCGCAGGCGCGCGCCGCTGCTGCCGGACACGGCGGTGAACACCCGGTGCCCGGCATGACGATGGAAGGGATGGCCGCTGGCGCCGACGATGAAGGTGTAGAGCGAGGTCGCATCGCCCTGCTCGAAATCCGGTCCGCCGATCCGCGCCGAGGGTTCGTCGAGGGCATCGACGAAGGCCGCATGTCCGCGCTGCAGCGATGCGGAGCGTTCGACCAGATGGGTACCGGCGCCGATGCCGAGCTGGGCGATCAGCACGACCTCCACCGGCAGGCCGCCGGAACGGGAGGCGATGCGCACGGACGGGAACGTCTGCAGGGGCATGGCGGCGTGCGGCATGGCGACCTCAGTCGGCGGCGTCGGGATCGGGCGAGGCGCCCGCTTCGGCGCCCCCGGCCGGTGCGGCCTCGCGCTTCGCGGCGGCCCGGCGCTTGCTTTCGCGCTTGAGCGGCCCGCCCTGCGGACACAGCTCGGTGACCCAGGCGAAGACCGTGTTGGCGAGCGTGTCGGGCATCAGCCGGAAGTACACGAACTGGCCGCGCTTCTCGCGTTCGATCAGGCCGGCGTCCTCGAGGATGCGCAGGTGGCCGGACAGCGCCGGCTTGCTGAAGTCGAAGCGGCTGGCGATCTCGCCGGCGGTGAGCTCGCCCCCGTTGAGGTAGGCGAGGATCCGCCGCCGGGGAGCGGAGGCCAGGGCTTCGAAGACGCGGTCCATGGATACTCGATGAGTTAATTAGGAAATTACCTAAATAATTCCCGGGCGCCCGGCCTGCGTCAACCCGCCGCCCCGCTTCCGCCGACGGACGGCAGGGTCGTGCCCGGTCACGGCCCGAGCGTCACGACACCGCACCGGCAACGCGACATGCCGTCCCTCCCGGCGCGCCATCCGCGATCAGGTCACAGAAAACGGCTCGTTTTGTGACTGGCCTCAACTTATTCCGTCTCACGTTTACAATCGGTGGGAATCTCCCGGGGAACCGAATGCGTACGATCCATCGCGTCTGGGCGCTGTGCCTGTCGCTCATCCTTGCTGCCTGCGCCACCACCCAGGGACCTCCGGCTGGCGCGCCTCCCACGGATGGGATACAAGCCACGGCCGTCGACGCCTACCGGATCGGCGTGGACGACCAGGTCCAGGTCGCCGTGTGGCGCAACCCGGAACTGGGCATCACCGTGCCGGTGCGCCCGGACGGCATGATCTCCGTGCCCCTGGTCGGCGATGTGCTGGCCGGCGGGCGCACGCCGCCCGAGGTCGCGAAGGACATCCAGGAGAAGCTGTCGGCCTACGTCCGTGATCCGCAGGTCGCGGTGATCCTGACCCAGCTGCGCAGCCACGAATACCTGTCGCGGGTGCGCGTGACCGGCGCGGTGCGCCAGCCGGTGTCGATCCCGTACCGGCCCGGCATGACCGTGCTCGACGCCATCCTGGCGGCGGGCGGCCCCACCGAATTCGCCGCCAGCGACCGTTCGGAACTGCACCGGCGGACCGCAGGCGCGTCGACGACCTACGCCGTCAAGCTCGACCGCATCCTCAACCGGGGCGACCTCGCGACCAACTACCCGGTCGCGCCGGGCGACGTGATCACGGTGCCGGAGCGCACGTTCTGATGGACACTCCGTCGCTTCCCGTGCGGCGCACGATGGCCGCGCGCGCAGGCGCGCAGGCGACCCCGAACGGACTCAACCCCAACGACATGGCGATGGCGCTGCTGCGCGAAGGCCGGCGCTACCAGCTCGTGCTCGCCTCGATCTTCGCCGGCATCGCCGTGGTGGCGCTGCTCGCCGGCCTGTTCCTGCTGCCGCGCAAATACACTGCCAGCACGTCGGTGCTGGCGCAGGAAAGCGGCATCATCCAGCCGCTGCTGGAAGATCGGGCGCACGCCACGCGCGCGGTCGATCGCGCCGGGCTGGCGCGCACCGTGGTGTTCGGGCGCAAGGTCATGGACCGGGTGCTGGTGGCCGGCGGCTGGATGGAAGACAAGCCTTCGGCGACGATGCAGGAGCGGCTGATCGAACAGATCCGCGAGCGCACGCAGATCACCAACGCGCGCGAGAACCTGGTGCAGATCACCTACCACGACAGCGATCCGGAGCGGGCGTTCCGGGTGGCCGAGGCGATGGGCAGGCTGCTGATCGAGGAAAGCCTGGCCAGCAAGGAACGCGAGAGCCGCGAGGCCTACGAGTTCATCGACGCGCAGGTGCGCAGCTACCACGCCAAGCTCACCGAGGCCGAGACCAAGCTGCAGGCCTACCGCTCGGCGAACACCGACGCGCAGCCGGGCAGCGCCACCGATTCGACCGCGCGCATCGGCACGCTGCGCACCCAGGTCGAACAGACCCGCATGAACCTGATGGAGCTGCGCTCGCGCGAACAGGCGCTGGAAGCGCAGCTGTCGGGCGAGTCGGCGGTCACCGCGGTGCAGACCCGCGAAACCCTGTACCGCACGCAGCTGCTGGAACTGCAGGGCCAGCTCGACGGCCTGCTGCTGAACTACACCGAGAAGCACCCCGACGTGGTGCGCGTGCGCCACCAGATGGCCGACATCCAGGCGGCGATGCGCGAGGAAGAACAGCGCCGCAGCCGCCCCGGCGCCGCTGCCGTCGATGCCAGCGAAGTGCGCATGAACCCGATGTACCAGGAACTGCGCAGCCAGCTGGCGCAGACCCGGCGCGAGATCGCGGCGATCCAGTCGCGGATGTCGGCGTCGGAAGGCCTGCTCGACAACGAATTCGGCCGCAGCCGGCGCATCGCCGCTTCCGAAAGCGAACTGGCCGAGCTGACCCGCGACTACGAGGTCAACCGCGACATCTACCAGGACCTGCTGCGCCGCCGCGAGAACGCGCGGGTGTCGATGGAACTGGACCGCGAGCGCCGCGGCCTGACCATGCGCATCCAGGATCCGGCGCAGATGCCGCTGCGTCCCAGCGGCCTGCGTTTCATGCATTTCGCGCTGGGCGGCCTGGTCGCGGCGATGGCGGTGCCGCTGGGCCTGCTCTTCCTGCTGGTGCGCTTCGATCCGCGCGTGCGCTCGCCGCGCCAGCTCGAAAGCCGCGGCCATTACGCCCTGCTGTCGGTGGTGCCGGCCTATCGCACGCCGCGCGACCGCCGCCGCGAACTCGGCCGCACGCTGCTCAGCGGTTCGATCGTCGGCGCGGTGTTCCTGGCCTACGGCCTGGTCTACGTCTTCAAGCAGGTGAGCGCATGAGTGCCGACCGCCCCCTTCACGGCGACCGCTCGCTGCCGGCCATGCCGGTGGATGGCCCGGGCCGTGCGCTGAGCACGCGCCAGATGGAGGAACGCCGCCTGATCCATCGCCAGGAATCGGTGCGCAGGCATGCCGACGCCTTCCGCGAGCTGCGCACGCGCCTGCTCGCGCTGGCCGGCGACAGCGGCAATTTCGTGACCCTGGTGGCGCCGGTGCGTCCCGGCTGCGGCGGCAGCTTCGTCGCACGCAACCTCGCGGCGGCGTTCGCCTTCGACGAAACCAAGCAGGCGCTGCTGGTCGACTGCGACGCCACGCATCCGGCGCAGGCCGAGGCGCTGCAGGTCGAGGCCGACGGTCGCGGCCTGATCGACTACCTCGAAAACGAATCGGTCGCGCTCGGCGACGTGGTGCACGCCACCGGCGTGCCGCGCCTGCAGCTGATTCCCGCCGGGCGCATCCGCGAAACCCCGGGCGAAAGTTTCAGCTCGTTCCGCATGCGCGCGATGATCGACTCGCTGCGCGCGCACCAGGGCAACCGCCACCTGATCCTCGACGCCCCGCCGGCGCTGGGTTCGCCCGACGCGCGGATCCTGTCGGACCTGGCCGACCTGGTGGTGCTGGTCGTCGGCGACGGCCAGGTCAGCAGCGAGGACATCGACAAGGCCGTCGCCAGTTTCCCGCCGGAGAAGTTCGCCGGCGTGGTGTTCAACCAGCGTTCTTGAGACACGGCGGAGGCGGCATGGCACGCACCCGAACCTACGTCACCCTGCCGGCGACCACGCTGGTGGTGGCGATCGCGGCCGTACTCGCCGCAGCGATGCCGCGCGACGCGCACGCGCTGCGCGTCAACTACACCCTGGACTTCGGCGTCGAGCGCAACGACAACCTGCTGCTGACCCCGACCGACCCGCTGGAGACCACACTCCTGCGGCCGGGCCTGGGCGTGGAGCTGCTGCACGACACCTCGGTGCTGCAGATGCATCTCAGCGGTCGCGCCGAGTACCGCCATTACGACCGGCGCGGCCTGCAGGACGGCGTCGACGGCACCTTTTCCGGCCGCGTGAACTGGGTGGCGATTCCCGAACGCCTGAGCTTCAGCGTGGTCGACCAGCTGACGCTGCAGCCGGTGGACACGCTGGCGGCCGACGCGCCGGGCAACCGCCAGCAGGTCAATGTGCTGTCGGCCGGGCCGACCCTGCAGTTCGAGTGGGGCGACGACTGGCGCGGCAGCGCGGAACTGCGCTGGATCCGCAGCGAGGCCGAAGTCACCGACGAATTCGACTCGCAGCGCGCCGATCTCGCGCTGCGCGCGACGCGGCGGCTGTCGCCTGGCAGCCGCCTGTCGTTCAACCTGCAGCACCAGCGCGTGGACTTCGACAGCGACCTGGTCGCGCGCGACTACGACCGGACGCAGGTCTTCGCGCGCTGGACGCGCACGCTCAACCGCGTCGACATGGCCGTGGACCTGGGCTATTCGCGCCTCGACTACCGCCGCGCCCTGACCGGCTACGCCGGCGGCCGCTCGGACCCGATGTTCCGGGGTTCGCTGGCCTGGCGGCCGAACGATGCGCATCGCTTCGACCTGGCGTACAGCAGCCTGTTCTCGGATGTCGCCTCCGACTCGCTGGCCGATGTCGGCGAGGAGGGCGACGGGATCCAGACGCCGCCGACCGGCGTGCCCACCGGCGACACCGTGGTCAATGCGTCGCCGTTCCTCGAACGCCGCCTCGAAGGCGAATACGCCTGGACCTCGACGCGCTGGACCTTCAGCGTCTCGCCCTTCCTCGACCGCCTGCGCTACGAGGACACCGACCAGTTCGACCAGGATGGCTACGGCGTCGGCGTGGAAGCGGGCTGGCGCGCGCGACGCAACCTGCGGATCGGCTTCACCGCCGCGCTGGACCACAACCGCTACGTCAACCTCGATCGCGAGGACGAGACGCGCCGCTATGCGCTCGACGCGCGCTACCAGTGGGTGCGCCACTGGAGCGGCGTGTTCACCCTGGCGCGCTACGAGCGCCGCAGTACCGAACCGGGCCAGCGCGCCGACCAGAACGTGGTCTCGCTGGCGCTGACCTACCACAACCGGTGACCGCCATGCTCCGCAACCGTGTCCGCAACCGCTCCCGCGCCCGCCATCGCATCCCGCGCAGCCTGCTCGCCACCACGCTCGCCCTGGTCGCCGCCGGCTGCGGCGGCGAGCGGACCGCGAATGCTGCGAATGGTGCGAATGGTGCCGCCACGCTCGCGGCCGCCACGCAGGCGGTCGCCGCGAAGCGCCCGGCACTGAAGCCGCTGCAGCCGGGCATCCCGCTGGATCTGTCGTACGTCGACGCGCGCTCGCCGCAGTTCGACCGCTTCCGGCGCTGGGTCGACGCCGCCGTCGCCGGCCAGCCCGGCTACGCGTTCTCGGCCTACGATGCCGCGCTGCTGTACCGGCTGGAGCCGAAGCCGAAATACTGCGAACTGGCGGTGCGCATGGTCGAGAAGGAGGTCGCCGACGGCGAAGCCGTGATCGCCGCAGGCCGCGCGCCCGAGGTGGCCGGCGATTCCTACCTCGAAGTCGGCCCGCGCATCGCCGCGCTGTCGATGACGCTGGACACCTGCAAGACCAGCATCGACGAGGCGCAGCGCAAGCGCTGGTCGGCCTTCGCCGAACAGGCGGTGTGGAACGTCTGGCACCACATCCGCGCCCACTGGAACGGCCGTCCACGCCCGTGGACCGGCTGGTCGGTCGACAACCCGGGCAACAACTACTACTACAGCTTCGTCGAGGCGACCCTGTACTGGGCGCTGGCCAGCGGCAACGACGAATGGATGCGCGTCCTCAACGAGGAGAAGATCCCGCCGCTGATCGCCTACTTCGCGCAGCTCGACGGCGGCGGCAGCCTCGAAGGCACCGGCTACGGCGCGGCGCACATGCGCCTGTTCGCGCTGTACCGGCTGTGGCGCGACGCCACCGGCGAGGACATCGCCAACGCCAGCGCGCATGCCGCCGACAGCATCGACTACTGGGTGCACGCGACGGTGCCGACGCTGGACCGCTTCGCGCCGATCGGCGACCAGTCGCGCAGTTCGATCCCCGAGCTCTACGACTACCACCGCACCCTCGTCCTGCAGGCGCGCGCGCTGAGCAGGAATCCACAACGACAGGCGATGGCGTCGTGGTGGCTGCACCGCATCGCCATCGACCGGATGCGCAACGGCTTCAACACCGCGCACGACCTGCTGCCGGCCGGCGACGGCAAGGCCGCGCCGCCGACCGAACGCTTCCACCACGCCACCGGCACCGGCCACCTGTTCGCGCGCACCGGCTGGGACCGCGACGCGCTGTGGCTGGCCGTCGTCGCCGGGCCGTACAACGAAAGCCACGCGGCGCAGGAACAGGGCGGCTTCACCCTGTTCCACCGCGACTGGCTGACCGTGACCGAGAACACCTGGAGCCACAGCGGCATCCAGCAGGGCACCGAGACCCACAACGTGCTGCGTTTCGAAGCGCCGACGCCGATCGCGCGCCAGTGCCACGCGCCGCAGAACGACCGCGTGGTCCACCAGTGCGTGCCCACGGTGTCGACGATGGCCGTGACGCCCGGCGCCGATGGCGCGCTGCGCATCGACGCCGACCTCACCGGGGCCTATGCGAAGGACAGCGCGGTGAAGCAGTGGACCCGGCGCCTGGACTTCTCCGCGACCGGGCTGCGCGTGGAGGACCGCTTCCGCACCACCCCGGGCACCCGCGCGATCTTCCAGCTGCAGCTGCCGTCCGAACCCCGGATCGAAGGCCGCGAGGCGGTGGCCGGCGGACTGCGGATCAAGGTGGTTTCTCCCGCCGATGCGCAACTGTCGGCGCTCGATTGGCGCACGGTGAACCGTGACGAGTTTCGCAGCGGCTGGCGACTGGACATCGCCGGCAGCGGCGATACCTACGTCGTCGAGCTGTTGCCCGCCGGCCGCTGATCAAATTCGGGCGGCATTGCGCGACAAACTTCACACTTCACTTGAAGAAAGCGGATTTTAGGTTCGGAGCGATCACAAAACGACCGCCGGGCGGCACGCATACTTTCGTTCAGGTCGACGCGTCCGCCATGGCGCATCGACTGATGTCCGGTCCGCCGGCACATCGAACGGTGCGCCGCCCGTCACCCGGACCGGGTTTCGGGCGACGCGAATGCAGTCTCGCCATGGACGCGATCGCAGAGCCCCCGACATGCCCCCCATCCCCCGCTCCGCCGCCGTTTCCCTGCCGCCCCGCCCCCGCGGTCGCGGCCGCCTTCCCCGGATCCTGATCGCCTTCGGCGCAGTCGCCGCAGCCGGCATCGCCCTCGCCGGCCCGGCCGATCTGCTCCGCGACCTGCGCCAGCGCTTCGCCGACCGTGCGCACACGAGTCCGAAGCCGGCCGCCACGCCGGGCGGCGCGACCGCCACCGCCACGGATCCGCGCTTCGCGCCGCGCCCGCGTCCGAAGCCGCGCCCGGCCATCGGCAACTCCTCGCCGCAGCTGAGCGAGATCCCGATGAACCTCACCTTCCTCGACACCTCGCGCAGCGCGTACACCCGCTTCCGCACCTGGGTCGACAACGCCGTGAACGGCAACCCCGGCTATGCCTACGAGGCCCGCGACTCGGCGCTGATGTACCGCATCAGCCGCGACGTGAAGTACTGCAACCACGCCGTGACCCTGGTCGAGCAGCAGGTGAGCCAGGCCGAAGCCGCGATCGCCGCCGGCCAGCGCCCCGCCGTCGCCGCCGACTCCTACCTCGAGGTCGGCCCGATGATCGCCGACGTGGCGATCACCTACGACACCTGCGCCGCGCGCGTGAGCAGCAGCCAGCGCCAGCGCTGGTCGGCCTACGCCGAGCAGGCGATCTGGAACGTCTGGAACCACCAGAACGCACGCTGGGGCAACACCTCGCACCCGTGGAGCGGCTGGTCGGTGAACAACCCGGGCAACAACTACTACTTCAGCTTCGTCGAAGCGACCATGCTATGGGCGCTGGCTTCGCGCAATTCCACCTGGATGAGCCTGCTCAAGACCGACAAGCTGCCGAAGCTCGAAGCGTATTACCGCAACATGCCCACCGGCGGCAGCCTCGAAGGCACCGGCTACGGCACCGCGCAGATGCGCCTGTTCGAGCTGTACCGCATCTGGCGCGACGCCACCGGCATCGACCTGGCCAACGCCAACCCGCACGCGACCAACACCATCCAGTGGTGGGTGCACGGCACCGTGCCGACGCGCACGCACTTCGCGCCGATCGGCGACCAGTCGCGCAATTCCGTGCCCGAGCTCTACGACTACCACCGCCGGCTGATGCTGGAGGCGCGCCATCTCAGCGGCGACGCCTCGGCGCAGCGCATCGCCAGTTGGTGGTTGAACAGCATCCCGGTCCAGCAGATGGGCCAGGGCGCGAACTTCCGCTACGACCTGCTGCCGCCGGGCAGCAACGGCACGCCGCCGTCGGCGCTGCACTACCACGGCAGCGCCACTGGCCACCTGTTCGCGCGCAGCGGCTGGGAGACCACGGCGATGTGGATGTCCTACGTCGCCGGCCCGTACAACGAAAGCCACGCCCACCAGGACCAGGGCGCGTTCACGCTCTACGCGCGGGACTGGCTGGCGGTGACCGAGAACATCTGGAGCCGCAGCGGCATCCAGCAGGGCACCGAAGTGCACAACACGATGCGCTTCGAACGCAGCAACACCAGTACCCCGCAATGCACCGCACCTGCGAACGACCGCATCGTCCACCAGTGCGAATCGCCGCAGTCGGTCGCGACGATGACCGTCACGCCCGGCGCAAACGGCGCGATCACCGTCGATTCCGACCTGACCCCGGTCTATCGCGGCAACCCGGCGCTGACCCGCTGGACGCGCAACCTGCAGTTCGCCAGCCGCAGGCTCACCGTCCGCGACAACTTCACCCTGGGATCGGGCACCACCGCCTTCTTCCAGGTGCAGGTCCCGGTGCAGCCCACGGTCAGCGGCAGCACGATCACCGCCGGCAACCTGCGCGTGCGCGTGCTGGAACCGGCCAACGCCACCATCACCCTGCGCAACTGGAACTCGGTCAACTCGGGCGAATTCACCAAGGGCTGGCGCATCGACATCGGCGGCGGCACCAGCACCTATCTCGTCGAACTGAGCGAAGTGACGCCCTGAGCGACGGGGACGATCGGCCAGAACGCCCGGCATGCCCGGGCGTTCTGCATGATGCGCACGCGGTTTCCTGACGGGATCCGGAACGCGCGGGACGGCAGGCGCGGGCATCGCCGCGCATCGGCACCGGGGCCGGGACGGCGTCGCTAGTATCGAGGCTCCCCCGAACACACGCATCCGGCGGCGAACGCCATGCGTATCGAACGCGATGCCACAGGATCTGATCGTGCAGCGGCCGGAAGGCCTGTATTGCCCCGCGGGCGATTTCCACATCGACCCGTGGCGCCCGGTCGCGCGCGCGGTGATCACCCACGGCCACGGCGACCACGCGCGCACCGGCATGGGCGAATACCACGTCGTGCGCGCGGGCCTGCCGATCCTCGACTGGCGGCTCGGAGAACAGCGCTACCACGCGTACGACTACGATGAGTCCTTCCGTCTCGGCGCCGCCCGCGTCTCGCTGCATCCGGCCGGGCACGTGCTCGGCTCGGCGCAGGTGCGGATCGAGGTCGACGGCGAGGTCTGGGTGGCCTCGGGCGATTACAAGCGCCAGCCCGATCCGACCTGCGCCCCGTTCCAGGTCGTGCCCTGCGACACCTTCGTCACCGAAGCCACCTTCGGCCTGCCGATCCACCGCTGGCCCGACACCGCCGGGGTGGCGCGCGACATCGTCGCCTGGCGCGACGAATGCGCCGCCGAAGGCGTGGCGGCGGTGCTGTTCTGCTACGCGCTGGGCAAGGCGCAGCGGCTGCTCGCGGAGCTGCGCGCGTGCACCGACGAACCGGCCTGGATCCATGGCGCGATGGCGCCCGGCATCGACATCTACCGCGAGGCGGGCATCGCATTGCTGGAGACGCGGCCCGTGGGCGAAGGCGCGCGCGGCGCGGACGCTGCGGGACGATTCGCGGGACAACTGGTGCTGGCGCCGCCCTCGGCGGCCGGCAGCCCGTGGATGCGCCGCTTCCGCCGCGCGCAGACCGGCTTCGCCTCGGGCTGGATGCTGATCCGCGGCAACCGCCGGCGGCGCAACGTCGATCGCGGTTTCGTCGTCTCCGATCATGCCGACTGGCCTGCGCTGCTGCGCACGGTGCGCGAGACCGGTGCGCGCCGCATCATCGCCACGCACGGCAATACCGAGGCGCTGGTGCGCACGCTCGCGGATGCGGGCCTGGACGCCGGCAACTTCCGCGCCGCCGACGACGGCGGCGACGACTGATGCGCCGCTTCGCCGCACTCTATCGCCGGCTCGACCGCAGCACCGCGACCCTGGACAAGCGCGCTGCGTTGCTCGATTACTTCCGCAGCGCGCCGCTGCGCGACGCCGCCTGGGCGCTGTGGCTGCTCAGCGGCGGCAAGATCGGCGGCGCCGGCGCCAGGATCGCGGGCAGCGCCGAACTGCGCGCCTGGATCGCCGAGGACAGCGGCACGCCGCCGTGGCTGGTCGATGCGTCCTACGAGCAGGTCGGCGACCTCGCCGAAACGCTGGCGCTGCTGCTCGACGATCCGCCCGCGCAGGCCGTCGACGACGCGCCGCTGCACGCCTGGATCGAAGGCCTGCTCGCCGCGGCCGGCCGCGACGAAGCCACGCGGCGCGCGGCGGTCGCGCACGGCTGGCGCCATCTCGACCGCGAGGGCCGGCTGGTCTTCAACAAGCTGCTGACCGGCGCGCTGCGCGTCGGGGTCTCGCAGCGGATGGTGCAGCAGGCGCTGGCCGAACTGTCGGGCGTGGACATCGCCCTGATCGCGCAGCGCATGCTCGGCCGCTGGACGCCGTCCGAGACTTTCCTGCGCGACCTGCTGTCGCCGCAGCCGCTGCCCGGCGACCGCGCGCAGCCCTATCCGTTCTTCCTCGCCTCGCCGCTGGAGGCCGGGGCCATGTCGCTCGGCGACGTCGACGACTGGCTGCTGGAGTGGAAGTGGGACGGCATCCGCCTGCAGCTGATCCGGCGCGGCGAGGACATCGCGCTGTGGTCGCGCGGCGAAGAGCGGCTTGACGGCCGCTTTCCCGAAATCGAACGCGCGGCGGCGGCGCTGGCGCGCGATGCCGTGCTCGACGGCGAATTGCTGGTCTGGCATCCGGACGCGGACATGCCCGCACCCTTCACCTCGCTGCAGACCCGCATCCAGCGCCTGAAGCCCGGCGCGAAATCGCTGGCCGACCATCCCGCACGGATGCTCGCCTACGACCTGCTCGAACTCGACGGCGAGGACCTGCGCGCGCGGCCGCTGCAGGAACGCCGCGCGCTGCTCGACGCGCTGTGGGCCGGCAGCCCCGAGGCGCAGGCGCGGATCGCGCTGTCGCCGCCGGTCGATGCGATCGACTGGGCCGCGGCGGCGACGCTGCGCGACAGCGCGCGCGAACGCGGCGTCGAGGGCCTCATGCTCAAGCGGCGGTCGTCGGCCTACCAGGTCGGACGCCGACGCGGCGACTGGTGGAAATGGAAGATCGATCCGCTGACCATCGACGCGGTGCTGCTGTACGCGCAGGCCGGGCACGGCCGGCGCAGCACGCTGTACACCGACTACACCTTCGGCGTGTGGGACGGCGAAACCCTGGTGCCGGTGGCGAAGGCCTATTCGGGCCTGGACGATGCCGAGATCCTCGACCTGGACCGCTGGATCCGCGCGAACACGATCGAACGCTTCGGCCCGGTGCGCTCGGTGCGCGCCCATCACGTGTTCGAACTCGGCTTCGAGGGCGTGAACCGCTCGACGCGGCACAAGTCCGGCGTCGCGGTGCGCTTCCCGCGCATCCTGCGCTGGCGGCGCGACAAGGCGCCCGCCGATGCCGATCGCATCGACGCCCTGCGGGCGCTCGCACGATGAACGCGCGGAGGGTCCGCACTGCGGGCGCGCATCGTGCGATCACCGCAGCAGCGGCCATGCGCACGCTGCGCGACTGGTTCGCGACGCGAGGCTGGTCGCCGCTGCCCTTCCAGCGCGAGACGTGGACGCGTTATCTGGCCGGCGAAAGCGGGCTGATCCACACGCCCACCGGCAGCGGCAAGACCCTCGCCGCGTTCGGCGGCCCGCTGCTCGACGCCCTGCGTGGCGACGGCGCGGCCGGTGCGCGGGGATCGGGGCCCACGCTGCTGTGGGTGACGCCACTGCGCGCCCTGGCCAACGACACCGTACGCGCGCTGCGCGAACCCGTCGAAGCGCTCGGACTGCCGTGGACCGTGGGCATGCGCACCGGTGACGCCAGCGCCCGCGACAAGCGCCTCGCGCGGGCGGGCAAGCTCGACGTGCTGGTGATCACGCCCGAATCGCTCGCCCTGCTGCTGTCGTACGACGACACGCCTGCGCAGCTGCAGGGCCTGCGCGGCGTGATCGTCGACGAGTGGCACGAACTGCTCGGCAACAAGCGCGGCACGCTGCTGCAGCTGTGCCTGGCGCGGCTGCGCGCGTTGTCGCCGGCGCTGCGCACCTGGGGCCTGTCGGCGACGATCGGCAACCTCGACGAGGCGCGCGACGCGCTGCTGCCGCAGGCGCCGGACGCGGCGATCGTCAGCGGCCCCGCGCCGCGGCGGATGTCGATCCAGACCCTGTTGCCCGGCGAGCGCGAACGCTTCCCGTGGGCGGGCCATCTCGGCCTGTCGCAGCTGCCGCGCGTGGTCGCGATGCTGGCGCAGGCGCCGACCTCGCTGCTGTTCGCCAACACGCGCGCGCAGGCCGAACTGTGGCATCGCGCGCTGGAATCGGTGTGGCCGCACGCGCCCGACACGCTGGCGCTGCATCATGGCTCGCTGGACCCGAAGCTGCGCCGCGCGGTGGAGGACGGCCTGCGCGACGGCCGCATCCGCTGCGCCGTGGCGACGTCGAGCCTCGACCTCGGCGTCGATTTCCCCGCCGTGGAACAGGTGCTGCAGATCGGCAGCCCCAAGGGCATGTCGCGGCTGCTGCAGCGCGCCGGGCGCGCGCGGCATCGTCCGGGCGAGGCCGGCGCGATCGCCTGCGTGCCGACGCACGCGCTGGAACTGGCCGAATACGCCGCCGCGCGCGTCGCCCTCGCCCATGGCCGGATCGAAGCCCGGCCACCGCCGCGGCTCGCGCTGGACGTGCTCGCCCAGCACTGCGTGACGCTGGCGCTGGGCGGCGGTTTCGACGCAGACGCGCTGTACGCCGAAGTCGCCGGCACGCATGCCTATGCCGCGCTGACGCGCGCGCAGTGGAACGCCGTGCTCGCCTTCGTCGTCGAGGGCGGCAATGCGCTGTCGCACTATCCCGAATACCGCCGCGTGGTGCACGACGAGGACGGGGTTTACCGGGTGCACGAACGCCGCATCGCGTTCCGCCACCGCCTGTCGATCGGCACCATCGCCAGCGACGCCGGCATGGCGGTGAAGTTCCTCAAGGGCGGCCGCCTCGGCTCGGTCGAGGAGAGCTTCATCGGCCGGCTGCGACCGGGCGATCGCTTCCAGTTCGCGGGGCGCACGCTCGAACTGTCGCGCGTGCGCGAGATGACCGCCTACGTGCGGCTGGCGAAACAGGGCGACGGCGCGGTGCCGCGCTGGCAGGGCGGGCGGATGCCGCTGTCGACCGAACTCGGCCGCGAGGTCGAAGCCGTGCTGTCGGGCGCGAGCGCGCGGGATGCGCCGGAGATGCGCGCGCTGGCGCCGATCCTCGCCCTGCAGGCGCGGCTGTCGTCCCTGCCGCGGGCAGGACACCTGCTGGCGGAGTGGTTCGAGGCGCGCGACGGACAGCACCTGTGCGTGTTCCCGTTCGCCGGACGCGCCGTGCACGAAGGCCTGGCCGCATTGATGGCGCGACGCTGGGGCCGGCTGGCGCCGAACACCTTCGGCTATGCGGCGAACGATTACGGCCTGATCCTCTCGATGCAGGCGAAGACCGACATCGACGCGGAACGCCTGCGCGCCCTGCTCGATCCCGCGCATCTGGTCGACGACCTGCGCGAGGGCGCGAACCTCGCGGAACTCGCGCGGCGCCAGTTCCGCGAGATCGCGCGCATCGCCGGCCTGCTGCCGCCGTCGCTGCCCGGCGGCACGCCGCGTTCGCTGCGCCAGTTGCAGGCCTCCGCCGGCCTGCTGTACGACGTGCTGTCGCGGCACGACCCCGACCATGTACTGCTGGCGCAGGCCGAAACGGAGGTGCTGGCGCACACGCTCGACCTGCCGGCGCTCGAAGCCAGCCTGCGCGACTGCGCGGCGCGCAGCATCGACCTGCACCGCCCCCGGTCATTCACGCCGCTGTCGTTCCCGCTCTGGGCCGAGGCGCTGCGCGGCCAGCTCAGCACCGAGGACTGGAAGATGCGCGTGCAGCGCGCGGCGGCGCGCCTGGAGAAGGCGAATGGCTGAGCGCATCGAAGTCGATATCGCCGGCGAGCGGATGCACCTGCTCGCCGACCGCGCGCTGTTCTGGCCCGCGCGCGGGCGCCTGCTGATCGCCGACCTGCACCTGGGCAAGGGCGACGTGTTCCGCGCCGCAGGCATCGCGCTGCCCAGCGGCGGCACCGCGCACGATCTGGCGCGGCTCGACCGCCTCACCGCCGCCACCGGCGCGGACGAACTGTGGGTGCTCGGCGATCTGCTGCACGGCGCGACCGATCACGCGCGCTGGCGCGAAGGCTGGGACCGCTGGCGCGATGCGCACGCCGGCCTGCGCATCGCCGCGCTGCGCGGCAACCACGACCGGCATCGCGATGCCGCCGGGCTGCAGATCGAGGCGCTCGGCGAATCGATGGCCGACGGCGACATCCTGATGCGCCACGACCCCTGTCCGGATCCGTCGCGGCACGTGATCGCCGGGCACCTGCATCCGGCCCTGCGCCTGCCCGGTGTCCGCCGCGCGCTGCCCGGCTTCTGGCTGCGTCCGGGCCTGACGGTACTGCCGGCGTTCTCGGCCTTCACCGGCGGGCAGATCGTCGAACCCGGTGCCGGCGACTGCTTCGCGGTCTGCGTCGACGGACACATCGCGATGGTCCGGACGGGCCGGGGATGACCCGAAAAAAAATGCCCCGGGAGAGCCCCGGGGCGAGTGCAATGCATCCTTGCGATCGTGAATCAACGCGCTGCACCGACGATGCGCATCGCGCATCGGATCGGTCGGCTGCCATGGAACGTGGCAAAACGCTCCCGTTCGCCCCCCGGAGGCATCGAACGCGACAGCCGGGTCGATGGGATGCCGGGTCCGGCCGGCATGGCCGGACCCACCGCGCGCCCCGTCCCGGGCGTCCTCCCGGGTCGCCCCGGGCCGAGGACGGGACCCGCGCATCCCGTCGGCCTCAGAACGAAATGCTCCAGCTGTCGATGCGGCCGGTGTCGTTCACCGCGTTGTCGGTCACGCGCAGCTTCCAGGTGCCGTTGAGGGCTTCACCCGAGAGGTTCACGTTGTACGTCGCGTTGACGTTGTCGGCGCTGTCGAGGCTGTTGTAGTTCTTGAGCAGGTAGACCGAACCATCCGGCGCGACCAGTTCGATCCTCAGGTCGCCGCGGAAGGTGTGGACGATCGCCACCGTCACCGGCGTGCTCGCGGCGCCATTCCCGCTTCGGCCGGTGACCGTGATCGGGCTTTCCACCGTCCTGTTGTCCAGGATCGCGACGTCGGTGCCGTTGGTGTAGGTCTGCGAACCACCGCCACCGGTGCCGTAGCTGCCGGTCAGGCTCAGCCCGGAGAAGGCGCTGTAGCCGCGCACCAGCACGTGGTAGGTCCCGGCCTGCGCGGTCGCGATGTTGCAGGTTTCCGCGTTGGTCGGACCTTCCGACTTGCAGGTGAAGGCGGTCGTGGTCGGTTGCGCGCCGAAACGCACGTACAGGTCGGCATCGCCGCTGCCGCCGGAGGTGACGAACTTCAGGCCGGTGGCGCCGGCCGGCACGTCGAGCGTGAAGAACCGGCTGCTGCCCGTCGCACCGGACACGCCGGTCACCGCCACGCCGTTCGCCAGCACGTTGCCGCCGCCGGCGCTGGTCACGGTCACCGTCTTCGTCTCGGTGTCGGTCGCGCCACCGTTGTCGGTCACGGTCAGGGTGACGCTGTAGGTGCCGGCCGCGCCATAGGTCTTGGTCGGGTTGGTCGCCGTCGACGTGGTGCCGTCGCCGAAGTTCCAGCTGCGCGAGGCGATGCTGCCGTCGCTGTCGCTGGAGCTGTCGGTGAAGCTCACCGTCAGGCCGCTGACCGTGCTGCTGAAGCCCGCCACCGGCGCGACGTTGCCGCCACCGCCACCGCCGATGCGGATGGCTTCGGCCACCGCCGCCCGGGCATCGACCAGACCCGCGCCGCAGCCGCCGGGGCACAGGCCGGGCAGCGGACGCACCGTGTCCTTGAGCGCCTGTTCGATCTGCGCCGGGCTCAGCGGCGTGGTCACGGCCGACTGCATCAGCGCGGCGATGCCGGCCACGTGCGGCGCCGCCATCGAGGTGCCCTGGTAGAACGCGTAGCTCGACTGGCCCTGCGTGGTGGTGCCGGCATTGAGCGTGGACAGCACGCCCTTGGTCTCGTGCTTGATGGCGCAGTTGGTCGGATCCGTGGCCAGCGGCAGGTGTTCGCCGTTCATGTTGTTGGGCGAGCAGGTTTCGCCACCGGTGGCGGTCACGTCGATCTTCGCGCCGTAGTTCGAGAACCAGGAGCGGTTGCCCTCCTTGTCGGACGCGGCGACGGCGATCACGTTGTTGCAGCCGGCGGGCATGAAGCCGGCGACATCGCGGTTGGAGTTGCCTGCGGCCACGACGACGGTCGCGCCGCGCTGCACGGCCGTGTCGATGGCGGACTGCATGCTGGCGGGGCAGCTCGAACCGCCGCCGAGGCTGAGATTGATGATCTCGGCGGGATTCGCGTTGGCAGGGACGCCGCTGACCGTGCCGCCAGCAGCCCAGACGATGCCGTCCTGGATGTCGGCCAGGGTGCCGCCGCATTTGGCCAGCACGCGTACCGGCACCACGCGGGCGTTGTAGGCGATGCCGGCCACGCCGGTGCCGTTGTTGGTGACGGCGGCGATCGTGCCGGCGACGTGGGTACCATGCCAGCTCGAATTCGACGGATTGGGCTGGCCCAGGCCGCACTCGTACGCGCTCGCCACCCAGTCGCCTTCGTCGTTCGGGTTGTTGTCGCGGCCGTTGCCGTCGCGGGCATTGCTCGCGTTGCTGACGAAGTCGTAGCCGGGCAGGATCCGCGCGTCCAGGTCCGGATGCGGCACGATGCCGGTGTCGACCACCGCCACCACCACGCCGTTGCCGTCGGCGGCATCCCAGGCGCCGTCAACGCGCAGGCCGTTCGTGCCGTTGTAATGCCACTGCTCGCCGTAGCGGGCGTCGTTCGGCGTCATGGTGTGGGTGAGGATCAGGTTCGGCTCGACGTACTCGACGTTCGGGTCCGCGGCGAGCCTGCGCATCAGGGCCTCGGCCTCGACCCGGTCCAGCTTGCGGTCCACCGACACCAGGTCGGCGCCGAGCGCCAGGCGGCGGACATGGCCCAGGCGCAGGGCGCGCCCGGCGACGCGGCCCTGGCCGACACGCGTCAGCGCGCTCTTCATCTTGCCGACATCGCGGCGCTCGGCGGAGCCGTCCCGGTACTTCACGATGAAGCCGTCGTAGCCCTGCGGCGAGCGCAGGCCGTCGACGAGGACCCGGCCCTCGGCCATGGCGGGCGCGGCCGCCATGGCCGAGAGGGCCAGTGCGGTGGCGACGACGAGCGCCCGGATGGCCGGTGCCTGGACAGCGTGCGTCCGCGTGCGCGGATTGCGATTCGTTTCGGTGTTGCCCACTTGCGTACTCCTCCCACAGAAAGTTCGATGGCCCGGGCCTGAGCGGCCCGTGTGTGTTTGGCGCACCGTCGCGGGAGCGAGCCGTGGAGGAGCGGGCCGGTGGAGGGGCGCGCCACTCGCGCATCGGCGGTGCGACGTCACGATCCGGTCATGGACACGGCGGCGACCACGCACGAGAGATCATTTTCCGATCACTTTTGTGTCGAAAATCACAGATTCAGCCCCATCCGCGCGCGCATCGGCCCGATGAAACGCTATGAATGGAGACCCTGTGCCTGCCGTCCCGCCCACCCGGGCGCTGCGGCAGCGCCACGGGCAGACGGACGATCGACGCCGGCCGGCGACGACGACCCGGCCAGCACCGGCCAGATCCATTGCCATACGACCGCCGGGGACGCGCCGTGACGCCAGACATCGATCCACCGTGGCCTCCGCAGACGCGATACCTGCGCATCGGCGACCTGGTCGTCGACCTGCGCTACCGGCGCGTGCGCGCCGACGACACGGACGTGGACCTGCCGCAGCGCGTGTTCGACCTGTTCCTGCTCCTCCTGGCCGAGCCGCATGCCCTGCACAGCCGGGCGGACCTGTTCCAGCGCCTGTGGCCGGGGCTGGTCGTGGAGGACGCGAACCTCACCCAGAGCATGTGGCTGCTGCGCAGGGCCCTGGGCGATTCGCGCAAGGCCTGGATCCGCACCGTCGCCAAGGGCGGATACGTGTTCGAGCCGCCGGAGCCGCCGCAGGCGCTGGTCGAGCCGCCCGGCGCCCCGCATCCTGCCGTCGCGGACACCGGGGCCGCACCGGCGCAGCCCCGGGCGGAGGACGTCGCCGGCGAATCGCCGATCGTCCCTGTGCCGCGACCGGCGGCGGTGCGCCGGCGGCGCCTCGCCTGGATCGGCCTGGGCGCGCTCGCGCTGGCCGTCGCCGGATGGTTCGTCGCCCCGCTGCTGCGCGACGCGCGGACGGAGCGCGCCGCGGCCGCCGCGGCTCCGGCGCCACGCACCCTGACCGTGGTGATCCTCGAAGTGAAGGACGACGCCACTGCGCGCTGGCCGCGCAAGCTGCTGCGCGAGTGGCTGGCCTGGAAGCTCGACAGCCTGCCGGAGGTGCAGCTGATCAGCGAGGCGGACTTCGCCGCCGGCCACCACGGCGCGAACACGCCGCTGGCGATCTTCGTGTCGTCCGCCATGGTCGACGATGCGCCGGGGCAGATGCGGCTGCGCGTGCGCTTCAGGCAGGGCGCGCAGGACCGCGTCCTGGAAGCGCGCGGCGGCGATGCGGACCTGCCGGCGCGCATCGACGCACTGTCGCGGCAGGTGGTCGCCCGCTTGCTGCCGGCGCGCGCCGCCCCCTGGCCGGCGCTGACCGTGGACGCCACCGCCGCCCGCCGCTACGCCGATGCGGTCGATGCCATCGACCGGCGCGACGCGATCGCATCGACGCGGATCCTCGGCGAGGTGATCGAACGCGCACCGCGCTTCGGACTGGCGCGCGTGCAACTGGCGCAGGCGCAGAAGCGCCTCGGCCTCGCGGCGCGCGCCATCGGCGAAATGGATGCTGCGCACGCGCTGCTGCGGCCCGCGCCGCCGGAAACCCTGGCCTTGTTCGAGGCCCAGCGCCTGTCGATCGACCCGAAGCGTTCGCTCGATGCGGCGAACGCCTTCGCCGCGCTCGCCTCCGGCGCGGCGCGCAAGCCGCGGATCGTGCTCGAACGCGCACGGCAACTGCTGGACGCCGGGCAGCCGGAGCACGCCCGCGCACTGCTGTCGACGCCCTCCGAATGGACGCACGCATCGCTGGGCGTGCGCGTCACGCGGCAGTTGCTGCTGTCGGTGGCGCATGCCCACCTCGGCGATCCCGAACGCGCGCGCCACAGCGCGACGACGGCCGAACGCCTGGCCCGCCAGGCCGGACAGGGCTGGGAGCTGGAGCGCGGCATGGCCCTGGTGGTGCTCGCGAACGTGGACGTGTCGCAGCGCGGCGAACGCGCGGACACCGCCGGCTTCCTCGATGCCGCTGCGTTGTTCGAATCGGCCGGCAATCGCACCTCGGCGCTCTACGCACGCTTCCTGGCCGCATCCGCGCGCCCGTCGCGGCCCGAGTTCGGGCGCAGCCTCGAGGCCCTGCTGGCGCAGGCCCGCGCCAGCGGCTACGTGCAGCTCGAGATCGAGATCCTGATGCGCGTCGCCGGCCGCCACCACGCCTCGGGCGACATGGCCGGCTATCGCAGGTATCTGGAACAGGCGCTGGCAGGCGCACGCGTGGCCGGCAACGAGGACCTGCGCAGCCGTCTCGAAACGGTGCTGCTGTTCGATGCCTACCGGGCACTGCATCTCGCCGACGCCGACCTGCGCCTGCAGCGCCTGCGCGCATCGCGGCCGGAGGGCACCGTCGGCATGACCCTGCAGCGGATCGACGCCGGCCTGGACATGCTGCGCGGGCAGCACCGCGATGCCCTGGACATGCTGTCCGACGACACCCGCACCGGGGATGCGGACGAGGGCCGGTCGGAAGCGCAGCTGACCCTCGCCTGCGACCGCGCGGAAGTCCGGCTGCAGATGGGCGATCTCGCGGGCGCGCGCGCCGACAGCGACCTGTGCGCCAGCTCGGGGCAGCCCCCGCTGCAGATGCGCGCCGCCGTCCACCAGGCCCATTTCGCCCTGCTCTCGGACAAGCCCGGGGAAACACGGGAGACCCTGCGCCGCGTCGAGACGATGCTCGAGACCGGCGACGACGGCCCCGATCGCTGGGGGTCCGTCCTGGGCCTCGCCGCGCTGCTGACCCGTGCGGGCGATGTCGCCGCATCGGACCGCCTGCTGGCTTCGGTCGAACCGCGCGTGGCGCGCAGCGGCATCGTGCTGCACGCCGTCACGCTGCTGGCGGGGCAGGCCGAGAACGCCGCCGCGCGCGGCGACTGGGCGAATGCGCGTCGCCATGCCGCGGCGGCGCGCGCGCGCACGCCGCCCGAGGTGTGGACGATCCACGGCCGGCTCGCGCTCGTGGACGCCGCCGACGCCCTGGCGCACGGCGATCGCACGCGCGCCATCGCGATCGCCACCCGCCATCGCGATCTCGCGCGCGGCGGCCGGGATGCGATCGCCGAAGTGCAGTTCCAGGACCTGCTCGATCGTGCCTGCCTCACCGGCTGCGCAGGCACCTCAGCGGCATCGCGCCACGGCATCCGCGGCTCGCAGATCGCGTGGCTGCGCATGCCCGCCCCTCCAGCCGCGGCTTCGACACCCGCGCCGCGCGCCGTCGCGGCCGGTCAGGCCTCGCGTCGTCCCTGAGCGCGTGCGACAGCCGGCGCGTGGCGACGACAGGCCCGTCGCCCGGCGTCCCCAGGGCCTGTTCGAGATCTCAGCGCCGCTTCCCCAACGCGATCGCGGCGTAGTGCGCGAAGTACCAGGCGGCACGCACCGGACCGAGTTTCTCGACCTGGCGGTAGATCTCCCACTGCCAGCGCGCGGCCTTGCGCTTGTCGGCCGACAGCGAGCCGCTGCGCACGAGGTAGTCGGCGAGTGGTTCGACGGTCGGCACGCGGCGGGCGATGCCGGCGCGCTTGACCATCGCCAGCCAGAACACGTAGTCCTCGTGGCCCACCTTTTCGAAGCGGCCGTCGCCGATGCTGCGATCGTAGAGCCCGGTGAGGTTGCCGATGCGGTTGCTCCTGAGCATCGCCGCATGGTCGGCTTCGGGCGGCGGCACGACCACCGACAGGGTGTTGCCGGCCTCGTCGAAACGGCGGTAGGCGGTGTAGCTGATCGCGCTGCCGGTGGCGGCCATGTGCGCGAGCTGGACCGCCAGCTTCTCCGGGCGCCAGCGGTCGTCGCTGTCGAGGAAGGCGATGTGGGTGCCGGTGGCGGCTTCGATGCCGGCATTGCGCGCGGCGGCGACGCCGCCGTTCCTCGGCAGGCGGATCGGCACCACGCAGGGTTCGCGCGCGGCGGCCTCGAGGATGATCTCCCGGGTGGCGTCGTTCGAGCAGTCGTCGACGACCACCAGCTCGACATCGGCATGGGTCTGCGCGAACACCGAATCCATCGAGGCCTGCAGCGTGGCGGCGGCGTTCCAGGCCGGCATCACCACGCTGACCCGGGGGCGGGGCGCGGTGCATCCCTCGCGCATGGCGTCCTGGGGGCCGCTCATGCGCTGCGCGCCTTGCGCCCGCCCGCCCACGAGGCGCGCGGCGGCGGCAGCAGGTAGTCGCGGTACTGGCCGGGGTCGCCCTGCTCGCCCGCTTCGGCGGCCTTGATGATGTTGTAGCACTCGCGCGCGGTGACGTAATGCAGCACGTGGCGCTTGCCGTCGTTGTAGGTGCGTTCGAGGTAATCGTGCATCGCGTCCACCGGTTCGCCGAGCAGGGTGTCGATGTCGTGCTCCTGGGTGCCGTGCGTGTGGATCTTCACGAACACCCATTCCGGCCGCCCTTCGACATGCACGCCGGTCTTCACCCACAGGTCGACGCGGGCCTCGGTCGGCGGGCAGTTCCTGCGGATGTCCGCGTTCTCGATGCGCGGCATCGCGCCCATGCGGCGCTCGCGCCAGTTCAGCGCCAGCGGACCCTGGACGATCATCAGGTCGCCGCGCGTGCCGCCGCCGACCTTCACCGGCGCGCCCTGGTCGTGCGACTTCGGCGCGCAGGGGTCGTCGGTGGCGTAGTAGATGCTGTTGATCGTCGCGGTCTGGGTGTCGCTGGGCGCCGAGGGCATGGTGTAGTCGGCGTAGCAGCCCAGCTCGCGCAGCAGGATCAGCTCGTTGTTCAGGCCGCACCAGCGGCCGTCGCCCCGAGAGTTGTCCAGGCACCAGTTGCCGTGGATGAAGCCGAACCTCAGCTCGCCGGTCTCCGGATCGCGCGACAGCGCGCCGTGCTTCTCGTGCAGCACCCTGCAGAAGCGCGAGATCGACACCCGGAAGTTCTGCTCGGTGTCGTTGTCGTGGTGCAGGTGCACCTCGATCTCGCCGAAGCCGTCGCTGCACAGCGAGGCCAGCTTGTCGAGGTGCTCCTCGGCGTACTCCTCTTCCGGGTAGAAGAAGCTGTGCTGCGGCGGCCGGCCGTCGGCATCGCGGTGCCTGCCGGCCATCGCGCGGTACTCGCTGCACCAGCGGTCGACGCGGCGACGCTGGGTCTCCAGGTCGCCGCCCTTCCACATCGGCTCGAAATGGTCGACGAAGCAGAACATGACGTGGACCGGGCGATCCTCCACCACCGGCGGGCGGCGGCGCAGGTAGTGCCCCAGCCACAGGTGCATGTTGCGCTTGCGCATGTCGCGCACGACGAGCGCGCACACCGCCACGCCCAGCGCCATCGCGAAGGCCAGCGCGACCATCGCGATGTGGAATTCCGACATCGTTCTCATGCGTTCCCCCGTCCCCCTGGCATCACCGCCTCCCCTTGTCGTGCATCGTGTCGCGCATCGTGTCGGCCCTCATGCCGACGGCACGGGTTCGAACGCGAAGCCATCCGCCTTCCACAGCGGCAGCATCGTTTCCAGCACCTGCAGCGACAGCCCGCCATCGTCGTGCATCAGCACGATGTCGCCGGCGCGCGGCGGATGCCGGCGCGCGACTTCGATCAGCGCCTCCGCCGACCGCTGGCTGTAGTCCAGGCTGTCGTACGACCAGAACGCGATGCGACGCCCCCGGCGGATGCAGTCGAGCACCATCGGCAGCGGCATCACCCCGCGCGGCGGCCTGAAGTCGTGCCTTGCCTGGCCATCGAAGCGCGCGAGCAGGCGCTCGGTGTGCTCGATCTCGCGGCGCTGCTCGGCCAGCGACAGCCGGTCGAAGTGCGGATGGCTCCAGGAATGGTTGCCCAGCCCGTGTCCCTCGGACACCAGGCGCCGCACCAGTTCGGTGTGGCGTTCGACCTGCTGCCCGATCAGGTAGAAGGTCGCGCGGACGCGATGCTTCGCCAGCAGGTCCAGCAGGACCGGCGTGTGTTCGGGGTGCGGGCCGTCGTCGAAGGTCAGGTGCAGCACGCGTCGACGCCGGCTGCCGCAGGTCAGCACCCAACGGGTCGGCAACCATCGCAGCACCTGCAGTTTCTTGGGTCGTGGATTCATGGAGGACTTCAATGGGAGGGAACGCGGTTCCCGGCGTCGGCCGGCCCACGGAAAGAGAACTGATACCGGATCACATGCAAACCCCTCGGTACAGGGTGTCGTAGCGGGCGGCCATGGCCTGGACCGACGCCTCGCGCAGCGCCCAGCCGCGCCCGGTCATGCCCAGGCGCTGGGCGCGCGCGGCATCGCGCAGCAGGCCGAGCACGGCGTTCGCCATGGCCTGCGCATCCGCGGCGGGCACCAGCACGCCATTGCGCTCGTCGGCCACGATCTCGCGGTTGCCGCCGACATCGGTGGCGACGATCGGCAGGCCGCTGGCGCAGGCTTCGAGCAGGGCCATGGAATAGCCTTCGCTCAGCGACGACAGGGCGAACACGTCGAAACCCTGCAGCAGCTGGCGCACGTCGCTGCGGTCGCCGAGGAAATGCACGGCCTCGCCGGCACCGCTGGCGCCGGCCTGCCGTTCGAGTTCGGCGCGCAGCGCGCCGTCGCCCACCAGCACCAGCGCGGTGTCGTCGGCCTCGGCGTGCACCCGGGCGAAGGCGCGCAGCAGCATCGCCTGGTCCTTGACCGGGTTGAGCCGGCCCACCGTGCCGATGATGCGCGTGCCCGGCGCCAGGCCCAGCACGTTGCGCAGCGCGGCACGTCGCTCCTCGTTGGCCGTCGCGAACGTTTCGACGCGGATGCCGTTGGGCACCGCGAGCAGGCCCGCGCGCGGACGCACCCCCTGCGCGGCGAAGCGCGCGCGCGCGGCCTCGCAGACGGCGGCGACGACATCGGTGCGCGCCATCGCGCGGCGATACAGCCACTCGCCGCGACTGCGCGGCCGCGACGCGCCCATGCCATGGCGGGTGTTGACCAGGCGCGGCGCCGGGGTGCCGAAGGTCGCCGCGACCGTGTGGTAGTGCGCGTTGGCGTTGTGGGTATGCACCACGGCGCCGGGCACGGCCTGCAGCCATGCGCGCAGGCGACGCACCGCACCCAGGTCCAGACCGGCGGCCTTGTGGCAGGCGAACACCTCGATGCCCTGCCCGCGCAGTTCGCCGGCCAGCGCACCGGGCGCGAACAGGCAGGCGACACGCGGACGATGCCCGGCCGCCCGCTGCGCGAGCGCCAGGTCGATCACCATGCGCTCCAGCCCGCCGCGTTCGAGGTTCTCGACCACGTGGGCGATGTCCAGCGATGCGCCGCCTGCCGTCATGCCGGCAACTCGCAGACCACGACGCGGCGCTTGCCGCTGGGCGTCAGCGCGATGTGGTCGACGGTCTCGAAATGGATCGTCACGTCCTCGCCGGCCAGCTTGCGAATGGCGACCTCGATCTGCGCCTGCACGTCCGCGCCGTAGCCGGCATCGGCAACGATGCGCACAAGCAGTGCGTCCTGCTCACGTTGCACCACCTGGTACTGCTTCACGCCCGTGATCGCCAGGAACAGGTAGACGATGTATTCGCCGGGAATCAGGCGGCCGTCGCGCAGGCGCAGCGCATCGAGCTTGCGGCCATCGACCTTGGCGAGCTTCGGCAGGCCGCGCCCGCAGGCGCAGGCCTTCGCACCGGGCGTGCCCAGGTCGCCGTTGACGTAGCGCATCAGCGGCATGCCGACGTTGTGCAGGTCGGTGACGATCAGGTCGCTCGGCCCGGTCGCATCGGGGCCGGCGGCGAATTCCACGTGCAGGTGGTCGGTGTTGAGGTGCAGGCCGCCGCCGTGCTCGCACTCGGCGGCGATCAGCATGAATTCCCGGCAGCCGTAGGTGTCGAAGGCCGGGGCGCCGAACACGCGCTGCAGCAGTTCGCGCTGGTGCGGGTGCAGGGCCTCGGCCGCGCCGAGGATGCGCTTCGGGCGATGGATGCGCCGGCCCTGGCGTTCGATCCACTGCGCCAGTTCGACGATCGGACCGACATAGGACACGATGGTCTCGGGCCTGAAGCGGTCGATGGCGTCGGCATACCCGGCCATGCGCCGCTCGTCCATGTCGAAGGCGTTGAGCATGCGCCGGTTGAACGCGGCGTGGTACAGCCGGTCCTTGAACAGCGCATAGCCCGCAGGCGCCGCCACCGGCGCGCCCCACAGGTACACGGTCTTCTGGCCGAGATGCGCGCCGGACCAGGCATAGCCGCGGAACATCACCGCGATGCGCCGCTCGTAGCTTTCGCGCGTGTAGCCGAAGCGCAGCGGTTCGCCGGTGGAGCCACCGGTGGTCTTGTAGAGCAGGCCCGCGCGGTGCGCCGGCGACACCATGTCCTCGGCGTTGGCGCGGATCACCGGCTTGGTCAGCGCGGGCAGCCGGGCGTAGTCCTCGCGGCTGCGGATGTCGCCGACGCCGGCCATGCCCGCCTCGCCCCACCAGCGCCGGTAGAACGGCACGTGCTCCCAGCAGTGCGCGACCAGGGCCTGCAGGCGCTGCCATTGCAGCGCATCGAGTTCGTCCGGCGACCGCCACTGGTCGCGCTCGTACTCGCGCAGGTAACGCAGGGTGCCGCGACGGCGCAGGCCGGACTCGTAGGCCGGATACAGCACGCGGCGGAACAGCCGCTCGTAGGCGCTTGCGTAGAGACTCATGTCGCGGGTGCCTCCGTGCGCGCATGCGCCCAGGCGAGCAGGCGCGCGCCGATGCGCGGACGGCCGCGCAGCAGGCGCTCGTGCAACTGCTGCATGTGCGCGATGTCGTTGCGCGTCCAGCAGTTCAGCACCAGCGACCACGGCAGGTAGGTCAGCGCGAGCAGACCACCGACCGCGATCTCGGCGAGCGCCGGCAGGTGGTGGTGGACCAGCAGCAACGGCGTCGCCGACAGCGCGGCGGCGAGCATCGTGCGCAGCAGGCGGCCCCAGTCGGGCGAGACACCGCATTCGCGGATCGCCAGCGTGGTGTAGGACGCGACATTGAGGGCCGCGATCACGGCGAAGGCGATCAGCGCGCCGCGCAGGCCGTCGACATGGATCAGCCAGGCGTCCAGCACCAGCTTGAGCACGCCGCAGATCACGATCAGCACCAGCACCGCGCGCTGGCGGTCCGCGCTGATCAGCAGGCTCGATGCCCCCTGCGCGGTCGCGATCGCGGCGCAGCCGGCCAGGCAGACCGCGAACGCGGTCGCGCCTTCCTGGTATGCGTTGCCGTAAAGCAGATGGATCAGCGGATCGGACAGCACCATGCCGAAGGCCACCAGCGGCGCGGACAGCAGCATCAGGTAGGCGGTCGACGCCGCGAAGCGGTGCCCTGCGACCTCCCGTCCCTGGCTCAGCGCGTTGGCCATCATCGGCAGCAGCAGCGCGCCGAACACGCCCGGCACCAGCGCGGCGGCGCCGCTGGCCAGCTGGTAGCCGACCTTGAACTGGCCCGCGGCGTGCGGATCGGCATAGGCGGTGAGGAACAGCACCTCGACCTCGCTGGACACGATGAAGCCGATGGTCACGATCGCGGTGCTGTACAGCATCTGCCGGCGCACGCGCGGCAGCAGATCGGCCGGCAGCGACGGCACGTCCTCGCCCGGCGGCAGCAGCGGCTTCACCTGCGCGCGCGACATCGTGTAGAAAACGCCGCTGGACACCAGGAACACGCCGAGCAGCCACTCCACCGGCAGGTCGGTGGACATCACCGCGAACACCATCGCCAGGTTCAGCGGCGTCGACACCAGCGCGACCATGGCGTTGATGCGGAAGTTCTCCAGGCCCTTGGCGATGCCGATGTTGAACATGTAGCCGGCGCGCAGCGAAATGGCCACGGCAAGGAAGCCGAACAGCAGGCCGTGGTGGAAATCCGGGGCGACACGATGGCCGGCGACCCACAGCGCCAGCGCCCCCAGCACCAGCACGATGCCGACGTAGACGCGCTGCGCGCGGCGCAGGTAGGCCACCAGCGGACGCACCAGCGACTCGCGACCGCCGCCGCGCAGTTCGGCCACGAACTTGATCGCGGCGCTGGCGGTGCCGGAGTTGGCGGCGGCCACGCCCATGCCGACCAGCCAGATCACCGCGCTGTACGCGCCGAAGCCCTCCGGCCCGAGATGGCGGGCGATCAGGATCGAGGTCAGCATGCCGAGCGCGAACTCGGTGTACATCGCCACCGAGGAGAACAGCGTGTTGCGGAGGGTGCGCGCGCGCAGCGTCATTGGATCACCAGGAGCAGCTTGACCAGCACCATCAGCCCGATCGTCGCGACGACGCCGACGATCGGCCAGAGCAGCAGGTCCTTGGACAGCGTGAAATGGGGCAGCGCGGGATCGTCGCGGCGCATGTCGACGTAATGCGCGACCACGACGGCCGCGAGAAGATACAGGATCACCACGTAGCTGCGGCTCAGGAAGAAGGCGCAGGTGAAGAAGCCGGCCAGCGACAGCAGCAGCGCCATCGCGATGCCGCGCCCTTCGGCGATGCGCGCCTCGCGCGCATCCTCGGCCGCGAACAGCGCATCGGCATGGGCATCGATATCGGCACCGGCGGCGGCCGCGGCGTCGACCTCGGCCTCCAGCGCTTCTTCATCGCGCCAGACCGGCTGGCCCAGACCGCGCGATGCGGCCCACATCATCCGGAAGCCGTAGGCGATGAAGGCCAGCCACAGCGTGTAGCCGACGATGCCGGTCTCGGCCATCACCAGCACGAAGGAGTTGTGCGCGGTGAGGTGGTGGTAGTCGGAATACATGTCCGGGCCGACGCCGAAGACCGGGTGGCCGATGAACATCTGCACGCCTTCGTACCAGGAGTCCACGCGCCCCTGCGCCGAGGCCTCCTCGACGTCGATCTCGTTGAAGCGCGACGGCAGCGCCAGCAGCACGCCCACCGCCATCGCGCCCAGCGTGCCGGCGATGAAGACCCCGCGCGTCTGCCACACGTACAGGCCCATCACCACCAGCAGGCCCAGCAGGGTGCCGCGCGAATCGGTCAGGTAGATGCCGTAGACCAGGATGGCGGCGACGAGCCACCAGAACAGCCGGCGCAGGCCCATCATGCCGCCGCGACTGCCCAGGAATACCGCCATCGGCACGCAGGCCACGAACAGCATGCCCAGGTCGTTGGGATCGTTGAAGATGCCGACGTACTGGATGCGCGTGCCCTGCGACAGGCCGATGCCGGTCCAGCCGGTGCCCAGCTTGACCTGCTCGATGCCGTGGATCGAAATGATCGCGGCGCACAGCGCGAACATCGCCATGATCTTCAGGATGCGCTCGCGACTGTCGAGTCCATTGGCGAACACGACGAAGGCCAGCAGCACCGGCGCGAACTTGTTCAACTGCACCACGGCGCCGCCGAAATAGCCGTTGAACACGTGCGAGACCATCAGCACCACGAAGAACAGCAGCAGCACCGGGTACTGCGGCGCATCGAAATGCTTGCGCGGCGACAGCATCCAGAACCCCGCCGCCGCCAGCAACGCGATCGGCTGCAGCGGCAGCGTGAAGCTGTCGACCAGTTCGGGGTAGTCCTGCGGCCGGATCAGCACTAGCAGCAGATAGACGAGCATCGCCGGGTACATGGCCGCTACCGTCCGGTGTCGCGCGAGCGGTGGCAGAACAGTTCCGGCAGCGACAGCATGCCCTCGAACCAGCCGGCGTCGACGTGCCGCTCCACCGGCAGGCGTCGCATCTGGAAGCGCGATGCGGGCTGCAGGCGTTCGCAGCCGGCCAGATAGCTGCAGGCAAGCCGATAGCCGGCGTCGCGGGTCGCGGCCATGACCGCGTCGTCGTAGGCATCGCGGCCGCCGACCGGATACGACATCGCGACCACCGTCGCGCCCAGTGCCGCTTCGATCGCCTGCTTCGAACCGGCGACTTCCTCGCGCATCGCCGCCGGCGACAGTTTCGCGAGCATGCGGTGGTCGACGCCGTGCGAACCGATCTCCATGCCGGCCGCATGCATCTCGCGCAATTGCGCCCACGTCATCGGCCGGCAGTCGGGATGTCCCGCGGCATCGGGCATGTCCCACTCGCGCTGCAGGCGCTCGACCAGCGCCTGCTGGCCTGCGGCGTCCAGGGTCTTGATCCGGTCGAGCAGTTGACCTGCCAGCCGCCGGCGTTCGGCCAGTCCTTCGGCACCAGCCGCGGGCAAGGACCAGTCGATGCCCAGCTCCGGCGCCAGCAGGCGCGGTTGCGTGGTGCTGCAGAGCATATGTACCAGCCAGTCGTAGGCGTACGGGCGCCCGGTGTCGATATGCCCGCTGGAGACGAAGAACATCGCCGACAGCCCGGCCTCGCGCAGCAGCGGGAAGGCGATGCGGTAATTGTCGTCGTAGCCGTCGTCGAAGGTGATGAGCACGGCGCGCGACGGGACGCGGCGACCGCGGTCCAGGCAATCGGCCAGCTCGTCGAAGCGCATCGGCGCGAAGCGGCGACGGATGATGGCCAGTTGCCTGCGGAAGGCTTCGCTCGACGCGCTGACCAGGTCGAGGTCGAAGCGGAAGTCCGCTGGCGCCACCGACGGCAGCACTCGGTGATAGGCGAGGATGCGCACGTCGCGATGCAGGGCCGCGCGCAGGCGGCCGACCACCGGCATCGCGCCGGTGCGGCACAGCAGGCGGGCCAGTTTCGGTCGCCGGCCCGCGGAAGGTGGTGCCACAGCCGGCCATGTCGCGGATCGCGCAGTCTTCACGTGTCGAGTCGAACCCCCTGATCCCGCAACCAACGCATTTTCCGCCCCGCTCAGGACGACGCATGCGCACGTCGCTTCCGATGCTTGCAATCGGGCATCGAACGCGGTCCACTGCGCGCCTCGATACCCACGGGGGGCATGCGGGCATGGCCGAAGACACCGATTTCGCAGCGCTGTACCGCGAGCTTGGGATCGATGCGACCTGTTCGCTGGCCGAGCTGCGCGGCGCATGGCGCCGGCGCGTGGCGAAACTGCACCCGGACCAGGGCGGGGACGCGGACGATACCGGACGCCTGCAGGACTTGAACCGGCGCTTCGACGCCGCGCTGGATTTCCACGCCCGTTTCGGCCGTTTGCCGGGCGCGCCGCTGCCCGGCGTACTGCCGCAGCCGGTCGTGCCGGATCCGCGCGCGGCCGTGGGCACGGACACCGCGGCCGCTTTCGGCAGGATCCCGCGTTACTTCGTGGCGGCCGGTCTCCTGGGGATCTGCGTGCTCGGCTGGCGCATCGTCCAGACCGGCGACGCGGATGACGGCTCCACGCACGCGGTGCATCCGGCGGACGCGCACGGCGGCGGCGGCACGGAACATCCGGCTCGAGTGGCGATCGAGGTACTGCCGGTGTCGCCGGGCATGGAGAAGGCGCGGGTGCGCGCGATCCTGGGCGAGCCGCTGGAGATGCACGATCAACGCTGGAGCTACGGCCCCTCGTGGGTCGAATTCCGCTGCGATCGCGTGGTCGGCTGGTACAGCGCTCCGCGGCGCCCGCTCAACGTGGCCGACGGACGCGAGTCCCACGCCGACACCACCCCTGCCGGCACGACCTGCGACTGAGTCGCGATCCGCCGGCGAACACCGACCACAGCTGGAGATTCCCACGGTGCTGAACCGAGCGGCCACCCTGTTGCGCAAGGCGCGACGCCGGTTGTGGATGAAGTACGCGCTGCGTGGCGTCGGCGGCAGCGACAACTTCGAGCGCCTCGACCTGGCCTACAGCGTCGAAGACCCGTGGAACATGGCCTCGGACCTGGAGCGCGCGCGCTTCGAGGCGACCAATCGCGTGGTCGAACGTGCCTTCGGCCACGTCGACTCGGTGCTGGAACTGGGCTGCGGCGAAGGCCACCAGACCGAATGGTTCGCACGGCTCAGCGACAGGCAGTACGGCGTCGACGTCAGCGCGCAGGCGGTCGAGCGCGCGCGCAGGCGACTGCCCGCCGCGAAGTTCGAGGCGACCGACATCTTCGGCCAACCCTGGGGCGATGCGCGCCACCGCTTCGACCTGGTCACCGCGTGCGAGGTGCTGTACTACCTCAGCGAACCGGAGAAGACCATCGCGCGGATGCGCCACCTCGGCCGCAACGGCCTGGTCACCTTCTTCGCGCCGGCCTGCGGCCGCGTCGGTCCGCATCTCGAAACGATCCCGGGGCTGCAGCGCGACTGGATCTTCCACGGCAACACCGCGTGGCTGGTCGCCTGGTGGCGCGATGAGGCCTGAGCAAATCCCCCCTGCCCCCCTTTTGCAAAGGGGGGAACCGCACATGGCATCCCGCATCCCGTCGCTTGCCGCTTCGCACTCGCCCCCTTTGCAAAAGGGGGCCGGCGTCCGTGCAGCGGGCGACGGGGGGATTTGCTCGCGACCTCCGCAGGCATCGCGATGAGGGATATGAACACGGCCGCCCCCACCGCCGCGCTGCACGATCACGGCATCGTCTACTTCGGCAACGACTGGTTCGCGGAGAACCGCACCAGCAGCCATCACGTCGCCGTACGCCTGGCGCAACGCATGCCGGTGCTGTACGTCGATTCGCCCGGCATGCGCGCGCCGAACGCTTCCGGCCGCGACCTCAAGCGCGCGGTGCGCAAGCTGCTCGCGGCGTTCAGGCGTCCCACGCGTGTCGCCGAGGGTCTCTGGCACTGCACCGTGCCGCAGCTGCCGTTCCGCCGCCTGCCGGGCGTCGACGCCTTCAACCGCCTGTTCGGGCGCTGGGCCGTGCGCCGCGCGCTGCGCCTGGCCGGCATCCGCAGGCGCATTTCCTGGTTCGTCGTGCCCCATCCCGGCGTGCACGCCGGCAGGCTCGGCGAAGACCTCGTCGTGTACTACTGCATCGACGACTACGCCGCGCACCCGGGCGTGGATGCCGCGCTGATCGCCGCACGCGACGAGACGCTGAGCCGCCGGGCCGACCTGCTGTGCGTCGCGCCACCTGCGCTGCTCGACGCCAAGCGCGCGCTCAATCCGCACACGGTCTTTTCGCCGCACGGCGTGGACGTCGACCTGTTCGCGCAGGCGCAGGATCCGGCGACCGCGACGCCCGCACTCGCCCGCGACCTGCCGCGCCCGGTCGTCGGCTACATCGGCTCGATCCACGAATGGATCGACGTGCCGCTGATCGAATCGCTCGCACGCGCACGCCCGCAATGGACCTTCCTGCTCGTCGGCCACGCGCACGTGAACGTCGACGACCTGCGCGCACTGCCCAACGTGGTGCTCGCCGGCCCACAGCCCTATGCCTCGCTGCCGCAATGGTCGAAGGCCTTCGATGCCGCGATCATTCCGTACCGCCTGAACCGCCAGGTCGCGAACGCCAATCCGCTGAAGCTGCGCGAATACCTCGCCGCCGGCAAGGCCGTGGTCAGCGTGCGCAATCCCGAGATCGAGAAGTTCGCGCACGTCGTCCGCCTGGTCGACGGCCACGACGACTTCCTCGCCGCGCTCGACGCCGCCGTGCGCGACAACGCGCCGCACGCCATCGAAGCACGTATGGCCGCCGTCGCCGACCAGACCTGGGACGCGCGTGTCGAGGCCGTGCTGGCCGAAGTCGCGTCGCGCCTTACCCCGAATCCTTCTTCGCACACGTTTTCATGACTTCCCAAGCCTCCCGCAAGCTCCGCGTCGCCGTCGTCGGTGCCGGTTACGTCGCCACGCACCACCTGGCCGCACTGTCGCAGCTCGATTTCGTCGAGATCGTCGGCCTGTGCGACAGCAACCGCGTCGCCGCCGAAGCGCTGGCCGCGCGCTTCAAGGTCGGCCAAGTGGCCGCATCGCTCGCCGAACTGGCCGATGCGACGCCGAACGTCGTCTACGTGCTGACGCCGCCGGCCTCGCACGCGACGCTGGCGATCCAGGCGATGGACATGGGCTGCCACGTACTGGTCGAGAAGCCGATGGCCGACAGCGCCGCCGACTGCGAGGCCATGCTCGCCAAGGCGAAAGCCACCGGCCTGACCCTCGGCGTGAACCATTCCGACCTGTTCGATCCGGTGCTGATGCAGGCGCTGGACACCGCGAAATCCGGCGCGATCGGCGACGTGCTGTCGGTCGACATCATCCGCAATTCCGAATATCCACCCTACGCCGGCGGCCCGCTCCCCGGCCAGGTGAAGCAGGGTTCGTATCCGTTCCGCGACCTCGGCGTGCACGGCTTCTACACCATCGAAGCCTTCCTCGGTCCGATCGCGCAGGCCGAAGTGCAGTACCAGTCGCGCGGCGCCGATCCCAACCTCGGCTTCGACGAATGGCAGGCGCGCGCGCAGACCGCCACCGGCGTCGGCCGCCTGCTGCTGTCGTGGAACGCGCGACCGATGGAGAACCGCCTGTTCGTGCGCGGCACGAAGGGCACCATCGAAGTGGACCGCTTCACCCAGACCTGCCGCGTGCATCGCGTGCTGCCGGGGCCGAAGTTCATCGGCATCCTCCTCAATGCCTTCTTCAGCGCGGTGAAGGACAGCGTGCGCATCCCGCTGAACGTGCTGCGCTTCGCCACCGGCCGGCTGAAGCCGTCGCCCGGCATCCGCATGGGCGCGGAAGCCTTCGCGCGCGCGGTGCATCGCGGCGAGGCGCCGCCGTTCACCGCCGAGGACGGCCTGCGCATCGCGCGCCTGCTCGATCCGCTGTGCGCCGAGCCCGACCACCAGCGCCTGGCGCAGCTCGAAGCGCGCTACACCGCGCTGCCGCCGGCCGATGCGCTGGTCACCGGCGCCGCCGGCTTCCTCGGCAAGGCCGTGGTCGCCGCGTTGCGCGCGCAGGGCAGGACCGTGCGCGTGCTGGTGCGCCGCCCGGTCGCGGCCTATCGGGACGACGAAGGCATGCAGACGGTCATCGGCGACCTGGGCGATCCGCGCATCGTCGACCACGCGGTCGCCGGTGCCGCCGTGGTCTACCACGTCGGCGCAGCGATGCGCGGCGGTCCGCGCGATTTCGAAGCCGGCACGATCTGGGGCACGCGCAACGTGCTCGATGCCTGCCGCAAGCATGCGACCACGCGACTGGTCTACGTCAGCTCGATGAGCGTGTTCGACCACGCCGGGCGCCGCAGCGGCGATGTGCTGACCGAGGACTACCGCTTCGAGCCCCATCCGCAACTGCGCGGCGCGTACACGCAGACCAAGCTCACCGCCGAACAGATGGTCGCCGACGCGATCGTCAAGGAGCACCTGCCGGCGGTGATCCTCCGCCCCGGGCAGATCTTCGGCCCCGGCGCGGAACAGGTCACGCCCAACGGCACGATCGCCCTGGCCGGCCGCTGGATCGCGATCGGCAGCGGCGCGCAGGCGCTGCCGCTGGTCTATCGCGACGACACCGTCGATGCGCTGCTGCTCGCCGGCACATCGCTGCAGGCGCTGGGACGCATCTTCAACCTCGTCGACACCGACTCGGTCGATCGCGGCACCTACCTGCGCCGCTGCAAGGCGAAGCTCGGCACCTCGCTGAAGCTGATGTGGATGCCGGAATGGGTCTTCATGTGCCTGGCCATCGGTGTGGAACTGCTGGGCAAGGCGCTCAAGCGCGACGTGCCGCTGACCCGCTACCGCGTGCGCTCGCTGCGCCCGCTGGCGAACTTCGACACCACGGCCGCGCGCGAGGTGCTCGGCTGGACGCCGCGCATCGGCGTGAAGCGGGGACTGGACATCACGTTCGGGGCCGAGCGCTGACAGTGCGCTTCTCCCTCCCTTCAAGGGGAGGGCCGGGGTGGGGATGGGTTTCCATCCCGATGCAGGACGACCCGAAGACCCATCCCCACCCAAACCCTCCCCTTGAAGGGGAGGGCTTCAAATCATCAATCCTTCCGCGCGAGGATCCGCTGCCACGGCAGCGCCCAGGACAGCACCGGCGCGGCCCAGCCGACGCGGCGCAGGCGCGGATGCCGGCGCAGGCGGTCGGCCGACAGCGATTCGATGCGGCAACCGTCGAACATCCGGCGCAGCGACGACGCGGTGCTGGACCAGGGGTAGCCGCGATGCCGGCGCCAGTCGCCGAGCAGTCGACGCGAATGGTGTTCGCGCAGCCGCAGCGGACTGGGCGTAGCGAGGTAGACATGGCCGCCGCGCCGGGTGACGCGCAGCATCTCGGCGATGAAGGCGCGACGCGCATCGGCGCTGCCGATGAATTCGAGCACCGATACGCAGGTCACCAGGTCGAAATGGCCATCCGGAAACGGCAGCGGCTCGCCCGCTTCGACATGCAGGAAGCGCACGCGCGCCGGGTCGAGGTCGTGGCCGAGCGCGCGCTCGGCGGCGGCGGCGATCGCCTCGCGGCTGGCGTCGATGCCGACGACCTCGTCGGCCGCCAGCGCCGACATCGCCAGCGCCACCGTGGTGCCGCCGGTACCGCAGCCGATGTCGAGGATGCGCGGCGCCCGGCCCACGCGCGCGACGAGCGGCGCGCACAGGCTCCGCGCATGCATGCCGACGCGGGTGAGTTCGCGCTCCAGGAAGCGATCGGAGACCTTGCCGTCGAAACCGCGGTCGTAGTCGCCGGCGCCATCGGAATCGTGGATGTCGCGCGCGGCGGCGCCGCGCCGGATCAGTTCGATGAACCGGGTGCGGTGGGGTTCGCGCATCATGTCGCCTTGCGCCAGGCCAGCGGCGGCGGCCGTCGCACCGCCATCGGCACGGGCCTGTTCCTCGGTACCGGCACGGCCATGCCCTCGCGCCTGCCAGCGCTGGCGGATGGCGCGCATCGCCGGCCGCTCGACCCAGCGATTGAGCAACGTGGCCAGGCACAGCGCCGCGCCCAGGGCCAGGGCGATCGCCGCGAGGCTGTGCACGCCCTGGCGCTCCAGCCGGTGGATCATGGCGAAGCCGATGGCCTGGTGCAGCAGGTAGAGCGAATAGGAAATGCCGCCGAGGAACAGGAACAGCCGGTGGCGCAGCCAGTGCAGGCCTCCGCCGAGGAACAGCGCGAAGACGACGGTGCACACCAGGCCCACGGCGAAATGGACCGGCTCGTACGCCAGCCCGATCGTCGCCAGCGACGCCAGGATCAGCGCGATGTTGACCGCCCGCGATCCGCGCGAGGCGTGCAGCCGGTAGAACAGGATGCCCAGCGCGAAGAACGGGATGTAGAGCAGGTTGAGCAGCACCCGGGAGGTATAGGAGAAATGCCAGCCCTGTCGCAGCGACAGCGCGTACGCCAGGGTCAGCAGCAGCCAGCCGGCGATGATCCAGGGCATGCGGTGCAACTGGCGCAGCGCGAACCAGAACAGCATCTGGGCGTAGAAGAACAGTTCGACCTGCAGGGTCCAGTACGAGCCGTCGACATCCTCGAAGCCGAGGATTTCCTGCAGCATCGTCGTGTTCGCGGCCAGGGTCGCCAGGCCGGGCCGCTGCGCCGGCATGCCGATCGCGTACACCACGAGCGCGGTGAGCCCCAGGGCTGTCCAGTACGCGGGGAACAGGCGCGAGAAGCGCGAGACCATGAAATCGCCCGCGCTGCGCGCGCGGTCCAGGGTCATGAAGATCACGAAGCCGCTGATCAGGAAGAACAGGTGCACGCCATAGTTGCCGGCCGGGAAGCCGAAGCCCAGCGGCTGCAGGTGGCCATGCTGGCCCTGGTAGAAGGTGGTGTAGTGGAACAGGACCACGCCCAGCGCGGCCAGACCGCGCAGCGCGTCCAGCTCTTCCAGCCGTCCCCGTTCGCCGGCCTGCCTGCGCGGCGCGGCGCCGGCGCGACCACGCGCCTCCGTCGGCACGGCGCCGACCTGCCCGGACATGGACGACTCCAACATGCTCTCCCCCGGCACGCACGCTGCGTCGGCTGGCTATGATGAACGGAGATCGGCGACGCCAGGGGACAGTCGACCGCATCGTCGCTGTCCTGCGCCGGCGCCGCTTCACGTCTTGGCAGGTCGTCGGCAAGCCGTGCGCACCGCCCGTCCCCGACGCGCCTTCCCCTGGCCGGACCGCATGCGCATCCTGATCGTCACCTCGCAGTTCCCGATCGCCGGCGAGCCCAACCGTGGCCGCCCGATCCACCAGACGGTCCGCGCGCTGTCGACGCTTGCCGAGGTCCGTGTGATCAGCCCGGTCGCGCGCTATCCGCGCTGGGCGATGCCGCGCAGCTACCTCTATCGCGCGTCCGATCCGGATTTCGAGGTGCCCGGCTGCGACGTGCGCCATGTCGACTACCCCGCACTGCCCGCGGTAAGCCGCCCTTTCAACGGCTGGCTCTGCGCGCGCACCCTTCACGCGCCGCTGCGCGACTTCGCGCCGGACGTGGTGCTGTCGTACTGGCTGTATCCCGACGCCTTCGGCGCGATGCATGCCGCGCGCCGCGCCGGACTGCCGCTGGTGGTGGGATCGCGCGGTTCGGACCTGCGGGTGCGCGACGCGATCAGCCGCCGCCTCACCCGCCCCGTGCTGCAGGCCGCACGGCGCATCCTGGTGGTGAGCGAGGATCTGGGCCGGGTCGCGGTGCGCGACTACGACGCCGATCCGGCAAAGATCCGCACCATCCCGAACGGCTGCGACGCCGCGATCTTCCATCCGCAGCCGGAGGGCGAGGCCCGCGACGCGCTCGGCCTCGACACCGGCATTCCGCTGGTCACTTACGTCGGCCGCCTCGTCCCGGAAAAGGGCCTGCGCGAACTGCTCGACGCGATGGCCATCCTGGCGCCGCGCCTGCCCGGGCTGCAGCTGGCGCTGGTCGGCGAAGGCCCGATGCGCAGCGAACTGGAAACCCGGGTCGCCGCGCTGCCTGGCGTGCGCGTGCACCTGCCCGGCGCGCAGGGGCCGCGCGAAGTCGCGCGCTGGATGGCCGCATCCGACGTGGTGACCCTGCCGAGCCATTCCGAAGGCCACCCGAACGTGCTGGTCGAGGCCCTGGCCTGCGGCCGGCCAGTGGTGACGACGCCGGTCGGCGGCATCCCGGAAGTGGTCGATGCCGACTGCGGCCTGCTGGTCGCGGTGCGCGACCCTGCGGCATTGGCCGAGGGCCTGGCGGCGGCCTTCGCCCGCGACTGGGACGAAGGCGCGCTGTCGCGCCGCTTCTCGCGCGGCTGGGACGCGGTGGCCGCCGACACCCTGCGCGCCTGCGAGGAGGCGAGAACGGCATCGAGACGCTGAGCGCGAGGCAGCGTGGCACGAATCCGGCGGTTTCGACGTTGGATGACGACCGAGCAATCAACGACAGAACAGGGGCCGGACCCAGTGTGTGGAATCGCGGGATTCAGCGGGGCCGACGTGCGCCCGGACGAGGCGCATCCGCTGCTGCGGCGGATGATCCACACGCTGGCGCATCGCGGACCGGACGGCTTCGGCTTCCACGCCGACGACGGCATCGGCCTGGCGCATGCGCGGCTGTCGATCATCGACCTGAGCACCGGCGACCAGCCGATCCACAACCCGCCGCGCACGGTCTGGACCGTCTTCAACGGCGAGATCTTCAACTACGTCGAGCTGCGCCGCGAACTCGAAGCGGAGGGGCGCGTCTTCTACACGCAGTCCGATACCGAAGTGATCGTGCACCTGTACGACCGCGACGGCGACGACTTCGTGCAGCACCTCAACGGCCAGTTCGCGATCGCGCTGTGGGACGCGGCACGGCGCCGCCTCGTGCTGACCCGCGACCGCGCCGGCATCCGTCCGCTGTACATCGCCCGCGAAGCCGGACGGCTGTGGTTCGCCTCCGAGGTGAAGGCCCTTTTGGCGGCCCTGCCGCAGTGCGCGGCGATCGACCCGCGCGGACTCGCCGAAACCTTCGCCACCTGGTCGCCGATCGAACCGCACACGGTGTATCGCGGCATCGAAAGCCTGCCGCCCGGGCACCTGCTCGTGCGCGAGGCCGACGGCCGCGAGACCCTGCGCCGCTGGTGGGACTGGACCTTCCCCGACGCCGACGAGACCTCGCCCTCGCGCTGCCCGCTGAGCGTGGAGGACGCGACCGCCGAGCTGCGCGCGCTGCTGATCGACGCCGTGCGCCTGCAGCTGCGCGCCGACGTGCCGGTCGGCGCCTACCTCAGCGGTGGCCTGGATTCGTCGGGCATCGTCGCGCTGATCCGCGGCTTCACCCAGACGCCGGTGCGCACCTTTTCGGTGGCCTTCGAGGACGGCGAGTTCGACGAAAGCGAGCACCAGATGGCGATGGTGCGCCACCTCGGCACGCTGCACACCACGCTGCGCTGCACGCGCCGCGACATCGGCGAGGCCTTCCCGCGCCTGATCCGCCACACCGAAACACCAGTGCTGCGCACCGCGCCGGTGCCGCTGATGCTGCTGGCCGGCAGCGTGCGCGAACACGGCTACAAGGTCGTGCTGACCGGCGAAGGTGCCGACGAGGTGTTCGGCGGCTACGACCTGTTCAAGGAAGCGAAGATCCGCCGTTTCTGGGCGCGACAGCCGGGTTCGACGTTCCGCCCGCGCCTGCTCGAACGCCTGTACGGCTACCTGCCGAACTCGCCGGTGCGCAACCCGGCGTTCGCGCAGGGCTTCTTCGGCCAAGGGATGCAGCACCTGCGGCGCCCGGTGTTCGCGCACGCGCCGCGCTGGACCACCTCGCAGCGCGCGCTCGGCCTGCTGTCGCCCGAATTCCGCGCCGAGATCGGCACGTTCGACCCGCTCGATGCCTTCGAAGCGACATTGCCTGCGGAGATCGCGCGCTGGTCGCCGCTGGCGCGCGACCAGTACGTCGAGGCCAAGTCGCTGCTCGCCGGCTACCTGCTGTCGTCGCAGGGCGACCGCGTGGCGATGGCCAACTCGATCGAAGGCCGCGTGCCCTACCTCGACCATCGCGTCATCGAGTTCGCCAACCGCCTGCCGCCCAGCTGGAAGATCCACGGCATGACCGAGAAATGGCTGCTGCGCCGCGCGCTGCGCGACCTGCTGCCCGACGACATCCTGCAGCGCACCAAGCAGCCGTACCGCGCGCCGGACAGCGCCAGCTTCTTCTTCGACGGCCAGCCGCTGGACTACGTGGCCGAGCTGATGGGCGAAACCCGCCTGCGCGAGGCCGGTTACTTCGATGCCGCCGCCGTCGGCCGGCTGTTCGACAAGTGCCGCGCCGGCCGCGCCACCGGTTTCGCCGACAACCAGGCCTTCGTCGGCGTGCTGTCGACGATGCTGCTCCACCACACCCTGCGCGAGGCTGCGCCAGCGGCCGCCGCGCTCCACTGATCCGACGGATACGCGCCGCACATGCACTGGAAACTCAAGGGCGTCCTGCAGAAAAGCCTCGGCGCGCTGCCCGGCGGCGAGACGCTGCACTACCGCCTGCAGCGCCACCTCGGCGGCATGCGCAACCCGCGCCGCGAGATCGGCCTGAAGATCGACGACTGGGAAGGCATGGTGAAGCAGCTGCGCGGCGTCGGCGCGCGGATTCCCGGCGCACGCCTGCTGGAGATCGGCAGCGGCTGGTATCCCGCGCTGCCGCTGGCCTGCCACCTGGTCGGCGCCGCGCGCGTGCACACAGTCGACTTGAACCGCCTGCTCAAGCCCGACCTGATGCGTCTGTGCATCGCGATGCTCGGCGAGCAGCTGCCGCGCCTGGCGAGCACCTGCGAGGTCGATCTGGCCGAGGTCGAGGCGCGCCATGCGCGCCTGCGCGAGGCCGCGAATCGCAGCGACGATCCCGGCACGATCAGCGCCGGCGTCATCGACTACCGCGCGCCGGCCGATGCCGCAGCGTCGGGTCTGCCCGACGGCTCGATCGACATCGTGTTCTCCAACAGCGTGCTCGAACACGTGCCGCCCGACGCCATCGCGCGCATCCACCGCGCGTCGCGCGCCCTCGTCCGGCCCGGCGGCTGGATCTTCCATTCGGTGAACTGCGGCGACCATTACGCCTACGCGGATCCGAAGATCCACCAGCTCAACTACCTGCAGCATTCCGACGCGGAATGGGCGTTCTGGAACAACCGCTTCCTCTACCAGAACCGCCTGCGCGCGCACCAGCTGGTCGACGGCGCCCGCGACGCCGGCTTCGACATCGTGCTCGACACCTCGCATGCGCGCCCGCAGCGGCTGCAGCAGTTGCAGGCGATGTCCGTCGCCGAACAGTTCCGGCACATCGCCCCGGAAAAGCTGTGCATCACCACGGTGGATTTCATCGGGCGGAATCCGGGGGCGTGAGCCGCAGCCCCGTTCGCACCGGCCCGCGCCTCAGCGCGCCGGCCGGATCCGCAGCAGCTTGCCCTGTTCCGCATCCACCAGCAGGTAGATCGCGCCGTCCGGGCCTTCGCGCACGTCGCGGATGCGGTCCTGGCGCGCGGTCAGCAGGCGTTCCTCGTGGACGATGCGGTCGCCGTCCAGCTCCAGGCGGATCAGCGATGTCTTCGCCAGCGAGCCGAGGAAGAGATTGCCTTTCCACTCGGGAATCGCCTTGCCGCTGTAGAACAGCATGCCGCTGAGTCCAGGCGAGACCTCCCAGACGTGATGCGGCGGCTCCATGCCCGGCGCCTCGCGGCCGGTGGAACCCCTGATCGGCTCGCCGCTGTAGTCGACGCCATGGGTGACCACCGGCCAGCCGTAGTTGCGGCCGGGTTCGGGGATATTGAGTTCGTCACCGCCCATCGGGCCGTGCTCGCTGGTCCACAGCCTGCGCGTGACCGGATGCAGCGCGGCGCCCTGCATGTTGCGGTGGCCGGTCGACCAGATCTCCGGTCGCGCGCCTTCGCGCTTCGCGAACGGGTTGTCCTCGGGCACCTGCCCGTCCGGGCGGATCCGCACCAGCTTGCCCTGCAGCGTGTCCAGCGACTGCACCGCGCTGTCGACGCGGTTGTCGCCCTGGGTGACGAACAGATAGCCATCGTCGTCGAACACCAGCCGCGAACCGACGTGGGTGCCGCTGGACAGCTTGGGTTCCTGCCGATAGACCACTTCGACATCGCGGAGCTGGTCGCCTTCCAGACGGCCGCGCGCCACTGCCGTGCCGCACTTGTTGCCGCGCAGGTTCGGTTCGGCGAAGGACAGGTAGACCCGCCTGTCCTCGGCGAAGGTCGGCGACAGCACGACATCGAGCAGGCCGGCCTGACCGTCGACATACACCTTCGGCAAGCCGCCGATGGGGGCGGAGACCGTGCCATCGGCCCCGATCCGGCGCAGGCGGCCGGGACGCTCGGTCACCAGCATGTCGCCGTCGGGCAGGATCGCCAGGCCCCAGGGATGTTCCAGGCCGGTGACCAGTTCGTCGACTTCGACGCGCGCCTTCTCCGTGGCCTCGGACACGGGCACGGCATCGCGCACGACCGTCGACGGCGCGTTCGGCGGCGGCGGTGCCTCGGGCGCGCCGCAGGCCGACACTCCCAGGGCCAGCGCATGGGCCAGCGCGAAGACGGAAAGCCGGGGCGCGGGACGGCGCGGAACGGCATCGGGATTCGAAGTCATGGCTGCGTGATCGGAGGTGACGGACGACGCGCCATGCTACCTGAGGCATTGCGATGCCGCCCCGCGCCGTTTCCGCATCGCCCGATTCCGCATGCCCCCGCACGGACGCCCGCCATCGCGCCCGGCGCGCCCCGGATTGGCCGTCGACGGGTCCTTATCGCGTACTGAATCATCGACCCAGGGGACTCCGCATGTCGCATCGCCAGATCATCAAACGCTACATCCTCAAGAATTTCCTCTTTTCGGACGACGACACCGCCATCGGCGACCAGGATTCCCTGGTGCGCGGCGGCGTGCTCGATTCCACCGGCATCTACGAACTGATCCTGTTCATCGAAGAAGAATTCAAGCTCTCGATCGCGCCCGAGGAAATGGTGCCCGAGCACTTCGACACCCTCGCCTCGATGGATGATTTCATCCAGCGCAAGCTCGCCGGCTGACCCAGCCGCCATGGCATCGGTTCCCGCCCGGGTCGCCGAGATCGCACGACGCCACCCCGGCCGGACCGCGATCGTCGGCGATGACCGCCGCATCGATTACGCCGGGTTCTGGCGCGAAGCGCAGGGCTTCGCCCGCGCCCTGCGCATGCGCGGCCTGCAGCCGGGCGATCGCGTGGCGATCCTGCTGCCCAACCGCATCGAGGCCGCGGTGGCCTGCTACGGGACATGGCTGGCCGGCGGCATCGCCGCGCCGCTCAACGCGCAGGCGCGCGAACGCGATTTCCAGGCATGGCTGACGCATTGCAGTGCCCGGCACGCGGTGTTCGAAGCGCGTCACGGCGATGCGCTGGCCGCACTCGACGCCACCGATGCGATGCACGGCCTGCCGCTCGAACGCTGGGCGATCGACGGCGACCATCCCCTGCTGCCCGACGACGAGACCGATGCCACCGGCCTCGATTCCCCGGACATCGATCCCGCAGGCATCGCCGGCGACGACATCGCCCTGATCCTCTACACCTCCGGCACCACCGGCGCGCCGAAGGGCGTCACGCTCACCCACGGCAACCTGCTCGCGAATGCCAGCGCCGTCGTGCGCTACCTCGCGCTCGACGAACGCGACAGCGTGCTGTCGATCCTCGCCTTCTACTACGCCTACGGCGCCTCGGTGCTGCACACCCACCTGATCTCCGGCGCCTGCATGGTGCTGGCGCAGAACCTGCTGTTTCCGCACCTGCTGATGGACGCCATCGCGCGCGAGCGCATCACCGGTTTCTCCGGCGTGCCCTCGACCTTCGCGCTGCTGCTGGAACGGGTGAAACTGGCCGACTACGACCTGTCGTCGCTGCGCTACCTCACCCAGGCCGGCGGTGCGATGAGCCCCGTGCTGACCCGCCGGCTGCGCGCCGCGCTGCCGCATGCGCGACTGTTCGTGATGTACGGCCAGACCGAAGCGACCTCGCGCCTGACGTACCTGCCACCGGAACGTCTGGACGAGAAGCTCGGCGCGGTCGGCATCCCGGTCGACGGCGTCGAGCTGCGCATCGTCCACGAGGACGGTCGCGCTGCGGCCACCGGCGAAGTCGGCGAAGTGCACGTGCGCGGCGCGAACGTGATGCGCGGCTACTGGAACGATCGCGACGCCACCGCCGCCGTGCTGGTCGACGGCTGGCTGCGCACCGGCGACCTGGGCCATCTCGACGCCGACGGCGTGCTGTGGCTCGCCGGCCGGCGCAGCGACATGATCAAGACCGGCGCGCACCGCGTGCATCCCGGCGACATCGAGGACGTGATCGCCGAGATGCCCGGCGTCAGCGAAGTCGCCGTGGTCGGCATCGACGACAGCGTGCTCGGGCAGGTCATCAAGGCCTTCGTGGTCGCGCCGGGCCTGCCGCCGAACAGCGAAAACCAGGTCAAGGCGCACTGCCGCGAGCGCCTGGCCACCTACAAGATCCCGCGCGACATCGCCTTCGTCACCGCGCTGCCGCGCACCGCCTCCGGCAAGGTCCGCCGCGCCGCCCTCCTGGCCAACCTCCTGGAATCCGACACCGCCCCATGAACGCTTCCGCACACGCGCCACTGGACTGGACCGTCCTCGACCTCGACTACGCCGCCGAAGTCGACCGCATCGCCGCCCGCCTGCGCGAGATCACCGCACGCCAGCTGCATCGGCGCGGCCTGGTGGTCGCGATCTCCGGCGGCATCGACAGTTCGGCCAGCGTCTCGCTCGCCGTCCGCGCACTGGGTCCGGAGCGCGTGTTCGGGCTGATCCTGCCCGAACGCGATTCCTCCGACGACAGCGCCGCGCGCGCGACGATCCTCGCGCAGCACCTGGGCATCCGCACCGAGACCGTGGACATCGCCCCCGCGCTGGAGGCCATCGGCTGCTACCGTGCGCGCGACGCGGCGGTGCGCAACACGATTCCCGAATACGGCGACGGCTGGAAATTCAAGATCGTCATCGACGGCGGCCTGCAGGGCCGTTTCAACCGCTTCCGGCTGATCGCCGAAGCGCCCGACGGCACGCCGCACGACCGCGACCTCGCGCTGGCCGACTATCTCACCATCGTCGCCGCGACCAACTTCAAGCAGCGCATCCGCAAGACGCTCGAATACTTCCACGCCGACCGCCTGAACTACGGCGTGGTCGGCACGCCGAACCGGCTGGAATACGACCAGGGCTTCTTCGTGAAGAACGGCGATGGCTCGGCGGACGTCAAGCCGATCGCGCACCTGTACAAGTCGCAGGTCTACGGCATGGCACGCTTCCTCGGCCTGCCCGAGCGCGTGTGCGCCGCGGTGCCGACCACCGACACCTACAGCCTCGCGCAGGGCCAGGACGAGTTCTACTTCGCCCTGCCCTACCGGCAGATGGATCTCGCCCTGTATGCATTGAACCACGACTACCCGGCTGCCGAACTGGCGCGCGTGCTGGAGATCGACGAAGCGCAGGCAATCGCCATTTACGAGGACATCCGCAACAAGCGCCGCACCACGCAGTACATGCACCTCTCACCCGTGCTCGCGGTGGACGTGCCCGAAATCCACGCGTGAGCGACGCGACGACGCCTGCACCGCAGCCCGTCGCGCCGCAGTACGCGGCGCGCGATGGCGATGCCGCGCGCGACCGCGATGCGGTACTGGCCGTCTGGCGCGGCAACCTCGGCCAGGACGACCGCATGGCCGCGAAGTACGACTGGTTCTACCTGGGCGCGCCGGCGGGCAGGCCGGTCATGCAACTGCTGGCGCATGCTGGCAGCGATGCCCCCGTGGGCGTGTGCTCGGCCGGCCGTCGGCGGATGCTGTGCGCCGGTCGCGAGATCCGTGCAGGCGTGCTCGTCGACCTCGCGGTGACGCCCGAGCACCGCACGCTCGGACCGGCGTTGATCCTGCAGCAAGGCCTGTTCTCCGCCGGTCGCCGCGAACTCGACCAGCTCTACGGGTTTCCGAATCCGAAGGCCGCGCCGGTGTTCAAGCGCATCGGCTATCGCAGGCTCGGCGAGATGGTGCGGTATGCACGCGTGATCCGCCATGCGCCCTACGTGCAGCGGCGCGCGCCAACCCTGCCCACGCCGCTGGCCGAAGCCCTGGGGGCATTCTTCGATCTCGGTACGGCGCTGCGCGACCGTCTGCGCATCTGCGGCGCCGGCGCACTGCACGCGACATGGCATGACCGCGCGCCCGACATCGATGCGCTGTGGTCGGCGTCGCCGAAACCCGCGGCGCTCACCGCGATCCGCGACGGCGCGCACCTGCGCTGGCGCTTCGACGATGCGCCGACCGATGCATCGCTGCCACCATTCCGCCACCTGATGCTGCACGATGCGTGCGGCGATGCTGCCTGGTTCGCCACGCGCGCGGAGAACACCACGCGCACGCTGCACGTACACGACGCCTGGACGCGCGACGGCGGCGCGACGCCTGCGCCGGCGATCCTGCTGGCCCTGCTGCAAGCCGCGCGCAAGGCCGGCTTCGCGGTGGTCTCCGTCGAGCTGGCGACGAATGCCGAACGCCTGCAGCCGTGGCGCGAGCTCGGCTTCGAAGCGCGCAGCCAGCGCCCGGTGTTCGGCACGGATTTCCGCGACGGCGCGGACGGCGATGCGGACCTGCACCTGACCTCGGCCGACGAGGACGAGTGATCCGCTCAAGATCGATCCGCTCACGGTCGATCCCATCGCAATCGATCGGACGTCCGCATGAATGCACCCTTTGAAAAAGGGGCCGACGCGCGAAGCGCGGCGGAGGGATTTGCGGAACGCGCTCGGAAACGTCTGATCCACCCCGCACGATGAAGGTCTGAAATCCCCCGCGGACGCTCCGCGACCGCCGGCCGCCCCCTTTTGCAAAGGAAGCACGCAACGTCGCGCGTCAGGCGAGACGCCGGGCCTCGCGGCGAAACAGATACCAGGCGAGGCGCTCGGGACGGAAGCGACCGTCGGGGCCTGCGACCGTATCGGTTTCGTAGCCGGTGCGGCCCAGCAGCCACGACGGCTGCGTTCCCACGCGATTGAGCACCGGCACGCTGGTGAACAGCAGTTCGTAGCCCGACTCGCGTGCGCGCGCCGCGATCGCCTCGTCGAAGGACCCATGCGGGAACGACATGGTCGCGCAGGGTGTCGCGGCCAGGCCTTCGGGCAGGTCGAGCATCTTCGCCATCGCCGCGCGCGCACCGCCGAGTTCGTCGTCGAGATCGTCCGCGCGCTTCATCGCGACATGGCGCTTGCCGTGCAGGCCCAGCTCGACGCCGCCAGCGCGCAGGCGATGGAGGTCGGCGACATCGACCATGTGCCGCAGTCCGTCGTCGAGCACGTCCGCATGCGTCGCGACCACCGCCTGGCGCGTCGCCGTCGGCATGCGTTCGACCTGCGCGATGAGTTCGCGCAGACCGTCGATGCCATCGCGCGCCGGTCGCACGCCGCCGTGCGCGGCCACCGTGTCGGCCAGCGCGTCGACCGCGAGCCGGCCCGCACGCCACGCCGCGATCGCGCACTCCTGCCAGAACGGCTGGCGCGCGCCCACGGCATCGGCGGCGACGAACATCACCGCCGGCAGGCCTGACCGCTGCAGGGCCGGCAATGCGTAATCGACATTGTCCAGCCAGCCATCGTCGAAGGTGATCAGCAGGGCGCGCGGCGGCAGGCGCGTGCCGTCGCGGCGCGCACGCAGGACCTGACCCAGCGAAACGACGTTGTAGTGGCGCGAGAAGAAACCGAGCGAGGCCACGAACAGCGATTCGTCGAGGGTGTAGTCGGGGTCGCAGGTCGCCCAGCGCGGATCGCCGGGCCGCAGCGTGCGGTGGAACATCACCACCGTTAGACTGTCGGCGTTGCGCAGGCGGTGGTACAGGCCCAGCGCGCCGCTGGCGTACAAGCTGCCGAACAAGAATTTCCTGGCGAATCCCCTGAGCATGCGCACGACCGAAGTTTCCGCCGGAGTCTCGGCGATTATACCGACATACAACCGGCGCGAGCTGGTGCAGCGCGCCATCGATTCGGTGCTGGCGCAGACGCATCGCGTGGACGAAATCGTCATCGTCGACGACGGCTCCACCGACGGCACCGGCGAGGCCCTCGAGGCGCGCTACGGCGACCGCATCCGCTACCACTGGCAGGCCAATGCCGGCGTGTCCGCCGCGCGCAACACCGGCATGTCGATCGCGACCGGGCGCTATTTCGCCCTGCTCGACAGCGACGACCTCTGGCGCCCCGAAAAGACCGCGCGCCAGCTCGAATGGCTCGACGCGCACCCGGATTTCGGCCTGGTGCTGTGCGACGTGGTCCGCGTGGACGAGGCCGGCCAGCCCTACGACGTGTTCGTGCGCCGCGAGGTGCTGCCCGAGGATGGCTGGGCGTTGCGCTGGCTGCTGCTCAATCCCTCGCTGGTGCCGGCCTCGGCGATGTTCCGCCGCGAGGTGTTCGAGACCTGCGGCGGCTTCGATGTCGCGCTGCGCACGGCGGAAGACATCGATTTCCACCTGCGCGTGGCGCGGCGATGGAAGATCGGCGTGGTCGAGGCCTCGCTGGTCGACGCGCTGCGGGGCCAGGACACCGGGCTGTCGGCCGAAGCGACCACCTACGACGATTACGTGAAGGTCGTCGAACGCGCCGTGGCCGACGCCGCCGACGTCATCGACGAGGACATTCGCCGCGAAGCGCTGGCGGTGACCTACGCCCGCAACGCGCGCGGCATGCTGATCCGCAAGCGCTGGCGCGATGCCCTGCGCCTGTGGCGCGCGGCGCGCGCGCATTCGACGATGGCCGAATCGCGGCGCATGGTGCGCGAACTCGTGCCGTTCGCCGCACGGCGCCTGCTGCACGCCGTGCTGCGTCGGAGCTGATACGCAAGCCGCGCATGCGATGCGTGCAGAAGATCAGCGCGCGCCGCGCCCGAACAGCACCACTTCCACGGTCTGCAGCATGATCATCAGGTCGAACACCAGGCCGTGGTTCTTGACGTAGAACAGGTCGAACTTCAGCTTCTCGTTCGCATCGCGCACCGACGCGCCGTAGGGATAGCGCAACTGCGCCCAGCCGGTCAGGCCCGGCTTCACCGAATGGCGCACGTCGTAGTAGCGGATCTCGCTGGCCAGCATCTCGACGAACTGCGGGCGCTCCGGGCGCGGGCCGACGAAGCTCATCTCGCCCTTGAGCACCAGGAACAGCTGCGGCAGTTCGTCCAGGCGGGTCTTGCGGATGAACCTGCCCACGCGTGTGCTGCGGTCGTCGTTCTGCGTGGCCCAGCGCGCGACGCCGTCGCCTTCGGCATCGACGCGCATGCTGCGGAACTTGATCATCTCGAAATGCCGGCCGTGTTCGCCGACCCGGACCTGGCGGTAGATCACCGGCCCCTTCGATTCCAGGCGCACCGCCAGCGCGGTCAGCAGCATCGCGGGCCAGGCGACCAGCAGCAGCGCGCCGGCCGCGAGCAGGTCGAAGAAGCGCTTGGTCAGGCGGCGCGGCGTGGAGTAGTCGAAGCCGCCGGAGAACACCAACCAGGACGGGTCGACGATGTTGAGCTGGACCATGCCGGCCTCGCGCTCGAAGAAGGTCGACAGGTCGGTGACCTTCACGCCCAGCTGCACGCAGGTCAGCATCTGCGCCATCGGCATGCCGCCGCGGCGCTCGTCGGGCGCGATCACGATCTCGTCGACATCCAGGCGGTCCGACAGCGCGCACAGCGGCTCGTCGGTGCGGATGAGCATGGCTTCGTCCACCACGACCGGCTGGTCCGGCGCGGGCACGAAGCCCAGCACGTGGAACGATTGCCGGTCGCTCTTGCGACGCAGGCGGGTGTTGATCAGGTTGGCGTTGTTGCCGGCGCCGTAGATCAGCACGCGCTTCTTCAGGGCCTGCGCGCTGGACAGGCGTGCCACGATCCAGCGCACCAGGAAGATGCCGGCCACGCCCATCGCCAGGGCGATGGCCAGCACGCCGCGACCGATGTAGGCCGGCGGCGCCGCGTAGTAGACCACCAGCAGGGCCACCCCGCCGAGCGCGAACGACAGCAGCACGCGCAGGACGAGGTCGAGCAGGCTGTGGCGCACGTAGGACTGGTACAACCCGAAGGCGAGCATGGCACCGGTGATGCACAGCGCCACCAGCAGCGCACGCGGGGCGATGCCTTCGACGAAATGCGCGAACCCCTGGGGATCGGCATGGAAGCGCAGATGCGCGGCCAGCATGACCGCCAGCATCAGCACGCCCAATTCCGCCGCCCACAGGCCACGGATCGCCAATTTCCTGCGACTGGATCGAACCGTCCTCACGCCACCCCCGACTTGTACGAATCGGTGCCATCGACCACACAGCGCGAAAAAGCGCGAAAGACGCCCGCATCCCTCGCGCCTGCCGCGCCGGGATGACCAGGTTGTCCCGCACTTGCCCCCTTGTGCCGACTTCACCCGCTTCGCCGGACTCCGCAGCACGTTCAGGCGTGAACTGCGACTCCCTTGACCGGCGCATCTCGAACAACGTCACATTTTCCTGAACCCGGACAGGGTTTCAAGCGATAGGTGTCCTTGTACTGATACCGAAATGTGATGAACACACATCCGATGACGCGACACCGGTCACCCCAGCCATCTTGTTGATTATTTGCAACAGGACATATCGAATATGCGAGCAGTCGCCGACTCAGCCGAGCACCACCCGGTCCCGGCCTTCGCCCTTTGCGCGGTACAGGGCCGCGTCGGCGCGGCGCAGCAGCGCTTCGATGTCGTCGCCGGGGGCGCCTTCGCTCACGCCCAGGCTGATGGTGACCCGCGCCTCGGCATCGAACCCGTCGAACCGCGCCCCGGCGACCCGGGCACGCAGGTCCTCGGCCAGGGCGGACGCGGCAGCCGCGCCGCAGGCGGGCAGCACGATCAGGAATTCCTCGCCGCCCATGCGCCCGAGCCTGCCGGCCGGGGGGAGGTGCCGCGCGACGACATCGGCGATCGACTCCAGCACCCGGTCGCCGCCCTGGTGGCCATGGACATCGTTGATCCGCTTGAAGTGGTCGACATCGAACGCGATCACGGCCAGCGCACGCCCGTCGCGCAGCGCGGCGACTTCGCGTTCGAGGCGCTCGAGGATGCCGCGCCGGTTCGGCACGCCGGTCAGTTCGTCGGTCATCGCCAGGCGGCGGAGGTGGCGGCCGCGCCGGACCTGCAGCACCGCCATCGCCGCGAGCAGCACCACCAGCGCGGCACCGAGCAGGATCGTCAGGCGCTGCAGCGAGCGCACCCGTTCGGCATTGCGCAGAGCCTCGCCGCGGAGGGCGTTCTCGATCAGCAGCTCGCGGTTCTCCTGCTCCTTCTTCGCGGTGTCGAACTGCACGCGGAGACGCGAGCCCTGCTCTTCGCGCGCCCGCGCCTCCAGCGCCTCCTGCGCCTTGCGGTAGGCCCCGAGCGCCTCGTAGGCCCGACGCCAGTCGCCGGCGCCTGCATGGATGGCGGCCTGCGCCTCGTACACCTGGGCGAGCAGCCGCGGATTGTGCCGCTCGAGAAAGTGCCGTTCGGCCACGACCAGGTCCGCCAGCGCCTCGCGACCACGGCCGAGCGCGTGCAGCGCCCGGGCGCGGGAGATGCGCACGCGTGCGGCGCTCTCCTCGTCGCCGGCGGCGTCGAAGCGCGCGAGCGCGCTGTCCATCAGCGGCAGGGCCTCGTCCGCACGCCCCTGCCTGGCCAGCACCACGCCGATGGATCGCTCGCTTTCGGCCACACCCGCGGGATTGCCCAGTTCGAGGTCGATGGCCATGGCGCGGCGGAAATCCGGCAGGGCCTCGTCCAGCCGCCCCTTCTGCACGTTCGCGCTGGCGATGTTGAACAGCGCCGTCGCCACCTCGCTGCGCAGCCCGGCGGCCTCGTTGTCCCTGAGCAGTTGCCGGTAATAGGCGATGGCCTTGTCGAACTCGGCGACGTTGCCGTCGCTGTAGACATTGGCGATGGCGTTCAACGCATAGTGCTGGCCATCCTTGCGACCCAGGTCGAGGTTGAGCGCATACGCGCGGTTGAGGTCTGCGATCGCCTCGTCGTAGCGGCCGTGGTAGTGGCGGCTTTCGCCGCGCAACGCCAGCGCATCGGCCAGCGATGCCCGGTCGCTGGCGCGCTCCGCCGCCGACACCGCCCCTTCGTGGACCAGCGCGGCTTCGTGGGGTTTGCCCAGACGCTCCAGCGCATAGCCGCGGCAGCCCAGGAAGCGGGCCACGCCGGCCATGTCGCCGGCCGCGCGCGAGGCCTGCTCGCCGTCGTCCGCCAGGGGCAGCGCCGCCTGTGGGTCGATGTCCACCGTGGCCTCGCAGACGGCGGCCTGGGACCGGCGCACCAGACCCCGTGCGCCCGCGCGATCGGCCACCTCGACCGCACGCTGGGCCAGCGCCAGCGCCTGCTGCGGATTCTTCAGCTGCACCGATTCCGCACGCGACAGCAGGGCCGACACCTCCCCGTTCGCACGCGCATGCTGGGCGCTCGCCGCCATCGGCACGCCGCACGCCAGGCAGGCGGCAAGCATCCGCGCGCAGATGCGCTTCGCGGTCGGGAATCGATGATGGGAAGGGTTCCGGACGGCCGCGCCCGGGCGCGGCGTGCATCCAGGCGCCAGGCTACGGGTCATGTGTTCCGCCCCCTGCGGAAATTTTGATCCCTCCGGGGGCGCCATGCAGGGCTCCGGACGGAAGCGCATTGTAGGGGTCGGCCTGCGGAAAAATCGGGCCGTCGTCGCGCTCCGGCCGCACGCACAGGCCGCTCGTTCCATCGTCGGCATCCCCCGTTGCGATGTCCCGGACCCAGCTTGCGCCCCGCAGCGCCGCACGCACAGATCGCAGGCCGGACTGTCGGACGATCGGCGTGCCCGGACCGCGTCCGGACATTCCGACGAACGGTCGCTGCCCGGCACCAACATAGACAAAAAGTTCTAGACAGAGTTGTCTAGACCCGTTAGCGTGCGCAGCACATCCTTCCGACGCCTCGACATGACCGGATCCAGGAAACCCACGCCCGCCGAGCTCGACCTGCTGCGCGTGCTGTGGCGACTCGGCCCCAGCACGGTGAAGCAGGTCCACGAGGCGCAACTGGCCGAACGCCCGGACGTGGCCTACGCCACGGTCCTGCGCCTGCTGCAGATCATGCACGGCAAGGGCCTGCTGACCCGCGACGAAAGCCAGCGCTCGCACGTCTATGCTGCCGCGCAGGCGCAGGACTCGCTGCAGACCAACCTGCTGCGCGACCTGATCCACAAGGCCTTCTCCGGCTCCGGCAAGGACCTGGTGATGGCCGCGCTGCGCGACCACGTCAGCGACGAGGAACGCGCGCAGATCCATGCCGAGATCCGCCGCGCGCTGGAGGAAGACGGCGATGCGCGCTGACATCCTGGCGGACCTCCTGCCGCTGTCCGAAGCCATCGCGCCCTGGATCCGTCCGCTCGGCCTCGCCCTGCTGCACGCACTCTGGCAGGGCCTCGCGATCGGCGCGCTCGCCGTACTCGCACTCCGCACGCTGCGCCACGCCAGCCCGCAGGCGCGCTACGCGACCGCATGCGCCGCACTCGCGGCCTGCGTGCTGTGGCCGGCCCTCACGCTGTGGCGCCTCATCGATCCGGCCTCGGCATCGGTGTCGACCGAGTCCGTCGAAGCGACGCATGCCGTGTCGGCATCGATGCACATCGACGCCATCGCCGCAGGCGACACGCTCGACACCTTCCTGCCCTGGCTGGTCGCGCTGTGGGCCTGCGGCGCCGCGCTGATGTTGTTGCGCACGATCGCGGGCCTGCACTGGGTCGCGAACCTGCGCCGCCGCTCGCGGCGCATCGCGGAGGGCGAATGGGCGCGGCGGATGCAGGCGCTGTCGCGCCGCTTCGGCCTCGGCGACGTGCCGCTGGCGGTGTTCGACGGCGACGGCGGCCCGCTGGTCGCCGGGCTGTGGCGGCCGATGGTATTCGTGCCCGCCTCGCTGCTGGCGAAGATGCCGCCGGAGCTGCTCGAAGCCCTGCTCGCGCACGAACTGGCGCACATCCGTCGCCACGATTACCTCGCCAATCTGCTGCAGCGCGCAGCGGAGGCGCTGCTGTTCTTCCATCCGGTCGTGTGGTGGCTCTCGCGTCGCATCCGCCAGGAGCGCGAGCTGGTCGCCGACGATCTCGCCGCATCGGTGCTCGGTGAACCGAAGCGGCTGGCCCTGGCGCTCGCCGAACTCGACCAGACCCTCTCGCTCCCCAACCTTGCGCACGCCGCGCATGGAGGCCAACTCATGACCCGCATCCGATCCCTGCTCCATCCCCGCCATCCATCGACCAGAGGCGCCTTTCCGCTCGGCGTCCTCGCCGTGGCCTGCATGGGCTGCCTCGCCTACGCGCAGTCCACGCGCACGCCGGCCACGCCGGTCGCCACGACGTCGACCGTCGCCGCCACGCCGGCCGGAGCGGCCTCCGGCAAGCGCACGCCGCGCATCGCCACCGACGGCACGATCGCGCTGGTCGAAGGCGACCGCGACGGCATCCGCATGTCGGGGCACAGCGACGACGTCGACGACATCCGCGCGGCGAAAGGCCGGGTCGACGGCGACTTCCTCTGGCTGCGCCGCGACGGCAAGGCGATGGTGGTGCGCGATCCGGCCACGGTGGCGCGGGTACGCGAACTTTGGAACGTCCGCAGCCCGGCCGAAACGCGCATGGAAACACTGCAGGCCGAGATGGAACGACATGCCGGCAAGCTCGAAGCGCTCGGCGAGCGCATGGAAGCGGCGATGCCCGACGGCGGCGAAACGCCGGCGATGCGCAAAGCCGCCGCGAAGATGAGCATGCTCGCCGACCAGCAGGACATGCTTGCGCGTGAACAGGCCGCGATCGCGACCCGCCTGGCGACACGCGCCGAAAACGATGCCCGGACCGCCAAGGAAGAAGCGCGCATGGCGGAGATCGATCGCAGGATGGCCGCGGTCGATCGCGAGATGGCGGACGCCGAACGTACGCTGGCGAACGAAACCGGACGACTGGAACGCGGCTTCGCACCGCTGAAGGCGCTGGAGCTGGAAATGGAGGCCGCCAGCAAGCCGATGGAGGCCCTCGGCAAGGAAATGGAAGCGCTGGCGCGCGAATACGAGCGGCAGGCGCTGGACACCGACCGCCGCGTGCGCGCCGAGCTCGACCGCGCGGTCGCGGCCGGCCTGGCCGAGCCCGTCAGGCCATGATACGGGCGGCGCCGTCGCCCGGGCGACGGCGCCGTTCATGCCTCGGGACTGGTCAGCGCAACCACATCCTCGCGCTGCGCGCCGGCAGGCTGAAGGTGTAGCTGCTGCTGCCGATGTTGACCACGCTCCCGGAACCGAGGGTGTCGGTGTAGTTGGCGTACCACCACAGCACGCTGTTGTTCATGTTGACGGTCGCGTTCACCGTGCTGCCGCACTTGTTGATGCCGACGATGCCCAGGCTGCCGCGGCGGAACACGATGTGGCAGCTGCCGTGCGAGAGCACCTGCATGTCGTTGCCCTGCACCGCGTTGTGGAAGCGGATCATGCCGCGGATGTCGCTGCGGTTGTAGGCATTCACCCAGCGGTTGTCGCCGCTCTCGTTGTTGTCCGAGTACACCATCGGCTTGCCGCCGTTGCGTCCGAAGACATAGGCATAGGCGAGCGTCTCGTCGACCGGATCCATCAGCGCGTAGCGGAAGCCGCTGTTGTTGGGGATGTCGTGGGTCACGGTGAAGGTCAGCGCGCGGTTGCCCTGCAGGGCCTGGCCGTAGGCGGCGGGATCGACCAGCGCGCTGAGGCTGCCGCCGAAACCGAAGGCATTGCGCAACGTGGCGTGCAGCGGGAAATCGTAGGCCGCATGGCTGGTGTTCTGCAGGTAGGGCTGCAGGAAGCGGTCGTACTCGAGATTGCCGGCACCGCCACCGGTGATGATCTCGCCGAAGACGTAGACGCCGCTCCTGATCTCGTCGGTCAGCACGCTGTTCAGATGCGACACCGGCATGTGCTTGGCGGCGTCGATGCGGAATCCCTTCACGCCGATGGCCTTGAGCTGGCGCAGGTATTCCTGCTGCTGGCCGATCACCCAGCTGTTGGCCTTGAGGTCGGGCAGGCCGACATCGCCGCCACCGCCGCACAGGCGCCAGTTCTGCACCTGCCAGACATCGTTGTAGTCGGCGATGCAGCGCTGCTCGCCGAAATCCGAGGCGCTCAGCACGTTCGACGACAGCGTGCCGAACAGCCGGATGCCGTTGTAGTAGGTCGGGTTGCCGGCATAGAGGTTCAGGATCCGCGTGCCCGGATAGTTCAGGTCGGGCCGCTGCGCGGCCTCGTTGGCCATGTGGTTCATCAGCACGTCGGCGTAGACATCGACGCCGCGCGCGCGCAGCGCGGACACCATGCGCTTGAAGTCGCTGGTATCGCCCAGCGGATGGTGGATCACGCGGTGATCCTGCGGCTGGTAGCGCGCCCACCAGGCGCTGCCCTCGGACTTGTACGCCGGCGCGACCAGCACCGCGCGGTACCCGGCGGACTGGATCTGCGCGGCGCGCGCCTCGACGTCGGCATAGCGCCAGTTGAACGCGTGCAGCACGGCATCGGCGCGCGCGGGACCCGCGAACGCGGATGCGAGCGCGAACGCGCACAGCAGCGGGGTCGCTGCGACAGCGGATTTCGACGACTTTCGATCGAACGGCATCTGGCTTCTCCTGAAGGCATGGCGTCCCGATTCGGGACGAAGGTTCCCTGCGCGCGACGCGAGGGCGACGCACGACGGCAGACGATGGATCGACCGGCCCCTGTTCCGGACGCGAGGCAACGCGGCTTGCGCGATGCGCTTGCATGCTAGGAGCGCATCGCGGTGCAGCATGGATGACTGCATACGTATTCAGATCGAGGCTCGTCGACAGCCATCACGCCTGCGTCGATGCGCAACGACCGGATGCCTGCGCAGGATGCGCGAACTTCAACGGCTCGTATCAGCGGGTCTCTGCGGCCCGGCCGCGCGGCGTGCCCTTGCGGCACGCATCCGAGCAGTACTTCACCTGCGCCCAGTCCTTCGCCCATTTCCTGCGCCACGCGAAGGGACGCCCGCAGACCGGGCACACCTTGCTGGGCAGGTCGCGCTTGGCGGGCATCGCGGACGTCCGACGCGCAGGCTCAGGCCTTGCGCAGGAAACAGGTCTTCAGCACGAGCCCCTTGATCCTGTCGGAATGCCCTTCGATGTGTTCGGCATCGCCATCGACCAGACGGATCTGCCTGATCACCGTGCCCTGTTTGAGCGGAATCGACGAGCCCTTGACCTTCAGGTCCTTGATCACGACCACCGTGTCGCCTTCCGCGAGCCGGTTGCCGTTGCTGTCGCGAACGACCAGATCGTCGTCAGCGGCGGTCTCGCCCGACGCCGGCCACTCGAAACCGCAGTCCGCGCAGACGAACTGGTCGCCGTCGCGGTAGGTGTTGGCCAGGGTGCATTGCGGACAGGCGGGGGCGGCGGTCATCGGGATTCCGGGGGTTCGACAGTGGTGCATTGTCCCGCAGCGGCGACGCGGGCCACAAGCGCATGACCTTCGGGACTGGTCGCCGGGAGCGACGCGCGCCACGCTGCGCGCGTCGTCAACGCGAGGATCGCCATGCGCGCCATCGTCCTGGGCCTGCTGCTGGCGTGCACCGCCCTGCCGGCGCGAGCGAACGACGCCTTCGAACGGATCACGCCTGAGCAGGCCGGTTATTCCCGCGAAGGCCTGGACCGGTTGCGCCAGGTCCTCCGCGATGCCGGATCGGACAGTCTCCTGCTGGTACACGACGGCAAGGTGTTCTTCGAATATGGCGACATCCACAGGAAGCTGCTGCTGCATTCGATGCGCAAGCCGCTGCTCAGCGCCCTGTACGGCATCCACGAGGCCCGCGGCGACATCGATCTCGACGCGACGCTGGCGCAGCTGGGCATCGACGACATTCCGCCGGCGCTGACCGACACGGAACGACAGGCACGCCTCGAAGACCTGCTGAAATCGCGATCCGGCGTGTATCACCCGGCGGCAGCGGAATCCGAGGGCATGGCGGCGGCGCGCCCACCGCGCGGAGGTCATGCGCCCGGCGCCCATTACTACTACAACAATTGGGATTTCAACGTTGCCGGCCATGCACTGGAACGGGCGACGGGTGAACGCCTCTACGATGCGTTCGACCGCGAGATCGCACGGCCGCTGGGCATGCTCGACTATCGCAACCGGATCGTCGTTGCGCCCGCCGATGACCAGGCTGTGGATCCCGATGCCGATGGCTACTACCAGTACGAACGCGACAAGTCACGGTATCCCGCGTGGCATTTCCGGATGAGCGCGCACGACCTGGCCCTGTTCGGCCAGCTGTACCTGCAGCGCGGACAGTAGCGCGGACGGCAGCTGGTGCCGGCCGACTGGATCGCGCGCAGCACACGACCGTATTCGATCGAGAACGCGGAGTACGGCCTGGCCTACGGCATGCTGTGGAACGTGCTGGTGCCCGCGACACCCGAGGAAACGCCGTCGTTCTACCACACCGGCGTCGGCGTCCACATGCTCGGCGTGTATCCGAAGCACCGGCTGGTGATGGTGCACCGCGTCGACACCGAACGTGCCTATCGGTTCAACGATGCGACCTGTACCGCATCATCCGGCTCATGCACGCGGCCCGGCTGCCGCAGGCCGCGGAAGGTCAATCCAGCTCAGGCCAACCCGAAGCATCCAGCGTCTCGAGATAGGCGTGCCAGGCGGCATAGGCGAGCCATGGCATCAGCAGGCCCAGCCCGAGCAGACCGGTCGCGAATCCGGTCGCGGTCAGCACGATGATGATCCCGGCCCACAGGACCATCACCGCCTTGTTGCGCAGCACCGCATTCACGCTGGAGATGCCTGCGGTGACCATGTCGACATCGCGGTCGGCGATCATCGGCAGCGAGAACGCGGCGATCGCGAAGGTCAATGCCGCGAATACCGAGCCGACCAGCGAACCGATCAGCAGGAATTCCCACAGCGCATTCGCGTTGCTTTCGTCGACCGGGAAGAACGCGCCGACCATCATGCCCGCGCGCGACCAAAGCAGCACGATCACGCCCTGCACGATCGCGAACACGCCGGCCTGGCCGATCACCCGACGCGCGAGCACGAACGAATCGGCCAGCGTCGGCCGCCGCCCGCGCTGCAGCGCGCGGCTGACGCAGTAGAGGCCGACGCAGATCAGCGGTGCGACGAAGACGAAGCCCGACAGCAGCGTCGACAGCAGCGCGAAGCGGCCCAGCGTCCACGCCAGCAGCGAGATGCCCGCGCTCACCAGCACGATGACCGCGCCGAACAGCAGCGACAGGCCCGGCGCCGCGCGCAGGTCGCGCCAGCCGGCACGCAGCCAGCGCCAGGGCGCGCCCATGTCGAGCGTGGCGCAGGGCACGACGAAGGGGCGTGGATCTTCGGGCAAGGGTTCGGTCGGAGTCACGGCGTCGGTCCTCTCGCGCTGCGGATGCCCGCAGCATAGCCAAGACCCGGGCGCGCGGGACGTGCCACGCCATGGTCCGGCGATGCTGCAGCGCAGCTTGCCCCAACGGCCAATGTCGAGCCGGACGCGCCTGTGGCCCACTGCGCGCACATTCCGCAGGAAGCCCGTCCATGTCCGCCATGCCGCGTTCCGCAATCCCGCGTCGCCTCGCGTTCGCCCTGCTCTGCGCGTTCGCCGCGCCCGCGGCCTGGGCCCAGGTCGAAGTCACCGGCTTCGGCAGCAATCCCGGCAACCTGCGCATGTTCAAGCACGTGCCGGCCGGGCTTCCCGCAGGCGCGCCGCTGGTCGTCGCGCTGCACGGCTGCGCGCAGAGCGCGTCGAGCTACGACAACGAGAGCGGCTGGCAGCTGTTCGCCGACCGATTCCGCTTCGCACTGATGCTGCCCCAGCAACAATCCGCGAACAACGCCAGCAACTGCTTCAACTGGTTCGAGAACGGCGACATCACGCGCGGCCAGGGCGAGGCGCTGTCGATCCGGCAGATGGTCGACCGCATGATCGCCGACCACGGCATCGCACCGTCGCGCATCTACATCACCGGCCTGTCGGCCGGCGGCGCGATGACCGCGGCGATGCTCGCCACCTATCCCGATGTCTTCGCCGGCGGCGCGATCATCGCCGGCATCCCGTATCGCTGCGGCATCGGCCAGAGCGCGGCGTTTTCCTGCATGAACCCGGGCAGCAACCTCACACCGGCGCAGTGGGGCGACAAGGTGCGCGCCGCCTCGTCGTGGACCGGTCCGTGGCCGATCGTCTCGATCTGGCACGGCGACGCCGACTACACCGTGCGGCCGATGAACCTCACCGAGAGCATGGAGCAGTGGACGAACGTGCATGGCATCGACCAGACCGCCGATGTCGTCGACACCATCGGCGGCTACCCGCATCGCGTCTATCGCGACGCGAACGGCAACGCACGCGTGGAAACCTGGACCATCACCGGCATGGGCCACGGCACGCCCGTCGACCCGGGTACCGGCGAAACCCAGTGCGGCACGGCCGGCGCCTACCTCCTCGACGTGAACCTGTGTTCGAGCTACCACATCGCGCGCTTCTTCGGCCTGGACAGCCTCGACGGGGTGCCGCCGACAGCAGCGATCACCTCGCCCGCGAACGGCACGACGGTCAGCGGCACGGTGAACATCACCGCCAGCGCGAGCGACGACATCGGGGTGGATCGCGTCGAATTCCTGCTCGACGGCGCGCTGCTCGGCAGCGACGCCAGCGCGCCCTACGCCTTCGCCTGGAACAGCGCGACCACGAGCGACGGCCCGCACACGCTCGCCGCGCGCGCGGTCGATCTGGCCGGCAACACCGGCGTGTCGCCGCAGGTGAACGTCACCGTCAGTGGCGGCACCGGCGGCGGTGGATCGACCTCGGCCAGTTTCGCGAACGAGGACGTCAACGATGGTTACGTGAAGGCCACCGCCACCGGCGGCTCCCCCGCCGTCGGCACGCTGGAATCCAGTCTCGGCCTGGCCATCGGTCGCGGCACCGACGGCAAGTTCAACCGCACCGTGCTGTCGTTCGACACCGCATCGCTGCCGGACACCGCGACGATCCTCTCCGCCACGCTCACCGTGACCTATCGGAGCGCCTCCGGCGACCCGTGGAACAACCCGGCGGGCAACAGCCTCGTGATCGACGTCAACGGCGGCTGCTTCGGCAGCTGCACCATCGACACCGGCGACTGGGGCGCGGCATCGACGGCCTCCGCCGTCGCGCAGCTCCTGCCCTTCTCGGGCGGCACGCAGACCAGCACGCCGTTCGCGACATCGGGGCTGGCCGCGATCAACCGCAGCGGTCGCACCCAGCTCAGGCTGCGCTTCACCGGCAACCAGACCGCGTCCCACTACCTGTGGATCGGCAACGGCGCGACCGCGACGCTCAGGGTGACGTACCAGCCCTGAGCGTCCCCGACATCAAGGCGCCGGTTTCACCGTGTCCTGGGCCGCCAGGGGGTCGCCCAGGTGCTGGCGCAGGAAGCCGGCGATGCCGGTCCAGACGCGGGTGCGATTCCCGTCGCCGGCGATGCTGTGGCCTTCGTCCTTCAAGTCGATCAGCACCGGCGGACGACCGGCCAGATTGAGCATGCGCACCAGACGGCGCGTGTGCTCGTAATCGACGCGCAGGTCTTCGCGGCCGTGCACGAGCATCACGGGAGGCACCAGTTCCCGGTATCGGTAGAGCGGCGAATATCGAACCATTTCATCCATTTCGGTGTTCGGGTCGCCGATCATCTGCTCCATGAGCTTTCGGGTCTTTTCGGCAAGCGCGGAATCACTGGCGGTGAAGAACAACGCACGGTCGCTGATGCCTGCGATGGAAACCACGCAGCGGAAGCGCCCCGGCCAACGGATCGCCGAGACCATCGCCGAATAACCGCCGTAGCTTGCGCCCAGGGCGCACATCCGATCGGCATCGATCGCATGCTCCGCCAGCGCTTTCGCGAGCGCTGCATCGATATCGTCCTCGATGGCGCTGCCATAGCTGCGCTCACCCGCCTTGCGGAAAGCAGTACCGAAGCCTTCCGAACCACGGAAGTTGACCTGCAGCACGGCATAACCGAGCGAGGCCAGGAATTGCACCTCGGGATCGAAATAGCGGGTATCACGCACACCGATGGGGCCTCCGTGCGGAAACAGCACAAGCGGCACCTTGCCTCGCGCATCGAGCGGCATGGTCAGATAGGCCTCGATGCTCAGACCGTCCGCACTCTCCGCATGCAGCACCGTTGCAGGCGCGAAGCGTCGCTTGGACAGCCAGGGCGCGATTTCGCTGACCGGCGAGACGGTCCCGGCATCGATGTCGTGGAAGTAGACCTGCGACGGCTTGTCGGATCCTCCTGCGAGGACGAGCATCTTCCTGCCGTCGGCGTTCCGCTGGATGACGTTGACCTCCATTCCGGGGAACGCATCGCGGAGCTTCGCGTACACCTTGCCGTCGGTTTGCAGGAAATAATCGCTGACTTCAAGCCCATTCTCTCGATAGGTCGCACCGATGAGCGTGCCGTCCGCAGCATGGAGCGCACGGACGACATCGCGTCCCGGCTTCGAAAACAGCGTCCGGGTGATGCTTCCTGTCCCAGGGTCGATCTCGACCAGATCCCGTTGCCCCCGATCCTGTTCCGCGATGCCGTAGATCATCATCCCGTCGGGCGACAGTCCGATGGGCCGGAGATCACCATCCTCCTCCAGCACCATGACTTCGCGGAAGAGACCGTCGGCACCATGCATGAGCACCAGTTGGCGCTCCTTGTTCCGGCGCAGGACCAGGCGGATGCGCCCCTTGGCGTCGGCGATGAACCACAGCCCGTCCTTGACCCCCTCGTTGAAGTTCCTGGACGTGGTGAAATCGAAACGATCGATTGCCCGCTGGTCGCGAAGATCGATCTCGTGGACTTCGGCGCCCTCGGTTCCGCCGGTCGCGAACAGGATGCGACCCGGACGATCCCGCAGGACCTGGACCAGATATCCCGGCCGGGACAGCACCACCTTTTCGTAACGCCGGCCGGAAAGACCATCCACGACATGCGTCGCGATCAGGATGTCGAAGCCGGAATCGGCACCAATGCTCATGATCAGGGAGCGATTTCCCGACCAGTCCAGCCGGGACAGCGGTTTGAGCGAATCGTAAAGCCTGGTCACGTCGCCACTGGCGATGTCGACCAGGTTGACGCCCCATCGCCATGCCTTCTGCGTCTTGGCTTCCTTGGGCGTTCCCTTGGCGGTACCTCTGGGCGCCCCCTTCTTGTCCGGAGCCACGTCGACTTCATAGCGCACGACCTCGGCGAACATGTCGCCGCTCGGGTTCAACTCGATCGACTGAAGCCGACTGGGCCGCCACAACTCGTCCAAGGGCAATGGCAACGCCCCTGTCGCAGGTGGTTCCAGCGTCTTGTCCTGAATGCCTTCGCGTCCGGCGATGGCACCTCGGTACATCTCAGGGAACGGATCCGGATAGCGCCCGGTGTAGCGGAACGGCCACCGACGCAGCGCGGCGGCATGCGTTTTCTCGAGCCAGTCCAGCGAAGCGAGCCCCCGATTGCTGACGTGCACGACGCGCAGCGAGCGATGACTGCTCAATTGCACGTCGCCGGCATAATTCATCACGCCCGCCTTGACCTCAAAGGACAGCTCGGATTCCTTCGAGATGGCTGCCGTGCCACGGCCGTAGTATCCGGCCCTCGACCAGCGATAGCGCCCTGCAGGCAGCGCCAGAAGAGCGAAACTGCGTCCGGTCCCTTTTCCGCGCACTGTCCGTGCGTCGAGATTCAGGCCTTCGCGCTCGATGCGGATTGCGGGATCCTCACGGTCGGAATCGATCGCCACCACCAGCAGGCCTTCATCGGCCTTCAGTACCGGCATTTTCCCGGGATCGACCTCGCGGATGATCGCGTGCACGGACGCGGCGCAGAAGAGGAGGCACAAGGCCAGACCGCAGGCCTGCCAGCGCCGGACATCGAAACGCATCACCGGAACCCCCCCCGTGTTTTCCCTGTCTATCCCGACGCCGCGCCGGGCCGCCAGCATATCCGAGCGGACACGGCGACCGCATCCGGGCGACTGGGCTATCCTCCCGCGAGACGGCCCCGGGGGGAGACGGACACGATGCCTGCAACGACACGCCACGCCACGCGCGCCCTCGCGGGGCTGCTCGCCCTGGCCCTGTCCGGCTGTGGCGCCGACGGCCCGCCGGACAACGGCGATGTCCACGATGCGCTGCGCGACGCCTTCGAGCACCAGAACGATCGCGGCGGCATCCGGATCCACATGGGATCGGCCGGCGGTTTCAAGGACATCCGCTTCGATGTGCGCCTGCATGGCGCCATCGTGCACGCGTGCACCGGCCAGGACCGGGTGTATGTCTGCGACATCACCTACCGTGCCAGCTTCCCGCCGGTGAAGGACACGCCCGAACACATCCGCACGAAGGCCACCCTGTTCGACGGCCCCGGCGGCTGGCGCCTGATCGAATGACGCCGCTGCCGCCCGGACCATCCTTCCCTCCCCAGGCACAAGACACGATGACCGCACGCGCCCTGACCACCCTGCTCGCACTTGCCCTGCTGCCTGCCGCCTTCCTGGCCCGGGCACAATCGAACGCCCTGCCGATGCCGCTGGAGAGCGAGGATCCCGACAAACCACTGGTGATCGTCGCCGACCAGACGTGGACCGGGCCGGAGATCCAGATCCAGTCGAAGGACATGCGCGGGCTGGGCGTCCTCGAATTCAGGCACGACGCCAGCAAGGGGCCAGTGACGCTGGTGATCGACTACGCCGCCACGCGCCCTGATTCGGATGCCGACAGCGAAGCGCTGATCGATATCGGCATCGAATGCCACGAAACACCACAGCCCTGCAAGATCCCGGTTCATCTCGGCGTGGTCAGCATCCGCTCCGCGTACATGGGCGAAAGCGTCGCCAATGTCGGCGCAGCGCCTGAAGCGGTGTGGGTCGGACGCGAGGGACACACCTATACCTTCGCGGATGGCGCCATGGTCTCGGTCAGCCTCGACCTGCAGGACCGCAGGAATCTCGAACCGAAGGCGATCCGGGCACGCCTGTTCTACGGCGAACACGATCGCCGCGCCCTCCCCGGCCAGGCCACGCGCTTCGGCATCCTGATGAAGATCGCGCTGGCGGTCGGCCTGCTGTTCGCGCTGTTCCTGTGGTGGATGCGCCGGGGCTGAAGGCAGCCGCAGCGTTCGCCGCGACCCGACGTTCCGCTGGCATCGCACCGGGCGCAGCCCTAGACGATCGGCCGTCGGGTCAGAATCGAGGCCTGCCTGGCCGACGACGATAGCGATGGCATACGCCCCGGCACCGGATCCGAAGGCCGCCGACACCGGGATACCCGTAAATCCTCCTGGATATTGATGGAGCATCGTTGTGGATGAAAACAAATTAATCCCTGGTTTCCTCGCGCATGGATCGATTCAACAGATCAGACGGGCGCGCCATCGACGGTGCATTCATCAAGGCTGGCTTCAAAGGTGTCCCAGCCGAGACAGATCTCTTGAAGGCATGGACGCTCATGCGTCGCTGCTGAAGATGTATTCCTCGGAAGAAAACAGGACAGGGATCAGTCGCAGGGGTGACAATGTTTCCGATGCCTTCGGCGATCGCAGGGGCGGCGATGGAAAAAGCGCGCTTGCTTCCAGCTTGATAGAGCAGCCGGGATTCCGGCCCATCAAAGCAAAGCGTTTTGAGACGGCATGCACCCGCCATTCCGGATGAGCTGTCTTTTCGAGACTCGGTTTCGATATCGCCGGGAGTCCGCGCGGGCTGAATTCATGCATCAGACCACTGGGAATGGCGCTTCTCTATCGTTTCAAGACAAATCGCGAAGCCCTGGGAAGAGATTGCTCACTGACCCGATATTTTCCATCGCGTTACTGGAGCGGGATGCCCCTTGACCATCGGATGAGCGTCACCTGCAGTGATGGGCGAACAGAAGCCGCCATCATGGGCCTTGCCATGCATGATTCCGTGGCGGGATGGTCGCATGCGCAAGCATGACGGACCTTGTTCTCTTGAGATTTCGATCCGCGGGCATGGGCTTTGGCACGAGATTGCCGTGAAAACCAATCGACATATTGAAGGCGGCCAGCCGATACCGTAATGGGTTGCCTGGACATTGCCGTTTTTTTAAAGACGAGCTTTGACCCATTGCCCGCGGGATTGCTTTTTCCTTTAAGATTGCCGCGCGGCTGATTTGCAGCCTTAAGTTGGCGAGGCAGTGATTCAATGAATGCACAAACCCTGGATTCCGTTCTGTCGGCAAAGGCAAAACTCGAAGAAGAGCTTCGAAATCTGCAGGAGCAAGAGACCGAATTGCGCCGCAAGGCCGCCGAGGACGCGTTCTCGGAAGTGATGAGGTTGCTCGGACAGTTCTGCCCGCAATTCACCTCCAAGCAGAAAGCCGAGATCGTCGCAGCAGTCGGCGAGAAGGCGCCTCCGAAGACCAGGAAGGCGGCTGCCGGAGAGGTCGCACCCAAGTACTGGCTCCCCCATACCGGCGAAACCTGGAGCGGCCGGGGGAGGACGCCTCGCGCCTTCGCGGCGTACGAAGGCTCGGCTGCGCACAAGGAGTGGAAGGCCAAGAATCCGAATGACCGGTTTCCGAAGTACCCCGGCTGATTGGTGCGGATGGTGATCGTGTTCTGAACGCCGATCAGTTTCAGGGCGCCTGCGCACACCCGACGGCATGCCGCCCGGCATCGCACCGGGCGGCATGCCGTGGTTCACCGGGTCGCGATCACGGGCCCACGCCGCAGCACAGCGTCTGCGACTGCACGGCCTGTCGCGCCGGCAGCGGTTCCTGCAGCGCGCTGCGGGTGATCGTCGTGACGCCGTAGGTCTGGCTGGCCGGCGTCAGGTCGAAGGCCAAGGGCTGCCAGTCGACCGCGCAGTTGGTCTTCAGCCCGTTCACCGAGGCGCGCGCGGTGAACGCATGCTGCGGATCGCCATTGGCCAGCCAGTCGGTGGTGGTGAGTCCGGCGAAGTACGCGCCGTTGCTGGCGGCCGAAAGCGTCAGCGCCTTTTCGGCGAGCGCGCCCTGCGTGCCGTAGCGCCGGCCGATCGGGATCAGTGGCATCAGCGTCTGCGGATGGGCCACGTGCAGGAAGGCATCCTGGCTGAACACGCCGTTGTAGGCACCGTTCACTTCGCCGCCGAACAGCAGTGCGCCGGCACCGACGCCGCCGTAGGTCGTGGCCAGGGTGAGGTCGCCGGCCCAGCCGATCTCGCGGTCTGCGGTCGCACCCCAGTGCGTGTGCACGCGCAGCAGGCAGTTGGGTACGAAGCGCGAGAGATAGACCTGCGACGCTGCACCGGCCGCGGTGGTCTCGCCCACCGCCAGGAATTCCGGCGTGCCCGCCGCAGTCCTCACCGGCACCACGTCGTGGTACTGGGCCGTGCCCAGCCCGCGCATGCGTGCGGTACAGACCACCGCGCCGGTGTTGCCGTTGACCTGCAGCACCGCCGCCTCGCCGCCGATGCGACCGACCGCGACCAGGTCGCCGGTGGCGTTGGGCAGCACCGGCACCAGTTCGGCGATGGCATGCAGCTCGAAGTCACCGCTGATCGAGGTCTGGTAGTCGCGCACCCAGATCGGCGCGCCGTTGACGCGGGTGCGAGCGATGCGAGCGCGATGGATGGCGGGTGCGGTCGCCGTGGCGGGGCTGAAGTAGCGCCCCAGTGCGACCAGGTCGCCGGCGGACGTACCCGCGGCCGCAGTGCCGGAATTCGCCTGCAGGATGTCCCAGCCGGTATTCACTTCGGTGGTATCGCCGTAGGAGAAACGCCACAGCGGCTGGCCATTGCAGTCGATCTTGGTGACGATGAAGCGCGACTGCGGCGCGGTCGTGCTGGTCGGGTCGAGGCTGCCGACCACCGCGAAGCCGGTGCCATCGCGGAACTCGACGACCTGCGCCGCCTGTTCCGGGCGCTGCGCGGTGTCGTACTGGAAGCGGAACAGCGTGCCGGCACCGGCCGTCAGCCGCTCGATCAGCATGTTGGTGTTCGGGTTCACGCCGCCGGGCGTGGTGGTGCCCACGCTGAGCACGCCGCCGGGATTGAGGCAATTGCGTACTTCCTTGGTGCCGCGGTGCACGTCGCGCTGGGTCGGCAGCCCCGAGGCCATTTCCCAGCTCTGCGCCAACGCAGCGGTCGGCGCCAGCGACAGCAATGCCAGCGCCATCCATGTCCGTCTGTAAGCGTTCATGCGTCTTTTCCTTCGACCTGTGATCCATGGAAGCGATCCATGGCCGGGCATCCCGCCCTGTGCGTCGGTACCGGAACCGCGCGTGCGGCCCGGTGTCGGCGCGGCTGCGCCCGTTCCCTGCACCGCTGGCGATCGACGACCGCCAGCCCCATCAACGCACCTCGCGCAGGCTGACCGGCCATGCAGGTCGTGATTTGAGCACCGAAACGTGACGGCGGGCACCCTGTTTCCGACCAACGGCGTCATTCGCTGCGCGGGGCCGCCATCCCGCGCTCGGTCGCCACCGGATGCGGGAACGGCACGCGTTCGTGCCCAGGGCCGAGGTGCCGGCGCAGGAAACCAGCGACGCCGGTCCAGACCGCTTCGACATCGTCCAGCGTCTCGAAACCGTGGCCGGCGTCGCGGACCGTCAGCAGCGTCGGCGGCGTGCCGGCGATGTTGAGCATGCGCACCAGCCGCCGCGCGTGCTCGAAGTCCACGCGCAGGTCGTCGTCGCCGTGCACCAGCATCAGCGGCGTCTGCAGTTCGCGGAAACGATAGGCCGGCGAGCGGTGCAGCAGGGTGTCCGCTTCCGTGTCGGGGTCGCCGAATGCGCGCACCAGCGCGTCGCGCCCGCTCGTCGAGTTGCCGCTGTCGCTGGCGGTGAAGAACAGCAGCAGGTCGCTGAGGCCGGACATCGACACCACGCAGCGGAACCGGCCCGGCCAGCGGATCGCGGAGATCACCGACGAGTAGCCGCCGTAGCTGGCGCCGACCGCGCAGACACGGTCGCGATCGATGCCGGGATCGTCGAGCACCTCCGCAAGCACGGCGTCGACATCGTCCTCGATCAGCGTGCCGTGCGCGCGCATCCCGGCGCTGCGGAAGGCGGTGCCGAACCCGTCGGAGCCGCGGAAGTTCACCTGCAGCACCGCGTAACCCAGCGAGGCCAGGAACTGCACCTCGCGGTCGAAGCCGCGCGCGTCGCGCACGCCGACCGGACCGCCGTGCAGCAGCACCACCAGCGGATGCCGGCCGCTGCCGGGCGGACGGGTCAGGTAGGCCTCGATCGGCGTGCCGTCGCGCGCGACCGCGCGCAGCAGCGTCGACGGCGCGAACGCACGACCGTCGAGCCAGGGCGCTTCGGCCTCGATGCGGGTGGCGCGATGCCCGGCGGCATCGGCATGGACATCGATGAAGTACAGCCCGCCCGGATCGTCCGGCGCCTCCACCCATGCGAGCAGATCGCCGTTGGCGGCACGGTCGGATGCCACGACGCTGCGCCCGGGGAACATCGACTGCAGCAGCAGGTTGGTCGCCGGCGCAGCGGCATCGAAGTATTCGCTGACCAGGTGGCCGTCCTGGTGGTACATCGCGCCGACCGGTTCGCGCGCACCGTCGAGGATCGGCGCCACCACGTCCACGCCAGGGCGGCTGAACAGCGTGGACAGGCGACCGGTCGCGGTGTCGAACACCAGCAGGTCGCGCTGCCCGCCGCCCCGTTCGCCAGCGCCCTCGGCGCCACCGTGCTCGCCGAGGCCGTAGATGCGGTCGCCATCGAACGACAGGCTGACCGGCGTGAAGGCGTCGGCGGCGTGGCGCAGCACCTCGATGTAGTCGCCAGCGGCGCCGTGCAGCAGCCGCCGCATGTCGCGGCTCCCGCCTTCCTCGCGGACGGCCGCGACCGCCACGCGCAGGCGGCCGCGACCATCCGCGAACCAGGCCAGGTCGCCGTCGACGCCGCGGTTGATGCGCGTCGCCGGATCGAAGGTTTCGCGGATCATGGCGTGGGTGCTGTCGATGCGCAGGCGGTGCACCATCAACCGCCCTTGTCGATCACGCGAGGTGACCAGCACGATGTCGTCGCGCTCGGGCAGGATCTCGATGGCCTGCGCGTTGACCCAGCGCTCCAGAACATCGAAAGCGGGCGCGTCCTGATTGCCGGCGCGGAAGCGGAACACGCGCAGATGCACGATGCTGGTGCCCGGTGCACGGGCGGCGACCGCGAACACGTCGTTGCCGGCCCAGCCCATCGCATCGATCGGGCAGCACAGGCGCATCAACGGCGTCGCCTGACCGCCGGGCAGCGACACCAGCTCCAGGTGGTCGCCCTGCACGTCGTGCAGCACCTTCACCAGCCGATCGCCGCGCGGATTGAGATCGGCGCGACTGATGCGTTCGCGGCGCCACAGTTCGCGAACCGACAGCGGCAGCGCCCCCGGTGCGGGCGGGCGGCGCACGTCGCTGAGCGCGGTATGCGGCTTGCCGGCCAGCGCCTGCTGCGCGCGGTAGAACGCCGGAAACGGATCGGGATAGCGGCCGGTGTAGCGCAGCGGGAAGCGATCGCCCAGGCCTGGATACGCCTCGTCCAGCCAGTCGATCGCCTGCAGCCCGCGGTTCGACAGCTGCACGCGCGGCAGGTCGGACACCACGTCGCGCACGATCAGGTCGCCGGGGTAGTTCAGCGCGCCGGCCTCGACCCGGAAGCGGACCTCCGGCCGGTCATGCAGCAGGTAACGCAGGCCGTAGCGCGTGACCACGCGCTGCCAGCGGTATTCGCCGGCCGGCAACGCGTACAGCCGCGCCGTCGCGCCCGCCTCCAGCCCGCGGATCGTCGCGGACTGCACCACCACGGCATCCACGACGTCGTCACGAAAGTGCACCTCGCGCAGCGACGTGCGCGTGTCGACCACGATCGCCACGAGGCCTTCGCCCGGCCTCAGTCTCGGCGCCTCGCCGGGCGGGATCTCGCGGACCTTGGCCGACGTCGCGAACGGGATCGCCAGTCCGAGGAAGACCCCCAGCAGGCGCACCGTCGCCGCGACCATCCCCGACAGCATCACCGCAGCTGGCTGTCCTTGCTGCCGCGACGGTTGTAGCCGCTGAAGGCGCCGGCTTCGCGATCGTGCGCCTCCTGGCAACTCACGCACAGGCGCACGCCGGGGACGGCCTTGCGCCGCGCCTCCGGGATCGCGGCATCGCATTCCTCGCAGCGTTCCAGGCCGGGACCCTGGGCGAGCTGCCGTCGCACCCGTTCGATGCCATCCTTGATGGTCGCGTCGATCTGGTCCTGCACCGCGCCGTCGCCGGCCCATCCGGTCGCCATGGTCGTCTCCCGCTTGCTCGTCGACTACACGTTCATCACGTACCGGCCGATGATACGCCGGCCGCAATTGCCGCGCCCGTTCAGTTCCTGGCGCGCATCCGCAGCTTCGGGCGCAGGGTGACGCTGAGGCTGTCGCTCATCAGCTGCACTTCCTCGTCCTGGATCATCGCGGTCAGGCGCATGCCGCGTTGCACGTGCGCCAGCATCTCGTCGATGACCCTGGGGTCGAGGTCGAGCACGGTCAGGTTCTCGAAACGCGCCAGACCGGCGGCCTGCTTGCCCCACCAGACGTCGGCGGCATTGCCGCCATAGTTGACCACCACCACCTTCCGGGCACGGGCGCAGGCCTTGCGGATGCGGCTTTCGTCGGGCTGACCGAGGTCGATCCACAGCAGGATGTCGCCGACGTAATCGCGCTGCCACAGGTCCGGCTCGCTCTCGTCGCTCAGGCCGCGTCCGAACTCCAGGCGTTCGTCGGCATGCAGCGCGAACGCGAGCAGCCGCACCATCAGCCGGGTGTCGGTCTCGGACGGATGCTGCGCCAGCGTCAGGTTGTGCTGTGCGTAGTAATGCCGGTCCATGTCGCTGACCTGCAGCTCGACCTTGACCACGGTGGATTTGGGCGACATGCGGGCGGCTCGGAAAAAGGCCGCCGAGTGTAGCCCGGGCGCCCGTCCTGCGGGACTTTGCTACCCTGCCGCGATGTCGCCGCACCCTGAAATCCATCGCCTCGACACGCGTCGACTCGATCCTGCACGCCCCGAAGACCTCGACACCGCCGTCGAACTGCTCCGCGCCGGCCGGCTGGTCGCCGTGCCTACCGAGACCGTGTACGGGCTGGCCGCCGATGCCCGCAACCCCGAGGCCGTGCGCGGTATCTTCGCGGCCAAGGGCCGGCCCTCGAACCACCCGTTGATCGTCCACCTGCCCGACGCCAGCCACCTGCCGCACTGGGCCGTGGACATCCCCGATGCGGCCTGGCGATTGGCGGACGCGTTCTGGCCCGGCCCGCTGACCCTGCTGCTGCCCAAGGCGGCCGCAGTACCCGGCGAGGTGACCGGCGGACGCCCGAGCATCGGCCTGCGCGTGCCGGCGCACCCGGTGATGCACGCGCTGCTGCTGCGTCTGGAGGGCGGGCTGGCGGCGCCGTCGGCCAACCCCTACCAGCGGCTCAGCCCGACCACCGCCGACCAGGTGCTGGCCGGCCTCGACGGGCGCATCGATGCGGTACTCGATGGCGGCCCCTGCGATGTCGGGCTGGAATCGACCATCGTCGACCTGACCGGCCATGCGGCCGGCGACCCGCCGCGCATCGTCCGTGCCGGCCCGATCACGCGCGCGCAGCTCGAAGCCGCGCTCGGCACGCCGGTCGATTTCCCCGAACAGCACATGGTCGCGGTGCCCGGCAACGTCGCCGTGCACTACCGCCCCGGCACCCCGCTGCGCATGCTCGATGCCGGCACGCTGCGTACTCGACTGGGCACGCTGCCCGACGACGCGCGCATCGCACTGGCGCACACCAGCGACGACCTGCCGACATCGCGCGGCGTGATCGCCACGCAGCGCCTGCCCGCCGACAAGCCCGGTTTCGCGCGCGCGCTGTACGCGGCGTTGCACGCCCTGGACCAGGCAGGCGCCGATGCGATCTGGCTGGAACGCCCGCCCGAAGGCGAGAACTGGCGCGACGTGCACGATCGGCTGTCGCGCGCCACCGGCGGCTGAACCCGCCGGCCCGCGCGGCACGATCACTCCCGGTCGAAATTGATCCGCACGTCCTTGACCATGCTCGACACCAGGCGGATCGAGAAGCGACGGAAGAAGTGCCGCTTCACCAGCACGTCCTCGCCGTCGTCCAGTTCGGCGTCGACCCACTTGCCGGCCTGGCGGTCGATCGCCGTCTTCACCTTGCGCGCGACCCGGTTCTCGCCGTCGTTGCGCTCGATCACCGCCACCACCCGAACCGGCGGCTGCCCCGACGGCACGATTTCGAACACCATCTCGCCCGCCGATTCCGCCGCGCCGCTGAACTCAAGACGCCACTTGTTCGAATTCGCAGCCTGCGCGGCCAGGGACGGCACGACCAGCGCGGAGAACAGCACCGACCACCACAGCTTCTTCATTCGCGGACCCGGGACGACAGCGGACGGGGCGCCAGTCTGCCGCAAACCGGTGCGGATTCCCTGAACCCGGCGGCGATGCCGCCGCCGGGCGGACGCCTCAGGCCAGGACGCGGCGCGCGGCGCGGGCGGATTCGCGGTAGGCGCTGGCCGTGACGCGGAAGCGGGCGCGGAAGGCGCGGGCGAAGCTGCAGCTGTTGTCGAAGCCGCAGGCGGCGCCGACCTCACCGATGGCGCAGTCGGACTGGGCCAGCAGCTCGCAGGCGCGCTCCAGGCGCAGGCGCACCGAGGCGGCCTGCGGACTCTCCTCGTAGATGCCATGGAAGGTCTTCGACAGGTACCAGCTGGAGAAGCTGGTCAGTTCGGCCAGCTCGGTCAGGCGAACGACGCGGTGGCGGTGGCCTTCCAGGAACAGGCGCGCGCGCTGCATGCGGCCGAACACCTGGCGCTTGCGGCGGATGGAGCGGCCGGGACAGCGGGCGATGGCGGCCTCCATGCTCCGCTGCTGCGCGGCGAGGTGCCCCAGCAGCAGTTGCAGGGCGCGCTGCGCCTGGACATGCTGCGGATGAGCCGGCTGGGCGAGGGCCGGCGAGGCCTGCGCATGGGCGGGATCGCGTACGGCCAGGGTCGACAGGCGCTGGCCGTTGCGCCACAGGCGCAGGGCGATGCGCAGGTCGCGCTGGGTCATCCTGCCGCGGCCTGGCAGCAGTTCCGGGCGGCCCCGGCCCGCGGCGTCCGGCGGCAGCACCAGGCCGAGCATCAGGCCGTCGGGGTCCGCCAGCAGGTCGGGGGCCGAATCGCGCTCCAGCGCCAGCCACTCGCCGGCGCCGAGAGTGAACTGGCCTTCGCGAGCGCTGAGCCGGGTCCGGCCGCGCAGCTGGAACCAGACCGAGAACCCGCGCTCGGCCGGGCGCAGATGGCCGGACCGGGCCACGACGCACCAGCGCACCGCAGGCTCGGCGGCGGACACCGACAGCTCGCCCCCGGGCGCGCGCCGGGCCGGCGGCAGGGGCAGCGGCGGTGCGCCGCGCGTGACGAGGGCCGGGCTGGCGAGCGTCGGGCCGGCGAGGGCTGCACTGACGGGGGATGAACTGGAAGGATTCGCGTACATGGGGGTCCGCTCCGTGCCGAATGAGGTTCCACGGTTTGGGCCAAAGTCGGCACAGGGGCAGGAAATCCTGCGGAGATTTCTCCTAAATCGACACGAAGCCGATCCGAAATCGTTCCGAAACCTTGCGGCTCAAGGACTTGCGTCGACCGTGGCGGTGCCGTCGGCCGGTTGCGCATCGAAGGCGGACAGCGGCAGCGTGCCGATATCGGCCTGCATGTCCTCGACCACGGACACATACAGTGCGTTCGCGGCCGGGTCGTGGGTCACGCCTTCGAGGAACCACTCGGTCGTCCCCAGGCAGACGGCGCCCGGTGCGCCGGCCTCCCCGACCTCCCGCCAGCGCCAGAGGCAGTCGGGATCGGAATCGAGCACGCGCACGCCGTCGACCGTCGCCACCATCGAACGGGCGCGACGCGGGATGGTCACGGCGTCGACCAGGCGCACATGGCCCAGCTGCAGGTCCGCGCTGCGGATCTCGGGGCTGGCCGCGATGGACATCACGATGCGGCCCCGACGCGCGTCGACCACGGTCGAGGCGACATCGGACAGCCGCGCGATCGGCCGCCACGGCGACACGCTGCGGTCGTACAGGGTCAGGCCCAGCCGGCCCTCGCCGCGGTCGGCGACCACCAGCAGGCGGTCGGGATCGGGATGCCAGGCGACGTGGACCGGCTGGCGGTCGGGCACGGGCAGGCGGGTCACCCGCCCGCGCGCCGGGTCGATCTCGTAGATGCCGTAGGGTTCGCCGCGCTGGGTACCGATGACCAGGGCCGTGCGCGACTGCGGATGCCACATCGCCGGGTAGCGCGGCACCGGGATGAAGCCTTCGAACGCGCGCAGGCTGTCCGGGTCGCGCTGGTCCAGCCACCACAGGCGCTGGTCGCCGGTGCGGCTGGAGTAGAAGAGGATCTGCTGGCCGTCCGGGGCGATCGACGGCATCAGGTTCGAACCGCTGCTGTCGAACAGCCGACGCGAGCGCGCCATGGCGCCCTCGCCGTCGTCCAGCGCGATGCGGCGCATGCGCGACTGGGTGCTGCCGATCTCGAAGGCGATGGCGTCGGAGGAGCGCGCCATCGAGGGATACATGAGGTTGTCGTTGCCGGCGACCACCTCGACGATGCGCCCCGTCGCAGTGTCGAGGCGGTTGAGGTAGATCCGGCCTTCGCGGTAGCGCGCGAACACGAGGTGGCGGTTGTCGCGCGCCCAGGCCAGGCCGTACAGGTTGGTGCGCAGGTTGGTCAGGCGCTCCGGCGTGCCGCCGCCGATCGGCATCCGCCAGACATCGGCCAGCGACAGGTTGCGATGGAAGGCGATCCAGCGACCGTCCGGGGACACCGCCGGCGACATGTCTTCGTCGGAAGGCGAACGCACGTAGTCGATCCGGCGCCAGCGCCCTTCGTCCAGCGCCAGCCGGTGCAACGCGCGCTCGACCGCCTTCGACGGCCCACCCGGGCGCTGCGCGCCGATCAGGGCGCGACCGTCGGGATACCAGGCCACCGGATGCGCGTTGCCGGTCAGGCAGTCGCCGACCTCCTGCACCGGGCCGCCGCTGGCGGGCACGAGCATGATCCGGCAGCGCTCGCCGACCACCCGCGAGAATGCGATGCGCTGGCCATCCGGCGACCACGACGGCATCAGGTCGCGCTGCCCGGCGGCCGGCGCGGTCAGGATGCGCGGCGTGGTGGCCGATGCGGTCTGCAGCACGAGCGACGCGCCATCGGCACCGGCCCGGCTGTAGACGACGAGGGCGCCGTCGGGCGAGAGGCTCGGCGTTTCCTCGGACTGCGGCAGCGAAGCGATGCGCACGAAACTGGCGAACACCCGCGAAGCCGCGGGGACGACCGCGTCCGCGGTTGCGGCCGCAGGTGCCGGTGTGGCCGGGCGCAAGGTCCACCACGCTCCGCCCACCGCCAGTACGATCGCGGCCAACCCAGCGGCGACCAGCAGCGGCCGGCGCGGGCGTGCCGAGGCCGGCACAGGCGGCACGTCGACAGGCTGCTGCGCCTCTTCCTGCAACCAGACCACCGGCGCGACCAGGCGGTACCCCTGCTTGGCGATGGTCTCGATGTAGCGCGGACGCTCGCGGTCGTCGGCGAAGGCCTTGCGCAGTTGCGTGACCGCCTGGGTCAGCACGTCGTCGGTCGGCAGGGTGTCGGGCCAGACCCATTCGAACAGCGCTTCGCGACTGACCGGCTTGCCCGCATGCGCCACCAGCGCGAGCAGCACGCCGAGCGCCTTGAGCGTGATGCGCACCGGTTCGCCCCCTTCCATCGGCGCGATTTCGCGCAGCGGAATATCGACGACACGGTCGCCGATGCGCACGCGGTCGGATGGCCGCGGCTGGAGGAGGTTCGGATGGGACTTGAGCATGGCCGTTTCGGTAGGCGTGGCCCAAGCTTATCAGGCATGGCCGGGGGCACCGATGCCGGAAGTCATGCCCGCCGATACCGCGTCGCGAAAGGCCCGTTGCGAACCCGCTCGACCCACCGACCCGCCCCGATGGGTGCCCCGCCCGCCACCCGAAGCACCGTGGCCGCGCGCGTGCGAACACTCCGCCGCATCGCATCTTCGCCCGGTGCTGCCGGACTGCGTCAGGGACGGGGTCGCCACGGCCGTCCGGCATGCGATCCGGGGATTCGATGCCAGCCCGCGGTCCCGGCTCGCGATGCGCGCGACTGCGCATGCGAGACCATGGCGCGTCTGGTCGCATGCCAGCTTGCGTGCCCCGCTTGCCCGTGCCAGGCGCCTACATGCCGCATGCAGAAGGACATCAACGCAGCGCACGGAAACGATTAGACGTTCGCATTTTGTTGCATCGCACCGACAGCGGCGCTTGAAAAAGCGACGATGGATTGTTAAGCATAGCGTTCGCGGTAGGCGCACCCGGCATGCGGCGCGCCACAGGAGGACCGCGTACGGCGCGTCGCATCGGAGGTCTCGATGCGACGCGCATCGAATGGACTCGAACGGCCCGCCGGGCCGTCGCCTTGCCGCGGTCGCGCCCAGCCACGCGCCGCAGAGGACCTGCATGGACGCGATCCCCCTCCGCCAATCGCAGGACCAGGACGACTTGGTCTGCCTGTGCGCCGGCGTCAGCCGCGGCCGCATCAAGGCCGCCATCGCCACCGCCCCGGCGTCCACGCTCGAATCGCTCGGCGCGCAGCTGGGCTGCGGCCTGCACTGCGGTTGCTGCCGCCCGCTCGTGCAGGAAATGCTGGGCCAGTCGCCCTGGCACGAAGTCGCCAACGCCACCCGCACCACGCTGACCGACGACCGCGACCCGCAGCGCAGGATCGTGCAGATCGACATGCAGCTGGCCGGCTGGCCGCCTTATCCGCAGGCGCTGCCCGCGCAGCACGTGGTGGTGCAGGCCTGGCTCGACGAGACCTGGGTCACGCGCACCTACACCGTGGTCAGGCAGTCCACGGACAGCAACACCGTCAGCATCGCGATGCGGCGGATCCCCGACGGCCAGCTCAGCGCGCGCCTGCTCGATGCCGACGACGCGACCTTCGCCGGCATCCCCATGCGCATCGCCGTGCCCGCCGGCGAGGCCGACCCCGACGACGCGCGCCCGGTGGTCTGCTTCTCCGCCGGCGTCGGCGTGACCCTCGCGCTGTCGCTGCTGCACGGCCTGCGCCCGGGACGCGGCCTGCACATCGACTACAGCGCCGCGCATCGTGGCGACATGGTCTACGCCGACCACATCGAAGCCTCCGCCGCCAGCAGCGACTCGATCAGCTGCCACCTGCGCGCCGACGACCTCGACGGCTTCATCGACGACGAGGACATCCTCGAAACCGTGCGCCAGTTTCCCGGCGCGCGCTTCTACGTCTGCGGTCCGCCGGGCTACACGCGGCGCCTGGTCGACGGACTGCGCAAGGCCGGCGTGCCGGACGCCGACGTGCGCGTGGAAGCCTTCTTCCTGAAGACCAACGCGCGCGCGCGTCCGAGCATCCGCAAGCTGGCCTATGCCGCCGGCCTGGCCATCGCCTTCGTGCCCCTGGTGCTGCTGGCACCGGCGCTGGCGAAGTTCGTGCCCAACGAAGCCCACGGCCCCGGCCACGAAGACCTGGCCTGCACCGACTGCCACCGCCAAGCGCCGGGCACGATGCGCCAGCAACTGCAGGCGAAGGCCCGGCATCTGCTCGGCCTGCGCGCCGACGGCGCCGATTTCGGCATGCGCGATGTCGACAACGCCACCTGCAACGGCTGCCACGACAACCCCGACGACCGCCATGCGCCGCACCGCTTCCTCGAACCGCGCTTCGAGCAGGCGCGGCGCGAGCTCGCGCCGCAGGCCTGCGTCAGCTGCCATCGCGAGCACACGGGCGCGCGCCTGAGCCAGACCAATGTCGGCTTCTGCGCCGCCTGCCACGGCGACATGAAGGTCCAGGACGACCCCACGCAACCGACGCACGCGGCGCTGGTACGCGACCGGCGCTGGGACACCTGCCTGGCCTGTCACGACTTCCACGGCAACCATCCGCACGCGCCGCCGCACGACCTGAAGGACGCGATCACGCCCGCGGCCGTCACCGCCTACCTGCGCCGCGCCGATTCGCCCTACGGCGAACGCATCCACAAAGCCAAGTCGCCGGAGACCTCGCCATGACCCTGCCGAAGATCCCCCGCTCCGTGCTGGCCCTCGCCGCGCTGTCGGTGCTCGGCATCTATCTGTTCGCCACCGCGCCGACCGACCTCGACACCAGCGCCGACGGCGGCCGCGACGTGCCGGTGGACGTGATGTTCCGCATGCTCGACGCCGAGAACGCGTCGGTCCGCGCGATCTACACCGCCGAGATCGTCACGCCCGGCCTGAAGAACGGCCTGGAGTACCGCGAGGACTGGAAGCAGAAGCACGTCGAAGCGGGGCCGCTGCCGGCGCTGGTGCTGCGCGAGACCGCCAACCGCCTGCAGCAACGCGTGCCCGAGTTGAGCCTGTTCCTCGGATCGAGCTTTCCGATCGAAGCGTCGAATGCGTTCACCGGCGCGCAGTCGGACTACTTCGCGAAGATCGACCAGTCCGGCGAGCCGCAGTTCTTCCGCGACGCCAGCACCGGGCGCCACACCGCGATGTTCCCCGACCTCGCCAGCGCCGAAGCCTGCGTCACCTGCCACAACGAACATCCGAAGAGTCCGCGCAAGGACTGGAAACTCCAGGACACGATGGGCGCGACCACCTGGTCGTTCGCGCGCGATCGGGTGTCGACCCGCGAACTGGTGGAGATCCTCGCGGCCTATCGCGCCTCGGCCATCGACACCTATGCCGCCTACCTCAGGAAAACCGAAACCTTCGCCGACGGCGGTCGCCCGCAACTGGGCACGCGCTGGCCGCGCGAAGGGCGCTACCTGCCGGATATCGACGCCTTCCGCCAGCGCGTGGAAGAACGCAATTCGATCGCGACCCTGAACCTGCTGATGCAGGCGCGCGGCGACGGCATGCGCGCGATCGCCACCGTACCGCCGGCGGCCGACAAGGGCAGGAACACCAGCAAGGGCGGAAGCGAGGGACGCGAAGGCGGCGAACGCGCGCTGACGACCGGCGCCGCCGGGATATCGCCATGAGCGCGCAGGCGCCGCGAATGACGCGCCCACGATCGGCGTACCAGACCACGCTGACCGTCGCGTCCTGGTGCGCGCTGGTCGGCGTGATCGTCGCCTGCATCGCCTGGCTGTGGCCGCCGCAGCTGACCGCACTGGTCTCGCTGCAGCGCATGGACACCTACAAGGAAGTCACCGGCTACGTGCTCGTCGGCCTGCTCGCCTTCGATCTGTCGCTTGCGCTGATCAAGCGGCGGCTTGTGCGCGCACTGTGGCTGCGCACGCTGCAGCTGACGCACCGCATCCTCGGCATCGCGATGCTGGTCATGCTGGTGCTGCACGCCGGCTTCGCGCATGCCGGCTTCCTGCACCTCACCTTCGCCATCACCATGCTGGTCGTGGTCGCCGGGGCGCTGCTCAACCTGCTTCCCGGCGACAAGCTCGCCTCATGGGGCCAGTGGACCACCGCCGTGCATATCGCCGCCGGCTGCCTGCTCGCCGCGCTGGCACTGATGCACCTGTACTTCGTCTACACCTACGCGTCGTGATCGGATGCATCCGCACCTCAGCGAGGAAAAGTAAAAACGTTGAATCGAACCCATCCCCACCCAAACCCGCCCGGCCCTCGCGCCTTGCGCTCGGGCGCTCAGAGGCGCGCGAGGCAATGCCTCGCAAGCGCGCCGCTTCGCCCCCTTGAAGGGGAGGGCTTCAAAGCACGGCGCTTTGCTCCCTCCCCTTCAAGGGGAGGGCCGGGGTGGGGATGGGTTGGCCCCTTGTGTGGAATCGGGAACTGCGCTGCAAACACTCAGACGAAGCGACCGCCGAACCGCTCCCGCAGCACATTCTTCTGCACCTTCCCCATCGTGTTGCGCGGCAGCGCGTCGACGACCGCGATTCCCTTGGGCTGCTTGTAGCGCGCCAGGCGTTCGCGCAGCACCGCGTCGATGGCGTCCACATCGATGCGCTCGCCCGGCCTGGGCACGAGCACGGCGAACACCGCTTCGCCGAAGTCCGGATGCGGCACGCCGATCACCGCCGACTCCAGCACGCCGGGCTGTTCGTCGAGCAGCAGTTCGACTTCCTTCGGATACACGTTGAAACCACCGGTGATCACCAGGTCCTTCTGGCGGCCGACCAGCGCGAGATAGCCGTCGTCGTCGAACCGGCCGAGGTCGCCGGTGATGAAGAATCCGGTATCTCGCAGCTCTTCACGGGTCTTGTCCGGCATGCCCCAGTAGCCGCCGAACACGTTCGGCCCCCGCACCTCGACCATGCCGGTCTCGCCGGCCGGCAAGGGCGCGCCGGTCGCGGGATCCGTGACCAGCACCTCCACGCCCGGCAGCGGCCTGCCGACCGTGCCGGCGCGGCGCTCGCCGTCGTAGGGATTCGATGTGTTCATGTTGGTCTCGGTCATGCCGTAGCGTTCGAGGATGCGATGCCCGGTGCGGGCCTCGAACGCGACATGGGTCTCGGCCAGCAGCGGTGCCGAGCCGGACACGAACAGGCGCATGTGCGCGACCAGTTCGCGGTCGAAACGCGCGTCGTCGAGCAGGCGCGTGTAGAACGTCGGCACGCCCATCAGCACGGTCGCGCGCGGCAGGGCGCGCAGGATCGCATCGAGGTCGAAGCCGGGCTGGAAGATCATCGCCGCCCCGCTTGCCAGCGACACGTTGCACGCCACGAACAGGCCATGGGTATGGAAGATCGGCAGCGCGTGAAGCAGCACGTCGGTCGCCGAGAAGCGCCATTCGCGCGCCAGCGCGGCGGCATTCGACAGCAGGTTGCCGTGGCTGAGCATCGCGCCCTTCGAACGCCCGGTGGTCCCCGAGGTATAGAGCAGCGCGGCGAGGTCGCCCTCGTCGCGCGCCTCGATCACCGCTTCGGAGGACTGCGCATCGCACAGGTCGCGAAAGCTGCCGCGGCCGCGGGCATCCAGCGTCGCGAGCATCGCACCATGACGCGCAGCCACCGGCGACAGCGCCTCCGACTTCGCAGGATCGACGAGCAGCACGCGCGGCGAGGCATCGGCGACGAAGCCCTCGACTTCGCCCGGCGTGTACGCGGTGTTCAGCGGCAGCAGCACCGCGCCTGCGGCGACGGTCGCGCCATAGACGGCCAGGGCCTCCGGCGTCTTCGCCACCTGCAGCGCCACGCGGTCGCCGGGACGCACGCCCTGCGCACGCAGCGCCGCCGCGGCACGGTGCACGGCGGCGAGGAAGTCCGGGCCGGTCAGCGCGGTACCGTCGTCGAGATGCAGGAACATGCCGGAACGGCCGGCGAGCGGGGCGAACAACTGATCGTACAGCAGGTTGGACACGGGCATCCTCTCGACGGGATCGGGCTGCGGGATCGCGCTGCGGGATCGCGCTGCGGGATCGCGCTGCGGGATCGTGTTGCGTGACTGCGTTCATGAACCATCCGTGCAGCGCCGACGGACGGCAGCCACAGTCTACCGTGCGGCGATGGCCGCGCTTGAAGGATGAGACGGCGACCGGTCACGCTATCGACGACGGCGCGGCGCCCATTGCAATGCGCAACCGCAAGGAAGACCGTCATCGATCCCCGGCGCAGGCCGGGCCGGGAATGGATGCCGACAGGAGACGACACTCACATCGCATCGCACGGCATCGCTCCCTGCGTCCTGCTTACGTTTTTCCGCATTCCCCGAACACGCAGACGGACAACCATCGGCCGTCTGCGCCGTGTGCCGAGACCAGGCGTCCGGCGCGCACCCGCACCACCCGGTCGCACTTCCCCCAACGAAACAAGGAGTTTTCGATGCGATTCATATCGTTCCGGACGACATCAGTCCGTGCCACGTCAAATCCGACCCGCGCCAAGGGCGCGCGCGCCGCCCTGGTCGCGCTGGCCCTCATCGCCTGCGCGTGGCTGCCCGGCAGCGCCTTCGCCCAGGGCGTGCTGATGGGCAGCGCCGACCTCGACGGCGACAACGTCGCCGAGACGGTCTACAACAACGGTTCCTACATCACCGTCCGGAGCGCCAACGGCAGCAGCTACAACTACCAGGTCAGCACAGGCTCGTGGGCCTTGCTGTACGGGAATTTCACCAGCGTGAAGGATCTGGACGGCACCCCCGGCGCCGAGATTCCGATCAACATCGGCGGCGCGCTCATGGTGATCAACCACAATTCGCGCAGCAGCTACAACTACCAGATCAGCAGCGGCTCGTGGGCCGCGTCGCCCGGCGGCATCACCGACCTCAACGGCCAGCCCGGCGCCGAGATCGCCATCGTGACGCCGAATTCGCTGCGGATCGTCGACCACCGCGCGCGCAGCACCAGTTCGCAGCCGATGTCCGGCACCTACGCCATCGCGGTCCATGGCATCCGCGACCTCGACGGCCAGCCCGGCGCGGAGATCCCGATCGCCAATGGCTCGGCGCTGCGCATCTACAACTATCGCACTCGCAGCATGAGCAGCACGCCGATCAGCAGCGGCAGCTGGGCCATCTGCAACGATCCGGGCATCCCTGACTGCGTCAGCGACATGAACGGCACCCCGGGCGCCGAGCTCGTGCTGATCCTGCCCAACGCCATCAGCGTCTACAGCTACGTCACCGGTTCGATGAGCACCTACAACATCAACGCCCAGTACGCGATCCTCTCCGACGGCGTACGCGATTTCAACGGCACCGCCGGCAACGAGATCGCGGTCGCCCGCAACGACGGCCACATCAACATCATCTATCCGCGCACCGGCAGCCTGCAGCTCATCAGCGGCAACAACACCTTCGGCACCTGGTGGTCGCTGCTGAACTACGCGAATCTCGACGGCGTGGCCGGCGACGAAATCCGCGTGCGCAACAACGGCACCGCCCGCAACTACCGCATCTACCCGCGTACGGGCTCGGTCATGGCCGAGTGACGCCCCCGGCGCGGCCATCCCGTGTGGCCGCGCCAGCGACCTCGTCGCCAGGCGAACCGCCACCCATGCGCGTCGGACGGAGACGCGCATGATCCTGTCAGCCGACATTTTCCGCTGGTGGAAGCGGACTCGTCGACATTCCGGACAGGGAATCCGGCGGAACCACCTGGCTCCAAACCCTTTTGACGACAGGATACTGCATGCGACATCTGACACGGATCGCTTGCGCAGCTCTCGCGCTGTGCGCCATCTCCCATGCCGACGCCGCCAAGCGCGCGCCATACGGCGGGACCAACCATTTCCTTTACGCCTACGGCACCACCGATGGCAACAATCCCAACAACACCTGGTACGTACCTGCGCAGAACCTGCGCACCCCAGTCGGTGGCTATCATCTCAACCCCTCGCTGGTGAACACGCAGATCGCAGCGATGGCTGCGAGCGGCCAGAAGGCGTACAGCATCATCATCCAGAACAGCAATATCGGCGACTGCGAATTCAATGCCTGCAACGACGGCGTCTATGATGGCGTGTGGGGTGAAGTCATCGACAACACCCAGTTCGCAATGCGTGCACAGCACCGGGCCAACCTCAAGGCCATCGTCGGCAAGGCACTGGACAGCGGCATGCGCCGCATCTACATCCGCTTCGGCTACAACAGCAGCCCGGAGAGCTGGGCGTCCTGGAACGAGACACGCTACCAGCAGGTGTGGAACTTCATGATCGACGCCCGCAATGCCGCACGCGAAGAGGTGGCCGCGCGCGGCCTGTCTCCCCTGTATGCCTCGCCGCACAACATCCTGGTATTCGACCTCGGGCTGGAGTCCGGTGGACTCACCGGAGGCCAGCGTCCAGCGTTCATGACCCGACTGTGGCAGGACTACACCTACACCTTCGGCAACGACGACACGCTCGGATACTCCATCGCCTGGGCACCGGGCCGCTTCAACGCGCTGCGCAACCTCCTGGCCGCCACCGGTACGCTGCCGAAGATGTGGGGAGTCGACATCTACGACAACATGACCACCTACCTCGGCCAGATGTACGGCGAGATGGGCAGCCTGCGCAACCAGCCTGTGCACCTGCTGGAAACCTATTTCAACCGCACGCAGACCGCCAGCGAGATCCAGAACGCACTGAACCAGTACGAGTTCCTCCACCTGGGATTCGTCGGCCAGTGGCCGACCTCGCCCGGCAGCGCGCATTTCTCGCGCAGCGTGGTCGATTCGTTGACGACCACCGGCACGTTCTCCGCCTACCTGCCGCTGCTGGCCACCAGGAAGATGCACATCACCTCCGAAAACGCCGATCTCCTCGGCATTCGCGATCTGGATTGCACGACCAAGGCCACGTTCCCCTGCAGCGTGCAGTTGCGCTGGGGCAAGCCGCCGACAGGGCGCAGGTACGGCATCTACATCCGGGTGCCGGGAGGCGGTCGCTCGCTGGTCCACTGCGAGGTCGCTGCCGGCACGGCCACCGTCCAGTGGATCTCGGCCAATCCGGACTACAAGTTCGACCTCTACGAGATCGACGCCAGTAGTTGCGCGCATCCCAATCCCAACCCGGGCGCGAGCCTCCGCACGACGGCGGAAGCCACGCCGTACTGAGGCGGCCCGCATCGAGCCATGCCTGGCTTCGACCCCAGCCACGTCACCCACCCGGGCCGCATCGCGGCCCGGGTTTCCGCGATTGCCGATGAATCTGCCAAGATGCGGCGATGGACAGACCCTTCGACCTCATCGTCTTCGGCGCCACCGGCTTCACCGGCCGGCTGGTCGCCGAATACCTCCACACCGCCCATGGCGACGACCCGTCGTTGCGCTGGGCCATCGCCGGCCGCAGCGCGGCGAAGCTGGCCGAAGTGCGCGATGCGCTCGGCCTGCCCGCCGACCTGCCGGTGCTGGTCGCCGATGCCGGCGATGCCGACGCCCTGCGCAGGCTTGTCGGCAGCGCGCGCGTGGTCATCACGACCGTCGGCCCCTACCAGCTGCACGGCGAGGCGCTGATCCGCGCCTGCGCCGAGTCCGGCACCGATTATGTCGACCTCTGCGGCGAACCAGGCTGGATGGCGAAGATGATCCCGCTGCTGCAGGACACCGCCCGGGCCAGCGGCGCGCGCATCGTGTTCTCCTGCGGCTTCGACTCGATTCCGTTCGACCTCGGCGTCGTCCACGCCCAGCATGAGGCGCAGGCGCGCTTCGGTGCGCCGCTGGTCCGCGTGCACGGCCGCGTGAAGACGATGAAGGGCACCTTCTCCGGCGGCACCGTGGCCAGCGCGCTCGCCACGCTGGAAGCGATCGGCCGCGACCCATCGCTGAAGCGCACGCTCGTCGATCCCTTCGCGCTCACGCCGGGCTTCAAGGGCGCGCGCCAGCCGGCGGACCATGTCGCCGCGTACGACGAACTGGCGAACCAGTGGACCGCGCCCTTCGTGATGGCGACGATCAACACCAAGAACGTGCATCGCACGCATGCCCTGCTCGGGCACCCGTGGGGTCGCGACTTCGTCTACAGCGAACGCATCCTCGCCGGCGAATCTACCGCAGGCAAGAAGCGCGCGAAGCAGATGCAGCGGCAGACGAACCTGCAGAACCTGCTGCTCGCCTTCGCGCCCACGCGCGCCCTGCTCAAGCGTTTCGCCCTGCCCAAGCCCGGCGATGGTCCCAACCGCGAACAGCGCGAGAGGGGCCGCTACGAGCTGCTGTTCTTCGGGGAAACCGCCGATGGCCAGCGCATCAGCACCCGCGTCACCGGCGACCGCGACCCGGGCTACGGTTCGACCTCGAAGATGATCGCCGAGTCCGCACTGTGCCTGCTGCGCGACATCGACCGCACGCACACGCCCGGCGGCGTGTGGACGCCCGGCGCGGCGATGGGGATGACGCTGGTCGAACGTCTGCGATCGCGCGCGGGATTGACCTTCGAGTCCGTCGAGAGCTGAGGCCGCCTGCTCCGGACATCCTCCGGGGACCGACATGTCGCATTGTGCCGCGCCTGCATGTCGTCATGCGCATCCGCGATGACGGCAGCCACATCCAGGACCGCTCACCTGAGATCGATCGCACCTCGACGCGCGTCTTCCGTCACGCATTGCGCACACGACATGCGGATGCATCGCGAATCCCCCACGAACGCGCAGGATTCACCAAATACCCCGTAATCAAGGGGAAAACCGTTTTTTCACACCTCGGCCGGAACGCGCCCGCATACTCGTCGGCACCTTCATGCACGAGAGGCCGCGCATGCGCATCACGATCGTCGGTGCCGGTTACGCCGGCGGCACCCTCGCCACCGAGCTGGCCACCACCTACGACACCGATCTCGACGTCTGCCTGGTCGGCACGCCAGGCAATTTCGGCGGCGGCACCGCCTATGGCGACGCGCGCGGCGAGCACCTGCTGAATGCACGCGCCGGCCAACTGGGCGCGACCGCCGACAAGCCGGCGGGCTTCGCGCGTTGGCTCAATCTCTCCGAACATGCGCGCGATGCATTCCTGCCACGTGCCGCCTATGGCGAGTACCTGCTCGACCGGCTGCACGACGCCGAAGCCACTTCGACCAACCTCACCACGCTGGAGCACGAGGTGATCGAGATCGATCGCTTGCCGGGCCGCGGTTTCCACGTGCATCTGGACGACGGAAGCCGCTTCGAGAGCGACCGCGTCGTCCTCGCGGTCGGCGCGCTGCCGCCGCAGCGGCTGCCGGGCGTGGGGCCTCGGCTGTCGCGCGATCCACGCTACGTAGCCTCGCCTTGGCAGGCCGGCGAACTCGAACGCATCGATCGCGACGCGCGCCTGCTGGTGGTAGGGACCGGGCTGACGATGGTCGACATCGTGGCCACGCTGAACCGTCGCGGCCATCGCGGGCCGATCGTCGCGCTCTCCCGCCATGGCCTGCTGCCGCAGTCACACACGGACATGGCGGCAGATCCCGTGGAATTGCCGCCACGCCTGCTCCGGACGCTGCACGACAGCGACCTGCGCGCGCTGACCGCCGCCACGCGACGACTGTGCCGGCGCGTCGACGACTGGCGGGTCGTGGTCGACGCCATGCGCCCGGAACTGCAGGATTTCTGGCGTGGCCTGTCGCCAGCGCAGCGCGCGCAGTTCCTCCGCCATGCGCGCCCCTACTGGGAATCGCACCGGCACCGGATGGCGCCGAAGGTCGCCGCGGAGATCGAAGGCACCCGAGCGAGCGGGCGGCTGCAGATCGTCGCCGGGCGGCTCTTGCGCGCCGGCATCATCGACGAGGGCCTCTACGCAGTGATCCGTCGGCGCGGAAGTGCCGAAGTCGAACGATATGAATTCGATGTGCTGGTGCGTGCCACCGGCCTGGACACCGATATCACCCGGACGACGCATCCCCTTGTCCAGCACCTGGTCGCGGCCGGAACGATCACACCCGATGCGCTCGGACTGGGCATGCGCGTCTCGCGCGACGGCGAGGCACTGGATGCCGATGGCCAGCCGGTGGCGGGACTCTACTGCATCGGCGCGCTCGCCCGGGGCGAATGCTGGGAGATGACCGCGATCAACGAACTGCGCAGCGCGATCTATCGTCTGGCGCGTCGCTTGCGCGAACCCGCCCTCCGTCGCATCGCACAGCCGGATGCTGCGCAGGCGATCGGCAGGGTCCGCTGACGTATCCGAAGCGACCGCCGGCATGCGCGGGATCACGCGACACGCCGAGCAGTTCATGCTGGACATGTCCATGGCTCCCGGCGCAGGCAGGTGATCCCTGAAAACACGAGGCCACCTTTCGGTGGCCTCGTCATGCATCATCAGCATGCGTCGGCGCGCATCACTCCTTGCGGCCGTCATTCCTTGCGGCCGTCATTCCTTGTGATACACCTGCGCGCCCTTCTCGCGGAATTCGGCGGATTTCTCGGCCATGCCCGCTTCCAGCGCCTTCGCTTCGTCGACGCCGTGCTCGGCGGCGTAATCGCGCACGTCCTGGGTGATCTTCATCGAGCAGAAGTGCGGACCGCACATCGAGCAGAAGTGCGCGACCTTGTGCGCGTCCTTCGGCAGGGTCTCGTCGTGGAACTCCTTGGCCTTCTCCGGATCCAGGCCGAGGTGGAACTGGTCTTCCCAGCGGAACTCGAAGCGTGCCTTGCTCAGCGCGTTGTCGCGGATCTGCGCGCCGGGGTGGCCCTTGGCGAGGTCGGCGGCATGCGCGGCGATCTTGTAGGCCATGATGCCGTCGCGCACGTCCTGGCGGTTCGGCAGGCCGAGGTGCTCCTTCGGCGTGACGTAGCAGAGCATCGCGGTGCCGTACCAGCCGATCATCGCAGCACCAATGGCGCTGGTGATGTGATCGTAGCCCGGCGCGATGTCGGTGGTCAGCGGGCCGAGCGTGTAGAACGGGGCTTCGCCGCACTCGCGCAGCTGCTTGTCCATGTTCTCCTTGATCAGCTGCATCGGCACGTGGCCGGGGCCTTCGATCATGGTCTGCACGTCGTGCTTCCACGCGATCTTGGTCAGCTCGCCCAGCGTCTCCAGCTCGCCGAACTGCGCGGCGTCGTTGGCATCGGCGAGGCAACCCGGACGCAGGCCGTCGCCCAGCGAGAAGGCCACGTCGTAGGCCTTCATGATCTCGCAGATCTCCTCGAAATGCGTGTAGAGGAAATTCTCCCTGTGGTGCGCCAGGCACCACTTCGCCATGATCGAACCGCCGCGGCTGACAATACCGGTGGTGCGCTTCGCGGTCAGCGGCACGTAGCGCAGCAGCACGCCGGCGTGGATGGTGAAGTAGTCGACGCCCTGCTCCGCCTGTTCGATCAGCGTGTCGCGGAACATCTCCCAGGTCAGTTCCTCGGCGCGGCCGTCGACCTTCTCCAGCGCCTGGTAAATAGGGACTGTGCCGATCGGGACCGGCGAATTGCGGATGATCCACTCGCGGGTCTCGTGGATGTGCTTGCCGGTGCTGAGGTCCATCACCGTGTCGCCGCCCCAGCGGATCGACCAGACCAGCTTCTCGACTTCCTCGGCGATGCCCGAGGACACCGCGCTGTTGCCGATGTTGGCGTTGATCTTGGTCAGGAAGTTGCGGCCGATGATCATCGGCTCGCTTTCCGGATGGTTGATGTTGTTCGGCAGGATCGCGCGGCCGCGCGCGATCTCGTCGCGCACGAATTCCGGGGTGATGATCTTCTGGATGTTCGCGCCGAAGTGTTCGCCCGGATGCTGCATCAGCAGGTGCGCCTCGCGCACGGCCTCGAGGCGCTGGTTCTCGCGGATCGCGACGAACTCCATCTCCGGGGTGACGATGCCCTGCTTGGCATAATGCATCTGCGACACGTTCCTGCCGGCCTTGGCGCGACGCGGCAGGGCGCGGTTCGGGAAGCGCACGCTGTCGAGCTTCGCGTTCGATTCGCGGGCGCGGCCGAATTCGGAGGTCAGCGCGGGCAGCACTTCGGTATCGCCGCGCTCCTCGATCCAGCGCGCGCGCAGCGTCGGCAGGCCGACGGCCAGGTCGATGCGGGCATCGGGATCGGTGTACGGGCCGGACGTGTCGTAGACGGTGACCGGCGGGTTGTCCTCGCCGCCGAACAGGGTCGGCGTGCGGCTCAGGGCGATCTCGCGCATCGGCACGCGCAGGTCGGGGCGCGAGCCTTCGACATGGATCTTGCGCGAACCGGGAATGGGCCGGGTCACGGATTCGGACAGCTGCTCGGTCTGCTGCAGCAGGGTGGAGGGTACGGCGTTCATCGGCATCGTCCTGTGGCATGGGCCTCCGCGAGGGCGGCGGCAGGGTCGGGACGAAGCGGCGGCGCTGGCGGCCAGGGGCAGGCATGCCGCCGGGCGCGCTTGCGAAGCTTCCCTACGCCGGTCTCAACCGGATCAGGTTCGAAGGGTCTGTCTCAATCGCCGGACGGACCGGCGATACCCCCGCTTCCGGCGTCATTAGACCTCACCGGACCCGGTCGCGCCAATGCGGCGCGGTCAGGCAGCGGTCATTCGACGCGATCCAGCCAGGCCTGCAGCACCGCTTCATCTGGGACGACCATGGCATCGGCGTCACCGAATTCGGGCCAGCCGCCGCGCAACCCGGCCATCAGTGCCGGCGGCAGCCCGGCGGTGTCGAGCAGGACCGCGGCCACGGCGGTGCAGTCGGTCGACGGGGACGGACGGCAGAGCAGCGGCCCGGGCGGGATCGGCGTCGAACGCCACAGCACCCGGCTGCCCGGCGGCGGCGCGGCGTCGTACGCGTCGGCCGCCAGCCCCGCGATGTCCGCCCGTCCTTCGGCCAGGGCCTGCAGGGCTGCGGCATGCGAACCGGCATGGGCGACCGAAGCGAAGTGGGCTTCGGGCGGGGCCAGGCCCCGCGCGGCCAGCTGCGCGACCGGCACGAAGCCGCCCGAGGCCGAATCCCGTCCGACCAGGACGAGATCCAGCTGCGAAGCCCGCTCGGGCAGCGCGGCGGCATCGAGGTCCGACGAGCGCGCGACCAGGACGGACCGGTAGCGGTCGGCCTGGGCCGGCGGGACCGCAGGCACCGGCAGCCCGGCCAGGCCCGCGCGCCGTCCGCGGAGGTAGCCATGCAGGTTCGGCACGCCGACATCGACCTCGCCAGCGCGCATCGCCTCGACCAGGGCGGTGGGGGTCGGGAGCACGCGCACCTCGACCGCACGGCCGAGCCGGGTACCGAGGTGGTCGGCCAGCGGCGCGATCGCCGCGGCGCGATCCCGCTGCGGATAGGCATAGGTGCCAACCACCAGCGGCGCGGCGGCTTCAGCGCGTACGCCGACCAGGATCAGGCAGAACCACAGGAATGCGCGCATCGCAGGTCACCATCCGCAGGGGGCGGACATCTTATCGAGGCGGCCGTTTTCGCGCAGACGCGCTGCATACGCGACCGCATGCCGCATCGATCGGCACATCGAACGGCGCGACCGGACCGCGGGCGGAACGCCGGCCATGCGCCGCAAACCATTGAAGCGACAGGCGTCCATGCCATCGGCGACCAGGCATGCACCGCTCATTACGAATGGTTACGAGAACAACTGTTGACATCCCGGAAAACCGCATGCTTACCTACGGGACATGACGCAGCGCAACATCCACCGCAACGAGAACGCCAACGCCCGCAACGCGGCGCGTGCGGTCCCGCGCACGCAGGTGGAGCGCGTCAACCGGCTCATTGCGAACGTCGCATTCGCGTCGCTCATTCTTGTCGTCGTCGTTCTTATTACCACGCCATCAGGTGCGGGATAGGGTTGCGCGACTAACGACCCGGGTTCAAAAAAACCCCCGCACCTGAAGAAGGTGCGGGGGTTTTCGCTTTCTGGGGCCTGATTTTTTTCGTCCACGAGGAATTCGAAACCGATGCACAGCAACGCGATCAAACACGGACCTGCACGCGCACCGGCGCGCGCCATGCTGCGCGCCACGGGCCTGGACGATGCCGCCATCGCCAAGCCTTTCGTCGGCGTGATCCACACCTGGTCCGACGTCTCGCCCTGCAACATCACCCTGCGCGACCTGGCCCAGGACGTGCGCCGCGGCGTGATCGCGAACGGCGGCACACCGATCGAGTTCAACACCATCGCGGTGACCGACGGCATCGCGATGGGCAGCGACGGCATGCGCGCCTCGCTGGCTTCCCGCGAGACCATCGCCGATTCGATCGAGCTGGCCGTCACCGGTCACTGCCTCGACGCCCTGGTGCTGCTGGTCGGCTGCGACAAGACCATCCCCGCTGCGGCGATGGCCGCCGCGCGCCTCGACGTGCCGACGGTGATCCTCTACGGCGGCACGATCATGCCGGGCAAGTGCAAGTCGAAACATGCCGATGGAAGCGAGGGGCCTGATCGCGCGCTGACCGTGCAGGACGTGTTCGAGGCCGTCGGCGCGCATTCGGCCGGGAAGATCGACGATGCGGAGCTGGGCGAGATCGAACGCAAGGCCTGCCCGGGTGCCGGTGCCTGCGGCGGACAGTTCACCGCGAACACGATGGCGATGGTGCTGACCTTCCTCGGTCTGTCGCCGCTGGGCGAGAACGACATCCCGGCCACGCATCCCGACAAGCCGAAGTCCGCCGAACGCTGCGGCGCGCGCGTGATGGAACTGTTGCGCGACGGCGGCCCGACGCCGCGCCAGCTGCTGAGCCTGGCCGCGCTGCGCAACGCCGCGCGCGCGGTGTCGGCGACGGCGGGTTCGACCAACGCCGCGCTGCACCTCCTGGCGATCGCGCACGAAGCCGGGGTGAAGTTCGACCTGGAGGAATTCGAAGCGGCGAGCGCCAATACACCGGTGATCGCCGACCTGAAGCCGGGCGGCCGCTACACGGCGGCGGAAATGTTCGACTTCGGCGGCACCGCACTGGTGGCGCAGGCGCTGATGGCGGCCGGTCTGATCGAGGATATCCCTACGGTCGCCGGCCGCAGCTTTTTCCAGGACGCGAACGCCGCGCAAGTCGCAGCATCGCAGGACGTCGTGCGCGCCGTCGACGACCCGATCAAGCCGCGCGGCGGCTATTCGATCCTCTACGGCGACCTCGCGCCGGAAGGCTGCATCGTGAAGCTGGCCGGCCACGGCCGCGAGAAGCACGTCGGCCCGGCGCGCGTGTTCGACAGCGAGGAAGCCGCATTCGCCGCCGTGCAGGCGCGAAAGATCCAGGCCGGCGACGTGGTGGTGATCCGCTTCGAAGGTCCGGCCGGCGGCCCAGGCATGCGCGAGATGCTGGCCGTCACCGCCGCACTGGTCGGCCAGGGCCTGGGCAACGACGTGGCGCTGATCACCGACGGCCGCTTCAGCGGCGCGACGCACGGTTTCATGGTCGGCCACGTGTCGCCGGAAGCCGCGCACGGCGGTCCGATCGCGAAGCTGCGCGACGGCGACGTGGTGACGATCGATGTCGCCTCGCGTCGCCTCGACGTTGCCGCCGACCTGTCGACGCGCAACGCGGCGCGCATCGCGCCGCGCGTGCGCCACGGCGTCCTGGCCAAGTTCGCGCGCGACGTCAGCTCCGCCTCGCGCGGCGCGGTGACCTCGCCGGGCCCGCTCGACGACACGCGACGCATCGACGCCACCGTCACCAACGCACCACGCGGAGACGCCGTTCCCGCATGACTCCCGGGCGTCCCGTCCAGGGGCGCCACGCAAGACGCAGTACCCATCTCCCTCTCTCGAAACTTCCCCAAGGATCCTGAAATGAACAGTGTCGCCAAGCCCCAGATCGCAGTCATCGGTTACGGCAGTCAGGGACGCGCGCATGCGCTGAACCTGCGCGATTCCGGCTTCGATGTCGTCGTCGGCCTGCGCCCGGGTGGCCCGACCGAAGCCAAGGCGGAAGCCGACGGCTTCACCGTGAAGACGCCCGCCGAAGCCGTCGCCAACGCCGACCTCGTCGCCGTGCTCACGCCGGACATGGTGCAGAAGAAGCTCTACAACGAGGTGCTGGCGCCGAACATGAAGCAGGGCGCGTGCCTGCTGTTCGCGCATGGCCTGAACGTGCACTTCGGCATGATCTCGCCGCGCGAGGACCTGGACGTGGTGCTGGTCGCGCCGAAGGGTCCGGGCGCGCTGGTCCGCCGCGAGTACGAGATCGGCCGCGGCGTGCCGTGCATCTATGCCGTGCATCAGGACCGCAGCGGTCGCGCCGAGGACTTCGCGAAGACCTATGCCGCTGGCCTCGGCGGCGCGCGCGCCAACCTGATCAGGACCACCTTCAAGGAAGAGACCGAGACCGACCTGTTCGGCGAACAGGCCGTGCTGTGTGGCGGCGCGAGCGCGCTGGTGCAGGCCGGGTTCGAAACGCTGGTCGAAGCCGGCTACCAGCCGGAGATCGCCTACTACGAAGTCCTCCACGAACTGAAGCTGATCGTCGACCTGTTCTACGAAGGCGGCATCACCCGCATGCTGGAATTCGTGTCGGAGACCGCGCAATACGGCGACTTCGTCAGCGGCCCGCGCGTGATCAACGCCGACACCAAGGCGCGCATGAAGGACATCCTGACCGAGATCCAGGACGGGACCTTCGTGCAGAAGTGGGTGGCCGAATACGACGCCGGCCTGCCGAACTACAAGCGTTACCAGCAGGCCGACAAGGACCATCCGATCGAACAGGTCGGCAAGCAGCTGCGCGCCAGGATGCAGTGGCTGCAGCAGGGCGCCGCCGCGCAGGACGCATCGCAGCAGGCTTCGGCGCAGGCCGCGCAGAAGCCGTCCACCCATCCGATCGCCGAGACTGCGTGATGAACGGTGCCCGCTGGCTGGTGGAAGCGCTGCGCGCGGAAGGCGTGGACACGCTGTTCGGTTATCCCGGCGGCGCGATCATGCCTTTCTACGACGCGCTGCATGGCTCCGCGCTCAAACACGTGCTGGTCCGGCACGAACAGGGCGCCGCGTTCGCCGCGAACGGCTACGCGCGCGCCAGCGGCCGCGTCGGCGTCTGCGTCGCGACCTCCGGCCCGGGGGCGTCGAACCTGGTCACCGGCATCGCCGACGCGATGCTGGACTCGGTGCCGATGGTCTGCATCACCGGCCAGGTCGCCACCGGCCTGATGGGCACGGACGCGTTCCAGGAACTGGACGTGTTCGGCATGACCATGCCGATCGTGAAGCACAACTTCCTGCCGCGCACGATCGACGATCTGCCGGAAGTGGTGCGCGAAGCGTTCCGCCTGGCTCGCGAGGGCCGGCCGGGACCGGTGCTGATCGACCTGCCGAAGGACGTGCAGATCGCCGATGCCTCGCACCTGCCCGCGCACGCGCCGGCGCCGGTCTCGCCGGTGCCGGGCGCCAGCGACGCGGCGCTGCATGCGGCACTGGCGCAGCTGGCGCTGGCGCAGAAACCGGTGATCTACGGCGGCGGCGGCATCGCGCTGGGCGACGCGATCGATGCGTTCCGGGATTTCGTCGACGCCACGCAGATCCCGACCGTGCTGACGCTCAAGGGCCTGGGCGCATTGCCCGCCGCGCACCCGCTGAACCTGGGCATGCTCGGCATGCACGGCGGACGCGCGGCGAATCTGGCGGTGCAGGAATGCGACCTGCTGTTCGTGGTCGGTGCGCGCTTCGACGACCGCGCCACCGGCAAGCTGGCCGCGTTCGCGCCGCATGCGCGCGTCGTGCACTTGGACGTGGATGCCTGCGAACTGGGCAAGCTGCGGTTCGCCGATGCGCCGGTGCAGGGCGACATCGCGATCAGCCTGCAGCGGATGATGCCCGCCGCCGCCGCGCACCTGCGCGGTCGCCACGGCGTGACCCGCCATGCCTGGCGCGACGCCTGCCTGCACGCGAAGCAGACCACCGCGCCGCGTTACGACGCGCCCGGCGACCTGGTGTACGCGCCCTCGCTGCTGAAGCGGCTGTCGGAACTGGCGCCGCAGGCGATCGTCAGTTGCGACGTGGGCCAGCACCAGATGTGGGTCGCGCAGCACTGGCGCTTCGACCACCCGCGCAACCACCTGACCAGCGGCGCGCTCGGCGCGATGGGCTTCGGTCTGCCGGCGGCGATCGGCGCGCAGATGGAAAGCGCTTGCGCGCAGGTGATCTGCGTCAGCGGCGACGGCTCGTTCCTGATGAACGTGCAGGAGCTGGCCACGGTCGCGCGCTACCGGCTGCCGGTGAAGATCGTGCTGCTCGACAACCAGGCCTTGGGCATGGTGCGGCAGTGGCAGGAACTGTTCTTCGAGCGTCGCTATTCCGAGATCGACCTGTCCGACAACCCGGATTTCTGCGCGCTGGCGCAGGCCTTCGGAGTGAAGACGCTGAAGCTGGACCGCGCCACCGACATGGAGGCGACGCTGCAGGCGCTGCTGGCCGAACCCGGTCCGGTGCTGCTGCACGTGGCGATCGACCAGGCCGCGAACGTCTGGCCGCTGGTCCCGCCGAACCGCAGCAATACCGAAATGATGGATGCCGACGAACCGGTGCCGCTGGAGTGCATCGGCAGCCTGATGCCCGATGCGCTGCAGCAGATCGGCACGCCGCAGACCGACGCACCCGCGCCCTCCGCTTCCGCACTCGCCACCCCCGCATCGTCCTGAGGAGCTCCCCCATGCGCTACCGATTGGATCTGACCCTGCGCCATTCCGAAGGCGCGCTGACCCGGGTGCTCGGCACCGCCGAACGACGCGGCTTCAAGCCCGTCGCGGTGGAAGGCGGCATCCTCCCGGAGAGCAGCCGTCCCGATGGCGATCGCTGGCACCTGCAGATGACCGTGGAAGGCGATCGCGCCGCCGACGGCCTGCACCAGCAACTCGCCAAGCTCTACGACTGCCTCGACGTGCAGGTGCAGCCATGTCAATGACGGAATCCGCCACGCTCGAACGCCCGAAATCCGCCGCGCAACCGAGCGCGACGGGCGCGACGCAGAAGCTGTGGTACGACGGCGAACTCGCCGACCCACGCGCGCTGCAGGCCACGCTCGGCACGCATGCGATGCACTACGGCAGCGGCGTGTTCGAGGGCATCCGCGCCTACGCGACGAAGCGCGGCGCGGCGGTGTTCCGCCTGCCGGAACACCTGGAACGCATGCGCAGGGGCGCCGAAGCCCTGGGCATGCGCTTCGACGTGGCCGAAGCCACCGAGGCGGTGCTGGCGACCATGCGCGCGAACCGCCACGGCGATGCCTACATCCGTCCGCTGGCGTGGTACGGCGACGGCGGCTTCGGGCTGGATGTCGAAGGCAAGCCCGAGCACCTGATGGTCGCCACCTCCGCGACCAACGTGCACCTGGGCGGCAACCGCACCCGCGTCTCGGTGTCGAAATGGCGGCGCAATCCCGCCGATTCGCTGCCGCCGCTGAAGCTGTGCGGCGCCTACGTGAACTCGATCCTCGCCAAGCGCGACGCCAGGGGCCGCGGCTTCGACGAAGCCATGTTCACCGACGCCGAGGGCTTCGTCGTCGAGTGCACCGGCGCCAATCTCTTCATGGTGCGCGGCGGCAAGGTCACCGCGGTCGAGCATCGCGATGCCCTGCCCGGCATCACCCGCGACACGCTGATCCAGCTGACCGGCGCCGAATCGCGCCCGGTGCGTTTCGAGGACTTCGTCGACGCCGACGAAGTCTTCGCCTGCGGCACCGCCGCGGAGGTGGCGCCGATCGCCGAGATCGACGGCCACGCGTTCCGCGACAGCGTGGTGACCCGCGAGATCGCCGCCGCCTATGCGGCCGCCGTGCGTGGCGAAAGCCGCACCGGCGCGCACTGGCTCACGGAGGTCTGAGCATGGAAGGCAGCGACGTCGTCGGCGATGTTGGACGCGCCAGCACGCTGGCCCGCAACGACCGGGACACCATCGGTGCGACCGTCAGCGCCATGGACGTGCTGGCCGCGCAGGGGCGCCTGCGACGCTACCTGCCGCCGACGCCGCTGCACCATGCCGAACGCTTCGGCTGCTGGCTGAAGCTCGAGAACCTGCAGCGCACCGGTTCCTACAAGGTGCGCGGCGCATTGAACGCCTTGCTGGCCGCGCGCGAACGCGGCGACGACCGCCCGGTCATCGCCGCCTCTGCCGGCAACCACGCTCAGGGCCTGGCCTGGGCGGCGTATCGCCTGAACGTGCCGGCCATCGCGGTGATGCCGCACGGCGCGCCGCAGACCAAGATCGCCGGCGTCTCGCACTGGGGCGCCACCGTGCGCCTGCACGGCGACAGCTTCGACGAAGCGCGCGCCTTCGCGCTGCAACTGGCAGAACGCAACGGCTACCGTTTCCTGTCCGCGTTCGACGATCCCGACGTGATCGCCGGCCAAGGCACGGTGGGCCTGGAAATCGCATCGCTGGCACCCGACGTGGTGCTGGTGCCGATCGGCGGTGGCGGACTCGCGGCCGGCGTCGCGCTGGCCCTGAAGGCACAGGGCGTGCGCATCGTCGGCGCGCAGGTCGAAGGCGTCGATGCCATGGCGCGCGCGCTGCGCGGCGACGCGCCGGGCGCGGCGCCGGTCGCCACGCTCGCCGACGGCGTGCGCGTGAAGGAACCCGGCCTGCTGACCCGCCGCGTGCTGTCCGAACTGATCGACGACGTCGTGATCGTGCGCGAAGCCGAACTGCGCGAGACCCTGGTGCGGCTCGCGCTGGAAGAACACCTGATCGCCGAAGGCGCCGGCGCGCTGGCGCTGGCCGCCGGCCGTCGCGTCGCCGGCAAGCGCAAATGCGCCGTGGTCTCCGGCGGCAACATCGACGCGATGGTGCTGGCCGGCCTGCTGTCCGACGTGCGTCCGCGTGCGCCGCGCAAGCCGCGCCGACGCGCCGACGATGCGCCCAGGCCCGTCGAAGCGCACGCCGACACCCGCAACCGCATCGCGCGACTGCCGGCGCGCACGCCGACGGCCGCATCTGCCGTCGCACCGACCACGCCATCCCCCGCAACACCCGACACCCTCGTCACCCCTCTGGAGGCTATCGCCTGATGGACACCGACCCCAACGTCGCCGACGTCGCGCGCAACGACAGCGCGCGCGTCGCGATCTTCGACACCACCCTGCGCGATGGCGAGCAGTCGCCCGGCTGCAGCATGACCGCGAAACAGAAGCTCCGCTTCGCCCATGCGCTCTCCGAACTCGGCGTGGACATGATCGAGGCCGGTTTCCCCGCCAGTTCCGAAAGCGACCTACAGGGCTGCGCCGAGATCGCCCGCGAGGTGCGCGGCGCCGGCATCGCCACCCTGGCGCGCTGCCACACCGGCGACATCGAAGCCTGCGCGCGCGCGCTGGAAGACGCCGAGACGCCGCGCATCCACGTCTTCATCTCGACCAGCCCGCTGCACCGCGAGCACAAGCTGCAGATGAGCAGGGAACAGGTGATCGAGCGCGCGATCATGGGCGTGACCCTGGCGCGGCGTTACGTGGAGGACGTGGAGTTCTCCGCGGAAGATGCGCTGCGCACCGAGCCCGAGTTCCTGGCCGAGATCTGCAGCGCCGCGATCGCCGCCGGCGCACGGACGCTGAACATCCCGGACACCGTCGGCTACACCACGCCGGCCGAGATCCGCGCGCTGTTCGAATACCTGCGCGCGAACGTGAAGGACGCGCACAAGGCCGTGTTCAGCGCGCACTGCCACGACGACCTGGGCCTGGCGGTCGCCAACAGCCTGGCCGCGATCGAAGGCGGCGCGCGCCAGGTCGAATGCACGATCAACGGCATCGGCGAGCGCGCCGGCAACTGCGCGCTGGAAGAGATCGTGATGGCGCTGGATGTCCGTCGCGCGTATTTCGACGCGACCACCGGCATCGACACCACGCGCCTGGTGCCGACCTCGCGCCTGCTGACCCGCATCACCGGCATGAACGTGCAGCGCAACAAGGCGATCGTCGGTGCGAACGCGTTCGCGCACGAGTCCGGCATCCACCAGCACGGCATGCTCAGGCATCGCGGCACCTACGAGATCCTGCGTCCCGAGGCGGTGGGTTGGGCGAAGTCGCAGATGATCATGGGCCGGCACAGCGGCCGCGCCGCGCTGGCCGATCGCCTGAAGGAACTGGGCTTCGCGCTGGACGAGGCGCAGCTGAACCAGGTGTTCGGCCGCTTCAAGGCGCTGACCGAGAAGAAGCGCGAAGTCTTCGATGCCGACCTCGAAGCGCTGGCGTTGGGCAGCGATGCACGCAATGTCGGCGGTTGGCGCCTGAATCGACTGCATGTCAGCACCGGCGTCGGCGACGGCATCCTGCCCACGGCCAGCGTCGACCTGTGTTCGCCGGACGGCGAGCGCGTCACCGAGGCCGCCACCGGCGACGGCCCGGTGCACGCCCTGTTCGCCGCGATGGGGCGCGCGACCGCGCTGCAACTGGACGTGGAGAGCTACCAGGTCTCGAACGTGACCACCGGCGACGACGCGCAGGGCCAGGCCAGCCTGACCGCGCGCGTGCGCAACGCCGATGGTGGCCACGACGAAGTCACCGGTTCCGGCACCAGCACCGACATCCTCGAAGCCAGCGCGCTGGCCTGGCTGGACGTCGTCAACCGCCTGCATCGTCGCCAGGGCGCGCCTGCGAACGCAGCCGCGCCGCGCGCAGCCGGCGCGATGCCGCGCGGCATCGCCGTCGGCGCCTGAAGACATACCCACTTCTCCGAATTCCACGACACCGACATCCAAGCCATCACCATGTCCATCCAACCGAAAACCCTGTTCGACAAACTGTGGGAATCCCACCTGGTCGTGCCCGAAAGCGCGGACGCGCCCGGCGTGCTCTACATCGACCTGCACCTGATCCATGAAGTCACTTCGCCGCAGGCCTTCGCCGAACTCGAATCGCGCGGCCTGTCGCCGCGTCGCCCCGAGCGCACCAAGGGCACGCTCGACCACTCCACGCCCACCCTGCCCGCCGGTGCCGACGGCGTGCTGCCCTATTACACTGACCAGGCGCGCGCCCAGGTCGACACCCTGCGCGCCAACTGCGCGCGCCACGGCGTCGAACTGTTCGATTTCGGCAGCGACCATCGCGGCATCGTCCACGTCATCGGCCCGGAGCTGGGCCTGACCCAGCCGGGCATGACCATCGTCTGCGGCGACAGCCACACCGCCACGCACGGCGCGTTCGGCGCGCTGGCCTTCGGCATCGGCACCAGCGAGGTCGGCCACGTGCTGGCGACGCAGTGCCTGCTGCAGCGCAAGCCGAAGACGCTGGCGATCGAAGTCGACGGCGCGCTCGGTACCGGCGTCACCGCGAAGGACCTGATCCTGCATGTCATCGGCATGATCGGCGTCGACGGCGGCACCGGGCACGTCATCGAATACCGCGGCAGCGCGATCCGCGCGCTGTCGATGGAAGAGCGCATGACCGTCTGCAACATGTCGATCGAGGCCGGCGCGCGCGCCGGGCTGATCGCGCCGGACGAGGTCACCTTCGATTTCCTGGCGCACACGCCGCGCGCGCCGCAAGGCGATGATTTCGCCAAGGCGGTCGCGCACTGGCGCACGCTGCGCAGCGACGACGGCGCGGCGTTCGACCGCGTCGTGAGGATCGATGCCGCCGACATCCGGCCGACCGTCACCTGGGGAACGCATCCAGGACAGGTCACGGCGATCGACGCGAACATCCCGGTCGCCAACGACGACGACACCCGCCGCGCCCAGGACTACATGCGTTTCACCGGTGGCCACGCGCTGATCGGCGCGCAGGTCGACGTGGTCTTCGTCGGCAGTTGCACCAACGGCCGCCTGAGCGACATGCGCCAGGTCGCGGACATCCTGCTCGACAGGAAAGTCCATCCGCGCGTACGGATGCTCGTCGTGCCGGGTTCCGAGCAGGTCAAGCGCGCAGCCGAGGCCGAAGGCATCGATCGCATCGTCCGCGAAGCCGGCGCCGAATGGCGCGAGCCGGGCTGTTCGATGTGCATCGCGATGAATGGCGACCTGGTCGCGCCGGGCCAGCTCGCGGTGTCCACCAGCAACCGCAATTTCGAGGGCCGGCAGGGCCGCGACGCACGCACCGTGCTCGCCTCGCCGTACACCGCCGCGGCCTGCGCCATCGCCGGCGAAGTCGTGGACCCGCGTACCTACCTGCAGGAGGTCGCCGCATGAGCGCCGAAGCCAGCACCACGCAGGCCGTGCCCCGCGTGCGTTCGCGCACCGTCTGCCTGCCGGATGCCAACATCGACACCGACCGGATCATCCCGGCGCGCTTCCTCACCACGACCACCCGCACCGGCCTGGGCAAGGTCGCGTTCAACGACTGGCGCTATCGCGAGGACGGCACGCCCGATCCCGAGTTCGCGCTCAACAGGCCCGAAGCGCAGGACGCGCAGATCCTCGTCGCCGGCCGCAACTTCGGCTGCGGCTCCTCGCGCGAGCACGCGCCGTGGGCACTGCTCGACTTCGGCCTGCGCGCGGTGATCAGCGCCGAGATCGCCGACATCTTCCGCAGCAATGCGCTGAAGAACGGCCTGCTGCCGATCGTGCTCGATGCCGCGGTGGTCGACGAGCTGCTGGAGAATCCCGGCATCGAACTCGACATCGACGTCGCCGCGAGCACCGTCGCCCTGCCCGACGGCCGCCGCTTCGCCTTCCCGATCGACGGCTTCGCGCGCACCTGCCTGCTCGAAGGCGTCGACCAGCTCGGCTACCTGTTGAAACAGTCTTCCGCCATCCAGTCCTTCGAGGAACAACGCAATGCGCGCTGACATCGTCGTCCTGCCCGGTGACGGCATCGGTCCGGAAGTGACCGCCGCCGCCGTGTCCGTCCTGCAATCCGTCGCACGCCGCTACGGCCACGATTTCACCTTCACCCAGCGCCTGATCGGCGGTGCGGCCATCGATGCCGAAGGCACGCCGCTGTCCGATGCCACGCTCGATGCCTGCCGCAAGGCCGACGCCATCCTGCTCGGCGCCGTCGGCGGGCCGAAATGGTCCGACGGCACGATCCGTCCGGAACAGGGCCTGCTCAAGCTGCGCAAGGCGCTGGGCCTGTACGCCAACCTGCGCCCGGTGAAGACCCATCCGGTCGCGCTGACCGCGTCGCCGATCAAGTCGCACCTGCTCACCGGCGTCGACATGATCGTGGTGCGCGAACTCACCGGCGGCGTCTACTTCGGCGAGAAGACCCGCACCGAGACCACCGCCAGCGATCTGTGCGAATACTCGGTCGCCGAGATCGAGCGCGTGGTCCGCCGCGCCTGCGAACTCGCACGCGGTCGCCGCAAGTACGTGGTTTCGGTCGACAAGGCCAACGTGCTGGAAACCTCGCGCCTGTGGCGCCAGGTCGCCTCGCGCGTGGCCGCCGAGGAATTCCCCGACGTGCGCCTGGAGCACCAGCTGGTCGACAGCATGGCGATGCACCTGATCGCCCGCCCGCGCGAGTACGACGTGATCGTCACCGAGAACATGTTCGGCGACATCCTCACCGACGAAGCCTCGATGCTGGCCGGCTCGATGGGTCTGCTGCCCTCGGCGTCGCTGGGCGAAGGCAGGTCCGGCCTGTACGAACCGATCCATGGCTCGGCGCCGGACATCGCCGGACGCGGCATCGCCAATCCCTGCGGCACGATCCTCAGCGCCGCGATGCTGCTGCGTCATTCGCTGGGCCTGGAGCTGGAAGCGCGCTGCGTCGAGAAGGCCGTGGCCCAGGCGATCGACGACGGCTGCCTGACCGCCGACCTCGCGCCGCAGGGCGCGGCGCTGGATACGCAGGCGATGGCGAAGGCCGTGCTGCAGCGCCTGGAAACCGAGTGCGAGGCGGTGGTGATGCGGGATTGATGATCGATGCTCGCAGGTATTGCGGGGACTACTCGATCTTCACGCATTCGGCCCGTTGAACCCATCCCCACCCCGGCCCGCCCGGCCCTCGCGCATTGCGCTCGGGCGCTCATCGGCGCGCGAGGCCGTGCCTCGCCAGTGCGCCGTCTCGCCCCCTTGAAGGGGAGGGAGCAGAGCCCGGCGCTTTGAAGCCCTCCCCTTCAAGGGGAGGGTTTGGGTGGGGATGGGTTTCAGCTTCACGCACCTCGCCGAAACAGCCCCCTTATCGCGACCCGCGTCATGTTTCAACACCTGCAACCCTTCAGAAACACCCTGTCCATACGCCACCGTCGATCCGACACAACCAGAAACCATTTGACGCCCCGCCTTTCCTTCGTTTAAACCTTGTCCCCATGCCGAACACGACCGCCCTCGCCGACATCGCCTTCCGCGCCACGCGCGGAACCGTCGTCGCGGGCGGCACCGTCATTACCACCACCATGACCTTCACCGGTACCGGTACCACCGGCGGTGCGGGCTGCGACGGCGAAACGGTGTAAACCTTCCCCTTCCGCCCCGCACCCGAACAGGGTCGCGGGGGCGAGGCGCCCGCACTCTCTCGGCACGGGGCTCCAACCAGGAGCTTCACATGGATTCGTTCGACCCACATCCCGCCGCGACGCACGCGATGGATCGCGATGCCGCAGAGCCTGCGCTTGCCGCCTGTCGCGCGCACAAGTTCGGCGGCAGCAGCGTCGCCGATGCGGAACGCTTCCGGCATGTCGCCGCGCTGGTGCAGGACTCGCCCGCGCCGCGCGCGGTGGTCGTGTCCGCGATGCAGGGCGTCACCGATGCGCTGACCGCGCTGGCACGCATCGCCGGGGACGGCGGCGAATGGCAGGACGCCTGGTCGAAGCTGCGCGACCGCCATTTCAGCGAGGCCCTGCGCCTCGACGCGGAAGCGAAACACGGCCTGATCGGCTGGCTGGACAACGAATTCTCTGCGTTTTCCGAACTGCTCGACGCCATCGCCGCGCGCGTCGGGCTGCAGACGCACGAACTCGCGCAGATACAGGGCATGGGCGAAGTCTGGTCGTCGCGGCTGATGCAGGCCGCGCTCGGCGGTGAAGCCGCGGGCTGGGCGCGCTTGGACGCGCGCGAGGTGCTGGTGGTGCATCCGGGCGAACTCGGCGTCGCGGTCGACTGGCACGAAACCCGAAAACGCTTCGCCGCCTGGCGCATCGCCCATCCGCAGCGCGATGTCGTCGTCACCGGTTTCGTCGCGCGCGATGCCGCAGGCCGCTGCGCCACGCTCGGCCGCAACGGCAGCGACTATTCCGGCGCGATCTTCGCGGTGCTGTTCGACGCGGAAGACCTGACGATCTGGACCGATGTCGACGGCATACTCAGCGCCGATCCGCGCCTGGTGCCCGACGCGGTCTGCCTGCCCTCGATGTCCTATGCCGAAGCCTGCGAACTGGCGTATTTCGGCGCGAAAGTGCTGCACCCGCAGACGATGGCACCGGCGATGCAGGCCGGCCTGCCGATCCTGATCCGCAACTCGCGCAATCCGGCCGCGCCCGGCACGCGCATCGCCGAGCGCAGCGAAGACTGCGCGCACGACCCGGCGCATTCCCCGGTGAAGGGCCTCAGCCTGGTCGGCGACATGGCCCTGCTCGAACTCAGCGGCGCCGGCCTGATCGGCGTGCCCGGCACCGCCGAGCGCATGTTCGCCGCGCTGCGCGAGGCCGGCGTGTCGGTGACCATGATTTCCCAGGGCTCAAGCGAACACTCGATCTGCTGCGTGGTGCCGTCCGCGCATGCCGAGCGCGGCCGCGAGGCGGTGGAAGCCGCATTCGCCGAAGCGATCGGCGACGGCCAGGTCGAAGGCGTCGACACCACCCACGGCATCGCCGTGCTCGCCGCGGTCGGCGACGGCATGGTCGGCCAGCCCGGCATCTCCGCGCGACTGTTCGACGGCCTGGCGCAGGCGCGCGTGAACATCCGCGCGATCGCGCAGGGCGCGAGCGAACGCAACATTTCGGTCGCCGTCGCCGCCGAGCACGCCGTGCGCGGGCTGCGCGCGGCGCACAGCGCCTTCTGGTTGTCCCCGGCGACGCTGTCGGTCGGCGTGATCGGCCCCGGCAACGTCGGTCGCGCCCTGCTCGCGCAATTCGCCGATGCGCTGCCGCGCTTCGCCAATGCCAGCAAGCGCGAACACCGCCTCGACCTGCGCCTGCGCGCGGTCGCGAGCAGCCAGCGGATGCTGTTGTCGAATGCGGCACTGGATCCGGCCTCGGCTGCGGCCACGCTGGCGGATACGGGCGAAGCGCTCGACCTCGACCGCTTCGCCGCGCACGTGCGCTCCGAGCACCTGCCGCACGCGCTGATCGTCGACTGCAGCGGCAGCGACGCGGTCGCCGCACGCTATCCCGAGTGGCTGGCGATGGGCATCCATGTCGTCACCCCGAGCAAGCACGCCGGCAGCGGCGACTGGCAGCGCTATCGCGCGATCCGCGAGGCCGAGCAGCGCGGCGGCCTGTTCCGCTACGAGGCCACGGTCGGCGCCGGCCTGCCGGTGATCCAGACCCTGCGCTCGCTGCTCGACACCGGCGACACGCTCACCGGCATCGAAGGCGTGCTCTCGGGCACGCTGGCTTGGCTGTTCAACCGCTACGACGGCAGCGTACCGTTCTCGCAGCTCGTCGCCGAAGCGAAAGCGCTGGGCTACACCGAACCCGATCCGCGCGACGACCTCAGCGGCACCGATGTCGCGCGCAAGCTGGTGATCCTGGCGCGCGAAGCCGGCGCGACGCTGTCGCTGGCCGATGTCGAGATCGAAAGCCTGGTCCCCGCGCACCTGCAGCCCGTCTCGCGCGACGAGTTCCTCGACCGCCTGCACGAACTCGATGCACCGATGCAGGCGCGCCTCGACGCCGCCCGCGCCCAGGGCGGCAGCCTGCGCTATCTCGCCCGGCTCGACAGCGAAGGCCGCGCCCGCGTCGGCCTGGCCACGCCCGAAGCCGGTCACGCCAGCCTGAGCAGCCGCCTCACCGACAACCTCATCCAGTTCCGGACCCGCCGCTACGCGCACAACCCGCTGGTGGTGCAGGGTCCGGGCGCCGGTGCCGACGTCACCGCCGCGGGCGTGTTCGGCGATATCCTCGCCATCGCCAGCACCCTCGGCGCCCGCCATCCGGGAGCCCACGCATGAATTCGCCCTTTGCCATGAATGCACCGCAATCTCCAGCCGCCGGCATCGCCGTGCGCGCGTTCGCACCCGCCAGCGTCGGCAACATCGGCGTCGGTTTCGACCTGCTCGGCCACGCCATCGACGGCCCCCGCGACATCGCCAGCGTCCGCCGCATCGACGAACCGACGGTGCGCATCCGCGCGATCCGCGGCGACGTGCCCGGCGCCGACAGCCTGCCGCTGGAGGCCGAGCGCAACACCGCCGGCCGCGCGCTGATCGCACTGCGCGAGGCGCTGTCGCTGCCCTTCGGCTTCGAGGTCGAACTGGAGAAAGGCATTCCCCTGGGCTCCGGCCTCGGCGGTTCGGCGGCCTCGTGCGTCGCCGCGCTGGTCGCCGCGAACGCGCTGCTCGACGCCCCGCTGTCGCGCGAGGCGCTGTATCCCTTCGCGTTGCAGGGCGAGGCCGTCGCCAGCGGCAGCCTGCATGGCGACAACGTCGCGCCGATGCTGCTCGGCGGCGTGGTGCTGGCGCCGGTGCACCGGATGATCGCGCTGGCCGTGCCCGACTGGCTGCACTGCGTGGTCGTGCATCCCGACCAGGTGCTGGAGACCCGCCGCGCGCGCGCTGCACTGGCCGAACCCTATCCGCTGTCGCAGCTGGTCCACCAGACTTCGCATCTGGCGCTGTTCCTCACCGGCCTGCAGCGCGGCGATGCGCAGCTGATCCGCGAAGGCCTGGTCGACGTGCTGGTCGAACCGCGCCGCGCGCCGTTGATTCCCGGCTTCGCGCAGGTGAAGCAGGCCGCGCTCGACCACGGCGCGCTCGGCGCGAGCATTTCCGGCGCCGGCCCCAGCGTGTTCGCCTGGTTCGCATCCAGGGCGGAGGCAGAGGCTGCCGCACCGGCGATGCGCGATGCCTTCGTCTCGGCGGGCTACGACGCACGCGCCCATGTCTCTCCGGTCGCCGGTCCGCGCGCGGAGGTGCTGTCGTGAATGCGCACCTGTCCTTCGTGAGCACCCGCCACGGCACCGCGCCGACACCGATCGACGACGCGCTGATCGCCGGCCTCGCGCCCGACGGCGGCCTGTACGTGCCCGAGCGCATCCTGCAGCTGACGCTGCCTGCGAAACCACCGGCGACGCTGGCCGACACCGCGGCCTGGGTGCTGGCCCCGTATTTCGCCGGCTCGGTGCTGCGCGACGCGCTGCCTGCGCTGTGCGCGCGGGCCTACGATTTCGACGCGCCGCTGGTGCCTTTGAAGGGTCCGCAGCACGACGGCCGCGACCATGTGCTGGAGCTGTTCCACGGCCCGACCGCCGCGTTCAAGGACTACGCCGCACGCTTCCTCGCCGAGGCGCTGGGCGCGCTGCGCACCGCGCGCGGCGACAGCGATCCGACCACGATCCTGGTCGCCACCTCGGGCGACACCGGCGCCGCGGTGGCCGGCGCCTTCCATCGCCGCCCCGGCTTCGAAGTGGTGATCCTCTATCCCGAGGGCCGCGTGTCGCCGCGCCAGGCGCATGGTCTGGAGTGCTGGGGCGACAACGTGCGCACCTTCCGCGTCGCCGGCACCTTCGACGACTGCCAGCGCATGGCCAAGGCCGCGCTGGCCGACCGCGACCTGCGCGAGAAGCGCGCGCTGACCTCGGCCAACAGCATCAGCCTCGGCCGCCTGCTGCCGCAGGTGGCGTACTACGCGCACACCGCGCTGCGCCATCGGCAGGCGCACGGCGAAGCGCTGAACCTGATCGTGCCCACCGGGAACCTCGGCAACGCGGCGGCGGCATGGCTGGCCCGGCGCATGGGCCTGCCGATCGGCGACATCGTGCTCGCCACCAACGCCAACGACGTGCTGCCGCGCTACTTCGCCGGCGCGCCCTACGCACCGCAGGCCACCCGCGCGACCCTGGCCAACGCGATGGATGTCGGGGCGCCGAGCAATTTCGAGCGGCTCACGCACTGGCTGGGCGACGACAAGTCGCTGCGTGCCAGCCTGCGCGCCTATGCGGTGGACGACGAGGTGATCCGCAGGACGATTGCCACTGCGCCCGAGCGCCACGGCATCGTCGCCTGCCCGCACACCGCCTGCGCGCTGCACGTGCTGGACATCCTGCGCCTGCAGGGCAACCAGCGCGCGTGGAGCGTGGTCGCGACCGCGCATCCGGCGAAGTTCGAGACCATCGTCGAGCCGCTGGTCGGGCATGCGGTGGCGCCACCGCCCGCGCTCGCCGCCTGCCTCGCACGCCCCGCGCACGGCGAGCCGCTGCGCGCCGACGACGAAGCGCTCAAGGCGACCTTGCTGGCCACGCGCGCGCCGGCCCGCGCCACGGCGCGCCGCGCCGCCGCCATCCACGACTGACCCCGCCTCGACATCGGTGCCAACGACGCCCGCGTCCTCCGACGGCGCGGGCGCCGCTGTCTCGGGACGCCGTTCGCCGAGGCCGCTTTCGCGCAGATCGCGCACGCCATTGCCTCGAAATCCAGATGTCCTCATGGACATTCCAATGCGGTCGAGGATCGCGCTTCCGTCATGGTTTTCCTGCGTACGCCTGCGCGCGGCCCGCGCATGCTGCGGGACAGCAGCATGCGTATCTCCATGGATAGAAAGGCTATTCCGGGGACAGGCCGCCGCGGGGCTCCGTGATCGCATCGTTCGCCGCCGATGCTGGCCGCCACACTGCGCGGCACGCCCGTGCTGCGCCGCAAATTGACACCGGTGGTCAAAACTCGTCGACTGCGCGGGCCGATGGCGCATCCGCGAATCGGCAGCGGAACAGGGACTCCCTCATCTCATTCCAGCAAGGAGACGCACATGCATGCACACCCCGCCGCCCTCGCGGGCCGCAGTCCCGTCCTGGCCGGCCTCGCCGCCCTCCTCGGCCTCGCCTTCGCCACGCACAGCCACGCCCAGGCCATGGGCTATGCCGCAGGCACCACCGGCGGCGGCAGCCGCACGCCCGTCAACGTCAGCACGCCCGAGCAGATGCGCGCGGCGATCAATGCGTACAGCGGCACGGGCGGTCTGGTGCTGAGCTACACCGGCCGCTTCAACTACAGCAGCATCACCGATGTCTGCGCGCAGTGGCAGAAGCCGGCCAACGTGGTGGAAATCAAGGACAAGAGCGACATCACCATCCTCGGCGCGGCCGGCTCCTCGGCGAACTTCGGCATCTTCATCGTCGGCAATTCGAAGAACATCATCGTCCGCAACATGACCATCGGCCTGCTGCCCGGCGGCGAGGGCGCGGACACCATCACCGTCGAAGGCCGCGGCAGCGGGCGCATCCCGTCGAAGATCTGGATCGACCACAACACCATCTTCGCCTCGCTGACCAAGTGCCCGGGCGCCGGCGACGCCAGCTTCGACGGCGGCATCGACATCAAGCGTGGCGCGTTCAACGTCACCGTCTCGTACAACCACATCCACACCTACCAGAAGGTCGCGCTCAACGGCCACAGCGACAGCTCGACCGAGCACAGCGCCGCGCGCACGACCTACTACCGCAACCGCTTCGAGAACGTGCAATCGCGCCTGCCGCTGCAGCGCTTCGGCCTGAGCCACATGGCCAACAACTACTTCGGCAACGTCTCGACCTCGGGCATCAACGTGCGGATGGGCGGCGTGTCGCTGATCGAAGCGAACCATTTCGAGAACGTCGCCAACCCGGTGACCTCGCGCGACAGTTCGCAGATCGGCTACTGGGACCTGCGCAACAACCTCGTCGGCACGGGCATCACCTGGACCTCACCCGGCAGCGGCGGCGTCAATGCCACGAACTGGCAGACCACGCGGACGTTCCCGGAAGCCCTGCCCTACAGCCTGCAGATCGCCCCGGCCGCGAAGGTGAAGTGCATCGTGTTCAGCACCGCTGGCGCCAACACCAACCTGGCGACCGCCGCGCCGCAGTGCGGCTGATGTCGGGACGCGGAACGGCAGACGCCCCGCACGCGGGGTGCCTGCTTCGAGGCCTCGTCATGCATCGCGCCGGGGGCAGGCGCACTCGTGCCGGTGTCGGAACGCTCTCCGAAACCGATCAAGCAAACTGGATCAGGAACACCACCAGCGGCGTGGTCACGAACTGGAACGCGGCATCGGCTCGGCGCCGAGGCGATCGGCGACGGCGGCAGGCGTTTCCGATGCGGCAGGACGCCGCATCGGGCGCCCCTGCCGTCACGAACGCTGCGTTCCCGTCAGGTCTTCCGGGCGTTCGGCCACCCACCGGCTCCAGTACGACATCGCCAGCGCCAAACCTTCGGCACGCCGCAACTGCGTGCGCGTGATCGGCATGGCATCGACCCATTGCGCGGTCGCGACCGCCTCGAATTCGTCGGCGGCCGGCTCGCAGAAGCCCATGTACCAGTCGGAGAAGGCGCGCTCCTCGATCGGCGCATCCATCAGGATCTGGATGGAATGATGCAGGGGCGAACGCAGGATGCGGTCGCGCACGCGCTGCACGGACTGCTCCGGCCCCTCGAAATACTGGAAGAAGCGCCCGTGGTGGTGGAACAGCACGCCGCTCACGCCGACCTCGCGGTTGAAATCCCGCGCGCGGGTCAGCATCGCGTGCAGTTCGTCAGTGGACATCGGGAAACCCGTGCTGAGATAGACGATGCCGTGCAGGCCGCTCATGCAGTGTTTCCCGCGAAGCGGGGCGGAACATGGGTCATGCGACACCTGCTTGCGGATTGATCGGGTTGCGCAGCCTATCCGGTTCGCGCACCGCGCGCATTGATCGCGCTTAATGCGACCGAAGTCCGGTGGCGTCTTCGGCGATGGGTCGCCGGGGCATCAGCCTTGCGGAAACCACGAGATATCGATGCGGAAATGCCGGTCCTCGAAATCGACCTCGCGCTTCATGCCTGCCTCGTCGAGCAGTTCGATGTTGCGCCCGCGCCGGCGGATCGCACCGGACGCTTCCAGCTGCGACAGCGCGCGGCTGACGTAGACGTTGCTCAGCCCCACCGCATCGCCGATCACCGCCTGGGTCAGCGGCAGCTCGAAGCGCGCGCCGAGGTCGCGCCGGGTCACGCGCAGTCGCGACACCACTTCGAGCAGGAAATGCGCCACCCGCTCGCGCGCGCCCATGCGCCCGATCACGCGGATGCGGTCGGCCAGCACCGCATGCTCGACCATGCCGATGCTGAAGAGCAGCGCGGCCAGCCGCGGCGCGCGCTCGAACACCTGGTCCAGCGCCTGCTTCGGGAACGGGCACAGCACGCCGCCGGTGGCGCTGGTCAGCGCCGCGCCGGTGCGCGCGAACGGAATCTCCGGCAAGCCGACGATGTCGCCGGGGTAATGCAGGTGCAGCACCTGGCGCCGGCCGTCCGGCAGCAGCACGTGATCGTAGAACCAGCCAGCCCGCACCACGTACATGTGTTCCACGGCGCTGCCCGCCTCGCGCACCACCGCCCCCGTCGCCACCGCCTCCTCGGCCTCCTCCAGCCGCGCCAGCAGCGCCTTGTCCGCATCGGACAGGCGCAGGTGGTAACCGATCTTCTCGACGAGACAGCTGTTGCTCATGGCATCCCCTTTTCGCGCGACAGCATAGAGCGCGCGACGGAGGACGAATAGTCGGTATGCGGCGCGTGACCGTTGGGCGGCAGCAACGCTTTCGGCGAAGCACGGAGAGCGCTGTGGTCTACCCCGCGATATACCGCTGCAGCGAATCCAGCTCCACCCGCTGGTCCTCGATCACCGCCTTCACCAGGTCGCCGATCGAGACCACGCCGACCACCTCGTCGTCGTCGACCACCGGCAGGTGGCGGATGCGGCGCTCGGTCATCACCTGCATGCAGCGGTCGGAGGTATCGGCGGAGGTCGTCGTGAGCACGCGCGCGGTCATGATGTCGCGCACCGGCGTGTCGGCGGAGGAACGTCCCTGCAGCACGACCTTCCGCGCGTAGTCGCGTTCGGACAGGATGCCGACCAGTCTCGGGCCGTCCATCACCAGCACGGCGCCGATGTGCGCGTCGGCCATCAGGCGGATGGCATCGAGGACGGGCGCCTCAGGCCGGATCGCATGGATCGCCGGGCTCTTGGCGTCCAGCAGCTGACGGACGGTACGCATGACGGCGCTCTCCTTCAGGGTCGACTGCCCCCGAGGATACTCCCGCCGCGGGCCGCCAGCGATCCACCAGGTACAGCGGCCGCTGCTTGGACTCCTCGTACAGCCGGCCGAGGTACTCGCCGATCATGCCCAGCGCCATCAGCTGCACGCCGCCCAGCAGCAGGATCACGGTCATCATGGTCGGCCAGCCGGCCACCGGGTCGCCCCAGAGCATCGCCTTGACCACGATCCACAGCGCATAGACGAAGGCCAGCAGCGCGGTCAGCACGCCCAGGTAGGTCGCCACCCGCAGCGGCGCGGTGGAAAAACTGGTCACGCCTTCCAGCGCGAAATTCCACAGCTTCCATGCATTGAACTTGCTGCGTCCGGCGACGCGGGCCTCGCGCCGATAGGGCACCGAGACCTGGTTGAAGCCGACCCAGCCGAACAGGCCCTTCATGAAACGATGGCGCTCGCGCAACTGGCGCAGGGCGTCGAGCGCCCGCGGCGACAGCAGGCGGAAGTCGCCGGTGTCGGTGGGAATGGGGGTTTTCGACAGGCGCTGCATCAGCCGGTAGAAGCCGTGCGCGGTCGCGCGCTTGAACCAGGTCTCGCCGTCGCGCTCGATGCGCGTGCCGTGCACATCGTCATGGCCTTCGCGCCATTTCGCCACGAACTGCGGGATCAGCTCCGGCGGGTCCTGGCCGTCGGCATCGAGGATCACCGCGGCGCCGTCGACCACCCGGTCCAGACCCGCGGTCAGCGCCGCCTCCTTGCCGAAGTTGCGGCTCAGGCGCAGCAGCGACACCCGCGGGTCGGCGGCGGCCAGATCGTCCAGTACCGCCCAGGTCCGGTCGCGGCTGCCGTCGTCCACGTACAGCACCCCGCCCTCCACGCCGTCGCCCGCCAGCGCGTCCAGCACCGCCGCGATGCGCGGGTGCAGGGCCGGCAGGGCATCCGCCTCGTTGTAGGCGGCGACGACGACGGTCAGGCGTTCGCGATACATATATATGAGTGTACGCAGGCTCGGGGCCTGCCCTCAGTCGAAGGCCACGTAGGCCGGGCCGCCCAGGGCATGCATCTGGCGCTGGATCGCCCGGGTCCTGCGCTGGACGTAGGGACCGGGTTTCGCGGCGTCGTATCTGCGCGGATTGGGCAGCACCGCCGCCAGGCGCGCGGCCTCGGCCGACCCCAGCGCCGACGCATCCTTGCCGAAGAACCTGCGCGACGCCGCCTGCGCCCCGTAGACGCCGTCGCCGTACTCGATCACGTTCATGTACACCTCCATGATCCGCGCCTTCGGCCACAATGCCTCGATCAGCACCGTGTACCAGGCTTCCAGCGCCTTGCGCACCCAGCTGCGGCCGCGCCACAGGAACAGGTTCTTCGCCAGCTGCTGGCTGATCGTGCTGCCGCCGCGCACCTTCCGGCCCTTGGCGTTGTTCGTGCGCGCCTTCTCGATCGCCTCGAAGTCGAAGCCATTGTGGGTGGGGAAACGCTGGTCCTCCGCCGCGACCAGCGCCAGCGGCAACTGCTTCGAGATCCGGTCGGCATCGCGCCAGTCGTAATGCAGGACGAAATCGTCCTCGCCACCGAAGAACGCTTCCATCTGCCGTTCGGCCATCATGGTCGAGAACGGCGGATCCACGAAGCGCAGGATCAGCACCTGCAGCACCGTGAACACCACGAACCACACCGGCAGCCAGAGCAGGCGGCGCCACCAGCGGCGACGCTTCGGCGGCACGGCCACGGCGACACCGGTCGCGGCATTGGAATCTGCGTCGATCCGCCCCATCTTCCGCCGTCTCCCCGATTTCGCTCCCACCGCACGCGCGGCCACGGCATTATCCGTGAAAGCCGACGCCCGCATTCATCCCGGACCTGCCATGACCCACGACGCCCCGACCGACCACCTGACCCGCTTCCTGCTCGAACAGGCCAGCGTACGCGGCGTGCATGTCCGGCTCGACGCCACCTGGCAGCAGATCCGCGCCCGCGCCGACTACCCGGCTGCGGTCGCCGACCTGCTCGGCCAGGCCATCGCCGCCTCGGCCCTGTTCACCGGCCACACCAAGGTCGACGGCCGACTGTCGATCCAGTTCCGCGGCAGCGGCGCACTGCGCACCCTCTTCGCCGAATGCACCGGCGCCGGCACGCTGCGCGGCATCGCGACCGTGGCCGATGGCCAGGACGCCGATGCCGTCGACCTGCGCGCCCTCGGCAGCGACGCGCTGCTGGCGATCACCATCGAGAATCCCGGCGCACGCGGCCAGGAGCAGACCCGCTACCAGAGCCTCGTCGCGCTGGACGCGGACACCCTCTCGCAGGCCTTCGAAGGCTATTTCGTCCAGTCCGAACAGCTGCCCACGCGCCTGCTGCTGGCCGCCGACGGCGAACGCGTCGCCGGCCTGATGCTGCAGAAGCTGCCCGGCGACGAAGGCGACGCGCACGGCTGGCAGCATGCCAGCGTGCTGTTCGACACCCTCGGCGCCACGGAACTGCTGCAGACCCCCGCCGACCTCCTGCTGCACCGCCTGTTCCATCAGGACGGCGTCCAGGTGCTCGGTGGCAAACCCCTGCGCTTCGGCTGCTCCTGCTCGCGCGAGCGGGTGACGGGCATGCTCGAATCCCTCGGCGAGGCCGAAGCCCGCGCCGCGGCCGCGGCCAATGCCGGCAACGTCGACGTCCACTGCGAATTCTGCGGCCAGAGCTACCGTTTCGACGGCGCCGACCTCGATACGCTGTTCGCCGCGCCACCCGGCAGCGCCCATGGCGCTCCGGACCGATTGCAGTGACATCCGTCACAGCGCTTTCGCCAGATCGCGACAGGCGCACGATTGTTAAAGAACCATAAATCTGCTAGGCTGACGCCCTGTATCACTGATTCTCCCGGGGAACTCGACCGGCTGCCGCCGGTCCGATCTGCACCATGCATCCGACCCTTCGCCGACTCCCGCTGCTCCTGACCCTCGCCCTCGGCGTGGCGGCGGGCGCGCATGCCCAGTCGCGCACGGGCGGGGATCGCGTGGAGCTCCCGGTGTGGAACAAGTCGAGCGGCGCGATCGAAGCGGTCGTGGTCCTCGAACCCGCCGATCTCGCCAAGTCCCGCACGCTCGCCCGCTTCGGCGTCCGCCATCTCGACACCACCTTCGGCCTCAACGCCGGCGACTCGCTCGGCCTGCTGTGCGATCGCAAGCAGGGCCTGAGTTCGGCGCTCACCAATCTCGCCGACAACTGCGTGCTGGCCTCGATCCCCGCCGCCCAGCGGCGCACCGGCGCAGCCGCCATCTTCCAGCGCGGCAACACCCAGTTCGGCCTCGGCGGCGGCAACACCCGCGCCACCATTCCCGCCTGGCTGGCCCCGAGCAGCGGTGGCAACGGCCGCCTCGACATCAACGACATCACCATCTTCAGCCAGAAGACCCTGCCCCGCGAGGGCTACATCTCGATCGCAGGCACGGTCGCCAAGGCCCGCCTGCAGACACCGTCCGAGATCCCGGGCTTCAGCAACCGCTGGACCGCCACGCAGCTCAATCTCGGCGGCGGCATCGGCGACTTCGGCGTCAACGTCATCGGGGAAGTGGTCGACACCCCCGGCCAGAGCCGCTGGAGCACCATGGGCCTCGGCCTGAGCTGGCGCACCCCCTGGAGCGGCCAGCTGACCGTTGGCGCCGATAACCTGGTGACCCGCGGCAAGAACCCGTTCGCCCCGGCCACCGCCCAGGGCGAGAACGAGGGCGCCGTTCCCTACGTCCGCTACGAACAGGACCTCTGAGTCCCCGCAACGGGGCATTTTGCAGGGGCCGGACCCGTCCGACGGACGCGTGTTAACAACACTTTAATTTTTCTCCGAGTGGGGCTACTATCGGCCCCGGCCTTGTCCGTGCGTGCGTCCATCCGGCGGCGCGGGATCAGGTTCCCATGGGAAACCCAAGACTCACTTGGAGAGAGAAGAGATGACTTTGAAGACCAACAAGCTCCGCAACGCGATCACCCTCGCGATCGCGGGCACCTCCGCCCTGACCGCCACGGGCGTCGCCTTCGCCCAGGAAAGCAGCTCGGGCCAGAAAGAACTCGACACCATCACCGTCACCGGTTCGCGCATCGTTCGTCGCGCGGAAACCGAAACCCAGCAGCCGATCTTCGAACTCACCCGCGAAGAGATCCAGGCCCAGGGCCTGACCTCCATCGGCGACGTGATCCAGAACATCACGGCCAACGGCTCGGCGCTGAACACCACCAACAACAACGGCGGCAACGGCGAAACCCGCGTCAGCCTGCGCAACCTCGGTTCCAACCGCACCCTGGTGTTGGTGAACGGCCGTCGCTGGGTGGCCGGCACCGGCCTCGGCGGCGCGGTCGACCTCAACACCATCCCGACCGCAGCGGTCGAGCGCATCGAAGTCCTGAAGGACGGCGCTTCGGTCATCTACGGGTCGGACGCCATCGCCGGCGTGGTCAACGTCATCCTGCGCACGGATTTCCAGGGCGCGGAATTCAACGCCTACATGGGTCAGTTCACCGAAGGCGACGGCACCCGCCAGTCCTACGACCTCACCATCGGCACCTCGGACGACCGCTTCAGCGCGATGTTCGGCATGGGCTACGTGAAGGAAGATCCGGTGATGGCGGGCGATCGCAAGATCTCGTCCGAGCCGATCATCGGCACCGGCAACTTCTTCGGCAGCTCCACCCTGCCGGGCGGCCGTTTCGCCGTGTGTAACGGCACCTTCTCCAACGGCACCTGCTCCGGCACCCAGACCCGTCCGGACGGCAGCGCTGGCCAGTTCACGTACGCTCCGGGTACGGTCGGCAACAGCTGGAGCAACTATACGACCGCCTACAACTTCGCTCCGGACAACTACCTGCTCACGCCGCAGGAACGCAAGTCGATCTTCGGCCGCGCGTCGCTGAACCTGACCGACAACACCCGCGTCTTCATCACCGGCACCTACAACAACCGCCGCTCGGAGCAGCTGCTCGCTGCCATGCCGATCGTGCTCGGTACCGGCCCCGGCGCCGGCTCGATCGCCCGCACCATCGCGATCAGCGCCGACAGCATCTACAACCCGTTCGGCGCGACGGTCAGCCGCGTCCAGCGCCGTGCCGTGGAAACCGGCGGTCGTTCGTTCAACCAGAACGTCGACACCTTCGGCTTCAACGGCGGCATCGAAGGCTCGTTCGAACTGGGTGACCGTTACTTCACCTGGGATGCCGGCATGGTCTATGGTCGCAACGACCAGAACGACTCGACCAAGGGCCTGTTCAACCTGCTGGCCCTGCGCCAGGCGCTGGGTCCGTCGATGATGGTCAACGGCACCCCGACCTGCGTCACGACCGCCGGCAATGCAGCCACCGCCATCTCGGGCTGCGTGCCGCTGAACCTGCTGGGCGGTGTTGGCTCGATCACGCCGGAAATGCTGGCCTTCTCGAGCTTCGTCGCGCACGACGAGTTCGGCTACAAGATGAAGCAGTACTACGCCAACGTCTCGGGTGAAATCGTCGAACTGCCGGGCGGCATGCTGTCGTTCGCGTTCGGTGTGGAACACCGCACCGAATCGGGCTTCGACCAGCCGGACGCCCTGATCGCCTCGGGCAACACCACCGGCAACTCGCGCACGCCGACCAAGGGTGGCTACAAGCTCGACGAAGCCTACCTCGAATTCGCGATCCCGCTGCTGCGCGACGTCGTCGGCGCCCAGGAACTGGAACTCAGCGTCGCCGGCCGTTATTCCGATTACAGCAACTTCGGCGATGTGACCAACGGCAAGGTCGGCTTCAAGTGGCGCCCGATCAGCGATCTGATGGTGCGCGGCAACTGGTCGGAAGGCTTCCGCGCCCCGTCCATCGCCGAGCTCTTCTCCGGCGTCGCCGACTCGTTCCCGGGCCTGGCGGATCCCTGCTCCACCACCTTCGGTGGCGCATGGAACGCACTGAGCGCCGATGAGCGCGCGCGCTGCGTGGCCCAGGGCGTTCCGAACGTGGGCTACGACCAGGGCAATGCCCAGATCCGCATCTCGTCTGGCGGCAACCCCGACCTGCAGGCGGAAAGCTCCAGGACCAAGACCCTCGGCCTGGTGTGGAGTCCGTCTTTCCTCAGCGGCTTCAATGTCTCGCTGGATTGGTGGCAGATCGAACTGCAGGATGCGATCGTCACCCGCACCGGCCAGTTCATCCTGAATGCGTGTATCCGCGACAACCCGAACAGCCTCGGCCGTCCTCGCAATGCACTGGATGCTCAGGTCTGTTCGCTTGCCCAGGTCGTTCGCGACAGCCAGGGCCAGATCACGAACCTGCTGTCGGTTCCGCAGAACACCGGACGTCGTACGCTTGAAGGTTATGACATGACCATCAACTACAACCTGCCGGAAAATGCGCTGGGCAACTTCGGCTTCACGCTGGATACGACCTACATGTCCGAGAACACTTCGGACATCGACACGAACGGGTTCATCAGCGAATACGCGGACCGCAGCAACAACTGGCGCATCCGTGCAAACCTGATGGCCCGCTGGACGAAGGGCGACTGGGGTGCGACGTGGTTCACGCGCTACTACTCGCGCCAGACGGAATCCTGCGACACCCTGGATTTCTACGGCTTCGGGGACCTCTGCAGCGACCCTGTCAACGTCGAGAACACCATGGGCGGCACGACCTACCACGATGCCACCGTGTTCTGGAAGGCGCCGTGGAACGGCAAGATCACCTTGGGCGTGAACAACGTCTTCTCCAAGGACCCGCCGACCTCGTTCACCACGTTCGCGAACAGCTTCGATCCGTCCTACGAGCTCCCGGGCCGTTTCGTGTACATGCAGTACAACCAGAAGTTCTGATCGGATTTGCCCCGATCGGATTTTCCGGTTCGCGTCACAAGGACGGCCCCGCAAGGGGCCGTCTTTTTTTTCTGCCCGGGATTCATGGCTACAATCCGGAACTCCCAATGCCCCCGTACATCCCATGAGCGTGTCCGTTCCGTCTCCCAGCCAGCTCGCCCCGATGTTCGCGGTGCCCGTGTTCCAGGCGCAGCTTCCCGATCCGGCGGCGCTCAATGCCGACCTGAAGGCCCTGTTCCTGCGCCGCGAACACGACAAGGCCACCTACGGCAATCCCCATCCCTCGCTGAAGCAGCAGGACGGGGTGTTCGAAAGCGATTTCACCCTGTTCTCGTGGCAGGACGCCTGCGTGCAGGCGCTGCGCGCGTTCTGCTGGGCCGAACTCGGCAAGGCGGTGCAGGAGTTGAACGGCTACGGGCCGGAGGAGATGCGGCGGCTGCAGATCTTCTCGCACACCTGGTTCCACGTGACCCGTCACGGCGGGTTCGTGATCAACCACATCCATCCGATGGCCTCGTGGTCCGGCGTGTACTGCGTCGACCCGGGCGAGACGCCGGAAGACCGGCCAGAATCGGGCGTGCTGCGCTTCCACAATCCCCACTTCTACAGCAACGTGTTCCTGGATGCCGGCAACGCGCGGCTGCGCCCGCCCTACCACCACGGCACCTGGAGTTTCCGCCTGCAGCCCGGGCAACTGGTGCTCTTTCCGTCCTGGGTGCCGCACGAGGTGTTGCCGTTCTACGGCTCCGACGAGCGGATCACCGTGGCGTTCAACTGCTGGTTCGGGATGAAGTGATCGGCGGGCAGCGCTCAGCCTGCGAGACGTTCGCGCAGCGTCGTCAGCTGCGCCTCGTAATGCCACCACACGCCACCTCGATCACGCAGCACGCCCTGGCGCGCGGCGCCTGCGCTGGCGGTCGACACGCGCCCCCCAGGACGCGCCACATCGCTGAGTCCCTCGATGCGGCGCAGGCCACAGTGTTCGAGCACGCGCAGCACGCTGGCCTCGGGTTCGGCGACCAGGTCGTCGTAGCGCACGTCCAGCACGCGGTCGGGCAGGACCTCGGACCAGTGCGCCATCATCGCGCGGTAGGCACGGAAGAAACCGGCCAGCTCTTCCTGGACGTACGAATAGGTCGCCACGCCGGCGAACAGCGTGCGCAGGTTGGAGAAGCAGGTATCCATCGGGTCGCGGACCAGGTGGATGAAGCGCGCCTGCGGCATGGCTCGGGCGATCATGCCGACGTTCCAGAAGTTCATCGGCAGCTTTTCGGTGAAGAACGGCTTTCCGCGCGACAGCCATGACGCGTGTCGCGCGTAATCGCGTGCGATCGCATCGAAGTCGGCGCCGGCCAGCGACTTCACCGCCATGGCATCGAGGCCGTTCGGCAGGCTGCGGTCGATCGCCAATTCAATCTGCGCATCGAAGGCACGGGTTTCGCCGGCATCACCGACATCGGGGTGACCGGCGAGCATGCGTTCGAGCAGAGTCGTGCCGGAACGGTGCATGCCGACGATGAAGATCGGGACGTGCGGCAGTTCGACCGAACTGCAGGATCGCACGAACGCGGGCGTGCACACGGCGCGCTGGGCGGCGATCAGCTCCGCCACGGGCGCAGGGTCGTACTGCACCAGGCGGCGTTTGACGGTGCAGCCACGCTTCAGGGCCTCCCATGCACCAGCGTAATCGCCGATGTCATGCAACTCCTTGTGCAATCCATAGGAAAGATAGACCTCACCCTGTCCATCACGAGAGACATCGCCAAGCTGCCGGCGCAGGCGGTCGACATGATTGCGTTCCGCAGACTGGGAGCGCACGCTGGCGAGCATCCAGGATGCCTGGTAGAACCTTGGATTCGCCGCCAGGGTTGCCTCGTAGCAGGACTCCGCGGCATCGCTCTCGCCGTCGAAAAAGTGCAGGTTGCCGCGAACGTAACGCAGCGCCGCAGCTTGAGGATGTTTCGAAAGCGCGGCTTCGGCCAGGCGCTGCGCGGCATCATTGGCATTGATCGAACTCAGCATCACCACGCATCTTGCAAGCGCATCGGCTGGCGAGCTTTCCAGCAATCGCGGGTCCTGCAGGATACGCTCGAGCGCCTCGAACTCATTGAAGTAAGCCAGCCGCTGGCCGAGCGAAAAGACCAGCGCGGGATGCTCGAGCGGCATGCCGATGGCGGTGCGGACCACGGCATGCGATTCGCGATGCGCGCCGCGCCGGGTGAGCACGGTGGACAGGCCGATCACTGCGGGCGGGTAGCCCGGGCTGGCCTCGAGGGCACGGCGATACAGGGCTTCGGCGCTCCCCAGGTTCTTCGCGTCGTAGGCGCGTTCGGCCTGCTTCCACAGGTCGTATGCTGCAGCGGTCAAGCGTTCACCTCGTTCTGCGGCCAGGTCGCCGCACTCAGCCGGCGCCGAGCGCCAGGGCCTGCGGCCGGATCGCCGGCAGTATTTCACATTCGAACCAGGCGCGAGCCTCGGCCAGTTCGCGCGCGAACATCCGCGCCAGTTGCGCGGCCTCGTCCTCGCGCTGGCGCGCGCTGTAGGTCGCCGAGGTCTGCTTGGCGTTGACGGCCGCGACCGCCGCAGCGCGATCGCGCAAGGCATCCATGTCCGCAGGCAGGCCCCACCACTCGAGGCAATCGCGCGCCGCAGCGGCGAGATCGGCCAGGACCTGCGAGGCGTCGATGAAGCGCAGGCGGCCCGGTGCCCGTGCATCGATATCGACCAGAAGCTCGCGCTGGGCCACCCACTGCAGGGCCACGGCGGCGAGCAGCGAGGGCGGCTCGATTTCCCTGCCTGCGAGGCGCTGGCGCAGGCTGCCGGCGGCGACGGCGCGTTCGACCAGCGCAGGCACCTTGGCATGCGTCTCGGGGGTCTTCTTGATGTTCGAGACCAGGAAGTCGTCGAGCGAGGACAGCAGTGCGACCGCGCGGCTGCCGGGCGTGGCCGCGAGCAGGTCGGCGGCGATGTTCAGCGCCGCGTGCGTCGGTTTGACGACCACCACGCCGTCGTCCCGCCACGGACGGAACAGCAGGCGCGTGGTCGGCACCATCCACGGCGCGATGGCCATGCCGCGGTCGCGCGCGTCCGAGAGGCGTCGCAGGACCAGCGGCTCGCGGTAGACCATGCAGGCGGGCGTGTCCTGCAACGCGCGCGCGAGCAGGGTCGAGCAGCAGAAGGAGGTGTGGAACAGCCAGGCCGCGCGCGGTGGCGCCGGCAACGCGTGCAGGGCCTGCAGCGGCACCGCGACCGCAGCCGAGAAATCCACGCCAAGCCGGTTGTCCATGAACGCCGGCCCGGTGACGTGGCCCTCGTCGATGCGCAGCATCGCGACGCGCGGCGTCACCGGGTCCAGGTCGACCGGGAACCAGCGCGGGTCCGCGACATCGACGACCGCCTGCTGCGTGGCGGTCGTCATGCGCGCGTCGCGACGCGCGCCGTCACGCGTCCAGCTGCGCGGCGATGCGCCGCTGCTCGTCGATCAGCGCCTGCGGGATGCGCGGGCCGTACTCTTCGAGGTACTGGCCGATGCTGGCGAACTCGGCGCGCCAGCCATCGCGGTCGAAGCCGAACAGCTTTTCGTGCGCTTCGTCGCCGAGGCTGACGCCGTCGAGGTTGATGTCCTCCACGCGCGGCAGCGCGCCGATCGGCGTGTCGATCGCACCGGCGGTACCCTTCACGCGCTCGATCATCCATTCCAGCACGCGCAGGTTGTCGCCGAAGCCCGGCCACAGGAACTTGCCGTCGTCGCCCTTGCGGAACCAGTTGACGTGGAAGATTTTCGGCAGCTTCGCCCCGGCCTGGTCGAACGACAGCCAGTGGTTGAAGTAGTCGGCGAAGTTGTAGCCGCAGAACGGCTTCATCGCCATCGGGTCGCGACGCATGACGCCGACCGCGCCGGTGGCGGCGGCGGTGGTTTCCGAGCCCATCGCGGCGCCGACCAGCACGCCGTGGGCCCAGTCGCGGGCTTCGAACACCAGCGGCACCAGCGAGGCGCGGCGACCGCCGAAGACAATGGCGCTGATCGGCACGCCCTGCGGGTCCTCGGCCATCGGCGAGTACGAGGGGCACTGCTTCGCGCTGACGGTGAAGCGGGAGTTCGGGTGCGCGGCAGGACGCTTGGCGGCGTCGTAGGGCTCGCCGCGCCAGTCGGTCACCGGCGTGCCGCTCTGCAGGCCTTCCCACCACGGCTGGTTGTCGGCGGTGACGCCGACGTTGGTGAAGATGGTGTTCTTCTGGATGGTCTTGAGCGCGTTCGGATTCGAATTGATGCTCGTGCCCGGCGCCACGCCGAAGAAGCCGGCTTCCGGGTTGATCGCGTACAGGCGGCCATCGGCGCCGGGACGCATCCAGCAGATGTCGTCGCCGACGGTGGTGACCTTCCAGCCGTCCTTCAGGTAACCCTCCGGCGGGATGAGCATGGCGAGGTTGGTCTTGCCGCAGGCCGAGGGAAACGCCGCAGCGATGTAATGCGTCTCGCCCTGCGGGTTCTCCACGCCGAGGATCAGCATGTGCTCGGCCAGCCAGCCTTCGCTGCGCGCCTGGTAGGAGGCGATGCGCAGCGCGTGGCACTTCTTGCCGAGCAGCGCGTTGCCGCCGTAGCCGGAGCCGTAGGACTTGATCGTCAGCTCTTCGGGGAAGTGCATGATGAAGCGGCGGTTCGGGTCGAGCTCGCCGATCGAATGCAGACCCTTCACGAAGCTCCCGCCAGCCTCGCCCTCGCGCTCGATGCGCGCCAGCGCGGCGGCGCCCATGCGGGTCATGATCCGCATGTTGGCGACCACGTACGGCGAGTCGGTGATCTCCACGCCGCAGCGCGACAGCGGCGAATCGATCGGACCCATGCAATAGGGGATCACGTACAGCGTGCGGCCGCGCATGCAGCCTTCGAACAGCGCATCCATCTGCGCGTGGCCCTCTTCGGGCGCCATCCAGTGGTTGTTCGGGCCAGCGTCGTCGGCATGGCTGGTGCAGACGAAGGTCAGGTGCTCGACGCGTGCGACGTCGTCGGGATGCGAGCGGTGCAGCCAACTGTCCGGGTGGGTCTGTTCGTTGAGGCGGATCAGGGTGCCGTCGGCTTCCATCTTCGCGATCAGCGCGGCGTTCTCCGCATCGCTGCCGTCGCACCAGTGGATGGCGTCGGGCCGGGTGAGGCGGGCGACCTCGGCGACCCAGGCGTTCAGGCCGGCGTGGCGGCTGGGCATCTGTTTATGAGGATCGGACGCAGTGCTGGCAGCGGCGGTCGCATTCATTCGGAGGGGACTCTCAAGGACGGGGAATCGGTGCGGCCGGCGTCGCGGCCGGCGGAATGAGGGTGTCCATGACGTGTTCGACGTAGGACTCGAACTCGTCGTGCGCCAGGCGCGGGTGATGCAACTGCAGGCTCAGCTGCAGAAAGCCCACGTAGGCCGCATAGGCGAGGCGCGCGCGATGCTGCGCGTCGACGCGGGCGAGTCCGGTCTGGCGGAAGGAGGCAGAGAGATAGTCGAGGCGACGCTGCGAGACGCGTTCGATCACCGGGCCGACGGCGGGATGATCCAGCGCCTTGAGCAGTTCGCTGTAGATCTTGTGGGACTTCACCTCGTGCGCGACCACCTGGAACAGCGCACGCAGGCGCTGGCGCGGATCGGCGACGACTTCGAGCTGGCCGAAGACCGTTTCCTGTTCGACCGCTTCCCAGCGTTCGAGCGCGGCGGACAGCAATGCATCGCGCGACGGGAAGTGCCAGTAGAAACTGCCTTTGGTCACGCCGAGCCGGCGTGCGAGCGGTTCGACCGCGACGGCGGCGACACCCTGCTCTGCGATGAGGTCGAGCGCGGCCTGGGCCCAATCTTCGGCACTGAGGCGCGCGTTGCGTTCGGTCTTGGCGGTGGCTTCGTTCATGACCATATTGTAACCATACGGATCGGTTCGGAAAAGTATCGTTTCGTTATTTCGTGTCCGGTCACAGTCCGGCGGACAGAGTGTTTCCTGCCATTGACATTCCGGAATCGCGATATCCATACTTCGGCGTATGGATTGAATGTCGTCCGGCCGGGCGCACGCCCGTTCCGGATCGGCCCGCAAGGGCCCCGGCCGACATCGCGGTCCGATCCCGTCACCCTACGCCGAGCCAGCCTTACCGGAGCGTTTCCATGAGTACCGTCCTCGGACTGATCGCCCCCCCGCTCATCCTCCTTCTCGCCGGCGCCTTCGTCGCCTACCACCGGCTGCGGCTGGCGGTCTGGGTGGCGCTGTCGGGCACCGCGCTGGTCGCCGCTTGGTTCCTCGGGGCACACCAGACCACCACCCTGGTCTGCGCCGGCCTGATGCTGCTGGTCGCGGTGCCGCTGCTGATTCCTTTCGTGCGCAAGCCGTTGATCACCGCGCCGCTGCTGACCTTCTACACGAAGCTGCTGCCGCCGCTGTCGGACACCGAGCGCACCGCGCTGGAATCGGGCACGGTCGGCTTCGAGGGCGAGCTGTTCTCGGGCAAGCCCGACTGGAACAAGCTGCTGTCGCTGCCCAGGCCCGAGCTGACCGCCGAGGAGCAGGCCTTCCTCGACGGCCCCTGCGCCGAGCTGTGCCGCCGCACCAACGACTGGGAGATCACCCACGTCCGCGCCGACCTGCCGCCGGAGCTGTGGGACTACATCAAGCAGAACAAGTTCTTCGGCCTGAACATCCCGAAGGAATACGGTGGCCTGGGCTTCTCGGCGCTGATGAACCACAAGGTCATCCAGAAGCTGGCGGCGGTCTCCAGCGTGGTCAGCTCCACCGTCGGCGTGCCCAATTCGCTGGGCCCGGCGGAACTGCTGATGCACTACGGCACCGAGGAACAGAAGCGCTACTACCTGCCGCGCCTGGCCGACGGCCGCGAAGTGCCCTGCTTCGCCCTGACCGGCCCGTTCGCCGGCTCCGACGCGACCTCCATTCCCGATTACGGCATCGTCTGCGAGGGCGAGTGGAACGGCGCCAAGGTGCTGGGCATCCGCCTCACGCTCAACAAGCGCTACATCACCCTGGCGCCGGTGGCGACGCTGATCGGCGTCGCGTTCCGCATGTACGACCCCGATGGCCTGCTCGGCGACACGAAGGACATCGGCATCTCGCTGGCCCTGGTGCCGCGCGATACCGCCGGCCTGGAGATCGGTCGCCGCCATTTCCCGCTCAATTCGCCGTTCCAGAACGGGCCGATCAAGGGCAGGGACGTGTTCGTGCCGCTGAGCCAGCTGATCGGCGGCGAAGACTACGCCGGCCAGGGCTGGCGCATGCTGATGGAATGCCTGTCGATCGGCCGTTCCATCACCCTGCCCTCCACCGCCAGCGGCGGCTCGAAGATGGGCGCGGTGGTCACCGGCGCCTATGCGCGCATCCGCAAGCAGTTCGGCCTGTCGATCGGGCGCTTCGAAGGTGTGGAGGAAGCGCTCGCGCGCATCGCCGGCCGCGCCTACGCCTGCAGCGCGCTGTCGGAAGCCACCGCCGCCGCCGTGGCGCGCGGCGAGAACCCGGCCGTGCCGTCGACCATCGCCAAGTACCACTGCACTGAGATGGGCCGCGAAGTGGCCCGCGACGTGATGGACATCCACGGCGGCAAGGGCATCATCCTCGGCCCGCGCAACTACGCCGGCCGCAACTGGCAGTCGGTGCCGATCGCGATCACGGTCGAAGGCGCCAACATCATGACCCGCAGCCTGATGATCTTCGGCCAGGGCGCGATCCTCTGCCATCCGTGGGTGATGAAGGAGATGAAGGCGGCGCAGCTGGAAGATCCTCGCGCCCGCCTGGAGCAGTTCGACGACGCGCTGTTCGGCCATATCAGCTACGCGATCTCCAATGCCGTGCGTGCCTGGTGGTTCGGCCTCACCGGCACCCGCATCGGCACCACGCCGGGCGGCGAGTACACCCGCCGCTGCTACCGCAAGCTCAACCGCTATTCGGCGGCGCTGGCGGTGATGGCCGACACCTCGATGCTCCTGCTCGGCGGCAAGCTGAAGTTCAAGGAATCGCTGTCCGGCCGCCTCGGCGACGTGCTCAGCCAGCTCTACATCATCAGCGCGATGCTCAAGCGCTACGAGGACCAGGGCCGCCCGGTCGCGGACCACCCGCTGCTGGCCTGGGCCTTCCACGATGCCGTTCACAAGATCGAGCTGGCCCTGTCCGGCGCGCTGCGCAACTTCCCGATCCGTCCGGTCGGCTGGCTGCTGTGGGCGGTGATCTTCCCCTGGGGCCGCCGCGCGCAGGCGCCGAGCGACCGCCTGGGCCATCGCGCCGCCAGCCTGCTGATGACGCCGTGCGAAGCGCGCGACCGCCTGGCCGAAGGCCTGTTCCTCGACCCGTGCGAGAACAACCCGGCCGGCCGCGTGAACAGCTACCTGTCGAAGGTGATCCTGGCCGAGCCGGTGGAGCGCAAGTTCCTCAAGGCACTGAAGAACAGCGACATCGAAGCGCTGGAGTTCGACGCGCAGCTCGACGAGGGCGTGCGCGAGGGCTGGATCACCGCGGACGAGCGCAGGCAGCTGGAAGAGCTGCGCGAGATGACCCTGGACACGATCATGGTCGACGACTTCGAGTCGTGGGAACTGCGTTCCGCCGGCTACGTCGAAGACCCCGCGCCGGCGACCGGCGGCACGCGCCTCGCCGCGGCCTGATCGGCAGGGGCATGCGCGAACGAACGGCGGGCTGTCCCGCCGTTCGCTTTTCAGGGATACGAAACCCGGGACAAACGCATGGCCAACAAGACCCTCGCCCTCTACGAACGCGTCCGCCGCTGGCCCGCCGGGCAGTGGCTGTTCACCCGCGCGATCTGCTTCAAGGCGCCCTACTTCGGCAGCATTTCGCCGCGCATCGAAACCCTGGAACCGGGTCGCTGCGTCGCCTCGATCCGTCGCCATCGCGCGATCACCAACCACATCGGCAGCGTGCATGCGATCGCCATGTGCAACCTCGCCGAGCTGACCGGCGGCATGGTCACCGAAGTGAGCCTGCCCGACACGATGCGCTGGATTCCCAAGGGCATGACCGTGCAGTACCTGAAGAAGGCGATGGGCACGCTCCGCGCCGTCGCCACGCCCTCGATCCCGGTCGTGCATGCCGACGAAGGCTACGAACTGCCGGTGGACGTGGTGCTGACCGACGCCGCCGGCGACGCGGTGTTCAAGGCGACGATCGCGATGTGGCTGTCGCCGAAGCCTTCACGCTGATCGACGTTCGCCACCCGTGTGCGCCGAACCGCACGCCTGCGAATGGTGGCGATCGCAAACGTCCGCACCGATGACAGCGCTCGACAATCGCGCATCCGCGCGCGACCGCCCGCACTGATAACCAGAATTCATGGCGCAGTGCGACGTCGCGTCATGATTCCCACCCATTCTCCGCTAGCATCAGGCCGGTACCCGGTGTCCGGGTCGTGGCCGCCATGGACGGGAAGATCGCCTGCCGCACCTTCTGTCAGTCTCCGCTACCGAAGGCGTGAACCCGATGCAAAGCAGCAGTCCTGTTCCGACCGCCGGGCGGTACCACGTCGGCGACATCGTGATCGACACGCGACAGCGCAGGCTGCTGCGCTCCGACGGCGACGTCGAACTGACCCAGCGCGTGTTCGACCTGCTGATCGCGCTGGTCTCCGCCCCCGACACGCTGCACACGCGCGAAGCCCTGCTCGAACGCGTCTGGGGCACCACCTGCATCGAGGACTCCAACCTCACCCAGAGCATCTCGGTGATCCGCAAGGCCCTGGGCGAGACGCGCAAGGGCTGGATCCGCACCGTGTCGAAGAAGGGCTACAGCTTCGAGCCGCCTGGCGCGGTGCGCTTCGTCGCCGACGCGGCACGCACATCCGTCGAGCCGACGGCGACCGCATCGGACGGTCTCGCGCCGACCGGCACCACCACCGCGGACGCATCCCTGCCGCCGCCCTCGACGCGCGTGCGCCCCTGGCTGCCGCGCGCCGTCGCGACGCTTGTCGTCGCCATGATGCTGGGCCTGCCCGGCGCCCGCGCGCCGTCGCTGCACAGCGCCATGGCCGCGACACCGGCCGCGACCGGCATCGGCATCGTGCTGGTGGCGAACGAAGCCGCGGACGCCAGCGACACCGAGCGCTGGGCCACGCGCCTGCTGAAGGAGTGGCTGCGCTGGAAGCTCGAACACCTGCCGTCGGTGACCCTGATCGACGAAGCCGACCTCATCGCCGACCACGCCACGTCGACCTACTTCATCGACCTGCGCGTCCAGGCCCCGTCACGGCAGGACGGCGATTTCGCCTTCACGGTCGTCGTGCGCCCGGTATTCCCGACGCATGCCGACACGCATGGCGTCGGCGGCCTTTCCGCCTTCGAGCGCACCCGGCGTCTGGCCGGCGGCGAGATGCGGCTGCCGGCGATGGTCGACCAGGTGTCGAACGAAACGCTGGCAGCGATCTTCCCGATGCGCGCACGCGATCGCTGGCCCGCACTGACGCTGGACGCACGCGTGGCGCGCCGCTACACGCAGGCGATCGATGCGATGCAGCGGCGCGACGGCGCGGCGGCGACCGCCCTGCTGCAGGAAGTGGTGCGCGCCGCGCCCGACTTCGGTCCCGCGCGCCTGCGCCTCGCCCGGGATCTGGCGCACGACGGCGACCTGCGGCGCGCCACCGAGCAGGCGCAGCTGGCGCTCGCGCGCACCCGGCCACTGCCGCCGGATGCCGCCGCCGTGCTTGCCGCCGAAACGGCTGCGGTCTCGCCGCAACGGGTGGAAGACGCCGGGCAGGCCTACGCGCGCCTGCATGCGGCCAATCCCGCGCGCCTCGACTTCCTGCTGGCGCGTGCGCGCCTGGCGATGCGCGCCAGCCGGCACGAGGACGCGGTGCGACTGCTGTCCGGCCCGGGCTGGGACCGGCAGCCGCTCGGCATGCGCATCCGCTTCCTGCAGACGCGCGCGGAAGCGAACTTCATCCTCGGCTATCTCGACGAATCGCGGCGCGACACCGCCGAGGCGATCGCACTGCTGGAACGCGCGCCGCAGGACAGGCGCCGCGAACTCGGTGCTGCGCAGATGATGATCGCCCGCATCGAGAACTCGCAGACGAGGACGCACCGGCGCCCCGGGCTGTACGCCGAGGCGGCGGCGACCTACGAGGCCATCGGCTACGCGCAGGGCGCGATGGTGGCGCGCTTCCACGAAGCGATGGCGCGCGGCGACATCGCCGAGGTCGAGCGCCGCCTGGAACCGCTGCTCGCGCACCTGCGCGAGAACGGCGACCGCGGCGCCGAAATCCGCGCCCTGCGCGCCATCGCCGAGAAGTACCACGCGCTCGGCATGGTGCGGAAATCGGTGGCCATGCGCACCCGCGCCTTCGAACTGGCCAGTCTCGCCGGCGACGTGGCCACGCGCGAACTGCTGGACCTGGACCTGCTCGACGAAAACCTGATCGACGGCGATCTGGCGCAGGCGGCCTGTCGCGTGGAGCGGCTGCGCGAGAACCGGCTGTGGACGAAGTATCGTTTCCGCGTCGCGCGCCGCGAGCACGAACTGCTGAGCCTGCAGGGTCGCCATCGCGAGGCGCTGTCGGCGCTGGACCGGAAGCTCTCGTCGACCGAGCGCGGCGCGCGTCCGGACGTGTCGCCGACCGAAGCAGCGAAGCTTGCCTGCGCGCGGATGGACAGCCTGCTGTCGCTCGGCGAACTGAGCATGGCGCGCGCGCAGGCCCAGGGCTGCCACGATCGCGGATCGAGTTCGGTGCCGATCCTCTCTGCGGTCGGCCTGGCCGGCATCGAGCTGCATTCGGGCAACGTGGCCGATGCGCGTGCGCACGCCGATCGCGCGGCGCTGCTGCTGTCGCAACGGAAGCAGGACATGGGCCAGGTCGGCCTGGGCATCGCCGTCGCCGGCATGCTGACCCGGCTGCGCGAATACGACCGCGCGGCGCAGCTGTATCGCGACGTGTCCGCGGCAGCACGACAGAGCGGCTATCGCCGGCTGCAGGCCGAGGTCGAGACGGGGCTGGCCGAACTGGCCGCCGCGCGCCGCGACTGGGTGGCGTACGCGGCGCATCGCGATGCGGTGTGGACGCTGTTTCCGCAGGACATGTGGCATTTCGCCAGCCGTCTTGAACTGCTGGAAGTCGCGCGACTGCGGGCAGCGGGCCAGGCCGACGACGCGCAGTCGCGGGCCGTCGCGCTCGCCGCACGCGCGGAGCGATTGGGCGATGCGCGGGTGCGGGCGCAGGCGACGGCGCTGCGCCACGATGTCGCCGCCGTGGACGGGGCCGACACCCGCCTCGCGCGCAGCAGCGCGATCGACTGGCTGGTGGTGCGCGAGCGTCGGCTCGCGGATGCGCCGGTCCCCATGGCGTCGCATGCCTCGGCGCACGACGTGATCGTTCCCGGCCGCTGACGGCCCGGGCATCGCGACCGCACGTTTCGAGCGCGCGAAGCGGATCGACGCGCCGCCGATCCCCGAAACGAAGCCGACCCGGTGTCCCGGGTCGGCAGGCTTCCGAGGGCGATCGCCATCGGAAGGTAACGCTGTCTGGACCGTGCGTTCCCGCCCGTCAGGGCGTGCGGGTCGCCTTCATGTTCACGCCCGAGTAGCTGCTGTAGGCCCGCACGCCGATGTAGTACGTGGTGCCGGCGGTCGGATTGTTGATCGTGCAGGTCTCGGTGTTGCCGTTGAGGTAGGGACGGCAGGTGTAGCTGGACGTGGTCGGCGCCGAACCGGCGCGGACGTACAGGTCGGCATCTCCGGTGCCACCGGAGATGTTGACGACCAGGCTGGTGGTGCCGGCCGGGATGCTGACGGTGTACATCGACGACCAGTTGCCGCTCGACACCGACGGCAGGTTGACGTTGTGCACCACCGTGCCACCCGTGCCCGTCGCGGTACCGGTGAAGGTCTGCCCGGTGACGTTGGCGCCGTTGACGGTGACGCTGCGGCTGGTCGGCGAGAAGGTATGGCCGCTCAGCGACGGGGTCAGCGTGTAGCTGCCGTTGGCCAGGCCGCCCAGCGTGTAGGCGCCGGTGCTGGACGTGGTGGCCGATACCGAACCCGTGCTCACGACCACGCCGGCGATGCCGGTGCCCGCGCTGTTGGTGACGCTGCCCGACACCGAGTACGTCGTGCCGGTGCTGGCCTTGTTGCAGGTACCGGTGACGCGGTCGGTGAAGGTGCGGCCGGCCACCGGCACGAAATCGGCGGTGTAGCCGGTCGCACTGAGGGTCAGCTTGAGCACGCCCCAGGTGTCGGCGTTGCGCACTTCCGCGATGGTCGTGTTGGCGGCACCCAGCGCATAGAAGTCCCGGCCACCGGTGCCGACCAGGATCTGCCGGAAGCCGTCCGCCGCCACCGCGCCGCTGGCGTTGATCTTCTTGCTGCGCTGGTAGTTGTGGTCGTGGCCGACCAGGATCAGGTCCGCCTTCGCGTTGTACAGTTCGGTATAGGCCGACTGCACGCCGCTGTAGCCGCTGTAGTTGCCCGTGCTCCAGCGCGGGTGATGGAAGTAGGCCGCCGTGCACGGCTTGGTGTTCGCCGCCAGGTCCTGCTTCAGCCAGGCCAGCTGGGTGCTGGAGATCGAACCGTTGGACACCGTGTTGAGCGCGATGAAGTGCCAGTCGCCCACGTCCCAGCTGTAGTAGCCCTTGCTGCGGTCGCCGGCCAGGCCGGTCTGCACGCCCGTACCGTTGAAATAGTCGAAGTAGCCCGCAGCGCTGCTCGTGCCGTACTCGTGGTTGCCCGGCGTCGGCTTGGTCTTGCTCTTGAAACGGCCCCAGTTGGGGTCGTAGCGGGTGTTGAACTCGCTCAGCGTGCCGTTGCTGTAGGCGTTGTCGCCGGCGGTGAACACCGCGACCGGGTTGATGCTGACGATCAGGTCCGAGGTCGCCTTGCAGTCGGCCGGCGTGGAATCGCAGATGTCGCCCGCGCCCGCGACGACCACGGTGGACTGCGCCAGCGCGCGGGTGCCGATGGTGTAGCCGCCGAGCTCGTAGCTGCTGGCGGAGCTTGCGAAGTACGGCTGGATGTCGACGCAGGACCCGCGCAGCGCGCGACTGCTGAAGCTGCGGTCGTTCCAGTGCCCGCCCTGGAAGACGTAACGGTCGCCGCCGGAACTCTTCAGCACCAGGCTGTCGTAGGCATGCAGCTTGAGCGAGCGGAAATCGAGGCGGATCCACTTCGCCCCCGTCTCGCAGACGCGGCTGGAGGCGCCCGCGTCGAGGACCGACCGCGAGGACGCGGCCGGCAGGGTGCGGGTCACCGTCCCCTCCTCGTGGAGTTGCGGCGTGCGCTGGCGGGCCTGCAGCGGCGAGGCCGCGAGCATGGCCAGTACCGCAGCCGACAACGTGGCCATCGCCGCGGACTTTGTCCCCGGCATGTGTCGTTTCAGTTCCATCATGTGCTCCCTGTTGATGTGATAGGTCATGCCCCCCGCGCGGAGCATGCACGTCCGGCATGTCCGGCGGGTTGCAACGGCTTGTCTTTCGCTCTCGACCATCGGATCACCGCCGCGACCGACCCCTGTCGACCGCCCGAACGACGCCAGCCCCCGAGGCGGATCGCTTCCCGCGCTGGCTCCGTTCATCCGACGCGCTACCGGAATGCGGATCGCTGGGCATTCGGCGCTCTTCGTTGTTGCATCGTGTCCATGTCGGCCGGCATCGTGCATAGGCGCATGCATCGAATGCGTGATCCCTGGCGTCTTTTTAGCTTTTTTGAGCTGACGCCCGCGAGCCATGCTCTGTCGATACGGGTCGCGCCATTGCACGGGAACGAAGTGATGGTCGTGCATCGGCGCCCGACCCTGCGCTGAAGCGACCGCAGCAAGAACGCGGCGATTGCAGCGAACCTCCATGTTTTCTGTTCCGTCGGGTTTCCCTGTGACACCAGGCGTGCGCAAGGCCGAAGCCTCGCACCTGCCACGCCCAATCTCTTTTGCGACACCCATCACTTTTTTCATCTTTTTTTATCCTGCCCGGGTGCTCCGGGCAGGCATGCCCTGCTCACGCACGAAATGGTCGTTCCTTCGTCGATTCCACAGGCGAGCAACGTCGATTCGCTGCTCACGCGACCCGACATCGTCGGATGCACGCGCTGCGCACAATGCGGTGTCCGCAGCGCATCGCGATCGCGCGCGGATCATGTCGAATCGTCCTTTGAAAGCCGGGAGCAGTTGGCTAGGATCGCGCTCGTACGTCCCGGAACGTCGACATCGACGCCCCCCGCCGGTGCGCTGCGCCCACCGGCAACCGACGTCCGCCATGAACCCCAATCGCGCGACATCCGCCAGCACATCCAGCCACCCGGGCGGCTATCTCATCGGCGACCTGGTGATCGAGCCGCGCCTGCGCCGGATCCGCACGCCGGCAGACGAGGTCGAGCTGACCCAGCGCGTCTTCGACCTGCTGCTGGTCTTCATCGACGAACCCTTCACGCTGCACGGGCGCGAGCGCCTGTTCGAGCGGGTGTGGGGAACGCTCCACATCGAAGACACCAACCTGACGCAGAACATCTCCGTGCTGCGCAGGGCGCTGGGTGGAGAGCGCAAGCACTGGATCCGGACCGTTTCGGGCGTCGGATACTGCTTCGAACCGCCCTGCGAAGTACGCCGCTTCGACAGCGTCCAGGCGCTGCAGGCAGCACTCGACGGCGATGCGACGCCAACGCCGCACGGACCTGCCGATGCGACCGCGACCGCCGGGATCGAAGCGCAGGCGATCAGCGCGGTCGATCCGCACGCGAAGCCCCTCCCCTCTTCGGGCGGGCGCCCCGCCTTCGCCACGGCCGTCCTGCTCATGCTCGCGATCGCCGGCAGCCTCGGCACGACCGGCGCCACCCGTCACGCCGGGCGGATCGCTGTGGAATCCGTCCCGGCCCGCCACGTGAGCATGAGCATCGTGATCGCCGAGGCCGACGAGCTGTCGTCACCGTCGCAGCAACAGGCGACCCGGCTGCTCAGGGAGTGGGTGCGCTGGAAACTCGCCTTGCTGCCGTCGATCCAGCTTGTCGAGGAAGACGAGCTGATCGCGAGCCGTTCCACGCCGAGCTATCTCCTCGGCATCGGCCTGCAGGCAACGCCGGATGGATCCGGCGATGTCTTCCTCGATGTCGCGTTCAAGCCGGTCTATCGCGCGAATGCGGATGCCCGGGGCCTGCCGGGCGACACTGCCAGGCGCATCAGGATTCCCGCAGGCGATGGCGGCATGACGGCAACGCTGGACGCCGCGTCCGACGCCGTGCTCGCGCGCGTGCTGCCGCACCGGCGCGACGATCGCTGGCCGAAGCTCGCGCTCGATGCCGATACCGCAGGCCGCTTCGCCGAGGCGGCGCGGGCCAGTCACGCGGGCCAGGCGCAGGCCCGGTCGTTGCTCGAACAGGTCGTGGCGGCGGCACCCGAATTCGGCCCCGCGCGCCAGTTGCTCGCCCGCGAAATGGTCCTGCGCAAGGAGTTCCGGCAGGCTGCGGAGCAGGCCAGGCTCGCCCACGTACTGACCACGCCGCTGCCGGCCGATGCCGCCGTGATGCTGGCAGCGGACACCGGCGGTCTCGGGCGGACCTCGCCGGCCGAAGCGGCCGCCCTGCATGCCCGTCTCTCGGCGGCGAATCCCTCGCGGCCGGATATCGTGCTGGCGCAGGCGCTGATCCTGCAACGCGACACCCAGCCGGAAGCCGCCTTCCGCCTGCTCTCGCGTCCAGAGTGGGCGCGTGAAGGGGGGCGCCTGCGCATCCGCCAGTTGATCGCCCGCGCAGAAACGGCGTTCGTGCTCGGCGATCTCGAGCAGTCGGAACACAGCGCCAACCAGGCGCTCGAACGACTTCAGCACCCGCCGATGGACCTGCCGGCCGAGCTCGCCGCCGCGCGCATGGTCCATGCCCTCATGTGGACGCAGCGCTACCAGAGCGAGGAGCAGGTCGGGTTGTTCGCGCAGGCAGCGGATGCCTACGAGGCTGCGGGCCATCGATACGGTGCGGACATCGCGCGCTTTCACCAGGCCGTCTTCGGTGACGACCTGGAGGCAGCGCGGCTGCGCTTGCCGCCGCTGCTGGCGACCGCACGCGGCCATGGCGACCACGCGGGCGTGGCCATGCTGCACCGGACGATGGCCTGGCTGTACCTCGAACGCGACGACCGCGCACGGGCCGTGAAGGTGCTGGAGGACGGCCTGGAAAGCATGCGCCTGGCCGGCGACCTCCCCAATGCCCAGTTGCTGGACATGGAGCTGCTCGGCGAAGACCTGCGCGCCGGTCGCTTCGCGCAGGCCGCCAAGCGGGTGGAACGACTGCGCGACAACAGGCTCTGGACGCATTACCGCTACCGCGCCGCACGCTACGAAAGCGACCTGCTCGCGATCACGGGACACTACCGCGACGCGCTGGCCTCTCTGGACAGGACGCTGGGCGACAGCCAGCGCGCCACCCGCTGGGATATGTCGTCGACCGAGGCCGCCGATATCGCCTGCTGGCGCATGGAGGCGCTGGCCCGCATCGGCGAACTGGCTGCGGCGCGGGCGCAGGCGCGCGGCTGCCGCAGTTTGCAACCCGCGCGCGCATCGATCGTCGAGGCATGGCTCGCGCGCCTGTCCGGGGATCCGGCCACGGCGGCCGCCACGCTGCGCATCGCCGAAGCCCAGATCGCGCAGGAGCCGAACGAACTGCTGCGGATCTATCTGACCATCGACATGGCCGCGCTGAAGATCCGCCTGGGCGAACCGCTGGCCGCCGTTTCGCTGCTGCAACGCATGCGCGAAACGGCGGCGACGCTCGACGACGACCTGCTCCTGGCCGACATCGACACCGGCCTGGCGGAAGCCGCCGCCGCACGCGGCGACTGGCAGACCGTCGCGCGCTATCGCACGCAGCTGCGTCGGCGCATTCCAGCCGAAGTCCACAGCGCCCACAGGCGCATCGACATCCTGGAGATCGCCGCGCTGGACGCCGGGGGACAACGGGCCGAAGCGCAGCGCAAGGCATCGGCGATCAGGGCGGAGGCCAGGCGCAGCGGCGACCTGGTGCTGCTGTCGGAAGTCGATGCCGTGCTGCCACCGGAGACGACCGCCGCACGTCGATGAACGCGAGCAGGAGCAACCGCAGCCCGGCATGCAGGGACGGAAAAGGCCGCGGGTCTTTCGACCCGCGGCCCGAGGGCGTTGCGAACTGCACTTGCTGTTGC
>JAHCAU010000010.1 GCA_019634715.1 Lysobacter sp.
CGGATCCTGCTCATTGGCTTGCTGCCGGCAGGACCCCGGCTCTTCACCGTCACCTACGACGGCCGGCAGGTCGACGCGCAGGCCAGCCGCAGCCTGCCCGCAGTCCTCTCGCCGCAACGCATGCTGAACGACCTGCAGCTCGTGTACTGGCCGCTCGCCGCGCTGGAGCAGGCCCTCTCACCCACGGCCTGGCGCGTGACGGAGCCCGATCCGCGCACCCGGCGACTGTTGCGCGACGGCGCGCTCGTGGCCGAGGTCCACTATGCGGGGGCGGATCGCTGGCGCGGCCGCGCGTGGCTCGCGAGCCTCGCGGACGACTATTCGATTGCGATCGACTCGGCGAGCGTGGACTGATGTGCGGGCGGGCGAGATCATCGGGATGATGGAGGTCGCGGATATTCCGGTCGAGGACCTGCTGCTGCAGCGGCACGAGATGCTGCTGATCGAGCGCGTGCTCGCCTGCGACAGCACCAGCGTCGAGGCCGTGGCCCGCCTGCCGGCGGAGCATCCACTCGTCGAGGCACGCGGGGTCCCCGCATGGGTGGGAATCGAACTGATGGCGCAGGCCGTCTCCGCGTTCTCGGCGCTCGAGCTGCGCGCGCGGGGTGAAGCGCCGCGCATCGGCCTGCTGCTCGGCACGCGCCGCTATGCCGCGCGGTGCGCGTATTTCCCGGCCGGCAGCCCGCTGCGCGTGCGCGCGGCGCTTACCCTGCGTGACGACAGCGGGCTCGGCGTGTTTGATTGCACAATCCACGCGGGCGAGACGCTGCTGGCCGAGGCGCGGGTCAAGGGACAGATGCCGGCGGATATCGACGCATTCCTGGAGGCGCTTGATGGCTGAGTGGGTACTCGTGACCGGCGCCAGCCGCGGCATCGGCGCCGCGATCGCCGACCTGCTGGCCGCGCAGGGCGCGACCGTCATCGGCACCGCGACCTCCGACGCCGGCGCGCAGGCCATCGACGAGCGCCTGGCGCCGCTGGGCGGCCACGGGCGCAGGCTCGACGTCGCCGACGGCGCCGAGGTCGAGGCGCTGGTCGACGCGATCGCGAAGGAGTTCGGCGCGATCTCCATCCTCGTCAACAACGCCGGCATCACCCGCGACAACCTGCTGATGCGGATGAAGGACGAGGAGTGGGATTCGATCCTGCAGACCAACCTCACCAGCGTCTACCGCACCAGCAAGGCGGTGATGCGCGGCATGATGAAGGCGCGCAAGGGCCGCATCATCAGCATCGCCTCGGTGGTCGGCGTCACCGGCAACCCGGGGCAGACCAACTACGCCGCGGCCAAGGCCGGCATCATCGCCTTCAGCAAATCGCTGGCGAAGGAGATCGGCTCGCGCGGCATCACCGTCAATGTCGTTGCGCCCGGTTTCATCGACACCGACATGACCCGTGCGCTGCCCGACGCGGCGCGCGAAGCGCTGCTCGGCCAGATCGCGCTCGGTCGTCTCGGCGATGCCGCCGACATCGCCAACGCGGTCGCATTCCTGGCGGGTCCCACCGGCGCCTACATCACCGGCGAGACCCTGCACGTCAACGGCGGCATGTACATGCCCTGAGTCCGGCGGCCTCCGTCGAGCAGGGCGTTTCGTGCTAAGTCATTGAATCCGAAAAGATCGTCGGCGTGCCACCTCGGGCCCGGCTTTCCCTTACACTATCCACCGCATCATTCCTCCCGGAGTACAACACCCATGAGCAGCATCGAAGAACGCGTCAAGAAAATCGTGGTCGAACAGCTTGGCGTCAAGGAAGAGGAAGTCACCAACAGCGCATCGTTCGTCGACGATCTCGGCGCGGACTCGCTCGACACCGTCGAGCTGGTGATGGCCCTCGAAGAAGAATTCGAGTGCGAGATTCCGGACGAAGAAGCCGAGAAGATCACCTCGGTGCAGCAGGCCATCGATTACATCAAGGCCCACGTCAAGTAATCGGGTCTCGTACCCAGGCCCGGGCCTCGCGCCCGGGCGCACGCCGGGGCCGCATCGCGGCCCTGCGCGTTTTGGCAACGTGTCGAAGAGATGTCCCCGTGCGGCGGAATGCGCCGCCTATGCCGGGCGAGCAGTGAGGAGCAGAGCATGTCGAAACGTCGAGTCGTCGTCACCGGCCTGGGCATCGTGTCGCCCCTGGGCAATGACCTCGCCAGCAGTTGGGATGGCGTCATCAACGGCCGTTCCGGCATCGGCCCGGTCACGCATTTCGACGCGTCGGGGATGACCACCCGCATCGCCGGGCAGGTCAAGGATTTCGACTCCTCGCCGTGGATCTCGGCCAAGGACGCCAAGAAGATGGATGAGTTCATCCATTACGGCGTCGCCGCCAGTTTCATGGCCATCCAGGACGCCGGCCTGGAGATCAACGACGCCAACGCCGACCGCATCGGTGCGCTGATCGGTTCGGGCATCGGTGGCCTGCTCGGCATCGAGCAGCAGACCATCAAGCTGCACGAAGGCGGACCGCGCAAGGTCTCGCCGTTCTACGTGCCCAGCACCATCATCAACATGCTGCCCGGCCAGGTCTCGCTGATGACCGGTGCCAAGGGTCCCAATTTCTCCGCCGTGTCGGCCTGCGCGACCTCGAACCATTCGATCGGCGTGGCGATGCGGCTGATCCAGTACGGCGACGCCGACGTGATGATCGCCGGTGGCGGCGAGCGCGGCTCCACGCCCAGCGCCATGGGTGGCTTCTGCGCGATGAAGGCGATGTCCACGCGCAACGACGAGCCCGAACGCGCGTCGCGCCCGTGGGACGCCGAACGAGACGGCTTCGTGCTCGGCGACGGCGCCGGCATCCTCATCCTCGAAGAGTACGAACACGCGAAGGCACGCGGCGCACGCATCTACTGCGAGCTGATCGGTTTCGGCGCCAGCTCCGACGCCTTCCACATGACCGCGCCGAGCGAGGACGGCGAAGGCGCCGCGCGCTGCATGACCGCGGCCATCCGCGATGCCGGCGTCAGCGTCGACCGCGTCGGTTATCTCAACGCGCACGGCACGTCCACGCCGCTGGGCGACCTGGCCGAGACGCTGGCGATCAAACGCACGCTCGGCGACCACGCATACAAGACCATGGTGTCGTCGACGAAGTCGATGACCGGCCACCTGCTCGGCGCCGCCGGCGGCGTGGAGGCGATCTTCTCGGTGATGGCGCTGCACACCGGCATCATTCCGCCGACGATCAACCTCGAGAACCCGAGCGAAGGCTGCGACCTCGACTACGTGCCGAACGAGGCGCGCGAGGCGAAGGTCGACGTGGTCGTGTCGAATGGCTTCGGCTTCGGCGGCACCAACGGCACGCTGGTGTTCGGCCGCATCTGATCGCGACTCAAGCTTTCCCCACGTTTCGAGGTTCCCGCGCATGATCGTCACCCGCGCCCTGCCTGCGGATTGCGATCTGCTGCGCCTGCAACGGCAGGCGCCGGCCCGCCACCCGCTGCTGCTGCAGTCGACCTCGTCCTCGCTGGTGGCCGGCCATGCGCTCGGGCGCTGGGACATGCTGCTGGTCGCGGATGGCACGTCGCTGCGGCTCGATCGCGACGGTCGCGTGCGCGACGCGGGCGGCATCGACGTCGGCGATGATTTCCTCACTGTGCTCGACTGCGAATGGCAGGCGCTGCGCGTGCCGCGCGAAGAGCCGCGCTGGCCGTTCCGTGGCGGCTGGGCGCTGTTCCTGTCCTATGAACTGGCGGCCCAGGTGGAGCCGGTGCTGAGGCTGCCGCAGATGGAAGGCACGCTGCCGGTCGCGCTGGCGCTGCGCTGCCCCGCGGCGGTGCTGCGCGACCATGTCACCGGCGAATGCGTCGCGGTGGCGGAAACCGGGCACGATGCGCTGCTCGACGCCATCGTCGCCGACCTCGCCGCGCCGGCGCCGGCCGACCTGCCAGCATGGCGCGCGCCTGCCGCGATCGAGGACGACGCGCCCGAGGCCTTCACCGACGGCGTGCGCCGCATCCTCGATTACCTCGCGGCCGGCGACATCTTCCAGGTCAACCTGTCCCGCGCCTGGCGCGCGCGCTTCGACGACGCGCTGGATCCGGCCGCGCTGTACGACCGCCTGCGCGCCGCCAGCCCGGCGCCGTTCGCGGGCCTGCTCACGGGCGAGACCGCCGGCCGTCCATGGGCCGTGGTCAGCTCCTCGCCCGAGCGTCTGGTGTCGGTGCGCGGCGACGTGATCGAAACCCGGCCGATCGCCGGCACGCGCCCGCGCTTTCCCGGCGACGACGATGCCGCGCGCATCCGCGAACTGGTCGGCAATCCGAAGGAGCGCGCCGAGCACGTGATGCTGATCGATCTCGAACGCAACGACCTCGGCCGCGTCTGCACGCCGGGCAGCGTCGAGGTCGACGAGTTGATGACGGTCGAGAGCTATTCGCACGTGCACCACATCGTCAGCAACGTGCGCGGCCGCCTGCGCCCCGAGGTCACGCCCGGCGGCGCGATCCGCGCGGTGTTCCCGGGCGGCACGATCACCGGCTGCCCGAAGGTGCGCTGCATGCAGATCATCGCCGAGCTCGAAGGCACCGGTCGCGGCGCCTACACCGGCGCCTTCGGCTGGCTGAACCGCGATGGCGACCTCGACCTGAACATCCTGATCCGCAGCGCCGAAGTCGAAGGCGCGACGCTGCGCTTCCGCACCGGCGCCGGCATCGTCGCCGACTCCGATCCGCAGCGCGAGCTCGACGAAACCCGCGACAAGGCGCGCGGGCTGCTGAAGGCGCTCGGAGACGCCGCATGACGATGCCGTCGGCGGTGCGGGTCTTCGTCGGCGATGCGCCGCTCGAAGCCGGCAGCGACACCGTGCTCGCCGCCGGACGCGGTCTGGCCTACGGCGATGGCGTGTTCGAGACCATGCGCGCCTGCGCCGGCGAGGTGCACTGGTGGCCTGCGCATCGCGCGCGCCTCGCGCGCGGCGCGGCGCGGCTGGGCATCGCCATGCCGTCGGACGACGCGCTCGATGCGGCCCTGCGCGACCTCCTGCGCGATCATCCGGATGCCGTCGCCAAGCTCGTGCTCACCCGCGGCAGTGGTGGCCGCGGCTACGCGCCGCCGCTCGACGCCCCGCCGATGTGGCTGCTGTCCGCCTCCGCGCTGCCGCCCGCGCCGCGCGACGGCGGGCTGGTGCTGCGCTGGTGCGGGCTGCGCCTGGCGCCGCAGCCGGCGCTGGCCGGGATCAAGCACTGCAACCGGCTCGAGCAGGTGCTGGCGCGCGCGGAGTGGCGCGACGCGGGCATCGACGAGGGCCTGCTGCGGGATCTCGATGGCGATGTCGTCTGCGCGACGGCAGCCAATCTCTTCGTGCTGCACGAGGGACGCTGGTGGACGCCACCGGTGGAGCGCTGCGGCGTGGCCGGTGTCTGTCGCGGCTGGGCGCTGGCCGCGCTCGACGCTACGGAGCGCCGCCTGACGCCCGGCGACGTGCTGTCGTCGCAGGCCCTGGTCCTGTGCAACGCCGTGCGCGGTATCCTGCCCGTGGCCCGGCTGGGCGACCGCACATGGTCGCCGCATCCGGCGGTCGGCGATGTCCGGCGTCGCCTCGCCGGGGAGCATCCGGCCTTTTCCGTCATCGATCGAGGTCGTCCGTGAGCCTGAAGCACTTCCTGAAGCGCCTGATCAAGATCGTGTTGCTCATCGCGCTGGTGTTCGCGCTCGGTGTCGGCGCGGTCGCGTTCTTCGCCTGGCAGCGCTATGAAGGTTTCGCCGATGCGCCGATGACCGGGATCGAGGCCGGCGAGACCCTGGTGGTCGAGCCCGGCGATTCGCTGCCGAAGGTGCTGCGCACGCTGCGTGCGCAGGGCGTCGATGCCGACCCGCTGCATTGGCGCCTGCTCGCGAAATCCACCGGTGCGGCCGGGAAGATCCAGGTCGGCGAATACGCGCTGGAGCCGGGCATGACCCCGCGCACGCTGCTGGAGCGCATGCGCGACGGCAAGGTCATCCGCTATCGCTTCACCATCGTCGAAGGCTGGAACATCCGCGACCTGCGCGCCGCGCTGGCCAGGGCCACACCGCTGAAGCAGGCCACCGCCGACATGGACGATGCCGCGCTGATGCGCGCGCTCGGCCGCGGCGGCGAACATCCGGAAGGTCGCTTCCTGCCCGAGACCTATCTCTACACCCGCAACGACACCGACCTGGACGTGCTCAAGCGCGCCGCGGTCGCGATGGACAAGGCCGTCGCCGACGCCTGGGAAGGTCGCGACGAGGGTTTGCCGCTGCGCACGCCGTACGAACTGCTGACGCTGGCCTCGATCGTCGAGAAGGAAACCGGCATCGCCAGCGAACGGCCGGAGATCGCCGGCGTGTTCGTGCGTCGCCTCAAGGTGCCGATGCGCCTCGAAACCGATCCGACCGTGATCTACGGCATGGGCAGCAGCTACGCCGGCAACATCCGCAGGACCGACCTGCGTGCCGACACGCCGTACAACACCTATACCCGCGACGGCCTGCCGCCGACGCCGATCGCCATGCCCGGCCGCGACGCGCTGCAGGCGACGGCGCATCCGGCGCCCGGCGACGCGCTGTTCTTCGTCGCCGTGGGCGACGGCAGCGGCCGCCACGTGTTCACGAAGACATATGGCGAGCACCGGGTCGCGGTCGCCGAATACGTCAAGCGTTACCGGGAACAGCATGGTCCCCGGCAGCAAGCCCCGGAACCGCAGGCGAAGACCCCATGACCGATGGGGCCGCGGGCATCGCGACGCACCCGCGCTTCGTCTCGCTCGAAGGCGGGGAGGGCGCGGGCAAGACCACCGTGCTCAATGCGCTGCGCGACGCCCTGCTGCGCGACGGCCGCGACGTGGTCAGCACCCGCGAACCCGGCGGCACGCCGCTGGCCGAACGCATCCGCGAACTGCTGCTCAATCCCGAAGGCGAGCGCATCGCCGCCGAGACCGAACTGCTGCTGATGTTCGCCTCGCGCGCGCAGCACGTGCGCGAGACCGTGCTGCCGGCGCTGGAGCGCGGTGCCTGGGTGATCAGCGACCGCTTCACCGATTCCAGCTACGCCTATCAGGGCGGCGGTCGGGGCCTGGATCCCGCCTTCATCGCCGAACTCGAACGTCGCGTGGTCGGCATCCGGCCCGGTCTGACGTTGCTGCTCGATCTGGGCGTGTCGCAGGGCCGCGAGCGCACCCTTGGTCGCGATCTGTACCCTGATCGCATCGAGCGCGAACGCGACGATTTCTTCGAACGCGTGCGCGCCGGCTTCCTCGCCCGCGCCCGCGCCGAACCCGCGCGCGTGCGCGTGATCGACGCCTCGCAGCCGGCCTCGGCCGTCGCCGGCGACGCCGTCGCCATCCTGCGCATGTTCATCGATCGCGGCGGGTTCGCATGAGCCTTGCGCCGCACATGTGGCTGCCGAAAATCCCCCCGCCGACCGCTGCGCGGCCGTCGGCCCCCTTTTGCAAAGGGGGCGTGTGTCGCGCCCGGGTGATGTCGTCGCGCACCGCTCAGTGGCTGTGCATGCATGGCGTTGCGACAGCGCTGAAGCGCCCGGATCCTTCCCCCCCTTTGCGAAAGGGGGGGCGGGGGGATTTGCTCCTGCGTCAATCTCGCAAACAGGCGTCCGCATGAACCTCGAACTGCCCCCGCTCGCGCCCTGGCAGCAGCGCGTCCACGACCAGGCCGTCGCCGCGCTCGACAGCGGCCGCCTCGGCCATGGCCTGCTGTTCTGCGGTCCCGCGCACCTGGGCAAGCGCGCGCTCGCCGAGCGCCTCGCGCGGCGCCTGCTGTGCGAGGCCCGCGCCCCCGGCGACGACGCCTGCGGTCGCTGCCGCGGCTGCACGCTGTTCGCGCACCGCGTGCAGCGCGATCCGCTGGAAGTGCGGCCCGACGGTTCGCCCTCGCATCCCTTCGGCCACGCAGGCCATCCCGATCTGCACCTGCTCGGCCACGAGGTCAACGACAAGACCGACAAGCCGCGCGCCGAGATCGTGATCGACCAGATCCGCAAGCTGTCGGAAAAGCTCGCCCTGACCGCGCAGTACGGCGCGGCGCAGGTCGCGATCATCGACCCGGCCGACGCCATCAACCACGCCGCCTGCAATGCATTGCTGAAGACGCTGGAGGAGCCGCAGCCGGGCCGCTACCTGTGGCTGGTCAGCGCCAACCCCGCGCGCCTGCCGGCGACGATCCGCAGCCGCTGCCAGCGACTCGAATTCCGCCTGCCGCCGCTCGACGAGGCACAGGCCTGGCTGCGCGCGCAGGGGCATGCGGACGCGGCCGTGCGCGAAGCGCTCGACGCCGCACGCGGTCATCCCGGCCTCGCCGATGCCTGGCTGCGCGATGGCGGTCTGGCCCTGCGCCGCGAAGTGGCCGCCGACCTGCAGGCCGTGGCGCGCAACGAACGCTCGACGATGGAGACCGCCAAGCGCTGGGTCGACAGCGGCAACCTCGACGTGCGCCTGCGCCATGCCGCCGACCTGGCCGTCGCCGAGGCCGGCCGCTTGACCGATCCATCGAGAATCCGCACGCTCGCAACCTGGTTCGATGCCGCCAACCGGACCCGCGACCTGCTGCGGACCACGGTGCGCGCCGACCTCGCGCTGGTGGAACTGCTCGCGCAGTGGCGCGCCGGGGCATCGCAGACGACTTCAGGAGGCAGACGATGAACATGAAGCCAGCCGCCGCCGGCGGTGCACGCCAGGGCATCCTCTCGCTCGCGGTGAAGGACAAGAACGCGCTGTTCCAGGCCTACATGCCCTTCCTCAAGGGCGGCGGCGTGTTCGTGCCCACGCCCAAGCGCTATTTCATCGGCGACGAAGTCTTCCTGCTGCTGACCCTGCCCGAGTCCACCGAACGCCTGCCGGTCGCCGGCAAGGTCAGCTGGGTCACCCCGGCGGGCGCGCAGGGAAACCGCGTCGCCGGCATCGGCGTGCAGTTCGCCGAAACGCCCGAGGGCGACGCCATCAAGGGCAAGATCGAGGCCATCCTCGCCGGCATCCTCAACTCGGACAAGCCGACGCATACGATGTGATGGTCGCGTCCGTGCAGCGATGCGCGAGCGCCGCCCATGCAACGAAAAAGCCCCGTGATGGTCACGGGGCTTTTTCGTTTCGCTTTTGTCGAAGCGTGCGTCAAACCGCAGCGGTGACGACGATCTCGATCTTCCATTCGGGCTTCGCGAGCGCGGCCTGCACGGTCGCGCGCGGCGGCGCATTGCCGGCGGGCACCCAAGCGTCCCAGACCTCGTTCATGCCGGCGAAATCGGCAAGGTCGGCGAGGTAGATCTGCGCCATGAGGATTCTGCTGCGATCGGTGCCGGCGCGGGCGAGCAGGGCGTCGATCGAGTCGAGCACCTGGCGCGTCTGGCCCCGGATGTCCTGACTGGCGTCGTCGGCGATCTGGCCGGCCAGGTACACCGTGTTTCCGTGCACGGCCATTTCGGACAGGCGTGCGCCCACGTCGAAGCGTTGGATCATGGCATCGGTTCCTGCATGGGGAAGGGCTGCAGATGGTGCCACAGCGCCGCCGCGCTTTCGCCGCCGGGCGGCTTCCGCGAGACGTATCCGGTTGATGCTTTTCTGGCCGATGCGTCGCCAACAAAAAAGCCACGCGGTGCGTGGCTTTTTTGTTCGATTCATGGTGGCCGGGGAGGGAATCGAACCCCCGACACGGGGATTTTCAATCCCCTGCTCTACCAACTGAGCTACCCGGCCGGAAGAGCTGGCAATCATACGGGGTCATTCGATCCAGAGCAAGCCGGCTCCGTGCTGAATCGTGGCGCGCCGGCCCTATGCCTTGCCGGCGGGGGAGGCGCATCATCGCGGGCGAACACCGGCATCCGCCGTCCGCATCCCCCGGAGACCGCCATGACCCGCGCCCTCGCTCTTTCGTTCGTGCTGATCGCCGCTGCGTCGTCGACCGCCTGCGCCACCAATGCCGCAGCGCGCGAGGCCGAGCGTCTTGCCCTCTATCGCAGCCATGCCGGCGAGCCGGTCGACAGCATCCAGTACCTCGGCAGCTACAGTGGCTGGACGCCGCTGGGCGACAAGGCATTCGCGCTGTGGACGCGCCCCAGCCAGGCTTACCTGATCGACGTGCACAGCCCGTGCATCGGCCTGGACTACGCCGACAGCATCGGCATCCGCAGCTTCGGTGGCCGCATCAGCGCGCGCTTCGATCAGATCTACGTGCGCGGCGGCGCCGGCGGCCCGAGTACCTGCCAGATCAAGGAAATCCGGCCGCTCGACGTGAAGGCCATCCGCGCCGACGAGAAGCGCCTGCGCGACGAGCGCAAGATGCGGAACGCCACCGACGAACCTGCGTCGGATCAGGCGCCCGGCGGCTGATCGACGGGAACGTAACCTGCCGGTTTTTCGGCGCCGTCGCCGAACAGGAACTTCTCCATCTCGCCCTGCAGCAGCTTGCGGTGCTCGGGATTCATCGGCGAAAGCCGGTTCTCGTTGATCAGCATCGTCTGGTGGACCAGCCATTTCTGCCAGGCGCCCTTGCCGATGCGCGTGTAGACGCGCTGGCCGAGTTCGCCGGGCCACGGCGGGAAATCCAGTCCATCGGTCTCGCGTTGTTCGTATTCGCAGAAAACGGTGCGGGCCATCTGTTCGTATCCGTCAGGAGTGTTGTCGTGTGATCAGCGTGCGGATCGGCGCGGGAATGCCCAGTGCATCGAACTCGGTGCGCGAGACCCAGCGCAGCGGGGCCGCGTCGCCGGCATTGTCGCCGACATTCCCTCTCGCAGCATCGCGCAGCGCGACACCTCGCCATGCGCGCGGGTGCATCAGCAGGCGATAGTGGGTGAATCCGTGATGCACATCGTCGAGCGCGATGGCGTCGTCGTAATCGCCGTCGACGTGCGCATCGAACCAGTGCCGTGCGGCGTCGTGGTCGGGCGCTTCCGGCAGCGACCACAGCGCGGCCCAGATGCCGGTCGACGGCCGGCGCTGCAGCAGCACGCGGCCGTCGGCATCGCGCAGCAGCAGGACCACGGCCCAGCGCTCGGGCAGCGGCTTGCCGGGCTTGGGCGTCGGCAGTTCGTCGGTGCGGCCATTGCGGCGCGCGATGCAATCGTCCTGCAGCGGGCACAGCACGCAGGCCGGATCGTGCCGCGTGCAGAGCGTCGCGCCGAAATCCATCTGCGCCTGGGTGTAATCGGCGAGCCGCGCCGTCGGCAGCAGCGATTCGGCGATCGCCCACAGTCTTTTCTCGTTCGTCGGCAAGCCCGGCCAGCCTTCGATGCCGAACACGCGGCTGAGCACGCGTTTGACATTGCCGTCGAGGATCGGAAACGGGTCGCCCCAGGCCTGCGAGAGGATCGCGCCGGCGGTGCTGCGGCCGATGCCGGGCAGCGCGATCAGCGCATCGAGGTCGCGCGGCAGGTCGCCGCCGTGCAGCTCGACGCAGCGTTTCGCCGCCGCATGCAGGTTGCGCGCGCGGGCGTAGTAGCCGAGGCCGGACCACAGCGCCATCACCTCGTCCTGCGACGCTGCCGCGAGCGCGGGCAGGTCGGGCAGGGCGGCGACGAAACGCTCGAAATACGGGACGACCACGCGCACCTGGGTCTGCTGCAGCATGATTTCCGACAGCCATACCCGGTATGGCGTGCGGGGATGCTGCCAGGGCAGGTCGTGACGCCCGGAGACATCGAACCAGGCGAGCAGGCGGTCGGCGTAGTGCGTTTCCAGACGATCGGGCGTCTTGCTTTCTGTAGGAGCGACGCAAGTCGCGACGCCTTTCCCCCCGCGGGATCCGGTCGCGACTTGCGTCGCTCCTACAGAAGTGGATGCCGCTTTCGATGAGCGAGGCTTGCGACTCATTCGATCTCCTCCTCATCGAGCGTGACCTGGACACCTTCCAGCGTCGCGCCGGAGATCGTCATCTGCGGCGCGCGCAGCGTGCCATCCAGCGGCGGCAGCGGCGAGCCGCCGGCCTGCCCCAGCCAGTCGAGTAAGGCCGGCAGTCGGAAGCGGCTGTCGAAGGCCATTGCGTCACGCCGCAGAGACAACGCAGTGGTGTCGGAGAGATCCATCCTGCCTTCGTATTGCAGCGCGAACGGCAGCGGCGAAGTCGAAGTCGAGATCGGTGGCGGCAGTGCGGGCCAGGTTTCGGGCCAGTGCGGCAACGTACCGTCGAGGCGCAGGATCAGGCGCTTGCCCAGCGACATCGCGCCGTGCGCATCGAGCGTGGGAATGGGTGTCGACGGGATGGACGTCGTGCCGTCGCCGCGCAGCGCGACGCCGGCCGGTGCGAGCGTGGCGGTGCCATCGGCGATGCGCAGCGGACCGCGCAGGCCGAGCGCGAACGGCAGGCGCGTATCGCCGGATTCGTAGCGGGCCGATGCACCGAGCGTGGCGGGCGTCATCGCGATGCCGTCGCCGCCGATGCGCAACGGACCCGAGAGTTTCACCGCGACCGGAAGGCGCCAATCGTCGCCTTCGAACGCGAGCGTGCCGACGATGCCAAGGCCGGCACCGTTCGCGGGCCGGCTCATCGCGACGACCAGATCGAACGGCAGCTTCAGCGCGCCGTCGATCGCCCGGCCGCGGATCCGCGTATGCGCGCGGCGCTGCGGATGCAGCGCGGGCAGGTCGATCGCGAGGTCTTCGATGCGCAGCGTGCCGTCGACGACGCGGCCATCGATGACGCGCAAACCATCGGTGAGCGTGGGGATCGCGGTCTCCTCGCTCGGCGGGCGTTTCGCGAGCCACGCGCGCACGGCGGCGAGATCGAGTTCGGGGGCGTCGAGTTCGATCCTGCGGATCACGATGTCCTTGCCGCCGCTGCGAACGCTCGACCACGGCAGCGACAGCAGCACGCGCTTCGCGCGCAGCAGCACCGCGTCGCCGCCGGGTTCGCGCACGGCGAGGTCATGGACGACCAACTGCGGCGTGCCGCGCAGGCGCGCTTCGGCATCGGGCGATGCGGTGATCTGCAGCGACAGCGCCTCGCCGGCGCGATCGAGGATCAGCGGGACCAGTTGTTTCGGCTGCAGCAGCCAGGTGGCGACCAGCGACAGCGCGACCAGCAGCGCGGCGAGGACGAGCAGGCGCTGCCGCCAGCGGCGCCGAGGTGGGGGTGAGGCGGTGCCGGCGTCGCTCACGCGGTGCCGAGCGCGTCCGGCAGCAGGGCATCGACGAAGGCTTCAGCGTCGAATACGCGCAGGTCTTCCTGGCGTTCGCCGATGCCGGCGAAGCGGATCGGGATGCCGAATTCGCGCGCGAGCGCGAACACCACGCCGCCCTTCGCGGTGCCGTCGAGCTTGGTGACCACCAGGCCGGTGACACCGGCGGCGGCATGGAACTGGCGCAGCTGCGACAGCGCGTTCTGGCCGGTGGTGCCGTCGATCACCATCAGCACTTCCTGCGGCGCGGTTTCGTCGATCTTGCCGAGCACGCGCTTGATCTTGCCCAGTTCGGCCATCAGGCCCTGCTGCGTGTGCAGGCGGCCGGCGGTGTCGGCGATCAGCACCTCGGTGCCGCGCGCCTTCGCGGCCTGCAGCGCGTCGAACGCGACCGATGCGGCATCGGCGTTCTGGCCCTGCGCGACCACGGCGACGCCGTTGCGCTCGCCCCAGGCCTGCAACTGCGCGACGGCGGCGGCGCGGAAGGTGTCGCCGGCGGCGAGCATCAGGCTGCGGCCTTCGGCCTTGAAGCGGTGCGCGAGCTTGCCGATGGTGGTGGTCTTGCCGACGCCGTTCACGCCGACGGTGAGGATCACGAACGGTTTGTCGTTGGCGATGACCAGCGGCCTGGCCACCGGCTGCAGCATCGCGATCAGGTCGGCGCGCAGGGCGGCGAGCAGGGCGCGGGCGTCGGCGAATTCGCGCGCCTTCATGCGCTTGCGCAGCGATTCGACCAGTTGCGTGGTCGCGGTCACGCCGACATCGGCGGTGAGCAGCGCGGTCTCGATCTCGTCGAGCAGGTCGTCGTCGAGGCGCGGGTTGTTCGAGAACAGGCCGCCGAAGGCCTTGGCGAAGCTGCTGTTGCGCAGGCGCTCGCGCCAGCCGGGCTTGCCGGGGGCGGCGGCGGGTGGTACGGCGGGCTCGTCGGCGGGATGGGGAATCGAGACGAGCGGCGCATCGATCGGGGCATCGAGTGGCGCATCGACGGTCGGTTCGGATGCCGTGGCATCGGGTCCGGTCGGGGATCGGGCGTCCGGCTGGGATTCGGCCTGGACTGCCGGCGGTGCGGCGGGGGGCGTGGGTTCCGTGGGGGGCGCCGCGTCCGGCTTCTTGCGGCGGAAGAAGGAAATCATCGCGAAGGGGGCCTCGGAAGCGGCGGGGCGCGGGTGGCGCGCGAACCGCTGCAGTGTTGGACAATGCCGAATCTTACCACCCGCCCTTCCGGCCCCTCGATGAACCGACGTTCCGCACCGCCACCTCATGCTTCCGGGCGTTCCGCGTCTGCCGGCGCGACACCCGGAACGGTGCGCATCATCGGCGGCCACTGGCGCGGCACGAAACTGCCGGTGGCCGATCTGGCGGGGCTTCGCCCGACGTCCGACCGCGTGCGCGAAACCCTGTTCAACTGGCTGCAGCCCATGCTGCCTGGCGCGCGCGTACTCGACCTGTTCGCCGGCAGCGGCGCACTGGGGCTGGAGGCGGTGTCGCGCGGCGCGCGCGAGGCGGTCCTCGTCGAACGTGATCCGGCGCTGGCCGCGAACCTGCGCCAGATCGCCGTGCGCCTGCCCGACGGCGACCGCGTCCAGGTGGTCTGCGCCGATGCCCTGGCCTGGCTGCGCGATGCGCCCGGCGGCTTCGACCTGGCCTTCGTCGACCCGCCGTTCGCCGCGGACCTGTGGCGCCCCGCGCTGGACGCGGTGGCGGGGCGGATGGCCGGCGATGCCTGGCTGTACGTCGAGGCGCCGCACGAGGCCGATGCGACGCCCGCCGCCGACTGGCGGCCCCACCGCGAGGGCAGGACGCGCGACGTGCGCTATGCCGTCTACCGTCGCGGCGCCTGAACAACGCGGTCGGACCACACGGTCGCGGACGGGTCGGGGGCCACTGCTACACTCGCTGCATCTCCCGCCAGCGGTGCCCGCACGCCCCATGAGCAAGGATTCCAGCGTCATCCCAACGGCCCGGATCGCGGTCTATCCCGGCACCTTCGATCCGATCACCAACGGCCACCTCGATCTGGTCGAGCGCGCCGCGCCGCTGTTCGAGCGCCTGGTGGTCGGCGTGGCCGAAAGCCCGGGCAAGCGTCCGGCGCTGCCGCTGGCGCAACGCGTCGACCTGGCGCGCGAATCGCTGGCGCGCTTCCCGAACGTCGAGGTGCGCGGTTTCGACTGCCTCCTCGCGCATTTCGTCAGCGAGGTCGGTGCCGGCGTGCTGCTGCGCGGCCTGCGCGCGGTGTCGGACTTCGAATACGAATTCCAGCTCGCGAGCATGAACCGGCACCTGATCCCGAACGTCGAGACCCTGTTCCTGACGCCGGCGGAACAGTACGGCTTCATCTCCTCGTCGCTGGTGCGGGAAGTCGCGAGGCTGGGTGGCGACGTGTCGGGCTTCGTGCCGGCGGTGGTGAACCGTGCGTTGCTGGCCGAGTGGACGCGCCAGGACCCCGGACACGGCCCGGGCGTCGCCGGTGCTCTACAATCGACCTGAACGGCCCCCGGGCCGCGCGCATGCCCACCCCACCACACACGAACCACACCAATGAGGGGAGATCGACCCATGAACACCATCGCACGCCTGCTGATGATCGCCGTCCTCGCGCTGCCGCTCGCGGCCTGCAACCAGGCCGAGGATGCGCCGAAGGCAACGGAGAAGGTTCCGATCAGCGCTCCGACCGATGACGATGCCGCTGCATGGCGCGTCTACGTTCCCGATGTGGTGAACCGGCACATGGACGGCGTGACCAGCGCGCCGTTCGTCTACCTGCTGCCGTCGGAAGCCTCGGATGATTTCCAGGGCAGCTACGACCGCCTGCTCGACAAGGCCAGGTCCGATGTGTCGCGCGGCATCCTCAAGGGCAACATGCTCGCCTATGCCTCGCCCAACTCGGCGAAGACCGCCGACCTGATCGTGGCCGCCTTCGCCGACGTCAAGCCCGGCAAGCTCAAAGGCGTGAAGCTGCTGTTCATCGGCAAGGCCGAAGACAGCGATCGCGTCAAGGCCGCGGTCGAAGCCTCGGGCGTGAATTACGTCTTCGTCGAAGCCAAGTGATCCGACTCCGACGGGGCGCGTGCGAATGCGCCCCGTCGGGTTTCCGCGCGTCGTCGGCCCCGTTGCCCGCCGCGCCCGCCGCCACCGGGACGCGCGCCGGGGCAGGCTGCCTGTGATGCCCCCATGTCGCTGAAGATCAACGAGCTCTGCGTCAACTGCGATGTCTGCGAGCCGGCCTGCCCGAACCGCGCGATCTCGCAGGGCGACACCATCTACGTGATCGACCCGGCGCGCTGCACCGAGTGCGTCGGCCACTACGACGAGCCGCAGTGCGTCGTCGTCTGCCCGGTCGAATGCATCGACCCGGATCCCGAATTCCCCGAGTCGCACGAGGCCTTGCTGGCCAAGCTCGCGCGCCTGCAGAAGGAAGAGCCATGAAGACCGTTCGCTGGGCGCTGCATGCGGCGCTGTCCTCGATGCTGCTGCTGTCGCCGCTGCTGGCGTCGCATGCGCAGGCCGCGGAAGCGACCGCGCAGGCCGCCGCCCATCCGCCCGGTGTCGCGGTCGCCAGCGCGCACGGACTCGCCACCGACGCCGGTCTGGAGATCCTGCGCCAGGGCGGCAACGCCTTCGACGCGGCGGTCGCGGTGTCGTCGGTGCTGTCGGTGGTCGAGCCGATCTCCTCGGGGCTCGGCGGCGGCGGCTTCTTCCTGCTGCACGATGCGAAGACCGGCCGCGATCATTTCATCGATGCGCGCGAAATCGCGCCGGCCGCGGCCACGCCCGAGGCCTACCTCAAGCCCGACGGCAGCTTCGACCGCGACCGCGCCGAGAACGGGCCGTGGTCGGCCGGCATTCCGGGCCTGCCCGCCGGGCTGGTGCACCTGGCCACGCGTCATGGCCGCCTGCCGCTGACGGTCTCGCTGGAGCCTGCGATCCGCATCGCACGCGAGGGTTTCCCGGTCTACGCGCGCCTTGCCAATGGCTACCAGAGCCGCCGCGACGTGATGGAGCGCTACAAGGGCACGCGCGCAGTGTTCCTGGCCGATGGCGATGCGCCCGAAGAGGGCGAAATCCTGAAGCAGCCCGACCTGGCGCGCACGCTGGAACTGCTGGCCGAGCGCGGTTTCGACGGGTTCTATCGCGGCCCGGTGGCGAAGAAACTGCTGGCCGGGGTGAAGGCCGAGGGCGGGCGCTGGACCGCCGGGGAACTGGCCGGCTACCGGATCAGGGAACGCGAGCCGCTGCGCTTCGAATACGACGGCTGGGAGATCGTCACGTCGCCGCCGCCGTCGTCCGGCGGCATCGCGCTGGCGCAGATGCTGCAGATGCTCGAACCCTGGGACCTGGCGAAGCTGCCGCAGGCCGAGCGCGTGCACCTGACCGTGGAAGCGATGCGCCGCGCCTACCGCGACCGCACCTTCTTCCTCGGCGATCCGGATTTCGTGAAGATCCCGGTGCGCCAGCTGATGAGCCGCGACTACGCCGCCGGACAGCGTTCGACCATCCATCCGCGCAAGGCCACGCCCAGCGACCTGCTGTCGGGCGAGCAGACGCCGATGGAGGACGAGGACACCACGCATTTCTCGATCATCGACGCCGAGGGCAACCGCGTCGCCGGCACGCAGACGGTGAACCTGCTGTTCGGCTCGGGCATGGTCGTGCCCGGCACCGGCGTGCTGCTCAACAACGAAATGGACGATTTCGCGCTCAAGCCGGGCACGCCGAACGCGTTCGGCGTGATGGGCTACGCCGCCAACGCGCCGAAGCCGGGCAAGCGCATGCTCAGTTCGATGACGCCGACCTTCATGGTGTCGAAGGACCGCGTGGCGGTGCTCGGCACGCCGGGCGGCAGCCGCATCATCACGATGGTGTTGCTGGGCATCCTCGGCTATGCCGACGGCCTCGACGCGCAGGCGGTCGCGGCGCTGCCGCGCTTCCACCACCAGTGGATGCCCGATGCCATCGGCATCGAGCGCGATGCGCTGCCCGACGACGTGGTCGCCGCGCTGCGCGCGATGGGGCACACGGTCAACTCGCCCAGGGAAGCGCCGGCCGGCCGCCGCTCCAGCGATGCCTGGGGCAACCTGCAGACCGTGGAATGGGATCGCCGCGGCAACGTGCTGCGCGGCGGCAGCGATCCGCGCAATCCGGTCGGCAAGGCGGCGGTGGAGGCCGTGCCGGCGCCCTGACCTGCACCCGATGACCCGCACGCGACACCCACGGAGGCATTCGCCATGAAACTCTGGTCACTCCTCGGCAACTCGCAGAAGCTCGACGGCGGCGCGATGTTCGGCAACGCGCCGCGCGCGGTGTGGGAGAAGTGGTCCCCGCCGGATGCGCAGAACCGCATCGCCCTGGCCTGCCGCGCGCTGCTGGCGTCGCCGCTGGCCGGCAAGACCGTGCTGTTCGAGACCGGCATCGGCGCCTTCTTCGAGCCGAAGCTGCGCGAGCGCTACGGCGTGGTCGAGGATCGCCACGTCCTGCTCGATTCGCTGGCCGAGGCCGGCTTCTCGCACGAGGACATCGACGTCGTCGTGCTCTCGCACCTGCATTTCGACCATGCCGGCGGCCTGCTCGCGCCCTGGCGCGAAGGCGCCGCCCCGGAACTGCTGTTCCCGAACGCGACCTTCGTCGTCAGTCGCGGCTGCTGGGAGCGCGCGAAGGCGCCGCACCCCCGCGACCGCGCCAGCTTCATTCCCGAGTTGCCGGGCCTGCTCGAAGCCAGCGGCCGGCTGGAGATCGCCGACGGCCCGCACTGCGTCGCGCTCGGCGACAGCGTGCGTTTCCACTACAGCGACGGGCACACGCCCGGGCTGATGCTGGCGGAGATCGTCGGCCCCGAGCGCGTCGGCGACGAGGCCCACGGCGGCGTGGTCTTCTGCGCCGACCTGATCCCGGGGCGGCCATGGGTGCACGTGCCGATCACCATGGGCTACGACCGCAATCCCGAACTGCTGATCGACGAGAAGCGCGACTTCCTCGAAGACAAGCGCGCGCGCGGCGTGCACCTGTTCTTCACCCACGACCCGGACTGCGCGTTGGCCCGCGTGGTGCGCGACGACAAGGGCCGCTACGGCACCGACCACGAAGTGCCGTCGCTGCAGGCGCGGGCGCTGCACGGTTGAGCGCAGGGACGGGCTGATCCCGCACGCGATCGCGCCACTGCGGATCCCGCTTGGGTCGGCGCATCGCGCATGGCATGCTGGGGTGACCTTTCCGCTGATGGACGCCCCATGCCCAGGATCACCCTGCTGTTCGCTTCGCTGCACGTCCTGCTGATGCTGTTGCTGGCGATGCGCGTGGTCGGCCATCGCCGCAGCGTGAAGATCGGCCTGGGTGACGGCGGCGACAAAGTGCTCGCGAAGAAGGTGCGTGCGCACGCCAATTTCGTCGAATACGTGCCGATGGCCCTGATCCTGCTCGGGCTGCTGGAGCTGTCCGGGCTGGGCACGACCTGGCTGTGGATCGCCGGTGGCGCGCTGCTGCTCGGCCGCGTGCTGCATGCGGTGGGCTTGTCGCGCAGCGCGGGCGTTTCGTTCGGACGCTTCTGGGGCATCCTGCTGACCTGGGGCTCGCTGGTGTTCATGGCCGGCATGGGGATCGGCATGAGCCTGGGCTGGCAGGGCTGAGTGCCGGACACGCGCTGAGCGTCGTGCTCAGCGTGTCGGGGCCGTCCCTCGCCAGGCGATCCTCGCCCACATCGCGTGGATCGGCAGCAGCAACGCGACCCAGTGTGCGTTTGCCTGCGGCACCCGTTCGACCCAGCACAGCAGCGTCGCCAGCACGGCGCAGGCGGCGACGATCGCCGCGAGCCAGCGGAACAGCGTGCCGGGCCTGTGCCCGCGCAGCCGGCGCCACGCGCCCGGCAGCAGCGCCAGCGCCAGCGGCGTGAACAGCAGCAGGTTGCGGTTGGCCCAGGCGAAGCGGTGTTCGCTGCCCAGCCACAGGAACAGCATCACCGAGCCGAGCAGGCCGCCGACCAGCCAGAACGCCAGCGCGAGTCCGGTCGAAGCACGGGGGGCGCGCGCGTCCAGCCACAGCCAGGCCAGGGTTGCCGCCAGGCCGGCGATCAGCCAGCGCCACCAGACCAGGGGGAATTCGCCCGGCTCGGGCGCGATGCGATGCGGCGCCACGCGCTCCTCCCGCAGCACCAGCGGCCGTCCATCGGGCAGGCGCGCATGGCGCAGGCCGTCCGCCAGCCGCATCGGCACGTAGGCGTCCTCCCAGCGCGACAGCGGCACGTCCGAGCTCGGACCCAGGCCGATGTCGAAGCCCAGCCACATCCACGGCGCGGGCGAGGCCAGCCGCACCGCCTCGCTGCGATAGCTGTTGCCCTGCGAGCGGACGGTCAATTGCGGTTTCAGCGTGCCGTCGAGTGCGCGGTCGAGCGCATCGCGCACGCGCGTGGCGCAGTTGTCCACGAAGTAGTCGTAGCGGTAGCGCGCATTTTCCGGTCGCGCGTTCTCGGCCAGGGCCGCGGCCAGCGCGCTGGCGCGCGCGTCGTCCAGGTCCAGCCACTGGATGCTCACCCCGCGGCCGGTGTCCAGGTAGTACTGCAGGTCGTCGCGCCACGGCAGCTCGACCAGCCGGTACATCATCTCGCCGCGCACGAACCGCCCGACGAAACCCGCTTCCTCCATGTCGAAGAAGCCGAAGTTGTACGACAGCGGCTCGCCGCGCACGCGGCCGTCGGGCGACACCTCGGCGACGATGATGGCGTTGTGGCCGAAGCGTTCGAAGAAGATCTCGCCCGGGGCCATCGTCGCCACGCCGATGCGCGGCGCGGCCTGCACGGCCATCGCGAAGCACAGCCAGCAGAGCAGGGCGACGACGCGGGCGAAGGCGCGGCCGCGGACGAAGGTCGCCGCACGCAGGCGCGCGGCGACCGGAGCCTCAGGCGCCATGCACGCTCACGTGCAGGGTGTGCAGGCGGCGCGCGTCGGCGCGGGCCACGCGGAAGCCGAAGCGGCCAAGCGACAGTTCCTCACCGGCTTCGGGGAGGTGGCCGATCGCCGCGGTGATCAGGCCGCCGATGGTGTCGTACTCGTCGTCGGTGAAATCGGCACCGAAGCGCGCGTTGAAATCGGAAATCGGCGTCAGCGCATCGACCAGGTACTGGCCGTCGGCCTGCGCGGCGATCAGCGCGTTCGGATCCTCGGCGTCGTCGTGCTCGTCGTCGATCTCGCCGACGATCTGCTCCAGCACGTCCTCGATGGTGACCAGGCCGCCGACGCCGCCGTACTCGTCGATCACGATCGCCATGTGGTTGCGCGACTGGCGGAATTCGCGCAGCAGGATGTCCAGGCGCTTGGATTCCGGCACCAGCACGGCGGGGCGCAGCAGTTCGCGGATCGTGCCCGGGCCGTTGTCGGCGACCACGCCGCGCAGCAGGTCCTTGGCGAGCAGGATGCCGAGGATCTCGTCCTTGTCCTCGCCGTGCACCGGGAAGCGGGAGTGGCCGGATTCGACCACCTGCTGCATCAGCGTCAGGAACTTGCCGTCCACCGGCAGCACCACCATCTGCGCGCGCGGCACCATGATGTCGCCGACGGTGAGGGCGGAAATGGACACCGCGCCTTCCATGATGCGCAGGGTATCGGCGTCGATCACGCCGTCGGCCTGCACGTCCCGCAGCAGTTCGACGAGATCTTCCTGGTTGTCGGGTTCGCCGGAAATGGCCGCGCTCAGGCGCGAAAGCCAGGAGCGATGGCGGTGGTCGACTTTCCTGTCGGTACGGGCGGAGCCGGCGGCCCTGGTGGCGCCGTCCTGCGTGCGGGTACTGTCGTCCTCGGGCATTGCAGTGGGTTCATCGCCCCGGAGGGGCGGGGCCGACAGTGTAGCGGAGCGGCGCGGGTGGCGCATGCAGAGGGACGCTGCTGGCGCGGTAGCCGGCGGCAACCTCCTGATTCCATTGGGGCCTCGGTGCTGGTCCGGGGCAGAACGCCGGTTTCAGTCGCGGACGCGGTAGGGGTCTTCGATGCCCAGTTCGGCAAGGATCTCGCGTTCGAGCTGCTCCATGCATTCGGCCTCGCGCTCGTCCTGGTGATCCATGCCCAGCAGGTGCAGCACGCCGTGGACGGTGAGGTGGGCGTAGTGGTGGGCGACCGGCTTGCCTTGCTCGGCGGCCTCGCGCGTCACCACCGGCGCGCACAGCACCAGGTCGCCCATCAGCGGCATGGTCACCCCCTTGGGCAGCTTCACGCCTTCCGGCAGGTCGCCCGGGAAGCTCAGCACGTTGGTCGCGTAGTCCTTGCCCCGGTAATGCCGGTTCAGCGCGCGGCCTTCTTCCTCGTCGACGATGCGGATCGCCAGGTCGGCCTCGCGGATGCGCCCCTGCAGCGCGACCGCGACCCAGCGGCGGAAACTGGTCGAGGCCGGCACGCCCGCACGCGGCGCGGCGTAGCCGACGGCGACATCGAGACGGGTGGGACCCTTGGTCATGCCGTGTCTCCGGGTGTTTCCTGCTTGCCTGCCGACACGCTCCTCTCCTGCGTGTTCTTCGTGATGGCCGCCTGCGCCTCGTAGGCCCGCACGATCTTCGCCACCAGCGGATGGCGCACCACGTCGCGCGCTTCGAAGAAGGTGAAGCTGACGCCCTCGACTTCGCGCAGCACGTCGACCGCGTCGCGCAGGCCGGATTTGACGTGCCTGGGCAGGTCGATCTGGCTGAGGTCGCCGGTGACCACGGCGGTGCTGCCGAAGCCCAGGCGGGTGAGGAACATCTTCATCTGCTCGACGGTGGTGTTCTGCGCTTCGTCGAGGATGACGAAGGCGTCGTTGAGCGTGCGGCCGCGCATGTAGGCCAGCGGCGCGATTTCGATGACGTTCTTCTCCAGCAGCTTGGCGACCTTGTCGACGCCCAGCATTTCGTACAGCGCGTCGTAGAGCGGCCGCAGGTAGGGATCGACCTTCTGGCTGAGGTCGCCGGGCAGGAAACCGAGCTTCTCGCCGGCTTCCACCGCCGGGCGCACCAGGATGATGCGCTGGATGCGCGCGGTGTTCAGCGCTTCGACCGCCATCGCCACGGCGAGGAAGGTCTTGCCGGTGCCGGCGGGGCCGATGCCGAAGTTGATGTCGTGCGTGGCGATGAGGTGCAGGTATTTCTGCTGGTTGGCGCCGCGGCCGCGCACGGTGCCGCGCTTGACCTTCACGGCGACGTCCTGCGGCCGGTAGTCGTCTGGCGTGGCGTCGCCGTTGGCGGGCGTCCGCCCCGGCGTGTCGTCCGCACCCAGGCGCAGGTGGATGGCGTGCGCGTCGAAGGTCGTGTCGGCGGCTTCTTCGTAGAGCGCGCGCAGCAGCGATTCGACGGCATCGACGCTGGCGGTATCGTCGCCGCTGACGCGGAAGAGGTTGCCGCGACTGGCGATCTCCACGCCGCGCCGCAGTTCGATCTGGCGCAGGTGGGCGTCGAAGGGGCCGGCGAGGTTGGCGAGGCGTTCCGGATCGGCCGGGTCCAGCGCGAAATCTCGGCTGTAGGAGCGTGCAGCGTGGGTTTGCATGATCGGCTCAGGGTAGCGCGCGGAACCGGTGGGCGCCAACGCGGGAGGTGGTGGCCCTGGCGGGCCGGGCGTCGGGATGCGCGGCGCTCAGGCCGGTCATCCGGAGGCGGCGGAGGACGGCGGCCGGGTGCGATGCCCGGGGCCGCCTGTCGTGGCGCGGAAGGGCCTGCGAGGCGCCTGCCGTGTCGCGGCGGATCATACGCCGATCGGATTCCGCGGGCATCCTCGCGGGCATTCCGGGGGCTCCGGACATGAATGCCCGGCTCAGGCAGGGCGCGGCACGCCAAAAAGAAACGCCCCGGCGGTGCCGGGGCGTTCTCGTGTCGCGGTGTCGCGTGCGGGCTTACTGCAGACCGGTCTTGATCGCGTTGACCAGCGTGCCGTTGGCATCGTCGCCGCTGAACTCCCAGAAGAACGCGCCGCCGAGGTTCTGCGCCTTCACGTAGTTCATCTTGGTCTGGATCATCGACGGCGTGTCGAAGCTCCAGAACGTGGTGCCGTTGTAGATCCACGTCGCCATGGCGTCGTTGTCGGTGTACACCGGCCAGTTCAGGTTGCGCAGCACCTTCCAGTCCTCGATGCCGGCTTCGTACGTGCCGGCGGCTGCGGAGCCGCTCTGGTACAGGCCGTTCGTGCCGCCGTTCGGGACGTTGGTCCAGCCGCGGCCGTAGAAGCCGATGCCCAGCGTGAGCTTGCTGGCCGGCACGCCGCGCGAGCGGAAGGCCTCGATCGCGTCATTGCTGTTGTAGAACCGCTGGTCGCCGGTGGACGGATCGCGCGGCGACGCGAACAGCGCGGAGTGATGGTTGGTCCTCGGATCCCACGCGCCGTGGAAGTCGTAGGTCATCACGTTGATGAAGTCGAGGTACTGGTGGTAGGTGCCCGGGTCGGTGACGCGGATCTTGTCGATGCCCGCACCCGAGGCGATGGTCAGCAGCAGGCCGGGGCGCACCGCGTCGAGCTGGCGGCGGAACTCGGCCAGCAGCGCGGTGAAGTTGGCGTTGTCCTCCGGCGAGCCGCAGGCCAGGCCGCAGGCCACGGGGTATTCCCAGTCGAGGTCGATGCCGTCGAACACGCCGAGCGCGGCCCCCGGACCACCGGCGTTGTCGGTGACCGGCAGGTTGCCCTTGATGTAGGCATCGATGCACGAGGCGACGAAGGCCTGGCGGTTCTCCGGGCGCGCCGCGCTGGAGAAGCCGCGCGACCAGGTCCAGCCGCCGAGCGAGATCAGCACCTTGATGTTCGGATGCTTGGCCTTGAGTTGCTTGAGCTGGTTCCAGTTGCCGCGCAGCTTCTGGTCCCAGGTGTCGGCGGTGCCGCTGACGCTTTCGGCGGCGCTGAAAGCCTTGGTGTAGTCGGCGAAGGCATCGCCGCCCGCGCCGGTCTGCTCGTTGGTGGGAATGGTCACGCCGACTTCGCAGCGGTTGTTGCGCACGTTGCCGAAGGCGTAGTTGATGTGGGTGAGCTTCGCCGCCGAGCCGCTGGTGTCGATGTTCTTCACGCGGTAATTGCGGCCGTAGATGCCCCACTGCGCGAAGTAGCCGATGATCCGCTTGTTGCCCGGGGGCGGCGTGCCCAGCGTGCTGACCGTGATCGCGCTGCTCAGGGCCGAGGCATTGCCGGCGGCATCGCGGGCGCGGACCTGGAAGCTGTACGCGGTGGATGCGGACAGACCGGTGGCGGTGTGGCTGGTGCCGACGGGCGAGGCGATCAGCGTGCCGCCGCGGTACACGTCGTAGCCGGCCACGCCGACGTTGTCGGTCGACGCGTTCCAGCTCAGCGCGATGCTGTTGCTGCTCTGCGAGGGCGAGGCCAGGCCGGTGGGCACGCTCGGCGCGACGGTGTCGGTCGGATTCGCGCGGGTGCTGACCGAAAGGGCGGCGCTGAGCGCGGAGGCGTTGCCGGCCGCATCGCGTGCGCGGACCTGGAAGCTGTATGCGGTCGAGGCGGTCAGGCCGGTCACGGTGTAGCTGGTACCGGCGGGCGAGGCGACGAGCGTGCCGCCGCGATACACGTCATAGCCGGCCACGCCGACATTGTCGGTCGACGCGTTCCAGCTCAGCGCGATGCTGTTGTTCGTCTGCGAGGGCGAGGCCAGGCCGGTGGGCACGCTCGGCGGCGTGGTGTCGCCGGACGGCGGTTGCACCGTGATCGATACCGCGGCGGAAGTCGCGGTCGCGCCGAGATTGTCGGTGGCGATGGCGGTGAGCGAGTAGCTGCCGGCTGCGGCGTTGCTCCAGGTCACGCTGTACGGCGCGCTGGTGTCGACGCCGAGCGAGGTGGTGCCGCGGAAGAATTCGACACGCGCCACGCTGCCGTCGGCATCGCTGGCGTTGGCGGTGACGGTGATGTTCGCACCGGCGGTGAAGCTGCTGCCGGCGGCGGGCGCGGTGAGCGACACGCTCGGCGACTGGTTGCCGCCGGTGGGGCAACTGCCGAGATCCTTGTACCAGCCGCAGCTGGGGCAATGGGTGGGCGGTGCGTTCCAGATGTTGATCTGGGCTTCGTAGAGGCGGCCCTGGTAGACCAGCTTGTCGCCGGGCTTGTACTGCGTGCTGGCGTTCCATTCGGGGACGCCGGTGCAACTGACGGACTGTGCGAACGCGCTCGAACTCCACGCGAGCGCGAACAGGCACGACAGCGCGAGTTTCTTTCCTGTGGACGGGTAAAGCATCGTCTTGCTCCGATGTGACGGCCTCGTTCCGGGCCGATTGAATGCGAAGACCGGCGGTTGCCGGTCGCCATTCCCCCTGAAAACCGCTGACGCATGCCGCACCGCGGGAAGCCCGGGCGCGGAAGAGACGCGCGGACCGGAATCGTCCGTGCGCGGGGCGCACGCATCCGCGGCGCGCCCGTGCGCGCCGTCGCCGCGTATCGCCATGTCCGTGCGCCACGACGCGCGGTCGTGGCCTGCCTTCATCCGGGATCAGGACCCGGCATCGATTTCCCGCATCGCGATCACTCCCTGGTCCTGCCGTCCGGAATCGCCGTGTCCGCGCTTTCGCTTTCGCTTTCGCTGCGCGAGCAGTCTTCGTGCCGTCTCGTGCGTGCCGCCCGTATTGCGCCGTCTGCATGCGGCCATGCGCCGCTGTCGATCCTTTCGTGTCGAAGACAGGCTGAGAGATGGTGACAACGTTGTCAACAGCGATTGCGCGACAATGCACAATCGCTCACAGAAATCGTGAACTGCCACGCAAACGTGTTCGATATGTGCGGGCGCACAATGCGGATAATGTGCGGAAAACCGTTATTTCCCGGCGTCATGGCCCGTCTTTCGCGCGGGAAAACACCGGTCTTGCCGTTGTCTGGCCGATGCCTGTCGTTGTTGCGCCGCAGAAAGACAACGATGGACACGAAGTGCTGCGGGACATGCGCTGATGCGCGGCAGGGCGGGCCGCGCATCGATCGGTCGACGAGGCCTCAGCCGGCCAGCCGGCCGCGCAGCGAATTGCTCATCGCATCGGTGACGACGACATCGACGAACCGGCCAACCAGCTTCGCGCCTGCGGGTGCCGGGAAGTTCACGAAGCGCATGTTCTCGGTACGCCCCGTCAGCTCGTTCGGATCCTTCTTCGACGGACCTTCCACCAGCACCGTCTGCGTGCTGCCCACCATGGCGCGTGCGATGCGCTTCGCGTTCTCGTTGATCGTCGCCTGCAGGCGCGACAGGCGCGCGTGCTTCTCGGCGTCGCTCACGGTGTCTTCCAGGTCGGCGGCGGGCGTGCCCGGGCGGCGCGAATAGATGAAGGAGAAGCTCTGGTCGAAACCGACGTCCTCGATCAGCTTCATGGTCTTCTCGAAATCCGCGTCGGTCTCGCCGGGGAAGCCGACGATGAAGTCCGAGCTGATCGAGATGTCCGGGCGCACGGCGCGCAGCTTGCGGATCTTCTGCTTGAATTCCGGCGCGGTGTAGCCGCGCTTCATCGCGCTGAGGATGCGGTCGCTGCCGGACTGCACCGGCAGGTGCAGGAAGTTGGCGAGCTTGGGTACGTCGCGATAGGCCTCGATCAGCGAGTCGCTGAACTCCAGCGGATGCGAGGTGGTGAAGCGGATGCGCTCGATGCCGTCGATCTCGGCCACGGCGCGGATCAGCAGGCCGAGGTCGGCGATCTCTCCGTCTCCGTACGGGCCACGGTAGGCATTGACGTTCTGGCCGAGCAGGGTGACCTCGCGCACGCCCTGGGCGGCGAGCTGGGCCACTTCGACCAGCACGTCCTCGAACGGCCGGCTGACCTCCTCGCCGCGGGTGTAGGGCACCACGCAGAAGCTGCAGTACTTCGAGCAGCCTTCCATGATCGACACGAAGGCGGTCGGGCCTTCCGCGCGTGGCTCGGGCAGGCGATCGAATTTCTCGATCTCGGGGAAGCTGATGTCGACCTGCGGTTTGCCGGTCTCGCGCTTGGCGCGCAGCAGTTCCGGCAGGCGGTGCAGGGTCTGCGGGCCGAACACCAGGTCGACGAAGGGTGCGCGCTTGATGATCGCTTCGCCCTCCTGGCTGGCCACGCAGCCGCCGACGCCGATCACGACCGGGCGCTCGCCGCCCTTCAGGCCGCGCCAGCGGCCGAGCTGGCTGAACACCTTTTCCTGCGCTTTTTCACGAATCGAGCAGGTATTGATCAGGATCACGTCGGCTTCTTCGGCGTTCTCCGTCATCACCATCCCTTCCTCGGCGCCGAGGACCTCGGCCATCTTCGCCGAGTCGTACTCGTTCATCTGGCAGCCGTGGGTCTGGATGTAGAGCTTCTTCGGGCCGGTGGCCGACGGGGCGGCAGCGGGGGAAGCGGCCGCGTCGGCGGCGAGGGTGTCGGTCATGGCGGGTTCCGGGGCGCGGCGCTGATGCCGGGCCGGCGATGGCGGGAAGGCCGGACAGTTTACGCGACTGCGTTTCCAAGGCATTCGGGAACCAATCGTCCTTTTGTCAATCAAGGACTTGGCAAACGTTCAGAATCCGGAGACACTCCGCGCCATGAATCCGGCCCGGTCGATGTTGATGCTCGGCATCCTGCTGGCGGCGGCGCACGCCGTGCCCGCGCAGGCCGGCACCGTGTACCGCTGCGAAAGCCCCGACGGCAGTCTGGCCTACGCCAGCAAGCGCGTGGCCGGCGCCCGGTGCCGTGCCGTGACCAGCTACACCCCTGCGCCCGCGCGTGCTGCGCCTGCGGTCCCGCCGGTCGCCGTGCCTGTGTCCGCGCCGGCGACCGCTGCCGAGGCCGCCGCCGCCGTGCCCGCCGCCCCCACGCCCGTGCCGGTGGCCGAGACGCCGCGCCAGGGCACGACCCGCCGCGTGCAGGGGCAGGTCTACTCGTACATCAAGGACGGCGTGCGCCACTACACCAGCAAGCCGCCCAAGGGCGTGGTCGGCGCGACCGCGCTGCGCACGATCCCCTACAGCTTCGTCGAAACCTGCTATGCCTGTTCGCCGCTGCCGGGCGTCAACTTCGGCACGCTGCGACTGAATACGGTGGCGTACGCGGCCGAGATCCGCGCGGCCGCCCTGCAGCACGGGGTCGACGAGGCGGTGGTCCGCGCGATCATCCATGCCGAGTCGTCCTTCAATCCCAACGCCCTGTCGCGGGTGGGGGCGCAGGGGCTGATGCAGCTGATGCCCGGCACCGCGCGCCGTTTCGGCGTGGACAATGCCTTCGACGCCACCCAGAACATCCGCGGCGGCGTGCAATACCTGGCCTGGCTGCTCAAGCGCTACAACGGCGACCTCACCCTGGCCGCCGCCGGCTACAACGCCGGCGAAGGCGCCGTGGACAAGTACAAGGGCGTGCCGCCGTACAGCGAGACACGCCTGTACGTCGAGCGCGTCAGGGTCCTCGCCGACCGATACCGAGGGGTGATCGGGGCCAACGGCTGAGACCCGCGTCGCCCTTTGCGCCCCCGGGCGGGGTGGAGGCGACCGTCGAAAAGTCCGCAACGATTGTCGGCGGATTCAGCGTTCCGTTACACTTCGGGGTCTTTGCAGGTCGGCTTCGGGGACGAGGCCGGCCGATCGCAAGCAGCCACATTCACACGTAGCCACGTTTCGCGGAGTGCCGGATGGCAAAAGAAGTCTCGAGCGGGTCCGACCACCACGGTGGCGGCGCGCAACCGGTTGATGCGGGGCGTCGCCGCTTCCTGACCGCCTCCACCGCCGTGGTGGGTGCCGTCGGTGTCGCAGGTGCCGCCGTACCGTTCATCAAGTCCTGGAATCCCAGCGCCCGTGCGAAGCTCGCCGGTGCGCCGGTGACCGTCGACATCAGCAGCCTCCTGGAAGGCCAGCGCATCACCGCCGAGTGGCGCGGCCAGCCGATCTGGATCGTCAAGCGCTCCAAGGCCGTGCTGGAAGCCCTGCCGGGCCTCGACGGCACCCTGCGCGACCCGAAGTCCGAGAACCCGGAGCAGCAGCCGAAGTACGCGGTCAACGAGTTCCGCTCGATCAAGCCGGAAATCTCGGTCCTCGTCGGCCTCTGCACCCACCTGGGCTGCTCGCCGGAAATGAAGGCCGAGATCCGCCCCGAGCCGTTCGACGCGGAATGGAAGGGCGGCTACTTCTGCCCGTGCCACAAGTCCAAGTTCGACATGGCGGGCCGCGTGTACCAGGGCGTCCCGGCGCCGACCAACCTCCCGGTGCCGCCGCACCATTTCGCCGACGACAACACCCTCGTCATCGGCGTCGATCCGCAGGGAGCGTAAGCCATGTCCAACGTCCTGATGCGCACCGCCAACGGCGTGATCGACTGGGTGAACGAGCGCGCGCCGGCCCTGATGCCGGCGTACCGCAAGCACATGTCCGAGTACTACGCGCCGAAGAACTTCAACCTCTGGTACTACTTCGGTTCGCTCGCGCTTCTGGTGCTGGTCAACCAGATCGTCACCGGCATCTTCCTCACGATGCACTACAAGCCGAGCGGCGCGGAAGCCTTCGCCTCGGTCGAGTACATCATGCGCGACGTCGAGTGGGGCTGGCTGATCCGCTACATGCACAGCACCGGCGCCTCGATGTTCTTCATCGTGGTCTACCTGCACATGTTCCGCGGCCTGATGTACGGCTCGTACCAGAAGCCGCGCGAACTGGTGTGGATCCTCGGCATGCTCATCTACCTCGTGCTGATGGCCGAAGCCTTCCTGGGCTACGTGCTGCCGTGGGGCCAGATGTCGTTCTGGGGCGCGAAGGTGATCATCTCGCTCTTCGGCGCCATCCCGTACATCGGCAACGCGCTGACCGAGTGGATCATGGGCGACTACCTGCCCAGCGACGCCACCCTCAACCGCTTCTTCGCCCTGCACGTGATCGCGCTGCCGCTGGTCCTGTTGCTGCTGGTCGTGCTGCATCTGGGCGCGCTGCATGAAGTCGGCTCCAACAATCCCGAAGGCGTCGACATCAAGAAGGGCCCGAAGGGCAACCGCTGGGATCCGAACAAGCCGGCCGACGGCATTCCCTTCCACCCGTACTACACGGTGAAGGACCTGTTCGGCGTCGGGTTCTTCCTCATCATCTGCGCCTTCATCGTGTTCTTCGCGCCGGCGTTCGGCGGCTGGTTCCTCGAACACGACAACTTCACCGAAGCCAACCGCCTGGTCACCCCGGCGCACATCAAGCCGGTGTGGTACTACACGCCGTACTACGCCATGCTCCGCGTGGTGCCGGACAAGCTCGGCGGCGTGATGGTGATGTTCTCGGCGATCGCGATCCTGTTCCTGGTGCCATGGCTCGACCGCGCCAAGGTCAGGTCCTACCGTTCGCGCGGCGCGCTGTCCTGGGCCATGCTCATCGGCTTCGCGATCAGCTTCGTGTGGCTGGGCAAGATCGGCGCCGGCCCGGGTACCGACCCGGTCGAGACCATCGTCGGCCGCTTCCTGACCGCCTTCTACTTCCTGTTCTTCCTCACCATGCCGATCTGGACCAGGATCGACAAGACCAAGCCGGTCCCGGAACGGGTGACGATGCATGACTAAGCCATCCAAGATGAAGATCTCCATGCTCAAGCGCCTCGCCTTCGCCGCCTCCGCGCTGCTGCTGTCCGTGTCCGCCTTCGCCGCCAGCGGCGGCGACACCGAACAGGCCGGCACCGACCTGGAAGACCGGGCTTCGCTCCAGCGCGGCGCGCAGCTGTACATGAACTACTGCGTCGGCTGCCACTCGCTGAAGTACATGCGCTACTCGCGCATCGCCGACGACCTCGGGCTGAGCGAAGAGCAGGTGATGAACAACCTGAACTTCACCGGCGCCAAGTTCGGCGAGCACGTGATCTCGCCGATGCCGGCCGCGGGCGGCGAGAAGTGGTTCGGCAAGGCGCCGCCGGACCTGACGCTGATCGCCCGCGTGCGCGGCAGCGACTGGATCTACACCTACCTGAAGTCGTTCTACCTCGACGAGTCGCGTCCGCTCGGCTGGAACAACAAGCTGTTCCCGAACGTGTCGATGCCCAATCCGCTGTGGGAGATGCAGGGCAACCTGCGCCCGGTCTTCACCAGGAAGGAGCCGACCGGCGAGAAGGACGACAAGGGCCAGCCGATCCTCGGCTGCCCGCACGGCACCACCGAAGCCGAAAGCGCCTGCATCAAGGAGCTGGTGGTCTCGCAGCCGGGTTCGCAGAACGCCGAGCAGTTCGCCCAGACCGCGCGCGACATCACCGCGTTCCTGGAGTACGCCGGCGAACCGGTGGCGCTCAAGCGCCAGAGCACCGGCGTATGGGTGATCCTGTTCCTGTCGTTCTTCACCCTGCTGGCGTGGCTGCTGAAAAAGGAATACTGGCGCGACGTGCATTGATGACGCCGCGTATCCCTCGCTCTACGACATCACGCGCGGGGCGGCCGGCTCGTCCGGTCGCCCTTCGTCTTTCTGAAGGTGGCTGAGTCTGCGTATGCGCAATACCCTGACCCTGTTTTCTTCCGTCGACGATGTGCTGTGCCATCGCGTGCGCCTCGTGCTCGCGGCGAAGGGCGTGTCCTACGACCTGGTGCCCGTCGATCCCCAGCACCCGCCCGAGGACCTGATCGACCTCAACCCCTACCACTCGGTGCCGACCCTGGTCGAGCGCGACCTGGTGCTGTACGCCGCCTCGGTGGTCAGCGAGTACCTCGACGAGCGCTACCCGCATCCGCCGCTGATGCCGATCGATCCGCTGTCGCGCGCGCGCCTGCGCCTGGCGATGCTTCGCATCGAACACGACTGGGTGCCGCAGGTGCAGGCCGTGCAGTTCGGCAACAAGCCGCAGGCCGAGGCAGGGCGCAAGCGTCTGAAGGAACTGCTCACCGCCGCGGTGCCGCTGTTCCGCGCCAGCAAGTTCTTCCTCAACAACGAGATGAGCCTGGCCGACTGCGCGATGGCGCCGATCATCTGGCGGCTCGATTCGCTGGGCGTGCCGCTGCCGAAGGACGGCAAGGCGATCGAGGACTACGGCAACCGCATTTTCCGCAACCCCGGTTTCGTCCGCAGCCTGACCCATCAGGAACGCAACCTGCGGATGCTGCCGACCTGATGTGCCGGGGCGGTCCCGTGGCCGCCCCGGGGAGTTAGACTGTTTCCATGAACGACGGCCAGCCGCCACGCATGACCAGCAAGCGTCCGTATCTGCTCAGGGCGCTCTACGCGTGGATCGCAGACAACGGCATGACCCCGCACCTGGTGGTGGATGCCACCCGTCCCGGCGTGCAGGTGCCGCCCTTCGCGGTCAGCGACGGGCGCGTGGTCCTGAACGTGGCGGACCGTGCCGTCGCCGGACTCGAGCTGGGCAACGAGCTGATCACCTTCACCGCCCGGTTCGGCGGCGTCAGCCAGCCGGTGCGCGTGCCGGTGTCGGCGGTGCTGCTGATCTACGCCCGCGAAACCGGGCATGCGATGGCGCTGCCGGACGATGCCGAAGGCGTGGACGTGGAGCCGGAAGAGGGGATCGAACCGCCCGGGGACGACGACGGCGGCAGCGACCCGTCACCGGCGCCCAAGCGCGGCGGCCACCTGCGCATCGTGAAGTGAGCGCGCGCCTCAGTCGTCCTGCGGCGGGTGCCTGAAGTCGACGACCCCGGTCGCGCGGACCGGGCCGCTGAAGGCGACAAGGCGGTGTCCGCGCAGCACCAGGCGCGCGATGTGGCGGTCGGTGCCATCCTCGGAATACTCGAAGCGGAAACTGCGCTCGAAGCCCAGCCAGCCGTCTTCGCGGCGGATCAGGCGCAGGCCGGTGGCGTGGACGGTCTGGTCGATCAGTTGCACGCCGGCCGCGCGGCAGGCTTCGCCGCCGAGCTGGATGGCGCGTTCCGCGGCGGCCCGCGATGCGCTCCAGAATGCGAACGACATCGCAGCGAGGATCATGAGGATCAGTAAAGTCGGCATCTTAAGCTTCTGTTGGTTTGTGCCATGCTGTCCGTACGCCCGGGTCCGGGCGCACGCATGGAGGCGCGAGAGACAGGTTGAAGGTAATCTGCGGCCACGCGATTGCCGATGCAATCCCCGAATTCCGGAGCGTCACCCATGATGAAACTCGTTTTCACCGCCGACCACTCGCAACACCTGCTCGAACAGGGGGTCAAGCGGGTCGGCTCCGCTCCGGAGGCCGACATCGTCCTGCGCGGCGAAGGCATCCTGCCGCAGCACGGCGAACTGCATGTCACCGCCAACGGCGTGATGCTCAAGGTCCTGCGCGACGCACCGACCACGGTCAACCAGCGGCCGGTGGATGGCCTGATCTCGCTGCGCCCGGACGACGTGATCGGCTTCGGTCCGATCTCGGCCAGCATCGTCGCGATGGAAACCACCCCGGCCAGCGCCCGCTCCGCGGGCCCGGTGATCGACGATGTCGGCACCACCACCGTGCGCGCGGCGTTGCCGAGGTACGCCCTGCGCGCGCAGAACGGTCGCATGCTCGGTCGCACCTTCCCGTTGACCGGCGCCACCGTCATCGGCCGCTCCACCGAATGCCAGCTGCGTGTCGAAGACGCGAGCCTCTCGCGCAAGCACGCCAAGCTGATCCCGACCAACGAGGGCGTCGTCGTCGAGGACCTGGGGTCGACCAATGGCAGCTTCGTCAACGGTGCCCGTGTGCAGCGCACCGTGGCCAGGGCCGGCGACGAGATCGGTTTCGACACATTGCGCTTCAAGCTGTTCGAACTCGGCCAGGAAGGCATGGCTGCGACCGAGTCCGCGGCGGCCGGCAAATCGCCCGCGCCGTGGATCTGGCTGGTGGTCGCCGCGGCGGTCATCGCGGTCGTGCTGGTGGTGCTGCTCTGACGTGAGCCACCACGATCCGATCCTGAAGGGCGCACACGATCGTTCGTCCGTGCATCGTGCGGACGTGCTGGGCAGCACCGTCTGCGGATGCTTCTACTGCTGCGCCGAGTTCGAACCCGGCGAAATCCACGGGTGGGTCGACGCGGGCGAGCAGGGCTTCGGCCAGACCGCGCTGTGTCCGCGCTGCGGCATCGATGCGGTGATCGGTTCGGCTTCGGGCTATCCGATCACCCAGGACTTCCTGCAGCGGATGCGCGCGTACTGGTTCAGCGGCGCGTGATCGACGGCGAGGCTCAGCCCGGCGGCGGGCCGAGCTTCAACGACAGGTCGATCGCGCGCACGTGCTTGGTCAGCGCGCCGATGGAAATGCAGTCCACGCCGTCCTCGGCGATGCCGCGCAGCGTGGCCATGTCGACCCCGCCCGAAACTTCCAGCGGAATGCGCCCGTCGTAGGGCGCGGACTTCGCGATGCGCACGGCTTCGCGCCGGGTCGCGGCATCGAAGTCGTCGATGAGGATGCGCGTGCAGCCGGCGTCGAGGGCTTCGCGCAGTTGATCCAGCGTTTCCACTTCCACGATCAGCGGCAGCGACGGATGCATCGCGCGCGCGGCGCCGACCGCGCCCGTCAGCGAGCCGTAGGCGCGGATGTGGTTTTCCTTGAGCATCACCGTGTCGTACAGCGCGATGCGGTGGTTGCTGCCGCCACCGATGCGAACGGCGTATTTCTGCGCGATGCGCAGGCCGGGAAGGGTCTTGCGGGTGTCGAGGATCCGCGCGCCGGTGCCGCGCACCGCATCGACGTATTGCGCGGTGACCGTGGCGGTGCCGCTGAGCGTCTGCAGGAAATTCAGCGACGCGCGTTCGGCGCTGACCAGGGCACGGCTGCGGCCGGCGAGCGTGGCGAGCACGGTGCCCTTCGCGACGCGATCGCCTTCCTGCACGCGCCAGTCGATGCGCACATCGGGATCGAGCGCGCGGTGGCAGGCATCGAACCACGGACGGCCGCAGACCACCGCATCTTCCTTGCACAGCAGGTAAGCGATGTCGGGGCCGTCGGGCAGCAGCGCAGCGGTGACGTCGCCTGTGCCGAGATCCTCGGCCAGGGCGGCCGCGACATTCGCCGCCACCACGTCGAGCGGCGGCGCGATGCCTGCGCCCGCGGCCATCAGGCGGCTTCCGCCTGGGCGTAGGCGATGCCTTCCTCGACCAGCAGCACCGGGATGCCGTCGTCGACGCGATACACGGTCCTGCGGTCGCGGGTGATCAGGGCTTCGCGCAGCGGCTCGGACTGCGCGCTGTCGTCCCTGCGCTTCACCCGGCCCTCCGAGATCGCGCGATTGAGCTGTTCCAGGCCGCTGGCATCCAGCAGGGCCAGCGGTTGCCGGGTGGCAGGGCAGACCAGGAGGTCGAGCAGCTTGCGGTCCATGGGCGGTGGGTGGTTCGCGGGGATGCCGGGGGCCGTTAGAATACGTTTTTAACCGGGGGACGACCATGTCAACCATGCCCGAGGGTACGTCGCAGGCGCCGCTGGTGGGCGTCGTGATGGGCTCCCGCTCCGATTGGGACACGATGCAGCACGCGGTCGCCAGGCTCGAAGCCCTGGGCGTGCCGCACGAAGTCCGCGTGGTCTCCGCGCACCGCACGCCGGACGTGCTCTTCGACTACGCCGCGACCGCGCAGGCGCGCGGCCTGCGCGCGATCATCGCCGGTGCCGGCGGCGCGGCGCACCTGCCGGGCATGCTGGCCGCGAAGACCGCCGTGCCGGTGCTGGGCGTGCCGGTGCAGAGCAAGGCGCTGAACGGCATGGATTCGCTGCTGTCGATCGTGCAGATGCCCGCGGGCATTCCGGTCGGCACCTTCGCCATCGGCAATGCCGGCGCCGCCAACGCCGGCCTGTTCGCCGCCGCGATGCTGGCCCGCGAGTACCCCGCGATCGGCACCGCGCTCGATGCCTTCCGCGCCAGGCAGACGCAGGATGTCGTCGACAACGACGACCCGCGCACCTGATTCGACACACGACACCATGACCACAGTCGGCATTCTCGGAGGCGGGCAGCTGGCCCGCATGCTCGCGCTCTCCGGCGCGCCCCTCGGCCTGCGTTTCCGCATCCTCGACACCGTCGCCGATGCCTGTGCCGGCCAGTTCGCGCCGCTGATCGTCGGCGATTACCGCGACGAGTCCGCGCTGGCCGAATTCGCGTCGCAGGTCGACGTGGCCACGTTCGATTTCGAGAACGTGCCCGCCGAATCCGCGCAATGGCTGAGCGCGCGCATTCCCGTCTTCCCGAATCCGCGTGCGCTGGGCATCGCCCAGGACCGTCTCGCCGAGAAGACCCTGTTCCGCGGACTCGGCATTCCGGTGCCGGATTTCGCCGACGTGGCGGATCGCGCGGGGCTGGACGCTGCCGTCGCTGCGATCGGCACGCCCTGCATCCTCAAGACCCGTCGCCTCGGCTACGACGGCAAGGGCCAGTTCCGGATCAAGTCGCCGGGCGACGTCGAGGCCGCATGGGACGCGCTCGGCGCGCAGGCGGCCACGGTCGGGCTGATCCTCGAAGCCTTCGTGCCCTTCGAGCGCGAACTGAGCGTGGTCGCCGTGCGCGGTCGCGACGGCGAATTCCGCGCCTGGCCGCTGACCGAGAACTGGCACGTCGACGGCGTGCTCTCCGCCAGCCTTGCGCCCGCGCGCGTGGACGCCGGCATGGCCGAGCGCGCCTATGCGCATGCGCGCGCGCTCGCGGAAGCGCTGGACTATGTCGGCGTGTTCGCGCTCGAACTCTTCTGCCGCGACGGCATGCTGCTCGCCAACGAACTCGCGCCGCGCGTGCACAACTCCGGCCACTGGACCATCGAAGGCAGCGAGACCTCGCAGTTCCAGAACCATCTGCGCGCCGTGCTCGGCCTGTCGCTCGGCGACACGCGCATGGTCGGCCACGCCTGCATGCTCAACTGGATCGGCACGATGCCCGAAGCCAGCGGTGTGCTGCGCGAACCCGGCGGCCACTGGCACGACTACGGCAAGGAGCCGCGCGCCGGCCGCAAGGTCGGCCATGCCACGCTGCGCGCGGATACGCCGGCAGAACTCGCCGAAGCCCTGACGCGCGTCGGCGCGACGCTGGGGAGGGAGGCGCAGGTGGCGCCGGTGGTGGCGGTGCTTGCCACCTGAATCGGTGCGCGGAATGGCAATGAAAAACGGCCGGGTTGCCCCGGCCGTTCGTTCATCCGTCATCCCGGGCCGGAGGCGAGGAACCTGCCTGGCTGTACAGCAGCGGGTTCCTCACTGCGTCCGGGATGACAATGCGGCTTACTTCATCTGCGACGCGACGAAGTCCCAGTTGACCAGGTTCCAGAACGCTTCCACGTACTTCGGACGGGCATTGCGGTAATCGACGTAGTACGCGTGTTCCCACACGTCGCAGGTCAGCAGCGGGGTGTCGTCGCCGGTCAGCGGCGTGGCGGCGTTGGAGGTGCTGACCAGGGCCAGCGAGCCGTCCGGACGCTGCACCAGCCAGCCCCAGCCCGAGCCGAAGGTGCCGACCGACGTCTTGGTGAACTCTTCCTTGAACTTGTCGAAGCTGCCGAACGCGGCGTTGATGGCATCGGCCAGCTTGCCGGTCGGGGCGCCGCCGCCATTGGGCTTGAGGCAGTTCCAGTAGAACGTGTGGTTCCACACCTGCGCGGCGTTGTTGAACATGCCGCCCTGCGACTTGCGGACGATCTCCTCCAGCGAGAGGGTCTCGAACTCCGTGCCGGCGATCATGTTGTTGAGGTTGGTGACGTAGGTCTGGTGGTGCTTGCCGTAGTGGAAATCGATGGTTTCAGCCGAGATGTGCGGCTCCAGGGCGGTGCGGTCGTAGGGCAGGGCTGGCAGCTCGATGGCCATGGGGCGGGCTCCTTGAAGGTGGGGTGGGCGCGCCGGGCAGGCCCCGGATCGCGCGAAGGCTTACAATGGACGGCCATTCTAACCCCACGGCGGCCGGCCGATCCCCACTGCCGCCCGAACAGCCCCAGGAGACAGACCATGCCGGTTTTGGAACGCATCCAGTCCGAGATCGAAACCCACCCGATCGTCCTGTTCATGAAGGGCACGCCCCAGTTCCCGATGTGCGGTTTCTCCAGCCGCACGTCGCAGGCGCTCAAGCTGGCCGGCGCGAACAGCTTCCACACCGTCAACGTGCTGGAAGATCCCGAAGTCCGCGCCAACCTCCCGCGTTTCTCCAACTGGCCGACGTTCCCGCAACTGTTCATCAACGGCGAGCTCATCGGCGGCTGCGACATCACGCTGGAACTCTACGAGTCGGGCGAACTGGCCCGCATGATTGCCGAGGCGCAGAAAGCCTGATGTCGCAGGCGCTCGCCATCGACGTCGGCGCACCGCGTGCGCTGGCAGGCCGCGTGGTGCTGGTGGTCGGCGCGCACGGGGCGCTGGGCCATGCCTCCGCGCTGGCCTGCGCCGGCGCAGGCGCGATCGTGGTCCTGCTCGGGCGCAAGGTGCCCAAGCTCAACCGCGTGCACGACGCCATCGTGCGCGCAGGCGGCGAAGCGCTGCTGTATCCGCTCGACCTCGAAGGCGCGACGCCTGACGACTACGCCGAACTGGCCGAACGCATCGGCACGGAACTCGGGCGGCTGGATGGCGTGCTGCATTGCGCCGCGCACTTCGGCGGCCTGACGCCGCTGGAGAATGCCGATCCGGCCGATTTCGCACGTTCGGTCCACGTCAACCTCACCGCGCGCTGGTGGCTCACGCAGGCCTGCCTGCCGCTGCTGCGCGCGGCGGACGATGCTGCGGTGGTGTTCGTCGTCGATGCAGGGGCGGGTCAGGGCGGCGCCTACTGGGGCGCTTACGGCGCGGTGCAGTCGGCGCTCGCCGCGCTGGTCGGCACCCTGCATGCCGAACTGGCGAATTCGCCGGTGCGTGTCGCCGGCCTCGCGCCGGGGCCGATGCGCACGACGCTGCGTTCGAAGGCCTTCGTCGAGGATGCCGAGCCGCAGGCGCGCGAAGCCGCCGAAGTCGCCCCCGCGTGCGTGCACCTGCTGTCGGCGGCCGGCCTCGACCGTCGCGGCCAGGTCTGGACGCCTTCCTCCGTCTGATCTTCGCCTCGGGAGCGGGTAGATGACGATCGCCTCGGCTGCACTGCTGCTGTTCCTGATCCTCGACCCGCTGGGCAACATCCCGGTGTTCCTCAGCCTGTTGCGCGGCCTGCCGCCGAAGCGGCAGCGCATCGTGCTGGCGCGCGAACTGCTCATCGCGCTCGGCGTGCTGATGGCGTTCCTGTGGTGCGGCAAGTACGCGCTGGAACTGATGCACCTGCGCCAGGAGTCGGTCTCGATCGCCGGCGGCATCGTGCTGTTCCTGATCGGCATCCGCATGATCTTCCCGCCGCCGGAAGGCCTGATGGGGGAAATTCCCGACGGCGAGCCCTTCATCGTGCCGATGGCCATCCCGCTGGTGGCCGGCCCGTCGGGCATGGCCGCGGTGATCCTGATGGGCAGCAACGACCCCGCGCGACTCGGCGACTGGAGTCTCGCGCTGGTCATCGCCTGGGCCGCAACGGCCGCGATCCTGTTTTCCGCGACCTATCTCTACAAATGGCTGGGCATGCGCGTGCTGACCGCGCTCGAACGCCTGATGGGCATGCTGCTGGTCGCGATCTCGGTGCAGATGCTGATGGACGGCATCGCCGCCTTCCTCGCCCGCTGACCGCCGCATCGATCCGATGCCTGCGGCTCGGATGACCGTCTTCCCGCGGCCCCGGGAAGACGGTCGTGCAGGGCCGATAGATGATTGCGGCATGACATTCAAGTGATGCATGAAGACTGTTCAGCCAATGATTTCAATGGCTTACGGCTCGATCACCTGTCATTTGCCTGTCATTCCCATTGGTTATCGTGTTAACCTATCCTTAACCCGTACCGGTGCGCATGTAGTCGCGCATGCCACCAGGAACCGGTCAGGTCTTCCCACGCTGTGACCACGGTGCTTCCCGCGCCGATGGTCTGCTCGTACGCAACGACTATTCCGCATCGTTCTCCACCGAGGCCAAGAACCATGAACCACACCAACCGTCTCCGACTCTCGAAACTGTCGATCGGGCTGATCGTCGCGCTCGCCGCGGCGCCGGCTTTCGCCCAGAACACCACCGCCGCGATCGGCGGGCAGGTGCTCGGCGCCGACGGCCAGCCGGTCGCCGGCGCCGAAGTCACGATCGTCCACTCCGAGTCGGGCACGGTCAGCCGTGCGGTCACCGACGCCAACGGCCGCTACAGCGCGCGTGGCCTGCGCGTGGGCGGTCCGTACAAGGTCACCGCGAACAAGGAAGGCGCCGGCACCCAGACCGAGAGCGGCATCTTCCTCGCGCTCGACCAGACCTCGCAGATCGACATCGCGATCGGCGGCTCCGAACTCGATGCCATCGTCGTCACCGGCACCGCCGGCCCGCAGATCTTCAGCTCGGACAAGATGGGCGCCGGCACGGCCATCAGCCGCGCAGACCTCGACAAGTACGCTTCGGTCCAGCGCAACCTGCAGGACTACGTGCGCTTCGACCCGCGCATCTCGCAGACCGACAAGGAACGCGGCGAGATCTCCGCCGGCGGCCAGAACTCGCGCTACAACTCGATCACCATCGACGGCGTCGCCACGAACGACACCTTCGGCCTCGAAGCCAACAATCTGCCGACCGCCAAGCAGCCGATCTCGATCGACGCGATCCAGTCGGTGCAGGTGAACATCTCGAACTACGACGTCACCCAGAAGGGCTACACCGGCGCGAACATCAACGCCGTGACCAAGTCGGGCACCAACGACTTCAAGGGTTCGGTCTACTACATCTACCGCGACGACCGCGGCGCCGGCCGCCGCTACAACCGCACCACCGGCAACTACTTCGATGCGCCGGAGTTCGAGGAAGACACCAAGGGCTTCACCTTCGGCGGCCCGCTGATCAAGGACCGCCTGTTCTTCTTCGCCGCGTACGAGGAACTGACCAGCACGCGCAGCACGCCGGAATTCGGCCCGCTGAACAGCGCGCGCACCAACGTCGCGATCACCCAGAGCGCCATCACCGGTGCGCAGGCCATCGCCAACACCAACTACAACGTCGACATCGGCACGGTCGATGTCTCGGCCGCCGAACTGGACGTGACCGACGCCCTGGTCAAGCTCGACGCCAACCTCGGCGACAAGCACCGCGCTAGCCTGCGCTGGAGCAAGACCGAGCAGTCCGATCCGATCTTCCCGACCTTCTTCAACAACGCGATCTCGCTCAGCTCGCACTGGTACAGCCAGGAGAAGACGATCGAGACCTACGTCGCCGAAGTCTTCTCCGACTGGACCGACAGGTTCTCGACCGAGTTCAAGGCCTCGTACCGCGATTACGCCAGCACGCCGATCAACAATTCCGACCTGCCGCAGATCCGCCTGAACTTCGCCGGCGCGCTGCCGGCCGGTTCGCCGGCGGTGTCCAGCACCTCGGCCGGCCTGGTGTTCGGCACCGAGCGCAGCCGCCACTTCAACGATCTCGCCACCGAAACCTGGAACTTCTACGCCGCCGGTACGCTGTTCCTCGGCGACCACACCGTGAAGTTCGGCGCGGACTACGACGACAACACCGTCTACAACGCCTTCCTCCAGGACACGAAGGGCAACTACACCTTCGCCTGCATCAACACCTCGGGTTCCTTTACCTACCAGTTCAATGGTGGTGCCGCGCTGACCTGCAACACCGCGACGCGCGCGCAGAACGAGGCCGCCGTGCTGGAGAACTTCCGCCGCGGCCGCCCGAGCAGCTACCAGGTGCAGGTCGGCGCCCCGGGCTTCACCCTCAACGACGGCGTGGCCAACTGGGACTACCAGAACCTCGGCCTGTTCCTGCAGGACACCTGGGCGGTCAACGAGAACCTGACCATCACCGCAGGCGTTCGCTTCGACCGCAAGGGCATGGGCCAGAAGCCGATCTTCAACGCTGCCGCGGCCGCCGCGACCGTGCCGGGCATGCTGACCGGTTCGACTACCCCGCAAACCGGTACGGTCACCCGCGCCACCGGCGGTTTCGGCCTGCGCAACGACGTCACGCTCGACGGTGACAGCCTGTTCCAGCCGCGCCTGGGCTTCAACTACACCTTCTCGACCGAGCGCGCCATGCAGCTGCGCGGCGGCATCGGCCTGTTCGAAGGCGCGGCCGCCAACGTGTGGCTGTCGAACCCGTACTCGAACACCGGCATCGCCACTCGCATCATCGGTTGCGGCATCACCGGCTTCGGCACCTGCCCGGGGACCGATGGCCTGTTCACGCCGAACACCGGCGCGCAGCCGACCAGCTTCGCCGGCACCACGCCTGCGGCCAATGTCGACTTCCTGTCGCCCGACCTGGCACAGCCGTCGGTGTGGAAGGCCAACATCGCATTCGAGCACGAACTGCCGTGGTGGAACATGACCGCCGGCATCGAGTACATCCGTACCGAAGTGCAGGACGGCATCTACTACAAGCATATCAATCTCGGTAATCCGACCCGCCAGGGCACCGATGGTCGCAATCTGTACTACGCGCCGAATCGCTACAACGAGGCATGCTGGAACAACAATGGCAGCGCAATTACGTCGGGTGTCTGTTCGACGGCTAGCGGCCAGTCTGCGACGCGCGCGCTCAGCAACGCCAGCTTCGCCAACGTGCTGGTCGCCGAGCGCACCGGCAAGGGCTACGGCGACAACCTGACCCTGTCGCTGCAGGGCCATTTCATGGACGACTGGCGCTGGGGCCTCGGCTACTCCTACACGCGCGCCAAGGAAGTCAGCCCGCTGACCTCGTCGGTGTCGAACTCGAACTGGAACTCGGTGTCGGTGTTCAACCCGAACGAGGAAGTCGCCGCCAACTCGGCCTACATGATCCGCGACCGTTTCACCGGCCAGCTGAACTGGGAGCACAAGTTCTTCGGCGACAACAAGACCTCGGTCGGCGTCTTCTACGAAGGCCGCAAGGGCAAGCCCTACAGCTGGATCTACAACAACGACCTCAACGGCGACGGTATCACCAACGACCTGATGTACATCCCCACCCGCGCCGGCTCGGGCGAAGTGGTGTTCCGCGACGTCAATGGCAACGGCAGCCGCGCTGACGAGGAAGCGCTGTTCTGGCAGATCGTCAACGCCAACGGCCTGAACCGTTATGCCGGTGGCGTGGTCGAGCGCAACAGCTCGTTCGCCGACTGGACCCACAACTTCGACGTGCGCATCAGCCAGGAATTCCCGGGCTTCTTCAAGGGCAACAAGATTCTGCTCGCCCTCGACATCCTCAACTTCGGCAACCTGCTGAACAAGGATTGGGGCCGCATCGACGAGATCGCCTTCCAGGCGCAGGGCGGCCTGGCGCGCAGCTTCGTGAACTACCAGGGCCTGGACCCCGACGGCCGCTACATCTACGGCGTCAATGGCGAGGTCGAGGACTTCGTCACCCGCCAGCAGCGCGGCGAGTCGCAGTGGGCCGCCCAGCTGACCCTGAAGTACATGTTCTGATCGGATGCACTGATCCAGAGCGACAATGCGGTGCGCGCGACGGCCGGGGATTCCCCGGCCGTCGCCGTTTTCAGATTGCTATTGGCCAGGTCATGAAGTCATCGACCGTTCTGACGGCCTGCCATGCGACGATGGGTCTGAATGGCATCCGGCACGAGGCATGATGGCCTGTAAGTTGAATCGCCCACCCATTTGTCTCTGGAGGCGTAAGACGGAAAGGTGCGAGGGCGGCTGGTTTCATTTTGCCGGAGGTACGCGTAAGCTTCGAGTGATCGACATGGATGATGCTGCTCCCATCGGCCCGTGAATAACTGCGATACATCGCCGCAATTCCGCCCCATCGGCACGCGTCTCACCGTCCAGTCGACCTTGACGGGTGCGCCACTGACCTATTTCTGCCCTCATCCTTTGCGAGTGCTGGTGGCGGATACGCTCGCGACCAATGAGCATGAGGCTGGATTGCCCGAGATCGATCTCGGACTCGGTATGTTGTTGGTGAGATATCTTCTCCGGCAAGGGTTGCTCCCGAAAACGATAGGATCGCCGTATTCCGGGTTCGAACCGTTCCTGCGACCAAAGGTGCCGAGAACTCACGCGGATTTCATTGCATTGGCAAGCGCCTTGTTCGGACGACCTCAACGTTTTCGCGAAGCGATTTCATTTTCGGGTGGCCCCAGCCCCAGCAGTGCTTCGCATATCTATCCTCCTCATCAGGAAGTCGCTCGGCTCTTCGAAGAGCTGCCCCTTTTCTTCTGCGAGGATTGGCAGCGATACGCAGCCATCGATGTCGTGGTCCTTGTTTTCTACTACGCTCTATCCATTCACCCGTTCGCAAATGGCAATGGACGGTGGGCTCGGCAGTTGGCGATTGCCGCGGCAGCAAAGGCAAATCATGTCTGGCTGGCGGCCGTGTTGCTCACTCTGTTTGCGAATAGCGAGTCGCAGTTCATTGACGCTTGGCGGCGGGCGCAGGATCAAGGATTGTCCGGCTATCTGAAGCTGTGTCGTGCTGCGTGCCGGGGCTTGGTCAAGCACGCTGGAGACGCCCCCGAGGTGTCTTCGCTGACCGAGCTGTATGCAGGCCTGAGTGCGCGTTGCGGACAGCAGGACGCCGGGAAGTTGTTTGGTGCGCTGCTCGTGGACGGCATGCTGGATGCCGAGCGGATAGCGATGCTTATTCGATGCTCGAAGAAGAAGGCGCTTGGTGTGCTGGATTTTTTCGACAATCGTAACGATGCCGTGATCTTGTCTGAATCGGGTTGCTTGCTGTCGCGGAAGACTGTTGAGACAGCATTGGCTCGATTCGAAAACTTTAATCTGGAGCAGTCATGAGTCAGATGGAAAAAGCTCGGAAGCATGGCTTCGATCTGCGCGACTTGGGTTGCGAGTTGGGTAATGTCAGTCGCGTCAGTCTTTCGGCGGCTCTAGTCGTGTGCCTCGGGTTCGGTTTTCTGGATGATGCGTCTGCCCAAACGGTCGCGCCTCCTACGGGCCCATTCATAAGTTCTGACTGGATTCGCGTTAGGCGTCCGCCGATGCCGGTTTTTCCAGTGATTCAGTGGGAATCGGGCCGTGGATTCCCGTTTGCGTCTGCGTTTGCGTCTCGCGAGCCGGATCCGGAGCCCATGTATATGGATGATGCGCATCTGCAAGGTGTCAGCATGCCAGACGATGCTGCGCGCTGCAGGACGATGAGGGGAAATCCGATCGACTATGCGACTGGAGACAAGATTGAAAAGGAGGTTGATTTCGCCAGTGAGACCGGAGAAATGCCTCTTTATCTTTCGAGGCGTTACAGTCCACGGACAGCTGCATGGGCAAATGGTGGGTTATTCGGACCTGGATGGTCAAGCAATCTAGATGATCGAAAACTCGATACATCGATGAATCTATATACGATTTTAATGTATGGGCCGAATGGCTCATTCAAGACGTTCACTGGCTACACAGGCACCATTTTTTACGACAATAATGAATACGAGCAGGTGGCGAAAGCTAGAGAGTACATCGAGAAACATGCAAACGGCACATATACCTATCATCGTTCTGACTTCGGGATGGAGTTATATTCATCCGATGGCAGATTGCTTGAGGATAGAAATCCACAAGGCGTGAAGTGGGTCTTCACGTACTCAGGAGCGCAGCTGACGCGTGTTACGCATTCTTCCGGTCGATTCATACAGATCAACTGGACAGGAGGCACGGTCACTTCTGTCGTCGATCCGGCTGGCAATGTCTACAACTATGGCCGGGAATTGACTACACCACTTTACGGTCAGTTGCAGTCGGTGGTGCTTCCAGGGGTGCCGGCTACAACGATCAATTACCATTATTCTACGGTGGGCTGGTCCAGTGATGAATTTCTCGTTGGTAAGTCGTTCAATGCGCAGCGATATTCCTACTTCGAGTATGTGAGGTCGGCTGGTGACGGGGCGGTATTGGCTACGGCGACCTATCATGCCGGTAACGTCAACAGGTACGGCTTTTCTTACATGCAAGATGTCGATGGCTGGATTACCAAGGCCGTAGAGACCAATCCACTCGGCCGTCAGATCGAGCACAACTTTGAGTTTGGAAAGGAGGTGTCGACGTCCGCTCAGCAGACGACGCACTGTGCTGCGAGTGTCGCGAACACGACGTACGACTGGCGTGGTGCCGCGGACACTGCGACCGACTTCAATGGCAATGTCACCAAGTACACGTACAGCGATTTCGGTCAATTGCTGGAGAAGACAGAGGCCTTCGGCACGCCGTTGGCACGGACTACGCAGCACACGTGGAATGGAAAGTCGCAGCAGCTGCTGCAGTCGAAAGTCCCGGGGCTTGCGAAAGTCGACTATGTCTATGGCCCGAAGAATCGCATGGCATCGGTGACCACGACCAATCTGTCTGTGAATGGCGTCGCGAATCAGGTGCGCGCCGTCACGTACGCCTATACAGAGCATGTGAACGGTTTGGTCGCTTCGATGGTGATCGACGGTCCGCTCGCCGGCAATGCGGATGCGGTGACCTATACCTACAGCCCGCATGGCGAGTTGCTCACGGAGCAGAACAGCCTCGGGCATACGGTGACCTACTCGGGTTACAACGGTTTGGGTCAGGCGGGTCGAGTGGTTGGTGCCAATGGCGATATCACGGACTACACCTATGATGCCCGTGGTCGCGTCACGAAGGTGAGGCAGATCATCGCTGGCGTGAATGCGGATACCGATTATGCCTATGGCGCCGATGGCTTGCTTGCCAGCCGTACCGATCCTGATGGCACCGTTACGACGTTCGCGTACGATGCGGCACGCCGTTTGATCAGCGAGAAACGCAACGCCGCCGGTGCGTTGGCTTCGGGCGCGACGTTCGAGGAGATTCGCTACGCTTACGATGCGGGGAGCAATGTCACCTCCGTGTCGACTTATGCGGACAGTACCCTGAAGTCGATCAGCTACATCGACTACGACGAAGATGGACGCGTGCGGGCGCGGCGAGGCAACAATGGGCAGAATGTGCGCTACACCTATGATGCGAACGGCAACCTCAAGACGATCACGGATTCGGCGAACAAGGTCACGACGCTGTCATACGATGCGCTGGACCGACTGGTGGCATCGACCGACCCTTTGTCGGGCATCACCAGTTATGAATACGATGCAGCGGACAGGATCAAGAAAGTCACCGACCCCAGAGGTCTGATGACGGCCTACGTCTACGATGGATTCGGCCAGCTATGGGCACAGCACAGCCCGGATACCGGCACGACGACGCACCAGTACAATGCGGCCGGTCAGCGCACCCTGGTGACCAGGAACGATGGCAGTACCCTGTCCTATGCCTATGACAGCCTTGGCAGGCTGACTTGGTATGGCACCAGCCTTGAGGGACGAGGCTTTGGCTACGACTGGTGCCCAAATGGCAAGGGACGTGTGTGTGCGGCCGATTACAGTAATGGGACCAAGCACTTCGCCTACACCCCGCAAGGTCTTGTTCAAGCAACTAACGACTGGACACCGACTACCGGCGGCGATTACGTTGCCTACAGCTACGACAACATGGGCCGCCTCGCGGGCATGGCCTACCCGAACGGGGATTCGGTCGGCTATGGCTACAGTGCGGGCAAGCTCGTGCTCGTCAATGCGGTCACGGCGGGCGGTGTAGCGCACAATGTCGTCAACAGCATCCGCTACCTGCCCTATGGCAATGCCGTCAGTTACAACTATGGCAACGGACTCACGCGCAATCTGTACTACGACCAGAACCTGAATCCGGGCGATCTGCGTCTCACTGGCTTGACCACCATGGATGGTGGCACCACCTTGCAAAGCCTGCTGATGGGCTACAACAGCAATGAGCTCATCACCAGCATCACGAATTTCGCCAACCAGAATCTCAACCAGAACTACAGCTACGACACGCTGTCACGCCTGTCGGGGATGACCTCTCCGGCGGGCAACGAAACCATTCAGTACGACGCCACCGGCAACAGGACCATGCACAACTGGCTGGCTCCGATCGCCAACGACGTGGATCCTGCGAGCAACCGGATTCTTCGCGACTATGTCGTCAACGGCAGCGGCATCGACTACACGCATGACACGCGAGGCAATCGTGCCAGCCAGTCCTGGAACGGGTCGACGGCATCCTATTCGTACGGCGCATACAATCAGCTCACGTCGGTGAGCAGGACGGCGCCTACGACCTACCACAACAATGCCTATTCGCTGATGACCTATCCCGCCGGTACGACAACGTATACGGTGAATGCCCTCGACCAGCGCATCGCAAAGTCGAATTCGACGACGACGGCGCGCTATGTCTACGCGGGTCAGAATCAGCTTGTGGCCGAGAACAACAATGGCCAGTGGACATCCCATATCTGGATCGGCGGCGAGCCGATCGGCTTCATTCGCGGTGGTGCCATGCACTGGACGCAAACGGATCATCTGCGTCGGCCTGAGTTGGTGACGAACGCCGTCAAGCAGATTGTGTGGCGTGCGAAGAACTTCCATTCCGAGCGGGGCGTGATCCTGGATTCCGTTGGCGGTTACAACCTCGGTTTCCCGGGGCAGTATTTCGATGCCGAGACGGGGCTTTGGTATAACGGTTTTCGTTATTATGACAGCAGGCTTGGTCGTTACACGCAGAGCGACCCTATCGGCCTTGGTGGCGGTATTAATACCTACGCCTATGTGAATGGAAACCCGGTGTCATACGTTGACACATTGGGGCTTCATGGGTTTGGCGTCATTGGTTCGGGTGCGGCTGAAGCAGGTGTGCCTCGATTGTCCGCAGGTGCTAACGGTGCGGTGGGTGGAGGAGTTTTCTGGGGGGAGGGGCTGAATGGCGGTGCTTTCGCAAGCGGTGGTGTTATCTCAGATGGTCCGACAGAATCGACGACATTCAGCAAGCCTGGCGGCCAGGTGAAACCTGGGCAGGGCGTGTTAGGTGCATTTGCAGGCGTGGGTGGCGGTGCGTTCTATACGAATGCGACTTGTCCATCACAGTTGGCTGGAAAGGCAAATACGCATAGCATCAATATTGGTGTCGGCCCCGTGAAATTTTCCGCGCAGTTTTCAGTTAGCGGCTCAGTATTTATCGTTTCGCTGACGGCTGGGCCGGGGATTGGCTTGAGTGCAAGCGATTACCCAACGCAAACCGTTTCTGCGGGGCGATAGGTGGCATTTTTCGCGATCATGGGGGCGGTTGCGGTATTTTTTCTTGCAATCTTCTGCCTGCGATTCCTTTATGATTTCAGAATTGATGATGAGGGGGTAGTGCTGTTAGTGCTCCGCACCTTTCGGGTTGTGGAATTCCGCTTCGACGAAATCAAGGCGGTTCGTGCCGTGAAATGGTACGAAACTGGGATTGGTGGGACCACTTTGCGTTTGGGTAACAGGCTTGTAGCTACCTGCGTTCTAATGGAGATGCGGAACGGGATCTTTCGTCGTATCGTGATTACGCCACCAGATCCTGTTGCTTTTGCAGCCCGGGTTAGACTCAGGGTGACTGGCTAGTGTTGCTGTCAGCGAAGAGAAGTTCTAAGCAGTATTTTGGCGGCCGGGGATTCCCCGGTCGTCGCCGTTTGCGGCCCGTTGGTTTCCATGCCGCGCGCGGCGCTGTCCATCGCCGTTTTCCTGCGATAAAGTCCACGGATACACAACGAAGACGACGACAAGAACGATGACCCACGAGACTGTTCCCATGCTCCCCACCGTCGACGCGCACATCTACCCGCGCGGCGCGCTCGACGTCCTGTCCCGCGACGAGGTCGCGCGCCTGCGCGATGCATCCAGCGGCGGCATGCACGAGCTGCTGCGCCGCTGCGCACTGGCCGTGCTGACCAGCGGCAGCGCGTCGGACGACCCGCGTGCGGCGCGTGAGCTGTACCCCGATTTCGACATCCAGGTCCTGCAGCAGGATCGCGGCGTGCGCATCGAACTGGTGAAGGCGCCGGCCACGGCCTTCGTCGACGGCGAGATCATCCGCGGCGTCGCGGAGCTGCTGTTCGCGGTGGTGCGCGATCTGGCCTACACCGCGATCGAGCTGCGCGAAGGCGGCCCGCGAAGCCTGCAGACCTCGGAGGGCATCACCGATGCCGTATTCGGGCTGCTGCGCAACGCGCGCATCCTCCACCCGATCGATCCGAAACTCGTCGTCTGCTGGGGCGGGCATTCGATCAATCGCGACGAGTACCTCTACACCAAGCAGGTCGGCTACGAGCTGGGCCTGCGCGGCCTGGACATCTGCACCGGCTGCGGGCCGGGCGCGATGAAGGGGCCGATGAAGGGCGCGACGATCGCGCACGCCAAGCAGCGCCACCGCCGCATGCGCTACATCGGCATCACCGAACCGGGCATCATCGCCGCCGAATCGCCGAACCCGATCGTGAATCACCTGGTGATCATGCCGGACATCGAGAAGCGCCTCGAAGCCTTCGTGCGCATGGGCCACGGCATCATCGTGTTCCCGGGCGGCGTCGGCACCGCGGAGGAAATCCTCTACCTGCTCGGCATCCTGCTGCGCGAGGAGAATGCCGGCCTGCCGTTCCCGCTGATCCTCACCGGTCCGGCAGCGTCCGCGCCGTACTTCGAGCAGATCGACAGGTTCCTGCGGCTCACGCTGGGCGAGGCCGCGACCTCGCGCTACGAGATCATCGTCGCCGATCCGGCGAAGGTCGCGAAGAAGATGGCCGCCGGCATCCGCAAGGTGCGCGAGAACCGCATCGCCCAGAAGGATTCGTTCTTCTTCAACTGGTCGCTGGAGATCCCGCTGGCGTTCCAGCAGCCGTTCGTGCCGACCCACGAGGCGATGGCGGCGCTGGACCTGCACCATGGCCGCAAGCCTGCGGAACTCGCCGCGGACCTGCGTCGCGCCTTCTCCGGCATCGTCGCCGGCAACGTGAAGGAAGACGGCATGCGCCGGATCGAGGAATTCGGGCCGTTCAAGATCCACGGCGACACCGACATGATGCAGTCGCTCGACGCGCTGCTGCAGGCCTTCGTCGAACAGCGGCGCATGAAGATCTCGGGCGCCTACCGCCCGTGCTACGAAGTGGTGGCCTGATTTCGCGATGCGGCTGGAGCGCCTTTCACGGGCAGTTTCACTGTCACCGTGAAGCGTCCGTCGGCGGTGTGGGCGACCACGCCGCCGTATCCCTCCGTGAACGCTTCGATGCGCGCGAGGGAGGAGGGCAGGCCGACGTTGTGGCCGGCGGAACCGCCGGTGGACGATTCGGGCATCGGGTTCTCGATCACGATGACGACCATGTCGTCGCGTTCCTCGACGAGGATGTCGATGTCGCCGCCGCCGGGAATGCGTTCGATGCCGTGCTTGATCGCGTTTTCCACCAGCGGCTGAAGCGATAGCGTGGGCACGGCGATGTCGGGCAACGGCTCGGGTGCGCGCCAGCGCACGCGGAGTCGCTCGCCGAAACGCAAGGCCTCGATCTCGAGATAGCGCTCGATCAGCGAAAACTCCTCGACCAGCGGAATCTCGCGGGGGCCTCCCAGCGCCGCGCGGAACAGATCCGCCAGGTCCAGCAGCAGTTGTTCCGCATCATCCGGGCGGCTGTGCACCAGCGCCGCGCCGGTGTTGAGGGTGTTGAACAGGAAGTGCGGACGCACGCGGGCCTGCAGCGCGGCCAGTTCCGCCTGTTTCGCGCGCACCGCGAACTGGCGCGCGCGCCAGTGGTTCTGGAAGGCGGCCAGCGCCAGCAGGCTCACGACCACGGTGATGCCCACCGTGCGCAGGTACACGTCGATGCGCTCGTGTTCCGGCACGCGCCACAGTTCGCCCAGCACCAGGTTGCTGGCGACCATCACCGCGATGCTGCTCATCACCAGCAAGGCCACCGTGGCGTAGGCGATGAACAGCGGTTTGGTGTCGCGCAGCCGCCCGCGCAGCAGGTACAGCGCGCCCAGCGTCAGCAGGCAGACCCACAGCACCAGCAGCGACAGCAGGCCGAAGCGGATCCATCGGCCCTGCGGATCGTCGGAAGCGAGGGTGAGGATGGCCGCCAGGCCTTCGGCGGCCAGCACGACCCAGATCACCACGCCTCCCTGCCAGAGCGCATCGAGCGGGGAGGGCGCGCGACCTGGCGCGTTCGGAGGCGGGAGAGGGTGCTTCATCCCGCCATCATGCCGCGCGGCGCGGCGATCGTGCAGGGTGGGCCGTGCAGTCGGCCGAGCAAGGGTGGATCGCGCATGCCGTCACAGAGGCTGCCGGATGGGTTCACAGGGCGTCTGCCGCTCATGCCACCGTGCCGGCCGCCCATCGGCCCCGGGGGGCAATGCGCTGGCGACGCCCTGAACGCGCGCCTATCCTGCCCGGCAACGAGTCTGGAGGTGGCATGGGCATCATCCGTCGAAAGCGTCACGGGGCAGGGTCGCATCGCGGCACCCGCGGCTTCACCCTGATCGAACTGATGGTCACGCTGGGCGTGCTGGCGGTCGTGATCGGCATCGGTATCCCGCTGATGACCAACATGACCAACGGCAACCGCCTCACCGGCGCGTCCAACGAACTGGTCGCCGCCTTCCAGATCGCGCGCAGCGAGGCGATCCGCAGCAACACCCGCACGATCCTCTGCCAGAGCGCCGATTCGGTGACCTGCTCCAACACCGTGCCCTGGCGCGGCTGGATCGTGTTCACCGATGTCAACGGCAACAACCTCCCCGATGCCAACGAGATCCGCCGCGTCGGCAACATCGAGGTGCCGCTCGAAGTGCGCACCAGCGGCAACATCATCAACAACCGGATCGTCTTCCGCGGCGATGGCCTGGCCTACAGCAACAACGCCCTGCTCGCGGCCAACATCCGCGTCTGCCTGCCGACCACCCGGCCGGAAACCAACATCCGCGAACTGAACATCGCCATTGGCGGCCGCATCGCGGTCCGGCCGCCGATCAACGGCGCCGGCGTCTGCAACGGAGCTATCGGGAACAACTGATGAGCACGCCTTCCTTCCATCGTTCCGCCCGTCGCCGCCCGAGTCCGTCGGGCCGCGCATCCGTGGCCGGCGTCGGCCTCATCGAGGTCCTCGTCGCCGTGCTGGTCCTGTCCATCGGCCTGCTCGGTGTCGCCGCCCTCCAGGCCACGGCGCTGCGCAGCAGCCAGAGCTCGCTCGAGCGCAGCCAGGGCGTGATTCACGCACACTCCATCTTCGACATGATGCGCGCCAATGCGGCCGAGGCGCGTACCGGTGCCTACACGATGGGCATGACCTGCACCGTGCCGGCCGGCGGCAGCATCTCCGCAAACGACAAGAGCACCTGGATCGCGTCGATGCAGCAGGATCTGGGCCTCGATGCCTGCGGCCAGATCGACTGCGTGGCGCCCTTCTGCACCGTGACGGTGCGCTGGAACGATTCGCGCGCCGGCGGTGAGACCGCCACGGCCCAACAATTCAGGATGGTTTCCCGCATATGAGCCGACTCGTGCATTCCAGACAGACTTCCGGCGCATCGCGCAAGCGCGCCGCACGGGCGCGGGTACGCGGCTTCAGCCTCGTGGAGTTGATGATCTCCCTGATGCTCGGGCTGCTGGTCGTCGGCAGTGCCGGCGCCATCTTCCTCTCCAATCGCCAGACCTACCGCGCCACCGAGGCCCTCGGACGCGTGCAGGAAAGCAGCCGCATGGCCTACGAGCTGTTCTCGCGCGACGTGCGCGAGACCGGCGGCAATCCCTGCGGCCGGACGCAGTCCCTGACTTTCTACAATTTCCAGTCCACGCCGGACACCACGCTGAAGGATCGCTGGCTGCGCGGCGTGTTCGGCTACAACGGCTCCACCGCGACGCCCGGCATCGCTTTCGGCACCGCCACCGGCAACCGCATCGCCGGCACCGATGCCGTCGACCTGATCTCGGTCGACCAGACCAGCGCGCTGTCGGTGCTGCAGCATTCGCTCGCCGCCGCACAGTTCCGCCTGAACACGATCAACCATACATTCGCGGTCGGCGACACCCTGGTCGTCTGCGACAACGCGCGCATGGCGGTCTATACGGTCTCCGCCGCACAGCCGGGCGTCACCGACACCATCACCGTGGACAACGCCGGCACCCAGAACTTCAACCCCGATGTCGCCAGTGGCCGGGCCAGCCCGATCATCGCGCGCCAGAGCCTGATGCGCTGGTACGTCGGCCGCAATGCGGACGGCAACAACTCGATGTTCCGGGTGCCGATCGGTGCCGGTGGCGCCGTCCTCGCCGCACGCCGGCAGGAAGTCGCCGAAGGCGTCGAGGGCCTCCGCGTGCGATACCTCGTCACCGGCGCCGGTGCCTACGCGGATGCCGGCACCATCGCTGCCGATACCTGGCGCTCGGTCAGCGCCGTGCAGGCACAGATCAACCTGGCCAGCACCGATCGTGCGGGCGTCGGCGGCGCACGCCTGCAGCGCGCCGTCGTCCATACCGCCACCATCCGGAACCGTGTGCCATGACGCGTCGAATGTCCCGTTCGTTTTCCATGCGTTCCCGCCAGCAGGGCGCGACGCTCGTGGTGGTGCTCATCCTGCTGCTGCTGATGACCCTGCTCGGGCTGGCCAGCCTGCGCGGCACCGTGCTCGAAGAGCGCATGACCGCGAACCTGCTCGATCGCGGCATGGCCTTCCAGGTGGCCGAGGCTGGTCTGCGAGAAGCCGAGGCCCGCTTCGATCCACCGCCGACCTTCCCGGGCAGCGGCTGCGCCGCAGGCCTGTGCGCGATGCCGGTCGCCGGCGCGACCGATCGCTGGGTCGATGCCGGCTTCAATGGCTGGTTCGAGGGTGCCTCGGTCGATCCGAGCATGGAACCGCCGCGTTACTTCGTCGAGACGCTGGGCCTCGGCCTGAATTGGCCCAAGTGCGACTCCCTCCCCGAAAACAAGCGCAGTCCGCAGTGCGAGACACCGCGGTACCGCGTCACGTCGCGCAGCGCGCAGGACGGCCGGGCCTCGGTCATCCTGCAGACCATGTATGCCGGCAAATAACCGAGAGATGCCGCGATGACTTCCCGCACGCCCACGCCCCGCGCCCGCCGCAATTCGCCCGCCAGGACCTGGCTGGCGCCCCTGTTCGCCTGCATGGCGACCCTGCTCGGGCTGCCGGTGCACGCCGGCATCACCTTGCCCGATACGCCGATGCAGACCAACAACGGCGTGCCGCCCAACATCTGGTTCATCCTCGACGACTCCGGCTCGATGGCCTGGCGCTACATGTACAGCCCGACCATCACCAATCTGGTTCGCGACGGTGGCACGGTGGTGTCGAGCCCGACCGGCAACAATACCGGCACCGACAGCACCTATGGTTCGAACAGCACGAATCTGCTGGCGATGTACGACCAGAACTACATCACCAACACGATCTACTACAACCCGAACCAGACCTATCGTGGCTGGCAGAGCGCCGACGGCAGCTACATGGCCGACGCCTCGTACGCTGCCGTATCCACGAGCAATACCCACCTCACAGGTAGCCTGAACCTCAACGGCGAGGTGCAGACCTTCTACGTGCCGCCGACGACCGGCGCCCTGAACGATGCCCGCCTGTACACGCGCTATACCCTGCTGACCAACAACACGGCGCAGCGTTGCACCTGGAACGCGACCAACCGCAATTTCACCACGACGGGCAACTGCACCACGGTCAGCAGCTTCACCTGGCCCAGCGGCACGACCCGAAACCTGGCGCAGGAAAAAGCCAATTTCGCCAACTGGTACCACTACCACCGCACCCGCGCCAAGGTGGCGAAGGCCGGCGTGAGCTATGCCTTCAACGACACCAGCATCTTCAACGAGGACAACGCCTACCGCGTGGGCTATACCACGATCTGGCAGCGCAACGAATTCCGCATTCCGGTGGGCACCGACAACGGCCTGTTCCGCAACACCAACCGCACCACCTGGTTCGATCGCCTGTTCGACGCCACGGCCAGCAACGGCACACCGCTGAAAGCAGCGTTGATCCGCGCGGGTCAGTACTACGAGGAAACCGGCGCGAATGGCCCCTGGGGGCCGCAGGCCACCGCCAGCCAGTACGAATGCCGCCAGAACTTCACCATTCTCACGACCGACGGTTTCTGGAACAGCGATACCACCGCACCGGTCGCGGCCATGGGCAATTCGGACGGCACCAACGGGGCCGCGATCTCGCGCCCCGATGGCCCGCCTTACACCTACACGGCCGCCGCACCCTACACCGATGGCTGGAGCAACACGCTGGCCGACGTCGCGATGCACTACTGGAAGCGCGACCTGCGCACCGACCTGACCAACACGGTGCCCTCGTCGGCGTCCAACCCGGCGTTCTGGCAGCACATGGTCACCTTCGGCATCTCCATCGGCCTGCGCGGCACGCTGGACGTGGATGACACCATGACCCGCGTGCGCAACAACCAGTCCGTCGCCTGGCCCAACCCCAATGCGGCCGAGAACGCCACGCGCATCGACGACCTGCTCCATGCCGCCGTGAATGGCCGCGGCGCTTTCGTCAGCGCTGGTACGCCCGAGCAACTCGTCGACGGCCTGTCGGGTGCCCTGCGATCGATCGCGTCGCGTCGCGGTACGGGTTCGAACGCGTCGGTGGCCGGCAGCTCGACCACGGCCGGTGTCAAGGTATTCATCGCCCGCTATTTCACCGGCAACTGGTACGGCGAGCTCAGCGCCTATCCGGTCACCAATGCCGGCGTCGGAAGCACGCCCATCTGGAACGCGACCATCCCGACCTGGACGTCGCGCCGCATCTTCACCCACAACGGCACGGCGGGCGCGACCTTCCCCACCGGTGCGCAGCAGACGGTCCTCACCTCGGCCGTTGCCGACTACATCAAGGGCGATCGCAGTCGCGAGCTGGTCCTCAATCCCGGCGGCACCCTGCGCAACCGGCAGAGCCTGCTGGGCGACATCGTCAACAGCTCGCCGGTCTACGTGAAGACATCGAATACCGTCGATACCGTGTACATCGGCGCCAACGACGGCATGCTGCATGCCTTCGATGCGACGACCGGCCTCGAGCGCTTCGCCTACGTTCCCAATGGGCTGGACTTCACCGCGCTCAAGGAATACTCCGATCCGGACTACACCCACAAGTTCTACGTGGACGGTCCCCTGGTCGCATCCACCAAGCGCCATCTGCCCACGCAGACGGTACTGGTCGGTTCGCTGGGCCGTGGCGGCCGTGGCCTGTATGCGCTGGACGTCACCAATCCGGCCACCTTCGACCAGACCAAGGTGCTGTGGGAAAAGACCGGCGCCACCGAGGCGAATCTCGGTCAGGTGATGGGCGCGCCCTTCATCACGCCGCTGAACAACGGCAGCGTGGGACTCGTGGTCGCCAACGGCATCAACAGCACCAACGACAAGGCCGTGCTCTTCATCTTCGACGTGCGCACCGGCGCGAAGATCGCCGAGATCGAAGCGCCCGCGTCGGGTTCCGGCCCCAACGGCCTGTCCGCGCCGAACGGCTGGGACGAGAACGGCGACGGCAAGACCGACTTCGTCTATGCCGGCGACCTGCGCGGCAACGTGTGGAAGTTCGACATCAGCAGCACCAGTGCGGCATCGTGGGGCGTCGCCAACAACCGCGCGCTGTACTCGCCCACCAGCGGCATCGTCCAGCCGATCACCGGTGGCCTGACCATCTCCTACGATCCGGTCACCGAAAGGCGCTGGGTCTTCTTCGGCACCGGCCGCCTGCTGACGACGAACGATCTGCTCGATACCACGCTGCAGACCTGGTACGGCGTGCAGGATCACAACAATACGTCGACCCTGACCCGTGCCAACCTGACCGCGCGCAGGATCGCGATCTACGACGAGGCGACCAAGCGCCGTGCCTTCGAGCCCAGCGCCGCCCTGCCTGCGAACAGCAAGGGCTGGTACATCGACCTGCAACTCCCGCCGAGCAATACGCGGGAAGGCGAGCGCATGATCGGCGAGCCGCAGATCCTGCGCGACGTGCTCATCGCGTCGAGCGTGATCCCCAATACCAGCAATCCCTGCACCCCGGGTCGCGGCTACCTGAACGCGATCGACGCCTACACCGGCACCTCGATCCGCACAGGCTTCTTCGACACCAACTTCGACGGCAACTTCAGCAACGATCTGCTGGGGGGTGGTGTCGGTACGGGCACCCTGGTCGGTTCGTTCGACCCGGGCGTGGGCCTGTTGACGGACCCGGTATGCGTCGATGGACAATGCATCGTCAACGGCGCCCTCGGCCCGGCCAGCGTGCCGGTGCCGCAGGAATACTTCAGCGGGCGCATCTCCTGGCGCGAAATCATCCGGAACTGACCATGACCTCCCATCGCCCCCGTACTTCCGTCTCCTCGCGCCGTGTCCACGGCTTCACCCTGGTCGAGATGGTCATCGTAGTTCTGATCATCTCGGTCCTCGCGGCGATCGCCTATCCCGCGTACCAGAACCATGTCATCAAGACCCGACGCGAGGCCGCGAAGGCCTGCCTGATGGAAATGCAGCAGTTCATGGAGCGCTTCTATACGACGAACCTGCGCTACGACCAGACCGTTCCTGGGGGTGCGGCTGTCGCGTTGCCGCCGTGCCAGGCGGGGACCGATGTCACCAACCACTACCAGGTGGCCCTGGACGGCGCGCCCACCCGCACGACCTACCGGCTCCGCGCGGTTCCGCAGGGCCGTCAGGCCACCGTGGACACCTACTGCGGCACGATGTCGATCAACAACCAGGGCGGGAAGGCAGTGACCGGCAGCCAGACGGTGGATTACTGCTGGTGATCGATCGCTCGCGATGACCACGAAAGCCCGCTCATGAGAGCGGGCTTTTTTTCGTTCAGGCTCCACGCCTGCGGAAAAGTCGCTGCGACGCCGGTTGCGGAAGTCGCCCAAAAGAAAACCCGCGACTCGCGTCGCGGGTTTTCCGGAAGATGGCGCCCGAAGTTGGACTCGAACCAACGACCCCCTGATTAACAGTCAAGTGCTCTAACCGGCTGAGCTATTCGGGCGGGGAGGCGTATCTTAATGGGCTGCGGCGGCGCGATCAAGCGGCCGGCGAAGTGCCGGGCCGTTCTGGCCGAGACGCGCGGCCTTCGTCACAGCCCCGCGACGCAGGCGACGGCGGGCGCCGCTTCGGCGCGATCCCGGCGCAGGCGGCCGCCGTTGGCCAGGATCAGGCGTTCGGCGGCCTGCGGGCCGCGCCGGTCGCAGAGGGTGAAGGTGACGTTCGATCCGGCGTTGCTGCCGTTGGGCTGGTAGACGATGCGGCTGCGCCCGACGGTGCTGCGCAGGCCGACGCCGCGGGGCAGGGCGGCTTCGTGGCGGATGATGCGCTCGGCGGGGCCGCGCTGGCGGTCGCGGTTGTCGTCGATGAAGACGATCCAGCCCTCGCTCCAGTCCGCACTGCCGCTGCAGCCGTCCTTGCCGGCGCAGACGACGAGCTGCCGTCCCAGCACCGTGGCATTGCGGTGGGCATCGAAGAGGGAGGCCGTGATCGCGGTGCGCGCCGAGACGGCGCGGACCCGGGACACGGTGTGGCTGACGCCGGGAATCGCGATCCCCAGCACCAGGGCCAGGATGAGCACGGTGAGGATCATGTCGAGCAGGGTGAAGCCGTGGGTGGTGCGGCGGACGTGACGAAACGATGCGTGCATGGCGGGATCCGGGCAGGTCGTTGGATGCCGCCAGTCTGGCGCGCGGCCTCCGGCCCCGGCATCGGCGCGCAGCCTGCCTGAGCGTAGGAAAACCCCGCATCCGCTGCTGACAGGTCCTGCCATGGCGGGCTGCTATCCTCTCGAGGTTCCCCTGCCGAAGCCCCCGATGAGCGACGCGAAGCCAGATGCGATGACCGAGGCCATGGACGATGAGGCGACCGGGCGCCCGCGCCCGATGTCCGATGCCCCGTTCCAGCTGGTCGCGCCGTACGAGCCGGCCGGCGACCAGCCGCAGGCGATCGCGGCGCTGATCGACGGCTTCGAGAGCGGCCTCGCGTGCCAGACGCTGCTGGGCGTGACCGGTTCGGGCAAGACCTACACCATCGCCAACGTGATCCAGGCGGTGCAGAAACCGACCCTGGTCATGGCGCACAACAAGACCCTGGCGGCGCAGCTCTACGGCGAGTTCAAGGCCTTCTTCCCGCACAACGCGGTCGAGTACTTCGTCAGCTACTACGACTATTACCAGCCGGAAGCCTATATTCCGTCGAGCGACACCTTCATCGAGAAGGACAGCTCGATCAACGAACACATCGAGCAGATGCGCCTGTCCGCGACCAAGGCGCTGCTGGAGCGGCGCGACGCGATCATCGTCTGCACGGTCTCGGCGATCTACGGCCTGGGCGACCCGAACGAATACTTCCGCATGGTGCTGCACATGGTGCGCGGCGAGCGCATCGACCAGCGCGAACTGATCCGCCGCCTCACCGAGATGCAGTACAGCCGCAACGACACCGAACTGCGGCGCGGCACCTATCGCGTGCGCGGCGAGGTCATCGACGTGCATCCGGCGGAATCCGACGGCGAGGCGCTGCGCATCGAGCTGTTCGATGGCGAGATCGAGCAGCTGACCCTGTTCGACCCGCTCACCGGCGAGAGCGTGCGCAAGCTGCAGCGCTACACGATCTATCCGAAATCGCATTACGTGACCACGCGGCGCACGGTGCTGGAGGCGATCGAAGCGATCAAGGTCGAGTTTCGCGAGCGCAGCGAACAGCTCTACGCTGCCAACAAGCTGGTCGAGGCGCAGCGGCTGGGCCAGCGCACCCAGTTCGACCTCGAAATGATGGCCGAGGTCGGTTTCTGCACCGGCATCGAGAATTACTCGCGGCACCTCACCGGGCGCATGCCGGGCGAGGCGCCGCCCTGCCTGTTCGACTACCTGCCGCCCGACGCGCTGCTGGTTGTCGACGAATCCCACGTCACCGTTCCGCAGATCGGCGCGATGTTCAAGGGCGACCGCTCGCGCAAGGAAACCCTGGTGGAATTCGGCTTCCGCCTGCCGTCCGCGCTCGACAACCGGCCGCTGCGCTTCGAGGAATGGGAAGGTCGCGCACCGCGCACGATCTTCGTCTCGGCGACGCCCGGGAAATACGAGATCGAGAAGTCGGAAGGGCAGGTGATCGAGCTGGTCGTGCGACCGACGGGCCTGGTCGATCCCGAAGTCGAGATCCGTCCCGTGGGCACGCAGGTCGACGACCTGCTCGGCGAGATCCACGAGCGCGTCGCGATGGGCGACCGCGTGCTGGTGACCACGCTGACCAAGCGCATGGCCGAGAACCTGACCGAATACCTCGGCGACCATGGCGTGAAGGTGCGCTACCTGCACTCCGACATCGAAACCGTGGAGCGCGTCGAGATCATCCGCGACCTGCGCCTGGGCGTATTCGACGTGCTGGTCGGCATCAACCTGCTGCGCGAAGGCCTGGACATGCCCGAGGTGTCGCTGGTCGCCATCCTCGATGCCGACAAGGAAGGCTTCCTGCGTTCGGCCGGCTCGCTGATCCAGACCATCGGCCGCGCCGCGCGCAACGTGCGCGGCAAGGCGATCCTGTACGCCGACAGCGTGACCCGCTCGATGCAGGCCGCGCTGGACGAAACCGGCCGCCGCCGCGAGAAGCAGCTCGAATACAACGCCGAGCACGGCATCGTGCCGACTTCGATCCGGCGCCAGATCATGGACGTGATGGAGGGCGCGCGCGCCGAACCCGCGCCCGGCGAGAAGAAGGGGCGTGGCGGGCGTGCGCAGCGCGTGGCCGAACCCGTCGAGGATTACGCCGCGCTGTCGCCGTCGCAGGTCGCCGCGAGGATCGCGACGCTGGAGCAGGCCATGTACCAGCATGCGCGCGACCTGGAATTCGAGGATGCCGCGCGCGTGCGCGACGAAATCCGCAAGCTCAAGGAAGCGACGCTCGGATGAGCGCGGCTGCGCCGCCGGGCGACATGCCCCGCTGGGGCTGGCTCGGTGTGCTGTGGCTGCTGGTCTACCTGCCGGTCTACCAGTCCGCATACGGGGCGCAAAACTTCCTCTTCCTGTGCAACATCGGCGTGATCCTGACCGCGCTCGCCCTGATCGCGCGCAGCCGGCTGCTGATCGCCAGCCAAGCCGTTGCGGCGCCGGTGATCGCACTCGCATGGGCGGTCGACGTCGGCTGGAAGCTCGTCACCGGCGATTTCCTCTACGGCGCCACGTCCTACATGTGGGATCCGCAGTACCCGCTGCCCGCGCGCCTGCTGTCGCTGTACCACGTCGCCTGGCCCTTGCTCCTGTGGGCGCTCCTGCGCCGCATCGGCTACGACCCGCGCGGCTGGCCGCTGCAGGCGCTGATCGCGGCGCTGGCGATGCTGGCGGGCCGCTGGCTGGCCCCCGCAGCGGACAACGTCAATTTCGCCTGGACCGACCCCTTCCTCGGCCGCCAGCTCGGCCCGCCCGCCCTGCATCTGCTGCTGTGCTGGGCCCTGCTGGCCGGTGCGGCGTATGGCCTGACCCACTGGGTGCTGCGCCGGGCGTTCCGGCCGGAATGCGGTTGAGGGTGGTTCCGTTGCGCGAAGACCGGTGCTATGATTGCCGGCCTTCCGGGACGCGGTCGTCATGCATCCCCGAACGGGCGGTTAGCTCAGCGGTAGAGCACTACCTTGACATGGTAGGGGTCACAGGTTCGAACCCTGTACCGCCCACCAATTAAATCAACGGTTTGAGTCATCGATTCGACCCGTCTTTAATTGACAGACTTCCGGCCAGTACGGAAATCACGAAGAGCCGTCCTCGCGAGAGGGCGGCTTTTCTGCTTTCCGGGCACACGCTGTACGGCGTCGTTCCATAGGGACCCAGCCTGCAGTTGGACTCCCACTTTCCGCCTGCCACGGCGCGTTTACTCGATCCGGACCCTTTGTCTGCCCAAGCGGACGCGCTCGAATCCGATGCGCTTCGAGCCATCGTTCTGCATTCCCGTCTCCTGCGCCTTGCGGAGGTTCGCTCCGCGCTCGAATGTCCTGGCGCAGACGCGAAGGTCTTCGGAAGAGATTGAAGATGATGGTCCGGTCAAATCCCTGCGGGACTGGACAGCGCCCGACTCCTTCTGCTGATGGCGCATTACGATCGGGGCGGGGAATTGCCGTCTCCATCTACCATGCCGGACTCTCTGCTTAGCCAACTAGAGACCTTCGCCGACACGGCGGCACATGCCTTGACGAAATCCCGTGAGATCAAGGAGCGCAACCATTCGGCCTCGCCGGAGCCGATCCATTTCATCGTGCGACTCATGGAAGGCGCTGTCGGGTATCACGGTCGTGAATCATTGATAGGTGATCTCCCATGGCCCGTCGAGATCATGCCCAAGTTTCTGCTCGAATTGGCCGGCAGGTATTTCAGCAGCCTGTTAGGTCGAATGGATTGATCGCTGATTGACGGCAATGTCAAGCAGCATCCACAGCAAGCCCGTGAACCAAGCGGGTTTCCTATTTCATGCGTGGTTGCTGGCACCTCTGTCTCATCCTGTGAGACAGGTTGCACCTAGCGTCTCCCGCCATATAGTCTCTGTCCCGATAGGGCAGGGAAGAATGGTCGCCACAAGGGGAGGTGCCATGCCGGGGTTCTACGCGCATTCCACGGATCGCAGGGACAAGAGTGACTGGCACTCGCTGGCAGGGCATCTGGGCGAGGCCGGCCGCAGAGCGCGTGCATCGGCTGATGTCTTTGGCGCGGGCGCCATGGCCGAAGTCGCCGGGTTGATGCATGACCTCGGCAAATACACCGATGAATTCCAGCGCAGGCTCGAAGGGCAGGGCGTGAAGGTCGATCATGCGACCCACGGTGCTCGGGAAACGCTGACGCACTATGCGGGGCTCGGGCCACTGCCGTATCTGATCGCCTACGCGATTGCCGGGCATCATGCCGGGCTCGCGAATGGTGCCGGCGGCGAGGGCAAGCGAACGGCACTGGCTGATCGTCTGACCAAGACGTTGCCGTCCTTGCAGGATGTCTGGCGTGAAGAGGTCACGCTGCCGCCTGCAGAGGCCGTGAAGGCTGCCCTGCTGCGGTTGAAACTGGCTCCCGAACGGGGCGGCTTCCAACTGGCCTTCCTGACGCGGATGCTGTTCTCCGCGCTGGTCGATGCCGACTACCTGGACACGGACGCCTTCTACCGCCGCATCGAAGGGCGCGAGACCCGCGACGCCGCGCCACCGCCCACGCTGGAGGTTCTGCGCGAGCGACTCGACACGTACTTGGTGCAACTGCGTGATTCCGGCAAGGGCGGCGAAGTGCATCGGCTCCGCCAGGAGGTGCTCGGTGGCGTTCGTGCCCGTGCCGGCGATGCGCCCGGCCTGTTCTCGCTGACCGTGCCGACCGGCGGTGGCAAGACCCTCACCTCGATGGCATTTGCACTGGACCATGCCATCACCCATGGCTTGCGCCGGGTGATCTACGTCATTCCATTCACCAGCATCATCGAGCAGAACGCGGCGGTGTTCCGCCGCGCGTTCGGCGATCTGGGCGATGCGGCCGTGCTCGAACACCACAGCGCGCTGCCCGACGACCCCGGGCAGGCGGCGGAGTCGCGGGACAAGCTGCGGTTGGCGATGGAGAACTGGGACGCGCCGATCGTCGTCACCACCGCCGTGCAGTTCTTCGAGAGTCTGTTCGCCGACCGCCCTGCGCGCTGCCGCAAGCTGCACAACATCGCCGGCAGCGTGGTCGTGCTGGACGAGGCGCAGATGCTCCCGCCGGCCATGCTGCGACCCTGCGTTGCCGCGCTGGACGAATTGGCGCTGAACTATCGCGCCAGCATCGTGCTGTGCACCGCCACCCAGCCGGCGCTGCGCCGCGATGACGGATTCGAGGGTGGCTTCGCCGACGTGCGCGAGCTGGTGGCCGATCCGCCCGCGCTGTATCGCCGGCTGGCCCGGGTGAGCGTCCGCGACATCGGCGCGCAGGACGACGAAGCGCTCGCGGCCATGCTGCGCGAACGGCCGCAGGTGCTGTGCATCGTCAACAGCCGTCGTCATGCGCGGGCACTGCACGAGCGCATCGCCGAGCAGCCCGGCGCCATCCATTTGAGCACCCTGATGCATGCCCGCCACCGTAGCGCCGTGCTGGCCGAAGTCCGGCGACGACTCGCGGCGGGCGAGCCATGCCGGGTCGTCTCCACCTCGCTGATCGAGGCCGGCGTGGACGTGGACTTCCCCTGCGTGCTGCGCGCGGAGGCCGGGCTGGATGCGATCGCCCAGGCGGCGGGGCGCTGCAACCGCGAGGGGCGGCGCCCGCGCGACGACAGCGAGGTGCTGGTCTTCGCTTCGCGGGACTTCCAGCCGCCACACGAACTGGCCCGCTATGCCCAGGCGTACCGCGCCGTCGCGCGGCGTCGTGCCGACGATCTGCTCGGCCTGGAGGCGGTGCGCGATTATTTCCTGGAGATGTACTGGCAGAAGGGCGACCGGGGCCTCGACGAGGCACGCCTGATGGATCTGCTCAAGCGTTGCGGCCCGCAGAATCTGCCGTTCGAGACTCTGGCTACGAAGTTCAGGATGATCGAGAACACCCAGCGCCCGGTGATCGTGCCGTTCGAGGTGGACGCCGACGGCCGGGTCGTCCCCAGCCCGACCGCAGGCCGGGTCCTGGACGACCTGCTCGCCATCGATCCCGCCCCCCGGGTGGGCGGGATTGCCCGTCGCCTGCAGCCTTACCTAGTGCAATTGCCCGAGGCGGCCTTCGCTGCACTGCGCGCCCTCGGTGCGGTGCAGCCGGTCCAGCCCGAGCGCTACGGCGACCAGTTCATGCGACTGATGCTGGCGGGGCATTATGACGCGAGGTTCGGGGTGCGATTCGAGGAACCGGCGGCGGTCGCGGCGGAGAGCAACATATGGTGACGGCCCGCAGCGGACGAAGCGTCGTCTACAAGATCGTGTACCCGAACGGGAAAATCTACGTCGGCCGTGATCTCACCGACTCGATCAACTATTTCGGCAGTGCGGATGCTTCGCTCATCGCTGCTGACTTCGATGATGACGCCCGACGCGACTTCGCCGTACGCAGGGTCATTCTCTGGGAATCGGAGACCGCGACGCTGCAGGAAGTCAATCGGATAGAAGTGCATTTCATCCGGGAACTGCGGGCGAACGACCCGTGCATCGGCTACAACCGCTGGCCGCGCTTCAAGTCAGAACCGTACATCGAGAAGACGCCATATCAAGGAGAATCATCACGATGAGCTACGGCATCCGCCTCCACATCTGGGGCGAACGCGCTTGTTTCACCCGGCCGGAGATGAAGGTCGAGCGCGTGTCCTACGACGTCATCACCCCCTCGGCCGCGCGTGGCATCCTGGAAGCCATCCACTGGAAGCCGGCGATCCGCTGGTGCGTGGATCGCATCCAGGTGCTCAAGCCGATCCGGTTCGAATCGATCCGGCGCAACGAGGTGGGCGGCAAGCTGTCCGAGGCCGCAGTCGCCAAGGCGATGAAGGCGGGGCGCATCGACGGCCTCGCCGCCGTGGTCGAGGACGACCGCCAGCAGCGCGCCGCCACCGTGCTGCGCGACGTGGCCTATGTGGTCCACGCGCACTTCGAACTGACCGACCGCGCCGGGCCGGACGACAACGTCGGCAAGCATCTGGACACCTTCAATCGGCGCGCGCGGCGCGGCCAGACCTTCCACGCGCCCTGCCTGGGCACGCGCGAGTTTCCGGCCGCGTTCGCGCTGCTCGAAGACGGCGTCGAAGCACCGTCCCGCGATCCCGCGCTGGACGGCGAGCGCGACCTGGGCTGGATGCTTCACGACATCGACTTCGCCAACGGCAAGACGCCGCGTTTCTTCCGCGCGCGCATGGTCGACGGCCTGATCGAGGTGCCCCCGTTCGAGGGGCCGGAGGTGCGGGGATGATCCTGAGCGCACTTAACGACTACTACGGGCGTCTGGTCGCAACGGAAGGGTCGGGCATTTCGGCAGCCGGCTTCAGCGTGGAGAAGATCTCGTACGCGCTGGTGCTGGACTCGGCCGGCACGCTCGTCGCAGTGGACGATCTGCGCGAACAGTCCGGCAAGAAAATCCTGCCACGCTCGATGAGCGTGCCGCAGCCCGAAAAGCGGACGGCAGGCATCCGCGCGAATCGGTTGTGGGACAAGACCAGCTATGTTCTCGGTGTCAGCGCGACCAGCAAGCGCGCCGAGCAGGAGCATGCCGCGTTCAGGGATGCGCACCTGGCGCTGCTGGACGGGACCGACGATCCCGGGCTGCGCGCGCTGGCCGCCTTCCTCGCCGCATGGACGCCCGCAGCGTTCACCGAGAGTCCGCATCTCAAACCGGAGATGCTGGACGCGAACATGGTCTTCCGCCTCGATGGCGAGCGCGGCTATCTGCACGACCGGCCGGCTGCGCACGCCCTGCTGCAACGCTCGGACAGTGCGGGCGATGCCTCGCGGATCGGCATGTGCCTGGTCACCGGGCAGCGTCTGCCACTGGCGCGCCTGCATCCGGCGATCAAGGGCGTGAATGGTGCGCAGACTGCCGGCGCATCGATCGTCTCCTTCAACCTCGACGCCTTCACGTCCTACGGCAAGGCACAGGGCGAGAATGCGCCGATCTCGGAGCAGGCCGCGTTCGGCTACACCACGGCCCTGAACCATCTGCTGCGTCGCGATCCGGACAACCGCCAGCGGCTGCAGATCGGCGACGCCACCGTCGTGTTCTGGGCGACGGCTGCCGATGATGTCAATGCCCAGGCAGCGGAAACCCTGTTCGATCTGCTGATTGACCCGCCGAACGATGGCACCGAGACCGAACGCCTGCGCAACGTGCTGGCGCAGGTCCGCGAGATGCAAGCCCGTCCGGATCTCGACCCGGGTCTGACCCCGGGCACGCGCCTGCACATCCTCGGACTCGCGCCCAACGCGTCGCGTCTGTCGATCCGGTTCTGGCTGACCGATGACATGCGCAGGTTCACCGAGCGCCTCGCCGACCATTACCGCGATCTCGATCTGCAGCCGGCGCCGTGGAAAACCTGGCCCCCGCTGTGGCGGTTGCTGCTGGCCACCGCGCCCAGCCGCGACGGCAAGTCCAAGAGCGAAGACGTGCCGCCCTTGCTCGCGGGCGAAATGGCCCGCGCGATCCTCGCCGGCACCGCCTATCCCCAGAGTCTGCTGGACGTGCTGGTGATGCGCATGCGCGCCGACCACGACGTGTCCGGCATCCGTGCCGCCCTGTGCAAGGCCGTGCTCGCCCGCCGTTCCCGAATGCATTCCCAAGACAGGAGTCCTCCCGTGAGTCTCGATACTGCCAACAAAGACAGCGGCTACGTGCTGGGCCGTCTGTTCTCGCTGCTGGAGAACGCCCAGCGCGCCGCGCTGGGCGACAAGCTCAATGCCACCATCCGCGACCGCTACTACGGCGCCGCCTCGGCCACGCCCGCCAGCGTCTTCCCGGTGTTGCTTCGCAACGCCCAGAACCACCTGGGCAGGTTGCGCAAGGACAAGCCCGGCCTTGCGGTGAACATCGAAAAGGACATCGGCGAGACCATCGCCCTGCTCGATGGCTTCCCGCGCAGCCTGCGCATCGAGTCGCAGGGCAACTTCGCCATCGGCTATTACCACCAGACCCAGGCGCGGTTCACCCGCAATGACGCGCCGGCCCAGGACGACCACGACGACATTGGAGAAGAATGATGACCGCGATCCAGAACCGCTATGAATTTGTCTATCTGTTCGACGTCGCCAATGGCAACCCGAACGGCGACCCCGACGCCGGCAACCTGCCGCGACTCGACCCCGAGACCAATCGCGGCCTGGTCACCGATGTCGCGCTCAAGCGCAAGATCCGCAACTACGTGGCGCTGGAGAAGGAGGGCGCGTCCGGCTATGGCATCTACATGCAGGAGCGGTCCATCCTCAACAACCAGCACAAGCAGGCCTATGCGGCCATCGGCATCGAACACGAAGCGAAGAAGCTGCCCAAGGACGAGGCCAAGGCCCGCGAGCTGACCGCATGGATGTGCGCCAACTTCTTCGATGTGCGCACCTTCGGCGCGGTGATGACCACCGAGGTCAATGCCGGGCAGGTGCGTGGTCCGGTGCAGTTGGCCTTCGCCACTTCGATCGAACCCGTGGTGCCGCTGGAAGTGTCGATCACCCGCGTGGCGGTGACCAACGAGAAGGACCTGGAGAAGGAGCGCACGATGGGCCGCAAGCACATTCTGCCCTACGGACTCTATCGCGCCCATGGTTTCATTTCAGCCAAGCTCGCCGAGCGCACCGGTTTTTCCGAGGACGACCTCGCGCTGCTGTGGCGTTCGCTGATCAACCTGTTCGAGCACGACCGTTCCGCCGCGCGCGGCGAGATGGCGGCACGACGCCTGATCTCCTTCAAGCATGCGCATCCGATGGGCAATGCGCCGGCCCATGCGCTGTTCGACCGCGTGGTGGTCACGCGCAATGACGATGGCGACGCTCCGGCGCGCAGCTTCAACGACTACAGCGTGCGGATCGACCGCGACGGACTGCCGGACGGGGTCGAGATCGTCGAAGTGCTGTGATCGCAGGGACATCCGGGACAGGAGCGCGGACATGGAGGACGACGACAGCATTCCGATTTCCGCGCTCCAGCATTACGTCTACTGCCCCCGGCAGTGCGCGTTGATCCATCTGGAGCGGGTCTGGGCCGAGAACCGCGAAACCGCAGAAGGCCGCCTGCTCCACGCGCAGGCGGATCGGCCGCAGACCGAGCGTCGGCGTGGTGTACGTACCGTCACCGCGCTGCCGCTGTCGCACCGTGCACTCGGCCTGATCGGCGTCGCCGACGTGGTCGAATTCCATCGCGAACCCGACGGTGAACGCGCCTTCCCGATCGAGTACAAGCGTGGGCGCCCGAAGGCGCACCGCGCCGACGAGATCCAGCTGTGCGCGCAGGCGCTGTGCCTGGAGGACATGCTCGGCCGGCCGGTACCGGAGGGTGCGCTGTTCTACGGCAAGACCCGCCGCAGGAGAGAGGTCGCCTTCGATCCCGCCCTGCGCGCGCTGACCGAAGCCACGGTCCGCGAACTGCAGGCGATGCTGGCCGCGCGCCGCACGCCGCATGCGGCCTACGAGCCGCGCCGTTGCGATGCCTGTTCGCTGATCGACCTGTGCCAGCCGAAGCTCCTGGCCCGCAGCGAAGGCGTCGATGCCTGGTTGCGCGCACAACTGGAGCACTGAGATGCGGAAACAGCTCAATACGCTCTACATCACCACCGATGGCGCCTGGCTTCGCAAGGATGGCGCCAATGTCGTCATGGAGGTCGAGCAGCAGGAACGCGCACGCGTTCCCGTGCACATGCTCGAAGGCCTGGTCTGCTTCGGCCGCATCGGCGTCTCGCCGCAACTGCTGGGCTTCTGCATGGCGCAGGGAATCACCGTGACCTATCTCACGCCGAACGGCCGGTTCCTCGCCCGCGTCGAGGGTCCGGTCACCGGCAATGTCCTCCTGCGGCGCGCGCAGTACCGATGCAGCGACGATCCGGTCGCCTGCGCCGCGATCGTGCGCAACCTGCTGGCCGGCAAGCTTCACAACCAGCGTGCGGTACTGGCGCGCGGCTGGCGCGATCGGGGCGAGCGCCTGCCGGATGCGCCCGCATTCCGTCATGCGCTCAAACGTCTCAAGCGCATCCCGCAGCGGCTGTTGCAGACGCCGGAGGTCGACATCCTGCGCGGCCTCGAAGGCGAAGCAGCGCAGGCGTATTTCGCCGTGTTCGACCAGCTCATCGCCGTCGATGAACCCAACCTGCGTTTCGCCGGCCGCAATCGCAGGCCGCCACGCGATGCCTTCAACGCGCTGTTGTCTTTCCTTTACACCTTGCTCACCCACGATTGCCGCAGCGCACTTGAGACCGTCGGCCTCGATCCCGCCGTCGGCTTCCTGCACCGCGACCGACCCGGCCGGCCCAGCCTCGCGCTGGACCTGTCCGAAGAGTTCCGCCCGCTGCTTGGCGAGCGATTGGCGCTGTCCCTCATCAACCGCAAGCAACTGGGTCCGCGCGATTTCCGCACCCTCGATAGCGGCGCGGTGACGCTGACCGACGACGCTCGCAAGACCGTGCTGGTCGCCTATCAGGAGCGCAAGCGCGAGGAGCTTGGGCATCCCTTTATCGGCGAGAAGGTGCAAATCGGCCTGTTGCCCTACCTCCAGGCGCAACTGCTGGCACGGCATCTGCGCGGAGACCTGGACGGGTATCCGCCTTTCCTCTGGAAATAATCGACCAATCGCTTCACGGGAAGAAACCGCATGATGGTCCTGGTCAGCTACGACGTGAGTACCACCGATGACGGCGGCAAGGCCCGCCTGCGTCGCGTCGCCAAGGCGTGCCGCGATTTCGGGCAGCGTGTTCAATACTCGGTGTTCGAGATCGAGGTGAACCCGGCACAATGGACCCTGCTGCGCCAGCGCCTGTGCGATCTCATCGATCCCGCGCACGACAGCCTGCGTTTCTATTTCCTCGGCGCGAACTGGCGGGGCAAGATCGAACACGTCGGAGCCAAAGCGGTCGTGGACTTGTCCGGCCCGCTTATCTACTGACCTGCGAACCCCAAGCGTCCGGCATCGACCCGGCAGGTTCGCGCATTCGCAAGTCATTGAACCGACTCGGTTGGCGGCGTCGCTGCCGCATGGTCAATGCCATCTGCTGCCATCGGACACGGGGTTCGCGGAAGCCGGGCAGGTCATCCAAGTGGATCAACACCTTATGATGTCGAGGGGTCGCGCCCCTCGCGGGCGCGTGGATTGAAACTACAGCGGCGCGCCCGCGCCCAAGGGCCTGTTCGGGGGTCGCGCCCCTCGCGGGCGCGTGGATTGAAACATCACGGTGAGGCCCGCATGGTCATGAAGATCAACGGTCGCGCCCCTCGCGGGCGCGTGGATTGAAACGCGACGCGGCATGCCCGCTACACCGACGCCGGCAGGGGTCGCGCCCCTCGCGGGCGCGTGGATTGAAACGTGCTGCTGTGCGACGCCGCGCCCACCGGCTACCGGTCGCGCCCCTCGCGGGCGCGTGGATTGAAACTCGCTGAAAATCGGGCAGGGTGAGCCCGACCCCTAGGTCGCGCCCCTCGCGGGCGCGTGGATTGAAACTTCGGCGAGACCATCAAGCGCGCGGCGAACGTGCACGGTCGCGCCCCTCGCGGGCGCGTGGATTGAAACCGTTACGCCAACCTCTTCACCGAGATCAGCGGCGCGGTCGCGCCCCTCGCGGGCGCGTGGATTGAAACCATCACGACTTCGTCGTCCTGTGCAGGGGGCGAAGGGGTCGCGCCCCTCGCGGGCGCGTGGATTGAAACTTTTCGGCCGCCGCAAGTTTCTCGGCGAGTGCGGGGTCGCGCCCCTCGCGGGCGCGTGGATTGAAACCGAGTTCAGCGAGCAGAGCTCGCACGACATCGACGGGTCGCGCCCCTCGCGGGCGCGTGGATTGAAACCTGGCGTCGCTGCGTCTCTTGCCGTGGGTCGACGAAGGTCGCGCCCCTCGCGGGCGCGTGGATTGAAACGGGTCGACGCTGGCGGCCTGTATCGCGTCGGTGAGGTCGCGCCCCTCGCGGGCGCGTGGATTGAAACACGTCATCCGGGGTCGCGAAGTCGGCGCTGACCTGTCGCGCCCCTCGCGGGCGCGTGGATTGAAACCTCGCGGCTGAGCTGGTGATGCGCTTCCCAGGACAGGTCGCGCCCCTCGCGGGCGCGTGGATTGAAACCTTTTCTTCGCGCTCCCAGTTGCCGCCGAGGATGGTCGCGCCCCTCGCGGGCGCGTGGATTGAAACAATGACCTGGCGTGCGCGCGAGGCATCGCCGCAGTGTCGCGCCCCTCGCGGGCGCGTGGATTGAAACGCGCCGGGTGTACGTCATCGATCCGCGCTCGCTCAAGTCGCGCCCCTCGCGGGCGCGTGGATTGAAACTCGGTTGTGGCGATGCCGTAGCGCACCCTGGCCTCGGTCGCGCCCCTCGCGGGCGCGTGGATTGAAACCTGCGCACCCGTGCCGCCCGTCTGCAGCCGACCGTGTCGCGCCCCTCGCGGGCGCGTGGATTGAAACTTCAGGCGCTGGGGGCTGGTGCCCAGCCTTCGTGGTCGCGCCCCTCGCGGGCGCGTGGATTGAAACAAGATCAGCCGGAAGACGTATTACGAATACCTCGGGGTCGCGCCCCTCGCGGGCGCGTGGATTGAAACTTCCTCGCTCACGGCTGCGGCTCCGGCTGTCGTGTCGCGCCCCTCGCGGGCGCGTGGATTGAAACCTGCGCACCCGTGCCGCCCGTCTGCAGCCGCCCGTGTCGCGCCCCTCGCGGGCGTGGATTGAAACGCGCGCTGGTCGAGTCGGACCCGGCCTACAAGGTCGTCGCGCCCCTCGCGGGCGCGTGGATTGAAACTTCCTCTGCAGAAGCAGCGACGTCTACGACGCCGCGTCGCGCCCCTCGCGGGCGCGTGGATTGAAACAAGTTGCGGGATCAGCCAGTGGTGCACGACTCGGGTCGCGCCCCTCGCGGGCGCGTGGATTGAAACACCTGTCACACTCGGCGGCAGTCAAGCATGCCGACGTCGCGCCCCTCGCGGGCGCGTGGATTGAAACGTCTGCTATGTCAGCTGCGACGCCAAGCGCGTCACGTCGCGCCCCTCGCGGGCGCGTGGATTGAAACAACGCCAAGACCGCGAAGATCGGCCCGCGCAAGATGGTCGCGCCCCTCGTGGGCGCGTGGATTGAAACAAGTCGTTCCCGCTGGCCGTGGTCGACAAGCACCTGGTCGCGCCCCTCGCGGGCGCGTGGATTGAAACTGCCGCTGAGGTGGTCTAGGCCCGACCACACGCTCGTCGCGCCCCTCGCGGGCGCGTGGATTGAAACATCGTGACCGAGGGTGTGCGCACCCAGGCGCGGCGTCGCGCCCCTCGCGGGCGCGTGGATTGAAACTTTCATGCGATCCGCGAACATGCCATGGAATCCTGTCGCGCCCCTCGCGGGCGCGTGGATTGAAACGTCTCCGTGGACGTGTCGAACCTCGGCGGCCTGAAGTCGCGCCCCTCGCGGGCGCGTGGATTGAAACGAGGCGAGGCGCGCGACTTCGAGATTGCTCCTGGTGGTCGCGCCCCTCGCGGGCGCGTGGATTGAAACGGGTTACTTGGCGCGCTTGATGTACGCCCAGAGGATGTCGCGCCCCTCGCGGGCGCACGGTGGATGAAACAACGCGGTCAATGAGGCGGCGCCGTCGATCATGCGGTCGCGCCCCTCGCGGGCGCGTGGATTGAAACAAGGCGATGCCCGACGGACCGCGCGAGTTCGCGATGTCGCGCCCCTCGCGGGCGCGTGGATTGAAACGACCGATTCGTGCTGTCGGAAGCTGAAGAAGCGTGGTCGCGCCCCTCGCGGGCGCGTGGATTGAAACAATCGATACGGTCGGCCCGTCGCGTATCACTTCATGTCGCGCCCCTCGCGGGCGCGTGGATTGAAACTGCGCACACCTCGTGATGGCCGGCGTCCCGCTGCGGTCGCGCCCCTCGCGGGCGCGTGGATTGAAACTCTCTCCCAGCGGTAAACGGGACAATGGAACCCGCGTCGCGCCCCTCGCGGGCGCGTGGATTGAAACATCGTCGGTGCGGCGCCTGGCGTGTTCGGTGGCGCGTCGCGCCCCTCGCGGGCGCGTGGATTGAAACTTCGCCGCGTCGCGGATGCGCTGGGCCTCGATCTTGTCGCGCCCCTCGCGGGCGCGTGGATTGAAACCCCGTGATGGTGCCGAGCCAAACGACCGCGTTCACGTCGCGCCCCTCTCGGGCGCGTGGATTGAAACACGACCGACCAGGTGTCGCCCGTGCTGATGGCGTTGTCGCGCCCCTTGCGGGCGCGTGGATTGAAACGACCTTGAGGTCATGATGAACGAGCACCGTCGCACCATTGCGATGCCGGGTCCGTCGTAGAGGACGGACCCGGCATCGTCGTCACGCGGAAAGGCTGGCCTTGAGCGTCCGCATCTCGTTGTGGCAGGCGGCGATGCGCGGCAGGTGCGACTGCAGGATCGCGACGATGCGGGGATCCTGCGTTTCCTCGATGGCTTCGCGCAGGTTGGCCAGCAGCTTGTCCTCCATCTCTTCGAGCTGGCCGACGTACACCTTGTCGTCGTCGCTGCTGATCATCGCGAGCAGATCGGCATAGGCGCGACGCATCGCGCCGGAGAAGGTGCCGTCGGGATCGACGGTGGCGTCGTCGATGTGCAGGGTCTGCCGCAGCGACACGATCAGGTCGCGCTTGTGCTGGCCCATGTCGGTGAGGACGCGCCGCACATGCGGATCCTCGACCTTCTCGAGTGCGCGGGTGTAGAAGGTCGCGCTGTCGGTCGCGACCTGGATCACTTCTTTCAGCTTGCCTGCATCGTTCATGACGGTCTCCTGTAAAGACAAATGAATGGCAACGGTCCGGATCGAATGCGATGCGCTGGCGTCGCACTCGCCGTCATCCGCCGCTTGGAGACAACCAAGGATCGTGCCAGCACGGGCCAGCGAGGAAAGACGGGCGGTCGCGGGCATCGGGCTGGCATGGAAATCGCTTGATTCCATGTGCGATCCCGCAGGCATCAGGCAACGCGCACGATGCGCATGCGCGATCGCGAGGTGAAACACGACCCCCATTTCAACGAAAGAGAGAGGACACCATGAAAATCCTGCACACCAGCGCAGCAATGACCCGCCTGGCCGCCGCGGCGCTCGCGGCATGCGTGATGCTGGCCGGTCCGGCCGTCGCGCAACAGGCCGGGCAGCCTGAACAGACGCCCAGGAATGCCGGCGATGCCCGCAATGAAGGGAGCACCACCACTGCAGGCGACGCCTGGATCACCGCGAAAGTGAAGGCGGCGTTGCTGGCGGATACTGATGTCCGCGGTCTCGCCCTGGATGTCGACACGAAGGATGGCGTCGTGACCCTGCGTGGAACGGCGGTGACCCAGGCCGAGATCGATGCCGCGAAGAAGATCGCGAAGAACATCGAGGGCGTGCGCGACGTGGATGCGCGATCCGTTGCGATCGACGCGAAGCGCTAGCGCGCCGCAATGCGTCGCTGCGGCACCCCGGCCCGGCACGAAAAAGGCACAGGACGGATGTCCTGTGCCTTCGGCCGTGACGCGCGAGGATCGATCAGCGATTGCCGCCGCGATTGTTGTCGCCGCGGCCGCTCGAGTCGCCCTGGTTGCCGCCGCGGTTGCCGGAACTCCCGCGGGTATTGCCATCGTTGTCGTTCGTGCGGTTCTGGGCGCTGGCCTGGCCACCCTTGCGGCCGGCCTCGCGGGCTTCTTCCGAATCGAACTCGTGGGCATTTCCGCTCTGGTGAGCCGCGCGGCCGCCCATGCTGGCGATCTGGCGCTGCTTGTCTTCATCCATGCCGGCGAAACCGCGGCCATCGTTGCCGTCCTGGTTCTGCTGCCGGCCCTGCTGGCCCTGCTGCTGGCCCTGGTTCCGGGTCTGGTTCTGACCCTGGCCCTGGCCCTGCTGCGTTCCGCCGCCCTGGTTGCGACCCTGGTTGTTGCGATCCTGGTTCTGGTTTGCCATGACAATGCCTCTTCTCTGTTGGGGGATTGCGGGGCCGACGCGATGCGTGTCGGTCCGCGAATGAGCGATCCGCAACGATCGTGCCACCCGCCCGCGCCGGCAGGATGCGCCCTCGCGCGTGCCGTGCGGTCATGCGCGCACGAAAAAATTGCCTTTGAACGCAGCGGTTTCGTCATGTCCTCAGCCGCGGATCCAGGCGGAAGGCGGTCATGGTGAAGTTGTCGATGCAGCCGGCGGTCGGATGCGCGGGGTTGAGCAGGACGTTGCCTTCGCCGGCGCAGGTCACGCTGGGGACGCGCAGGCCCAGGCAGCGCGCTTCGGCCGTCCATGCATCCCCGGCGGCGCGCACATCCCTGCCGCAGGGCACTTGATCCCAACCGATCGGATACTCGTTGAGGATGGACACGGCGGAACAGGGAATGCGCACCGTCACCAGCACGTGCGCATGCGGTGTGCGGCCTTCCAGTTCCACGAGATAGTCGAGAACGGCAAGCGGAATGCAGGTCGCCATGCGGATGAGCCCCATTTCCGGGGAGGCCCAGTGATTCTCCGTCCTGCCGATCATCTTCGCCAGCGAGGTGTCCTTGCGATGTCCTTCGACGATGCGGTAGAGCGCGAGTGTCGCGGGAATGTCCGTCGTCGCGTCGAGCGGAACGGCCGCCAGAGGCGACGCGTGGGAGGGTGGGTCGCTGGCCGGAAACGACGCGTCCAGTGCATCGTCGACAGGATTGTGCGGGGTGCCGTGCCGGGTGCTCATGGCCAGTCTCCCGCGGCTTCGGCAGCCGGGTCGGTTCGACGAGGCATCGCGGCTCCAGGCTCTTTCACGATTGCGGCGGACGGTGGCGGGTCGATGCGGTACATGGTGTCTCCAGGGCATGGGGGCGACCGTTGGGCCGCAATGTTCGTGCCACCTGCGTTTCGCGTCCTCGCGCGCATCGATCGAATGCGCGACCCTGTTTTCCATGCAGGAATGAAAAAACTGCGCGCGAACTGAAAATGCGTCGCAACGGCATGCGCCGGATGTCGCGCATCGCAGCGTGCATGCAGGACGAAGGTGCTGGCATGTCTCTTGCGCTTGACGAAGTTCAACCATGAATTTCCGGAAGAGACGATGCCTGACGGCGAAAACGCAAACCACAACGCCATCGACCTGCTCCTGAACGACCACCGCGTCGTCGAGGCCCTGTTCGATCGATTCGAGGACGCTGGCGATCCCGACGAGGCGCTGGAGATCCTGCGCAGGATCGTGATCGAGCTGGCCGTGCATGCGCGGATCGAGGAAGAACTCTTCTATCCCGCGGCGCGGGCGGTGCTGGGAAGCGATGCCAAGGCGGTCCTGGACGAAGCCGCTGTCGAGCATGCCTCGCTCAAGAAGATGATCGTCGACCTGTCCGTGCTCACCGACGAGGACGATTTCTTCCGCGCCAAGGTGAAGGTGCTGGGCGAATACGTGAGGCACCACGTCCTCGAAGAGGAGGGCGAACTCATCCCCATGATCGAGTCGTCGGGCATCGATCTCGACGCCCTCGGTCGCCGCCTGCGGCAGCGCAGGGAGATCCTGCTGCAGGTCCACGACGTTCCGGAGCATGTCGATCCGGAGCAGAACCATGACAGCAACGGAGGACATCGCTGATGAACGATCATGCAAGCAAGCCGTCCGGGAACGAAGCCCGGCAACCGCCGCAGACCCAGCCGGAGCAGCCGGGTGAACAGTCCGAGATGCATCCGCAGCCCGAATCGATCAGCGCGAACTATCGCGGCGCCGGAAAGCTCGAAGGCCGGGTCGCGGTCGTCACCGGCGGCGACAGCGGCATCGGTCGCGCGGTCGCGCTCCACTTCGCACGCGAAGGCGCGGACGTGGTCGTGGCCTACCTCGACGAAGTCGAGGATGCGGAGGAGACCCGGCGGCTGATCGAAGCGGAAGGCGTCCGCTGCGCGCTCTTCGCCGGCGATCTTGGCGATCGCGCGGTGGCCGAGCGACTCGTCGAGCTCGCCGTGTCGACGTTCGACCGGATCGACATCCTGGTGAACAATGCGGGCGAGCAGCATCCCGTGGATGCGCCGGAGGACCTGGAGACCGAGTGCATCGAAAGGACCTTCCGCACGAACGTGTTCTCCTACCTGCACGTCACCAGTCTCGCCCTGCCGCACATCCCCGAGGGCGGCTCGATCATCAACACCACGTCGGTGACCGCCGCGCGCGGCCACAAGACCCTGCTGGATTATTCGGCGACCAAGGGCGCCGTGCAGACGTTCACGTTCTCGCTCGCGCAGGCCGTCGCCGATCGCGGCATCCGCGTCAACGCCGTGGCGCCGGGGCCGATCTGGACGCCGTTGATTCCGGCCAGCTTCGATGCGGACGAGGTCGCCCGGTTCGGCGCGAAGACCCTGATGAAGCGCGCCGGCCAGCCGTCCGAAGTCGCACCCGCCTACGTTTTCCTGGCGTCGGAGGACGGTTCCTACGTCACCGGACAGACCCTGCACGTCAACGGCGGGGGACACATCGGTGCCTGAGGACAGGCATGCAGGCACCGGGGAAGCGAAGGCCTTCGCAGAGCGCTTGCTGCAACAGGGCCTGCATCTTCTGCGCCGTGGGGCGCGCCGACTCTGGCCTTGGGCGCGACGCGGGGAGAAGGGCGCGGCTGCGAATACGTCCGTCATCGGTGACGATGCGCATGCCCGCAGCCGGCAGGATGCCAGGTCCGCGCATCGGAGATGAAAGCCGGTGCGCGGGCTCAGCGGCAGCGCTGCAGCGCTGCCAGTATCTGCGACAGGCCTGCGGGTTTCACGATGTGTTCGTCGAAACCCGCTTCATGGCTGTCGGCCAGGTGCTGCGGCCGGCTGTAGCCGCTGTAGGCGATGAGATAGGGGCGGTGCGACTGCTTCCGCAGTGTTCGTGCGACATCGTAGCCATCCAGTTGCCCCGGCAGTTCGATGTCGCAGAGCAGGACGTCGTAGCGGACGGAGCGGCACTTGCACAGGGCCATCTCCGCATCGGTGGCGATGTCGACGGCATGGCCATGGGTCTGCAGGAGGAACTGCAGAGCAAGCGCATTGTCCAACTCGTCCTCGACGATGAGGATGCACAGGCTCGTCGGCCTGGCGATCTGCAGGCCATCCATCACGCGTTGTCCGTGCGCAGGGATCCTGCCTGAGTCATGGAACATCGGCCGGCAGCGACAGCAGGTCGCGGGCGCGCGCCAGGCTTCGCGAGGCTCGTGCGAGGCTGTCGACGGCCTTGCCTGCCTGGCCCGCGAGCAGCAGTTGCTCCGCGGCGTGGACGCAGAACCCGGCCGCATTGACGGCATTGCGCAGGTCGTGGAGTCGTTGCCTGTCGAGCGTGGAAGCAGGGATGCGATGGGTCTCAGCCATTTGCGGCATGGCGCAGGCGTGCGAGCTGGTTGTGGATGGTCCTCACGCTGACGCCCAGGGTGCGCGCGGTGGCGGACTTGTCGTTGTTGTGGAAGGCCAGGGTCTTGAGCAGCACCTTGGTTTCGATGTCCGCATACGACATGCCGACGGAAAACATGACCGAGGTGTCGGTTTCGTCGAGCACCGCCGGGGGAACGATGGTGGGCTTGACATGGATCAGGTCGCCATCGGTCAGCAGGTAGGCGCGCTGCACGGCACTGCGCAATTCGCGGACATTGCCCGGCCACGGGTGATTGACGAGCAGTCGCTCGACGCCCGGTGCGAGGCGCTTGCGGTGGTTGTAGCGCTGGTTGAGCTTGTCCAGGAAGTGCTCGGCGAGCAGCACGGCATCCTTGCCGCGCGAGCGCAGGGGCGGAATGTCCAGCTGCACGTCGGCAAGACGGTAGTAGAGATCCTCGCGCAGGTGTCCGTTCTGTACCGCTGCGAAGGGATTGCGGTTGGTCGCCGCCACGATGCGGACATCGGCCTCGATCTCGCCGAGGCCGCCCACGCGGACGAAGCGTCCGGTCTCGAGCACGCGCAGCAGGTAGACCTGCAGCGGCAGCGGCATTTCGGTGATCTCGTCGAGGAACAGGGTGCCCTTGTCGGCCTGCTCGACGAAACCGAGGTGCCGGTTGTTCGCGCCGGTGAAGCTGCCGCGTTCATGGCCGAACAACTGGCTCGCCAGGAGTTCCGGCGCGATCGCGCCGCAGTTCACCGCGACGAACTTGCCGGGGCGACCGCTGCGCTGGTGGATGGCGTTGGCGACGACTTCCTTGCCGGTGCCGCTTTCGCCCGCGACCAGAACCGAAGCGTCGGTGCGCGCGATGTTGCCGATGGCGTCGATGACGGTGCGCATTTCGGTCGAAGCGCCGATGAGGCCGCATTCGACGGTCTGCCGGCTGAGCCGCGCGGCCGCGCGTTGCCGCGCGCGTTCGAACAGGGCCTCGAGCCGTTGCGGGATCAGCGGCTTGATCAGGTAGTCGATGAAGGGCTGGGCCACGGCTCGCGCGGCGGACTCGATGCTCGGCGTGCCGGTGACCAGGGCGATCTGGCCGTGCTGGGTCACGTCGATGCCGTCGAGGAAGTCGAATGCGGTGCCGTCCGGCAGCGACAGGTCGACCAGCATGAGGTCGATGTCCCGGGTTTCGGCGAACTGTCGGGACTCGGCGATCGAATGGGCCAGCAACGGCCGCATGCCGCCCAGCGAGACGAGATCGGCCGCGGCCTGCGCGAATTCGCGATCGTCGTCGAGGATGAGAACCGATGCGTTCGGATTCGACATGCGTCAGCTCCTTGTTGAGCGCAAATCGTGCACGCGTTGGCGACGCTTCATGCGCGCGATCTGGCGGATTCATGTGCCATCCGTTGCCGTTGTCGACTGCTGCAACGCTGGGGATGGCCATGGAAGAACGGCCTGTGGATTGTTGTCCGAGGCAGGTTCCGTTTTCGTTATATCCGTCAGAAAACGGCATGAATTCAGGCGTTCGGCTCATCTTTCATTCATCGGTCGCCCTTGGTGCCTTGCGTTCTGCACGGAAAGGTCATGCAGAATGCAATGCGCATGCGATGGGTCGAACCTGTCGAACGCAGGAGCGATTCTTGCTTGTCCCAATGACGGGTCCAGTCCACACCACGGCAGCCACAAGGAGGAGTCGAACGCCATGCTTCCAGGTCCGTTCCCATGCGACGCCGCCATCGAGCGCATCCACTACGGCCAGTGGATCGGTCGGCTCTGGCGCATCTCGCCCGTCAGCGACTGGCGCAAGGCTGCGCATCGCCCCCGCGCCGCGCGCTGGCATACGCAAGGCCCGGATGTGCTCTACACGTCGGCCTGCGAGACCCTGGCGGCGCTGGAAGCGCTGGCGCACCTGGACGAGAATCCGAAGCCGCATCGGCTGCTCTCGCTCGATTTTCCGGGTGGGGCGACATTGCGGGTCATCGACCCCGCCACCCTGCCGAAGGACTGGAAACGCGACATGGCGGCGACGCGCGCCATCGGCGATGCCTGGCTGCGGTCCGGGGCGAGCGATCTGCTGTGGGTGCCATCCGTCCACGCGCAGCGGACGGGGAATGTGCTGGTGAATCCTGCGGCGCTGGACGACGCGTCGTCCGGGAAGATGCCGGTGGCCATCGACCATGGACTGTTCCGCTTCAGTCCACGCCTGAGAAGGCGATGAGGCCTGCGATCAATCCGAAGCAGTGCCTGCCCGATGCGATGTGGGCGGGGCAGGCACTGCTTCGGCCGGACGCGGTGACGATGCGGTCCCGCTGCGCGCTTATCTGGCGCGACCGCGCGTGAACAGGTTGACGATGGCCAGCAGCAGGATCGCGCCCACGAGCGAGACCAGGAAGCTGGCGACGCTCAGGCCCTGGTTGATCGTGCCGGTGCCGAACAGGGGCGCGATCAGCCAGCCTGCGAGCACGGCGCCGACGATGCCGACGATGATGTTGAGGAAGATGCCCTGCTGTGCATCCCGACGCATGATGATGCTCGCCAGCCAGCCCACGATGCCGCCGATGACGAGCCACATGATGATGCCCATGGTGATTCTCCGTAGAGGGGGGAATAGCCGGCCACGGATGGTCGAAGCGCCGGCAATGTTTCAGGTAGCAAGATGCGTGCCGCCCGGCGCATGCGCGTGCCGATGACCACGCGCACGATGCCGCATCGGGCGGGATGTGCCTGGTCTGCAGGAATTGCATGGCCCGGCATCATCGGCATGCCTGCATGCGCGCGAAGCCGAACAGCGAGGCGAGGGGGTGTTCGCGTCCGTCGATCAGGTCCGCGATGAGGCGCGCACCGATCCATGCGAAGGCGATGCCGTTGCCGCCACAGGGCATGGCGTAGTGGACCCGGTTTCCAGTGAGCGCATGCGGACCGAAGTAGGGCAGGCGATCGGGCGTTTCCGCGAACGTGCCTGCCCAGGCGAAGGCCGCATCCAGGCGCAGGTCGGGAAAGCGTCGATGGGCACTGCGCAACAGGCGCTCCGCCTTGACGGCGACGCGCGCATCGCGACGCGCCGGAACATCGGTGTCGTCGTCCTCGCCGCCGATCATCAGGCGTCCGTCGCCGGTCGCCCGCATGTACAGGCAGGGACGGGCGGTTTCGCAGATCAGGAGGTTGCGGACCGCATCGAGCACGCGGAGGCCTGCGGCATCGTCGATCGGATTGGTGACCAGGGCGTAGGTGCTGCGATTGCGCGCGACCGGCGCGGGCAGCAGGCATTGCGCCGCATGGCTGGTCGCGACCACCACGTGTCGCGCTTCGATCCGCAGCCGGTTCGACGTATCGAGACGCACGCCGCGCGCGCCGACCCGCAGTCGTGCGACCCGGGTGCGCGCATGCACGCGCGCACCGGCGCCGCAAGCCGCCGCGAGCAGGTCATGGGTCGCGCGATAGGGATCGATGAGGGCGGCCGGTCTGCCCAGGACCGCGCAGCGCGCACGCAGGCCGTAGCATGCCTGCAGATCGTCCTTGTTCACCCAGTCGACATCCAGCCCCATCCATCGTCTGAACTCGTAGTCGCGCCTGAGTTTCTCGCACTCGGACCCGCGCCGGCCGAAATACAGGCTCGCGGCATCGTGTCCGGTTTCCGGCGCCGGGAATCTCGCGGCGATGGCGCTCACCGCATCGGCGCAAGCGCGATAGGCGCGCACTGCCGACTCATGGCCGTGGATCTTCGCCAGGTCGATGAGGTCGGTGTCGAGTGCGCCCTGCACGAGGGCCGCGGACGCGGCCGTGCTGCCCCATCCCGCTTCGCAGGCGTCGAGGACGACGACCTCGTATCCACGACGCGTGAGTTCATCGGCGACCAGCGCGCCGGTGATGCCTGCACCGACGACGGCGACATCGCAACGGGCGTTCGTGCCCAGGCGCCTGAAGTGTCTGAGCAGGCCATTCTTGACGGTCCAGTAGGGCGTTCCGCTCTTGACGTCCATGGCGATGTTCGCTCATGCGGCCATCCTTCGCACGATGTGATCGATGCGAAGGTGGCCTGTGCGCTATGGGGGAAGATCGCCGGCGCTGCGGGGCCACCCGGGTGCGCACGACGCGATGCGGGGCGTCATGGCGTATTGCGTGTCCGGGTCGCACGCTCGTCGGCGGCATCCTTCAGCCGCTCGGCATCGGTCTTCGCCTTCTCGTAGGCGGCGTCCGCTGCCTCGTTGCAGGCGCCCTGCCGATCGGCAGGCAGGCCGTCGCACTTCTGCTTGGCGATGTCGCGGTCCGCTTCGGCCTTTTCCATCGCCAGGTCATGCGCGGATTTTCCCGCGCTTTCGCGGGCATCGGCGATGGCTTCCCGGCGTTCGGACGCATCGTCCGCATCGCGGATGTTCGCCGCCGCATCGGCGGCGGCCTCGTTGGCGTCGCGCGCGGCATCGGCGATCTCTTCGCGACCTTCCGCTGCCGCGGCCGAAACGTCGCGTGCGGTCTCGTCCGGATCTTCCTGCCTGTTGCAGGCCGTGCAAAGCAGGGTGCCCGCGATCAGCAGCGACATACCTTCAAGGATGCGTGTCCTGTTCATGTCCTCTCCGACTGAAGTCGAGCGACATCGCTCGAACGGAAACGCATCAAGAATCATGCCAGACAGGACGCGCGTCGATTCCGCAGGCGGAAACCCGGCCGGGGACGGATCGAGACGATCTTCCGGCCAAAGAATTGCTGAGCGACGGAAATTTTTTCCGACCCGCGTGAACGTGCAGTGCGCCGTCGGTTCCCGCATTCCTTCGCAGAAGCCCTTGGAACACGGCTCAACACGTCGACGCGACGCGTGGCATGTTCCTTGCGGTGCTCCATCCCCGCAGAGCTCCATCCCCGCAGTGTTCCATCCCCGCAGCGTTCCCTGCCTCGCGGCATTCCATCGCTGCCGTATTCCATGCGATCCGTCTCCGATCCGCATTCGCGTCGCTGACGTCGCCATGTCTCCCATCGTTCGAGGAAAAGCCACATGAGCACACGCAACCGAGCCCCCCTGTTCTTCGTCATCGCGATGCTTGCGATCAGCGGCTGTCGCGACGACATGCAGCCCGATGATGTCGGCGCGTCCGCGGCGAATGCACCGGACTCCACCCTGCCGCAGCCCGTGGATCCGGCGTCCGGCACGCTGCCGGGCGACCCGGCAGCGCCACCGGCCGCCGGGCAGGCGGATGCGGGCCATGCCGGCAGCGCGGCGCCTGGCAGCGAAGACGCCGATCGCGCGTTCGCACGGACCGCGCTCGCCAGCGGCCTGTCCGAAGTGAAGATTTCGCGTCTCGTCGAGGAACGTTCGCCGACCTCCGACGTGCGCACGCTCGCCAAGCGCATTGCCGACGATCACGAAGCCTTGAACGGCAAGCTGCGCGGCTTCGCCGGCCCGGATGCCGATGCCGTCGACACGGATGCCTCGGCGAAGGCGATGGGCGAATTGATCCGGTCGAGCCAGGGAACCGAACTCGATCGGGCTTACCTCCAGCACATGGCCGATGGCCATGCGCGTTCCATCGCGCGCTATGAAGCCGCCACGAACACCGCGGGCGACGAAGCCCTGCGCACCCTCGCCAGGGATGCCTTGCCCAAGCTGCGCGAGCACGCGAGCGCGGTGAATGCGCAGCTGTCGCGAGCGAAGTGAACTCGGGCGCGACCGTGCCGTCCCATCGATGCCGCGTCCGCCGTGGCCATATCCATAAGGAAAGCTCATGACATCGTCCAGACGCACGACACCGGAACATCCCGACGCGAGCCAGGACAAGGCGAATGGCCACGCCGGGCCGCAGGATCGGCAGAGGCAACTCCGCGAGGCGGACAGGGTCGCCGCGGAGTTCGACAACATCGAAGCGAAGGCGGCCGAATACCGCGCGGATCTCCAGCCGCCGCCGCAGGGTGCCAGCATTCCCATGTCGAGGACCGGCACCGCCAGCACGCTGTCCGAGGACCGGACGAACGCGAAGACCGGCCACGCGGCGACGGCCGGCCAGTGCCCGCAATCGGGCGTGCTGGCGACGATGCGCGCCGACGGCGACGAACGCGTGCTGACCACCAACCAGGGGGTGCCCATCGCCGACAACCAGAACTCCCTGAAGGCCGGGGCCTCCGGGCCGGCGCTGCTCAAGGACTTCATCCTCCGCGAGAAGATCACCCACTTCGACCATGAACGGATTCCCGAGCGCATCGTGCATGCGCGCGGTTCGGGCGCGCACGGCTTCTTCGAGTGCTACGAGTCGCTGGCGGACATCACCGCGGCCTCGATCTTCTCGGAAGCGTCGAAGATCACCCCGGTGTTCGTGCGCTTTTCCACCGTGGCCGGCGAGCGCGGCTCGAAGGACACGGCGCGCGACGTGCGCGGGTTCGCGGTCAAGTTCTACACGGACGAAGGCAACTGGGACCTGGTGGGCAACAACATCCCGGTGTTCTTCATCCAGGACGCGATGAAGTTCCCCGACCTCGTGCACGCGGTCAAGCCCGAGCCGCATCACGCGATGCCGCAGGCCGCATCCGCGCACGACACCTTCTGGGACTTCGTTTCGCTCATGCCCGAGTCCACGCACATGCTGATGTGGCTGATGTCGGACCGTGCGATCCCGCGCAGCTATCGCATGATGCAGGGTTTCGGCGTGCACACCTACCGTTTCGTCGCATCGGACGGCGCCAGCCACTTCGTGAAATTCCACTGGACGCCGAGGATGGGCACGCACGCCCTGCTCTGGGACGAGGCGCTGAAGATCTCGGGCGTCGACCCGGACTACCACCGCCGCGACCTGTGGGAAGCGATCGAATCGGGCGAGTATCCCGAATGGGAGCTGGGCATCCAGCTGTTCTCGTCGGAACTGGCCGAGTCCTTCGATTTCGACGTGCTGGATTCGACCAAGCTGATTCCGGAGGAACTGGTGCCGGTGCGGCCCATCGGGCGGCTGGTCCTGGATCGCAATCCCGACAATTTCTTCGCCGAAACCGAGCAGGTCGCGTTCTGCGTGGCGCACGTGGTGCCCGGCATCGACTTCAGCAACGATCCGCTGCTCGCCGGGCGCATCCATTCCTACGTGGATACCCAGCTCCTGCGTCTGGGCGGCCCCAATTTCCACGAGATTCCGATCAACGCGCCGCTGGCGCCGGTGCACAACCACCAGCGCGACGGCATGCACCGGCAGGCGGTGCATCGTGGCCGCGTGTCGTACGAGCCGAACTCGCTGGGCGGCGGCTGTCCGTTCCAGGCGGGCGCGCAGGGCTTCGTCTCCTTTCCGGAGCCGGTCGAGGGCCACGAACTGCGCGTGAAGCCGCCGAAGTTCGCCGAACATTACCGCCAGGCCACGCTGTTCTACGAAAGCCAGACCGAAGTCGAGAAAGCCCATATCGCGGCCGCCTTCCGCTTCGAGCTGAGCAAGGTCACCGTACCGGCGATCCGCGAGAGAACGGTGTCGATGCTGCGCAATGCGTCCGAGGAACTGGCCCGGAAGGTCGCCGAGGGCCTGGGCATGGAAGCGTTGCCGCCGCCGATGGCGACGGTGTCCTCGTCGTCGCAGCACCGCGCGCCGCAACGTTCGCCGTCGCTGTCGATGATGGCGCGACCCGGTGACGGTGGCGTGCGCACGCGGCGCGTGGCGATCCTGGTCGCCGACGGCGTGGAGGTGGATTCGGTGGCACTGCTGCGCCAGGCGCTCGAAGGCGAGGGCGTCGTCGTCAAGCTGGTCGGCCCGAGGATCGGCACCATCGCCCGCGTCGCGCCTCCCGGCCTCACGGCCGACGCATCGCTGGAGTCGGAGCCTTCCGTGCTCTTCGACGGGATGATCGTCCCCGGCGGCGAGCGCTGCCTGCAGATTCTGATGGACGATGGACGCGCGCTGGAATTCGTGCGCGACCAGTTCCGCCACTGCAAGCCGATCCTCGCCCTCGGCGAGGCGCATCGCCTGCTGGCGCTCGCGGGCGTCCCGCTGGATCACGAGGACGGCGGCCTGCTGCGCGTGGAGGACATGGACGAGGCCGTGCCCTTCCGCTTCATCGCAGCGCTCGCCGCGCATCGGCATCATGAGCGCGAAACCGATCCGCCGGTCGCCTGAGGCGTTCGCACGGGGGCCGGCGGTCTGCGGACCGCCGGCACCCGTGCGTGGCTCAGTTTTCCTGCCCGGACGGTTCGTCGCGCGCCGCGAGCCTGCGGTTGCGGCGATAGACGAGCTGTCCGATCAGGGCGGTCAGCAGGATGCAGGCGTTGGTGAAGATGAAGACCGTGTCGCCGACCAGGGCGCTGTAGGTCAGAAAGCCCAGGCTGGCCGCACTTTGCCCGATGAACAGGCGTCGGGAGACGCCAGTCGTCGAGCGCGTGGTCCATTGTGTGCGGACCTGGCTGATGAGGGTGAGCAGCAGGACGATGGAGGCTGTCCAGCCGATCAGCGGCTTCACGATGGACATGTCGATGGCGTCGATCATGCGGATTCCCTTGCACTCGGAGAAGACATGACGATGGATGTAGCAACGAGCGCGCCATGAGCAGGCGCAGGGTGGACAACGGTGCAGCAGCACGGGGCAGACGAATCCTGGACCACTGAAGTCGAACGCATCGGGAGACATCGAATGAACGACAACGACGCCGCGCGCTCGATGCGCATTGCGGCTTTTCTCGCGAGGTACCGCAACGCCGGCATCTTTTCCGGCCTGGACACGACGCCAGGCGCTGCGTCCCCGGAGCTGGAAGCCACCGCCGATGCGGACGGGACGCCCGAGCAATTCGTGCACGACCTGGAAGCGATGGGTCCGGCCTTCGTCAAGATCGGGCAGGCGCTCTCGACCCGGCCCGACATGGTGCCGCCGGACTTCATGGCTGCGCTGGAGCGCATGCAGAGCGATGTCGCGCCGATTCCGTTCGAGCAGATACGTGCGCAGATCGAGTCCGAGCTGGGCGTTCGGGTCGGGCGGATGTTCGCGCACATCGAGCCGGAACCCATCGGCAGCGCCTCGCTCGCGCAGGTGCATCGCGCGACGCTCAGGGACGGGCGCGAGGTCGCGGTGAAGGTCCAGCGCCCCGACGTGGAGCAGCAGATCGCGCAGGATCTGGACATCCTCATGGGCATCGCCCGCGCCGCCGACCGCATCACGTCGGTCGGCCGCCGCGTGCATTTTTCCGAGTGGGTGCGCGAATTCCGGGTCATGCTGCTCGCGGAGCTCGATTACCGGGAGGAGGCCGACAACCTCGAGCGCTTCGCGCAGCACTTCGCCGACTATCCGCAGTTGTTCGTGCCGGTGCCGCTGCGCGATTTCTGCTCGCGACGGGTGCTGACCATGTCCCTGGTCAGGGGCGTCCAGGTCCAGGACATCCCGGATGTGCGCCGCATCGAACAGGACATGACGGACCTGGCCGAAGCGCTGGTGCGCGGCTATCTCGACCAGGTCTTCATCCACGGCGACATCCATGCCGACCCGCACCCGGGCAACCTGCTGCTGGCCGACGACGGCCGGCTCGCCATCCTCGACCTGGGCATGGTGACCCACGTCGCCCCGCGTCGTCGCGGCGAACTGCTGCAACTGCTGCTGGCGGCGGTCGATGGCCGCGGCGAGGACGTGGCGGAGGCGGGCATCGGCATGGGCACCAGCCTGCCGGGCTTCGATGCGGCCGGCTACCGCCGCGAGGTCTCGCGCGTCATCGCGCGCTACCACGCCCATGGCGGATCGGAGACCTTCTCCGAAGGACGCATGTTCTTCGACATGGTGCGGATCGCGACGCAGCACGGCTTGCGCATGCCGCCGGAGCTGAGCGTGCTCGGCAAGACGCTGATGAACCTGGAGACGGTCGCGCTGACGCTCGAACCGACGCTCGATCGCAAGCGCGTCGTCGAGCGCCACCTCGAACGGGTGATCCTGACCCGCCTTCGCGGCACGTTCTCCGCGTCGCGCCTGGCGAACGATGCCCTGCAGATGCAGCGGCTCATGGAGGAATTGCCGGGCCAGGTGTCGAAGTGCCTGACGCTGCTGGCCGAGAACCGGCTCAGCCTGCGCATCGCCGGACTCGAAGAGTCGCGGCTGATCGAGAACCTGCAGAAGATCGCCAACCGCATCAGCGCGGGCGTGGTCACCGCCTCGCTGGTGATCGCCTCGGCGATGCTGATGCGCGGCGATCGATCGATCGCCGGCACCGACTATTCGACGATCGTGATGCTGCTGTTCGCGGCCGCGGGGCTGATCGGCGCCGGACTCGTGCTGAGCGCGCTGATCACCGACCGCCGGGCGGGCAAGCGGGGATCGTCCACGGCCGGGGAAGACCCATGAACGGGAAGCGTGGATTCTTCCGCGACAACGGGCTTTCGCTGAGGTTGGGCGCCTTGTCCGTCGCCGGCCTCACCGGCCGCCAGGCGCCCGATCGCCGAGATGAAGCTCTATTCTCACCGCGACCGGGTCCAGCGCATCACGGCCGCAGCACGACCTTGCGGCACTGGTCGATCTTCTCGTCGAACATGGCGTAGCCGCGCGCGGCGTCGGACAGCGCCAGACGGTGGCTGATCAGTTCCTGCGGCTGCAGGCGGCCTTCGGCCACCAGCGCCAGCAGCTCCGGCAGGTACTTCTGCACGTGGGTCTGGCCCATCCGGAAGGTCAGGCCCTTCTCGAAGGCATCGCCGAACAGGAAGCCGTGGATGAAACCGGCGTAGACGCCGGCGACGCTGACGATGCCGCCGCGGCGCGTGGCGGCGATCGCCTGGCGCAGCGCGACGCCGCTGGAGCCTTCGAGCTTCAGCGTGGTCAGCGCGGTCTCGATCGCGCTGCCCTTGGCCTCGAAGCCGACCGCTTCGATGCTGGCGTCGACGCCGCGGCCCTGCGTCTGCGCGACGATCCATTCCGTGGGATCGTCGACCGCATCGAAATCGATGGTCTCGGCGCCGTACTGCTCGCGCATGTACTGCAGGCGGAAGTCGTGGTGGTCGATGACGAAGATGCGCTCCGCGCCGAGGAGCCGCGCGCAGGCGGCGGCCATGCAGCCGACGGGTCCGGCGCCGAAGATCGCCACGGTGCTGCCGGGATACACCTCGGCGTTGAGCGCGGCCTGGTAGCCGGTGGGCAGGATGTCGGACAGGAACAGCACGCGCTCGTCGTCGAGGCCGTCCGGAATGCGGATCGGCCCGGCGTTCGCCTTCGGCACGCACACGTATTCCGCCTGGCCGCCGGCGTAGCCGCCGTAGAGGTGGGTGTAACCGAACATGCCCGCAGCGGGACGCACGCCCTTGGCGTTCATGATCGCGCCGCGCCCCGGGTTGGTGGTTTCGCAGGCGGCGTACAGGTCGTGGTCGCAGAAGAAGCAGTCGCCGCAGGAGATCGTGAAGGGCACCACCACGCGGTCGCCGCGTCGCAGGTCGGTGACGCCCGGACCCGCATCCTCGATCACGCCCATGAACTCGTGGCCGAGGATGTCGCCGGATTCCAGTCCGGGCACCTTGCCGCGATACAGGTGCAGGTCGGAGCCGCAGATCGCGGTGGCCGTCACCCGGAGGAGGATGTCGTCCTTGTCGACGAGCTTCGGGTCGGGGACATCGTCGACGCGGACATCGTTCTTGCCATGCCATACCAGTGCTTTCATGTGGCGTATCTCCGTGGTCGTACGGAAGTCCGCTGCAACATCCGTGCCATCGCCGCGCATCGCTTCGCGAAGCGATGCGGTTGCGCGCGCGCAGCGCTGCGTAATTCGGTGCGTGTCGCCGTCGGCCGCATCGCGTTCACGAAAAACATGCACGTCCGTGCAACTCGCACATGGCGATCGGCGTGCGGATCCACGCAGCGACGGGGTGCGGACGGTGGCACGCGTCTTGCGCATGTCATTGCGACATCCGGCATGCGCGGCACGTCCGCAACGACGGATGCAGAAGCAGGTTCTTCAACGCAGGAGGTTTCGCACGTGAGCGAAGAGAAGAATCCCGGGACATCCGGAATGAAGGTGTTGGGACAGGAGATGCTCGACCTGGGCATGCGCTGTCTGAACGCCGGTACGCAATGGCTCAACCACAGGAGAAACGACATGGCAAACGAGTACGAGTATCGCGGCAACCGTCAGCAGGACCACAACCAGTCGCGTTACGGCGATGGTCGCAACGGTCGCCTGCAGGGCGGCGCGGGCGGTCGTTATCACGGCACGGACTACGAGGATCCGCGCTCCGACTTCGCGCAGGCCCAGGGCGCGGGCCGGGGCGGGCAGTGGGACAGCAGCGCCTATGCCGAGCAGCGCTACGGGCCGGATTATTCGGAAAGCGGCGGGTCCCGCGGATACGGCGCGCCCGACTACGACCAGGACCGCTTCGGCGGCCAGCGCGGCCAGGGCCGTCGCGACATGCAGGCGGGCCGTTTCGGCGGCTATGCCTCCGACGACGAGTCGATCTACGGCCTGAACCAGCAGGGTTCGCGCGAGTACGCGCAGGAACAGTATGGCCAGGGCCTTCGCGGCCAGGGCGGGCAGTCGCGTTTCGGCCAGGGCGGCCATGGCGGACAGGGCCAGCAGCGCGGCTTCGACCGCAGCGAAGGACTCGGCCAGGGCGGTTACGGTGACAGCAACTACGGTCAGGGCGGTTACGGCCCGAGCCCGTATGGCCAGGGTCATCGCCAGGGCGGGTACGCGCAGGGCGGTCACGGCCATCGCTCCTACAACCAGCGCCCCTACGACCAGGGCGAATACAACCAGAGCGGTTACGGCCAGAGCGGTTACGGCCGCGGCGACTTCGCGCAGGTCGGCTTCGGCCATGGCGGCGATCCCCGACAGGGCCACGCTCTCGGTGACTATCGCCAGCGCGGCGACAGCCAGCGCGGCTATTACCAGGGCGGCTACAACCAGGGCTATGCGCAAGGCGATGAAGGCTGGGGCGGCCAGGGTGGATACGGCATGGGCGGCCAGCAGGGGCGCCAGAGCCATCGCGGCAAGGGGCCGCGCAACTATGCGCGCTCCGACGAGCGCATCACCGAGGATCTCAACGAACGGCTCATGCAGGACGACGATGTCGATGCGACGAACATCAACGTCAGCGTCTCGAACGGTGAAGTCACGCTCGAAGGCACGGTCGAGCAGCGCTGGATGAAGCACCGCATCGAGGATCTCGCCGAACGCTGCTCGGGCGTGAAGGACGTCGAGAACAGGATCCGCGTCAAGCGCAGCGGCGACAGCGAGAACGATCGGTCCGGCAGCTCGAACGCATCCACCAATGGCGGCAAGTCGGTGTCGACCAAGGCCAATCCCTCGACGACGGGCACCACGGCCCGCACCAACAGCTGAGTCCGCGCGGGGTCGTCCGGGACTCCGCACGCGGACCACGGCCAAGCGACACGCGGGCGGGCGACCTTCGGGCGCCCGCCCGTTCGCATGTGGGCGGCAGGACGGTGCACGCGGGGCTTCAGCGCGGCATCGGATTCCACGGCAGGTGCTGGTGGATGTCGGACGCCGCCACGGCGGCCTGGCCCATCGCGGTGGCGACCTGGTTGAGTCCCTTGACGACATCGCCGACCGCGTGGAGACCCGGAACGCAGGTCCGCATCCGCGCATCGACGACGATGTTGCCGTCGCGATCGAGTTCCGCGCCGAGCGACGCCGCCAGCTGCGAACGGGGATCGACGCCGAGCGAGACGTAGAGCATGTCGAAATGATCGGCACGGGCGCCAGCTTCACCGTGTTCGATCACGCAGCCGTGCGTCGCGACCGCGAGCCGGCGCGGCGCGACGATCATCGCGATGCCCATCGCCCGCGCCCTGCGCATGAGGCCCGGGCCGCAGCCCGTGGTCGTCGCGACCACGGCGCAGACCTTCGACGAATACGTGCGCAGGAACTTCGCATGCGACAGCGCTTCTTCGCCGTTGTCCGCATAGATGGCGATCGTCCGCCCCGCGGCTTCGTAGCCGTCGCAGACCGCGCACAGCCGGACCACGCCTGCCGCGATCGCGCGCCGCAGGCCGTGCACGGCAGGCAGGCGATCGACGACGCCGGTGGCCAGCACGACGGTGCGCGCTTTCCACGCACTGCGCTCGCCGATCGCACGGAAATGGCCTTCGCCGCTGCCGGGGTCTTCGTGGCGCGTCAGGGCGACGACGCGATCCGTGCGCTGCGCGAGTTCGAAATGCGCGGCGTGCGTGCGCAGGTCCGCCAGCAATGCGACGCCGCGGATGCCCTCGACATGCCCCGGCACGTTGTGGCTGCGCGGGATCAGCCGCGCCCGGCTCCGGCCCGCATCCACGACGAGCACGCGGCGATGGAAGCGGCGCAGGTAGATCGCTGCGGTGAGGCCTGCCGGACCCGCACCGACGATCAGGCAGTCCAGACATCCCGCGTCGGCACGACATCGATGCGAAGGGGCGCCTGCGCGCAGGCCCGGGGCGCAGGGCATGGCGGAATGGCGTTCGACACGTGGCGGGGCGGGTCGCATGCATCGGCTCCGGGACGCGGCCGTCGCGCCGCGGATGCGATCGTGGTCGAGTCCTGAAGAGGGACGTGAAGATGCCTGCCGACGGCAGTCGGGGGGGCGTGCGGAGGGAACGTCCGCCGGCAGGCATCTCCATCCGGACAAGCAGGATGCATGCCACGTTCGTCGCGCCATGCAGCGTGCGATCCTCATGCCGGCGACGGGAACGAATGGACGCCGTGGTGAAAATTGTGCAGGTGCCTGGCATCCCCCGCGAGTCCGCTGCGCGCATCGGCGTTCGCGCGATGCGTGGCATGCTCCTTGCAACATGTCCGGCGTATCCGTCGATGCCCTGGAGTCCGTCATGCCTCGACCCGTATGGAGCGGCACCCTGTCCTTCGGTCTGCTGAACGTGCCGGTCAGCCTGATGAGCGGCGAACGCAACACCGACATCCATTTCCGCATGCTCGATGCGCGCGACAAGGCGCGGATCCGCTACGAGCGCGTGAACGCCGACACCGGCGAGGAGGTGCCGTGGAAGGACATCGTCCGCGCGTTCGAATACGACAAGGGAAACTACGTCGTGATCGAACGGGAGGATATCGAGGCCGCCGCGCCGGAAAGCCACGATGCGGTGGAGATCGAAGCGTTCATTCCGCGCGATGCCATCGGCCCCCGCCATTACGAGAAGCCCTACGTGCTGGTGCCGGCGAAGAAGGCGGAGAAGGGCTATGTCCTCCTGCGCGAGACCCTGGCGAGGACGCAGCGGATCGGCGTGGCGCGGGTGGTGATCCGCACGCGAGAACACCTCGCGGCGGTAATCCCGGAAGGCGATGCGCTGGTGCTCGTGCTGCTGCGCTATCCGCAGGAGCTGGTGTCCCCGGGCGAATACCACATTCCGGAAGGCAAGCCCGACGATTACCGCATCACGGCGCGCGAGATGAAGATGGCCGAACAGCTGATCGAGTCGATGTCGGAGGACTGGCGGCCGGACGATTATCGCGACGAGTTCAGGGAGCGGTTGCAGCAGGTGATCGCCGAACGCATGAAGCAGCCGGGCTCCACCGTCAGCCATGACGACAGCGAGGAGGCCGAACCAGAAGGCGCCGCCACCAATGTCGTCGACTTCATGGCCCTGCTGCAGAAGAGCCTGGCGGCCCAGACGCGGACGCCCGCGAAGAAGGTGGCCGAAAAGGCCGCCGGCAAGGCGACGAAACGCGCGTCGCAGGAGGACGACGACAAGCGCCAGCCGTCGGAAAAGCGCGCGCCGGCGAAAAGGGAGCCTGCCAAGCGGGCACCGACGAAGCGTGCGCCGGCAAAGCGCGCGCCCGGGAAGAAGCAGGCGACCGCGAAGTCGCGCCGGGCCTGATCGTCCGTGAGCCTGCTCGAATACCGGCGCAAGCGTCGCTTCGATCGCACGCGCGAGCCGGCGCCGGGATCGATCACGACACCGGGCGACCGGCCGATCTTCGTGGTGCAGTTGCATCATGCGCGGCGTCGCCACTACGACGTCCGGTTGCAGGTCGGCGACGTGCTGCGAAGCTGGGCGGTTCCCAAGGGACCGTCCTTCGATCCGGCGGTCAAGCGGCTCGCGGTGGAGGTCGAAGACCATCCCCTCGATTACGCCGATTTCGAAGGCGACATTCCGAAAGGCCAGTACGGCGGCGGACATGTCGCGATCTACGACCGCGGCACCTGGACCACCGACGACGATCCACAGGCGCAACTGGCCAAGGGGCACCTGCGCTTCGAATTGTTCGGCCGCAGGCTGGTGGGTGGCTGGCATCTCGTGCGCACCCGCCAGCGCGGGACGAAACAGCAGTGGCTGCTGTTCAAGGACGACGACGCGCATGTCGGGCCGGTCGAGGCCGACGACCTGCTGGCCGATGGCGCCGAACCCCCGAAACCGTCGCGCGCGGCCGCATCCCGTCCGCGCAAGCGTCGCGATGGCTGGGCAGAGGCGGCCCTGGCCTTGCCGGGCGCGCGCAGGACCGCGCGGGCCGAAGCAATGTTCCCGCCGCAACTGGCGGTGACGGGAGCATCGCCGCCGGCCGGTTCGCACTGGCTGCACGAGATCAAGTGGGACGGCTACCGCATCCTCGCGATGGTCGACGGACCCCGCGTGCGGCTGTGGTCCAGGAACGCGCTGGAATGGACGGACAAGGCGCCCGAGGTGGCGGCCGCACTGGTCACGCTTGGATTGGACTGCGCCGCATTCGATGGTGAATTGATCGCCGGTGGCGGTCGCCGGGGCGAGTTCAACCACCTGCAGGCGACATTGGCGGGCGAACGCCGGGACCGGCTGTCGCTGGTGCTGTTCGACCTCCTGCACATCGACGGGATCGACATCTCGGAAGCGCCGTTGCTGGCGCGCAAGCAGTTGCTGGCGCGTGTGCTGTCGTCCCCGCCGGCGCGGCTCAGCTACAGCTCCCATGTGCCGGGAGATGGCGAAGGCGCCCTGGCGCTGGCGTCGTCGCAGGGGTTCGAAGGCATTGTCTCCAAGCGTGCGGACCGGCCTTACCGGGCCGGGCGGTCGAACGACTGGCGCAAATCGAAATGCGTCGAGAGCGACGAATTCGCGGTCGTCGGCTGCACGCCGCCGAAGGGGCTCCGCACCGGCTTCGGCGCGTTGCTGCTGGCGCGCCCGGACGGGCGGGGCGGCTACGACTACGCCGGACGCGTCGGCTCGGGGTTCCCCGAGGATCTCATCCGGCGGCTGTCGCGGATGGTCGAGCGCGGCGGGCAGTCGGAACCCACGGTGCGCGTGTCTCCCGACGAGCCGGGACTGCGCGGCGCGCGCTGGTTCCCGCCGGCGTTCGTCGTCGAAGTCTTCTATCGCGGCATCGGCGGACGCGGGTTGCTGCGACAACCCTCGCTGAAGTCCGTGCGTCTGGACAAGGCGCCGGCCGACCTGACGGGAGACGCCGCCGCCCCCATCCCTTCGGACACGCATCTCACCCGCACGGGAGGCAGGATGAAACCGCAGTCCCCATCAGCGCAACGAACCCCGAAGCTCCGGGGCGACCACAGCGAACGCGATGCCGCCGCAGACACCGGCAGGATCGTGCTGACCCATCCGGAGCGCGTGGTCTTCGCCGAAGGCGGACGAACCAAGCGCGAGGTCTTCGACTACTACCGGGCGATGATGGACTGGCTCCTGCCCGAGATCGCCGGCCGCCCCCTGTCGATCGTACGCTGCCCGCAAGGCGCTGCACGGCCCTGCTTTTTCCAGAAGCACCACGCGGCCGGATTGGCGCACACGGATGCGGTGCGCGTGGAAGAGGCGCAGGGCGCGGCGGACTATCTGGTGGTGCGCGATGCCGACGCGGTACTGGAACTGGTGCAGCTCAACGCGATCGAGTTCCATCCCTGGGGCGCGTGCGCCGATGACATCGAACGCGCGGACCGCATGGTGTTCGACCTCGATCCCGACAGCGGCATCGCATGGGCCGAGGTGGTCGATGCCGCCAGGCGCATCCGCGATCTGCTTCGCGACATCGGCCTGCAGTCCTTCGTGCGCACATCCGGCGGCAAGGGCCTCCACGTGGTGGTGCCGCTGAATCCGGCCTGCGACTGGGAGACGACGCGCCGGTTCTCGCGCGCCTTCGCCGAAAGCCTGGTCGCGATGGCGCCCCTGCATTTCGTCGCCAGCGCCAGCAAGCGCTTCCGCAAAGGCAAGATCTTCATCGATCATCTGCGCAATGCGCGCGGGGCGACCAGCGTGGCCTCGTTCTCGCTGCGTGCGCGGCCCGGTGCGACGGTGGCGATGCCGCTGCGTTGGGCGGAGCTGGGACGCGTCGACTCCGCGGCGCATTTCGACATCGCCAGCGCGCCGCGCCGGGTGCGCCGGCTGCGCGGCCATCCCTGGGGCGACTTCGGATCCCTGCGCCAAAGTCTGGACACGGCGCTGGACGCCTTGTCTTGACCTGCGTCAGGCATGACCGATGCGAAGTGGCGGTGCGGCGCGCTCGGTTCAGCGGCCACGCGCCGTATCGGCGGTGGCCTGGCGCATCGACAGCCGCCACCTGAACAGCAGGACACGCAGCCGGATCCGCAGCGCCAGGTCGGCTCGACGGATCCACCACACATTCGGGAAGAACACGCGGCGCACGTGCGCCCGGGCATCCTTGCCCGACCAGACCCGGGCATGCGGCACGGGAATCGCCTGGATGCCGCGATGATGATCGGGCAGCAGGCCGCCGATCGCGATGTCGTACTCGCCCGCCAGCAGGCCGGGCGCCAGGTCGGCGACCTGCCTGTCCTGGTATTCGGGCGATCGGCCAAGCGTGCCGGCCACGTACTCGATCGCAGCCACGTCCAGGCCCAGCAGGGTCCGGTCGGCGCGATAGCACCAGGGGCGTGCCTCGGTGAAGCCGACGCGCAGCGATCGATCGGGTCCGGTGCCGACGGAAATCGCCCGAGGCGGATGCCGGCGTCCCGATGCCGGGGGAGGTGGGCGGACTGCGGAATCCATGACGAAACGTCCTCTCATGTTCAGCCAGGCGCCGGGGTGCCATACAGGCGCTGGCAGCGGCCGCAATGGAAACTTCGACGACGGCGCTTGCCGATCCTGCGCACGGGGGCAAGGGCGTGCCGGCAGCGGGGGCACGTCGTCCGCTCGTGGACCTGCCAGTGACGCTTCAGGACGTTGCGCCGCTTCCACTCGAGGAAATCGAAGCTGTAGTCCCGCGCCTGCGCGACGAGCTGCGACACGTGCGTGTCCGGCAGGGCGCCGATGTGGCTGAGCGGATGCACGAGGGCGCGGAACAGCACTTCGTTCTTGATGATGTTGCCGACGCCGGAAAAGATCGACTGGTCCAGCAGGATGTCGCAGGCGAGTTCTCCCGGCCTGGCGCGCAGTTTCGCCTGGGCCGCCTGCGGGTCCCAGTGCGGGGACAGGACATCCGCCGACCAGTCGTAGGCCGCGTCGAGGTCGCCTTCGATCCATCGGGCGGAGGCGGCCTTGAAATCGATCCCGCCTCCACCCGCGAATCGCAGCGATACCGTCGGTGTCGGCGTAGCGGTGTCCTCGCCGTCGCCGTCTTTCCGGTCGTGGATCAGGCAGCTTCCGAACAGCAGCAGATGGATGCGCAGGCTGAAGCCGTCGAACGCCAGCAGCAGATGCTTGCCCCAACTGCGGATGTCCTGCAGCCGCCGCGAACGAAGGCGCCCGAAGTCCAGCGCCGCGCGCCCGGCGGCGTCCTGGACGGTCCTGCCGATGAACGGCACCAGCCGCTCGCGCAGGATCAGGATGGACGGACCTTCCGGCATCTCGGGCGATCAACCGGTCAGCGACTTCATCGCCGATTTCAGCTGCGTCTTGCCCTTTTCGCCGGCGATGACGAGGGAGGCCGCGTTCGACTGCTTCCACTCCTCGTACTGTTCATCGAACGAGGCGAGTTCCTCGGCGCTGAACAGCTTGCGCGCGAGCTTGAACATCGTGGATTCCTCCTCCTTCGCGTGATGGTCGATGAGTTCGCCGAAAACCTTCACGCGGCCGGCGAATTCCGGCGTGTCGGGATCGGCGGCGTGCACCTCCGGGATCACCACGTCCTCGACCGCATGGTGTTCGAGCACGGCTTCGGCATGGGTCTTGAGTCCGTCGCGGTCGGCGCGCTCGGCGAAGGCGGGATAGAACACGGTTTCTTCCCACTTGGCGTGCGGCAGGAGGTTCTGCTCGATCGCTTCCAGGAGCTGGGTGCGGCCCTTCTTCGCGCGATCGGTGGTGTCGTTGATCTCGGCGAACAGGTCGCGCAGCGCGTCGTGTTCGCTCTGCAGGGTCTTCAGGATGTTGCGGGGCATGGTGGGGACTCTCCGTTCGGGTGCAGGCGCGGCATGCGCCTGCGTGGGGGATTGCGTGGGGGATTGCCGTGGGGGATGGAATGGGGCGGGTGCCGGGCGATGCGCGCAGGCGTCAGCGCAGATCGAGATCGGCGACCTTGTCCTCGTAGCTGCGCTTGGGGTCGATGCCCAGCAGCAGTTTCACGCCGGCGAGGAAGCTCGATTCGTTTTCCCAGACCTGTGCGTGCTCGGGTTCGAAACGCAGGAGGCGGAGCCTGGGATCGTCCTTGCCCTCCTCGAACCACGCTGCCACGAAGGGGTTCCAGAGCCTGTCGATGACGGCACGGTCGGTATCCACCCGGAGGTGACCATGAAGGCAGGCAAAAATGCCATGGTCCTTCGACGTGAAGGTCGCCGCGGCCTTCATGCCGGATGCGGGCAGCAGGCCGACCAGATGGTTGTCGACCGAGGTGAAGAACCACAGGTCGGAGCCCGGCGTTTCGAACTGCGCGGTCATCGGGCGCATGTGGCCCTCTTCGGCGCCGTCGACGCCGAGCATGACGGTACGGTCGGATTTCAGGCTCTTCCAGAGTTTCTCTTCCAGTGCTTCATGGGACATGACGAGCTCCGTGGCGGGGGATGTCGGGACGGCGCATGGCCGTCTTCCCCCCGGGAAACGCAAGATGCATGCCCGCGCCCTGGGCGCGTGGCTTCGTGGCGAGGCGGTCGTTCTGGCATGCGCTTTGCATGGCAGGCATCGTCATTTGCAAGAGCGGAGACGCGAACATGGCCAGAGGCAGCAAGGACACCTACACCGACAAGCAGAAGCGCCAGGCGGCGCACATCGAACAGAGCGAGCGGGAGGCCGGGCGCAGCGAGGAGGAGGCCGAGCGCATCGCCTGGGCCACCGTCAACAAGCAGGACGGCGGCGGCAAGAAGCAGGCTCCGAAGAAACGGGCCGGTGATTCGAAATGAACAAGGCCCGCTGCGCCCGCGCGGGTTTCGCGCAGCGCCTGCGCGAGGCGGAGCGGTCGTCGCGAAGGCTGCAATTTGTGCACGGCTGCGATGGATTTGCAGCAGGTCGCCGCGAACGCCCGCGCCGCTACAGCCAGCGTCGCCAGCGCGCCACCAGCAGCACCAGGACAGCCGTCGTCGCCATTCCGCCGATGGTGATCCAGAATCCGGTCGCCGAGTCGAAGAGCCGCGTATCGAAATTCATTCCGAAGATGCCGGTCACCACGGCCATGGTGCCGATCAGGACGGTGAGGAAGGTCAAGATGCGCATGGTCTGGTTCGTGGACAGCGCCGTGCGACTGCTGAACAGCTCGAAGCAGCCGATCACCAGGTCCCGGCTGTTCTCGACGACATCCATGGCACGTTCGTACTTCTCGTCCACGGCGGCGAAATGCCGGCGCGACGCGTGCCCTTCCGTCGGGCTGAAATCCGGTCTGGCCAGGCCGGTGAACAGCGATCGGTGGCTGGCGAGCACGCGGCGCAAGCGCGAGGTCGATCGCAGCAGTCTGCGCAGGTCGTCCATGCAGCGGGTATGGCCCGGATCCAGGATCGCCTGGTCGATCCGCTCGGCGAGGATCTCCATCCGCGACACTGCGTCGAAATAGGTCGACAGCACGGCATGCAGTCGCGCCGCGACGAAGCTGGCGGCGCTCAGCCGTCCCAGGTCGCGGCGGAGCGCCGTCCTGTCGAGGATGGCGTCCGGTTCGTCCTCCACCCCGTTCCTGAAGCTGACGACGAAGTTCCTGCCTGCCACCAGATCGAGCGCCTGGACATCGAAATCTCCGTCCGCGTCGCGGCAACGGATGCTGCATGCGCGCAACCAGAAGCAATCGCCGGCATCGAGCAGTCCCGGTGATGCGTCCGGCGCGCGCAGGGCGGCCATGACCTCGGCGGGGATGCCCAGCCGTTCGTCGATCACGTCGAGGGCATCGGCGTCCTGCAGTTCGATCCAGAGCAGTTGCGTGTCGGCAAGCGCGTCGACATCGATCGACCAGACGTCGACCTGCCGGGGATCATGATGTTCGGCATCGATGAGCGTGGCGCGCAGGGGCGTGTTCGCAGGCATGTGGCGTACCGGGGCGGTCGGACGCCCGATTATTTGCGCCGCAGCCTCGCGTGCTTCACGATCCGGCGTACGGATTCAGGATCCGGAAAGCCTGCGATCGGGCGCCCTGTCATTCGTGGGGGAAGATGGAATTCAAGATGAACGATCCGGCCGAAGATGCCGACGCCAGCGCACGCTGCTACGCCTACGTGTTTCCGTGTGCATGGGAGGACCACTGCAAGGTCGGGTTCTCGCGCGATCCGTTCGCCCGCATCGCGTCCCTGCATCCGCGCTGGTACGACGTCTTCGATCTCGACCGGATCGTGCTCGTCGAAACCGATGCCGTCCGTGATGCGAGGAGGCTGGAACTGCGGCTGCGCCGGCCGCTCGCCGAACACCGCGCGCCGCCGCCCAGCACGATGCGGATCGAGGCGGGCGGCGTCACCGAATGGCTGCGCGGCGCATCGATGCCGCTGGCCGCCGCGCTGGACGAGCTGAGGACGGAAGGGCATCGCCTGCATGCGGGGCGCCCGTGGCTGGCGCGTGCGCTGGTATCCCGCGCCGAAGTCTTCGTCGAATGGGCGCTGGCGCAGCACGCCCATCATGCGCAGGCAGGCCTGTCCGAAACGCCCGCGCCCGCTTACGTCCGCGATGCGATGGATGCGTTTCCGGCGTGCGGCCTCGATCTGGCGGAGCGCTTCCCACCGGAATTCATGAGGTGGTATTCCGGCGACACGGGTCGCGAGGGATGACGGGTCTGGGCCGGCGACGCCGGATCGGAAGATGCCGGATCAGCTCTTGTAGTTCCACGCGCGGTTGATGCCCAGCGCCGCGAGCGTGCCGACCGCGCCGGAGAGCAGGTAGGCGCCGAGCCAGGCGAGGCCGAAGTAGGCGCACAGGCCGAGCGCGACCAGCGGTGCGAAGGCGGCGCCGATCAGCCAGGCGAGGTCCGAGGTCAGCGCGGCGCCGGTGTAGCGGTAGCGGCGGCCGAAGTTGGCGGTGACCGCACCGGCGGCCTGGCCGTAGGACAGGCCGAGCAGGGCGAAGCCGATCAGGATGAAGGCGTTCTGGCCGAGCGTGCCGCCTTCCATCAGCGTCGGCGCGAAGCCGCTGAACATCGCGATGACGATGGCCAGGCCGCCGAGCGTGCGCGCGCGGCCGATGCGGTCGGCGATCAGGCCCGAGGCGACGATGCCGCCTGCGGCGATGAAGCCGCCGAGGATCTGCACCAGCAGGAAGTCGACGATCGACTGGTCCGAGTACAGCGCGATCCACGACAGCGGGAAGATCGTGACGATGTGGAACAGCGCGTAGCTGGCGAGCGCGGCGAACGCGCCGATCACCACGTGCTGGCCCCTGGCGCGGAACAGTTCGCCGACCGGCGTGGGCTCCAGTTCGAGTTCGCCCATGCGGCCCTGGTATTCCTCGGCGACGACGATGCGCAGCCGCGCGAACAGCGCGACCACATTGATCGCGAACGCGACGTAGAAGGGATAGCGCCAGCCCCAGGCGAGGAAATCGCGCTGCTCCAGGCTGGCGTACAGGAAGGCGAACACGCTGGCGGCGACGATGAAGCCGACCGGCGCACCGAGCTGGCCGAGCATCGCGTACCAGCCGCGCCGTTCCTTCGGCGCGTGCAGGGCGAGCAGCGAGGGCAGGCCGTCCCACGAGCCGCCGAGCGCGATGCCCTGCAGCACGCGGAAGATCGCCAGCAGTGCGATGGCCGTAACGCCGAGCGTGGCGTAGCCCGGCAGGAAAGCCATGCCGGCCGTGGCGGTGCCGAGCAGGAACAGCGCGGAGGTCAGCTTCGCGCCGCGTCCCCAGCGCGCCTGCACCGACATGAACAGCATCGTACCCAGCGGGCGCGCGATGAAGGCAAGCGCGAAGATCGCGAACGAGTACAGCGTGCCTTCCAGCCGGTCCATGAACGGAAAGAAAACGGCCGGGAAGACCAGCGCCGATGCGATGCCGTACACGAAGAAGTCGAAGTACTCCGATGCGCGTCCGACGACGACGCCGACGGCGATCTCGCCGGGCGCGACATCGGGGTGCGCGCGCGTGCCGTGATCGTGCGTGGATGCGGTGGGGCCGGTGACGGAGGACATCGGGGGCGGCTCTCGGAGAGGGGGGCGGGCATCTTTGACGAAGCGAAGCCTGACAGAACCGGAGCGCGCAGGGGATAGGACAAAACGTCCAATACTCGTCGATGCGGTGCGCGACTACATTGACCTCGATCAAAAACGACCGCGATTGCCGACTGCCATGCCCAACCTGCTTCGTTTCCTGCGCGCTGCGCGCATGCCGACCGCCCTGCTGGCGGCCGCCGTGCTGTTGTCGGGCTGCGACCTGGTGGTCCTCCGGCCGGCCGGCGACATCGCCGGTCGCCAGGGCGATCTCATCGTCGTCGCCACGCTGCTGATGCTGATCGTGATCGTGCCGGTGATCGCGCTCACGCTGTGGTTCGCGTGGCGCTACCGCGCGTCCAACCGCAGCGCTACCTATGCGCCGGACTGGGACCACTCGACGCAGCTCGAACTGGTGATCTGGGGCGTGCCGCTGCTGATCATCATCGCGCTCGGCGCGGTGACCTGGATCAGCACGCACCTGCTCGACCCGTACCGACCGCTCGATCGCATCGCCGCCGGCAGGCCGGTGCCGGCGCACGTGGAACCCCTGGAAATCCAGGTGGTCGCGCTCGACTGGAAGTGGCTGTTCATCTACCCGGAGCAGGGCGTGGCGACGGTGAACGAGGTCGCGGTGCCGGTGGATCGCCCGGTGCACTTCCGGATCACCGCGTCGTCGGTGATGAACACGTTCTACGTTCCCGCGCTGGCCGGCATGATCTACGGCATGCCCGGCATGGAGTCGAAGCTGAACGCGGTGATCAACGCGCCGGGCGAGTACGAAGGTTTCTCCGCGAACTACAGCGGCGCCGGCTTCTCGCACATGCGCTTCCGCTTCCACGGCCTGTCCGAGCCCGACTTCGAGCGCTGGCTCGCGGACGCGCGCGCGGCCGACGGCGCGCTCACGCGCGCGGCGTACCTCGACCTGGAGAAGCCCAGCAAGCGCGAGCCGGTGCGCTATTTCGCCCGCGTCGACGACAAGCTGTTCGACGCGATCCTCAACCGCTGCGTCGACACCGAACGCCTGTGCATGAACCAGATGATGGCGCTCGACGCGGCCGGCGGCCTGGGCCTGGACGGTCTCGGCGCGCTGGCGATGCCGCGTCGCGGCGATCCGCGCCTGGGCGCCTACGTGTCCGCGGCGGTGTGCACGCCGGAGACCGCGCAGCGTGCGGCGCTCTCGTCCGTCCTCGGCGGCCTGAAGGCGCCCTGAGGCGTTCCGCCGCCGTCTTCGCCCGGCACATGGTTTTTGGTCAATAGCCCCGATTCGTTCCCGGAACACCACGATGTCCATCGATCCCGCCACCATCGAACACTCCCCGATCTTCGGCCGCATGTCCTGGGACGCGATCCCGATGCTGCACGATCCGATCGTCATGGCGACCTTCATCGGCACCGTGCTCGTCGGCATCGCCATGATGGGCGTGATCACGAAGCAGCGGCTGTGGGGCTACCTGTGGAAGGAATGGTTCACCAGCATCGACCACAAGAAGATCGGCATCATGTACATGGTGCTGGGTCTGGTGATGCTGCTGCGCGGCTTCGCCGATGCGCTGATGATGCGCCTGCAGCAGGCCATGGCCTTCGGCGACAACCTCGGCTACCTGCCGCCGCACCACTACGACCAGATCTTCACCGCGCACGGCGTGATCATGATCTTCTTCGTCGCGATGCCGCTGGTGACCGGGTTGATGAACTACCTGGTGCCGCTGCAGATCGGCGCGCGCGACGTGGCGTTCCCCTTCCTCAACAACTTCAGCTTCTGGATGACCGCCAGCGGCGCCGGCCTGGTGATGGCCTCGCTGTTCTTCGGCGAATTCGCCGCCACCGGCTGGCTGGCGTATCCGCCGCTGTCGGGCGTCGCCTTCAGTCCATGGGTGGGGGTCGACTACTACATCTGGTCGTTGCAGATCGCCGGCGTCGGGACATTGCTGTCGGGCGTGAACCTGCTGGTGACCATCGTCAAGATGCGCGCGCCGGGCATGACGCTGATGAAGATGCCGGTGTTCACCTGGACCTCGCTGTGCACCAACGTGCTGATCGTGGTGTCGTTCCCGGTGCTCACCGCGGTGCTGGCGCTGCTGACGATGGACCGCTACGTCGGCACCAACTTCTTCACCAGCGATCTCGGCGGCAACGCCATGATGTACGTCAACCTGATCTGGATCTGGGGCCATCCCGAGGTGTACATCCTGATCCTGCCGGTGTTCGGCGTGTTCTCCGAGATCGTGTCCACGTACTCCGGCAAGCGCCTGTTCGGCTACTCGTCGATGGTCTACGCCACGGTGTGCATCACCGTGCTGTCCTACCTGGTGTGGCTGCACCACTTCTTCACCATGGGCTCGGGCGCCAGCGTCAATTCCTTCTTCGGCATCACCACGATGATCATCTCGATCCCGACGGGCGCGAAGATCTTCAACTGGCTGTTCACCATGTACCGGGGGCGCATCCGTTTCGAGGTGCCGATGCTGTGGACGATGGGCTTCATGATCACCTTCGTCGTCGGCGGCATGACCGGGGTGCTGCTCGCGGTGCCGCCGGCGGACTTCGTGCTGCACAACAGCCTGTTCCTGGTGGCGCACTTCCACAACGTGATCATCGGCGGCGTGGTGTTCGGCCTGTTCGCGGCGATGACGCACTGGTTCCCGAAGGCCTTCGGTTTCAGGCTCGACGATTTCTGGGGCAAGGTCTCGTTCTGGTTCTGGCTGGCCGGCTACTGGTTCGCGTTCACGCCGCTGTACGTGCTGGGCCTGATGGGCGTGACCCGGCGCATGAGCCACTTCGAGGATCCCTCGCTGCAGATCTGGTTCCAGATCGCCGCGTTCGGCGCCGTGCTCGTCGCCATCGGCATCGCCGCGTTCCTGTATTGCATCTACATCAGCATCCGCCGTCGCGAGCAGTTGCGCGACACCACCGGCGACCCCTGGGACGGGCGCACGCTGGAGTGGTCGACCTCGTCGCCGCCGCCGGCCTACAACTTCGCGTTCACACCGGTGGTGCACGACAGCGATGCCTGGTGGGACATGAAGCGTCGCGGCTTCCAGCGCCCGACCAGCGGCTTCCTGCCGGTTCACATGCCGAAGAACACGCCTGCCGGCGTGGTGCTGGCGGCGCTGAGCACGGCCTGCGGTTTCGCCCTGATCTGGCACGTGTGGTGGCTGGCCGCTGCCTCCCTGGTCGCGCTGGTCGCGTATGCCATCTGGCACAGCTTCGATTACGACCGTGATTACCACATTCCTGCCGACGAGGTGGCGGCCACCGAGCAGGCACGCACCGCACAGCTGGAGGTGGCCCGTGTCTGAGTCCATCGCCCTGAACCACCCCGACGGCCGACCGGTCTTCCTCGATACGGAAGGCCGCCACCACCCCGAGAACGGCACGCTGCTCGGTTTCTGGATCTACCTGCTCAGCGACCTGATGGTCTTCGCCTGCCTGTTCGCGGCCTACGGCGTGCTCGGCCGCAGCTATGCCGCGGGCCCGTCCGGCGCCGATCTCTTCGACCTGAACCTGATCGCGATCAACACCGCGATCCTGCTGGTGTCGTCGATCACGTATGGCTTCGCGATGATCGCGATGCAGAACCGCAGCGTGCGCGGCGTGATCGGCTGGCTGCTGGCGACCGGCACCCTCGGGCTGGCCTTCCTCGCGATCGAGGTCTACGAGTTCGCGCACCTGCTGCACCTCGGCGCCGGCCCGCAGCGCAGCGCCTTCCTGTCTTCGTTCTTCACACTGGTCGGCACCCACGGCCTGCACGTGCTGTTCGGCGTGATCTGGCTGGTCGTGCTGTGCGTGCAGGTGCGCAGGCACGGCCTGACCCGCGCCAACGCGCGCCGCATCGCCTGCCTGTCGATGTTCTGGCACTTCCTCGACGTGGTCTGGATCGGCGTGTTCACCTTCGTCTACCTGATGGGCACGCTGCCATGAACCACGACGCCAGCCACCACTCCCACGTCCACCAGGATCCGCATGGCCACGGCGACGACGCCGATCACGGCTTCGACGCCGGCATCCCGCATGTGTCCGTCCGCGAGTACTTCAACGGCTTCGTGCTGTCGGTCGTGCTCACCGCGATTCCCTTCGCCCTGGTGATGACCAACTCCTTTCCCGATTCGCGCATCGCGGCCGTGGTGCTGCTGCTGTTCGCGGCGGTGCAGGTGGTCGTGCACATGGTCTACTTCCTGCACATGAACACGAAGTCCGAGGGCGGCTGGAACCTGCTCGCGCTGGTGTTCACCGCGGTGCTGGTGATCATCGTGCTGTCCGGCTCGCTGTGGGTGATGCACCACCTCAACGACAACATGATGCCCGGCGTGCACGACATGCAAGAGATGCTCAAGGCCGCGCCGTGAACCGTGATGCCGCCCGCGAGTGCCCGCCTGGCCGGACGCGTTCGGCATGGGCTTTCGCGCTGGGCGCCGGCCTGGCGCTGGCGTTCGCGGGCTTCGTCGCGCTCGGCGTGTGGCAGTTGCAGCGGATGGCGTGGAAGCAGGCGCTGATCGCCCGGGTCGATGCCCGCGTGGCCGCCGCACCGGTGGCACCGCCTGCACGCGATGCCTGGCCGACGGTCGGCGAGGCCTCGCACGGCTACCTCCGGGTGCGCCTGGACGGCGAATTCCTGCCGTTACCGGAGACGCGGACCCAGGCGGTGACGGCACTGGGCGGTGGCGCCTGGCTGCTGGCGCCGCTGCGCACCGCCGATGGCGACATCGTGCTGGTCAATCGCGGCTTCGTGCCGTCCGGGGAGCGCGCCGCACCGTCGCCGGCCGGTGCGGTGTCGGTCGTCGGCCTGCTGCGCACCAGCGAACCCGGCGGCGGTTTCCTGCGCGACAACGCCCCCGCGGGCCGGCGCTGGTACTCCCGCGACGTGGCGGCGATCGCCCGGACGCAAGGCCTGCCCGGCGGCGAGGTGGCGCCGTTCTTCGTCGATGCCTTCGCCGTGACGGGTCCCGGGGTCGTGGCGGACGCAGCGTGGCCGCGCGCCGGGATGACCGCGATCCGCTTCCGCGACCCGCACCTGACCTATGCGCTGACCTGGTTCGGCATGGCGCTGCTGACCGCGTTCGCGGCCTCGCGCCTGGTCGTCTCCGGCCGGCGATTGCGTCAAGATCGGGCCTGTCGAGGAGGTCTTTCCCATGCAGGCGCCATTCCACACCGCTGAGACATCCGGCGAAACAGACCCGGGACGCATCCTGCGCATGGTCGATGTCTGGCCGCAGGACCGCACAGGCCTGCGCAACATGCAGCAGCTGATCCAGCTGCGCTGGATCGCGGTGGTCGGGCAGGTGGTCACCATCCTCGTGGTCCACTTCGGGCTGGGTATCGCGCTGCCGCTGCCCGCGATGTTCGTGGTGCTGGCCGGACTGGTGGCGTTCAACCTCGGCAGCCAGCTGCGCTGGTGGCGCGATGGCCCGGTGTCGAACAATGCGCTGCTGCTCGCGCTGAGCGTCGACGTGGCGTCGCTGGCGCTGCAACTGCACCTCAGCGGCGGCATCGCCAATCCCTTCGTGTTCCTGTTCCTGCTGCAGGTCGCGCTGGGCACCGTGCTGCTGCGCCCGCCGGCGAGCTGGGTGCTCGCGCTGGCGACGGTGCTGTGCGTGGCCGGCCTGATCGCGGTGCCGGCGCCGGTGCGGATCGCCGTCGATCCGGCGCGCGGCTTCGCCGACCACTACGTGCAGGGCCTGCTGATCTGCTTCGTGCTGGTGGTGTCGCTGTTCGTGGTGTTCATCACCCGCATCGTGCGCATCCTGAGCGACCGCGACGCGCGCCTGGCCGAGCTGCGCCGGCGCGCGGTCGAAGAGGAGCACATCGTGCGCATGGGCCTGCTGGCTTCGGGCGCGGCGCACGAACTGGGCACGCCGCTGTCGACGCTGTCGGTGATCCTCGGCGACTGGCACCACCTGCCGACCTTCGCCTCCGATCCCGAACTGTCGCAGGACGTGTCGGAAATGCAGGCGCAGGTCATGCGCTGCAAGTCCATCGTCACCAACATCCTGCTCGCGGCGGGCGAGACCCGAGGCGAGGCGCCGGTGGCGACGACCCTGCACGATCTGTTCGACGACATGGCCGACGAATGGCGCACGTCGCGCCACGTCGGTCATTTCCACTACCGGATGAAGTGCATCGAGAACCCGCGCATCGTGTCCGACGCGGGCCTGCGCCAGATGGTCTTCAACGTGCTCGACAATGCGCTGGAGGTGTCGCCCGACTGGGTGGCCTTCGATGCCGACTGCCGCGATGGCACGTTGGTGATCGACGTCGCCGATGCCGGCCCCGGCTTCCCGCCGGAGGTGCTGGAACGCCTGGGCGCGCCGTACAACTCCACCAAGGGCCGTCCGGGCGGTGGACTCGGGCTCTTTCTTTCGGTCAACGTGGCCCGTACGCTGGGCGGGCGCCTGACCGCGCGCAACCGTCCGCAGGGTGGCGCCATCGTGACCGTGACCCTGCCCATGTCCGCGATCGCCATCGACGCGATTGCCATCGAGGTGCCCGGCCATGACGACTGAACGCCGCCTGCTGCTGGTCGAAGACGATGCCGCCTTCGCCCGCACCCTCGGGCGCTCGTTCGAGCGCCGCGGCTACGAGGTGCGTACCACCACCGGCGAGGATGGTCTTCCTGCGCTGCTGGCGGACTTCTCGCCGACGCACGCGGTGGTCGACCTGAAGCTGGCCGGGCAATCGTCGGGCCTGACCTGCGTGCAGCACCTGCACGAGCACGACCCGGACATCGTCATCGTCGTGCTCACCGGCTACGCCAGCATCGCCACAGCCGTGGAAGCGATCAAGCTCGGCGCGCGCCACTATCTCGCAAAGCCGTCGAACACCGACGACATCGAAGCGGCGTTCAAGCGCACCAGTGGCGATACCGGCGTCGAACTGACCGCACGCACCACCTCGATCAAGACCCTGGAGTGGGAACACATCCACGAAACCCTGGCGCAGAGCGACTTCAACATCTCCGAAGCCGCGCGCCGCCTCGGCCTCCATCGCCGCACGCTCGCGCGCAAGCTGGAGAAGCAGCGGATCAAGTGAGGTTGCGATCGATCCGGTTTTTTGCCGCGGATCCACGCGGAGCACGCGGATTCAAAAAGCGGTTTTGACATCGCGCGACCCGCGTTCTTCCGACGCGGAATGCGCGGATCGAAAAAGCGTTCTTTCCCGTCGGCGATCCGCGTTCTTCCGCGTGGATCCGTGGCAAATCGATCAGTGCCTCTTGCCGCGGATCGGCGCGGAGTACACGGATTGAAAACCCAGCCTTCGCTTTGGGTGATCCGTATGCTCCGCGCCGATCCGTGGCTGGAAAGCTCTGATCAAAACCGCGATCAGAGATTGAACAGGTAGGTCAGCTTCATGAAGACCTGCTTGCCGGTCTTCAGGTTCAGGTTGTCGGTCGGCACGACGATCGGCGGGCTGCCGACCAGGCGCAGGTTCTGCTCCTGCTCGGTGTAGCCTACGTACAGCGCGGTGCCCGGGCTGAGCACGTAGCTGACCAGGAAGTCGGTGGTCAGGCGCTTGGTGCGCGGCGCCGCGAACAGGGTGGTGTTCGGATCGAGCGCGGCGTAGTCGAAGATCACGCGCGCGTCGAGGAACTTGCTGAACTGGTAGCGGACCTTGGTGCGCGCCTGGGTGCTGCGATAGGCGCGGCTGCCGGCGTCGTTGCCGTTGATCGCGTCCTGGGTGCGCAGGTCGGTCCAGATGAACTGCTGGTTGACCTGGAACTGCGGCGTGATCTTGAAGTCGGCCGAGGTGACCAGCTGGCGCGAATCGCCGAGGAACGGATCCACGCCCGCCGCCGGGAAGAAGTTCACCGCGTCGCCGTGGGTGTAGCTGACCGAGGCGCTGAGCCACTTGAACCAGTCGGAGCTCGCGGCGAGGTAGAGATTGCGCTTGCGGAAATCGAAGCCCTGGTACAGCTCGTAGGATTCGATCAGGCGCGCCTCGAACGAGGTCAGGCGCCGGCCGTTGATGCGGTAGCCGGCTTCGGCGGTCCAGTCCTGCAGGTCGCCGTCCTGGTTCCAGGTGCGCGATGCCCCGAACAGCGGGCCGGCGCTGACCAGCCACGGGCGTTCGCTGAACTGGTGCAGGTAGGACAGCGAATGCGTGGTCTGGCGGATGTCGGTGCGCGGGATGAAGCCGAGGTCGGCGCGGAAATCCTCGCCGATGTCCAGGTATTCGCCATCGTAGTTCCATTCGCGGCTCGACCGGCTGGCGGCGGCGTACAGCAGGCGATCGTCGGTGGTGAAGCCGGCGCCGTTGTCGAAACGGCTGCCGACGACCTGGCCGGTGAGCGCCCAGTTGTCGGTCAGGCGCACGCGGCTGTCGAGGCTGTAGACGCGGTTCTCGACATCGCCGACGCGGCGATCGCTGAGGAACACGCCGACGTTCGACTGCTTGCCGAAGTCGCGCTGCACGCGCAGCACGCCGATGTGGCCGTTGTCGTCGGTGCCGTAGGGCAGGCCCGCGGCCTCGTCGTCGATCGCCAGCGCGCCGACGGCCCAGCGGCCGAAGCGGCCGGTGGCGCGCGCGCCGTATTCGGGGTCGACGATGCGGCGCGAGAAGAACAGCGACTGCGGGGTGCCGAAGAAGCCCGCGTTCTCGAGGAAGAACGGGCGCTTCTCGGGGAAGCGCACTTCGAAGCGCTGGTTGACGATGACCTGCGGCGAATCCGATTCGATCTCGCCGAAATCCGGGTTCACGGTCAGGTCGACGGCGAGCGCGTCGCGGATCACGAACTTGGCGTCGAGGCCGACTTCCGTCTCGGTCCTGCGGCGGATGCCGGGCACGCCGAAACGGTCGAGGCCGAGCAGTTCCTGGTTGCGGTAGGTGAGGGTGGGCGTGAGGCTGATGTTGCGGCCCGGCGAGATGCTGCTGTCGATCTCCACCGGCGCGAACTGCTGCACGAAGCCCTGCTTGCGCTGGGTGATGTACGGCCAGTACGAGAATTCGCTGAAGCGCGGGATGATGCGGCCGATGGCCACGCCCCAGTTCTGCTTCTCGCCCGGGTGGAAGCGCAGGCTCTTGAACGGGATCTCGAAAATGGTGACGTAGCCGTCCTTGGTGATGGTGCCGTTCGACTTCCACTGCGTGTCGAAGTTGTAATCGTAACCCTGGCCTTCGGTCAGCTTGCTGTCGAGCTGCACGCCGTAGGGATTGGCCGCGAAGACGAAGGCGCGCTGGTCGTCGTCGAAGGTGTCGAGCAGGATCTGCACGCCTTCGTCGCCGAAGATGTTCTCGCGGCGGGCGATGCGCGCGCGGACCAGTTCGGGATCGTCCTTGCACACGAACACCACGTACAGGTGGGTGTCGTCGTAGGACAGGTAGGCGCGGGTCTCCAGCGAGACGGGGTTGCCGTCGCCCGGGGATTGCTGCTTGAAATCCGAAATCTCGACGCCGTGGTCGCCCGGCAGGCCGGCGACGTAGTCGTCCAGCTTCGGGGGCGCGGAGGTGCGCGGGATCTTCAGTGCCTCCTGTGCGTGGACGTCGGCGGTGCCGAGGCTGCCCAGCGCGAGCAGGGCGGCGAGGCAGTACGAGAGGCGGCGGTAGGAGAAGCGCTTGCGTTGCATCGAGAGAATCCTTTCGAAGGGTGGTGCGGTCGTGCGGACTGCGTGGCCGGGGGCGCGGTCGCGGCCCGGATAGGGGTGGGGAGTTCGGGGGCAAGCGACCGGCCGTGGGCCGGCGCGTGGGTGTTCTGGGGGCATGCGTCCGTCCGTGGCGCCGGTGTGGCTAGCGGCCGGGACGGCGCCGCCGTGGCGGTCCGGCGTCTTCTTCCACAGGTGCCCGCGCCGTGCGGTCTCTGGCGTGGCAGGGCCGCGTCTGGCCTGTGTCTCGGGGTGTCGCCGTTGTCATCGGTGCGCCTGTCCTTGACCGGTATGTCCTTGACCGGTGTGTCCTTGAGGAGGTCTGCGATCGGTCTCCAGTCCCGGGACGGCACTGTGTCACTGATCGGTGACATCTGGCCGTGTCCGGGTCCCCCGGGAGGGTCCGAATGCATACGCTGGGTAGTGGGTCAATCCGTCGATCTGTGATCGCGGCTTGCAGAATAAAGCGGGTGTGATAGCTTGTGAAGCGGGGATGAAGGAACACGCCCGGCTGTCAAGCTCCATTACGGTCGGTGTCACAGGGAAGTCAGGTAGATGAACGATCTGGAACAGCGCCTCGCGGGACTCTCGCCTGAAAAGCGGGCGCTACTGCAACAGACCGCGGCCCGAGGCCGCAGCGCACGGACCCGCATCGGCCGCGAACCCCGCCCCGAACGCATTCCGCTCACCGCCGGCCAGCGCAGGCTGTGGTGGCTCGACCGTTTCGCCCCGGGCCTGCTGGCCTACAACATGGCCAAGGGCCTGTGGCTGGAAGGGCCGCTGGATCGGGCCGCGCTGCGCGCTGCCGTGCAGTCGGCGGTCGATCGCCACGAGGTCCTGCGCACCGTCTACCGCAGCGACGCCGGCCTGGCCTGGCAGCATGTCCTGCCCGCCTGCGACCTGCCCTGGCACGAGGCCGATGCCGGTGGCGCCGACCCGGCCGAGCGCCATGCCACGGCCCTGCGCCTGGCCCGCGAAGCGGTCGCGACGCCTTTCGCGATCGAGCGCGAACCGCCAATCCGTGCACATCTCTTCCGCCTGGATCCCGACTGCCACCTGCTGGTCCTGGCCTTCCACCACATCGCCATCGACGGCTGGTCGCTGACCACGCTGGTCGACGAGGTCGCCGATGGCTACAGGCGCCGATGCGCCGGCGACGCCACCCCGCTGCCGGAGCCCGAGCTGCAGATCGCCGATGTCGCGCTGTGGCAGTCGCGCACCCAGGAGGGCGAGGGCCTCGAGCGTTCGCTGGACTTCTGGCGCCGGCATCTGGCCGATGCGCCGGCGATGCTGGATCTGCCCGGCGACCGCCCGCGTCCTGCGTTGCAGTCCTTCCGCGGCGATGTCTTCACCACCACGATGCCGGACGCCCTGCGCGAACGCGTCGACGCGTTCGCGCGCGCGCGCAGCGTCACGCCGTCGACCGTGCTGTTCGTCGTGCTGCAGATGCTGCTGGCGCGCTGCAGCGGCCAGGACCGGGTCGTGGCGTCGATGGGCCATGCCGGTCGCAGCCGTCTGGAACTGGAACCCATGGTCGGGTTCTTCATCAACCTGCTGCCGCTCGCAGCCGATGTCGGCGACGAGCCGAGCTTCGACACGCTGCTGGCGCGCGCGCAGGCGGATCTGCTGCAGGCGCTGGAACACGCCGACGCGCCACTCGACCGCATCCTCGAAACCCTGCGCGTTTCGCGCTCGGCCAGCTACACGCCGTTCGCGCAGGTCATGTACTTCTACCAGAACTATCCCGCGCACGACGTGCATCTGCCGGGCCTGCGCAGCGATTCGCTGCACTGGTCCGAGCTGCGCCCGCCGACCGCGCAGGGCGACCTGTCGCTGTTCGTGAACCAGCACGCGCAGGGCGAACTGATGTTCGAGTACAGCAGCGACCTCTACGAGGCGGCCACGATCCGGCGCATGGCCGGGCATTACCTGACCCTGCTCGAGGCCGCGATCGACGCGCCGCAGCGCCCGGTGACGCAGTTGCCGCTGTTGACCGAGGCCGAAGTCGCGGCGCAGGCGCGCTGGAACGACACCGCGCGCGCGCTGCCGGACGACGCGACGATCGCGGCGCAGGTCGCGTCCCAGGTCGCGCGCACGCCGGAGGCGACGGCGCTGGTCTTCGGCGATCGCGCGATGACCTATCGCGAACTGGACGCGCGCGCGAATGCGGTCGCCCACGCGCTGTGCGGGGCCGGCGTCGGCGCGGGCGCGCTGGTCGGCCTGTACGTCGAGCGTTCACCGGCGATGCTCATCGGCCTGCTCGGCATCCTCAAGGCCGGTGGCGCCTACGTGCCGCTCGATCCGGGCTATCCGCAGGATCGCCTCGCCTACATGGTCGAACTGTCGGCCGCGCAGGTCATCGTCACCCAGCCGGAACTGCGCGACCGCCTGCCGGTCGCGGTGCCGTCGGTGGTCGAGATCGACGACACCGCTGCGCTGGATGCATCGGCATCCGCGCCGCCCGCGGGTGGCGCCGGCCCGGACGATCCGGCCTACGTGATCTTCACCTCCGGCTCCACCGGCAAGCCCAAGGGCGTCGAGATCCGCCAGCGTTCGGCGGTGAACCTGATCCGCTCGATCGCGCGCGAACCGGGCATGACCGCCGACGACACGATCTGCGCGATCAGCACGCTGTCGTTCGACATCGCGTTGACCGAGCTGGTGGTGCCGCTGACCGTCGGCGCGCGCATCCTGCTGCTCGACCGCGACACCGTGCGCGACGGCCTGCGCCTGCGCCGCTTCATCGAAGCCGCGCGACCGACCCTGATGCAGGCCACGCCCGCGACCTGGCGCATGCTGCTCGAGGTGGGCTGGCCCGGCGACCCGGCGATGCGCATCATCTCCACCGGCGAAGCCCTGCCGCGCGAGCTGGCCGAGCGCCTGCTGCCGATGGCCCGCGAGCTGTGGAACCTCTACGGCCCGACCGAGACCACGGTGTATTCGGCGCTGTGCCGGGTCGAGTCCGGCGACGGCCCGATCCTGGTCGGTCGCCCGGTCGACAATACGGCGATCCACATCGTCGACCGGCGCATGCAGCGCCAGCCGGTCGGCCTGCCGGGCGAACTGCTGATCGGCGGCGATGGACTGGCCGCAGGCTATCGCGGTCGGCCGGACCTGACCGCCGAGAAATTCATCGCCGATCCCTTCTCCTCGCAGCCGGGTGCGCGCCTGTACCGCACCGGCGACCTCGCGTTCTGGCGCGCCGACGGCACGGTGCAGGTGATCGGCCGCATCGACCACCAGATCAAGCTGCGCGGTTTCCGCATCGAACTGGGCGAGATCGAAAGCGTGCTCGCGCAGTGGCCGGGCATGCGCCAGGTCGTGGTGCACTGCCGCGAGGACGTGCCCGGCGATCGCCGCCTAGTGGCGTACTACGTCTGCGACGGCGAAGGCGACACGCCCGACGCGGCCGCGCTGCGCGCGCACCTGGGGCGCGCGCTGCCCGAGTACATGGTACCGGCGGCGTTCGTGGCGCTGGAGGCGTTCCCGCTGACGCCCAACGGCAAGATCGACCGTGGCGCGCTGCCGCCGCCGGGCCTGGCGGCCGGGCAGGACGAAGCGCTGGCGCCGCGCACGCCGGAAGAGGCTTTCCTGGCGTCTCTGTGGAAGGAACTGCTCGCGCTGCCCGCCGTGGACGTGCGCGCCGGTTTCTTCGACCTGGGCGGACATTCGGTGCTCGCCACGCGGATGCTGTCGCGGGTCGGACACGAATACGGGATCGAATTGCCGCTGCGCGCGCTGTTCGAGTCGCCGAGCCTGGAAGGCCTGGCGCAGCGCATCGTCGCGGCGTGCGAGGAAGAAGACCGCAAGCACATGGAAGCGCTGCTCATGGAGTTCGAGAACCTCAGCGAGGACGAGGTTGCGCGGAGGTTGTCGGAACACACAGGAGCAGGGGAAGCATGAGCGAACTTGATCGGCGTCTGTCCGGCCTGTCGGCCGAGAAGCGTGCGTTGTTGATGCAGCAGCTGGCCCGCCGCAGCGGCGCGGACACCCAGCAGGAGATCGGCCGCAGGCCGCGTCCGGAGCGGTTGCCGCTGTCTTCGGCGCAGCAGCGGCTGTGGATCCTCGACCGCCTCGATCCGGGAAACAGCGTCTACAACGTCACCGCATTGACGCGCCTGACCGGGCAGCTCGACGCCGACGCGCTCGAGCGCACGCTCGGCGAGATCGTGCGCCGCCACGAAAGCCTGCGCACGGTGTTCGTGCAGGATGCGGAAGGACCGATGCAGCGGATCCTGCCGCCAGCGCCGATGCGCCTGATCCACCACGACCTGACCGGCGTGCCGGCCGAGGCGCGGGAAGGGGCCGCACGGAGCCTGGTGAGGGAAGACGCGAGCGCGCCGTTCGACCTCGAACGCGGTCCGATGCTGCGCGCGCAGCTGATCCGGATGGCCGAAGACGCGTGGCTGCTGTCGCTGAGCGCGCACCACATCGCGATCGACGGCTGGTCGGTCAGCGTGATCTTCCGCGAGCTGAGTGCGCTGTATCCGGCCTTCCTCGACGGGAAACCCTCGCCGCTGCCGGACCTGCCGCTGCAGTACGTCGACTACACGCTGTGGCAGCGCGACGAAGCCGATGGTTCGGCGATGCGCGCGCACCTCGACTACTGGACCGGGCGTTTCCGTGCGCTGCCGCCGGTGCTGGACATCCCCGCGGACCGGCCGCGTCCACCGGTGCAGAGCTATCGCGGCGATGTCCATCTGCACCTGCTGCCGGCACCGCTGCTGGAAGGCATCCGCCAGCTGTCGCGCCAGGAAGGCGCCACGCCCTTCATGGTGTTCCTCGCCGCCTTCCAGACCCTGCTGTACCGCTATTCGGGGCTGGATGACATCGTCGTCGGCGTCGGCAACGCCAACCGTCCGCGCCGCGAACTGGAAGCGCTGGTCGGCTTCTTCATCAACACCCTGCCGATGCGCGCCGACCTGTCGGGCAATCCGACGTTCCGCGAGCTGCTGGCACAGGTGCGCACGACCACGCTGGACAGCTACGCGCATCAGGACCTGCCGTTCGAGCGCCTGCTCGAATCGGTCAACGTCGAGCGCCGGCTGAGCCACAACCCGCTGTTCCAGACGATGGTGTTCTACCAGAACTTCCCGGAGTCCAGGCTCCACCTGCCGGGATTGACGCTGGAGAACGTGCCCGTCGAGAACGCGCATTCGGGCACCGCGCGCGCCGACCTGTCGATCTTCGCCAGCGAGCACGCCGACGGCCTGCGCATGCTGCTGGAGTACGCGACCGACCTGTTCGATGCCGGGACCATGCAGGCCTTCGCGCGCCACATGGAGACGCTGCTCGCGGCCGCGGTCGCCGATCCCGCCAGGCGCATCGCCGAGATCGACATCCTGCCTGCGGACGAACGCCGCAGGATGCTGGTCGAATGGAACGACACCGCGCGCGCGCTGCCGGAACAGGCGACGCTGCATGGGTTGTTCGAGGCCCAGGCCGCGCGGACGCCGCAGGCGGTGGCGGTGGTGCAGGGCGACAGCGCCGTGCGCTACGACGCGCTCGATGCGCAGGCCGAGGCCGTGGCCGCGCGCCTGCGCGCGCAGGGCGTCGGGCGGGGCGCGATGGTCGGCCTCTATCTCGAGCGCACGCCGCGCATGCTCGCGGCGCTGCTGGGCGTGCTCAAGTCGGGCGCGGCCTACGTGCCGCTGGATCCCGGTTTCCCGCGCGAACGCATCGCCTGCATGCTGGAAGACGCCGCCGCGCCGGTGGTGATCGCCGACGACGCGATCGCAGCGCAGCTGCCGTCCGGTGCGCACGCGCTGCTGCGCATCGAGGACATCCTCGACGGCGCGGCTGGTGGCGCCGATGCCGGCGCCGCTGTCGTTGCCTCGGCGGACGCGGGCGCGGACGACACCGCCTACGTGCTGTTCACCTCGGGTTCGACCGGTCGCCCGAAGGGCGTGCGCGTGCCGCATCGCGCCGCGGTGAATTTCCTGGCATCGATGGCGCGCGCGCCCGGCCTCGGACCGGACGACACGCTGTGCGCGATCACCACGCTGTCCTTCGACATCGCGCTGCTGGAGCTGATGCTGCCGCTGACCGTCGGCGCGCGCGTGGCCCTGGCCGACCGCGCCACCGCCAGCGAGGGCGAGGCGCTCGCGCGCCTGCTCGACGCCGTCGAAGCGACGGTGATGCAGGCCACGCCGGCGACCTGGCGCATGCTGCTCGACGCCGGCTGGCGCGGGCGCCCGGGCATGCGCCTGCTCTGCGGCGGCGAGGCGTTGCCGCGCGAACTGGCCGACCGCCTGCTCGGCTGCGGCAGCGAACTGTGGAACGTCTACGGCCCGACCGAAACCACGGTCTGGTCGACGATCGAACGCGTGCAGCCGGGCGAGGGCGCGATCAGCATCGGCCGGCCGATCGACAACACCTCGGTCTACGTCGTCGATGCGCGGATGCAGCCGGTGCCCGCCGGCGTGCCCGGCGAACTGCTGATCGGCGGCCTCGGCGTCGCCCAGGGCTACCTCGACCGCCCGGAGCTCACGGCCGAGAAATTCGTCGACGACCCCTTCGGCGCGCTCGCCGGCGGCCGCCTGTACCGCACCGGCGACCTCGCGCGCTGGCGTCGCGACGGCACGCTCGAGGTCATCGGCCGCATCGACCATCAGGTCAAGCTGCGCGGCTTCCGCATCGAACTGGGCGAGATCGAGTCGGTATTGCTGGTGCGCGACGACGTGGCCGAGGCCGTCGTCGTCTGCCGCGAGGATCGCCCGGGCGACAAGCGTCTGGTCGCCTACGTGGTGCCGGCCGCGGGCGAGGCGAGCGCGATCGACATCGCGGCGCTGCGCGCGACCGCGCGCGAGCGGCTGCCGGAATACATGGTGCCGTCGGCCTGGGTGCTGCTCGACCGCATGCCGCTGACGCCCAACGGCAAGGTCGATCGCCGCGCGCTGCCGGTGCCGGAAGGCGACGACGCGGCGGCCGAGGCCTACGTCGCGCCGGTCACGCCGGAGGAGATCGCCCTGGCCGAGATGTGGGCCGAGGTGCTGGGCAAGCCGCGCGTGGGCCTGCACGACAACTTCTTCGACCTCGGCGGACATTCGCTGCTCGCCAACCAGCTGGTCTCGCGCATGCAGAAGCGCTTCGGCGGCGACATCGGCCTGCGCATGGTGTTCGAGGCGCCGACGGTCGCCCAGTTCGCCGGGAAGCTGCTCGAGATGCGCCTGGGCAGCGTCGACGAGGCCGCGCTGGCCGGCATGCTCGACCAGCTCGAAGGCCTGTCCGAGGCCGACATCCTCGCGATGCTCGACGGCTGATCGCCGTCGCCGCACGCCACCCGCCAGAGTCCACGCGACCAGACCCGATCGATACGCTGCAGGAGATCCGCACGACATGACGTCGACCACCGACACCCCGGCCACAGGCATGAGCGCCGCGCTCGCCGAGCGCATGGCCAGGCTCACGCCCCAGCAGCGCGAACTGCTGGTGCGCAGCCTGGCCCGTCGCAGCGACGACGCGCCCGAGGCGCCGGCGCCGTGGCCGCGCGCGGAGGCCGGGCAGGTCCTGCCGCTGAGTTCGGCGCAGCGGCAGATCTGGGTCTTCGAACGCCTGCAGCCCGACAGCGGCGCCTACCTGATCTACGAAAGCCGGCTGCTGGAAGGCGCGCTCGACGTCGATGCGCTCGAACGCGCCTGCGCGCGCATCGTCGCGCGCCATGACGCGCTGCGCATGCAGTTCCGCGAAGAGGCCGGCGAACCTGTGCAGGTGGTGGTCGAGGACTGCGACTTCGCGGTCTCCCGCGTCGACCTCAGCCACCTGCCCGAGGATGCGCGCGAGCAGGCGATGCACGAGGCCGTCGATCGCCAGGCGGTCGAACCGATCGACCTGTCGCGCGCGCCGCTGCTGCGCGTGCAACTGCTCCGCCTGGCGCCGGACCGCCACGTGCTGACCGCGACCACGCACCACATCGTCGCCGACGGCTGGTCGCTGGGCGTGATCTGGTCGGAACTGTCGCGCGACTACAACGCGCTGCGCGCAGGCGGCGACGGCGACCAGGCGCAGACGCCGCCCTTGCGCTATGCCGACTACCTGCTGTGGCAGCGCGAACCGGCCGCGCGCGAGCGCATCGACCGCCAGCTCGCGTTCTGGCACGACGCGCTGCGCGGCGCCAGCGGCCTGCTCGACCTGCCGACCGATCGCCCGCGCGGCGCGGTCTTCTCCTCCCGCGGCGGACGCGGGCTGTTCGCGATTTCAGGCGAGCTGCATGCGCGCCTGTCCGCGCTGGCGCGGCGCGAGCACACCACGCTGTTCGTGCTCATGCTGTCTGCCTGGCAGGCGCTGCTGGCGCGGCTGTCCGGCGACCAGGACATCGTCGTCGGCTCGCCGGTCGCCAACCGCAGCACGCCCGACCTGCAGGGCATGGTCGGCCTGTTCATCAACACGATCGCGCTGCGCGGCGATCTGTCCGGCGATCCGGCGTTCCGCGACCTGCTCGCGCGCAACCGCGACCACGTGCTGCGTGCGCTCGAGAACGCCGAGGCGCCGCTCGAACGCGTGATCGAAGGCGTGCGCATCGAGCGCGCGCCCGGCCGCGCGCCGCTGTTCCAGACGATGTTCGTGATGCAGCCCAAGGCCGCCTACAGCGGCGAAGGCATGTCCGGCCTGCGCACCACGGGCCTGTTCCCGGCCACGCAGAGCGCGCGCTTCGAGATGACCCTGTCGCTGAACGAATGCTCCGACGGCATCGAGGGCCTGATCGACTACGGGGCCGACCTGTTCGATGCCGACACCATCGCCCGCATCGCACGGCAATACGGGACGCTGCTGCGCGGCGTCTGCGATGCGCCCGATCTTCCCGTGTCGCGCCTGCCGCTGCTGGACGCCGCCGAACGCGCGGCCGAGATCGCGCTCGGCGACGGCGGCCCCGCGCTGGCCGGCGAGGACGCGGCCCTCGAGGGCACGACCCTGCAGGCGCTGTTCGCGACCCAGGCCGCACGCACGCCCGATGCCGATGCGCTGGTGGTGCCGACCGCCGACGGCCCGAAGACATGGTCGTACGCGCAGGCGGCGGCACAGGCCAACGGCATCGCCGCATGGCTGCATGCGCAGGACATCGGCCGCGAGGCCGTGGTCGCCGTGCTCGCCGACCGGTCCGCCGAAGCGGTGCTGGCCGTGCTCGGCACGCTGGCCGCCGGCGCCGCCTACCTGCCGCTCGATCCGGGCAGCCCGGACGAACGCCTCGCCTTCCTGCTCGCCGATTCCGGCGCGCGCGCCCTGCTGGTGCCGCCTGCGCTGGTGGCGCGCGCGGATGCGCTCGTCGCCGCGCTGCCCGTGGTCCTGCCGATGGCGCGCGTGGCCGAACTCGCGCCTGCGGATGCACCGCCGCCCACCGCGGCGTCGGCGTCCGATGCGGCCTATCTCATCTACACCTCGGGCTCGACCGGCACGCCGAAAGGCGTGGTCGTCGAACACGCCGGCGCCGTGAACCTGGTGCGCGGCTTCCTCGCGCGGCATCGCTTCGACGGCCAGCGCCTGCTGATGATCCCGCCGCTGATCTTCGATGCCTCGGTCGGCGATGTCTTTCCCGTGCTGGCCTGCGGTTCGGCGCTGGTGCTGCACCCGGCGCCGACCGAACTGGGTCCGGTCGAACTGGAGCGCTTCTGCCGCGACTTCGGCGTCACCGCGATCGACGCGCCGGCCGCGCTGTGGCGGCGCTGGAGCGAAGGCTGGGCGCTGGCGCCGCGCAACGGGCCGCTGCTGCCCTCGCTGCAGTTGATGATGATCGGCGGCGAGAGCGTGCCGGTCGATCTCGTGCGCCGCTTCGCTTCGATCACCGACGGCCGCGTCGTGCTGTGCAACCACTACGGGCCGACCGAGGCCTCGGTCTGCGCGACCCTGCTGCCGACGACGCACGCCGCCGAGGTGATCGCCGCCGACCTGCCGATCGGCCGGCCGCTGCCCGGCGTGCGCGTCTACCTGCTCGACGCCCACGGCGAACCGGTACCGCGCGGCGTCGCCGGCGAGCTGTGCATCGGCGGCGTCGGCGTGGCGCGCGGCTACCTCGGCGCGCCGGAACTGAACGCCGACCGCTTCGTCGCCGATCCCTTCGTCGGCGGCGACGCGCGCATGTACCGCACCGGCGACCTCGCGCGCTGGACCGCGCACGGCGACGGCGCACCGGTGCTGCAGTTCATCGGCCGCCGCGACCACCAGGTCAAGCTGCGCGGCGTGCGCATCGAACTGGGCGAGATCGACAACGCGCTGGCTTCGTTGCCCGGCGTGCGCGCGGCGGCGACGCTGCTGCGCGAGGATCGTCCGGGCGACAAGCGCCTGGTAGCCTACGTGGTCGCCGACGACGGCATCGACGCCGCCGCGCTGCGCGCCGGCCTCGCGCGCCGACTGCCCGAGGCGATGCTGCCCTCGGCCTGGGTGCTGCTCGCGGCCATGCCGCTCAACGCCAACGGCAAGATCGACCGCCGCGCGCTGCCCGCGCCGAGCGCCGAAGCGCCGGCCGAACGCGCGATCCGCGCCCCGGCCACCGCGACCGAGGAGGCCGTGCTGGCGGTCTGGCGCGACGTGCTCGGCCGCGACGACCTGAGCACCGACGACGATTTCTTCTCCTGCGGTGGCGATTCGCTGTCGACCCTGCCGCTGGCGTTCAAGCTCAATGCCGCGTTCGGCATCGAGGTGCCGCTGTCGTCGATCTTCGCCACGCCGACGATCGTCGGCCTGGCCGGGACCATCGACCGCATCCGCAGCGGCGATGCGCCCGATGCGCTCGACCTCGACGCCAAGGTGGTGCTGCCCGAGGCCATCGACGCCGCCCGCGTCGCACCGCCGCGCGCGCCGCGCGAAGCCCCGCGTTCGGTGCTGCTCACCGGCGCCACCGGTTTCCTCGGTGCCTACGTGCTGCGCGACCTCCTCGACTTCAGCGATGCCGAAGTGGTCTGCCTGGTGCGTGCGGACACGCCGGAGGACGGCATCCGCCGCATCCGCCGCAATCTCGACAGCTACCGGCTCTGGCGCGACGGCGACGAACGCCGGCTGGTGCCGGTGCTGGGCGACCTGGGCAGTCCGCGCCTGGGCCTGGACGACGCGGGTTTCGCCGCGCTGGCCGAGCGCGTGGACGCGATCGTGCACAACGGCGGCCAGGTCAATTTCATCGCGCCCTACGAGACCCTGGAAGCCGCCAACGTCGGCGGCACCCGCGAAGTGCTGGCGCTGGCGACCACCGGACACCTCAAACCGGTGCAGTTGGTCTCGACGCTGGGCGTGTACCTCACCCGCCGCCACGTCGGCGTGGTGGTGACCGAAGACCACGCACCGCCGGACGGCCCCGGCCAGTACAGCGGCTACAACCAGAGCAAGTGGGTCGGCGAACAACTGGCCCTGGTCGCGCGTGCGCGCGGCGTGCCGGTGGCGATCCATCGCCCGGCGCGCATCACCGGCGACGTGCAGCACGGCATCAGCAATCCCGGCGACTATTTCAACGCCTGGATCCGCGGCTGCGCGCAGTTGGGCCTGGCGCCGCACCTGCCCGGCGACTTCTTCGACATGACGCCGGTCGACTACGTCGCGCGCACCGTGGTCAAGGTGCTGCTCGGCGCGGGCGGCGCCAATGCCAACTACCACTACTTCAACCCGCGCACCCTGCCGGCGACCGTCGCGGTGGACGCGATGCGCGATCGCATCGGCGGCATCGACGCAGTGCCGTACGCGCAGTGGCGGCGCGCACTGCTCGATGCGGTGGCCTCCGGGGCGGACAACGCGCTCAAGCCCTTCGCCGGGCTGTTCCCCGAAGAGAGCGGCGAGCCGCGCGAACCCGGCGCCGACATGCCGCTGTTCGACTGCAGCGCCACCGAAGCGGTCGCCGCGTCCTTCGGCGCGCAGTGTCCGCCCGCCGACCGTGCGCTGTTCGAGCGCTACCTCGACTTCCTCCAATCCTGCGGCGCCCTGCCGTGCAAACCGACGGTGACCGCATGACCGACCAGACCCTCGCCGCAGCCGACCCGGTGCCGGCAGACGCTTCGTACTTCGCGCGCTTCCGCGGGATGCGCGATTTCCTGCTGGTCTGGACCGGCCTGCTGATCTCGGGCATCGGCACCCGCTTCAGCGCGTTCGCGCTCGGCATCTGGGTGCTGGAAAAGACCGGGTCGACGCTCGACTTCGCGATGATCTTCGTCGCGATGTCGATCCCGGCGCTGATCGTGCTGCCGTTCGCCGGCGCGCTGGTCGACCGCTGGAACCGGCGCCGGGTCATGATCGCCTGCGAACTGGGCTCGGCGGCCACCATCGGTGTACTGGCGACGCTCAATGCCTTCGATCTGCTGCAGATCTGGCACATCTATGTCGGCGTCGGCGTCTCGGCGCTGTGCAACGCCTTCATGCAGCCGGCCTACGGCGCCAGCGTGCCGCTGCTGGCCAGCCGCGAGAACCTCAGCCGCGCCAACGGCCTGATCCAGACCGGCAACGCCATCGCGCTGCTCGGCGGCCCGCTGCTGGCCGGCATCCTCTACAAGATCATCGGCATCGCCGGGATCCTGTTCGTCGACGCCGCGACCTTCCTCGCAGGCGCGGTCTGCCTGTTCCTCGCGCGCGTGCCGCAGCCGCCGCACGATCCGGCGGCTGCGAAACCGAACATCCTGCGCGAAGCGCACGAAGGCCTGCGCTACATCACGGAGCGTCGCGGCCTGTTCGGCCTGCTGACGGTGTTCGGCATCACCAACTTCTTCTTCGGCATCGCCAGCATCGCGATCTACCCGCTGGTGCTGTCGATGGGCACGCCGGAAACCGTCAGCTACCAGATGGTCGCCGGCGGCCTCGGCCTGTTGCTGGGCGGCGCCATCGTCACCTTCTTCGGCTGGCCCAGGCACAAGGCGGCGGGGATCCTGGCCTGCACCATGCTCGGCGGTGTGGCCATGGCCGCGCACGGCGTCTATCCGTCGATCTGGCTGATCATGGTCTGCGGTTTCGCGCTGTTCGTGACCATTCCGATCGTCAATGCCGCCATCTCCACGCTGTGGCAGACCAAGGTGCCGTCGCAGCTGCTGGGACGCTGTTTCGCGATCCTGCGCGTGATGACCGAAGCAGCGATGCCGGTGGGGTTCCTGCTCGCCGGGCCGCTGGCGGATTTCGTGTTCGAACCGGCGCTGATGCCGGGCGGCGCGCTCGCCGACACCGTGGGCGAGCTGATCGGCGTCGGCAAGGGACGCGGCCACGGCTTCATGTTCGTGGTGCTGGGGGTCGCGATGGTGATCGCGGCGGCGATCGGGTATTCGATCCGCGCCATCCGGCGCGCCGATACCGACCTGCCCGATGCGGCGGCATCGGCGGCGCCGGCGGCCTGAGTCGCCGGACGCATCGGACAGGGGATGCAGCAACGATGCAAGAGGCAAGGACATGATTCGAGGTACGCAAATCAGGGTACGCAAATCCAGGTACACCAATCCGGGGATTGCAGGGTCGTGCCGTCACGGAGTCGCATGAGGGGCCGCGCCCGTCGGACGTGCGGTGGCATGTTCCGGGCGTGGAATGCGTAACAGATCAGGACCAGCCGCAAGCGCGGCCGGTCCCGGTCACGAGGAGCGTGGGGCCGCAGGGACGACGGAGAGGGACAGGCAGGCCAGGACGGAGGCGGTCGACACGGGGTCGACGCGCGGGACAGACGGACGTCCTCGGGGCTTGCTGGGTGCAGCAGTCAATTCAAGGGAAGAACGCAATGAATGCAAACAATCAGACGATCAACGCCGCGACGGCGCCGGCGGGCTGCCCGCATGCCCGCGCCCAGGCGGGCGGATCGTCCGTCCATCCGAAGTTCGTGCTTCGCCGCGCGTCCGAGGTGGCCGCCAGCGACGGGCCCGGGACCGCGCTGGGTGAAACCATCGCCTGGGTGCGGCGTTTCCTCGCAAAGCCCAACCCCGATCTCGGACGCGCCGGTCCGGTCTGCCCGTTCACGCCGATGGCGCTGGAGCTGGACACCATCTGGATGACCGAGGTGCGCGAGTCCACCCCCGATCCGTCCGCGATCCAGGACGTGATCGAACAGTGCCGCGAGGTCTTCATGACGACCGAGCCGCGCGAAGGCCCGCTGGCGATCAACAAGGTCATCATGGTGGTGTTCTCGGGCATGAGCGAAGCGGATGCGCCGTGGATCGACGCGATGCAGGCCCGGCTCAAGCCCGGCTTCGTCGAGGTCGGCCTGATGCTCGGCGAATTCCATGCGCGCAACGAAACCCCGGGCCTGCGCAACGAGGCCTTCCGCCCGCTGCGCAGCCCGATCCCGATGCTGGTGATCCGGCACATGGTCGAATCCGACCTGCCGTTCCTCAAGCGCATGGTCGACCGCCCGGACATCCGCGCATCCTACCTGCGCTCCTACCTGCGCCGTCTCGGCGCGACGATCCGGCGCAACTACTTCGACCAGGCGGTCGAGGCGCTGGTCGATGCCGAACTCGAACGGCGCGGGGTCGCCGAGTCGGAGGAAGCGGTCGAGGTCGCGCGATGACGGCGGAGGTCGATGCCGCACAGCGGGTGGCCATCGTCGGCGGCGGCCTCGCCGGCTCGCTGCTGGCGCTGGCCCTGTCGGAACGCGGCTACCGCGTCGATGTGTTCGAACGCCGCAGCGACCCGCGCGTGGCCGGTGCCGAAAGCGGGCGCTCGATCAACCTCGGCCTGTCCAAGCGCGGCATCCAGGCGCTGACCGAAGTCGGGCTGATCGACATGGTCATGCCGCTGACCGTCGTCATGCGCGGCCGTGTGATCCACGCGCCCGACGGCGACACCCGCTTCCAGCCCTACGGCAAGAACCGCGGCGAGGTGCTGTATTCGATCGACCGCAGCGAACTGATCCGCCTGCTGCTGGACCGCGCCGAACGCCAGCCCGGCGTCACCCTGCATTTCGAGCAGCGTTTCGTGTCCGCCGACAAGGCCGCGCGCGAACTGGAGATCGAAAGCGGGGGCGAGGTGCGTCGCGTCGCCGCCGACTGGGTCATCTGCGCCGACGGTGCGTTCTCGCGCTGCCGTCCGGAGATGCAGCGCGGCCTGCGCGCGGATTTCCACCGCGAATACCTGGAGTGGGGCTACAAGGAATTGACCCTCGCCGCCGGACCGGACGGCGAATCGGTCATCGACCTGACGGCGCTGCACGTGTGGCCGCGCGCGCACTGCCTGTTCGTCTCGCACCCCAACCGCGACGGTTCGCACACGCTCACCCTGTTCCTGCCGCACGAAGGTCCGGACAGCTTCGCGACCACGCAGACCCCCGACGACATCCGCGCGCTGTTCCAGAAGTACTTCCCGGACCTGCTGCCGATGCTGCCGGCGCTGGTCGAGCAATGGACCACGCGCCCGACCGGTGCGCTGCTGACCACGAAGACCGCGCCGTGGCGCTTCGAGGACTGGATGGTGCTGGTCGGCGATTCCGCGCACGCTGTGTATCCCTTCTACGGCCAGGGCATGAATTCGGCATTCGAGGACTGTTCGGCGCTGCTGGCCGCGCTGAAGACGCATCCGGCCGACCGCGCTGCGGCCTTCGCCGCCTACGAGCAGGCGCGGCGTCCGCATACCGACGTGCTGATGGAGCTGTCCAAGGCCAATTTCGTCGAACTGCGGCAGAAGGTCAGTTCGCCATGGTTCCTCGCCAGGAAACGGCTCGACGTGCTGCTCAACCGCCTGTTCCCCGGCGCGTGGCTGCCGATCTACACGATGGTCTCGCACACCACGATGCCCTACGCCGATGCCCTGGCGCGCGCGCGCAGGCAGGACCGCATCCTCGGCGCGGTGGCGACCGGGATGGTGCTGGCCATCGGCGGCGGCCTGTGGTGGGGATTGCGCGGCTGAACGCTGCCGTTTCCAATGTCGGCATGATCGATGTCGACGCCCCCTCGCTGTTCCGCCCGCTGCTGCCGGAGGCGGTGCGCCTGGCCGAAATGCCGCCGGATCGCGCCGATCCGGCGGTGCTGGCCGCGGAAGAGTTGCAGCAGGTCGCGCGCGCGGTGCCGAAGCGCCGCTTGGAGTTCGCCGCCGGGCGCCAGCTCGCGCGACGTCTGCTCGACGACATGGGGCAGGGCATCGAGGCCCTGCCCGGCGACGCCGATCGCGTGCCGCGCTGGCCGCAGGCCGTCGTCGGCTCGATCACCCATTGCCGCAGCCTCTGCGCCGTCGCGGTCGCGCCGCGCACGCTGTCCGCAGGCATCGGCCTGGACGTGGAGCCGGCCGAGCCGATGAAGCCCGAACTGCTGCCGCAGATCCTGCGCGAGTCCGAATTCGCGCGTCTGCGCGACTGGCCGCATCGCTGGCGCGACCTCGCCGGGATCCTGACGTTTTCCGCCAAGGAAGCGCTGTACAAGTCGATCTATCCCGCGCACCGCGTGTTCCTGGATTTCCAGGACGTGGAACTGCACTGGTCCGGCTTCGCGCCCGACGAGGGCGGATTGTTCGCGACCTTCGAGGCGCATGTGCGCGTGCCGCAGGCCACCTTCCCGGGCATGACGCGCATCGCCGGACGCGCGCGCGTCGCCCATGGCCATGTCGGCACGGTGGTGGTGGTGCCGCCGCAGGCTTGATGCCGTCCGTCTGATCTCAGCCCACCCGGTCGAAGCCGAAGATGCCCGACAAGGGGTGCTTGCGCCGTTCGATCATCGCCCGGATCAATCCTGCGCCGAGCATCGAGTAGGTGACGCCGTTGCCGCCGTAGGCCATGGCGAACAGCATCCGCGGCCCGGTGCGAGGCTGGCTTCCGAACCACGGCAGGCCATCCTCGGTTTCCGCGAAGGTGCCCGCCCAGGCGAAGGCCGGTTCCACGGGCAAGCCGGGGAACAGCTTGCCGACCTTGCTGGCCAGCCGCCTGGCCTTGCCGTCCACCCGCGCATCGCGGCGCGACGGAATGTCGATGCTGTCGTCGTCGCCGCCCACGAGCAGGCGGCCATCGCCGGTCACCCGCAGGTAGAGGTAGGGACGTGCGGATTCCCAGATCATCGTGCCGGCCAGTTCGCCGAGCAGGCCCGGCTCGATCGGATCGGTCGCGAACGCGTAGCTGCTGCGGTTCTTCGCGACCTTGCGGTCGAGGTATTGCTGGCTCGCGTAGCCGGCGGCGATGACCACGTGCTTCGCCCGTACGGTGCCTCCGGTCGCGGTTTCCAGCGTCGCCCCGCGCGCATGCACGTCCAGTCGCGTCACCGGCGAGCGATCGTGCACCGCCGCGCCGGCCTTTTCGATCCGGGCGAGCAGCTTGTACGCCATGCGGTAGGGGTCCACGCGTGCCGCCTGCCGGCTGAGGATGGCGGCCGGCGCGGTGAAGCCATAGCGCGCCTCGATCTCGCCGCGCTCGAGCCAGGTCATCTCGAAACCATGCCTGCGGCGCAACTCGAATTCGTCGCGAAGCGCGCCCGTGTGCCAGCGCCGGCTGGCGAAGTAGAGGCTGCGCATGCGACCGAAATCGACGTCGCGCAGCCCGGCGGCCTTGTCCGCCAGCATGTCGATCGCATCGCTGCATGCGCGATACGCAAGCGCAGCGCGTGCCTCACCGTAGTGTCTGGCCAGGTCGACCATGTGCGTGTCGATTTCGTACTGCAGCAAGGCCGTGCTCGCCGCGGTGCTGCCCCAGCCGGCATCGCGCTGGTCGATCACCACCACATCGTGGCCATGCGACGCCAGTTCGTCGGCGATCAGCGCACCGGTGATGCCCGCGCCGACGATGGCGACATCGCAGCGCACATCGGCCTTGAGCTGCGGGAAGGCGCGCATCAACCCGTTCTTGACGGCCCAGAAGGGGTAGCCGCTCTTGAGATCCATGCTGAACTCGTCCGAAAGGAGGCGATCGAGTGTGCGGCGATGTCCCTACCAATTCAACGGAAAAGGCTGCACTCTCGGGCGGATGTCGCCGCGATGCGTTCTCCGGTTGCGAAAAAAGCCGCGTTTCCAAGGGGTTTCGTGCATCATGCACGAGCCTTGTTGCAGAACGAACGATCGCGGCGGCGCATCATGCAATCCGCATGCACCGGGTCCATTCCAGGAGAGCACCATGGCCACCAAGACACCAGCGAACCGCCGCGCCGCGGCCAAGGACACGACACCGCAACGCGCGAGCGCGTCGGGCGGAAAGCGCAGGACGAACGAGGATCTCCTTGGCGACGGCGGCGAACTGCAGCAGCAGGCCGGCGGCGACCATCCCGTGATGACCACGGCCCAAGGCATTCCCATGGCCGACAACCAGAATTCGCTGCGTCCGTTCCCGAACGGCCCGACCCTGCTGGAGGACTTCATCCTCCGCGAGAAGATCACCCATTTCGACCACGAGCGGATTCCCGAACGCATCGTGCATGCGCGCGGCAGTGCGGCGCACGGCTATTTCGAGCTGACCCGTTCGCTGGGCAAGTACACCACGGCACGCATCCTCACCGAGAAGGGCAGGCGCACGCCTGTGTTCTGCCGCTTCTCCACCGTGGCCGGAGGCGCGGGATCGGTCGACACTCCGCGCGACGTGCGCGGCTTCGCGGTGAAGTTCTACACGGAGGAGGGCAACTGGGACCTCGTCGGAAACAATATCCCCGTGTTCTTCATCCAGGACGCGATGAAGTTCCCCGACCTGGTGCACGCCGTGAAGATGGAGCCCGATCGCGGCTGGCCGCAGGCCGCCAGCGCGCACGACACCTTCTGGGACTTCGTGTCGCTGATGCCCGAAACCATGCACATGGTGATGTGGGCGATGAGCGACCGCACCATTCCCCGGAGCCTGCGCATGATCGAAGGCTTCGGCGTCCACTCCTTCCGCCTGATCGATGCGCAGGGCGGTTCCACCTTCGTCAAGTTCCACTGGCGGCCCAAGCTGGGCCTGCAGTCGACCGTGTGGGACGAAGCCGTGAAGCTGCAGGCCGCCGACAACGACTTCCATCGCCGCGACCTGTGGGAAGCGATCGACGCCGGCGATTTCCCCGAATGGGAGCTGGCCGTGCAGTTGTTCACGGAGGAAGATGCAGCGGCGTTCCCGTTCGACCATCTCGATCCGACCAAGCTGGTGCCGGAAGAACTGGTGCCGCTGCAGGTGATCGGCCGGATGGTGCTGGATCGCAATCCCGACAACCTCTTCGCCGAAACCGAGCAGGTCGCGTTCTGTCCCGCGAACCTGGTCCCCGGCATCGATGTCTCGAACGATCCGCTGCTCCAGGGCCGGCTGCATTCGTACCTCGATACGCAGCTGTCGAGGCTGGGTGGACCGAATTTCCACCAGATCCCGATCAACGCGCCGAAATGTCCCTTCGCCAACCACCAGCGCGACGGGCACATGCAGATGGCGGTGCCGCGCGGTCGCGTCGCCTACGAGCCGTCGAGCCTCGATCCTGCGTCGCCCCGCGCGAGTCGCGAGCGGGGGTTCCGTCATTTCGCGGAGATGCCCGGCGACGGCGGCAAGGGGCGCCTGCGCCCCGCGAGCTTCAGAGACCACTACAGCCAGGCGCGCATGTTCTTCCGCAGCCAGGCCGCGCTGGAGCAGGCGCACATGGCCTCCGCGCTGGTCTTCGAACTGTCGAAGGTGCAGACCCCGCACGTGCGCGAAGCGATCGTCGGCCACCTGCGCAACATCGATGAGGACCTCGCTGCGCGGGTCGCCGATGGCCTGGGCATGAAGCGCCTGCCGCCCGCGCCGTCGCCTGCCGCGCCCGTGCTGGACCTGGCGCCGTCGCCGGCCCTGCGCATCATCGACCGCATGAAGGACACCTTGCAGGGCCGCTGCATCGGCATCCTGGTGTCCGATGGCACCGCGATGAAGGATGTCGACGCCTTGATATCGGCCGCCAGGAAGGCCGGCGCGCAGGTCAAGCTGGTCGCGCCCAGGCTCACCGTGTCGGATGCCGATGGCCGCCCCGTGGATGTCGACGGGCAATTGGCGGGAACGCCGTCCACCGTGTTCGATGCCGTCGCGAGCGTCCTCTCGCTGGAAGAAGGTGCGCGGCTGGCCAGGGAGGCCTGCGCCGTCGACTGGTTCCGCGATGCCTTCGGACATCTCAAGGCCATCGCCGCATGCGAGGGCACGCGCGCGATCCTCAAGGCCGGCGGCATCAAGCCCGATGCCGGTGTGGTGACGCCCGACCAGGTGCGGGCGTTCATCGCACTGGCGAAAACACGGCAGTGGAAGCGCGAGCCGAAGCTGCGCACGCTGGCCTGAGTCGTCTTCCGCGCCCTTCCTCCGCGCGAGCGGCAGGAGGGGCGATGTGTTTCCCGAATCGGAGTCCCGTCGCATGCTGAGCATCGCCGTCACCGCGATACCGACGCTCGTCGAGATCGTGGTCGCGATGAACTTCGCCATGCCGGAAGGAAGCTCGAACGCAGGATGGCGCACAGGTACAGCGTTCGCGATCCGCAGTTCCGCCGCGGGATGGGCGTGATGCTGGCCGGTCCTGATGGCGGGCAACGACGTGGCCGACCTGCAGAACGGCCACGAGATATTTCCCGCGATGCTCGATGCGATCCGCGGGATCGGGCATTCGATCACCTTCGACACCTGCGTCTACGGGTCCGGCGAGGTCGGCAGGCGCTTCGACGCTGGACGCGGGCGTTTGCCGCCCCGGTTAGAATGCCGCCATGAAAACCCCCGCTGCGCTTCAGGCGCTGATCGACGATGGCGTGATCGACGAAGTGCTGCGTCCGCTCAAGAGCGGCAAGGAGGCGGCGGTCTACGTGGTCCGCTCCGGCGACGACATCCGCTGCGCCAAGGTGTACAAGGACATGGCGCAGCGCAGCTTCCAGCAGCGCGTGCAGTACCAGGAAGGTCGCAAGGTGCGCGGCAGCCGCGAGGCGCGGGCGATCGGCAAGGCGACGAAATACGGGCGGAAGCAGCAGGAAACCGCCTGGAAGAACGCCGAGGTGGACGCGCTCTACCTGCTGCGCGATGCCGGCGTGCGCGTGCCCGAGCCCCATGGCTACTACCACGGCGTGCTGGTGATGGCGCTGGTGACCGATGCCGACGGGTTTTCCGCACCGAGGCTGGGCGAGGTCGAGCTGACCGCGGAACAGGCGCGGAACTTCCACGCGGTGCTGATGCGCCAGGTCGTGAAGATGTTGTGCTGCGGCCTGATCCACGGCGACCTGTCGGCGTACAACGTGCTGGTCGGGCCGGACGGCCCGATCGTGATCGATTTCCCGCAGGTGGTCAGCGCCGCCGGCAACAACGCCGCCCGGCAGATGCTGCTGCGCGACGTGAACAACCTCACGGCCAGCCTGGGACGCTGGGCGCCGGAACTGCTCGACACCTGGTACGGCGAGGAGATGTGGGCCTTGTTCGAGGCGGGCGACCTGCATCCCGATACGGTGCTGACCGGCGTGTTCGCGCACGACGAGCGCAAGGCGGATGTCGCCGGCGTCCGCGAAGCGATCGAAGACGCGCGCCAGGAAGCCCTGATCCGCCAGCAGGGCCGCGAAGCGGCGGCGCAGGCCGACTGACGACCGCGTCGCCGATCGCGCCTGCCGCCCGATCGCGGCTAAGCTGTCCCACCCGAAGTACGTCCGGCCGAGATCCAGCGCCATGATCAACAACGATGTCCTGCGCAGCATCCGTTACATGCTCGACCTGAGCGACGGCAAGGTCGTCGAGATCGCCAGGCTGGTCGATCCCGAATTCCCGCTGGACAAGGCCACCGTCCAGGCCTTCCTGCGCAGGGAGGACGATCCCGAATACGTCGAATGCAGCGATGCCGTGCTGGCGCATTTCCTCGACGGACTGGTGATCCACTGCCGGGGGCGCAGCGACAGCCTGCCGCCGCGACCGGTGGAGAAGCGCATCACCAACAACCTCGTGCTGAAGAAGCTGAGGGTCGCGTTCGAGATGAAGGACGTCGACCTGCACGAGGTCTTCGCCGCGGCGGGTTTCCCGCTCTCCAGGCCGGAAATGAGCGCGCTGTTCCGCCAGCCCGGCCACCACAACTACCGTCCCTGCGGCGACCAGCTGCTGCGCAACTTCCTCAAGGGATTGACGCTGCGCGCGCGCGGCGCCTGAGCGCATGCGCAGGCACGGCGTGGGGATTCAGAACTTCTCGCCCACCGGCAGGTAGCGCCACGCGCCTTCGGGCATCTTCGCCAGCCCGATCCTGCCGATGCGCAGGCGCCGCATCGCGACCACCTGCAGGCCCACCTGCGCGCACATGTCGCGGATCTGCCCCGGCTCCACGCGCTTGATCGCGAAGCGCAGCCGGAATTCGTTCTGCCAGCTCACCTTGCACGGCGGCAGCTCGCGGCCGCGGTAGCTCAGGCCATGGTTGAGCCGGCGCAGGCCGTAGGGCGCGATCTCACCCGCCACTTCGACGACGTATTCCTGTTCGATCTGGTCGGCGTCCTCGGTCAGCCGCCGCCACACGCGGCCGTCCTGGTTCAGCACGATCAGGCCGCTGGCCTCGGCCTCCAGCGGCACCAGCGGCGTGAGCCGACGGAGATGCCGCTGCAGCAGGCGCAGGCCGCTGGGGTCGCCGTCCCAGCGCGTCAGCGCGGTGACCAACGCGGCCACCGGGCTGCCGGGGCGGAACGCATCGAAGCCGGCCGGCTTGTGCAGCAGGATGGTCGCCGGCTCGGGCGTTTCCAGCACCGCTTCCGGGTCGAGCTCGACGCGTTCGTCGGTCACCGGATGCTGCGGCGACTCGACGACCTTGCCGTCCACCGACACCCAGCCGCCTTCGATGAAGGCCTCTGCATCGGCGCGCGAACAGCCGAGCAGTTCGGCGACGCGCTTCGAAAGACGGGTGGGTGCGGACATGGGCGATCTCGGTCGGGGGAGGGCGACTGTACACCGGACGGCGTTGCGCCCGCGCTGGTGATCCTCCACCCGGGCGCGTCACTGCAGCGGCGTGTGCTTCCAGCACGGCGGCGGCGCGAGTTCGATGCCATGGTGCGTCAGCGCGGCCCGCATCAGGTCGAGTTCGCTCGTGGCGGAAGGCAGGGCGCGGGCGGTGACAGCGTCGGCGGTCTCCGCCGGCGTTTCCGCCGACAGCACCTGCCACTTGTGCATCTGCCATCCGGTGAGGCGACGACGTTCTTCCGCCGCGGCGCGGCCAGCCTCGTCGTCCGCGGCGCGCACCAGGATCGCGAGGCCCATGGCGTGGGCGATCAGCGTGTCCGAGCGGTCGGCGAGCAGCGATCCGAGCTGCAGGCAGTCCCCGCGGCGTTCCGGGCTGCGCCTCAGCGCGTCGCCGCGGCAGGCATCGATCGCATCGGTGAAGCGCGGAAATTCGACCATGTAGATGGCCATCGTGGCCGCATAGCTGCGCACGGTGGAGGTGTCCTCTTCGAGCAGGACGGCGGCATGCGCCGGACCGGGCGGATGCCGCAGGAAGGCGTCGATCACCGTCCGCAATTGTTCGGCCCAGTACACGTCGAAGCGCGAAGTGTCGCGGGCCAGCGCCGGCAAGGCGTCGGCAGCGTTCGCGCGCGCCTGGGCTTCGAACATCGCCGGTACCAGGTTGCCCGGGGCGATCCGCATCCACTGCGTGCGCAGGGCCGCAAGCCGCGGCGCATCCGCCGTGGAGAAACGGCGATTGAGCAGCATGTGCACCAGCGCATCGTCGCGGCCTTCGCTCATGGCGCGCTCGATCCACGACGCGATGCGCGCGTCGCCCTCCAGGGCGGGCAGCGCGTCGTCGAGTTCGTAGAGCGAGCCCGAGAGCGACATGGCGCGGAGCTGTACCGCGATCGCGAGGTTGCGCGCGCCGCCGTCTTCCGCCAGGCGGTCGGCTACCCAGCCATGGTATTCGCGACTGATGCGGGCACGTTCGGACAAGCGCATCGCTTCCCGGGACTCGCATTCGGGGCGGGCGTCCGGCTCGACCTCCGCACAGGGCGGTTCCGCGGGCTCGGGCCAGGCGGGCAGATCGCGCGGATGCTGCGCGAGCACGGACAGGCATGGCGTCAGCCACAGCACTACGATGAGGGTCGCGATGCGAAGCCGCACCGGGGCAGGCCCGGGACGGCGGAAATGATCGGATGCGGGCTGATGTGTCATCGGAGGCCTGGACGAGATCGGCGGACGCGCCATGTTACGCGCAGGCTCGCGGCCGCCCGCATGGTCGGGGACAATCGTTGCGGACCCAGGAACGCCGACGACCATGCACCACGCCGAGCACTACCGCGCGATCTTCGACTTCATCGCCGGCATCGGGTTGCCGATCCGCGAAACGCTGCTGCCCGAGGGCACGTTCCTGCCGGGCGTGGAGCTGCGCGAGGGCGGGATACTGGTCGATCCGGCGCGCCTGCTGTGGCCGGGCGACCTGCTGCATGAGGCGGGGCATCTGGCGGTGCTGCCGTCGCGGGTGCGCCACATCGCCGGGGAGGACCAGCCCAATGCCGCCGACGCCGCGCATGCGGGCGAGCTGGAAGCGATGGCCTGGGCGTACGCGGCGGTGCAGGCGCTGGAGATCCCGGTGGAGGTGCTGATCCACGAGGGCGGCTACCACGGCCGGGCGCGCGAGCTGCTGCAGATGTACGCGTTCGGCGTGTATCCCGGCTTGAGGGGGTTGTGCGATGCGGGACTCGCTGCGGCGCCCGGGTTCACGCCGGACTGCGGTGAGGTGCGCTACCCGCGGATGCTGAAGTGGCTGCGCGATTGAACCGATGCGTGCCGGTCAGCCGGCGTCGCAGTTGCCGAGGAATTGCGGGATCGAGGTGTCGTCCAGGCTGGGCAATGCGTTCCAGCACGACTGGCCTTCGCGACACTGCGTCATCCGCGCCCAGTGCGTGACCTGGAGCTGGCTGCTGCCGGTGGCCATCTGCATCTGGAAGACCGGCCCGCCGGTGTCGTCGACCACTTCGCCGATGCCGGTGGTGAGCGAGGGCGAGCCGCTGCCGCCGGTGGCGGTGAAGGTGAGGTAGACCCGCCCGTCGGGCGTGATCGAGCCGATCAGGTACTGGCACTGCGGCGCCTGGTCGTCGAGCTGCCCGACCACGGGACCGAAGACGTAGCCGTTCTCGAAGCGTTGGATGTGCCAGACGGTCTGGTCGCTGACCTGGCTGGCGCCGGCCGGATCGCTGGTGCGCCAGCGGTAGGCGGGCAGGCCGGCCTGCGGGACGTACCAGTACGTGCCGCCGTCGGCGGCGAGCCAGGCCCAGCGCTGCGAGGGCGATGGCGTGTCGTCGGCGGCCGTGGTGGTGCCGGCGGCCATCGAAGCCTGAAGGGCCAGCAGGGCGGCCAGGAGGGCCGCCAGCGCGAAGCCGCGTGCGAGCGGATGTGCCATGTCGTGACGCCTTGCGACCGTGCGGAGCCGCCAGTCTGGCGCGCGCCATGGCGGCGCGCACCTCGCTGATCAGACAGTGTGATCGCCCGGCGTGACCGCGCCGGACGGCACGGCGTCGCTTACTTGACGCGTTCGACCTTGGCCCGGGTGTTGTAGCCCTTCACGCCGAGATACCAGACGTTGCCGATCATCGCCGGCTTGAGCGTGACCTCGGGGTTCTGCATGCGCACGCCGCCGAGCTGGGCATCGTCGACCTGGCGCCAGACGTGGCCGTTCTCCAGCGTGTATTCGCGGCCACGGCTGAAGCCGCGGAATTCGCCCTGCAGGCGGCCGGTGATCGGTTCCATCGAGCCGAAGTGGAAAAAGCCGCGGTTGTCGTCCTCGACCTTCTTCTTGGCTTCGGATGCGGCTTCGGTGGCGACGGTGTCGATCTTGCGGCCGAGCCAGGTGTTCAGCTTCGCCAGTTCCTCGGCGGACAGCTTGTCCAGGCCGGCGGCCTTGAATTCCTCGGGCGTCATGTCCTGTTCGATGGGCTTGCGCGCCAGCGCATCGGGCGAGAACGCGAAGGCGGCGAGCAGGGCGAGCGGCAGCAGCGGGCGAAGCATGGACATCGGTCTGTTCCTCAAGGCAGGACGCCGCTAGTGTAGGCACTCCCCCGGTCAAATGAACACGTGTGTCCGTCGATGCCGCGCCACCGCTGGATGCCCTGATGGCGCTGCCCGCCATGGCCGCGATGGCCCCGGCATGGCGCGAGGCCCTGGCCGAGGCCGTGCCGCCCGCCGATGGACCGGCCGAAGCGTTGCCGTCCACCCTGCCCGACACCCTCGATGCGCTGGCGCGACTGAACGCCGAAGGCGACGTGGTGCTGGCCGCGCTGCTGCACGACCTGCCGGACTGGCGGGCGCGGATCGAGTCGCAGCTGGCCAGGCGCTGGCCCACGGTCGCTACGCTGCTGGAAGGCCAGCGCGCCGCGGCGCAGGTCTGGACCCTGCATGCCGAGGCGGCCGGCGCCCGCAACGCCGAGGGCCTGCGCCGGCTGCTGCTGGTGATGGTGAAGGACCTGCGCGTGGTACCGATCCTGCTGGCGCGGCAACTGGCGCTGATGCGCGATGCCGGCAACCGGCCCGAGGCCGAACGCCGCGCGCTGGCCAGGCTGACCCGCGACATCCACGCGCCGCTGGCGAACCGGCTGGGCATCTGGCAGCTGAAGTGGGAACTGGAAGATCTGGCGCTGCGCCATCTCGAACCCGACACCTACAAGCGCATCGCGCGCTGGCTGGACGAGAAGCGCGGCGACCGCGAGCGCTACATCGAGCAGGTCAAGCGCGATCTGGGCGAGGCGATGCGCGCGCAGGGCATCGAGGCCGAGATCGCCGGGCGGCCCAAGCACATCAACAGCATCTGGAAGAAGATGCAGAAGAAGGGCGTGCCGATCGGCGAGCTCTACGACCTGCGCGCGGTGCGGGTGATGGTGAAGGACGTACCGTCCTGCTACGCCGCGCTCGGTGCGGTGCATGCGCTGTGGACGCCGATTCCGAGCGAGTTCGACGACTACATCGCGCGGCCCAAGAGCAACGACTACCGATCGCTGCACACCGCCGTGGTCGGGCCGGAAGGCAAGACGCTCGAAGTGCAGATCCGCACCCACGACATGCACGCGCAGGCCGAACTGGGCGTCGCCGCGCACTGGCGCTACAAGGAAGGCCGCAGCGCACCCGCCGATGCCGGCCTGGACCGCAAGATCGAGTGGATGCGCCGCCTGCTGGACGGCGCCCGCGAGGATGCGGCCGAGCCGACCGGCACCGCCGCGGGCCGCGACGACGCGCTGCATGCCGCGTTCGACAGCGAACTGGTCGAGGACCGCATCTATACGCTGACGCCGCAGGGCGATGTGATCGACCTGCCGGTGGGCGCGACGCCGCTGGATTTCGCCTACCACGTGCACACGATGGTCGGTCACCGCTGCCGCGGCGCCAAGGTCGACGGCCGCATCGTGCCGCTGGATTACCGGCTGCAGAGCGGCCAGCGCGTCGAGATCCTGACGGCGAAGACCGCCGAGCCGCGCCGCGACTGGCTGGTGGCCGCGAACGGCTTCCTCGCCAGCGGGCGTTCGCGCGACAAGGTGCGCGCCTGGTTCCACAAGCTGGACCGCGCGCGCAACGTGCAGGCCGGCAAGGACCTGCTCGACAAGGAACTGCGCCGCCTGTCGCTGCTGCACGCCGACCTGTCGCCGCTGCTGGCGAAGTTCAACGTGCCGGCCGTGGACGACCTGTACGTGATGGTGGCGCTGGGCGATGCCGGGCCGCACCAGGTCGGTCGCGCACTGCTCGATCACGAACGCAGCCGCCAGGAAGCCGCCATGGCCCCGGCGGAACCGACACGCGGTGAACTGGCCAGGCCGCCGAAGGCGCTGGCGCCCCGGCCGCCGCCCAGTTCCGCGTTCACTGTCGTGGGCGTGGGCAACCTGCTGGTGCAGATCGCGCGCTGCTGCCAGCCGCTGCCGGGCGAGCCGATCGCCGGCTACCTGACCAAGGGGCGCGGGGTCAGCGTGCATCGCGCCGACTGCGCATCCTTCCAGCGCCTGTCGACGCAGCAGCCGGAGCGCGTGCTGCCGGTGGAGTGGGGCCGCAGCGGCGGCGGATATGCGGTCGACGTGGCCGTGGACGCCGTCGACCGGCGCTGGCTGCTCAAGGACCTAACCAACCTGATCGCGCAGGACGACGCGCACGTGCTGTCGATGCAGAGCGACGGCCTGGAAGGCAACCGCGTGCGCCTGCGCCTGCGGCTGCGCGTGCGCGACCACGAGCAATTGGCGCGCCTGCTCGGCCGCATCGACAGCCTGCCCGGCGTGGAAGAGGTGCGGCGGGCTTGACGACCCTGGCCTGCCGGGGCGCGGACGGTGGCAGCAATGCAGCGGTCTCGGTCATGATGCGGCCGCCCGGTCGAACCGACCCCAGGGGAAGGCATGCATGGACATGACCCAGACGCTTGCGCTGGCCGGCATGGCGGTCGTCGCGGCCGGTGGCCTCGCGGTCGCGTGGCGGCTGCGGGCCAGGCAGAAACGCTTGCTGCGCCAGCGCGAAGCCTTCATCCAGCGGCATGAATTCCCGCCGCATCTGCATGCCGCGTTGCGCGAGACCTGGCCGCACCTGCGCGACGACGAGCTGGCCTTGGTCGAAACCGCGATGCGCAGCCATTTCCTGTGCTGGCTGCAGTCCGGGTTCCGCCCGGTGGCCATGCCCTCGCGGCTGGTCGATGCCTTCTGGCACGCCTTCATCCTCGATACCCGCGCCTACGGGGCGTTCTGCAGCATCGCGTTCGGCCGGTTCTTCCATCACGTGCCCGCGGCGCTGGCCGGCCTGGCCAGCAGCCAGGACGAGGCCATGCAGCGCACCTGGCGTCTGTGCTGCATGCAGGAAGGCATCCGTCCCGACGCCCCGGGCGGCGCGCCGCTGCTGTTCCGGATCGACGCGCAGATCGGCATCCCCGGCGCGATGCGCCACGACCTGGAAGCGCTGCGCCGGGGAGCGACGAGTGGTAGCGGCTGTTCCGGAGGCGCTTGCGGCGGTGGACGCGACGCCGACGGCGGTGCCGGCGACGGTGGTGGCGGCTGCGGGGGTGACTGACAGGCTCTACTAAGCCCAACGGGCACAAAGCCTCATTCAGAGTCACCCACAGGTCCGTCTGCAAGGCGCACGCGCGCAGGCAGGCTGGCCGCCTGTCAAGCGCGTGCAACGCAGCAGACGGGCCTGTGGGTGGCTCCCTTTGGGCGCGCTGAATGAGGCTTTGTGCCCGTTGGGCTTAGTAAGTGCAGACAGGAGACGGGGCAGCGGGTCTTCGACCCGCCCTGCAGGCGTTCTCGCCGGATGCGGGGAAGGATCGGGCCGAGGCAATTTGCCCGAATGCAGCCGTCCCCGGCGCGTCCGGCCATCCCCGCTAGAATGCCCGCATGAGCACCTTCCCCCTCGACTGGAAACCGCTGGCCGGCCGCGCGCTGGAAGCGGCGCTGAACCGTGCCCTCGACCTCGATCCCGACACCCGCGCCGCGCTGCAGGCGCTGGATGGCCGCAGCGTGGTGCTGGCGCTGGACGCGCCCGCCGGGCGCGAGGCCGACCCGCTGGCCCTGCGCATGACCGTCGCCGACGCGCGGTTGCAGGTGGGGCCGGCCGCAGCGGAAGGCAGCGCGCAGCCCGACCTGGCGGTGCGCAGCACGCTGGGCAGCGTGGTCTCGCTGGGCATGCGCACGCTGCTGCCGCGCCTGCTCGGCACCCCGGCCGAGGAGGCCGACGCGATGCCGGTCGGACGCCTGCGCATCGAGGGCGATGCCGAACTCGCGCGCCGCCTGCAGCGTCTGGCCGAACGCTTCGATCCCGACTGGCAGCAGCCGTTCACGCGCGTGTTCGGCGAGGTGATCGGCGTGCAGGTGGCCAACGGCGTCGCCGCCGCGCTGCGCGGCGCGCGCGAGGGCGGGCGCAAGCTCGCCGAAACCACCGCCGAATACCTGACCGAGGAATCGCGCGACGTGGTGCCGCGCGCCGAGCTCGACGCCTTCTACGACGATGTCGACACCCTGCGCGACGACGCCGAGCGGCTCGCCGCGCGGATCGCCCGCCTGCAGCGGCGGACGGCCGCATGAGCGCACTGCTGCGTGCGACGCGCATCGGCCGCGTCCTGATCCGCTACCGCCTCGACGACCTGCTCGACGGCACGCCCGCCGAGCGCTGGCTCAAGCTCGGCCGTCCGTTCGTGCCGCGCGCCTCCGCCGAGGTCGCGGCCATGCCGCGCGGCGCGCGCCTGCGCCTGGCGCTGCAGGAACTGGGACCGATCTTCGTCAAGTTCGGGCAGATCCTCTCGACCCGCCGCGACCTGATGCCGCCGGACATCGCGACCGAACTGGCCCTGCTGCAGGATCGCGTCGCGCCGTTCGACGGCGAGACCGCGCGGCGCATCGTCGAGCAGGCCCTGGGCCAGGACATCCGCGAGGCCTTCGAGCACTTCGACACCGTGCCGCTGGCCTCGGCCTCGATCGCGCAGGTGCACGCCGCACGCCTGCCCGGCGGGCGCGAGGTCGTGGTGAAGGTGCTGCGTCCGGACATCGAGAAGCAGATCGATGGCGACATCGCCCTGCTCAACAGCCTCGCCACCCTGGTCGAACGCGCGCATCCGAACGCCGACAAGATCCGTCCGCGCGAGGTGGTGCGCGAGGTCGAGACCACGCTCGCCGCCGAACTCGACCTGCAGCGGGAAGGCGCGAACGCCTCGGTGATCCGTCGCTTCTGGAAGGACTCGCCCGACCTGTACGTGCCCGAGGTGATCTGGAGCCACACCGCCGAACGCGCGCTGACGCTGGAACGCGTCCACGGCATTCCCAGCGACGACGTCGAGGCGCTGGACGCCGCCGGCATCGACCGCAAGGCGCTCGCCGCGAAGGGCGTGCGCGTGTTCTACACCCAGGTGTTCCGCGACAACTTCTTCCATGCCGATGCCCACGCCGGCAACATCTGGGTCGACAACGACCCGGCGCGCAAGGACGACCCGCGCTTCATCGCGATCGACTTCGGCATCGTCGGCCAGCTCTCGACCGAGGACCAGTACTACCTCGCCGAGAACTTCATGGCGATCTTCAACCGCGACTACCGCCGCATCGCCGAGCTGCACGTGCAGGCCGGCTGGATGCCGGCGACGATCCGCATCGACGAGCTGGAAGCCGCTGCGCGCGCGGTGTGCGAGCCGTACTTCACCCGGCCGCTGTCGGAGATCTCGCTGGCCGAGGTGCTGGTCAAGCTGTTCCGCACCGCGCAGCGCTACGAGCTGACGCTGCAGCCGCAGCTCATCCTGCTGCAGAAGACCCTGCTCAACATCGAAGGCGTCGGCCGCCAGCTCGATCCCGAACTCGATATCTGGGCCGTGGCCAAGCCGGTGCTGGAGAAGATCCTGGTCGAGCGCTACAGCCCGCAGCGGCTGGCGCGCGAGTTCCGCAAGCGCCTGCCCGAGCTGGTGACGCGCGCGCCGGACATGCCGCAGCTGCTGCACGCCTGGCTGAGCCAGCAGGTCGAAGGCAATCACGAGCTGTCGATGCGCTCGAACGACCTCGCCGACCTCGCCACCACCCTGCGCGCGATGCAGCGCCGGATCGTCTCGGCGATCCTCGGCACCGGCCTGCTCATCGTCGCCGCCGTGCTGTACGCGCTGGAAGCCGGCGGACCCTCGATGTTCGGCATCCCCGCCGCCGCGTGGATCGCCGGCGTCGGCGGCCTGTGGGCGCTGGTCGCGGCCTGGCCGAGGCGCTGAGCGCCTTCCCCCGCACGGCGGGGGAGGCGCTCGTGTGGCGGACGGCTATTTCGTGGCCGCAGGCGCGGCGGTTGCGGTCGTGGCCTTCGCGAAATCGCCCGCCGCGAACACGCTGAGGGTCTGCGGACGAAGGTGCCTGCGGATCGCGGCGTTGACCTGGTCCACCGTCAGTGCCCGGATGTTCGCTTCGAGCTGCGCGGTCCAGTCCATCGTCCGGTTCATGCGCAGGTTGCGCAGCAGGGTCGTCGCCACGGCGCGATCGGTGGCCCGTCCCTGCTGCCAGCGGGTGAGGATGTCGCTGGTCGCGGCCTTCAGTTCGCCGGCGCTGATGCCGTCGCGGACGAAGCGGTCGAGTTCCTCGCGCAGCGCGGCTTCCAGGCGGTCGACGTTCCCGGGCGCGGCGATCGCCTGCACCGTCAGCGATCCGGCGTCGTCGCGACCGGTCGGCGAACTGTCGGCGTACAGGCTGCTGCTGACGTTGTAGCTCAGGCCGTCCTTCTGGCGGATGCGGTTGCCGAGGCGCGACTCCAGCGAACCGCCGCCGAAGATGTTGTTGGCGACGAGCAGGGCCGGATAGTCCGGGTCTTCGATGTTCAGCGGCAGGTTCATCCGCGCCCGCACTTCGGCGTTGGCCTTGTCCGGCGTTTCCAGGCGCAGCCGCTTCGCTGCGACATCGACGTGGTGCGTGTGGATGGTCGCGTTCGGCCGGGTGCTGCGCCATTGGCCGAACAGCGATTCCAGCTGGGCGCGTACCGCGACCGGATCGAAATCGCCGACGATCGCGATCTCGCCCTGCGCATCGCCGTAGAAATCGCGATGGAACGCGACCAGGTCCTCGCGTTCGAGCGCGCGCAGGTCCTCGATCGACTGGCCGATCGTCCGGTTGGCCAGGGGATGTCCGGCGGGCCAGGGGTTGAAATGCGCATCCATCGCATCGCGCACGACCGGCCCCGGCTCCTTGAGGATGCCTTCGTAGCCGGTGATCAATTCCTGTCGGAACAGTTCGAATTCGGCGTCGGAGAAGGCCGGGTTGCGCAGGATGTCGGCGGCCAGCGCGAGGGCGTCGGCAAGGTGCTCGCGACGCGACGTGAGCGAGATGCCGGCGCTCTGCTCGCCACCGCTCACGCTGCCCGTGGTCTTCAGCGCCACGAAGCGTTCCGCGATCTGCGCGCGCGTCATCGTGCGCGTACCGCGCATCAGCAGCGAGCCGGTGGCGTAGGCGGCCATGCGTGGTACGCGGGCCAGCGACGCCTCGTCGCCGTAGCGGAACGCCGTGAACACTTCGACGGTGTCGCCGCGCGTGTCCTTGGGCAGCAGCGAGACCTTGAGCTTGTCGCCGATGGTGAAGGTAATGGTGCGCGCCTGGATGTTCGCCGGCGTCGGGTCGAAGCTTTCGCCTGGCGCGAGCGCGGGCTTGCCGACGTAGTCCTTCAGTGCGTCCGCGGCGGAGGGGGGCGCGGCGATGTCGGCACGGTCGGCCTGGTCGGTCGGGATGAAGCGCGCGATGGTGCGGTTGCTCTGCTTGAAGTAGGCGCGCGCGACGCGGTTCACGTCTTCGGCGGTCACCGCCTCGGTGCGGTCGCGCAGCAGGAAATACAGGCGCCAGTCGCCGGCCGCGACCGATTCGGTGAGCGCCATCGCCACCGCGTTGACGTTGCTGAAGTTGCGTTCGTAGCCGTTGGCGATGCGCTGCTTGGCCAGCGCGACCTCGGCTTCGGTGACCGGTTCGGCAACGAGCCGGGTTTCGATCTGGCGGAGCAGTTCCGCCTCGGCTTTCGCCAGGTCGCCGTCCATCGGCACCAGCGCGACCACGTTCGCCAGGCCGCCTTCGCGCAGGCTGCCGTTGCCGCCACCGGTGGCGGTGGCGAGCCGGGTCTCGACCAGCGCCCTGTGCAGCCGACCGGTCGGCACGTCGCCGAGCACGTTGAACAGCACCGCCAGCGCCGGGGTGTCCGGGTGGGTCGTGCCGGGCGTTCGGTAACCGATGCCGACCAGCTTGGTGTCGCCGCTGCGGCGGACCACCACCTCGCGTTCGCCGTCCTGGGTGGGTTCGACGGTGTACAGCGCGGGCAACGCCGTCTTCGGCCGCGCGAGCGGCCCGAAGCGGGACTGGATCTTCGCCAGCGTGGCGGCGGGATCGATGCGCCCGGCGACGATCAGCGTGGCGTTGTCCGGCCGGTACCAGGTGCGATAGAAGGCCTGCAGCCGTTCGATCGGCACGTTCTCCACGTCCGAGCGCGCACCGATGGTGCTGTTGCCGTAGTTGTGCCAGAGGTAGGCGGTGGAACGCAGGCGCTGGAACATCACCGCGCCGGGACTGTTCTCGCTGCGCTCCATCTCGTTGCGCACGACGGTCATCTCGCTGTCGAGATCCTTCTTCGCGACGAAGGCATTCACCATGCGGTCGGCTTCGAGGCCGAGCAGCCAGTCCAGGGTCGCGTCGTTCGCGGGAAAGGAGCCGTAGTAGTTGGTGCGGTCGAGCGAGGTCGTGGCGTTCTTCTCGATGCCGCGCGCCTTCATCCCGGCCGGGATGTCGGGATGCTTCGGCGTGCCCTTGAACAGCAGGTGTTCCAGCAGGTGGGCCATCCCGGTTTCGCCGTAGTTCTCGTGCACCGAGCCGACGCCGTAGGCGATGTTGACGGTGACCGTCGGTTTGCTGGCGTCGGGGAACAGCAGCACGCGCAGGCCGTTGCCCAGGGTGTATTCGCAGATGCCTTCGACGCAGGGGCCGGCGGTCACGCCCTTCGGCGGCGTCACGCCATCGAAGGCGAAGGCGGGCGCAGCGGCCAGCGGCGACAGCAGCGCGAATGCGCAGGCCAGCGCGAGCGGTCGGACGAGCCGGCGGGATTCGGAGGGGCGGGACATTCGTGCTCCTTGCGGTGAGCCTTTCGGGGACAATGGCGCCGATGCTTGCAGATCGCGCCGCCCCAGCCATGACCCAGAAGTCGTCTCCCGAGTTCCCCGATGCCATGCCAGAGCCGGTCGTTCCGGACGAACTGGCCGTGCTGCATCGCGACGACTGCCTGGCGGTGGTCGACAAGCCGGCCGGGCTGATGGTGCACGACAGCGCGCTGGCGCGCGGCGAGACCGATTTCGCCGCCGATCGCCTGCGCGAGCAGTTCGGCCGGCCGATCTTCCTCGTCCACCGTCTCGACCGTGCGACCAGCGGCTGCCTGCTGCTGGCCTTCGACCGCGACACCGCCTCGGCACTGGGCAAGGTGCTGATGTCGCATGCGTTCGAGAAGGACTACCTCGCGGTCTGCCGAGGCTGGCCGGCGGAGCAAGCGTTCGAGGTGGACCATCCGCTCGACGGCGGTCCGGGCAAGCCGCAGAAGAAGCCGGCGGTCACCCGCTTCCGCAGGCTGGCGACATGCGAGTTGGCACTGCCGTCGATGGCTGCGGGCAGCGAATTCCCGACCTCGCGCTACGCCCTGCTGCGCGCGCAGCCGCAGACCGGTCGCTTCCGGCAGATCCGCCGGCATCTCAAGCACCTGTCGCACCACCTGATCGGCGACACCAGCCACGGCGACGGCCGGCACAACCGCGCGTTCCGGATGATGGGCATCCACCGCATGCTGCTGCACGCCGAACGCCTGCGCTTCATCCATCCGCACAGCGGCGAGCGGGTCGATGCGCTGGCGCCGCCCGATGCGGAATTCGCGAAGGCGCTGGCGTTGTTCGGGGATGCGCCGGCGGGCTGAGCCGCGCTCAGTGCTTGTGCGCGGCGGTCTCGATCTCGCGCTTCATGTCCTCGACCAGCGAATGCAGCATCGGCTGCATTTCCTGCATGGCCATTTCCACGGTCTGCGGCGTCTTGCGCAGGATGCTGCGGCCGGTCTCGCTGCCGTAGAACGCGATCATCGCGTCGATTTCCTCGGCAGTGAACAGCTTGCGATAGACCTTGCGGTAGATCGGGCCGAGGGTGTCCCAGGACAGGATCCTGCGGGTGGACGCGTTCTGCTTCTCCATCGCGAGGCGTACCGCAGCGCGCTGTTCGGGCGTTGCGTCGTCGCCGAGCAGTTGCTCGCCCATCTGCATGCCCAGCGTTTCCATCTGGGCGAACAGGCCGTCCAGGGTCGCCTTCATGTCCATGGTTTCGATCAGGCGGTCGACCTGGGCGTCGGTGGGTTCGGCGGCGAGGGCGGCGGGCGCGGCGAAGGCGCACGCCACGGCGAGCAGCAGCGCGGCGGCGCGGGTACGGATGGCGGTCATCTGGAAGGAGTCCTGGAAAGGCGGGTCAGCGACGGCGCGCGCCCTGCTGGATCGCCGTGTCGGTGGCCTGCTTGAGGTCCTTGAGCATCGGCAGCAGCATCGATTCGAGGTTGCGCATCTCCTGCTCGGCATCGCGGATGCCGTTGCGCAGGCGTGTCTCCGGGTCGTTGGCATCGATGTGGTTGTAGCGCGAGACACCGCGAGCTTCGTCGGGATGGCTGCGATCGAAGGTCGAGCTGTACAGGTCGCGCGACAGCGGGCCGAGCTGGTTCCAGTTGCGACGGACCAGGTTCTCGGCTTGGTTGCGCAACTGGATCGCGGCCATGGCGTCGCTGTCGCCGCCGTCGCCCGGGTCGCGGCCGGCGTCCTGCTGCGTGCGCAGCTGGCGCAGCAATGCTTCGACTTCCTCGGCGGCGGTGGCGCGCTCCATCTGTGCGATCGACGACGGCATCTGTTCGCGCGGCGGCGCCGCCCTCGGGATCGACCGGCCGCCGACGAAGGCGGGGTCGTGGCCGTTGCCGACCGCAGCCGGGTCCCGGGCATGGGCCAGCGGTGCCGCCAGCAGCAGGAGTAGGCAGGGCAGGGCGGAACGAAGCATGCGGGGGTCCTCCATGGCGGACTGGCATCATCCGGCAGGCGCGCGTGGGCGGTCAACGTGGGGCGCGTTGGTCGGGCCGGTTCGCGCCAGCATGGCATGCAGGGACGGCGGGATCGTTACAATCGCCCGCGGAGGGGCATGTGGACGCAGGCATCGAAATCCCCGAATCGGAACTGGTCGAGCGCTTCGTGCGGTCCTCCGGGCCGGGCGGGCAGAACGTGAACAAGGTGGCGACGGCGGTGGAGCTGCGTTTCGACGTGGCCCGTTCCGCAGTGCTGCCCGAACCCGTGCGCGAGCGCCTGCTGGCGCGCCGCGACCGGCGCATGACCGCGGAGGGCGTGCTGGTCATCAACGCCCAGCGTTTCCGCACCCAGGAGCGCAACCGCCAGGACGCCCGCGAGCGCCTGGCCGCCTTCGTCGCCGCCGGGCTGAAGGCGCCCACCCCGCGCATCGCCACCAAGCCCTCGAAGGCCGCCAGGAAGCGGCGGCTGGACGACAAGCGCCAGCGTTCGGGCGTGAAGCGCCAGCGCGCCGCGAAGGACTGGGATTGAATCCGCCGGGCGGTGCCACCGACGACGTGGTCCTGGCCCTGCCGCCGAACGCGCCGCGGACGCCGTCGCGGCCCTGGCTGCGCGCGCTCGCCCGCGGCCTGCTGCGGCTGGGCGGCTGGCGCATGGTCGGCCGCTTCCCGGACCTGGAAAAGGTGGTCCTCATCGGTGCGCCGCATTCGTCGAACTGGGACGGCGTCTGGGGCTACCTCGCCAAGTTCGCGCTGGGCCTGGACATCCACGTGCTCGCCAAGCGCGAGCTGTTCTGGTGGCCGCTGGGGCCGGTGCTGCGCCGGCTGGGCGTGATCCCGGTGGACCGCGGCGCCGCCCGCGGCCTGATCGAGCAGGTGGTCGAGCGCTTCGACCGCGAGGAGCGGTTCTGGCTGGGGATCGCGCCCGAAGGCACCCGCAAGCGCGTGGAGCGCTGGAAACCGGGCTTCTGGAAGATCGCCAGCGCCGCCGGCGTGCCGGTGCTGCCGGCCTACTTCCACTATCCGGACAAGGTCATCGGCATCGGCGAACCCTTCCAGCTCAGCGGCGACATGGACGCCGACATCGCCCGCATCCGCGCCTGGTACGCGCCCTGGCAGGGCAGGCACCACGGCGTCTGAGCGCTGCCCGAAACGCTGCGGCCGCTCCCGCGCGTCATGTGACATCGGTCACCGCTGGATTTGTCCCCCCGGTACCTTATTCTTGCGTTGGACGCATTCACGCCAAGACCATTGCCCCCGGGGACCGCATGGCATCACTCAAGAAGATCCTGGAAGCCGCCCGGCTGATCGAATCCGCGACGCCGCAGGTTCCGCCGCCGCCGGCCGATGATGGCGACATCGACGCGATCATCCGCCGAGCCGCCGAAGCCGAGGCACGGACGTCGACCCCGCCGCCGATGCCCGCCAGGGGCCAGCGTGCGCGGGCCGATGCGGAGGCCGTGGACGCGCCCGCGCCGGCCCTGGCCGGGGTCGAGGAAGGCCTGGACTTCGCGCAGATCTATGCCCGCCAGGGCGTGGCCGATGCCGGGTTCCCGATCGAGCGCCTGATCAAGCTGGTCGACGGCCTCAAGGCCCTCGACCCGACCACCCGCCGCGCCGCGATCAGCGCCATGGACGTGGCCGACGAAACCTGGTCGATGGACCAGGTGCTGGCCGACGCCGACGCCAAGATCGCCGCGCTGCGCGGCCACCAGCGCCACCTGCAGGGCAATGCCGATGCGCTGGTGCAGGCGAACCAGACGCGCATCGCCGCGCTCGAAAGCAGCCGCGATGCCCGCCTGGCCGACCTGCGCCAGCAGATCGCCGCGCTGGAAGCGCAGATCCAGGACGCGGTCGGCGCCACCGCCGCCGATGTCGCGCGGCTGCAGTCCGAATCCGAATCGAACAAGGCCGCGCTGGCCCGCGAGACCCAGCGCCTCGATGCGCAGGTGCTGAGCCTGGAGGAACTGGCCGCCCAGTTCCGCGGCCCGGCGGCCTGAGCGCACGCAGCCTCGTCCCGACTTTCCCATCCGTTTCGCATTCGTCCCCCAGGAGCGCCCCATGGCCGTCAAACTCACCCCGTTCGCCAAGATCCTGATCGGCGCGATCGTCGTCGTCGGCTCCGGCTCGGTCCTCTGGAACCTCTACAAGAACCGCAAGGCCGATGACGGCGCGCCGGCCGCGACCGCGCAGGCCGGTGGCAAGGCGTCCAATGCCGCCGCCTACAGCAGCAAGGGCAGTGGCGCGCTGGGTTCGTCCGGCAATCCGCTCAAGGTCAGCATCGTCAGCTTCCACGGCTACGCGCCGGCGCTGGTCGCCAACGGCCAGAGCCTGAAGACGCAGCCGGACTCGCTCTTCGACAAGGAAGGGCTGAACGTCGAGTTCGTCATCCAGGACGACATCCCGACGCTCTCCACCATCTTCGAGGCCGGCACCGCGCAGTGCGCCTGGCGCACCTCCGACTTCTGGGCGCAGGAGCAGCCGAACCTGCGCAACAGCGGCCATGACGGCCGCGCGGTGATGATCGTCGACAACACCCGCGGCGCCGACGCGATCATCGCGAAGGATCCGTCGATCCGCACCGTCGAGGACCTCGCCGGCAGGAAGGTCGCGATGCTGCAGTTCACGCCCTCGCACGGCATGACCATCGACGCGGTCGACAACTCCTCGCTGTCCGCGCGGCGCAAGCAGAGCATCGAATACGTGTTCATCGGCGCCGAGGAAGGCACCGCCGGCGTGCGCGCCGCGCTGGAGTCCGGCAATGTGGATGCCGCCGCGCTGTGGGACCCGGACCTGTCGCTGGCGCTGCGCGCGACCCGCGGCCACGTGGTCTACTCCACCCGCACCGCGTCCAACCTGATCTTCGACGTGATCGTCTGTGACAAGCGCGTGCTCGACAGCGACGAGGGCGCCGCCGCGGTGCAGAAGCTGGTGAACGGCTGGATGGCGGGCGTGGATGCCGCCCGGGCCAATCCCGACGGCGCGGTCGATGCGCTGGTGAAGACCGAGGAATTCTTCACCCTGCTCGCCAAGAACGAAGGCAAGGGCTTCGTGAAGAAGCTGTTCGACAACCTGCTGTGGACCGGCGTGGGCGACAACGCGCGCATCCTCGGCCTGGCTGGCGACACCAACCACTATGCCCGCGTCTACCAGCGCTTCGACCAGATCTATCGCGCCGCCGGTGCGCTGGCCAACCCGAAGTCGCCGGTCATCAACCCCGCCGACAGCTTCGACCTGCGCTTCATCCGCAAGCTCTACGACGCCAGCAGCACCGCGAAGGCGGAAGCCCGGAAGCAGGAGGTCTTCACCGAAGCCGCGCGCGATCAGGCCGTGCAGTCGGCGCCGGCCGAAGTGACCAAGCCGGTGACGGTCAGCTTCGGCAGCGGCCAGTCGGCGCTGACCAAGCGCGCAGAGCGCACCATCGACACCGAGATGGTGCCGTTCATCGAGAACAACGGCGGCGCCTACTTCGAGATCAGCGGCAACACCGACAGCACCGGCAACGCCGCGATCAACGACCGCCTGTCGCGGGCGCGCGCCGAGGCCGTGGTGGAATACCTGGTCCGCCAGTGGGAGTTCCCGCGCGAGCGCTTCAAGATCGTCGGCAACGGCTCGAACAAGCCGCTGTGCGACGAGAACAACCCGCAGTCCGAAGGCGTGGGCCTCGACGGTTGCCGCGAGATGAACCGCTCGACGCGCATCGCGGTCTTCGGCGCGCGTCCGTAAGCGCAGGAACCACGGACGATGGCCAATCCCTGGAATCCCTATGCGCCGCTGCCGGCCGGCCTGCGCCGGCAGCTCGGCTTCGCCGGCATCGCTGTGGTGCTGCTGGTGTGGTTCTCGCTCAGCGCCAGCGGCGCGATCAGCGCGAACAGGCTGCCGTCGCCGGTGTCGGTGGTGAAGGCGCTCGGCTACCTCGCATGGCACGACGGCCGCAGCCTGCTGTTCGACGCCACGCTGTGGTCGGTCGGGCGCGTCGCCGCAGCCGGCGTGCTGGTGGTGCTGGTCGGGGTGCCGCTGGGCATCTTCATGGGCGCGGCGCCGAAGTTGAACGCGCTGCTGTCGCCGCTGATCGATCCGTTCCGTTCCGCGCCGGTGGTCGCGCTGCTGCCCATCCTGGTGATGTGGCTGGGCATCGGCGAGACGATGAAGGTCGCCTTCCTGTTCCTCGGCGCGGTGGTCTACCTCGTGCCGATGGTGCGCGATGCCGTGCAGGCGGTGCCGCAGAGCTACTGGACCGGCGCGCGCGACCTCGGCGCCACGCCCTGGGAGTGCGTCCGCCATGCGGTGGTGCCGATCGCGATGCCGCGCATCGCCGACGCCATCATCGTCAGCGTGTCGGTGATGTGGACCTACATCACCGTCGCCGAATACGTGAACGCCAAGGTCGGCCTGGGCCAGTTGATCCAGAACGCGCGCCGCTTCAGCGCGATGGACCAGGTCTTCGCCGGCATCATCGTGATCATGGCCCTGGCGCTGCTGACCTACCAGCTGATGCAGCTGGCCAAGCGCCGCCTCTATCCATGGGAGACGCAGGCATGACCGGCGCAACGCAGAAGGGCGCGGCGACCATTGCGCTCGACCACATCGTCCAGGAATATCCGCGCCCCGAAGGCGGGGTGAACCGCGTCGTCGACGACCTGAGCCTGCGCTTCGAGGGTCCGAGCATCAACATGCTGCTCGGCCCGTCCGGCTGCGGCAAGAGCACGCTGCTGTACATGATGGGCGGCGTGCGCCCGCAGAACGCCATCGTGCCCACCAGCGGGACGATCGCGATCGATGGCGAACCCTGCACCGATGCCCACGACGATGCGGTGATGGTGTTCCAGCGCTACGCCAACCGCCCCGACCTGAGCGTGTACGACAACGTCGCCTTCCCGTTCCGGCTCGGCCTGTGGCGCGACCGCGTGCCCGCGGCCGCGCGGCATGAGCTGGTGATGCACATGCTCGACGCGGTGGGCCTGGCCGACAAGGCGAAGCTGCACCCCAGCCAGCTGTCAGGCGGCCAGAACCAGCGCATCGCCCTGGCCCGCGCGCTGGTGCTCAAGCCGCGCATCCTGCTGATGGACGAGCCCTTCGGCGCGCTCGACGCGCAGACGCGCGAGGACATGCAGAAGCTGCTGGTGAAGCTCTACCAGGAGCAGCCCTGCCTGATCGTGTTCGTCACCCACGACGTGACCGAGGCGCTGCTGCTGGGCGACCGCGTGGTGGTGCTGTCGACGCAGCCGGCGCGCATCGCCGACGACTTCACCATCGCCGCGCCCAAGCCGCGCGACGCCGGCTGGCTGCGCATGCCCGAGGCCGCCGCGCTGGAACAGCGCATCCTCAGCCGCCTGCACCAGGCCAGCGGCAAGGGCAACGTGCGGGTCAGCGTGTGAGTCCGCAGCCCAGGCCCGTCAGCTACCTGCGCGCCTGGCTCACCAGCCAGGCCAACGTCATGACCCTGCTCGGCGGTGGCCTGGCGGCCGCGATCGCCTCCGTGCCGGCCGGCGGCGCCGGCGCGCTCGGCGCACTGGTGGTGCTGGGCGCGGTGCAGACCCTGCTCGCCCTGGTCATTCCCGACCTGCCGAACTTCCGCAGCAAGGTCGACCGCGGCGCGCGCCGCGGCGCCATCGACCAGCGCCGCGCGCAGCTGCAACAGGAACTGTTCGCCCTGCATGGCGGCATCGAACGGGTCGCCGGCATGGGCATGTGGCAGAAATACCAGACCATCGTCGAGCGCTCCGAAGTGCTGTACCGCATCGCCGGTGAAGCGCAGAGCCAGCTGTCCTACGACGACGCCGAGCGCGTGGACAAGGCCTCGGTCGATTACCTCGCACTGTGGCTGGCGCAGGTGACCATCAGGGAACGCCTGCGCAGCGGCGAGGAAGCCACGCTCGACCGCCGCCTGCGCGACGCCGAGCACGCGCTGTCGCAGATCGATGCGCAGGACCCGCGCTACCGGCACCTGAAGATGGCGCGCGACGACTACGCCGCGATCAAGCTGCGCCACGACAAGCTCGCCGCGCGGCGCATGTCGATCGACGCCGCGCTGGTCTCGCTGCCCGACCAGGTCGAGGAGGTCTACCAGCTCGTCGTCGCCAGCCCGTACTCCAGCACGCTCGGCTCGAAGCTGGGCGAATCGCTGTCGCGCCTGCAACTGGAGGAAGACATCGAGCTGGAACTGTCGCAGAACGACCTCGACAGCGACTACTTCAAGACCGGCGTCGCCGGCGCCCAGGCGCGTTCCGCGCGCCAGGCCGCGCGGGCGGCGAAATGATCCGCGCCCATTCCATTTCCCGAACACACCAAGCTGCAACCAGGAGACACACATGAACATCTTCAGCCGACTGGCCAATCTCGTGCGCGGCTTCCTCTCGCTCTTCGTCACCGGGCTGGAGCAGCAGCATCCCGAGATCGCGTACGAAAACGCGATCAACACCATGATCGCGAAGTACAACAAGCTCAAGAACGCCACCGCAGGCCTGATCCGCCTGCGCGAGGACGCCGCCGACCGCCTGCAGAAGTCGCAGGGGCAGCAGAAGGAGCTGGCCGCGATGCTCGAGCAGGCGATGGCGACCGGCCAGGACGATCTCGCAGTCGAGCTGATCGAGCGCAAGGATGCCGTCGAAGCCGAGATCGCATCGCTGCAGGCCGAACTGGAAGGCGCGGAGAAGGATGTCGACACCGCCAAGACCGCGCTGACCGACGTCAAGGGCGAGATCGCCAAGCTCAAGGCCGAGAAGGACCGCATGCTGGCGAAGATGCAGAGCGCGCAGGCGCGCACGCGCATCAACGACCAGCTCGAAGGCCTGTCGGTCGATGCCGAGCTGCGCGCGCTGGAGAACGTGCGCACCGGCATCAAGGACACCATCGCCAAGGCCAAGCTCGGCGACGAGCTGCGCGAATCGGACCTCGACACCCGCCTGAACGCGCTCAAGGCCAGCAGCAGCAAGGCCACCGCGCGCGCCAAGCTGGAAGCGATGAAGAAGGATCGCGCCGCCGCCTCGGATGCGAACCGGACGATCTGATCGCAAGCGTTTTGAAGCCCTCCCCTTCAAGGGGAGGGTTTGGGTGGGGATGGGGTCGAAGGCTCTCTCGCGCACAGTCGCCACGCGTCAACGGAACCCATCCCCACCCCAGCCCTCCCCTTGAAGGGGAGGGAGAAGCACGGCCCGCGCCATCTGTCGTCACACGGAACCCGACACCATGACCACCCTCAACGGCACGCCATCCGCCGGCACCACGCTCCCGCACTGGGCCGACGAGCTCAAGCGTCGCTACCTCGCCGGCGAGGCCGGGCTGTTCATCCTGCACGGCAACGTGCACGATGGCGTGCCGCACGAGGGCAGGCTGCAGCCGTTCTCCGACTACGTGCACGATGTGGTCCTGGCCGCGAAGCCGCAGCGCTACGAACTGGCGCTGCGCCACGCCGGGCTGAAGCGGCGCGGCGAGGGCACCAAGCCGATCGATGGCGGCGATTCCCTGCTTCAAGGCATGGCCAACCTCGAACTGCGCATGCGTACCGGCGACGGCATCGCCCTGGTGCTGCCGCATGCCGGCGACCTGGTGCCGAACGCTGAAACGACCTTCCTCAGCACCGACGAACGCGGCTTGCTGGAGATCTTCCACGACTGGTCGCTGAGCGGCCTGCTGCTGCAGCGCAACCACATCGTCGTGCTGCTCTGCGCGTCGCTGTCGGAAATCCATCCGTCGCTCAACACCAATCCGCGCATCTGCGCGATCGAGGTCGCGTATCCCGACGAACCTGCGCGCCTGCAACTGGTGACGCAGTCCGCGCCGCACATGGCACAGGCGCAGCAGGCGCTGGTCGCCAAGCACACCGCCGGCCTGCGCCTGCTGGAGATCGACAGCATCGTCGCCGAGCGCCCCGCGGCCGGCCTGCCCGAGGCGGAGCGCAAGGCGCTGGCGCTGCAGCTGCTCGGCGATGCGCCCGATGCGCAGCAGCGCGCCGAGATGTACGCCGGCGTCACCGCCGGCAAGACCCGCGAGGAAATCGCGTTCATGATCCTCGGTCACGCCGCGCCGGCCTCGAACGAGGATCCGCTGGACGCGATGCTGGCGATCATCGGTGAAAGAAAGCGCGAGATCATCCAGCGCTCCTGCGGCGACCTCATCGAATTCCTCGATCCCTCGTACGGACTCGACGCGGTCGGCGGCTACGATCAGATCAAGGCCGAGCTGATGAAGATCGCGGGCACGATCAAGACCGGCGACCGCAAGCTGGCGCCGATGGGCCTGCTCGCGGTCGGCCCGATGGGCGTGGGCAAGACCTTCGTCATCAAGGCCTTCCTCAAGGAAGCCGGCCTGCCCGGCGTGGTGCTGAAGAACTTCCGTTCGAAGTGGGTCGGTTCCACCGAATCCAATCTCGAACGCGTGCTCAAGATCATCCGCGCGATGAGTCCGATCGCGCTGGTCATCGACGAAGGCGACCGCAGCTTCGGCAACGGCGAAGGCGGCGACAGCGACGGCGGCACCTCGTCGCGGGTGATCGCGCGGATCAAGGACTTCATGTCCGACACCGCCAACCGCGGCCACGTGCTCACGATCCTGATGACCAACCGGCCCGACAAGCTCGACGTCGACATCAAGCGCCCGGGCCGCCTCGACCGCAAGATTCCCTTCTTCTACGTCGATACCGGCGAAGACCGCCTGCGCATCGTCCGCGCGATCCTCAAGCGCAACGGCGCCGACCTCGCCGACGACAGCATCGCCGCGCTCGGCGACGCGTTCGCCGGCCTCGACGGCTATTCCAACGCCGACCTCGAAGCCATCGCCCTGCTCGCGCTCGACATCGCCCGCAACGACGGTGTCGCGCTCGCCGCCACGCACCTGGAGCAGGCCATCGCCGACTTCATCCCGCCGCAGCACACCGACACCATCCAGCTCATGGAACTGCTCGCCGTGCAGGAATCCTCGCGCCGCAGCCTGCTGCCGGAACGCTTCGCCAAGCTCGCGCCCTCGGAAGTGTCGGAGCTGATCGGGGAGTTGAAGCGAAGGGTGCGCTGAGTTTCCGCCGCAACCGCTCGAGCGCCAGTCAAACGCACGTCATCCTCGCGCAAGCGAGGACCCAGCTATCGGCAATGATCAAGCTTGGGTCCTCGCTTGCGCGAGGATGACGTCGTTTTTTAGGCGTTGCCGACACAGCGGCAGGCATTGGTCGCGACTTGCGTCGCTCCTGCAAAAGCAGGGCTGTTGCACTTGTAGGAGCGACGCAAGTCGCGACCGCCCTGCGGAAAGCCCGCGGAAAACTCCGGATCGCATGCGATCCGAACCGACGCCATCCGGAGGGCTGCACTGGATCAGCGCTGCCCCACCTCCACCCGCGTCGGCAGCGACTGCGGCCAACCGCCGGCCAAAGCCTTGAACAGGCCGACGGCACTGGTCGCGCTGCGCGTGCGCGCATCGGCGAAGGCGTCCTGGGCCTGCAGGCGGGTGCGCTCGGCGTCGAGCACTTCGAGCAGGCCGGTGGCACCGGCTTCGAAGCGGGTGCGCGCCAGCGTCGCGGCGTTCGCGCTGTCGGTCGCGGCGCGTTCGAGCAATGCGTCCTCTTCGCGGGCGCGCGCATGGCGGACCAGCGCGTTCTCGGTATCTTCCAGCGCGAGCAGCACGCTGCGCTCGTAGCCGGCCAGCGCGCCGGACGCGCCCGCGTCGGCAGCGGCGATGCGCGCGCGCACGCGGCCGATGTCGAGGAAGGACCAGTCGATGCCGAGCGCGACCAGTCGGGTTTCGCTGCCGCGTTCGAACAGGGCGCTGGTGTCGATGGCCTGGCTGCCGATCAGTCCGCCGAGCGTGAAGCGCGGGAACAGGTCGGCGGTGGCGACGCCGATGCGGGCGGTCGATGCATGCAGGCGCGCCTCGGCGGCGGCGACATCGGGACGGCGGCGCAGCAGGTCGCCCGGCGTGCCCGGATCGATCCGCGCGGGCAGGGCGGGCAATGGGGCAGGCGTGGAGAGTTCGGCGATCAGCGCATCCGGCGTGCGTCCGGTCAGCACTGCGAGCCGGTGCGTCGCGACCGAGGCCTGCGCCTCCAGTGCGGGGATGCGCGACGAGGTCGTGGCCTGCTGCGCGCGGGCGCGCGACAGGTCGAATTCGCTGTCGCGGCCGGCGTCGAACCGCGCCTGCACCAGGCGCAGGGTCTCGGCCTGGTTCTGCGCGTTCTCGCGGGCCACGCGCAGGCGCTCCTGCAGGCCGCGCAGTTCGAAATAGGTGCGCGCGACTTCGCCGACGATCGCGACCTGCGCCGCGGCGAGATCCGATGCGTTGGCCTGCGCATCGGCGCGATCGGCTTCGACGTTGCGGCGGATGCGGCCGAACAGGTCGAGCTCCCATGCGACATTCGCGCCGACGCTGTAGGACTCGGTGTCGCGCGCATCGCGATCCGTGCCGGGCATCTGGTCGCGGCTCGCGCGCGCGTCACGGCCGTCGGCATTCGCGGTGAGCGTCGGCAGGCGGTCGAATTTCGCGCCGCGCAGCAGCGCATTGGCGCGATCGTACTGCGCGAGCGCGATGCGCAGGTCGTGGTTGGCCGACAGTGCGGCTTCGACCAGCGCATCGAGCCGTGCATCGCCGAAGGCGCGCCAGAACGCGGCGTCGGCGGCAGGCGTCGCGACGCCTGCGTCGTTGACCGCATCGCCGGCGGCGGCATCGCGCGCGAAGCGTTCCCCAACCGGCAGGCCCGTGCGGACGTGGTCGGGGCCGACGGTGCAGGCGCCGATCGCCAGCGACAGGGCGGCGATCGTCAGCAGCGACGGAAGTGAACGTGAAAGGGCTGGCATGACGGAACTCTCCGTGGGCGCCGCGATGCGTCGTGCATCGCGGTGGAAGATGGACGCACCGATGCGGTATCGCGCACCGGTGCGTGGTGCGACCTCACCAGCGCAGGGTCTGGCCGAGGTGGGTGAAGCCGCCGGTGGGACCGATGTCGCCGATCAGCGACATCGCGACGCTGCTCTTCGCGCCGAGTTCGATGCTGATGTCGCCATTGGCGTTCATGTCGGTCTTCACCGAGCCGGGATGGATCGCGTTGACCTTGATCGCGGTATCGCGCAGTTCGTGCGCCAGGTGCACGGTCCAGGCGTTGAGCGCGCTCTTGGACACGTTGTAGGCGGGGACCTTGAACTCGAAGATCGGCGACTGCGGATCGGTGTGCTCGGCGATCGAACCGAGCAGGCTGGACACGTTGACGATGCGTGCGGATTCGGACTTGCGCAGCAGGGGCAGGAAGGCCTGCGTGGTCGCGATCACGCCGAACAGGTTGGTGTCGAAGGTGCTGCGCCAGGTCTCGAGCGACTGTTCCGACGGCTTGCGCTGGAAATCGTCGATGAAGATGCCGGCGTTGTTGACGAGGATGTCCAGGCGGCCGTGGCGCCGCGCGATCTGTTCGGCGGCGGCGGTGATGCTGGCCTCGTCTGTGACGTCGAGGGCGATGGCCTCGACCGGCAGCCCGTCGGCCTGCAGCGACAGCGCGGCTTCGACGGCCTTGTCCCTGTCGCGACCTGCAAGGATGGTGTGGATGCCGGACGCGGCCAGCTGGCGGACGGTTTCGCGGCCGATGCCGCGGGTGGCGCCGGTGACGAGGGCGATCTTCTGCGTGGTGTTCATGTGGGGATTCCGTGTGTTGCGTGGGGAGTGAGTGGAGGATCAGACGGCGACGCCGTCGTGCGGATCGGAAGGAGCAGGCGCCGGCGCATGCGATACCAGCGGGCGGTTGGCCAGCTTGCGCAGCGCGACGTAGAACACGGGCGTGAGGAACAGGCCGAAGGCGGTGACGCCGAGCATCCCGGCGAACACGGTGATGCCGGTGACCGAGCGCACTTCGGCGCCGGCACCGCTGGCCAGCACCAGCGGCACCGTGCCGGCGATGAAGGCGACCGAGGTCATCACGATCGGACGCAGGCGCAGGCGGCAGGCTTCCAGGGCGGCTTCCACTATCCCCTTGCCTTGCAGTTCCAGCTCGCGCGCGAACTCGACGATCAGGATCGCGTTCTTGCACGCCAGGCCCATCAGCACCACCAGGCCGACCTGCACGAACACGTTGTTGTCGCCGCCGGTGAGCCAGACGCCGAACAGCGCCGACAGCAGGGTCATCGGCACGATCAGGATCACCGCCAGCGGCAGCGTCCAGCTCTCGTACAGCGCCGCGAGCACCAGGAAGGCCAGCAGCACCGCCAGCGGGAACACCACCAGTGCGGCCTTGCCCTGCGTGGCCTGCTGGTAGCTCAGGTCGCTCCAGTCGATGGCCATGCCCTGGGGCAGCGTCTTCCGCGCCAGTTCGGTGACCTTGGCCATCGCCTCGCCCGAGGACAGCACGCGCGGATCGGCGTCGCCCATCAGGTCGGCGGCGGGATAGCCGTTGAAGCGGATCACCGGATCGGGGCCGTAGGTCTGCCGGATGCTCACCATCGAGCCGATCGGCACCATCTCGCCATCGGCATTGCGTGTGCGCAGCCTGGCGATGTCCTCGACCTGGTCGCGGAACGGTGCATCGGCCTGCGCGATGACCTGCCAGGTGCGGCCGAACATGTTGAAGTCGTTGACGTAGGCCGAACCGAGATAGGTCTGCAGCGTGTCGAACAGTTCGGTCAGCGGCACGCCCTGCGCCTTCGCCTTCACGCGATCCACCTCGGCTTCGAGCTGCGGCACGTTCGCCTGGTAGCTGGTGATCGGAAAGCCCAGGCCCGGCGTCTGCGAGGCCGCGCCCTGGAAGGCCTGCACCGCGTTCTGCAGTTCGCCATAACCCAGGCGCGTGCGGTCCTCGACGAACAGCGACCAGCCCGAGCCGTTGCCCAGGCCCTGGATCGGCGGCGGCATGAAGGCGAAGGTGAAACCTTCCTGGATCGACGCGAACTTCTGGTTGAGTTCTGCGGTGATCTCCGCGGCGCTGCGCTTGCGCTCCGAGAAGGGCTTGAGGGTGAAGAACACCACGCCGTTATTGGGCGTGTTGGTGAACTGCAGCGGGTTCAGGCCCGGGAACGCGACCTCGCTTTCCACGCCTTCGACTTCCTTCGCGAGCGCGGCCATCTTCTTCAGCGTCGCGTCGGTGCGCTCGATCGATGCGCCTTCGGGCATCTTCACGCCGGCGATGAGGTACAGCTTGTCCTGCACCGGGATGAAGCCCGCCGGCACCGCCTGGAACATCACGCCCGCGCCGACCAGCAGCGCCGCGTACACCGCGAACACCGCGCCGCGACGACCCAGCGTGCGCGACACCGCGCCCTCGTAGCGCTTCGAGCTGCTGTTGAAGAAGCGGTTGAACGGACGGAACAGCCATCCGAACAGACGGTCGATCAGGCGCGATGGTGCATCCTTCGCAGCGTCGTGCGGCTTGAGCAGCTTCGCGGCCAGCGCCGGCGACAGGGTCAGCGAGTTGATCGCCGAGATCACCGTGGAGATGGCGATGGTCACCGCGAACTGCTTGTAGAACTGGCCGGTGACGCCGGTGAGGAAGGCCATCGGCACGAACACCGCGCACAGCACCAGCGCGATCGCGATGATCGGCCCGGACACTTCCTTCATCGCCAGGTGCGCCGCTTCCAGCGGCGTGGCGCCGTGTTCGATGTGGCGTTCCACATTTTCGACCACCACGATCGCGTCGTCGACCACGATGCCGATCGCCAGCACCAGTCCGAACAGGGTCAGGGTGTTGATCGAATAGCCCAGCAGATGGAGCACCGCGAACGTGCCGACCACCGACACCGGCACCGCCAGCAGCGGGATGATCGAGGCGCGCCAGGTCTGCAGGAACAGGATCACCACCAGCACCACCAGCAGCGTGGCCTCCAGCAGCGTGGTGACGACCGACTTGATCGAATCGCGCACGAAGATCGTGGTGTCGTAGATCGACACGATCTCCACGCCCGGCGGCAGGGTCTTGCGGATCTCGGCCATCCTGTCGATGACCGCATCGCGGATATCCAGCGCGTTCGCGCCCGGTGCCTGGAAGATGCCGATCGCCGAGGCATTCATGCCGTCGAGGCGTGCGCGCAGGGTGTAGTCGCCGGCGGCCAGTTCGATCCGCGCCACGTCGCGCAGGCGGACGATTTCGCCGTCCGTACCGCTCTTGAGCACGATCTCGCCGAATTCGGCTTCATCCTGCAGACGGCCCTTGGCGTGGATCGGCAGCAGGAAATCGCTGCCGTTGGGCATCGGTTCGGCGCCGAGCTGGCCGGCGGACACCTGCACGTTCTGCTCGCGCACGGCGCGCAGCACGTCGCTCGCGGTCATGCCGCGCGCGGCGATCCTGTCGGGGTCCAGCCACAGGCGCATCGCGTAGTCGCCGCCGCCGAATGCCTGTGCGTCGCCGACGCCGGGAATGCGCGCCAGTTCGTCCTTCACGTGCAGGCGCATGTAGTTGCGCAGGTACAGCGAGTCGTACTTGCCGTCCTTCGACACCAGGTGCACCACCATCAGGAACACAGGCGACTGCTTCTGCGTGGTCACGCCCTGCCGGCGCACGTCCTCGGGCAGGCGCGCCAGCGCCTGCGCCACGCGGTTCTGCACGCGCACCGCGGCTTCGTCGGCATCGGTGCCCGGCTTGAAGGTCACGGTGAGCGAGAGCACGCCGTCGGAACCGGCGACCGACTTGACGTACATCATGTCCTCGACGCCGTTGATCGCTTCCTCCAGCGGGGTCGCGACGGTTTCGGCGATGACCTTGGGGTTGGCGCCGGGGTAGACCGTGCGCACCACCACCGACGGCGGCACCACTTCGGGGTATTCGCCGATCGGCAGCAGCGGGATCGCGATCAGGCCGGCGGCGAAGATCACGATCGACAGCACCGCGGCGAAGATCGGCCGGTCGATGAAGAATCGGGAGAAATCCATTGGGAAGTCCTTGGTTGCGGCAAAGCCGCGGCGAGGGCCGGCCCGAAGGCCGACCGGTGCGGTGGCGCGGCGCGTTGAAGCCGTGTGTTGAAACGACGAGCCGCCGTTCCGTCGCCGCCGCCGGGGGGAGGGCGGGGCGACGGCGGAACGGCGTCCGTCAGACCGACGGGGGGAGGGTCATGGCGTCTGCGCCATGGTCGGTTTCGGGGCTGTGCCGAGTGCGGCGACGGTGCGGGCCTGTGCCGCCGTCGAACCGTCCATCGCCACTTTCTTCGGCACCACCGGCATGCCCGGGAAGAAGACCTTCTGCACGCCGTTGACGATCACCGTATCCTGCGCGGACAGGCCTGACTCGACCACGCGCAGCGCCTGCCCCGGACCCGATCCGGGGACCGTGCGGCCGAGCACCACGTCCTTGCGCACGGCCTGGTTGCCCTTGCCGAGCACGTAGACGTATTTGCGGTCCTGGTCGGTGAGCACCGCCTTGTCGTCGATCAGCAGGGCCTGCGCATGTGCGCCGCCTTCCAGCTGCACCCGTGCGAACAGGCCGGGCGTGAAGCGGCGATCGGGATTGGCCAGCACCGCGCGGGCGCGGATCGTGCCGGTGGCCGGGTCGACCTGGTTGTCGACGAAATCGACGACGCCTTCGTGCGGATACCCGCTTTCGTCCGCGAGGCCCACGCGCACGCGGCTCTGCGCTGCCGTGCCGTCGCGCAGGAAGGCCTGCTCGTCGCTTTCGAAGTACACGTGCACCGGATCGAGCGACACCAGCGTGGTCAGCAGCGTGCCGTCGGCCTGGGCCAGGTTGCCGGTAGTGACCAGCGCGCGACCGGCGCGACCGTCGATCGGTGAACGTACTTCGGTGAACTGCAGGTCCAGGCGCGCGCTGGCGACCGCGGCCTCGGCGGCGCGCACCGTGGCGTCGCCCTGCGCGGTGGCGGCCCTGCGCGTGTCGAATTCCTCGCGCGAGATGGCCTTCGCATCGATCAGCGCCTGCGCGCGCGCATCCTGCGAGCGCGCCAGGCGGGCTTCGCTGCGCGCGCGTTCGAGGTTGGCTTCGGCCTGCGCCAGTGCCGCGCGATACGGGCGCTGGTCGATCACGAACAGCAGCTGGCCCTTGCGGACCTCGTCGCCTTCGCGATACGCGACGCGTTCGATGTAGCCGCTGACGCGCGGGCGCAGCTCGACGGTTTCCACCGCCGCGACGCGGCCGGTGACGTCGTTCCACTGCGTCACGTCGCGCTGCAGCACCTGGGCGACGCTGACCTCCGGCGGAGGCGGCGCGCCGTCCGGCGGTGCGGCCTCGCTGCTGCACGCGGAGACGACGAGGGCGATCGCCGCGCTCAGCAGCAGCGTGGCCAGGGGAAGGAAGGTGCCCGGATGGGCGAGCGAGATGCGGTTCATGGGGAGAGCCGGTCCTTGAGTCGGGGAGAGGTGGCGATGTCGCGCAGCAGCCTGCGCGCATCATGGAGGGAGCGTTCCGCATGGACGACGGTGGCGCCATCCGATTCCTGCCATGGCATGGCAGCAGTCTTCGCGGGTGCGGTGTCGGACGCGTCGATGTCGTCCGACCAGAACGGCGACGGTGCGTCGGTCGCACCGAAGCGCACCACGGCATCGGCCGAAGCCGCCGGGGCGATGCTCATCGACACCGCGCGTCGCGCCACTGCGCCGAGGCTGGGCCATTCGGGGCAGGCGTGGCGCAGGTTGCCCGGCGTGCGCAGCGGCGCATCGACACCGAGCAGATGCACGTGCACGCCGAGCGTGCGTGCCTCGTCGTGCAGCACGCGGGCGAGCATGCGCAGCGCAGCGGCGGTGATGGAATGATGGCCATAGCCGGCCCAGGGATAGTCGGCGCCCGGTCCGCCGACCAGCACGTAGCCGCCGTTGCCCGGCGCCGACAGCCCGGTTGTCGACAGCATGGGCAGCAGGTGGCGCGCAGCGAACAGATGCGGGAGCAGGTCTTCGTCGATGCAGCGGCGCAGGACATCGCCGGGCTGGTCGAGCAGGCGGCCACGCACGGGCGTGCCGCGGATCGCGGCGAGCACGCCCGCGATCGGCAGATCGAGGGCACGCACGCGCTGCGCGAGACCGGCGGCTTCGGCGTCGCTCGCGACGGAGGCGGCCAGGGTCTGCAGGCGCGCATCGGCGTGCGTCGTCCGCAGTCGGCCCAGCGCCTCGGCATCGCGGCCGATGGCGATCACCGGCCGGCCGGCCTCCAGCGCCGAGGCCACGAGCGCGCCACCAAGGCAGCCGGTCGCGCCGAGGACCAGCACCGCGCCTCCGGTGGAGGTGACAGGCACGGGATAATCGGTGATTGTCCCGGTCATGGGATTTTCTCTCCCGAAAACATCACCTCGACGCTCTGGATGCGGCCCGAGACCACGCCTTCTGCCCAGCGATGCAGCCACCTGGCGATGGGCAGGGCGAACAGCGTGCCGAAGGCCCAGGACCACCCCGCGTGCATGCCAAGTAATTGATTCGCAAGCAATGCGATGCCCGCCGACAGGTCGACGAGGATCATCAGGACGAGGCTGTGGCGCAGCAGGTTGCGGCGGGAGACGGTGCTCACGGCGGGACTCCGATCCGGGTATGGCGTGCACTCTAGGCCTCGGGTCGTCGCTTGATTAGTCCGTGAATCGGGGAATAATTGTCCCTCGATTGGGCCAATCACCGGATTGGCCCACATGCCCACGCCCCGGGAGGCCGTCATGCAACGCGATCTCAACGACACGCTGGTGTTCGTCAAAGTGGTGGAGCACGGCAGTTTCATCGGCGCGGCGAATGCCCTGCGACTGCCCAAGACCACCGTCAGCCGCAAGGTGCAGGACCTCGAAACCCGGCTCGGTGCGCAACTGCTCCATCGCACCACGCGCAAGCTCGGGCTCACCGAAGCCGGCAGCGTGTATTTCGAGCACTGCCAGCGCATCGCGCGAGAACTCGACGAAGCCGAGAGCGCGGTCGGCCAGTTGCAGGGCGGTCCGCGCGGCTGGCTGCGCTTCACCGCGCCGTATTCGATCGGCATCACCTGGGTCGCGCCGCTGCTCGGCGAATTCCACGCGCGTCATCCCGAAGTACGCATCGAGATGCTGCTCAGCAACGAGCCGGTGGACCTGATCGACAACGAGATCGATGTCGCGCTGCGCGGCGGCGCACTGCCCGACTCCAACCTCATCGCGCGTCGCCTGTCGACGTTCCGCAGCCAGGTCTACGCCAGCCCGCACTACATCGAGCGCCACGGCGAGCCGCTGCATCCCGACGACCTGCAGCACCATCGCACGCTGGCGATGCCCAAGCACCGTCGCAACGGCCAGTATGTCTGGCCGCTGGGCGACGGCGAACGCATGGACGAGTTCCGCATCGACCCGGTCCTCGTCGCCAACGATCCCGGTGCGCTGACCGGTGCGCTGATCTGCGGCGAGGGCCTGATGATCGCCAGCGACGTGATGATCAAGGCGCACATCGAACTGGGCCACGTGCAGCGCGTGCTCGCAGGCTGGACCGGCCCCGAATACGAATTCAACGCGGTGTTCCCGCGCGGCCGGGTCACCTCGCCGAAGGTGCGCGCCTTCGTCGACTTCCTGGTCGAACACCTGAACTTCGATGTCGACTACATGCAGGTGATGTGCCCGGACCGCAAGCGTTTCCTCGCTGCCCAGGAAGCCTCGCGCGTGGCCAAGGCCGAACTGAGCAAGGCGCGTCGCAAGGCCGTCGCCACGCCGCTGCCCGAAGGCGAATACGATGCCGGCATCGATGCAGCGGAGCCGGTCGCGCGCTGAGGCGGATGGCACCCCCTGCATGCGGTGCTGTCGGGCCGGTCACGGTTTCTGCGACGCGGCTGGTGTCTGATGGTGGTTCGGGCATCGCCCGACGCCTGTGCGCGGGACGCCGCCGACCGCTGCCGGCCGATCGCCCGCGGCGGCGCATTTCAGGAGGAAGTGCATGAAGCTCAATCTGTCCATCGGTCTGGCCGCCGTCCTGCTCGCCGGCCTCATGAGCGCCGGCACCGCCCAGGCGGGCTGGCCGCAACCGACGACGCCCTGCAACGAGGCCAACCAGGGCACGACCACCACGGTGGAATACCGCTCGCGCTGGCACGAGCACCTCGAGATCACCTACTACTGCGACAGCGGCCACTGGCAGCTGTTCATGGTCTGCGACCTCAACCCGGGCGGGATCTGCGTGCTGTACTGATCGCAGTGCCGATGCGTCCCTCGGCACCGCTGCGGCGGTGCCGATCCGGTTGCGTCGAAGTGGGCGGCGCGATTCCGGTGCGCCTGTTCGGATGCAGCTGATCCGAGCGCCTACTTCAAGCGCTCCAGCGTCCCCTTGCGACGGACCAGGTTCTTGTAATCCCACTGGATGTCGCGCGCCTTCGCCAGCCAGCGCGCGAGGTCGTCGACGTTCACCTGGTCGACCGACGTGTAGCGCGCTTCGGCGGCCTTGAAGCTGCCTTCCTTCGCCAGTTCTGGCTCCCCGAACGACTGCCCGCTCCAGAACAGCAGGCGCACGCAGTGCTTGAGCTTGCTGTAGCCGACCACCGGGTTGCCATCGAGGAACCACACCGGATGCGCGTGCCAGACCTTGTTCTCGGCTTCGGGCAGATGGCATGCGATCTCGCGCGCCAGCAATTCGCAGATCGCTTGGTCGCCGGGTTCGAGCGCGGCATGGTATTGCAGGGTATCGGGATGCATCGCACGGCTCCGTGCCGGGGGCGTTGGGCGCACCTTACATGCCGGGCGTCCCGGCTGCCAGCGACGCCCGTACGCTCAGGCCACCGGCAGCGATTGCGGGTGATGGAAGACGTTGGTCGGATCCCAGTGGCGCTTGATGTCGACGAGATTGCGTGGGTTCTTTCGGTAGTTGTCGAGGAAATACAGCCACAGCGCGCGGTCGACATCGCCGCCGGCATGGGTGCCGAGCGCGCTGTCCGGGTAGTTGTAGTAGCAGCCGTCGACGACGCCCTGCGGGTCGCGCGCTGGATCGGGCGTGCCGCCATATGCGGCGTACACATCGCGATACATGCCGTCGATCCAGCCGACATGCGCGGCTTCCTGCATCGTGTAGGGCGGACGGTTGCTTTCACCCGGCGCCGAGTCGTTGTTCCAGTAGGTCTGGTACTGCAGTTTCATGATCGAGCTGCGCTGCGGGACGGCGGTCGCATCGGACCCGCGGCGGTTGATCGCGCCACCGTAGCTGTCCACCTGCAGCAGGCTCTGCTTCATGTCGGCGGCGTCCACGTCTTCGGGCACCACCTGCAGCCAATGATGGATCGCGTCCACCTGTTCGACCGGGAACGCCTGCTTCATGTACGCCGACTTGTACTTGCCGAACTGGTTCGGCCCGGAGCCGTTGAGCGTCTGCAGTGCTTCGAGATAGGTCAGGTGCTGGGCCTGCTCGCTGGCGGGCAGGGTGTGCATGTAGCCCGGATGGCCGCTGAAGGGCTTGAGCAGCGGTGACGTGCGCGCGACGCGCGAGAAGCGCGCCTGCAGCGTTCCGACATGGCGTTCGGCGTGCAGGCAGTGGTCGCGATGCGCCGTGCCCGGCCGCGAAGCGACCTGCAGCACCAGGCCGAGCTGGCCGGCCGAGGCATGATTGAGCTTGAGGAGGGTGAAGGCGTTGTCGGGCAGGTCCGACATCAGTTCGCCATATTCCGCGAGCAGCGCGCGGAACGCCGGCAGCGACATGTCGCTCCAGTTCCAGGCCAGCGTCCACAGCGTCGCGTGCTCCGGCGCCTCGGGCAGTTCGGCGAACCAGTAGCGCGCGATCACGCCGAAGTTGCCGCCGCCCGCGCCGCACAGCGCCCAGAACAGGTCGCGCTCCGCCGCGTCGCCGCTCTGCGCGGAGACATGGCGCAGCCGCGCTTCGCCACGCGCGGCATCCCAGGTGACGATGTCGACGGCGTGCAGATGATCCACTGTCAGCCCGTGCAAGCGCGACAGCAGACCGTAGCCGCCGCCGGTGATGTGCCCGCCCGCGCCGACCGAATAGCACGAGCCTGCCGGCAGCGTCCGTCCGAAGCCGTTGAGCAGCGTGCGGTACACCGTCCAGTTCTCGCAGCCGGCATCGACGAAGTACATCCCGCGTTCGCGGTCGAAACCGACCTGGTTCAGCGCCGACATGTCGATCACCGCGCGGGTGCTGTCGCTGTAGACGAAATTCTCGTAGCAGTGCCGGCCCGAGGTGACCTTGACGTCGCGGCCATGCTGCACGATCGCCTCGCGCACCATCCCGGCGACCTCATCGACCTGTGTGGGTATGTAGACCGCTTCGAGTCCCGGCGCGAACCAGCGCCTGTCGAAACCCTGGCGGTCGCTGAGCAGCGGCGTGCGCGTGGCACCGGTGAAGATGCGGGTCATGTCCGACGTTCCCTGTTGGATGATGACGGGATCATGCGCTTGCAGGGATGTCGCAAGCGATGCGGGGCGGGATCAGTTCGGTACCAGAACGGGGTCAGGTTCACTCCAACCGAAGTGAACCTGACCCCGTTCTTGTTGACCCCGTTCTGGGGACGCGATCAGCCGCCTGACGGGGGCTTCGGCGCGGCCACGGTGGCCGTCGCGGTGCCCTTCAGTTCGCGATAGCGGACCAGGGCGCGTTCGTATTCGCCCTGCAGCGTGCCCCGTTCGGCCTGCAGGCGCTGCTGGGTGGCGAGCAGCAGGCCCAGCTCGCGGTGCTGGGTGAGGATGCGGTTGCGCAGGGCCTTGCCGACGGGCTTGCCGGCCAGTTCCAGTTCGTTGGCCTGGCGCAGCAGGCTGATCAGGCTCTTGTGCAGGTTGGTGTGCGCCATCGACGAGGACTTCAGGCCTTCATCGACCAGCGAGAAGCGCTCCTGGAAGGCGCGCTGCAGGTCCTTTTCGGTGGCGTAGGACACCACCATCGCCATTTCGCGGCGCAGTCGATCCGCCTCGCTCTCCTGCGCCTTGGCCTGCAGGGCGGCGGCGGCGCGCTCCTCGGCGGTCAGCTCGCGCGCGACGCGGCTGATCGCCGAGCCGGTGCTGGCGCTGAGTTCGGTGCGCTGGTGGCCGACCGCCGATGCGGGCAGGGTGTCGCTGCAGACCCGGCGTCCGCCTTCGTCCCAGCAGTACAGCTTCTTGGGCTTGTCCTTCTGCTGCGCGAAGGCGGCGGCCGACAGTGCGGCCGCGAGCAGGACCGTGGTCCCCGACAGCCATGGGTTGCGCAGGATGTTCATCTCGCCGTCCCCCCGGAAGAGCGAATCGTTCAGATCGTGGAAGCCGACGCGCAGCCGTAGCGGGCCCGGTAGGCCTGGAGACGGTCGCGCTGGTCGAGAAGGTCGGCGCTTTCGCCGACGAATGCAAGCAGATCGTCCAGTCCTGCGACCGGGATCACGGGAATCCCGGCCTCGGCGGTGACCGCCTGCGCGGCGGACATCGGCGGGCCGTCGCCCGGCGCCACCTCCTGTCTGTCCAGCGCTATCACGATCCCCGCCGGCACGCCGCCACCGTCGCGGATCAGGCCCAGCGCCTCGCGGATCGCGGTGCCCGCGGTGATCACGTCGTCGACGATCAGCACGCGCCTGCCGGCCAGCGGCGCGCCGATCAGGGTGCCGCCTTCGCCGTGGGTCTTGGCTTCCTTGCGGTTGAACGCCACCGGCAGGTCGCGGCCGCGCCCGGCGTACTCGCAGGCCAGCGCGGTCGCCAGCGGGATGCCCTTGTAGGCCGGGCCGAACAGCAGGTCGAAGTCGAGGCCGGCCGCGTCCACCGCATCGGCATAGCAGCGCGCCAGGCCGGCGATCGCCGCGCCGGTGTCGAACCGGCCCGCGTTGAAGAAGTAGGGGCTGACCCGGCCGGATTTCAGGATGAACTCGCCGAAGCGCAGCGCGTCGACGCGGAGGGCCAGTTGCAGGAAGCGGGAGCGGTGGGTGTTCAAGGCTGCGAACCGGGAATGGTGGATGGGGAGGAATCGTAAAGGCGAACGGCACCCAAGTCGCGGCCGACGTGCCTTGGGCAGGCCGATCCGCTAGGCTGCGGACGTTGCCGGCGTGATGCCCCCGCCGATTCCCCATTCACCATTCCCGATTCCCGCCCCCAGTGAAAATCATCAGCTTCAACGCCAACGGCCTGCGCTCGGCGGCCACCAAGGGTTTCTTCGACTGGTTCCGCGCACAGGACGCCGACGTGCTCTGCGTGCAGGAGACCAAGGCGCAGGAGCATCAGCTCGCCGCGCCCGAACTGCAGGCCGAGGGCTATCGCGCCTGGTTCAAGGACGCGATCACCAAGAAGGGCTACAGCGGCGTCGGCATCTACAGCCGCCGCGAGCCGGACGAGGTGCGCACGTCGCTGGGCTGGGCGCCGTTCGACGACGAGGGCCGCTACATCGAGGCGCGTTTCGGCAACCTCAGCGTGGTCTCGTTCTACATCCCGTCCGGCTCGTCCGGCGAACTGCGCCAGGCGTTCAAGTTCGAAGTGATGCAGTGGCTCAGGCCGATCCTCGACGAATGGCTGCACAGCGGCCGCGACTACGTGCTGTGCGGCGACTGGAACATCGTCCGCGCGCGCAACGACATCAGGAACTGGACCTCGAACCAGAAGAACTCCGGCTGCCTGCCCGAGGAGCGCGGCTGGCTCAACGCGCAGATCGCCGACGCCTGCGGCGACGGCACGCCCGCGCCGGAGCGCGGCTGGATCGACGCCTACCGCGTGCTGAACCCCGAAGGCAGCGACTACACCTGGTGGTCGCAGCGCGGCGCCGCGCGCGCCAAGGACGTGGGCTGGCGCATCGACTACCAGTTCGTCACGCCCGGCCTGCGCGACAAGGTGAAATCCTGCGCGGTCCACAAGGAACCGCGCTTCTCCGATCACGCGCCCTTTGTCGTGGACTACGCCGAATGAGCGATGCATCCGCGACGACCGCCGCGAAGAAGCCGGCCCGGCCCGGCTGGCGCGATGTCCTGCGCAGCCTTCGCCAGCGCAAGGTCCTGGCGATGCTGCTGCTGGGCCTGTCCGCCGGCCTGCCGTTCATGCTCGTCGGCAACACGATGGGCCTGTGGCTGCGCGAAGGCGGCATCGAACTGACCGCGATCGGCTTCCTGTCGTGGGTCGGCATCATGTATTCGATGAAGTTCCTGTGGGCGCCGATCATCGACAAGGTCCATGTGCCGGTGCTGGGACGCCTGCTGGGGCATCGCCGGGGCTGGATGCTGCTCGCGCAGATGGTGGTCGCGGCCGGCCTGGTCGGCATGGCCCTGATCACGCCACAGGGCGGCTTGATCGCATTCGCCTCGCTGGCGCTGGTGGCGGCATTCGCCTCGGCGACGCAGGACATCGTCATCGATGCCTGGCGCATCGAAAGCGCGGACGATGGCGAAGAGCTGTCGCTGCTCAGCGCGGCCTACCAGCTCGGCTACCGTTTCGCGCTACTGCTGACCGACGCGTGGATCCTGGTGATCGCGGCGAAGATCGGCTGGGTCGCGTCGTACGAACTGATCGCCGGCCTGATGGGCCTGGGCATGATCGCGGTGTTCTTCGCCCGCGAATCGCGCAAGCCGCAGGTCGGACCCGTGGTCGCGCTGCCCGATCCGCGCGATGGCAAGCTGGGCGTGTCGGATGCGATGGTGGTGCAGTGGTTGCTGGCGCTGCTGCTGGGCATCGCGTCGGTGGTCTATCTCGTCGCCGCGCACAATTTCTGGGACAAGGGCTGGGACTGGGGCGATGCCGCGTTCGCCGTCTGCACGCCGGTCGCGATCTGGTTGCTGACGCGCCGTGCCCGCAAACGCGCGCCGGTTCGCGAGGCGACCTGGTCGCGCCCGCTGGTGCAGCCGTTGTTGCGCTTCTTCGACGCCGCCGTCGGCCCGCTGCTGATGTTCTTCCGCGACCACGGCAAGGCCGCGCTGCTGATCCTGCTAGCCATCAGCCTGTATCGCCTGCCGGACTTCGTGATGGGGCCGATGGCCAACCCCTTCTACAACGACATCGGCATCGCCAAGGAAACCGTCGGCGCGGTGCGCGGCTCCGTCGGCTGGATCGCGACCACCATCGGCATCGTCATCGCCGGGCTCAGCGCGCTGCGCCTGGGCTTCGTCACCACGCTGATGATCGGCGCGGTGGTCGGCCCGGCCTCGAACCTCGCCTTCGCATGGCTGGCCTGGCATGGTGCGGATACGCAGGCATTCTCGATCGCCATGGCCATCGACAATTTCAGCACCGGTTTCGCCGGTGTCGCCCTGGTCGGTTACATGTCCAGCCTGACCTCGCTGGGCTACACGGCCACGCAGTACGCGCTGCTCAGCTCGTTCTATGCGATGCCCGGCAAGTTCCTGAAGGGTCTTTCCGGCGCGGCCGTCGATGGTCTGGCGAAGACCCATGCGCTGGTCGATGCCTATGCGCTGTTCTTCATCGGCACCGCCCTGATCGGCATCCCGGCGCTGCTGCTGTGCCTGTGGCTGGTGCGCCACGCTCGCAGGACGGCCGCTGCGCTGCCGGCGACGGCATGAGCGCATGACCGACCTCGTCCTCCGCGACATCGATCCGAACATGGCCGCGCGCATCCGCAAGGTCGCGGAGATGAACGGCTGGACGGTGCACGAGACGATCCTGCATCTGATCGAGCGCGGGCTCTATGCCAGCGAAGGTGGTGCGCTGCGCTTCGATTCGAAGGAGTCGGACGTGATGCAGTCGGTGATCGCATCGCTGGAAACCCTGCCGAACGACCCGGGCTTCTCGCTCATCGGCCGTCTTGGCGACGCTGCACCGGCCGAACCGGAGCCGGCGGCCGAATTCGACCCGGACGAGCTGGAGCGTGCGCTCCGCGACGTGCCCATCGGTTCGAAGCTTGGCGGCACCGGCGGTTTGTAGGCC
>JAHCAU010000011.1 GCA_019634715.1 Lysobacter sp.
CTTGCAGACGGACCTGTGGGTGACTCTGAATGAGGCTTTGTGCCCGTTGGGCTTAGTATCGTGCGTACGACGCCGCCAGCCGTTCCAGCCCGTCCGCGATGCTCACCTTCGGCACGTAGCCGAAGTCCCGCGTCGCCGGGGCCATCGAATACCAGTGCGTGGTGCTGAGCTGCTCGGCGAGGAAGCGGGTCATCGGCGGCTCGCCCTTGAGCGGCAGCACCGTCCACAACCCTTCGCAGACCGCGCCGATGGCGTAGGCCGCGCCGAAGGGCAGGGTCTTGTCGATCTGCGGCGCACCGGCGGCGCGCAGCAGGGCGTTGACGATCTCGCGCACCGGCTTCGGCTCGCCGTTGCTGATGAAGTAGGCCTTGCCGGCGCAGGCGGCGCCCGGGGCGAGGTGGTCGAAGGCGTCGAAATGCGCCTGGGCGGCGTTGTCGATGTAGGTGGTGTCGATGACGTTGTCGCCACCGCCGACGAAGCGCAGGCGGCCGGCGCGGGCGCGGTCGACCAGGCGCGGCACCAGCTGCTGGTCGCCCGGACCCCAGATCAGGCGCGGGCGCAGCGCGACCACCGCCAGGTCCGGCCCGTTGGCGGCCAGCACCGCCTTCTCGGCGATCGTCTTGGTGGTCGCGTACGGCGCCTTGAAGCCCTCGCCGTAGGGCACGGTCTCGGCGGTGCCGCCCTCGACCGGATGGGTGGCGCGATGGGTCACGCTGGGGGTGGAGGTATGGACCAACCGGCCGATGCCGTGGACCCGGCACGCCGCCAGCACGTTCCCGGTGCCGACCACGTTGGCCTGGTGGTAGCTGTCGTAGCTGCCCCAGGCGCCGGCCTTGGCGGCGTTGTGGAAGATCGCGTCCACCCCGGCGCAGGCCGCCAGCACGGCCTCGCGGTCGGCCAGGTCGCCCCGCACCTGGCGCACGCCGATGGCGTCGAGGTCGGCGTAGTGGCCGCGGTTGTAGCTGGTCACATCGTGGCCCCGTGCCACCAGCCCGCGGCACAGCGCATGCCCGAGGAAGCCGCCACCACCGGTCACCAGGATCTTCATGCCATCGCTCCGCTCGCCGGCCTTGTCTCGGGGGCGGCCATGATCCCGGATCGATGCCCCCGGCGGCCAGCCCCCGTCTCGTGGCCCGCCCCGGCACAGATGAAAATGAGAACTTGTTGCATTTGTGAACGCAATTCTTACAATTGAGAACAATTCCTATTCCCTTTCCCTGGTCCGCCATGTCTCCTGCACTCCATCCCCTGACCCTCGGCATCGCCCTGGCCGTCGCCCTGTCGCCCCTCGCGGTTCGCGCCGACGATGCCCTGGCAGACACCAATGCCGACGATGCCGGCCGTACCCTCGCCACCATCGAGGTGGTCGGCAACCACCAGGAGAAGAAGACCGCCGAGGGTACGGCGTCGGTACTGGACCAGAGGGTGCTCGTCTCCGGCCGCGCGCTGACCGTGAACGAGGCGCTGCGCAAGGTGCCGGGCGTGACCGTGCGCGACGAGGAAGGCTTCGGCCTGCGCCCGAACATCGGCATCCGCGGCAGCAACCCGACGCGTTCGACCAAGGTGCTGCTGCTGGAGGACGGCCTGCCGGCGATGTACGCGCCGTACGGCGACAACGCCAGCTACTACCACGCACCGATCCAGCGCTACGACCGCATCGAGGTGCTCAAGGGCGCCGGTCTGCTGCGCTTCGGCCCGCAGACCATCCACGGCGCGATCAACTACATCACGCCGACGCCGCCGGACGACTTCGCCGGCAGCGTCGAGGTCTCGGCCGGCACGCGCGGTTTCGGCGCGGTACACGCCAGCGTCGGCGGCCAGGGCCTGCTGGTCGATGTCGGCTACAAGCGCGGCGACGGCGCGCGCGACAACACCGACCTGGAACAGGGCGACGTGTTCGCCAAGTACCAGCGCCAGCTCAACGACAACCACGCCATCGCCCTGCGCGCGAACCTGCTGCGCGAGCGCTCGCACGTCGGCTACACCGGCCTCACCGACGCGGAATACGCGAACTTCGGCCGCGAATACAACCCGTTCGGCAACGACACCTTCGACATCGACCACACCGCGTTCTCGGCCAGCCACGACTGGCGCATCGGCACGGCGCGCCTGCTGACCTCGGCCTACTACACCCACTTCGAGCGCGACTGGTGGCGCCAGTCCAGCAACTCCACCGACACCCAGTGCGGCACCGGTTTCCGCAACGCGCGCCTGCTCGGCCAGCGCGTGGATCCCGACGCCTGCAACTCGACGCAGGGTCGCCTGCGCAACTACTACACCTGGGGCGTGGATTCGCGCCTGTCGTTCGAGCGCAGCCTGTTCGGCACCGACGGCAGCAGCGAGGTCGGCGTGCGCTGGCACGAGGAGAAGCAGATCCGCTACCAGCGCAACGGCAGCAGCGCCACCGCGCGCACCGGCACCCTGGTCGAGAACAACCTGCGCACCGCCGAAGCGCTGTCGGCCTTCGCCACCACCACCTTCGACTTCGGCAGCATCCAGCTGACCCCGAGCGTGCGCCACGAGCGCGTCGACTTCACCCGCAGCAACCGCCTGCCCGGCGGCCTGGCCGGCGGCGACGACCTGCGCGAAACCACCTGGGGCCTGGCCGCGAACTGGCAGGTCGGCGACACGCTGTCGCTGTACGCCTCCGCGCACGAAGGCTTCGCGCCGCCGCGCGTGGAAGACCTGATCGCCGGCAACGGCACCAGCACCACCGTCGACGCCGAGCACAGCCGCAACTTCGAAGCCGGCCTGCGCACGCGCTGGCTGGGCATGATCGATCTGGACGCGGCCGCGTTCCGCACCGATTTCCGCAACCAGATCGTGGTCGGCTCGATCGCCGGCGGCAGCACGCCGCTGGCGCAGGGTGAAACTGCCTACCGTGGTTTCGAATTCGCGATCGGCGTGAACCGCGACGCGCTGCGCAGCCGCGAAGGCGAGGTCTACGCCAACCTCGCCGTCACCTGGCTGGCCGATGCCGAGCAATCGACGGTGCTGCGCCGCGTCGACACCGGCGCCGCCGCCAACGGCAGCGTGGCCGGCAACCGCCTGCCCTATGCACCGGAGCTGGCCTCGACCTTCCGCATCGGCTACGTCAAGGGCGCGTGGGACGGCTCGGTGGAAGTGCAGCATGTCGGCCGCCAGTACGCCGACTTCGCGAACAACCGCCATCCGACCGACGGCAGCGGCCAGTTCGGCGAAATCGACGGCTACGCGGTGTGGAGCGCCACCCTGAACTGGGAGCCGGACGTCACCGGCTGGAGCGCCTACGTGACGGTGAAGAACCTCAGCGACCGCGAGTACATCGTCGACCGCACCCGCGGCATCCTGCTCGGCAACCCGCGCCAGGTCGTGATCGGCGCGCGTTACGCCTGGTAAGAGCGGGGAATCGGGAATCGGGAAGAGCCTGTCATCCCGGGCGAACGCGGGGGACCTGCTTTCCCGCGGCCCGTCACCTGCCCCGCATGCAGTGGCTTCGAACGGCGCCCCGACCGGGCGCCGTTCGCGTTTCCGCCGGCCGGCACGGCGTATGCTGTCACGCATCGCCATCGGGAGCCGCGCCATGCCTCGTCATCTCCGCCTGCTCGCCATCGCCGTCGCGCTCGGCCTTGCCGCGGGTGCGCAGGCGCAGTCGCTGGAAGACCAGCTCAAGGACCGCCTGCTCGGCAGCCGCAACGGCGAGGCCTCGCTCAGCGAGCGCGATGCCGCCGGCGGCGTCAAGGAAGCGCTGGCGCAGGGCGTGGACCGCGCGGTGCGCCAACTCGGCACGCAGGACGGTTTTTTCCGTGACCAGGCGGTGAAGATCCTGGTGCCCACGAAGATGCGCAAGACCGCGGACACCCTGCGCAGCGTCGGTGCAGGCAAGCATGTCGATGCGTTCGAGCTGTCCATGAACCGCGCCGCGGAACAGGCCGTGCCCGCCGCGGCCGGCATCCTGTCGGACGCGGTGCGTCAGATGACGGTGCGCGACGCCATCGGCCTGGTGCGCGGCGGCGACACCTCGGCCACCGATTTCTTCCGCCGCAGCAGCGAGCGGAAGCTGTTCGAGGCCTTCCGCCCGATCGTGGCGAAACAGACGCAGGCCACCGGCGTGACCCGCAAGTACAAGGACTTCGAGAAGAAGAACGGCGGCACCATGGCGCGACTGCTGGGCGGCGGCGGCGGCGGCAAGGCGAACGCCGGCAATCTCGACCTCGACGACTACGTCACCCGCGAAGCCATCGACGGCCTGTTCCACGTCATCGCCGAACAGGAACGCCGCATCCGCCAGGACCCCGCGGCACGCACTTCCGAGCTGCTGCGCCGCGTGTTCCGCTGAGCGAGGGCGCACCTGCGCCCGGGAAGCGTTTTTTCGCACATCGAAAAGCAGGTGTCGGCGATTCGCCGACCTATGGAAACAGCATCGGCGCAACGACGTACGCCAGCGTACATATTGCGCCGCACAAATAAACAATGATCATGTCAGTCGCATGAAAACTGCGCACTGGATCATATTTTGCGGCATTTTCGTCGGTAGCATGCATTCGCGCCTGGCACGGCCGGCCACGCAGCCATGACGTGGATCACATCCACCACCGGCGTCTCATCGCATCGACGGCCGACACGTTTCAAACGGCACCGCGCCTCTCATTCCGGGGGGAACGACGCGCGGGTCGCCGCGTTTCACGGGCGGAAGGACGCCGAGACATCGGCGTCGAACCGCCCTGCATGCACCGCAGTTCCCTTCAACACACAAAACGAACGAGAACAAGGAATCCGAACAATGCAGAAACGTATCCAGATCGCTGCCGGCACGATGGCGCTCGCCCTCCTGGCCGCCAGTTCCATCGCGATGGCCGCCGGTCCGCAGACCCGCGCCGGTACCGGGACATGGAAGAACAGCCCGGCCTTCGGCAAGCAGCTCAACGGCCGCATCGTCGGCGGCATCGCCGCCGTGGGCGACCGTTCGTTCACGGTGCGCACCTCGGGCTGCGGCGGCACGATCATCGCCGACAGCTGGGTGCTGACCGCCGCCCACTGCGGCAGCCAGAGCACGGTCTACGCAGGTTCGAACAACACCGGCAGCCAGACCGCCTATTCCGTCGCCCAGTACATCCGGCACCCGAACTATGCCGCCAGTTCCTCCGCCGGCAGCTACGCGAACGACTACGCGCTGATCCGCATCAACGGCACGTTCCCGGCCAACCTGATCCGCGCCAAGCTGCCCGACGCCACGGTCATGCAGGCCGTGGCCAAGCCGGGCGACCCGGTGACCGTGCTGGGCTGGGGCGCGACCTCGCAGGGCGGCAGCGGTACCACCAGCCTGCGCGAAGTGACCGTGCCGGTCGTGTCCGACAGCACCTGCGCGGCCTCCTACAACGGCAGTTCCGCAGCCAGCGGCCTCAAGCTCGTCCCGTCCGTCCAGATCTGCGCGGGCCTCGCGGCCGGCGGCAAGGACTCCTGCCAGGGCGACAGCGGCGGTCCGCTGATCGCGCCGTACAACGGCTCGATCTACAGCATCGGCGTGGTCAGCTACGGCAAGGGCTGCGCACAGCCCAACTACTACGGCGTGTATTCCGAAACCGTCGCGATGGTCAACTGGATCACCAGCACCATCGGTGGCGGCGGCGGCGGCGGCACGGTCGTGCACAACGTCAACCTGCCGTCGGTCTCGACCGGCAACTGGTCGTCGATGTACACCGTCAGCATCCCGGCCGGCACCACCAGCCTGGTCGTCAACATCTCCGGCGGCACCGGCGATGCCGACCTGTACGTCCGTGCCGGCGCCGCGCCGACCACCTCCAGCTACACCTGCCGTCCGTACCTCAGCGGCAACACCGAGACCTGCACGATCAACAACCCGACCGCCGGCACCACGTACTACATCGGCGTGCGCGCGTACAGCAGCTACTCGGGCGTCAACATGAAGGCCACGCGTTCGCCGAACTGAGGCGAAACACAAGAGCAGAACATGACTTGCCGATCGGACGGGCCATGGCCTGGATGATCATTTCAAGCCGCGGATCGAAAGATCCGCGGCTTTTTCGTTTCCGCACGAACCACGCAAGCCGCGAGGCATTGCTTCCTGCAGGAGCGACGCAAGTCGCGAGGCCCGGATTCCTTCCGAAGGCTCTGTCGCGACTTGCGTCGCTCCTGCAAGAGCCCTCGCACCACCCAGTTCAACGCACCCGCTTCGCCGCCCACACCGCCAGCTTCTCGCGGCCGATCTTCGCGTTGTGGCGGATATCCACCGGAAAGGGCTTCGGATGATGCAGGAAGGCATCGATCTTCGCGGTATGCACGAAGCCTTCGCCGAGATGGCGCAGTTCGTCCTCGATGCGCGGCCACTCCGTCGCCGCCACGCCTTCGCGCAGCTCGACGCACAGCACCGCGCGCTGCACGCCGAAGTCGCCGATGCCGACCAGCGCGGTGCGGCGCACATCGCGATGGGTATTGAACACCGGCTCCACCTGCTCGGTGCACAGCGTGGTCGATGCGGTCACCACCCGCTGCGACTTGCGCCCGCAGAACCACAGCCGGCCCTCGGCATCGAAATAGCCGAGGTCGCCCATGCGATGCACGATGCGCTCGTGGCCGTCGCCGAGCGTCTCCCGGATCTTCGCCAGGCGCGTCTGCGCCTCGCGGTTGAAATACAGGTCGGTCGCGCTGGGGCCGGCGACGGTAATCTCGCCGACGAGACCGCCCTTCACCACGAGATCGTCGGACCAGCGTTCGATCGCCTCGTCGGTGACGCGGACCAGGCGCACCTCGTTCGGCGGCACCGCGCGCCCGACGCAGGTGCCGGCGCCCTGCTCGGTGCGTTCGCGCAGGGTCAGCAGTTCGCGACCCTCGATGATCGCCACCGGCAAGCATTCGGTCGCGCCGTAGGGCGTCCAGAAGCGTGCATCGGGCGGCAGCAGCGACTGGATCTTCGCCACCACGTCCGCCGGCACCGGCGCACCGGCCGACATCACCGTCCTCACCGTCTTCAGCGGCGCGCCGTGATCGGCGAGCACGCGCATGAGTGCCGGCGAGCCGAACAGCTGGTCCACGCCGAAACGTGCGATCGCCGCATGCAGCTTGCGCGGGTTCGCTTTCGCCGGCCGCGTCGGGTCCATCTCGGGGATGATCGAGGTCGTGCCCAGCGCCGGATCGAACAGCGCGAACGGCGGGAAGGTCGGCAGGTTCACGCCGCCGGGCACGATGCCGAAGGCCGCGCCCATCATCTCGATCTGCGCGACGAAATGCCGGTGCCGGTAGACCACGCCCTTGGGCACGCCGGTCGAGCCGCTGGTGAACAGGATCGCGGCCACGTCGTCGGGCTGCGTGTCGGCCAGCTGCGGCCCCGCGCCCACGCCTGCCGCTTCGACCTGCGCCAGCGTGGCATCGGCGAGGATCGCGCGCGCACCGGTGGTCACGCGGAGCCGCGCGCTGCGCGCCCAGCGCAGCAGCACGCGTGCGAGCTGCGCCAGCGGGATGCCGATGAAGGCCTCGGGCCTGGCTTCGTCCAGGCACTGGCGCAGCGCACGCTTGTCGATGCCGGGGTCCACGAGCACCGGCACCGCGCCGGCCTTGAACAGCGCGAACATCAGCAGGAAGAACTCCGGCGTCGGCCGCACCATGACCACGGTGCGGGTGCCGCGGGCGATGCCGCGCTTCGCCAGCCCGGCAGCGATGGCGTCGCTGCGCGCGTCCAGTTGGGCATAGGTCAGGGCCACGTCGTAGCGGCCGGCCGCCCCGGGGCAGCGCATCGCCACCTGGTCGGGGCGCTCGCGGGCCAGGCGCGGCAGGCTGGCGGCGATGTTGCAGGCGGAGGCAGGCGTGACGGGCGTGGCGGACGATGCGTTCATGCCGGCATTGTCTCGCGAGCGGCGCGGTGCTTGCCAATCGCGGCCGGAAGCGCAGAATCCTCCCCCCCGCTCCAGCCCATCGACTCCCGCACTGCCCCGGTCCGCCGCGCATGTCGCATCCCTGCCTGTCCTGCGGCGCCTGCTGCGCCGCCTACCGCGTCAGCTTCCACTGGTCCGAGGCCGAACCGGCGCTGGGCGGTGTCGTGCCGGTGGCGCTGACCGAGACCCTCGGCGCGCACCAGCGCTGCATGCGCGGCACCTGGTCGGACCAGCCGCACTGCATCGCGCTGGCGGGCACCGTGGGCGAAGCGGCACACTGCACGATCTACGACGCCCGCCCGTCGCCCTGCCGCGAGCTGCGGATGTCCTGGGAGGACGGCACGCCGAACCCGCAATGCGACCGTGCCCGCGCGCGCTACGGGCTGCCGCCGCTTGCGCCCGGGGACGTGGCGGCCTTCACGCCCCGGATCGACTGACGCAGCCGCTGCAGGCCGTCGATCGCGCGCGACACCAGCCGCGGCGGCTCCGCCTCGCCGGTCAGGCCGGCGGTCACCGCCCGCCGGAACGGCGCCGCATGCCGGGCGACCCGCAGCGCGGCGCGACGCAGGACCTTCGCCGACGGCGAATCGTCGGTGTACAGGCTCGCGATCATCGTCGTCGCCAGGTACAGCGGACGCGTCGCGCGACGATGCCCGCGCTCGTAGGCCTGCAGCAGCGGCATCGACCAGAACGGCCGGCCGGCGGCATGCGCCCGGCGGATCGCCGAGGCCAGCGCGTCCTGGCCGAGCAGGCCGAAATTGAAGCCGTGCGCGGTCACCGGGTGCATGCCCACCGCGGCGTCGCCGATCGCGGCGAAACGTTCGGCCACGAAAGCCTGCGGATACACGCCGACCAGCGGATACGCGCAGCACGGTCCGATGACCTCCATCGCGCCGAGCCGGCCGTGGAAGCGCCGCGCCATGTCCTCTGCGAACGCCTCCGGCGCCAGGGCCTGCAGCGCCTGCGCCTGCAGCTGCGGCACGGTCAGTACCACCGACGAGACCTGCGGATCGCGCAGCGGCAGCAGCGCCAGCGTCTGCCCGTGGTCGAACCACTCCCAGGCGGTGGCTGCGTGCGGCCGTGCATGGCGCATGCGGCAGACCAGCATGGTCCGGCCGAAATCGCGCATCGCCGCGGCGATGCCGACCGCGCGCCGCGTCTCCGAGAAGCGGCTGTCGGCCGCGACCAGCAGCGACGCGCGCAGGATGCTGCCGTCGTCGAGCGTCACCGAGACGCCGTCGCAGGCCGTGGACACCGACACCGTACGCCGCCCGCACAGCAGGGTCGCCGCCGCGCGCGCCTCGCATTCGGCGTAGGCCGCGCGCCGGATCGCGTGGTTCGACACCAGCCAGCCCAGGCGTTCGCGGTGGCCGTCTTCGGGCGCGAAGCGCAGTCCGTGGGGATCGTCGCCATCGAGCACCAGCGCCTCGCGCAGGTCGGCGACGTGATCGGCAGGCAAGCGTGCCCACAGCCCCAGGTCGCCCATGATCCGCTGCGAGCGATGGGTCAGCGCGATCTCGCGGCCGTCGTCGGCCGGATCGGCCAGCGTCTCGCGCGACTGCCGCTCCACCAGCGCCACCGACAGCCCGTTGCCGGCCAGCGCATTGGCGAAGCACAGGCCCGCCGGCCCGGCGCCGACCACCACGATGTCGAAGACGTTGTCGGGTGCAGGATCGAAAGCGGACATGCGCACCTCGCGCGGACTGCTGAGGTCGCAGGGTAGGCCGCGCATCGGGGCACCGCGTTGATCCGGGTCAAGTCGTTTGGCCAATTGGATCCGGGGGCGCCAGGGTTTGCCTCATCGAACACAGCCCCATCCCCACCCATCGTCGTCCCGGCGCAGGCCGGGACCCAGCCCTTTGCTTTTCCACACCGGCATCGTGTCGGATATTCCCGACACGCTTGCACAGCAAACCCTGACCGCGCGTGCGGACAATCACCACTCGTCCATCGCTGCGTTTCAAGCCACTCTGCATGGCATGCGACAAGCCTGCGTCTACCCCCTCGCCAACCGCTACCACGGCACGCTGTACATCGGCGTGACATCCGATCTGGTCCAGCGCGTCTGGCAGCATCGCCACGATGTCTTCGAAGGCTTCACCAAGCGCTACGGTGTCCGCACGCTCGTGTGGTACGAAGCGCATGAAGGGATCTACACCGCGATCGTGCGGGAGAAGGCGATCAAGGAATGGCGACGGGAGTGAAAGGATCTGTATCCATCGATCCTCTGAGTGGCAGCGCAGCGAAGTGTTGAAGCAAAGCCGAACGGCTGGGTCCCGGCCTGCGCCGGGACGACGGTGGGTGGGTGATCGGGTGCAGCTGCAAGGGCAAAGGCGGGGTCCCAATCTCCCGTCGTCCCGACGCAGGCCGGGACCCAGCCGTTCCACTGCGGGTCAGAGCGGATTCGCGTCCAGGAAGCGGCGGATCGCCGGCACCAGCACCTCGTGCTTGTCTTCCAGCACGTAGTGGTGCGCATCGTGGAAGGCATGCACCTCGGCGTTCGGCAGCGCGCGCTGGAAGCCTTCGAGGAAATGCTGGTCGAACACGAAGTCCTGCAGGCCCCAGGCGATGAACGCCGGGCGGTCCGCATACGACGGCAGGCGTTGCTCGGACGCCTTCAGCAGCGCCCAGGCCGGATCGCCCTCGGCCAACGGGATGTCCTGCACGAAGCGCAGCGTGGAGATGCGGTTCGCCCACGAATCGTAGGGCGCCACGTAGCCGCGATACACGTCCTTCGACAGCTTGCGCGACACGCAGTCGCGCGCGGTGCCGGCGGCGAACGCGTTGAACGCGCGGATCAGGAACGCGCCGAACATGGTGTTGCGGCACAGGTTCAACTGCCACGGCATCGGCTTGGCCGCCGGCAGCGGGAACGCCGCGGTGTTGGTGATCACCAGACGGCGCACCTGCGCCTGGTGCGACAGCGCCCAGCCGAAGCCGATCATCCCGCCCCAGTCGTGCACCGCCAGCGTCACCGGGCCGTCGATGCCCAGGTGTTCGAGCAGCCGCGTCACGTCGTCCACGCGCGACTGCAGGGTGTAGGTGTAGCGGTCGTCCCCCGGCTTGTCCGACAGGCCCATGCCGACGTGGTCCGGCACGATGCAGCGGTACTTCTCCTTCAGGCCCGACACCAGGTGCCGCCACAGGAAGCTCCACGACGGATTGCCGTGCAGCATGACGACCACCTCGCCATCGCGCGGGCCCTCGTCGAGGAAGGACATCGCGATGCCGGGACGCACCTCGAAACGGTTGGGGGTGAAGGGGTAGTCGGGGAAGGTCTGGGGGGTCATGGGCAGGTCGGCCGTGGCAGGCCCGGTACGCAGAGGATGCGGGGCCGAATGGGCCGCCAAGGATAAGGCCTCACCCCGGATTTGGCACCGGAAGGCCGGGATGGGGGCGCATTCCGCGCGGCTGTCGCCCCCGCCCCGGTCCTCCCCCGCACGCGGGGAAGGCGGCTCACGCGGCCCCGCTCAATCGTTCGCGCGATAGCCGTCGCCGCTGCGGCGTGCACGGCCGAGGGCGGTGAGCATGTCCAGCACCTGCGGCAGGCGCTTCTTCCACGGGCCGCGCGCAGTGAAACGGGCGGCGATGTCGTCGAGCGACAGCGGTGCGGGGCTGGCGGCGAGCAGGTCGGCGATGGCGCGGACCTGGGCGACGGCGTCCTTCGGCCAGGGCTGCGGCTTGGCGGCGGGGGCCACGGTGGCGGGTGCGTCGTCGCCGTCGGGAGCTTCGTCCTCGGGCACGGGGGCATCGATGACGGCCTGCCGGGGCGCCTGCTGCGGGTTCTGGAACTCGGGGCGCAGCCAGCGCACGAGGCCGCGCGCTTCCTCGGCGGCGCGTTCGGCGTTGAGCGCGACCAGCCGTTCGAGCACGGCCTCGTCGAAGGCGCGCTTGGCCTCGTCGCGGGTCTGGCCTTCGGCTGGCGCGTCGTTGCCATGCGCCACGCGCAGCAGAGGCAGCAGGTCGGACCAGCCGTAGGCGTCGAGCACGGCGGCGTCCAAATCGTCATGGAGTTGGCGCAGCACCGAGACCAGGCCGTGCTCGTGGATCGTGCGTTCCTTCGCGCTCAGCGCTTCGCCGCTGCGGAGTTTTTCCAGCACGTTGTACATGCCGGTGAGGGTGAGATCGGGATGCGCGGCTTGTTGGCGTTTGCGGTGGGCGTCGAGTTGTTCGGCTAGGGTGCGGATGTGTGAGTCCTGCTCAGCTGGAGTAGCAGGAAAGGGAAAAGAATCGAAACAGCGCACCTTGCTGTAACGGGGATCGTTGCCCACGCCCAAGCGACCGCCTGCGGTCACCGCCCAAATGACATGAATGCAACTTGAAAGAACACCAAACTGTATCGCATCCTCAATCGCGAACATTACGGTCGTGCTGTCGCAAATCGTATTCGCATCAACAAAGACAAAGGTTCGATACTTGGCAGTAAGCGAGGTGACTATCGCACGAGACAGGCCTGCCAGCGCAGGGCGAAATGTGCTTCTGGCCTCCCCAAACAACCACCAACGCTCCCTCAATGACTGTCGCGGATTCTGGTCACGCTCAGGCTTCACCCGTGTCAAGACCCACTGATACAGATCAGGATATTGCCCCCGCAACTGACCTGCATCCAGTCCAAACAAGTCTATGGCGTAAACACCACGGGGAGATTGCACGATGTCCCGGCCAGACACTAACGGCCGAATCCACCTGGATTGATTCGAGCAACTCGCAGCGAACTGTTCTGCAATAAGTGTGTCTACAACGAACCCTTGACCTGTCAACTGGTATCCAACGCAACAGAGCTGGGAATTGGAGCTGAGGCTAGGACACGCACTGAGATCATGGCCCACATTGAGACTTGGTGTGATTAGCCCACTAGCATGACTCAGGGTTACTGACACCTCATCATCCGAACTAGGTATTTCCTCTTCCACTGTTGCAAGCACCCCAACAGCACCGGATGAATCTGCAACAGTGAGTGCTACGCGCACAGCTGCGCCGTTTGACGAGTCCACCCAAGGATGATCCGGAACGCAGAACCGAATTCCAAACTTAAGATTCTCTGCAAATTTTCTATTCAATACCCTTCTGGAAAATTCCTGCCGGATGCTATTCGTAGTGATCAAGCCGAAGCGTTTCAAAGCGCCGGCATTCACCAGATCGGCGCTGCGATCCCACCAATACATGACGAAATCAACATTATCCGGAACGTTGGAATATACGCCTCGGATGGCTTCGAGATAGCCATCACCGAGCGATGCACGAATTGTACGTGCGCCAAGATACGGCGGATTCCCCACCACGAAATCCGCATCCGGCCATGCGGCCTTGCGCGGGTTGAGGTACTGCTCCACCGGCTTGCGCGCGGTTTCATCCGGAATCGGTTCGCCAGTGATCGGCGAGACCTTCATCGTCTCGCCGTCCCAGCGCGTGACCGGCACGCCGCGCTCGTCCACCACCAGCTGCACGTCGTCGTAGGCGAGCACCGCGTCGCGGCATTCGATGTTGCGGAAGTCGCGGATCACCGGCACCGGCGGGTTCACGTCGCCGCGGGTGCGGAAGTGCCACTGCAGGTAGCCGATCCACAGCACCACCTCGGCGATGGCGGCGGCACGCGGGTTGAGCTCGATGCCGAGCAGGTTGTGCGGGTCGACGGTTTCGCCGGCCATGCCGTCGGCGCGCGTGCCGCCCAGGGCGAGGCCGGTCTGGCGGTCGCCCAGTTCGTCCAGCGCGTTGAGCACTTCGCCTTCGAGGCGTTTGAGGTGTTCCAGCGTGACGTAGAGGAAGTTGCCGCTGCCGCAGGCCGGGTCGAGCACGCGCACGGTGCAGAGGCGGTGGTGGAAGGCGCGCAGCGTGGCCACGGCCTCGTCGTGCTGTCCATCGGCTTCCAGCACACCGGCAGCACCGTAGGCATTGCTCCATTCCTGGCGCAGCGGCTCGATCACGGTCGGCAGCACCAGGCGTTCGACGTAGGCGCGCGGCGTGTAGTGCGCGCCGAGCTTGTGGCGGTCCTTCGGGCTGAGCGCGCGTTCGAGCAGTGTGCCGAAGATCGCGGGTTCGACATGCTTCCAGTCGGCCTTCGCGGCGAGCAGCAGCAGGTCGAGCTGTTCGCGGTCCAGCGGCAGGGTGTCGGGCTGCTTGAACAGCTTGCCGTTGAATTGCAGCACGTCCCCGGCGATGACGGCGGAAAAGCCGCCGCCGTCCATGTCGCGCCAGAGCTGGCCGAGCATGCGCATCGCCACGTCGGGCTGTTCGCGATGGCGCTGCAGCAGCTCGCGGAAGCTGTCGGCGGGCAGCAGGCGCACATCCTCGGCGAACATGGTGAACAGGCAGCGCATCAGGAACTGGGCCACGGCCTGCGGGTCGTGACGGGCGGCTTCGAGGCGCTTGGCCAGCTCGGCGAGGCGGCCGGCGATCTCGCGGGTGACGCGTGCCGATTCGCGGCTGGGATCGAGCGACAGCGGATCGGTCCAGACCTTGCGCAGGCGCTCGCGCAGCGCGGGATCGCGCAGGTCGGCGAGCGCGATGCGGTGACTGCGCGGGTCGGGGAACGGGGTATACGTGCCACCGGAGCGCGAGAACTCGGCATACAGCTCGATGCGCGTGCCCACGTCGACCACCACGACGAACGGCGGCCGGCCCTCCTCCGCCGGCAGCGCGCGGGCGTAATGCTCGGCCTGGGTGCGGGCGTAGAGCAGCGCCTGGTCGAAGCCGCGCGTGTGCGCGCCGGCCTTGATCTTCTTGGCTTCGAGGATGAAGGCACCGCGGCGGTACAGGTCGATGCGGCCGGCGCTGGTGCCGCCGTCGCCATGCGCGAAGGTGACGGGCCGCTCGAACATGTAGTCCTGCTCGGCCGTGGGATGCGGGGCATCGACGCCGAGCAGATGACACAGATCGATCAGGAAACTCTGCGAGGTGGACAGTTCGGAGGCGGTGACGCCGTGCCATCGGGCGATGAAGGCGTCTGCGGCGGCGTCGGTCGTGTGCTGATCGGGCGTGGTCATGGCGGTCCTTTGCGGTGCGCGCGGTCGTCGGCGCGTCGACGATGCCGTTCGAAAGCGGGTGGTCTACGCGGATCGTCGGTCACGACGGGGGCATCCTGGCTCGGCATCACTGGGTGGCAACAGGCTGATCAGGTCGTCGCGTTCGAGAGGGTCGTATCCGCTCATGACTGCATCGCGCCTTCCGCCCCGGACAACAGGTCGAACAAGGGTTGATTGATGTAGTAGTTGTTGCGCCCGACACGGATCTTGCGCAGCACGCCGTCCTCGGCCAAGGCGTCGAGGTACCGGGTTGCGGTCAGTCGCGAGACCCCGAGTTCCCGCTGCAGGAATTCGACCCGCGTGTACGGGTGGTTGAACAGATTGTTGATCAAATCCTGACTGTAGAACTTGTAATGGTCGCGGATACGCAGCTTGGTCCGCTGCAGCAGTCCCTTGATCGCCTGGATGGTGTCGACGGTCTCGCCGGCCGTGCTCGCGACCGCCTGGAGCATGTACAGCACCCAGCTCTCCCAGTCGTCCTCATCGCGGACCGCCTGCAACAGCCGATAGTAGTCGGGCTTCGTGCGGACGATGTGCCGACTCAGGTACAGCACCGGGATGTCCAGCAGACCTTCCTTCACCAGATACAGCACATTGATGATGCGGCCGGTGCGCCCGTTGCCGTCGTAGAACGGATGGATGCTTTCGAATTGATGGTGGATGAGAGCCATCTTCACCAGCGGATCGGCCTCGAATGGCGGCTGGTCGTGCATGAAGGATTCCAGATCGCCCATCAACCTCTGCACATCGTTGGCGTCCTGCGGTGGCTCGTACACCACCTGACCCTGCGGGTCGCGCAGCGTGGTGCCGGGCAGCTTGCGCAGGCCCGCGCGGTTGCATTCGAGGCGTTCCTGTACTTCGAGGATGGTGTTGAGCGTCAACAGTCCGGTGTCGCTGACCCGATCGAAGCCGGTCCGCAGGGCCTGGCGATAGCGCAGGACTTCCTTGATGGCGCTACCGGTGCTGTCGGCAGGCTCTTCTTCCCGGTAGAGATCGTCCTGGGTAGTGACGATGTTCTCGATGGCGGAACTGTCGCGCGCTTCCTGCAAGGTCAGGGTGTTGATCAGGATGCGCTGGTTCGGAATGCTCGCCGCGACGCCCTTGAGTTCAGCCAGACTGCGGCTGGCCCGATTCAGGGCCTTCAAGATCGGGGCGGTCTCGAAGCGTTCGGGGTCAAGCGCGTGCAGCGGCCGCATCGGGTTCACCTGGACATGTATAGAAATCGTCAATGTTTATACACATCAAACGGTAAATGTTCAATTTAGGCGCATTTGTATACATACAGGCTTGCAGAACATCGGCTTCAGCGCCAACAAACCATCGCAAGCGCCGAAACAGGACTAGGCCTGTACCCCATACCGCCCCCACAGCCGCTCGAACCGCCCGGCGAAGGCGCGGACCAGGCGGGCGTCGTCGGTGACGATCAGGTTCTCCTGGTTGCCTTCGGTCGCGCTGCGGGTCCAGTTGAAGCTGCCGGTGGCGAGGCGGCGGCCGTCGAAGAGGGCGAACTTGTGGTGCATGTGGAAAGGGCTGGCGTCGAGGCGCACGGGCAGGCCGTGGTCGCGCAGGCGCAGCATGTCGCTGCCGGCGTCGTGGACCTTGTGGTCGTCGCCGATGATGCGCACCGCGACGCCGCGCGCGTGGGCATCGGTGAGCGCGGCGGTGAGCCGGTCGTCGGAGACGGTGTAGACGCAGACGTCGATGCTGCGTTTCGCGCCGAGGCACAGTTCGCGCAGCTTGCGCAGGCAGTCCTCGCCGGGCGAGAACCAGGCCTGCGCTTCCACCACGGGCGGATCGGCCACGGCGTCGAGGGTGCGCACGACCTGCTCCAGCCAGCGCAGCAGGTCCATCGGCGCGAACGCCGGATCGGTCCAGCGCTCGCGCACCAGGTCGAAGGCGCGGTTGCGCAGGTAGCGCACGCGGTCGCGCGCGAGGCTGGCACCGAGTTCGCGCAGCTCCAGCTTCTCGTCGTCGTCCAGCACCGCATCGGCCGCGCTTTCGCGCAGCAGGCGATCGAGTTCGGCGAAATCGATGCGGGTCGGCGTGTCGACTGCGTCGTTCATCGCGGCGTCTTGCCCAGCAGGCGGTCGGAGAATTCCTCCAGCGCCTTCTGCAGCTGGATTTCGCGTTCGCCCGGCGGGACCAGCGCGTCCTCGCCCGGCGCGCGGCGACGACGGGTGGCGCTCGGTGCGGGTGCGGCCTTCATCGCCTCGGTCTGCGCGGTGATCCGCTCGACGAGCAGGGCCAGCACCTGCTGCAGCTGCGCCTGCTGCTCGGCGTGGCGCTCGAACCAGTCCGACGGCGACGGCGCAGCGGCCGCCGGGGCGTCTGCGGGTGCCGTCGCACGCGGCGTGGCCATCGCCTCGGCCAGCCGCTCCAGCGAGGCGAGCAGTTGCGGCCATGGCGCCGGTTCGGCCAGTGGTCCGGTCTGCATGGCAGGCGTCTCGGGCGCACGCTCGCCGAGCTTCTCCAGCCCGCGCACGCCTTCGACCAGGTCGGCCAGCTGCGCGACCATGCGCGGGCCGACCTCGGCATCGTCCGAGCCCATCGCCTTGTTGCGCAGGAAGTCGCGCTTGATCTGCGCCCAGCGCGCGGCCTGCGCCTCGGTCATGACCTCGCGCAGTTCGGCGAGCTTGAGCAGGTTTTCCTCGGCGCCGGTGGTGAGCAGCTGCGACTCGCCCTGGTAGTGGTCGGCGATCAGCTGCTGCAGCTCGGCGGCGTTCATCACCGGCGAGATCTTCTCGGCCAGCTTGTTCATGTTGCGATAGCTGCCCTGCAGCTTGAACGCCGGCTCCGTTCGGTACCTGTCGGCCTGCGCCGCGCTGGCGATGTACTGCTGGTTGACGCGATACACCACTTCGCGCACCTGCATCAGTCGCTCCAGCGTCGCGGTGATCTCGTTGATCTCGGCGGCGCTGCAGGCATGGCTGAGGCTGTTGGCCGAGAACGGCTTGCCGGCGATCTTGTCGACCAGCTTGTACAGGTCGCCGAGGTCGCGGGTGGCCAGCGGCGCCAGCACCGGGTTGGACGTGAGGCAGTTCTCGATGTAGCTGAGCTTGAACGCCTCCTCCATGCCGCCGAGCACGTCGCCGAGGTTGTAGATGTCGGCGCGGTTGGCGAGCATGTCCGGGATCTTGAAGACTTCGCCGGACTCGGTGTACGGGTTGCCGGCCATCACCACGCAGAACTTCTTGCCGCGCATGTCGTAGGTGCGCGTGCGGCCCTGCCACACGCCTTCGATCCGGCGCGTGCCGTCGCACAGCGAGATGAACTTCTGCAGGAACTCCGGATGGGTGTGCTGGATGTCGTCGACGTACAGCATCACGTTGCTGCCCATCTCCAGGGCGAGGTTGAGCTTCTCCAGTTCCTGGCGCGCCGTGGCGTCCGGGGCCTGCGCGGGGTCGAGCGATCGCACCTCGTGGCCCAGCGCCGGTCCGTTGATCTTCATGAAGATCAGCCCGAGGCGGTGCGCCACGTACTCCATCAGCGTGGTCTTGCCGTAGCCGGGCGGCGAGATCAGCATCAGCATGCCCATCAGGTCGCTGCGCTTGCTCTCGCCGACCGTGCCCATCTGCTTGGCCAGGTTGTCGCCGATCACGCCCAGGTAGACATCATTGATGAGCTTGTTGCGCACGAACGAGCTCAGCGGCCGCGCCTTGAACTCCGACAGGCGCAGCGCCTCGCGTTCGCGGGCGATCAGCGCCTGGCGCAGATGCTGGCAGCGACGGAATTTCGGCAGGAACTCGTCGCGGTGCCTGCGCAGGCGCTCGAAGAAGTCGTCGATGCCCAGCACCAGCGCGCCATCGACGATGCGCGGATGCTCGCCGAGCAGGCCGGTTACCGTGGTGCGCAGATCGACTTCGACCACCTTCGCCAGCGCGTCCTCGCCCAGCAGCAGCAGCGCGACCGCTTCGGGCACGTCGCCGACCAGTGCGGCGTGCGCCGGGTCCAGCGCCAGCGCCTCGAACCAGTGCGCGGCGAGATGCCAGCGCGCACCGGGCTGGTCGCGCAGGGCCAGCAGCGAGGCCTGCAGGTCGTCCCACAGCCGTTCGGCCACCAGCCGCTGCTGCAGCGCATCGTGCAGCTGGCGCGCGTACTTGCCGAACACGAAGGGCTGGTGCGGCATCGCCAGCACCGCGATCAGGTAGTCGGCCGCCGGGGCGCACAGCGCGGCATCCACCGGCAGTCCGTGCGCCTCCGCTTCGGCGCGCATCGCCTGCGCGATCTCGTCGCGCAGGCTCGCCAGTCCGCCGCGATGCGAGAACACGCGGGCGATGCCGTGCGCATTGCGCGCGCGGTCGAGCCAGGCCGCGGCTTCGCTGCGTTCGCGCACCCGCGCCCAGAACAGGCTGCCCCATGCGCGCGCCGCAGGCGCATGCGCGAGCAGGCCGGCGCTGTCGCGCAGCGGCAGCAGCGCCGCCAGCAGCAGTGCGGCGTCGTGGTCGTGGATGCCCTTCTCGTAGCCGTCGCGATAGCGCGAGGCCGCGAACTCGCGGATCGTCTTCGACAGTTGTTCCGGATGCTTCGCCTGCTGGCGCAGCAGGTCCAGGCTCAGGCCTTCGCGGCCGGCCTCGGCCGCATCCAGCACCTCGCCGAGCAGGTATTCGGCGCGATACAGCTGCGGCGATTCCGATTCCAGGCCCAGCGCCCAGAATTCGTGCAGCGCATCGAGTTCGGCATCGCGCACCGGCGCGAAGAATTCGGTGCCGGTCAGGTGCAGGGCCAGGCCGTCCTCGCGCGGCAGCACGGTCAGGTCGAGTTCCTGGGTATTGACGCTGAAACGATGACGCGGACCGAGCTTGATGACGTTGCCGCCTTCTTCGAACAGCTCGGTGCGGTCGCGCAGCACGCGCACGGCCTGGTCGCGCACGCCCTTGAGGCGGGCATCGATGTCGTCGGCCTTCACCGAGTCCTTGAGCGCGCGCAGTCGCTCGGCCAGGTCGCGCAGCTTGAGGATCAGCGCATCGCCGGCGAAGAAGGCATTGAGCTCGTCCATGCCCGTGAGCCGCGCCGTGCGCCGGCCCAGGCCGTCGAGGATGCGCGCCGCCGCATCGGCCAGCGAACGGGTCTTGCGCTGGCGTTCGTCGAGCAGCGACTGCTTGTGCGCCTCGAAGGTCTCCAGCAATTCGTCGCGCTTGGCGACGATGTCGCCGAGGAACTGTTCGTGCTCGCCGAACTGGCTTTCGAGTTCCTCCAGCTGGATCAGCAGGCGCGACAGCTCCTGGTCGCAGCGTTCCGGATCGCGCGCCGACGACAGCGCGCTGGCGATGCTCTGCCCGAACAGGGTGAACTGCGCACCGAACTGGGCGACCGCTTCGCTCGATCCCAGCGACTTGCGACGCTGTTCGGCCCGGGCCTTGGCCTGGTTGAGCCGGGCGTAGATCTCGGAAATGGCTTCGACGATGCGCGTCCGCCGCGTCGCGTCGTCCACCTTCAGCGTCGCCATCAGTTCGGACAGCATGTCCAGATCGGTCGACAGCGCCTGCATGCCCTGCAGCGGCGCCTGCAATGCGCTCACCCCCGGCGCCTTCTGCGCTTCGGCGTCGAGCGCCTGCACGCGCTCGGCCAGCGGATGCAGGGCCTTGTCGCCGGCCAGGAACACGCCGGTCGCGTCGCCGACGCGCGCCTGTGCCTCCAGCAGTTCGGCCTCCATCGCATCGATCGCGGCGACATCGACGTAGCGCTGCTCGCGCAGGGTCAGCAGGCGGCCACGCTGCGCGGTGATCGCATTGAGCGCGTCGACGCAGTCCTGCACCTTCTCCCAGCTGTCGGGATGCAGGCCGCCGATCAGCGCCCGCTGCCGGTCCGCGGCGTCGCGCATCGCATCCGCGGACTGGCGGCGGATGCTCTCGACCTTCTCGTACTCGTCGAGCACGGCCTCGCTGCTGGCGACGATCTCGCGCAGCAGGGGCGCGAGTCCGCCGCAGTGGCGGTCCTCGATCCAGTGGTACTGGTCGAACAGGCGCCGCGTGGTCTGGGTCAGCAACTGGTAGCGCTGCGCCGACACGTCGGCGGTGTCGATCTCGCGCGCGAGACTCAGCAGGTCCGAGATCCCGCGCACCAGCTCGGGGTTGCCGATCCGACCCATGAAGGTGTTGCCGGGCGGCGCCTTCGCTGCATGGTCGTCGAACGCGAACGGCGTCTGCCAGACCTGCATCGGGTGGATCCTGGTCGGCTCGTTGTTCTGCGCGCTGAAGATCACCATGCGCCCGTCTTCGAGCCGTGCGTAGCCATGGCCGATGATCGGCGGCTGCATGCCGCGCTGGATCGTGTTGTACACGAACAGCGCGATCCGCCCGTCCTGCGGTTCGTAGAACAGGTACAGCACGTCCTCGCCGTTGGGCGAGCGGATCGTGCGCTTGAAGCGCATGCCCTCGACGGCCTGGTCGAACATGCGCGTCTCGCCGTTCTGCAGCATGTAGCCGCCGGGGAAGACGATGCCGTGGTCATCCGGCAACTGCACGCAGGCCTGGCCGATGGCGTCGATGCGATGGACCTTGCCCGAGATCGTGTTGTAGGCCAGGTGTCGCCACTGCTGTTCGCGATACGGCAGGATGCGCAGCAGCACGAGGCTGCCGACGCGAGCGAACTCGATCTGCGCGTCGTCGAGCGACTGGATCCCGTCTTCCACCGGCTCGCGGTAGATGCCCAGCCCGTCCTCGGTGTTGTCCTCGACCTTGATGGTCAGGTCGCCGTTGATGGTCTCGACGAACACGGTGTCGAGGATGTTGATGTGCGGATGGCGGCCGTTGACCGCCATCTCGCGCGTGGCGCGGATCCACTCGAAGTCGTACGGCGCCGGCAGCGCGATGTCGCGTTCGCCGCGGTTGTCGATGTAGCGCACACCCTCGCTGTCGACCTGCCAGCGGAAGACGCGGATGTCCTCGATGCGCTCGCCGATCTGGAACGCGGCCAGCAGCTTGCCGTCGCGCACCACCAGCTGCAGCAGCCGGGCGTGCTTGTAGTAGGCGTGCAGCTCGGTGAAGTCCTTCACGAAGGCCGCTTCGCCAAGGAAGCTCGACGCCATCGCGACCGGCGTCACGTCGTAGCCGTCGGCGCCGTCCACCAGCCGGTAGAGCGAAAACACGTCCTCGATGCGGGTGTCCTTCTTCAGGCCGATGAAGACGTTGTAGCCGAACAGCAGGCAGTCGCCGACCTGGACGATGTCGCGCGCCACGCAGTTGTGCTCGGTGCGGATGCGCAGGCGCCCCACGACCTCCATCCGGCTGCCGCCGAATTCGTCCAGGCGCTGCGCATTCAGGCCTTCCGCGAGCGTGCGCAGCTGCGTGCCCTGTTCGCCCAGGCGCTTGCGCAGGACCTCGTAGGCGCCGCCCTCGGCGACGGCCTTGTCGATCAGGTCACCGCCGGTGGCGGGAATCTCGGACATCGTTGCTGACCTCTTGTTTCCGCGCATGGTTGCGCGACCGTTCCGGCGATCGTGAAACCGCCAGCCTCACCCGCGCGACCCTCATGGCCGCGCGCTCGCATGCGCCTGTCGCGCGCCCCGCCATCCCTGGCGGGGTGCGCATCGGTCGCGAGCGACAGCCTTCAGCTGCCCTCGGCTTCCGCGACCTTCTTGCCGCCGACCTGCATCGACAGCAACTTCTGCAGGACTTCCTGCACGATCGGGCTCTTGCCGGCCACGCCTTCCACCGCCTTGCCGACCGACAGCGCCTTCGCGAACGAATCGAAGAACGCGCCCTCGCCGCCGACGATGTCGATGTTCGCCTTGGCCAGCGCGGTCGACAGCACCTCGGCCTGCTCGCGCGCGATCTCCTTGTTGGCCTCGATCGACGCCAGCGCCTGCTCGAAGTTCTTCTCCAGCTGCATGCGGAACTCTTCGTGCGCACGCGCCTGGTCGCTGAGCGAACCCAGCGCGCCGAACTTCTCGGTCAGGCCCTCGGCCTCGGAGCGGTACTTCTCGCGCAGCACTTCGGCCTCGCTGAATCCGACGTCCTTCGTGACCTTCGCCTTCGCCTCGCCGATCTGGGCTTCGCCGCGCGCCTTCGCCGACAGGTTCTCTTCCAGCACCTTGGCCTCGGCCAGGCCCTTGTCCTGCGCGCCGCGCGCTTCGGCGGCGAGGGTTTCGGCGACCACGCGCGCCTTCGCCAGGCCTTCCTTTTCCATGGCTGCAGCGGTGATCTCGCGCACGCGCGCATCGGCCAGGCCCGGCGCGGCGCGCTCGGCCTCGATGCCTTCGGCCATGCGCTTCTTCGCTTCGGCCTGCTTGGCCGCGGCTTCCAGCTCGGCCTGCGCGATCACGGTCAGTTCCACCGCCTTGAACTTGGACGCGGCCTCGTCGGCCTCGGCCTGCTTCACATGGCGCACCAGCTCTTCCTCGGCCTTGGCCTGCGCGGCCAGGATCGCGACCTGCTTCCTGCGATCGGCCTCGGACACTTCGCGCACTTCCTTGATGCGCTCCTGCTCCATGGCCACGGTCTTGTCCACGGCGATGCGTTCGCGCACGACGTTGGCGATGTCCTTGCGCTGCAGTTCCAGCGCCTTCTCCTTGTCGATCTTCTGCAGTTCGACCTCGCGCTCGCGCGAGACGATCTCCAGTTCCTTGGCGCGATTGACCTTCTCGACCTCGATCACCACCGCGCGCTGGCGGTTCTGCTCGGCCACTTCCACCTCGCGCATGCGGTTCTGCTCGCGGATATCGAGCTGTTCCTGGGTGGCGATGCGGGCCTGCTCGGCCTTCAGGCGCTCTTCTTCCTGCACCTTCTGCGTCTCGGCTTCCTCGCGCGCCCGGATCGTCGCGATCTCGCGCTTCTGCCGCGCCTCGGCATCGGCCTGCTGGCGTTCGAGCGAGAGCATCGCCTCGCGTGTCTCGACGTTCTTCTTGGTGATCGCCAGTTCCTCGTTGCGCGCCAGCTCGTTGGTGATGACGTTCTGCGCGGCAGTGAGCTCGGTGATCTTGCGGATGCCTTCGGCGTCGAGGATGTTGCTCGGGTCGAGCGAGGACTTCGGCGTCTGCTCCAGGTAGTCGATCGCGACGTCCTCGAGGATGTACCCGTTGAGGTCGTTGCCGATCACCTGGATGATGCGGTCGCGGAATTCCTGGCGGTTCTCGAACAGCTTGACGAACTCGATCTGCTTGCCGACCGTCTTCAGCGCTTCGGAGAACTTGGCGTTGAACAGCTCGTTGACCGCGACCTTGTCGGACGCGCGGTCGACGCCGATCGCCTTGGCGACCTTCAGCACGTCCTGCGCGGTCTCGTTGACGCGCAGGTAGAAGGCGACGGTGATGTCGGCGCGCATGTTGTCCTGGCAGATCAACCCGTCCTTGCCGCGACGGTCCACTTCGAGGGTGATCAGCGAGATCCGCATGAACTCCTTCTTGTAGATCACCGGATAGACCAGCGCGCCGGTGAAATGCACCTTCGGCGTCGACGACATGTCGTTGACGATCAGCGCGGTGCCCTGCGGCACCTTGATGTAGAAGGACTTGAACACCACCAGCAGGCCGAACATCAGCGCAACGGCGGTACCGACCACCGCCAACCCCCAGAGCAATTCCGCACTCAATCCACTCATCACACGTTCTCCCATCAAAATGGCGTTGCGCATCCACCGGGGCGATTCCCCGGCGGCACGGATATCAAAGACGCTCGAATTCTTCCGTCGAGGTGACCCGGTAGGCGTTCTGTGCGTCGAGGTACTCGATCAGCACGACACGGTCGCCGCGGACGAAGCGTCCGGGCAGATCGGCGCGCACCTGCAGGATCAGCCCGGCGCCGCCGTCCTCGACCCAGGCCGTGCCGTGCGTCTGCGTGATCTCCGGGCTGCGCACCTCGGCATAGCGACCGAGCAACGGACGCTGCGTCACCGGCTCGTAGCGGCGCATCAGGCGACGCACCGGCGCCAGCACGATGCGCGCGACGGGTATCGACAGCAGCAGGCCGCCGACCATGGTCGCGACGCCGAGCAGCGTCGTCGCGACGCCATCGGGCATCGTGCCGAGCACGTGCAATTCGACGAAGAAACAGAACGACCATCCGACGATGGCGATGATGGTGAACACCACCATCACCGGGATGCCATGCAGACCGAACTTCAGCAGCAGGCCACCGAGGCCGCCGTGGTGGGCGCCATCGCCGCCGTCCAGGCCGATCTCGTCCGGCAGCAGCCCGTCGATCGCGTCGATCTCGAGGACGCCGAGCATGGTCATCAGCCAGTGGACCAGCATCACCAGCAGCAGCACGCTGTACACGACGGTCGGGAACGATGTCACGACCTTCAGGAACACATCCATCTCGCCTCCCCTTTCGATGCAGCGCTTCGCGGCGCTGCGTACCCCATGTCAGATCGCATGTCCGCTTGCGGATTCATTCGCCCTGGCGATGCTTCAGGCGGGACAGCACCGCTTCGGCGCGATCCTCTTCGGCGATGATGCCGGCACGCTTGAGCCGCGCCTCCAGCGAGGCATCGAAGCCATCGCTTTCGGCGATCTCCACCGCATCCAGGCGTGCGTCGCGCTCGGCCTGCCGGCGCTTGATGCGCGCCAGCGAATCCAGCGCGGTGCGCACGCGGCCGTCGGCATCGCGGCGGCGCTCCGCCATCGCCACCTGCGCGCGCTGCACGGTCTCCGTGGCGCGCACGGTGTCGACCTGCTGCTTCAACCGGTTGATGCCGGCTTCGTACTGCGCGGCCATCCTGCGCAGCTGCGCGATGCCGTCGGTGAGCTCGCGCACCTGCCCGGCATGGCCGTCGCGCTCGATCTCCAGCAGCGCGATGTGCGACGCGACCTCGCGCGCCAGCGCTTCCTCGCCGGACTTCAGCGCCTTCAGCGCGTAGCCCTCGTATTCCTCCAGCTTCGCGTTCGCCGCGGCCAGCCGCTCCTGCGCGACCTTGCAGCGCGCCATCGTCTCGGCCAGCGAGGTGCGCACGCGGCGCAGCTCGGCATCGTTGTCGCGGATCTCCTCGTCGAGGATGCGCAGTGCCTGGCTGTCGGCGATGGCCTCGCCCAGCTCGCTGACGCCGCCGCGCACGGCGGTCACCAGCCGCCGCCACAGTGCCGACGGCTCGGGCGCGGCCTCCTGCGCGACCTCGGCCGGGGCCTTGCGGCCGCGCTGGCCCTTCGTGCTCATGCGGCCTCCCGCAGGTGCCATTCGTAGGCTTCGGTGGCGCGGATGACGTTGTCGGCCAGGGTTTCGACCTCGAACAGCACGTCGGCGAGCGACGAGGCCGAACTGAGCGCGCCGAACATGATGTAGACCGCTTCGCCGTCGAGGGTTTCGATGCCCAGCGTCGACAGCGGGAACAGCTTGTGGGTGCGCAGCAGTTCCTCGTTGAAGCGCGCGACGTCGCTCACCTGCGACACCGGCCAGAGCATGGCCTCGACCACGATCTGGCGGCCGACCACGGCCATGAACAGCGGCAGGTCGCCGTAATCGTGCATGGTCAGGTACAGGCCCGGTTCGGCGCCGTCGATCAGTTCGACCGACATCGCGCCGAGGCGCACACCGTCGCTGTCGGCCAGTGCGTCGTGCAGGGCCGTCGCCGTCCACAGGGTCTTGTCGCGCATCGCTCCCTCCCCTTCCGTCCGCATCGCCAGCGGGGCGCCGCCCCGGGGCTGGCGCATCCGCCGCTCCACCGCCACCAGTTCGTCGGCGTACTCCGGCAACACCCACAACTCCTTCTTCACCAGACCCTGCTCGCGCAGTCGTTCGCGATGTCGGCGCTGGTAGAAGGCAGAGCTGCGGCGTTCCATATACGGATGATGAATGTCACATGTGATGGATGTCAATCCATCACATGTGATTTCCGGACGAGCGGCGACCACTGGGCCAGGCAAAGAAAAACCCCGGCCGGAGCCGGGGTCTGGGGTCACGCGCGGGCTTGCCGGCGATGCCGGTCAGGCACTGAGGCCATGCTGCAGGCGGACCTGGTCGATGCGGGCCTGGACCTCCGGGTCGACGCCATCGCGCTCGGCGCGACCGAGGATGTTGCCGAGGACGCGCTTCTCGTCCTCGTCGACGCTTCCGTCGCGCAAGGCCAGGGCCAGCAGCCTTTCCAGCTCGGCAAGATCGAGGCGGCCATCGTCGGTGAAGACATGGATGGAGGCGATGGCGATTTCGTGGTGGCTGGGGAACTTGGTCATGGACAGTCCTTTCTCGGGTCGCTGAAACGGAAAACCCCCGGCCGGGGCCGGGGGCTGGCAGTCCTGCTCTATCGAGGGACGGGTCGACCGGGAATCCGTTTGCCAGACCCCGTTTACCAGACCACTTCCGCCATCGAGCAGTTCAGGCCGGAGCCGATGCCCAGCAGGGCAACGCGGTCGCCCTTCTTCAGGCGGCCCATCTCGCGCAGCTTGCTCAGCACGATCGGCACCGAAGCCGGGCCGATGTTGCCGTGCTCGCCGAAGATGGTCAGCACCTTCTTCGGGTCGATGTCGAAGGCCTGGATGAAGGCCTGGGTGTGGACCTTGCTGACCTGGTGGATGACGAACTCGTCCATCTCGTCCACCGCCCAGCCCAGCGCCTGCCTGGCGGCGATGAAGGTCTTCTGCGCCAGCTTCAGGCCTTCGGTCAGCAGCATCTTGGTGTCGGTGACCATGCGGTCGAGGTTGCCGCGGCAGAGGGTGTTCCACTGCGTGGCGGCGCGGGTGACGCCGCCACGGTAGCGCGGCGCGCCCGGGGCCAGCTCGGCGCGGGCCAGGACCATGGCGGCGGCGCCGCAGCCCAGGGTCAGGGTGGCCATCTCGTTGCGGAACTCCTCCTCGGTCGCGTCCGGGCGGGTCATGCGCTCGAGGGTCTTCTCGTAGGCGAGGTTGGCGGTCTCGCCGTCGACGATCAGGGCGTAGTCGATCTCGCCGCGCTCGATCATGCGGCTGGCGATGTCCATGCCGTTGAGGAAGGCGAGGCAGGCGTTGGCCACGTCGAAGTTCTGGCAGGTGTCGGGCAGGCCGAGGTTGCCGCTGACGATGCTGGCCGTGGACGGCTCCAGGTAGTCGCGGCTGACCGAGGTGTTGACCAGCAGGCCGATCCGCGAGGGGTCGATGCCGGCGTCGGCCAGGGCCTTCACGCCCGCGAGGGTGGCGGCGTCGGAGGCCTGGACCTCGTCGTCCCAGAGGCGACGGGAATGGATGCCGGCGACGTCTTCCAGGACATTGGCCTTGATGCCGAGGCGATCCAGCGTCGGTTTGAGACGGGCGTTGATCTCGGCACTGGTGAGCTGACGCGGGGCGTCGATGTGGGCCAGGCCGGCGATGGCGACATGTTGGAACAGCATGGGCGGAGGGCCAATGAGACAGTCAGGAACCGTATAGGTTACCGCCTTCGATACCCGGGCGCATGCAAAAACGGTCCCGGCTGTCGCATTTTTCGCCATCGGTCCCGGATTCCGGGCACCCCGTTCATCGGGGAGGCCCCTCGGGCGGGCCGGCCGGGGCCTAGTTCCGGCAGCGCCAGGCCGCGAACCGCTGGGCGCCGTCGGCGGGCGGGGCCAGCGGATGGACGCTGTCGGCACCGATGCCGGGGGCCTCGTTCCGCGCCAGGGTCTCCAGTTCGTCGCGGACGCGGACGGCGTTGCGCTCATAGGGGCCGAGGCTGTCCTTGACCGAGACCTCGATCTCGCCGCGCTTCTCGCAGCCGGACGGTGGCTGGGCCAGGACACGGACCTGGGCGGCGCCGGGCGCCATGTGCACCCAGGTGCAGGCGCCGAGCAGAAGACCGAGGGACAGGATCGAGCATGCACGGAACAGGGACATCGGAAACTCCGGTCGATACGACGAAAACACGGTGCCCGCCATGATGGCGGGCACCGGGACAACACGACAAGAACGGGAGGCCGCGGGCGCAGCCTCCGCGCGACTCACTTCTTCACGGGCTTGCCGTCGGCGTCGACGATCGAGACTTCGCCGAGCTTGAGGTCGCGCACCGGCTTCTCGATCTGCTTGAGGTCGCCGACCACCACCCAGGTCAGGGCATTGGGGTCGATCGTGGCCGCGGCAGCCTTGACCTGGTCCACGGTCAGGCCCTCGATCTCGGCCTTGCGCTGGAAGACGTAATCGTCGGGACGGCCGAAGCGGACGATGCCGCCGAGGGTGCCGAGCACGGCGCTGGCGGTCTCGTACGAACCGGGCAGGCCGCGGATCTCGGTGGCCTGGATCTTGGCCACTTCCTCCGGCTTCGGCGGCGCCTTGCCGGTGGCGTATTCGCCGATCTCGCGACGCAGCTCCTTCAGCGAATCGGCGGTCCTGTCGATCTGCACCGCGGCGAAGGCCATCCACGGACGCTGGCCCAGGGCGCTGCTGGCCGAACTGTAGGAACCGTAGGCCCAGTGCTTGTCCTCGCGCAGGTTCATGTTCAGGCGCGAGGAGAACTCGCCGCCCAGCACCGAGTTGGCGATGTCGAACTTCACCGCGCCCGGGTCCTTGCTCGACGGTGCGAGCTGGCCGACGTAGATGTTGGCCTGCACCGCGCCCGGCTGGTCGATCAGGAACACGCGCGGCTTCTTCGGCAGGGCCACGGCCGGGATCGCGGCGTTGCTGCGGGCCTCGCCCTCGCCCTTCCAGTCGCCGAAGTGCTTCTCCAGCACCGGGACGATCTCGTCGAGCGTGGTGTCGCCGACGATCACCAGGGTCGCGCCTTCCGGACGCACCCAGCGCGCGTGGTAGGCGCGCAGGTCGGCAGCGGTCAGCGAGGCGATCGACGCCTCGGTGCCGGTGCCGCTGAACGGGATGGCGTAGGGATGGCCGGCGCCGTACAGCAGGGGCGGCAGCACGCGCATGGCGGCACCGTTGGGACGGGCCTTTTCCTGGGCGATGCCGGCGATCCAGGTCGCCTTCACGCGGTCGATCTCGGCCTGGTCGAAGCGCGGACGGCGCAGCATGTCGGCGAACAGCGCGACCGAGGCGTCGAGGTTCTTCTTCAGCGCGGACAGGCCGGCATTGGTGCCGTCGAGGCTGGCGCCTGCGCCGAGGTTGGCGCCGAGGACTTCGGCGCGGTTGCCGAAGGCGATGGCGTCGTACTCGCCCGCGCCCTCGTCGAGCATGCCCATGGCGAAGCCCGAGGTACCCAGCTTGCCGCCCTGGTCGGCGACGTAGCCGCCGCCGAAGAGATAGCTCATCTGCACCACCGGCACGCCGGGACGCTCGGCGAGGATCACCTTCGTGCCGTTCTTCAGGGTGGCGCGCTGCAGCGAGGGGAACTTCAGGTCAGGGAATTCGCCCGGCACCTGCACGCCCTTGCTGCGATCGACGCCGGTGTCGACGGTGCGGAATTTCCTGTCGACCGGCGGCAGGACGAAGGGCCTGGGCGTGGCCGCCGGCTCTTCGGCCAGCGGGGTGCGTTCGCCCGGACTCACGGTGAGGGTATGGCTGCCCTTGCCGGCGCCCAGCCAGGCGTTGCCCGCGGCCTTGATCTGCGCCGGCGTGGCGGCGTCAATGGTCTTCAGGCTGGTGCGGAAGCAGCCGGGGTTGCCGGTGTAGACGGTGCATTCGGCCAGTACGTCGGCCTTGCCGCCGAAACCGCCGATGCGTTCGACGCCGCGGATGAAGCCGGCCTCGGTGACCGCGCGCGCCTGGTCGAGTTCTGCCTGGGTCGGGCCGTCCGCGAGCAGCTTCTTCAGCTCGTCGTCGATCGCGGCTTCGACCTTCGCCGGGTCCACGCCGTTCTTGACGGTCGCGACGATCAGGAAGTTGGAGCTCAGCTGCGAGGCATAGGCCGAGGCCGAGATGTTGTCGACCAGCTTGTCGCCGTGCAGCAGGCGCTTGTCCAGTCGCGAGGACCGGCTGCCGCCGAGCACCTGCGCGAACAGCTGCAGGCGGTCGATGTCGGCGGTGCCGACCTGGGCCACGTTCCACACGCGGTAGATGCGCGTCTGCGGCACCTTGTCGCTGAGCGAGGCGCGCGAATCGGCCTTCAGCGGCGCCACGTCGACCTTCGGCTGGGCCATCGTCGGGCCGGCCGGGATGTGGCCGAAGTACTGCGTGACCTTCTGCTTCGCGGTGGCGAGGTCGATGTCGCCGGCCAGCACCAGCACGGCGTTGTTCGGGCCGTACCAGGCGCGGAACCAGTTCTTCACGTCGTCGAGCGAGGCGGCGTTGAGGTCGGCCATCGAGCCGATGACGCTGTGGCCGTAGGGATGGGACCTGGGATACATCGCCTTGCCGATCAGGTCCCAGACCTGGCCGTAGGGCTGGTTCTCGCCCTGGCGCTTCTCGTTCTGGACCACGCCGCGCTGTTCGTCCAGGGTCTTCTGGTCGATCGCGCCGAGCAGGTGGCCCATGCGGTCCGATTCCATCCACAGCGCCATGTCGAGCGCGGTGGTGGGCACGTTCTGGAAGTAGTTGGTGCGGTCCTGGTTGGTCGTGCCGTTCTGGTCGGTGGCGCCGACCATCTCGAACGGCTCGAAGAATTCGCCCGGGTGGTTCTCGGAGCCGTTGAACATCAAGTGTTCGAACAGGTGCGCGAAGCCGCTGCGGCCCTCGGGTTCGTCCTTGCTGCCCACGTGGTACCAGACGTTCACCGCCACGATCGGCGCCTTGCGGTCGGTGTGCACCACCACGCGCAGGCCGTTGGGCAGGGTGAAGGTCTGGTACGGGATGTCGACCCGGGCACCGGCGGGCGCCTTGGCCAGGGCAGGAGCGGACATCAGCGTCGCAGTGCCGCCGAGGGCGGTGGCGAGCGCGAAGGCGAGCAGGCCGGCACGGAACGGGCGGGACATGCCCGAATGGGGCATGCGGACGCCGGTCTTGGATGCCGGCTTGAGGGAACGGGCGAGGGACATGCGGATCTCCTGCGAACGTGATCTGGGCGGCCGCGTCGTCCAGGCAAGGGACGGGGGACGGCCGCAACGGACAAATCGCGGGCCTGCCGCCACCCGGGCGGGCTTTGGACAGACTTCAGCGAGCGTTGCATGCTAGCGATCCGCCCCCCGGGCTGGCATAGGCCACAAGTCCCGGCCGGGCCGCCCCCACCCCGCCTCGCAGGAAGCCCGCATGGCACGACACGCCCTCGTCACCGGCGCCAACCGCGGCATCGGCCTCGAATTCACCAGGCAACTGCTGGCCCGCGGCGACCGGGTGGTCGCCGCCTGCCGCCACCTGGGCAAGGCCACCGCGCTCAACACCCTGGCCGGCGAATATCCCGGCCGCCTGCGCTTGCTGCCGCTGGACGTGGCGCTGGAGAAGTCCCGCGCCGAACTGGTCCGCGAGCTGCCCTTGGTCTGCGAGCGCCTGGACCTGCTGGTCAACAATGCCGGCGTGCTGCACTCGGGCGAACGCTTCGGCCAGCTGTCGCAGGCGCTGCTCGAAGACAGCCTGCGCGTGAATGCCCTGGGTCCGCTGCTGGTGACCGAAGCCCTGGCTCCGACCCTGGCCGACGGCGCGCGCGTGGCGAACGTGTCGTCGATGATGTCGTCGCTGGCCACGCGCCAGGAATTCCGCTCGCCCGGCTACTGCATGGGCAAGGCCGCGCAGAACATGGCCACGGTGCAGCTCGCGCACGCCCTGCGTCCGCGCGGGATCGTGGTGCTGGCCCTGTGCCCGGGCTGGGTGCAGACCGACATGGGCGGCGAAGGCGCGCAGATCACTCCGGCGCAATCGGTCGAAGGCCTGCTGCGGGTGATCGACGGCGCCGGCCCGGACGACAGCGGCCGTTTCATCGACTGGCGCGGCGAAGCGATGGCCTGGTAGCGCATCCGCAGGCGCCGGCCCGCCCGTACCCATGGGCATGATCCGGACCTCCTGCCTCGCGCTGCTTCTCCTCGCACCGCCCTGCCTGCTCGCCAGCCTGCCCGCCCGCGCCACGCTGCTGGCCGTGGACGGCGACGCCCGATCGCCCGATCGCGCCCGCCTGCTCTATCGCGAAAGCCACCTGATCCGCCAGGACGGCGACCGCCCGCTCGAGCGGCTGGTGCTGTATCGCTGCCCCGACGGACGGGCCTTCGCCCGCAAGCGCATCGACTACCGGCCCTCGGCGCTGGCGCCGGACTTCGAACTGGTCGATGCCCGCGGCCATCGCGAGGGCCTGCGCCGCGAGGGCGGCCGCGTCCTGGTCTGGAGCGGCGACGACGCACCGCGCGCCCTGCCCGCACCCGGCGCGCCACTGGTCGCGGACGCCGGCTTCGACGAATACCTGCGCCGGCACTGGACCGCCGCGACCTCGGGCCGGCCGCAACGCATCGCCTTCGCCGTCCCCGCCTACGGCCGCAGCCTGTCGTTCAAGGTCCGCGGCCAGCCGCCGCGCGATGCCGCGGGTCCGCACCGGTTCGAGCTGCGCCTGGACGGCGTGCTGGGACGGCTGGCGCCCGCGATCCGGGTCGAATACGACGACCAGCGCCGCCTGCGCCGTTTCGTCGGCCTCACCAACATCCGCGACGCGCGCGGCGACCAGGTCGAAGCCGAGATCGTGTTCGCCGGATCGCCTCGCGCGGCCGACCCGGCGTCGTGGCAGGCCGCATCGGGAACGCCGCTGGCGGCCTGCGCGCTCGGAGGCTGAGCAGCCCAACGGCGGCTGACGCAGCGGTGCCGGCGCACTGGCCGTCACCGCCCCGACCGACGATGCTCGCGTTTTCCCCGATGGACTCCCGCCCATGCGCCGCCTGCCCCTGCTCACGGTCTCGCTGATCCTTCCGGTACTCGTCTCCGCCTGCGGTTCGATGGAAATGCGCGACACCAACGCTGCGGTCGATGCCGACCCGCTCTGCGCCAGCCAACCGAACCAGCCGAACGAACCGACCGCAACGCGCTGCGAGCGCAGGACCGAAGTGAAGTTCGAACGCAAGCGCGAACCGCTGGACCTGAGCGGAAAATCCGGCAGCGACGACCTCCGCTGAGCGCGCGACAACGCGGCGTGTAGCATGGCGCCGCCCCGTCGCCACCCGATCGCCCTTCGCCGCCCGCCATGTTCCACGTCCTGCTCTACCAGCCCGAGATCCCGCCGAACACCGGCAACGTCATCCGCCTGTGCGCGAACACCGGCGCGCGCCTGCACCTGATCCGCCCGCTGGGATTCGAGATCGACGACAGGCAGTTGCGCCGCGCCGGCCTCGACTACCACAGTACGCACGGATGCAGGTGCACGATTCACTGGACGCCGCGCTCGCCGCGATCGCACCGACGAGGCTGTTCGCGCTGAGCACGCGCAATTCGACGCGCTACGACCGCGTCGCGTTCGCGCCGGGCGATGCCTTCCTGTTCGGCCGCGAGACCAGCGGCCTGCCGGATGCGGTGCTGTCCGGCATTCCGGACGAACATCGTCTGCGCCTGCCGATGCAACCCGGCAACCGCAGCCTCAATCTGTCTAACGCGGTCGCGGTGGTGGTGTTCGAAGCCTGGCGGCAGTCGGGCTTCGACGGCGCGGCGGATTGAACCCCGGCACGCGCGGTACCTTCATCCCGCAGAACCGCGACGGGCGGGCACCCTTCCGGATGCCCGCCCGTCGCTTCATCGGGCTTCGCAGCGGCGAAGCCGGCCACCTCTGTGGCGACGGCGATGCGCGCTCCGCCCGCCGGTGAAGCCATCAACGCGATGTCGCCAGCGCGCGATGGCCCCAGCGCGATCAGCGCTGGGTGTCGTTCTTCGGCTGGCCGCTGCCGTTCGCCGCCAGCCAGGACTTGTATTCCTCGCCGGTGAGGGCGCCATCGCCATTGCTGTCGGCCTGATCGAACACCGCCTGCAGCGACGGGACGACGCTGGCCTCGTCCTTGCTCAGCGAGCCGTCCTTGTCGAGATCGAGGTCGGACCAGCTCTTCTTCGCCGTGGCCGGCGTGGCCGCGTCGGTGGTCTGCGCCGGCTGCGCGCCGGTCTCGCTGGTCGGCGGCGTTTCCTGGGCGAAGGCCAGCGGCATGGCGCAGGCGGCGGACAGGATCAGCAGGGCGGACAGGGATGCACGGTTGCTACGAGTCATGTGGTTTCTCCATTAGGGGTCATGTCGAGCGGTTCGCTGGATCGGGGGAAGAACCGTTCGGGAGACACCATGCAAGCGCCGCGATGAATCGATTCCATGACACGAACATGAACGCAACACGGCTTTAACCAACAGGCGGCCGATTCGTGCGAGGCGATGCAGCAAATCGTGATCTTCCGCAGGAAAAACAGCGGCTTCGACGCATTCATCACGCTGAATCGAACACAACCTTCACGGACGCATGCATCAACCCGCCTGCGCGATCGCGTCGTCGACATCACCCTGCGTCGTCGGTCGTACCACGCGCGACACTTCAATGCCGTCGCGCAGCAGCACCAGCGTGGGCCACAGCTTGATGCGGAACGACCGACCGAGCGGGCGGCCGGGGCCGTCCTCGACCTTCAGGTGGCGGATGTCGTCGCGCGCGGCGAGCGCGACCTCGAACAGCGGCTGCGCGCCGATGCAGTGCGGGCACCACGGTGCGCCGAATTCGATCGCGGCCAGTCCGGGCCAGTTGTCGACCTCGGCGCGCGCGGGCTCGAGGCTGGCGAAATCTGCGGCGTACGGCATCGATGCTTCTCCATGCGTGGGCGAGTCCGCATGATCGCGCATGCATGCGGCGCCGCGGTGCGCAGCATGCCTCGCGTTCAGCGGCGAGGCGCGGTACGCGGCGGCCGCGTCTGCGGCACAGGTCGCGCGAGGGGCGCAGGCGGCGTCGCGGACGGACGCGGGCGCAGCAGCGGCGTCGAACCGGGCAGCTCGAACGGCCCGATCAGACTGTCGATGTCGACGTCCTCCAGCGCACCGATGTCCATCGTGAAATACCCCTGCGGGATGCGCGCGCGCTGGTCGCCCGGCGCCAGCTTCGCGCGCGGCGGCGCGTCGTAGCGGACCTGCGGCAAGGACCACGGCATCGGGAAGGCCGGCGGCGACGGCGGCCGGTTCGCGCCGGCATTGCGCAGCGGGCTGTCCGGCCGCGGCCGGAGGTTGCGCTGGGCGATGTCGCGGAACAGCGGATCGGTGCCGGCAAGCGTGGCGGTCCATTCCGGCGGCACGAAGGTCGCGGTGGACTGCACCCAGTTGCGCGTGCCGTGCACGCTGCGCGCGCCGCTCCACGGCGTGGTGACGTAGGGCGCGCACACCGGCGTCGATGCCGAGGTGTTCTCGCGCAGGATCGCGGGCGCCGCGCCGCCGGTCTGGAAGATCGCGTTGTTGTGCATTTCCACGCTGCCTGCGCCGAGCTGCACATAGACGGCGGTGGCCGCGCCGGGTCGGTCGAACAGGATGGTGTTGCCGACCATGCGCACGCGGCCGTCGCTGGCGCCGTTGAGGTCGCCGCCGATGCGGATCGCGTGCGGCCAGCTGGTCGAGGTGTGGACGATGACGTTGTCGAGCAGTTCGGCGTCCTCGCGCCGGGTCGCGCGCGTCCAGCCGCTGGCCTGGGTTTCACAGTCCGGGCCGATCAGTTCGATCGCCTGGTAGACGGATCCTTCGAACCAGTTGGAATGGATCTCGGCACGCTCGTGGCGATTCTTCAGCAGGTTGCCGCCGTTGCCGCTGTGCACGTAGTTGAAGCGCATGCGGAACACCGAACCCGGATAGGCCATCTCGTCGGACTGCATGTAGATCGGATGCCGCGTGCTGCCGCTGCCGGCGTCGTACACCTCGCTGTATTCGAGCGTGAAGGAGCCCGAATTCAGGTCGGCACCGAGGATGCCGTGGCCCGGGCAGGCGTGGATCACGGCATCGCGCACGGTGATGTCGTGGGCCTCGCTGAAGACGCAGGTGCTGCTGCCGCCGCGTACTTCGAAGCCCTCGAATACCACGTGGTTCGAACGCTGGAACTTGATGCTGTGCGTGCCGCCGGCGATGACCGGGCGAGTGGCGCCGGCGACACGCTTCCAGCGGATGATCACCGGGTTGCCGGGCGCACCGCTGTCGTCCTGGCCGACGACCACGCTGGTGTAGGTCGCGTTGCCGTCGACCTCGACGATGTCGCCCGGCGCGAGATCGTTGCCGTTGAACACCGCCGACAGCTGGGTGTAGTCGCGACCCGACGGGCCGACGGTATAGGTGCGCGCAGAGACCTGAGACGTGCAACAGGTCAGCGCGATCAAGGACGCTGCGATGAGGGGCTTGTGCATGGCATCTCCGTGATGCATCCGGCAGGCGGTCGGTGCCCCCCTGCGTCACCGTTCTCAAGGATGACACACGCGACGCGCGTGTCCGTGCGCGTCATCACGCCATGGCCGGCGTATCCTGTCGGCCGGGGAGATCGGCGGGGAGATCGGGGACATCCACGAATGAGGAGGGATCGGGGACACCCACGAATCAGATTTTCCCGACATGTCACCGGGGAGTTCCCCGACATGCCTGCGCCTGCAGATCGGCGAAGCTTTGTCGCATGGCTCGCCCCCGGTCCCACATCGCACCCCCCGATACCGCTGGCGCGTATCACTGCGTCCAGCGCTGCGTGCGACGCGCCTTCCTCTGCGGCGTGGACCGACACACCGGACAGAGCTTCGAGCATCGCAAGCACTGGATCGAATCCCGCATCCGGCTGATCGGCGAATGCTTCGCGGTTGCGATCGATGCATATGCGGTGATGAGCAACCACCTGCACCTGGTGCTGCGCATCGATCCCGGTGCCGCCGCGACATGGCACGATGACGAGGTCGCGGCGCGCTGGGTCAGGCTCTTTCCGCCGCGCGAGGATTGCGAGGCGGCCGTGGAGCACAAATGCCTGCGATTGCGATCGGATCCCGAGCGCATCGACCTCCTGCGCAGGAGGCTCGGCAGCCTGTCATGGCTGATGCGCTGCCTGGTCGAGCCCATCGCACGCCGCGCGAACCGCGAAGACGGCTGCAAGGGGCGATTCTGGGAAGGCCGCTACAAGTGCCAGGCGCTCTGCGACGAGCGGGCCTTGCTCGCCGCGATGGCCTATGTCGACCTCAATCCGATCCGCGCGGGCATGGCAGACACGCTCGAAGGTTCCACGCATACCAGCATCGCCGAACGCATCACGGCCGCATCCACCGATCCGACCCGCCTCTCGCAGCCACTCGGGCCGATCATCGGCAACCTGCGGCCATCGCTCTCTCTGACGACTGCCGACTATCTGCAGATCCTCGACTGGACAGGCCGTCAGCTCGCCCCCGGGAAACGTGGACGCATCACCGGCAATGCACCCGCCATCCTGGAGGTCATCGACCATGGCGCCGCTCGCTGGGCAGCGCGTGTCGGCGCCTTCGGGAGCGGTTGGCACCGCGCTGCGGGGTCCGCACAGGACTTGATCGCGCTCGCGGAGCGGCTCGGGCAGCGGTGGATGAAGGGCCTGCGGCTGGCGTCGAAACTGGGCTGAGAGATCACGGCAGGCGCCATTGGCCCGAAAGGGAGAATGGCGCTTGCGCGTGGTGTATTCGGGCCGCTGCCAAGTATCGAAAGCCGAAGCGAAATACTCGTGGAAAGCGGTTTGTGGACGAAGGACCGGAAGACCGGAACACCGATGATGAATTCTGGGTGTCCCGATTTTTCCTCGGCGGGGCTTGGCGTGTTCGTGGCCGGGGTCAGGGAACCGCTCGGCCAGCTGTCGGGGAAGTCTTATTTGTGGGGTGTCCCGGTCTTCGGCTGTCGGGAAGTCTTAATTTGTGGGTGTCCCGGTCTTCCTCCTCCCGGCTCGGCCAGCTGTCGGGGAAGTCTTATTTATGGGTGTCCCGGTCTTCGTTCGTGCCGCTCGTGGCCCAGATGCGCCTGCATCTCACCTTCCAGCGCGCGGTTGATCATGTGCTGCAGCATCTGCGAGTACAGCTTCTCCACGTCCTGCGGGGTCTTGCAGTCCCGGGTCAGCTCGTCCAGCATCGTCTTGTCAATCTCCAATGTCACTGCTCCTCGCGGCGGTCGCCGTATCGTCTCAAAGGGCAGGTACACAGTTCAAATTACAGACTCTCGGCCGGATGTCGGGGAAGCCTTATTTGTGGGTGTCCCGGTCTTCCGCTTGCGCGTGGTGTATTCGGGCTGCTGCCAAGTACCGAAAGCCGAAGCGAAATACCCGTGGAAAGCAGACTGCGGACATCAGACCAAGGCGCCGATGAGGAATTGTGGGTGTCCCGGTCTTTGGGTGTCCCGGTCTTTGTTCTATCCCGGTCTTCTATTACGGCCGGCTGTCGGGGAAGCCTTATTTGTGGGTGTCCCGGTCTTCGGCGCTTGCGCGTGGTGTATTCGGACCGTTGCCAAGTATCGAAAGCCGAAGCGAAATATCCGTGGGGAAGACCGGAACACCGATGATGAATTGTGGGTGTCCCGGTCTTTTTGGTGTCCCGGTCTTTTTGTCGTCGTGGCCGGCGTCAGGGAACCGCTCGACCGGATGTCGGGAAGCCTTATTTGTGGGTGTCCCGGTCTTGGCGCTGGGCGATGCGGGTGGGCGCATTCGGCAGCGGATGGCATCGCGCGGCCGGGTCGGCGCAGGACTTGATCGCGCTTGGGGTATCAGATCGAAACACCAAGAAGAATCATGGGTGTCCCGGTCTCTGTTATTTTTTCAAGACTCGGGGGGCGGAGGTGGCGGCAAGTCATGCGGCCCAGCTTTGATAGCAGCCTGCCCAGGTTCTTTCAGCAAGCGAAGCTTTGCCCAGCTGTCATCAGTCGACCTGACCATGACCCCCAAAAAAGCAGATCGTTTCATTTCTAAATATTCAAGATCATCCTCTACACCCTCTATATCATCCAGCAATAATTCAACCGCATAGGCCTGATCAGCATATCGAGCCGATTCAACATCCATGTACACATAATATTTCTCGCCAACTTTTCTTGGAATACCTTCAAATCCAATCTCTTGACCTATTAATTCCTCTCTATTTGAAATTATTGCCACAAAAGATGTTTTACAGAAATTTGTTGAATGGACGCAAGCAGGCTGCGCCCTCTCGCAACCAATCAAGATTAAAGGAAAAAATAAAATAAGAATATTCTTGCCAAAAAAAGATATCATTTAACCCTCCTGATAAATTCTCCGCTCTGCCGTTGACACGAGGCGCCGACACAGAAATAACTACGGTCACCTTTCGCCTTCTCTCTTTCCAAGGCTTTGCTAGCCACAGAATAATCAAAATACCAGCGCGCGTTATCTCCGGCCCTGACAGCAAATAATCCCTTAAAATTCTTCGAGTACAATCCCTGATCATACGCATAACCAACATCGGCATACCCCTGCTTGACTCCCTTGCTCAGAGATAAATAACCACTAAGCCCGTCCAGCGACCAAGCAGGGTGTGTATGAACATAATAAACAGATAATCTGTTCAGCGGTACCCGAACATCAGCACTTGTTCCTAGCGTTACATCCTCAAATTTAAAGCGCCCCAACTTCACAATATGCGCGCCAACCTCAACACCATACTTTTCAGTGAATGGCGAAAACAGCTTTTCAAAAGCATCGAGTGCTTCTTCTGCAGTATCAAATGGATTTTTTGTGATCTTTGCCATCAGAAAAGCAAAAACTTTTCTTGCCTCAACGGAAGGATTAATAACCTTTCTTGCTTGAGACGCTGCCACTGGCGCATGACTAACTGAGTTTTGTTCTTGCGCTTCTTCCGTTTCGGCTGCCGAATTAACGGGCGAACTTGCTTGCAAATTATTATTTGATGCTACACCTTTGTTGTCGATGGACGAGGCCTGATCCTTACGCCCTTCCGCCCCCTGCGTCGTCTGCCTGGCAGTCGCGCCGTTCGCAATGACGCCGACTCCACTCTTGCTTTTGTGCTGATTACTTTCAGCAACCGGATACTGCCCAGGCGCACCATTCATCACGCCCAAGCTTTCACAGTCTGGCCCACCTTCCGTCTTGATGTTGGTACCCGTGCTACACGCATACCCCGTCGGATCCGTCCCACTCAACGGATTGTTGAGGATGTACGAATACGGATTCAACGACTGCGAGTTCAGCGGGAACTGGATGATCGGGTCCACGCTGAAGAACCGGCCCAGCGCATAGTCGAACACGCGGCCGTTCATGTGGATCAGCTCCAGCTGGTTCAGGTGCTCGTGCTGGGTGAAGCCCTTGGGCGTGACCGCGACGCTGCCCAGCTTGGGCGGGGCGAGGTCGTTCCAGGTGCCCGAGCGCGGCTTGCCGAAAGCGTCGTAGCCACGGGTCTCGGTCACGGCGCCTGTGCTGTCGGTCACCGCGTCGACGCTGCCGAGGCGATCCTTGAGCAGGTAATCGACCTTGCGCGTCGCGCCGGTGCGGCTGATCACCGCGTAGTCGCCGACGTAGACCTTGGTCTCGCCGGTGTCGGTGCGGTGCTCGTAGCCGGGCAGGTAGACGCGGGCGCCGTCGCTGCCCCAGCTGCGCGTGCGCGCGCCATCGGGGCCGTAACGGAAATGGTCGGTCTGCGCGCCGCGCGTGGCCTTCACCGTCATGCCTTGGTGGTCGTACTGCAGCGCCAGACCGGCATTGTCGCCGACGAGGCTGCCGTTGGCGTCGTAGCAGTAGGTGCGCGTGCCGCCGGCGGCGAGCGCGACCGACCTGACCGCGTTGGCGCCGCCGCCGCAGCTGCCGCCGGTATAGCTGTAGGCGTTCGCGGTGTTGGCGCTGAAGTCGGTCTTCTTGGTCAGGTTGCCGACGCTGTCGTAGCCGTAGTTGATGCTGCCGCTGGCCGCGCCGCTGCGGATGGCGCTGACCATGCGCTGCAGTTCGTCGTAGGCGTAGTCCTCACGGCTGGCGCCGTCGTTGAGGCTCTGCCGCCTGACGTTGCCGAACACGTCGTAGCCGTAGCCGAGCTTGCGCACGTTCGCGGCACCCTTGGTGTAGTGCAGCTGCGTGAGCTGGCCGGTCTGGTGCTGGTACTGCGCATTGAGCACCACGCCGTTGCCGAAGGTTTCCTGCACGAGCTGGTTGCGCGCGTTGACGCTGTTCAGGCGACGGTACTCGATGCCGCTGAGCGGGTCCTTCTCGGCCAGGGCATGGCCGTAGTTGCCGTACAGCACCTGCACCGCTTCGCCGTTCGGGAACTCCTGCCCGGCTGTCGGGGAAGGCTTATTGTGGGTGATTGTGGGTGTCCCGGTCTTCCTTTGCCTGTCCTTAGTTGTGGGTGTCCCCGTCCTCCCTGGGTGTCCCCGTCCTCCCACAGACTCGAAGCCTTATTTGTGGGTGTCCCGGTCTGGCCTCAGGGAACCGCTCGGCCGGATGTCGGGGAAGCCTTATTTGTGGGTGTCCCGGTCTTCGGTGTCATGATGCCGATAAAGCATTTGCGTAGTGATGGGTGATATTTGAACTCTAGGTCGACCTTCGATTTTTCCATCGGCCACCCTGAAGAAAGCTAAGCATTCTGCAATTCCAATGTCTGGCGGAACTAAAGCCATATCTTCGTCCTCACACACAACACTTACCGAAATTGAATACTCACTCCCATCTTCCGATTGGATGTAAAGACTAACGCCCTGCATATCCGGCCTGACGTCGTAGTCGACAAATTTCACGGAGAATTCACGACTTTTTTTATGGATATTTGTCGAAACCGAACACTCACTGCCTACTTTTTCACAAACAAGTTCGATTGAATTTCCGTTGACGTAATTCTTTTTTATAGATAAAGGCTGTTCCTCAACAGATGCCGAAGCGAAAACCGATGCGCAGCACCATGCATTAACAAGAAGCAAAAAAAGTGCATACGCGAAAAATCTACTCGGCAATGCTTTCATATTCATTTCACCTTTGGCCTCTCAAGAGATTCAGTCTTCCATTTGCCACCATCGTTGTAACGCCTTTTCAAACCATCCGGGGTCGCAAGGTACAACTGAACCTTTATGTTAGTGTCTTGAACGGAGAAATTAAACCTATCTCCTCCAAGCCTTGGATTGCCGCGCTCTCCTGGGCCGATCCTAGGAGTTGCTGCTGTGCGCAGGTAAATAACATCAAGGTTAGTGAGTCTATATCTGTTGTCCATGAATCCATGCGTGTGCATGCCAAGGTCGTTTCTAAACTTCCAACCATTGGCCTTCAATCTTTCACTGTCCGTACTGATCACTGGAGAGTTTGAGGTTTGAATCAATGCCGCATACCTCGTGACTTCCTTGCCATCAATTGTCTCCATCTTCTCGCTAAAAGACGCTTGATGCTCATACCCAGTTCCATCGCCGCGACCGTTAGTTCTCGCAATTAATTCATCACGGACATCCCATTGGAATGAGCTGAGCGACTGATCCTTTCCAGAAAACATCAATGCCACAACCCTATTCTGAGCGTATGTCTCTTCAGTCAAATCTCCTGACAGTGAGCGGAACTTCGGGCTGTCTTTTCCCATCGGCGTATTCTCTGCCTTCGGTAATGAAGAACCAATTTTGCTCGGATCAGCCGCTTCATTCTTCGTCGGCTCTGCCCCTTGTGCTGTCTGCCCGGAAGTCCCGCCGTTCTTCATCATCGCGGCGTTGTCGGCAATGATCGCGCCGAACGTCTCCCGTGATCCGCTGATCGCGACACCACCATCCTTGCCAACCTTGTAGTCGACACTCACCGTCTTGCCGTTCGACAACGTGTGATCGCAACTGCCACTGCCCTTCTCGGTCGCACTGACATCCCCACAAGCAGCATACCCCGTCGGATCCGTCCCACTCAACGGATTGTTGAGGATGTAAAGAAGGTGATCCGATGCGACTTTCCGCCGCCGACGGTGCGAAGCCTTGATGCGGCGCGGCTTGGCGAGTGCGGTCACCCCTGACACGGTTTGCGGCTCCGGCAAAATCTCCTTGATGCGCTTTTTCGCCTGCGCGGGCGCGCACGTCAAGTGCGCGGGCGCGTCGTCCCGATTGCAAGGTTCGGCTTCAGCCGGGATCGATCGCCGGCTCCGGCGAGGCCAAGGTCAGCAGGCGGGAAGATCGACAAGCCGTCACTGCCGGCGGCGGCGCTGCGCAGCAGCGCGGCCGTGCTCTTGATCTACCATCGCAGCGCGTGGCCGACTTCCCCGCCGAAGCAACGGACGTTCCCCACGCGTCATGTCACGCACTCGCCGAAGCGACCACGAGGCCGACCAGCGGCCAGCGCCGAAGCACCGACCGCTGATGATTTCGTGCGATCAATCGACGGCCGTGGCGTACAGCCCCACCGCGTCTTTGCTTTCTTCCACGTGCAGCGCACACAGCACACCGATCATTCCGCGCAGCACCGCCTGCGGCGATACATCGCTGCTTTCGCACAACGCGACGAACGACGACGGGACTTCGAGCAAGAGCGTTTGCGACATGACATTTCTCCGTTTCGCCCGGCGGCCGGATGGCCGCTGTTGGCCCGTCCAACCCGCGTCGCGCGCAGGCGCGTCAAGGTTTGCGCAGCAACTCGCCTCGACCTTGACGCGCCGAGCACGGCGCGACACTGGGACGACAACAGCGAGCCACTGACCAACGCACAGACGCCGGGCGCGTGGCGGGAGCGGTGCCGGAGACGGGGCGATCGGTCCACGCGCACGCGCGGTGCGTCCGCGAGCGACGCGGGGGCGCACGTGCGTGAGCGGGTGCGTGCCCGCGTGGGGGCGTGCGACGCACGCGCCCGTGCCTGCCCGTGCCTGCCCGTGCCGCGTGGGCGCAGGCGCAACGCGGATGCGCGCACGCTGACCCGCGAGACTTCGGCAGGCCCGGGCGCGGCACGCGCCGCCGGCCGCCGACATAACGTGTGTTATGCGGTGCAGCGCAGCGGAACGCACAGCGGCGCGTGGGCGCGGCGCTTGCTGCGGGGCAGTGCCGGCTGCCGATGCGCCTCGCAAGCGCCGTGACCGCGCGACGCTGCGCATAACGCCACGTTATGTCGAAGGGCGGCCATTGCGCAGCAATGCGGGCCTGCGCTGGGCGGTTCGCGGGATCGTTCCGTCACGATGCGGTGTCGATCCCGGTGGTTCGCGATCACCGTTCCGCCGCGACACCATGTCGACCCCGCGCACGGCAATGCCTCCTGAAGATCAGGAAGTAGATTCATCCTCACCAGTCACGACGACCGATCAGCCGTCGCTCTCCCCGCGCCGCGTCAACGTCGCCCCCGGATGCGTCGCCGCGTGTACGGCCCGCAGCCGCGCGATCGACACGTGCGTGTAGCGCTGCGTCGTCGCGATCATGCTGTGGCCCAGCATCTCCTGCACGTGGCGCAGGTCCGCGCCGTTGTCGAGCATCGCCGTCGCCACCGTGTGCCGGAACAGATGGCACGCCCCGACCTTCTTCACCCCGGCCGCGTCGAAGTAGCGGCGGATGCGCCAACTCAGCGCGTACGCCGACAACGGCAGCCCGTACTGGTTCACGAACAGCCGCCGCTCGTTCGGGTCCGCCTGCACGTTCGCGTGCCCCTGTCCGTCCGCCTGCAGCAGCAGCGGCCGCGCCTCGCGTTCGTACTTGCGCAGCCACGCCAGCGCACGCTCGCCCACCGGTACGAACCGGTCCTTGCGGCCCTTGCCCTGGCGCACGTACAGGCAGCCGCGTTCCTCGTCGATGTCCGAACACAGCAGGTTCGCCAGCTCCTGCCGGCGGATGCCGGTCGCGTAGAACAGTTCGAGGATCGCCCGATCGCGCAGGCCGTACGGGTCCGACAGGTCCGGCTGTGCGAGGATCGATTCGACCTCGCCCTGATTCAGCGGCTCGCGCAGGTGATGGGTCACCTTCTTCGGCAGATCCAGGTCCGCCGCCGGGTTGCTCGGCAGGTGCCCCTGTCGCACCAGCCAGCGGCACCACGCATGCACGTTGTCGAGCACCGCACGCTGGCCGTTGATCGCGTACGGCGACCCGTCCGGCTTGCGCGCCAGGAACAGATGGCGCTGGAACTGCACCACGTGCGCATGCGTGATCTGCCCCGGCCGCTCGATGCACCGCTCCACGCACCACTGGTTGAACCACGCCAGATTGCTGCGCCGCGCGTTGAGGTTCAGCCGGTTCAGATGGCGCAGCGTCAGCGCCTCCAGATACCGGCGCATCCACGCCGCGATGCTCTCCGGCTCGCACGGCCCCAGCAGCAGCCGCGCCCGTTCGCTGGTCCGGCCGGCCATGTCAGTGCCGCCCGAGTGGTGCGGTTGCGGGGTCGGCGGCGGGTGCGTGGCCGTTTGCACATCTTTTCACGGGCTTTTTCGTCGATTCATCGCTGCGCGAGGCACCCGCAAGCGCCCCGCGAGGTGGCCGCAAGGTCCCCGCAAGGTCGCGCCCCTTGCCCCGCGAGGTCGGCGTTTGACCCCGCGAGGTTGGCGTGGCGTCGGGCGCGATCTCATCCGACAGGCCCATCGCCTGCGGGCAGTCCGACCCCGCATCGCCATCGAACAGCAGGCTGTAGGTGTACAGGCTGCCGTTCTGGCCGCTGTGCTGGCGCACGTACTCCAGCTGCACCAGCCGGTCCAGATGCACCCGCAGTTGCGTGTCCGACAAGCCCAGCGCCTCGCGCAGCGCACGCCGCGTGAAGCGCACATCCACGCGCGCCGCGCCGCTCGCCTGCGCCTGCTCGCGCACCCAGACATCCAGCGACGCCAGCACCCGCCGCGTCTGCGGCGGCAACTCGTCCAGGCTGCGACCCAGCACCGCATGCGCCAGACGGTTCGCCAACGCGATATCCCCGCGCGTCACCTCGATGTACTCCACCGCCGCGCCGTCGACCTCCAACACCCGCACCGGTCGCTGCTGCTGGTGCAGCAGCGCGATCGCGTCGATCAGCGCCAGATACTTCACATGATCGCGGCGCAGCCGCACCCGATCCGAGGCGAAGGTCAGCGCCTCCGCGAACGGGTTCACCACCGCCAACGGCCGCAACAGGGTCTGCGCCGCGCGATGCGCCGACAGCACGCCATCGCTGCGCACCTTCGCCCGCAGGCCCTCGATCGTCCGCGCCTGCCGCTGCCGCTGCTGGATCGCCGCCGTCTGCTCGGCGCTCTCGTTGATCGTCAGCACCAGGCAGCGGTTCAACAGTTCCTCGTCGATGTCGATCGCCGTCGTCGTCAGGCACAGCATCACCGGCCCCTCCACCCGATACTCCGACGTCACCAGCCGGCCCGTCGCCGGATCCTTGCCGGTCGATGCAATCGTCAGCTCGCCCTGCGACTGCAGCAGCTTCAGCGCGTACGCCGCCTGCCGCACACCTTCCTCCTCCGCGATCGCGAGAATCTTGTGGCGCAGATCGCCCTCGCCGATGTAGAACAGCGACTGCCCGGTCATCGCCGAGTAGTGGACGCGCTGCGATTCCGGCATCAACGACAGCAGCGCATCCATCAGCGTCGATTTGCCGGCCGCCGAGGTCGACTGGATCAGCACCGCCAGCGGCCGGTCCAGCAGCCGCGAGGTCATCGCCAGATACCCGACCAGCGCGTTCACGCCTTCGCCGACCACACCCACCGCCTCCACGTCCGCCACGATCCGCTCGACCAGGCACGGGTCGCGCAGCAGCGCCAGCCCCGCCGCTTCCTCCGCCTCGCTCAACGCCGGCAACGCGGATTCCACCGGCGACAGCACGCCCCGGATCGCCGCCTCCTGCACCGGCTCCAGCGCCAGCACCAGCGCCGACAGGTCCGCCGCGATCGTCGCCTCCGACTCGCCCAACTCCAGCGCCGCCGCCTTCGCGAACGCAACACGCAACCGCGCCTGGTACAGATCCAGCGTGTCGATGTGCAGCCGCTCGCCACACGACACCCGCAGCGTCACCTTCAGCGACTCCGCCGACAGCGCCCGCGCCAACCCCCGCACCCGGTACGACCGCAGGCCACGCACGAAGCGGGCCTCGTCCTCGCCGACGACCTCGACCGCAGGAGCGGACGTGGCCAGGGGCGCGGACAGCGCCGACGAAGGATCAAGCACTTGCGTCATTTCATCGTCTCCGGCCAAAAACCTGTCAAGGGGGTACGGGCAAAAATAACTCAGATGCAGGGTACTCATATAGTGAGTATAGTCAACCAGCACCCCGGAGGCCGCCCTATGCTCGAACGCATCCCACCGCAGCACGTCTCCATGGCCGCCAAAGAACGTTCGTTTTATGCCGCCCTCGGCCAGCGCATCGCAGAGCAGCGCAAGGCGCTGGGCATCACCCAGGCACAACTGGCCGAACAACTGGGCATCGCCCAGCAGACCATGGCCCATTACGAGGGCGGCGTCTCCCGCATCGCGGTCGAGACACTCGCGCAGTTGGCTGAGGCCCTGCAGACCAGCGTGGAAGAACTCATCGGCACACCGGCCAAGCGCCGCGCCAGCAAGCGCGGGCCAGCATCGAAGCTGCAGCAGCAGCTTGAACAGATCGGCAAGCTTCCCGCCGCCAAGCAGCGCGCCATCGCCCAGGTGCTCGACGCGATGCTCCAGCAGCACGGCGCGTAAGCGACAACCCATCGCCCACAACGCACAAGCCCCGCTCTCGGCGGGGCTTGGCGTGGTCGTGGCCGGCGTCAGGGAACCGCTCGACCGGATGTCGGGAAGCCTTATTTGTGGGTTTCCCGGTCTTTCCGTTGTTGCCTTTATCGTGGGCTTAATGTGATTCCAAGTCCTGGTGCCTTGCAAAGCCGAGACTCGTAATTTTCAACCGGGACACCAATGATTGAGACCGCAGTTTCAGCTTCCAGGCGGTACAAGTCGCCAGTCTCCAGATTGAGGACATGGCAGCCATTCGATATCAACATTGGATTCTTGCGCCGATCCTCACGAAAAACTGCAAGATAGACAGGGGTGCGCATCTGCTTCCTCTCTGCTGCTGTTGCTTTGCCAATCCTATACTTTTCAAGAGAAGCGAAAAGCGCCGCCGTTTCCTCTCCATCCAACTGTCTCACCACAGGGTTAACCTGCCTTAGTAGATCAACATCGAAAGGATCACTCGAATGCGACATGACTGTCGAAAATCCAGTATAGATTACATAAGCCTTGCGAGGATTTTGCTTTCCATAAGAATTGACTGATGCGCAACCCATCAGCAAAAAAAGGATGGTGCAAATGTATGATTTCATTCCATCACCTCACGCATGTAACGCATTGAACACGAGTGTTTCGCCATGGGTCCGTATAATTCACGCGCACAGATTCATTGAAAGCCCTGGCAGCTGGTTGCTCATACGTAGTAACTACCGTTTGCTCTTCTGCGGGAGAGAATATGTACCCAGAGCCATGCCGAACAACCATCGCCGGGGTCATATTCAATCCGCGCGCAATGTGGCCCGCTTCATGCAACAAGCCCAACATCGGCGATTGCCTCAAAACAGTATTTGACCCGCGTACTTGCATAGACATCCCGAGTCTTGGATTGAACCTAATCAGGTTATCGCCAGTAGGATCGGAAACAGCTTCGTGATTCCTTCCATATTGAATGTAGATGTTTTTTCCAGCAGATGAAACCTGGTCGAAAGGCGCCGTTCCCGCAGGATCCGCTGACAGCCCATTCAACGCTACTCGTACGTCAATCTCGAAATCCCTCGGCGCCTGTCTATAGATGCGTGCAAAGATTAGCCCGGTTCCTGGCGCACCATTCGGGTAAAGCTCACTCGTAACATCGACATCCCGATAAGGCAAACGATTCGCTGACGAATTCGGCAAGATCGGTCCCGGAGAAGCTTGATGTCCGGCCACGCTTGGCAGCGCATTATGCATCGAAGATTGACCCTTCTCACTCGGCGATGCAGCCTGATCCTTTCGCCCCGCCGAACCCTGCACTGTCTGCCCAATAGTCGCGCCACTCTTGCTGCTATTGCTTCCGCTACCTCCCATGCCCGGCAAGGCCGTTCCCGCAGCCTTCGCCATATCCGCCGAGTTCCGCGTGTTATAGCTACCAAGATCCTTCGTGCTGCCATCCGTCATGGTGGCCGTGACATTCACGCACGTCTTGATGTGCGATCCAGTTTCCGCCGCGCAATACCCCGTCGGATCCGTCCCACTCAACGGATTGTTGAGGATGTACGAATACGGATTCAACGACTGCGAGTTCAGCGGGAACTGGATGATCGGGTCCACGCTGAAGAACCGGCCCAGCGCGTAGTCGAACACGCGGCCGTTCATGTGGATCAGTTCCAGCTGGTTCAGGTGCTCGTGCTGGGTGAAGCCCTTGGGCGTGATCGCGACGCTGCCCAGCTTGGGCGGGGCGAGGTCGTTCCAGGTGCCCGAGCGCGGCTTGCCGAAGGCGTCGTAGCCGCGGGTCTCGGTGACGGTGCCGGCGCTGTCGGTCACCGCGTCGACGCTGCCGAGGCGGTCCTTGAGCAGGTAGTCGACCTTGCGCGTCGCGCCGGTGCGGCTGATGACCGCGTAGTCGCCGACGTAGACCTTGGTCTCGCCAGTGTCGGTGCGGTGCTCGTAGCCGGGCAGGTAGACGCGGGCGCCGTCGCTGCCCCAGCTGCGCGTGCGTGCGCCATCGGGGCCGTAGCGGAAGTGGTCGGTCTGCGCGCCGCGCGTGGCCTTCACCGTCATGCCCTGGTGGTCGTACTGCAGGGCCAGGCCGGCGTTGTCGCCGACGAGGCTGCCGTTGGCGTCGTAGCAGTAGGTGCGCGTGCCGCCGCCGGCGAGCGCGACCGACCTGACCGCATTGGCGCCGCCGCCGCAGCTGCCGCCGGTATAGCTGTAGGCGTTGGCGGTGTTGGCGCTGAAGTCGGTCTTCTTGGTCAGGTTGCCGACGCTGTCGTAGCCATAGCTGACGCTGCCGCTGGCCGCGCCGCTGCGGATGGCGCTGACCATGCGCTGCAGTTCGTCGTAGGCGTAGTCCTCACGGCTGGCGCCGTCGTTGAGGCTCTGCCGCTTGACATTGCCGAACACGTCGTAGCCGTAGCCGAGCTTGCGCACGTTCGCGGCACCCTTGGTGTAGTGCAGCTGCGTGAGCTGGCCGGTCTGGTGCTGGTACTGCGCGTTGAGCACCACGCCGTTGCCGAAGCTTTCCTGCACGGGCTGGTTGCGCGCGTTGACGCTGTTCAGGCGACGGTACTCGATGCCGCTGAGCGGGTCCTTCTCGGCCAGGGCATGGCCGTAGTTGCCGTACAGCACCTGCACCGCTTCGCCGTTCGGGAACTCCTGCCCGATCGGGCGACCGTAGTAGCTGTCGTACTTCGTGCGCAGCTGGTAACTGCCCGTGCCCGAGTCCAGTGCCTGCATCACGTTGGTCTGCACGGGCCGCGCGAGGGTGTCGTAGCTGTAGCCGGTCCAGCGCTCGGTGACGGCGTTGATCTGGCGCAGGGCCGCCTTCGGCGCACCGATGGCATTGGTTGGATCATAGGTCCAACTGTCCTGTACATGGTCGGCCGTGCCGTCGCCGGTCACGTCGACCCACGCGGCCTTGCCGCGCGGGCGGCCCAGCTTGTCGTAGACCATCTCGGTGACGATGCCGCGGGCATCGGTTTGACCGGTGACCTCGCCCAGAGCGTTGTAGAGGAAGCTCCAGTGGCCCTGATTGGGGTCGTTCACCGACATGCGCTGGCCGATGGCGTTGTAGGCGGCCCGGGTCACCACGCCCTTGGCGTCCTCGATGGCCGCGACATTGCCGTTGGACTCGTACCAGAACCGCGTGCGGCCGGCCTTGGCATCGACGGTCTCGACATAGCGACCGAGGCTGTCGGTGGTGCGCGACAGATTGAGGCAGCCCGCCCCGCCGTCGTTGCTGCCGCAGACCTGGATGTTCGTAGTGCGGCCGCTGTAGGCATAGGTCGTGACCATGTCGCCTCGACCGTCCTCGCCTTGCTTGGGCACGATCTTCTGCGTCATCCGTCCCAGCGTATCGTAGAAGTACGTCGTCCACACCGAGGCGTCCCCCGAGCGCAGCGGCTCGGTTCTCCAGCTCAAGCGCCCCAGGGCGTCGTACTCGCTGATCGACAGGTGCGTCCAGATCCCGTCCATCAGCAGCTCGGCATCCACGGAGACGCGACCCAGCGCGTCGAAGCGCTGGATCCGCGGCGGCGCACCGTCCTGCACCGTCGTCACCTGGTACTGCTCCAGCGGGCGCCAGCACGTGACGCTCAGCACGCAGTCGGTGACCGCCACATGCTGGTCCGGCGCCACGTACACGGCGTCCGTCGCGCCTCGGAAGCGCTTGCGCGTGGCCACACCGAAGGCGTCGTAGTCGATCAGGGTGCGCAGGCCGTTGGCATCGGTCACGAGGGTCGGCTGTCCATCGCGGGTGCGGACCTGTGTCGAGGCATTGTGGCCGAGCGCATTGGTCACGACTTGCGGGAAATAGCCATCGGCACTGTAGGCCGTGCCGGTGGAACGCGTGCCCTCTGGATCACCTGATGCGGTCACCGCGGCCCCGGTGGGAAGGCCATGGGCGTTGTAGGTGTATGCGGTCACGCGTTGCTGCCTCACCACGCCGGGTTGCACGGTCTCCGTGGCGAGCGTGCGGCTGCCTGTGTTCCAGGTGTAGCTGCTCGATACCGTGTTCGACGGATTCGCGGTGCCCGCAGGCAGCGGATGCTGCACGCCATCCCAGGTGACCTGGGTCGTCACCTGCCTCGAGTCCAGCCGGTCCAGCCACCAGGACGCGGCATCGCTGGTGAAGACACTGCTCTCGCTGACGCAATGCCGCTGCAGGCGATTGGCGGTGCCGCTGGCGCTGCCGCTGCCGAGGTCCTGGCGGATGACGGTGCGGCTGAGCACATTGCCGTGGGCATCGTAGCCGGAGGTGCTGGAGAAACTGCCGCTGCAGGCGGCATTGCCGGCCATGACTTCCTGCGCGTAACCCAGCACCGCGGGCGTACCGCCACCGACCGCCGTCGTGGCGTCGTAGGACCACGACTCCTTCGTATCCAGGAACGGGAAATACCGGGTCGGCACCCCGTGGTTGGGCACGCAGGCAGTTTCGTTGGCGCGGTTGGCCCGATCGCAGCGCCAGGCATAGGTCTCGCGCGAGATGGGGCCTTGCTCGCCCGCGCGCGCGATCGGATTGACGACCACACGCTCCGGCTGGCTGGTCAGCGGGAACTTCTGGTGGAAGGTGGTGGTGGTGCGCAGGCCAGCCAGCACGTCCTCTTCGATGATGGTGCGGAAGCCCTGGAAGCCGCGACCCTGCGTGTGGTACATCGCCTCGCGGTAGGCGTAGCGCCAGTTCCGGAAGCCGCCGATGCCGTCGCTGCGGGTCATCTCCGCGACCACGGGCATCGAGGACGTGAAGTAGATGTGCTGCTCGTCGACGTAGCGCTGCGCCGGCACCGTGGGCACGGCGTACAGCGGCGTCACGCCGGCGGGACGGCCCGCTTCGCCCGACAGCGGCGAGTAGGTCCACTTGATCTGCTGGCCGAAACCATCGGTGACGACGGACAGCATGTCCTGCGTCTGCGGGGTGATGCCGTCGGGATTCTTCTGGCCGCCGGGGCCGATGCTTTCGTTGAGGAGCATGCGACGCGTGAACAGCGGGAGGCCGCCCGGCAGCGAGCGCGGAGAAATGCTTTCAGGCACGGGAGTGCCGTCGGCATAGAAACCTGGTATGCCGATGCTGAGAGGATTGGCAGAAGATGGCGCCACGCCTGTCACCAGCGAATCGGTGTGACCATCGCCATACAGGTCGACATCCGGGCCATGACTGCCACCGACGATATCGGTCTCCCGCGTCCTCAACTCGATCACGCCAGGCGAGGTTTCGACAAAATCCAGCGCCGTCATGAAATACAGGCTGGGATCCGCGATGCCCTCGTTGTAGAGAGAACCCAGGCGATCAGGCAGCTCGGGGGTCTCCGGAGTGCCGTCACCATCGCCGTCAAGCAGCACTTGCCCCCCCTGACCCAGCGGTATCGGGCACAGATACCTGGCCCAGCACGCCGGGTTGTTGCCTTCCCCGATCGGGCAGGCAGCGGGGTTCGGCGCCATGAACACGCAGATATTCGCGGCAAAGCGCACTGCTACCAGCACTTCCATCCGCCCGTCGCCGTCGGTGTCGCCGATGCGGATCTTGTCGGCCTTGTGCGGCGTCCAGACATTCGCGCACGTTGACGCACTGCGATATTGCGTGGTGCATTCCTCGACACCGATGGAACTGGCGAACAAATGTCTGGGACCCAATACACCGCCACGATTCATCCGCAATGACCACTTCCCGCCTGCATCCGGGCGCAGGTAGATGTAATCATCCAGGCCATCACCATTGACATCGACCCACAGCTCGAACAAATCCACCTTTGTCTCGGTGCTCGATCTCGGGTCAGTGGAGACGAACAGGCTGTTGAACGGCACGCTCTGCAGGGAATAACCGGGGTTGCGGCGACCGAACGCGATCCGTGACAACTCGCCGCCACCGTTGGCCCTCTTGGGCGAAGTGATCAGCAGGTCCATCAATCCATCGCCATCGAAATCCATGACGCGCGAGACGTTTTCGAACGCGCGGACATTGTGGTCGTAGCTGTAGGCCTCGCCATCGAGACAGTGTTCGGCAAACAGAGGAAAGGTCGGTGCCGATTGCGGAGAGGCCGGGTTGGGCGTGTTGCGATAGATTCGGACGCGCAGTTCGCAGGAAGGACTGCCGTCGCCCGGGTTGTTGCCCATCACGATGTCGGCTCGCCCGTCGCCATCCATGTCGCCGATGTGTTGCAGAACGGGACCCGCGGACAGAGGCGCTTGTATGCCGGTATTCCATTCCGTCGAGAAACCCAGCGAGAACGTGGTCGCATTGACATCCCCGCTCCAGGGACGGATCACGATGTTCTGGTTGGCATCACGGCCGATCAAGTCGACCCTGCCATCCTGGTTGAAGTCCTGGAAGTCCGTCGACCAGAATCCCTGATACTCGCTCGGGATGGGCATGATCCAGCGCGCTTGCCGTTCCGGCGTCAGAGACACGATGTAGTGTCCTCCGGACGGGCCCGATCGCTGAACCAGAATCTCGGCGGAGCCATCACCATCGAAGTCCCCGGCCACTCGAATCGTCTCGTTCGCGCCACTTGCAAGCGCCGGCAATCCAAGTGCAGGTACTTTGAACTCGTACGTCGGCGCCCCGTGCTGCCACGCGAACGTCGTCGGCGACTTGCACACCCAGTTCGCGCCGTCGTAGGCACAGTCGCTGACCGACTGCAGCAGGCTGCGGCCGGTGGTGGCGCTGACGCCGGTGCCGTAGTTCAGCACCCAGCTGCGCACGGCCACGTCGTTGGCGAAGGTGGTGACGGCGGTGAGGCGCTTGGTCTGCCGCGTCACGCCGCCGGCAAGATAGGACGACGAGCGGTCGTTGCTGCCCGCACCGGCCGGGCGGTCCTCGTAGGTGAACGACACGCGGCGCGTGCCGAGCGTGTTCGAATTGCCGGTGTACCAGATGCCGTTGACCAGGGTCTCGCCGTCGCCATGGCTGGTGTAGGCGTAGTGCATCGCGTTGTCGGCGCGGTCGAGCACGACCGAGACCATCCAGGTCAGCGGCACGGTCACGCCGCCGGGGATCACGCGGGCCGGCGTGGCCGCGGTGGAGGTGCCGCCGTACCAGGCGATCTCGCCCGACTTGCGCTCGACCTTGAAGTAGGTCGATGCCGTGCCGAGGTCGCCGCCGAACTGGGTGACGCGGACGAAGGATTCCAGCTCGGTGCCGTAGGTCGCACCGGTGGTGCCGTAGCTGCCGCTGGTCGCGATCAGGCGCTGGCCGTCGAGGCAGAGCCTGTCCTGCGCGTCGAGCTGCACGGCGCGGATCTGCCCATCCTGCGCCAGCGTCATCGGGCAGCGATGCAGGGACGACAGGCCGGACAGCGACCAGCCCGTGCCGGCGATGCCGTTGCCCGAGCGGCTGCTGTAAGCCAGCGACAGCGCCGGCTGCATGCCGCGGCGGCCGGGCGGGACGATGATCGGAATCTCGTAGGTGGCCGCGCCACCGGTCACGCCACCGGCCCCCGCGACCGTGCCCACGGTGGGATCGTGCGCGGGCAGATGACCCAGCAGGCTGACCTGCGACTGGTCGCCGATCAGGTCGAAAGGCACGGGGGAAGACTGGGCCCACGCCTGCGGGATGCTGGCCGGATGCCCGAGGCCGACGAGGAAGGTCAAGGCCATCGCGCCCAGCGCGACATGGAGGCGTCCTGTCCGTGCCGGGGAATGTCTCCGCTTCACCCCTGCCGCTTGCCGCTCCAGCACACCCGCGCGCAACCGCGCGCCCCTCTTCCCCTGCAGATCCAGCATCTCGCCAAAGCCCCTGTTTTCGAGTGGCTCCATTATATGTTTCATCCGTCTCGTTTCGTGATACTGAACCGACGCACGGCGCCGTACCCGTGCGGATGGCAACAGCGCGATCAGGACTCGACGCCGCATCCGTCGACGTCTACCCCGCCAGCGACACGAATACACCCAGCGGATGATGCGCGCGGGCGACGGAGATCATGAACAGGTAGGTGGCGAGCGCGGCGACGAAGCACAGCGCGCGACCGCGCTGCGTGCGTGCGCGCTTGAGCGCGAAGCTGCCCAGCACGATGTACACCAGCAGCAGCACGATCTTCGCGATCAGCCAGCCGTTGGCGAACAGCGCCATCGGCAGGATCGCGACGAGCGCGAGCGCTGCGGCGAGCAGCAGGGTGTCGATGGCGTAGCTGGTCAGACGCACGGGTTTGCGCATCGGCCATGCCGCGCCGGCGAGCACGGCGCTGCCGCGTGCGAGGAACAATGCGCCGCTGAGCAGCACGCAGGCGATGTGCAGGGTGCGCAGTTGCGGGTACCAGACCAGCAGTCCGGATGGATCCACGTTCGATGCCTCGCCATGACGTCACGATGCCCGCACGCGCGAGCGACGCGCATGGTCTCACGCCGCGGGTGCGGCGACGATCCGGTTCGGGCCCATGCGCTTGGCCTCGTACATGGCGTGGTCGGCGCGCGCCAGCAGCGCGTCGAACTCCTCGCCCGCGCCGCAGGCGATGCCGATGCTCAGGCAGACCGACACCTCCAGGCCGTCCAGCGGCACGGTGGTCTGCAGCGCGAGCGTGCGGATCTTCTCGGCGACCGCATGCGCGGCGTCCGGCGTGGCGTTCGGCAGCAGCACCGCGAACTCGTCGCCGCCCAGCCGGCCGCAGATGTCCGAACGGCGAAGCGCGGCGCGCAACAGGTCGGCGACGTGCGCCAGCAGCGCATCGCCGACCGAATGGCCATAACCGTCGTTGATGTCCTTGAAGTGGTCGAGGTCGATGACCAGCATCGCCACGCCGCTCTTTTCGCGCGCGGCCAGCTGCATCAGCGCGCGGGCGGCGGAGGTGAAGGCGCGACGGTTGTTCAGGCCGGTCAGCACGTCGGTCTCGGCGTGCCACTGCGCGATGCGGTTGGCCTCGCGCAGGCGGTGGGTCTGGCGCACGCTTTCGTCCATGCGCGCGCCGTAGGCGTACACGCCGCGCGTGGTGCTGAGCGCGAACAGCACGCCGGCCAGGCTGGCCCAGCGCGCGACGCTGTCGCCGGAGAAGAACAGGACCAGCTCCACCGGCAGCAGCAGCAAGCCGATCACCAGCAGCGTGAACCTCGGGAACAGCCCGTAGGCCACCAGCGAGGCGCCGGCCAGCCCGACGAGGAAGGCGAAGGTCACCAGCACCTGCAGCAGCGGGGCGCCGAGCATCAGCAGCGGCGCGCCCAGCCCCCACATCAGCGAGGACACCAGCACGGTCAGCGCGTAGCCGCGGAACCAGGCCGCCATGGCGTCGAGATCGGCGGTGCGGCGGCGGTAATGCAGGACCAGCGCCAGGCGCGACAGCATCGCCAGGGCGAAGATCGCCAGCCACGACACCAGCAGGACGTGCGACGCGGTGCCCCAGACCGCGCAGACCCAGAGCACGCCGGCCAGCAGGGAGCCGCCCAGGCTGTGGCTGGCCTCGCGGTGCAGCATGCGGATCTTGTCGCCCGCGACCTCGCGTTCGATGTCCAGTTGCGCATCGGGCGGGCCGTGCTCGCGACCGCCACGGCGCCCGGGCGCCGGAGCAGCGCGCTCCGCCGCATCGGGCAGGTCATGGGCGATCGGGGACGGCATGATCGGGGGATGGCATGGGCCGGAAAGAGTCCCTCGCGATCAAGCAAGAAGCAGGCCATGGCGCCTGCAAACACCTGATTCCGGCATGGGATCAAGCACTTGCCGGGTAGCGCCCGCTTCGCACGCCGCGAGCCTTGCGTCACGCAGTGGCCGAACCCGACCCGAACATGGCCCGCGCCGTCACGTCCCCGACGCGACGGGTCGCCGGTCAGATGGCGCGGGAAAACCGCGGCCGTTCCACCGGTCGCTGCAGGTAATGGTCGAAGCACATCGCGATGTTGCGCAGCAGCAGGCGGCCACGCGCGGTGACCTCGATGCGCTCATCGCCGAGCTGCACCAGACCGTCGTCGGCCAGCGGCGCCAGTTGCGCGAGCGCATCGGCGAAGTACGCGCGGAAATCGATGCCGTAGCGTCGCTCCAGCGCCGACACCGGGATCTCGCCCTGGCACATCAGGCGCTGGATCAGGTCGGCGCGCAGCTGGTCGTCCTCGGACATGAGCATGCCGCGGAACACCGGCAGCCGGCCTTCGTCCAGCGCGGTCTGCCAGGCCGGCAGATCGCGCGGGTTCTGGCTGAAGCTGGTGCCGATGTGGCTGATCGCGCTGACGCCCAGGCCGATCAGGTCGCTGTCGGCATGCGTGGTGTAGCCCATGAAGTTGCGGTGCAGGCCACCGCGAGCCTGCGCCTGCGCCAGCTCGTCGTCGGGCAGCGCGAAATGGTCCATGCCGATGTACTCGTAGCCGGCGGCGGTCAGCGCCTCGATCGCCAGCTGCAGCAGCGCGAGCTTGGTCTCGGCATCGGGCAGCAGGCTGGCGTCGAGCTGGCGCTGGGCCTTGAACATGTCCGGCAGGTGGGCGTAGCTGTACACCGCCAGGCGGTCCGGACGCATCGCGATCACCGTCGCCAGCGTGCGCCGGAAGCCGTCGACGGTCTGGTTCGGCAGGCCGTAGATCAGATCGATGTTGACCGAACGGAAACCGTGCGCGCGGCAGGCATCGACCACGGCGCGGGTCTGCTCCACGCCCTGGATGCGATTCACCGCCTCCTGCACCGCCGGGTCGAAGTCCTGCACGCCCAGGCTGGCGCGGTTGAAACCGGCCTGCGCGAGTTCGGCGATGTCCTGCGGCAGCACGGTGCGCGGGTCGAGTTCGATCGAGATGTCGCGATCGGGCGCGTCGCTGAAGCGGACATGCCGGCGCAGCACGTCGACGGTGCAGCGCAGCTGGGTCGCGCTGAGGAAGTTCGGCGTGCCGCCGCCGAAGTGGAGCTGGATCACTTCGCGATCGCGGTCGAACAGCGGCGCGATCATCGCGATCTCGCGGCACAGGTGGGTCAGGTAGGCGTCGCCGCGGCTGCGGTCGCGGGTGATGATGCGGTTGCAGCCGCAATAGAAGCACGGGCTGAGGCAGAACGGCACGTGCACGTACAGCGAGAGCCGGCGCGGGATCGGGTCGCCGTTGCTGTCCTGGATGGCGCGGCGCAGTTCGGACTCGCCGAACCCGGGGCCGAACTGCGGCGCCGTCGGGTACGACGTGTAGCGCGGGCCGGGCCGGTCGTAGCGGCGCAGCAGGTCGGGGTCGAAGGTCAGTCGCGGCATCATGGCCGCAAGGTACGCACCGGGCAGGGACCCGGCTTTGACTCAAATCAACCTGCGGACGAAGCCGTTTCCTCGGCCGTTCCGCCGGCCGCAGCGCCGGGCATCAGGCGGGCCGGCACGTCGAGGTCGACCGACAGGGCCAGATGGTCCGACCAGGCCGCCGGCACCGCGCGCATGCCGGCACAGCCCAGGCCGTCGGACAGCAGCACGTGGTCGATCGCGCGCTGCGGACGCCAGCTCGGGAAGGTATGCACGGCGCAGGCCGGCGGCTGCAGGCGCGTGCGCTGGAACAGCAGCGACATCTCCGGCTGGTCCACGGTGCAGTTGAAGTCGCCCATCAGCACGCTGTGCGGATGGTCCTGCAGCAGTTCGCCGATGAAGGCCAGCTGCGAGCGCCGCGAGCCGGCCCCCAGCGACAGGTGCGCGACGGCGATGGTCAGGCTGTCGCGATCGCGGCCGAAGCGCGCGATCAGCACGCCGCGACCGGTGATGCGGCCGGGCAGCGGATGGTCGCTGACCTCGGCCGGTTCGATGCGCGAGAGCAGGGCGTTGGCGCTGGAGGCGACCACGCCGACCCGGCGTCCGTGGCCGGCGGCGCCGTTGCCGATCACGCCCACGCTGCGGTTGGGCTGGTGGCTCCAGAAATCGAAGCCCGCGCGCTCGGCGAGGTAGTGGGTCTGGTTGGTGAAGCCCGAGCGCCAGCTGCCGGGGTCGCTTTCCTGCAGGCCGACGATGTCGTGCCCCGCGGCCAGCTCGGCGATGGCGTCCAGCGACGCGCGCTTGTTGCCCGCCGGCAGCACGTGCGACCAGCTGCGGGTGGCGTAGTCGGTGTAGCGCCGGGTGCTGGCCCCGGCCTGGATGTTGGCGCTGAGCAGCCTCAGCCGCCGCGATGCGTTCGCGGCGGCGCGGACGTCGGCCGGTGTCGATGTCATGCCCGGCCGTCCCGGTTCCACATCACGTGCGCGGTGCGGATCAGGGCGTGGCCGGCGCGGCGGCACCAGCGGCCTGGGCGCGCTCGAACGCGATCAGCGCATCGGCCACGCGCAGGCGATCCTCGGCGCTGCGGCCGAGCACGCGGTACTTGCCGTTGACGAAGATCGTCGGCGTGCTCGGGGTCGCACCGATCGACTGCGCGGCGAAGTACTGCTTGGCCTTGTTGAACTTGCCGGTGACCGCGAAGCTCTTCATGTTGCCGGCGAAGGCCTTGGCGTCGACGCCGAACTGGGAATAGAAGGCCGCGATGTCGGCATCGCTGTCCTCGCCGCGCTCGCCCTTGAGCCTGCCTTCCAGGTGGATCGCGTCGTAGACCTTCTCGTGCGCCTTGTCGGCGATGCCCATCGTCTGCGAGGCGTAGAACGCGCGGACGTACTGGTCCCAGTTGCCGCCGAACGCCGCAGGCACGTAGGTGAAGCGCACGTCGGCCGGCAGGGTCTTCTTCCAGCTGCCGATCAGCGGCTGGAACGAGGCGCAGGCCGGGCAGACGAAGCTGAACATCTCCACCACTTCGATCTTGCCGTTCAGCGGCTCGAACGGCTGGCCGTTCTGGACGAGCTGGTAGTCCGTGCCCAGTTTCAGGCCTGGCACCGGGCCGTCGGCTGCAGCCGGCATGGGGGCCGGCGCGGCGCCGGCATCGGTGGCGGCAGCCGGATCGGCGACCACCGCGTTCGGGTCATTGCCCGCGGCGGCGGCGATCTCGGCATCCTTGAGCGTCTGTGCGTCAACGGCAGCGGTATCGGTCGCGGCCGGCGCATCGGTGGCGGCGGCGTCGTCCTTGCCGGTGCACGCGGTCAGCGCGAACGCGGCGAGCAGGGCGAAGGGCAGGTATCGCTTCATGGGTGTCTCTCCTGTCGGAATGCGGTCGGTCCAGCGGACGATGTGTCGAACGATCCTTCGACCACGTCCTGTCGAAGTGCTGCCCCGCCGCGCATCGGCGCGACGGAGGGAAACATGGCCGGCGCAGGCCGGCTCAGGGCTTGGTCTTCGCCCGCTCCATGGCGACCAGGGCGTCGACGACGCGCAGGCGATCGGCCAGGGACGAGGCGCGCACGACGTACTTGCCGTTCACCACGAGGGTGGGCGTGCCCTGCACGCCGTTGGCCTTCATGAAGGCGCGCACGCGCGACATCTTCGCGGCGGTCTCCTTCGATTGCATCAGCGCGACCATGCGCGCCCGGTTCAGACCCTTCTGCGCGAACCAGGTTCCCACCTCGTCGACCGTGGGATTGTTGCGCGGCAGGGAGCCGTCCTTGTGGATCGCGTCGAACAGCGCGTTGTGCACCTTCGGCAGCGCCTTCGCCGACTCGGCGGCGAAATAGGCCAGCGCGTAGGTGTCGTCCAGGTCGAAGGCCACCGGGACGTAGGTGAAGGCGACATCGGCCGCCTGCTTCTGCTTCCAGGCATCGACCATCGGCTGGAAATCGGCGCAGTGGTGGCACCAGTAGGCGAAGACCTCGGCCACCTCGATCCTGCCGTTGGCCGGCTGCCAGCGCTGGCCCTGCGGCAGGACTTCGTAATCGCGGCCGGCCTGGACCGGACCCGAGGGCGCCTGCGCGCAGGCGGTCAGCGGAAGGACGAACGAGAGGAGCAACCAGGCGAGCAGACGCGGCATGGACGGGAACCTGTGTCGGGGGAACGAAAAACGCCGGCACAGAGGATGTCCGTGCCGGCGTCGGGATTCAAGGTCGATGGTCGCGGATCACCGCACGATTCGCCGCGCGATCGCGATGCCGGGCCCGTGCCCGACCGGTCATCAGCCGCCCTTCGCCTTCGGCGCGCGCGCGTGCAGGCCCTGCATGTAGCTGGCCAGCGACTGGATCTCTTCGTCGGTCAGCGGCTTGGCGACCGCGGCCATCACCTCGAAGTGGACCTTGTCGGCATCGGTCAGCGTGGTGGTGCCGGCGCGGTATTCCTCCAGCCTGCGCTTGCTGTACCACGCCTGCTGGCCGCCCACGTGCGGGTAGGCCGGACCGGGGTTGCCGGCGCCGCTGGGGCCGTGGCAGGCCATGCAGGCCGGCACGCCGCGCTGCGGGTCGCCGCTGCGGTAGAGCGTCTGGCCGATTTCGTAGAACTTCAGGCCCTGGTTCGGACCCTGGGCGATGACGGTGTCGTCGGCGATGCCGGCGCCCGACTTCTGGGTGGCGTAGTAGGCGCCGATGTCGCGCATGTCCTGCGCGCTGAGCGCGGCGGCGAAGGGCTGCATGATCGCGTTGACGCGCTGGCCGCTCTTGAACAGCGCCAGCTGGGTGGCGAGGTAGCGCTCGCTCTGGCCGGCGATGCGCGGATAGAGGGTCGGGTCGGCGGTGGCATTGCCGTCGAGGCCGTGGCAGGCGGCACAGGCGCCGGCCTTGGCGGCGCCGGCCTTGGCATCGCCGCCCTTGGCCTTGGCCAGTTCGGCCATCGCGGAGGTGTCCAGCGGTGCGGCCTGCACCGGAGCGGCTTCGGGCACGGGAGTGACCGTGGTCTGGGCGATGGCGGCGGCCGCCGCGACCGCGAGGACCGCGAGGCCGGCAAAACCGAAGGCACGTGCGTGACGCATGCTCAAGACTCCAAAAGGACGGGACGCGGGGCCGGCGGGCGCCGACCGCAGGCCGAAACCGTGGAATTATCGTCGCGGTACCGGAGCCGGTCAAACCGGGACGGGCGACACCGCCGGTCGTGCGATGCTATGCGCATGGCTACCCCACCCAATCCCTTCGCCCGCGCCGATTACCTGCTGGCCGCCCACACGCCCCGCCAGCTGCCGCCCGATGGCGGCTTCGAGGTCGCGTTCGCCGGCCGCTCCAACGCCGGCAAGTCCAGCGCCCTCAACGCGCTGTGCCAGCAGAACGCGCTGGCCCGGGTCTCCAAGACGCCCGGCCGCACCCAGCAGCTGGTGTTCTTCGGCCTGCCGCCCCACGAGGGAAAGTACCTCGTCGACCTGCCCGGCTACGGCTACGCCAAGGTGCCCCAGGACCTGCAGGCCCACTGGCAGGCCTTCCTCGACCAGTACTTCCGCACCCGCGAGGCGCTGAAGGGCCTGGTGGTGGTGATGGACATCCGCCATCCGCTGAAGGACTACGACCGGCACATGATCGCCTACGCGGTCGAGCGCGGCCTGCCCGCGCACGCGATCCTGACCAAGGCCGACAAGCTCGGCCGTGGCGCCGCCGGCAACACCCTGCAGGCCGTGCGCAAGGACCTGCAGTCCCGGTACGGCGACAGCGTCAGCGTGCAGACGTTCTCCGGCGAATCGAAGGTCGGTGTGGACGAACTGCGCGGCGTGGTGGCCGGCTGGCTGGGCATCGGCAAGCCCGCCGCTTGACGCCCGTCGCGATGCGACGGTAAGAAGACCCGGTCCGTTCCACGACACCCGCCCCGAAGGATCCTCACGGATGCACCCTCCCCCGCGCCCCGCCGGGCGCCGTCGCGCGACGGCCGCCCTGACCGCCCTGCTGTCGTTTTCGCTGGCCGCCTGCGGCGGCGGCAACGACACCCCCGCCCCTCCGACACAAGACACGACCGCCCCCCGACAGGACGTTCCGCCCGTGACCAAACCCGCCCCGCCGAAGATGGCCGCGCAGCCGCCGTCGCCCAGCAGCCTGCTCTACCTCATCTACCAGAAGGACGGCGACGGCGCCCTGTCGTACGAAGTCGACGACGGCGCCGTGGCGACCTGGTGGTACGGCCACTCGTTCGACCTCGCCGGCAGGCACTGGTACACCGGCTTCGCCTACAACACGCCCGAAATCTACGGCCCTGCGGACGACAACGCGGTGCCTGCGCCCGGCACCAAGGTCAACATCACCGCGGTCACGCTGTTCAAGGACAGCGCAGGCTCCGAGAAGGAATGGACCATCGACGGCGCCTACCCGACGATCGGCGAATTCGGCGCCTACGAGCGCGGCGGCGAGATCGACAAGACGCGCAAGGTCGAAAGCCAGGCCACGGCCGACGGCCGCATGGTGCTGGCGGTGCCGGTGACGTTCTTCGCCAACGGCATCGTCAGCGCCTCCTACGAGGTCTTCCTGTTCGACTCGGCCGACCTGCAGCTCGAAGCCAACGCCGACAGGAAGCGCTGGACCTACATCGGCAACATCGCCTCGGGCGAGGACAACGAGGCCGATTGCGGCCAGGAACCGGGCGATCGTGCCTGCTACGAGACCAGGGGCACGCTGTCCTTCGGCCCGGCAGGCGCGGATGGCCTGCCGGCGATCCGCATCGCGATGCGCGGTACCGGCGCCGACACCGCGGCGGCGAACGGCATCACCGAATACCGTTACGACGCCGGCCGGAAGCAGTACATCGCCTCGCCCTGAGGCCAGGCCGGCCGACGGACGGGCGACCGATCGCGGCCGGCGAGATCCACTCCCGGTACGCTCCGGGGATTGCTAGACTTCACCCCCGCGCGCCGGCCTGGTCCGGCACGCAGGCAGTTCTGTTGACTGACCGTAGAGGGCTCATGGAGGAGTCCGGTCGACACCCATGCCGGGCGGCCCTTCGGGGACGTCCGGGCGCGTTTTCATGGTCGACCACACCCAGAGGGTCCACGGACGGATCCGGTTGACGCGCCGTGGCGGCGACACCGCCACCCTCAACCCTACGGACACCACACATGCCACGCGATTACAGCAAGACCGAAATCCTCGACATCATCGAAAAGGAAGCGAAGGAACGCGGCATCCCCCGCGACGACTTCCTCCGCTTCGCCTACATCGAAACCGGCGGCAAGTTCGACGAAACCGCCAACCGCGGCCCCAACGGTGCCAAGGGCCTGTTCCAGTTCGTTCCGAGCACCGCCAAGGCCTACGGCATCGCGGGCCGCGAGCTCGACCCCGTCGCCAACACCGACGCCGCCGCGCAGCTCTATCTCGACAACCGCCAGACCCTCGTCTCGCGCCACGCCAAGGACGGACGCCCTTACCTGTCCGGCTCCGCGCAGCCCGACGGCCTGGACATGTACCTCGCGCACCAGCAGGGCGCCGCGGGCTATCGCTCGATCCAGACCGCCATCGCCACCGGCGAGTTCGGTCGCGACGACACGCGCCGCAACATCCTCAACAACATCAGTTCGCGCGACTTCGAGAAGGTGACTGGCCGCAAGTACGAATCGCTGGCATCGATGTCGGACCGCGATCTGGCGACCAGCTTCACGACGTACTGGGACAGGAAGTTCGATCGCATCCAGATCCCGGAAAAGAACATCGGCCCGGTCGCACAGACGACCACGCCTGCGCAGACCACGCCGACCCAGACGCAGACGCCCGCGCAATCGCAGACGCCCGCCACGCAGAACGCCGGCAAGGGCATCGAACTCAACGACGCGCATGCGCTCACGCTGAAGTACGACCACGTGAAGTACGCGATGAGCGGCAAGATCGCCGGCGTCAGCGGCAAGAATCCCGATCAGGGCTACGTCGACTGTTCGGGCTGGGCGGTGCACCTGCAGAACGCGACGATGCGCGAGATCAACCGCGAGGCCGGCCGCGAGATCTTCGGCAAGAGCGACATGTTCAGTCCCGGCTACGACGGCGCCGCGATGATCGTGAAGAAGGCCGAGGAGCGCTCGGGCGTGATGCTGACCGGCGCGCAGGTGACGCGCGGCGCGCTGAAGGAAGGCATGATCATCGGCGAGGACAACGGCCCGACCAAGTGGGACGGCGGCCGCTACAAGGGCATCGACCACATCGTGATGGTCGTGCGCGACCCGAAGAGCGGCGAGCTGATGGTCAGCCAGTCGCGCGGCGGCGAAGGCGTGGAGCTGAGCTCCCTCGACAAGTATCTCGAACGCAAGCAGGCCAACGGCGTGAAGCTGTACGCCACCGACCCGCTGGCCGAAGCGCGTTCGCTGCTGCAGGACCGCAACCAGTCGCAGACCCAGACGACGCCTGCGCAGAAGCCGGCGACGCCGGATGCGCTGGCGGACGGCGTACTCAAGCGCGGCGAGGATGGCGCGGCGGTGAAGCAGTTGCAGACGCAGCTGTCGGAACTGGGCTTCAAGCGCCAGGACGGCAAGCCGTTCAATGCGACCGGTCATTACGGCGACAACACCGTCGCGGCGGTCGCCGCGTTCCAGACCGCCAACGGCCTGCCGCCCACCGGCGAAGCCGACAAGGCCACGCGCGAGAAGATCGAGGCGCAGGTGCAGCAGCGCACCGCGGCGCAGACGACGCCTGGCGATGCCGCGCCGTCCAAGCCCGCGCCGACGCCGACGCCGATCCAGGCGAACGCAGCGCAGCCTTCGCTGGCCAGTCCGCAGCATCCGGATCACGGCCTCTACAAGCAGGCGCTGTCGAATCTCGAACAGCTCGGCCCCAGCGGCGGCTTCAAGTCGCGCGAACAGATGGAACAGGCCGCGGGCGCGCTGGCCGCCGACGCCAAGGCCACGGGGCTGGATCGCATCGACCATGTCAGCCGCAGCGCCAACGGCCAGGGCTTCCTGATCGCGGTGCAGGGCGTGAACGGCGACCCGAGCCATCCCGCGGCGAAGCACGCCTACATCGACTACACGCAGGCGACCACGCAGACGCTCGAACAGAGCACGCGCATGGCCGATGCGAAGGCGGCCGAGGCGCCTCAGGTCGCGCAGCAGACGCAGGAAGCGCAGCGACGCGGCCCGTGAGTCCCGGTTTCCCGGGCGCAGCCGCGCCCGGGAACGCTCATCCCGCCGCGTAACGCAACAGCATCTCGTAGCAGATCACGCCGCCGACCACGACCGCGACGAACAGCAGCAGACGCTTCACACCGATCGCATGGGCCCGGGCCAAGGTCGACTCGACGGCGCCGGCCGCGTCATGCCCTGCGTCATCGGGGTCTTCGTCGTCGAAGACCACCGGCTCGCCGCTCTCCCAATCGGCGACGACCGCGCGCGCCGCATCGACCTGCGCGTCGTGCACGTGCACGAAGACTTCGGTGTTCGCCGGCAGCTCGCCGACCGCGCCCTGCAGGTATTCGCCCTGGACGAAGGCCGGGATGTCCTCGGATTCGAGCAGTTGCCGAACCAGGTGGGCATCGGCGAGGTTGGCGGCGCGGTAGATGATCTGCATGCGTGTCTCGCCGGATGGGGCTTGGGGCAGGTCGATCCTGCCGCATGCGCAGTCCCGGGGTCAAAAGGAACGCGGCCGGGGACAGGCCCCGGCCGCGCGTGTTGCGCGATCCGCGACGACGACCGTCGAGGTCGGCCGTCGCCGTGGATCGCTCCTGATGCGATTCCGTGCGGATCGATCAGAAGTTCAGCGTGTACAGCAGGCGGTTCGGCGAACCCGTCTGGGCACCGGTCACCTTGTTCGGCGTCGAAGCGTTGATGATCGCCGTGGTCACCTGGGCCGGGCTGGCCGAGGGGTTCAGGGCGAGGTACAGCGCGGCGGCGCCGGCCACGTGCGGAGCCGCCATCGAGGTGCCGCTGATGGTGTTGGTCGCGGTGCTGCTGGTGTACCAGGCCGAGGTGATCGACGAACCCGGGGCGAAGATGTCCAGGCAGGTGCCGTAGTTCGAGAACGACGAGCGCGCATCGGTGCTCGTGGTCGAGCCGACGGTGATCGCGTTGGTCGCACGGGCCGGCGAGTAGTTGCAGGCGTTCGAATTGTCGTTGCCCGCGGCCACGACCACGGTCACGCCAGCGTTGATCATGCGCTGCACGGCCGAGTCGGTGGTGCTGGACGCGCCGCCGCCGAGGCTCATGTTGGCCACGGCCGGACGGACGCGGTTCGCGGTGACCCAGTCCATGCCGGCGATCACGCCGGAGTTGGTGCCGGAGCCGTTGCAGCCGAGCACGCGGACCGGATGGATGGTCACGCCCTTGGCGACGCCGTGCGTGGTGCCGCCGACGGTGCCGGCGACGTGCGTGCCGTGGCCGTTGCAGTCGGTGGTGCCGCGGCCGTCGCTGATCGCGGTGTAGCCGTTGCCCATGCGGCCGGAGAACTGGCTGTGGCTGCCCAGCACGCCCGTATCGATGATGTACGCATGCACGCCGGAGGCGGTGCGGTTGTACACGTAGGTGCCGCTCAGCGGCAGGTTGCGCTGGTCGACGCGATCGATGCCCCAGGTGGCGCCGGACTGCGTGGCCGTCGTGGTGACGATGCCGTCTTCCTCGACGTAGGCGACGCGCGGATCGGCCAGCAGGCGGGCCAGGGCGCGATCATCGGCCTGGGCGACGAAGCCGCGGACGACATGGTTGAAGCTCTTGGTGACGCGGACGCGGTGCGACGACGCCATGCGGCTGGCGACGGTGGCGACCGATGCGTTCGGGCGCGCTTCGTTCAGGAGACGCGCGGCGTCGTCCTTCAGCACGACGATGTACTGGCCGGCGATCGGCTTGTCGGCGGTGCGGAAATCGGCGGCGGCGGCGGTGCCGGCCGACAGCAGGGTGGCGGCGATGGCGGCGGACAGCATGCAAACTCGATGATTCACGATCACTCCCTTTATTCGTTGTTGTTCGAGATGGTGTTTTCTGATTCGGCGCGGCGATGCGCGCCGTGTCGGCGCGATCCCGGGATGCGTTGGCGAAGACGAGCCGCCCCGCAGTCGCGACTGCGTGGTCGACGGGTCGATGGCTGACGGATCGGGCCTGCGTGCTCCATGTCCCTCGCAGGCTTGCGATGCTCTCCCCCCTTGGATCGCGAGGCGACACTAGGAAGCGCATTCAGGGTGTGTCAATTGTCGGGTCTATGCCGACTTTGGCTTCGAGGTACCGCGTCCCTGGCCGGCAGCGATGTCTCCGGGGGCCAAAGCAAACTTCATCTCAGTTCATCGGCCCCGGACGCAGGACATACCAACGACCGTATACGACGCAAGCATGTGATCGTTCAGGGAAATGCCTGCAGACACGGCCGTGACGCATCGCAGCAGATTCCTTTGGGGAATGTCGATATGCCTGAAAAAGAATATGTCATGGCATTCTCAACAGCAGCATGCATATCTTGAACAAAGCTGCGAGACAGGCTGTCTGCCTGCTGCGATGCAACAGGACTATGCGATGGCATCGCGCAGTCTGGGATCCATCCGGCTGCGCATCAAATCCACGATCGCGTTGATCGCCACGATCAGGACACCCACCACCAGCACCACGCCGAGGACCAGGGTGTAGTCGCGATTGAGCGCGCCCTGGACGAAGTAGCGCCCCATCCCGGGGATGCCGAACACCTGTTCGACCACCGCCGACCCGGTGACGATGTTGATCAGTGCCGGCGACAGCCAGGCCACCACCGGCAGCAGGGCCGGCTTCAGGGCATGCGCGAACAGCAGCCGGGCTTCGGACAGCCCGCGGGCACGGGCCGCCGCCAGGTATTCGGCATGGAGCACGTCCAGCATCGACGCCCGCACCAGGCGTGCGCAGTAGGCCAGGTTGGGCAAGGCCAGCGCGATGGCCGGCAGCACCACGTTCGTCCAGTCGCCCCAGCCGCCGGCCGGCAGCCAGTGCAGGGTCACCGCGAACAGCAGCACCAGCAGCGGCGCCACCACGAATTTCGGCACCGCCAGGCCCAGTCCGGCGACCAGCATCAGCCCGCGGTCCAGCCACGAGCCTGCGCGCAACGCGGACCACACGCCCAGCGGCACGCCGAGCAGCAGGGCCAGCAGCAAGGCCAGGCCGCCATTGAGCAGCGACACCGGCAGCGCCTGCGCGACCAGCTGGTTGACCGTGTAATCCGGATACTGGAACGAGGGGCCGAGGTCGCCGCGCGCGACATCGCCCAGCCAGGCCGCGTACTGCGCCGGCAGCGGACGGTCCAGCCGGTATTTCGCCTCCAGCGCCGCCTGCACCTCCGGCGGCGCGCTCTTTTCCGTGTCGAACGGCCCGCCCGGCGCCGCGCGCAGCAGTACGAAGCACAGCGTGGCCAGCAGCCACACCGTCAGCAGCGCTTCGCCCAGGCGTGCCAGGAATCGTCGCATCCCGGTGCCTGCTCAGACCTGCACGTCGAACAGACGGCCGATCAGGGCCGCCGCCGCCATCGCCATCGCGCCCCAGAAGCCCACGCGCAGCGCGCCGCGCACGATCCCGGCACCACCGACCCGGGCCGCCAACCCGCCGGAGAGCAGCAGCGCCGCCACGGTCACGGCGACGACCACCGGTTCGATGCGCCCGGCCGGCGCCAGCTGCACGGCGGCGATCGGCAGCACGGCGCCGGTCGCGAACGCCGCCGCCGACGCCAGCGCCGCCTGCAGCGGACGGGCGCGCAGGGACTCGGTGATGCCCAGTTCGTCGCGGGCATGCGCACCCAGCGCATCGTGCGCGGTCAGCTGCTGCGCGACCTGCTTCGCCAGGTCGGGCGTCAGCCCGCGCTGGGTGTAGATGTGGGCGAGTTCCTGCAGTTCGGCATCGGGTTCTTCGGCCAGCTCGCGCGTTTCCTTGGCGATGTCCGCGCGTTCGGTATCCGCCTGCGACTGCACCGAGACGTACTCGCCGGCGGCCATCGACATCGCGCCGGCGACGATGCCGGCGATGCCGCTGCCCAGCACGGTGCGCGCGTCCGCGCCGGACGCGGCCACGCCCACCACCAGGCCGGCGATGGAGATGATGCCGTCGTTGGCGCCGAGCACGGCTGCGCGCAGCCAGCCGACGCGATCGGTGCGATGGGTTTCGATGTGCCAGCGACGCATGGCGGCTCCTGCAGCGAGGGAAAAGTCGATTGTCGGCGATCCATTGTCGATGATCCGCCGTCGACGTCAGGGTTCGGCGAACGACATCCAGCGCGACGGATGGCGATCGAGCGGATTGGCCTCGAAACCGCGCACGCGGTCGTCGACCAGGTGCTTCGACGTGTAGAAATACAGCGGAATCGCGACATGCGCATGCAGCAGCCGGGTTTCCGCCGCGCGCAGCCAGGCATTGCGCGCGGCCTCGCTGCGCGCGAAGTCGGCGCGCTGCAGCGCTGTGCGGTAGCGCGGATCGTCGTAGCCCATCCAGTTCAGTGCGCCCTCGTCGGCGAAGCCGACCAGGAAGTTGCGCGCATCGGCGACATCGCCGATCCAGCCGCCGCGGAAGACCTCGGTGATCGCGCGCTGACGCCGGTTCTGCACGAATACCTTCCATTCCTCGTTGCGCAGGCGCACGCGCACGCCGAGGGTGTCGCGCCACATCGCCGCCACCGCCAGCGCCATGCGCCGGTGCGGCGTCGACGTGTTGTAGCGCAGCTCGATCGTCAGCGGATTCGCGTCCGAGTACCCGGCCGCGCGGTACAAGGCCTTGGCCCGTGCCTCGCGTCGCGCCTGCGCCCAGTCGGCCCAATGCACCTGCGCCGGCGTGTAGCCGGGAATGCCCGGCGGCACGATGCCATAGGCCGGGGTTTCGCCGAAGCCTGTGATGTAGCGCGTGAGCTTGTCGCGATCCACGGCCAGCGACAGCGCCTCGCGCAGCTGCGGCGCATCCTTCAACGGCGGCTGCGTGGCGTTGAGGCCCAGCCAGAACGCACCGAGATACGGCGACAGCCGCAACCGTGCACCGTGGCGCGCGCGCAGCTTCGCCAGCGGCTGCGGCGGCACGGTTTCGGTGAGGTGCAGATCGCCTGCGATGAAGCGCTGCAGCTCGGCGCCCGCGTCCTCGGTGACGTGGAACCGCACGCGCGCGATGCGCACGGCGGCCGCGTCATGAAAGTGCGGATTCTTCTCGACCACCAGATGCGCCTGCGGCATCCATTCGACCAGACGATACGCGCCATTGCCGACCAGTCGCCCCGGCCGCGTGTGCTGGTTGCCATGGCGCGCCACCGCCGGCAGGTATACCGGGAACGCGATCGGCAAGGTCAGCAGTGCCGGCAGCGCGACCTGGCGCGTGGTGCGCACGCGCACCGTGCGCGCATCGGGCGCATCGATGCCCAGGCGCGCCGGCGGCAGCGTCCCCGCACGCACCTCCGGCGCATGCAGCACGGCATCGAACTGCTCTGCGAACGGCGCGGCGGTCCGCGGCGCGAACGCGCGACGGAAGCTCGCGACGATCTGCGGCGCGTCCAGCGCCTCGCCATTGCTCCAGCGCAGGCCATCGCGCAGATGGAAGGTCCAGGTACGGCCATCGGCCGACACCGACCAGCGTTCGGCCATGCCCGGGATCAGGCGTCCGCGGGCGTCCTCGGTCACCAGTCCCTCGTACAGGTCGCGCAGCACGTTGCCGCAGGCCACTTCCTGGCAGGCGTGTGCGTCCAGCGTCGATGGCTCCGGCCCGTTGCCGCGCTCCAGCGTGCGCGGCTGCGCCAGCGCAAGCGAGGCGCAGGTCGCCATGGAACACAGCGACAGCAGCAGGGCAACAATTCGGGTCATCGGCGGGGGCTATAGTGTCGGCCTTGCGATGTTAGGGGACGCCCCCCATCTCGCCTACCCGCGCAACCGGATTGCTTCTGGCACCCTCCGGTTGCAGGTCTCCCCCCGCATACGGACGCCCCATGTCGAGCCCCAGCCACGTCGCCGACACGCCCATCACCCATCGCGACGAACTGGTCGCCGTGCTGGCCTCCGGCGAAAAGCCGAAGGCCGACTGGCGCATCGGCACCGAGCACGAGAAGTTCGGCTTCCGCCTCGACGACCTGCGCCCGCCGACCTTCGACGGCCCGCAGGGCATCGAGGCCCTGCTCACCGGCCTCACCCGCTTCGACTGGCAGCCCGTGCAGGAGCACGGCCGCACCATCGCGCTGGTGAAGGACAACGCCTCGGTCACGCTGGAACCGGCCGGCCAGCTCGAACTGTCCGGCGCGCCGCTGGAGACCATCCACCAGACCTGCGTCGAAGTCGGCAGCCACCTGAAGGAAGTGAAGACCGTCGCCGACGAACTCGGCCTGGGTTTCCTCGGCATGGGCTTCCAGCCGAAATGGCGCCGCGACGAGATGCCGTGGATGCCGAAAGGGCGGTACAAGATCATGCGCGCCTACATGCCGAAGGTCGGCGACCTCGGCCTGGACATGATGACCCGCACCTGCACCGTGCAGGTCAACCTCGACTACAGCAGCGAAGCGGACATGGTGAAGAAATTCCGCGTCTCGCTCGCGCTGCAGCCGATCGCCACCGCGCTGTTCGCCGACTCGCCGTTCACCGAAGGCAGACCCAACGGCTACCTCTCGTACCGCTCGCACATCTGGACCGACACCGATCCCGATCGCACCGGCATGCTCGACTTCGTGTTCGAGGACGGCTTCGGCTACGAACGCTACGTCGACTACCTGCTCGACGTGCCGATGTATTTCTCGTACCGAAATGGCGAGTACATCGATGCCAGCGGCAAGTCGTTCCGCAGGTTCATGCAGGGCGAACTCGACGTGCTGCCCGGCGCGCTGCCGACCCTGCGCGACTGGTCCGACCACATGACCACCGCCTTCCCCGAAGTGCGGCTGAAGAAATACCTCGAAATGCGCGGCGCCGATGGCGGGCCATGGAACCGCCTGTGCGCGCTGCCGGCGTTCTGGGTCGGCCTGCTCTACGACCAGACCGCGCTCGACGCCGCCTGGGACCTGGTGAAGGACTTCAGCATGGACGAGCGCAACGCCCTGCGCGACCAGGTGCCGAAACTCGCGCTGCATGTCCCCTTTCGCAACGGCACCCTCCGCGACCTCGCCCGCGAAGCCCTGAAGATCTCCGCCGAAGGCCTGCGCCGCCGCGCCGCGCTCAACAGCCAGGATGTGGACGAAACCCGCTTCCTCGACCCGGTCATCGACGTCGTCGAAAGCGGCCAGACCGCCGCCGAGCGCAAGCTCGAACTCTTCCACGGCGCATGGAACGGCGACATCGACCGCGTGTTCCGCGAGTTCGCGTATTGAGTCGTGCGCCATCGGTGTCGGACCCGATGACCTGACCGCCGCTGTCCCGCGGACATCCCGGGACAGCATCCAGGTGCCGGGCCTCATACCGGACTTATGCACACGAATGCATAGCCCGCAGCGCTTTTTTTTGGATACCCTTGGGGCACGCCCCCACGCGTATCCCCATCATGCGACTGCGCGAACGTCTCGAATTTGCCGAGAGCGATACCCTGCTGCGCGACGATGTCCGTCGCCTCGGCGCCATGGTCGGCCAGATGCTGGCCGAACAGGTGTCCCCCGAATTCCTCCTGCAGGTCGAAACCCTGCGCCGCGCGGCCATCGCGCGCCGCGAGCAGGGCGAGACCATCGATGAACTGGCCGCGCGCCTGGCCGACGTGCCGTCCGGTGACGCCGATGCGCTGGTGCGCGCCTTCACCGCCTATTTCAACGTCGTCAACCTCGCCGAGCGGGTGCACCGCATCCGCCGCCGCCGCGACTACCAGCGCAAGACCGACGCACCGCAGCCGGGCGGCTTCACCGCCGTGCTGCGCGCATTGCGCGACGACGGCGTCACCCTCGACGACCTGCGCGCACTGCTGTCGCGCCTGCGCGTGGAGCCGGTGTTCACCGCGCATCCCACCGAAGCGATCCGCCGCGCGCTGCTGCTGAAGGAGCGCACGATCACCGAACGCCTGATCGCCGATATCGACCGCCAGCGCACGCCGGCCGAACGCGGCGCCGATACCGCGCGCATCCGCCAGGCACTGACCGCCGCATGGCAGACCGCGGATGCGCCCTCGCAGCGGCCCAAGGTGTCCGACGAGGTCGAGCATATCGGCTACTACCTCGGCAACGTGCTCTATCGCGTGCTGCCGGTGTACTACGAGGCCTTCGCCGAGGCGGTGCAGGCCGTCTACGGCGAATCGCTCGACCTGCCGACGATGCTGCGCTTCGGCACCTGGGTCGGCGGCGACATGGACGGCAACCCGAACGTCGGCGCGGAGACCATCCGCGCCGCGCTGACCGCGCAGCGCGCGCAGGCGCTGAACAGCTATCGCCACGACCTGCAGGCGCTGGCCGAGACCCTGACGCAGAGCCGCGACCGCGTGCGCGCCGACGACGCCGTGGAACGCCTGATCGCCGACTACACCGCGCTGCTGCCGGCGGATGCGGCGAAGTTGAGCCCGCGCCTGATCGACATGCCGTATCGCCAGCTCATCAACCTGATGCGCGCGCGCCTGACGGCGACGCTTGCCGGCGGCGCCGGCGCCTATCCCGATGCCGACGCGCTGCTGGCCGACCTGCGCACCATCGACACCAGCCTGCTTCACAACCGCGGCGAGCACGCCGGCCATTTCGCGCTGCAGCGCGTGCTGTGGCGGGTGAAGACCTTCGGCTTCCATCTCGCCACGCTCGACCTGCGCCAGGATTCCGGCACGCACGACGAGGCCGTGGCCGCACTGCTCGGCGATGGCGACTGGACGACGCGGCCGGTCGCCGAACGCGTCGAACGCCTGCACGCCATGATCGACGGCAGCACACGCGCCGACCGCGAAGCCGCCGGCGCGCGCAACACGCTCGACGTATTCCGCACCGTGCACGAGGCCCGCGCCACCTTCGGCGCGCATGCCTTCGGCCCCTACATCATCAGCATGAGCCGCAGCATCGCCGATGCGCTGGCCGTGCTGGCGCTGGCGCGCACCGCCGGCTGCGTCGAGGGCGACGACGTGCCGCTCGACGTGGCGCCGCTGTTCGAAACCATCGACGACCTGCGCGCAGCGCCGGACATCATGCGCGCCCTGTTCGGCGACCCCGTCTATCGCCGCCACCTGAAATCGCGCGACGACCGCCAGATCGTCATGCTCGGCTATTCCGACAGCGCAAAGGACGGCGGCATCCTCGCCTCGCGCTGGTCGCTGCAGCGCACCCAGGTCGAACTGCTGGAACTGTCGCAGCAGGCCGGCATCCGCATCGTGTTCTTCCACGGACGCGGCGGCTCGGTCAGCCGCGGCGGCGGCAAGACCGAGCGTGCGGTCATGGCCGCGCCGCGCGGCACCGTCGACGGCGTCCTGCGCGTGACCGAGCAGGGCGAGGTCATCCATCGCAAGTACGCGATCCGCGCGCTGGCGCTGCGCAACCTCGAACAGACCACCGGTGCCGTGCTGCGCGCCAGCCTGCGCCCGCGCCCGCCGGAACCGCGCGAGATCCGCTGGCGCGACCTCGCCGCCACGCTCGCCCAGCGCTCGCGCGCGCACTACCGCGCGCTCGTGCACGAGCACCCGGAGTTTCCCGCGTATTTCCGTGCGGCCACGCCGATCGACGTGATCGAACAGCTGCGCCTCGGCTCGCGCCCGTCGAAGCGCCGCGATGGCGGCATCGAGGCATTGCGCGCGATTCCGTGGGTCTTCGCCTGGTCGCAGAACCGCTCCGGCCTCACCGGCTGGTACGGCGTGGGCACCGCCCTGTCCAGCGCGATTTCCGAAGTCGGCCACGACACCGTCGCCGGCATGGCCCGCGACTGGCCGTTCTTCGCGGCGATGCTCGACGACATCGAGATGCTGCTGGCGAAGTCCGACATCGACATCTTCGAACGCTACTCGCGCCTCGCCGGTCCTCTGCACGACACCTTCTTCCCCGGCATCGCCGAGGAATTCGCGCGCACCTGCGACACCATCCTCGCCCTGCGCGACCGCGGCACCCTGCTGCAGGACGACTACCGCCTGCGCCTGTCGATCCGCCTGCGCAATCCCTACGTCGACCCGATCAGCCTGCTGCAGGTGGAACTGCTGCAGCGCTGGCGCGCAAGCGAGCGCAGCGACGAGGCCCTGCTGCAGGCCCTGGTCACCACGGTCAACGGCATTTCGGCGGGCATCCAGAACACGGGCTAGCGCCGACTCGCTGTCGGCATCGCGCTCACCCGCCCTTGAAGAGGATCATGCCCCAGAACACCGCGCCGATGACGACGCCGAAGATGCCGGTCGAAATGCCGATCCACGCGCGCATCTTGCTCGTGGTCGCGCCGTAGCTCGATTCCTGCATCTTCCATTTCTTCAGGCCCAGCCAGCCAAGCACGATCGCGATCGGCCCGAGCAGCACACCGAAGCCGCAGAGCACGACCGAGCCGATGCCGATCCAGCAGGACAGCGCCGCAAGCGGGTTGGTGGGAATGATCGCGTCGAGCGCGGTGGCGGCGGGGCGGTTCGGGTCGGATGTCATGCTGCGTCGGCTGGCGGTGGTGTCGTGGCATCGATTGTATGCGCGCATCGCACGTTCGCGGTTTCCGTGACGACAACCCGACCCGAAACGATGCGGAGCTTCGCCCCCTTCTCTCTGGTCATCTCGTGGCCTTGCGGGCAGAGGAGCCGCGCAGCTTCCTCCAGTCGAACTCCCGGATCGACCCGCGGGACCTGCTCGCCGGTCGGCAAAGGCGACGACACCTTCGCCGTCAGCGCATGGCTCCCATCCGGAAGACGCAGGACTTCGACACCTTTCGGCAACCGTGGCGGACGATCCTTCGCCAAGCTCGTCCCGGCCATCGCTGCTGCGAGCAATGCGGCGATACCGATCGTGGCGCACATCCCTCGGGACAGCCCCGACTGCATCCCACATCGCCTTGCCTGCATGGCCTGTTCCTCGGACGCCAAAGATTTCATGCCTCGAACGCTCCAATCCATCGTGTCTGCGTCATCACTCTCTTGAATCAGTCTGATCGTGCGCACGAAAGCAGTAGAACCGTCCTCCGCTCCCCAGTTCCGCGAGCTTGGGCACGCTGCAGCCGCGGCTGACATGCGCCGAGTTCCATGAGGTTGCCCAGGGCTGGTCGATCGCGCTGACGCGGTCGTGATGGCCGACGAGGGCACCGCCTTCGTCGGAATTGCGGGTCCAGTTGCGGCAGGTCGAATCCGGATCGAGCGGCGATGGCGCGGTGCCATCGAGCCGCGTGCCGGTGAGGATGTCGTGCACCTTGCCGGGCACCGGCTCGCCGCGCTCGTCGAGCGCCGTCGCGCGCGAGATGGCGTTCGGAAGTCCATGCAGTGCCTCCAGCGTGGAGGCGATCAACCCGCCTTTCGCGTTGTGCCAGGGGCCGGGGCCGATCCGGTCGCGCGCGTGCACCGGCACCTCCGGCGGCATCGCCTGCGTGCTCAGGTAGGCGCGCCACCCCGTCGACGGCAATCCCGCCTTCGTCGCAAGCGCTTCGCAGTGGCGGTCCGCACCTTCGAGACCACCGAGATCGCCGCCCTTGCCCGTGCCTTCGCTGGTCACGAAGAACGAGGTCTCCTGTGCGATGGCGGGCCGCAGCGGGCACAGGGCCAGCAGCAGCGAAGGCAGGAAGACGCGGATGGCTCGCATGGCTGGCTCCCACTCGTCATCGAAGGATGCGCCGGGATGTTACACCGGCGAGGACTCGCGACGGCGCGCGTCATGGCGGCGATCGCCGGACGGAGTCCTGCCATGCATCGGCGTGGGCGAGCAAGGTGCCCTTCAAGGTCTGCGCCGCTCCGGTCACGCCTTCCTTTCGCGAAAAGACCACGTACTGCAACGCGGGCAATTCCGGTATGGGACGCGCGACCACGCCGGCCGGCACCCGGCAGCAGGCATTGACCACGGCCAGACCCATGCCCAGCTTCACCAGATGCAGCATCAGCTCCCATCCGGAGGCCTCGACCGCAGCCTGCCACGGCACCTGCGCCGACTGCAGCATCTGCGACAGCATCAGGCGGTGTGGCCGGCCAGGCGGCGGCACGATCAGGCTGGCGCCACCCAGATCCTTCAGGCGCACGCTGCGACGCGCGGCGAGCGGATGCTTCCTGGGCAACGCAAGCATCTGGCCCACGCGCGTGAACGATTCGACGGCAAGGTCCCGCGGCATGGCATCCAGGCACGCGATGCCCAGGTGCGCGCGCCCCGAACGCACCGCTTCCACCGTCGATGCACCATCCGCCGTCATCAGCTGCAGCGCATGCCGACGATGGGACAGATGCGCGCGGATGCCGGGTCCGAGCAGGTAGAGGAATGCGCCCTCACCCGCCGCGAGCACGACGGGTTGCGTCGTTTCGCGTTCGAGCAGGTCGTTGCGGAATGTCGACATGGAGATGGCCATGTCTCGCACCAGGCGCTGCACGCGCCGCCCGGCTTCGGTGATTTCGATCGTGCGCCCGCTCCGCACGTAGAGCGGCGTGCCCACCGATTTGGCGAGTTTGGCGATCCTGGTATGCAGCGCGGGCTGCGAGATGTGCAGCCGGACAGCGGCACGGCTGAAGTTGCCGTCCTCGGCGAATTCGGCAAAGGCGGCAAGGGCATCGAGGGACAGGTCGCGCATGGGATTGGCTATCCATTTTTTCGATAGCGTATCCGCAGAATCAAGTTCCCGTGAATAGTCGACCGGTGTGGAATGCGTGCCATCCACACACCTCACGGAGCACAGCATGATCCTCGGCATCGACGTCGGACGCGTCCTAATCGCGCCTGGCGACAGCGACAGACCAGATACATCCTTCATCGACGGTCCGCTGGAAGCGGCGCTCGACACCCCGCCCTGCGTGGACATGTTCGACGTCGTGCCTGCCCTGGTCGAACGTTTCGAAGGACGCGTCTGGATCGTGTCCAAGTGCGGGCCACGCATCCAGCAGCGCACCCTGCAGTGGTTCGGGCACCATCGCTTCTTCGAACGCACCGGCATCCCGCGCGGTAACGTCAGGTTCTGCCTGAAGCGCTCAGACAAGGCGATCCACTGCCGCGAACTGGGTATCACCCACTTCATCGACGACCGCGCCGACGTGCTGGAACCGATGGCAGGCATCGTGCCGAACCGCTTCCTGTTCGGGCCGCAACGCGGCCGGATCCCGGCCGGCATTCGCCATGTCGCGACCTGGCGCGAGGCCATGAGGACGATCGCCCCGTAGATCGGCGGCGCGACCCGACAACGGGACCACGCCTGCCCGGTGGACGCACCGGGCGCGGGATCTGGTGCCTGAGCACCTGAAATCCAAATGCTCTCTCATGCAGGATCGCAGCGCAACGTAGTATAGAGATGCAGCGTAACCGTCGGCACTTGCAAGCGGCACGCCATTGTCGTCCGACGGATCGGAGTTGGTACCTCCCAGTCATGCCGGCACGATCGTCTTGCCTGATTCAATTTCTCGGCTTGTGGTTGCAATTTGGAAAATTGGTACAGCCCAGAAATTGACCGTAGCGACCACTGCGTTGGATGATGACACCCTGCTTGCATACCGGGCACCGCCGTTCCTGAATGGGTTCTCCTTCGGTATCGGTCAGGGTTACCCACCCACCTTCCACCAGTTCGTCAAGGAAGATGGACACTTGGCCTTGGACGGTGAACATCGCCACCGAGCGCCGTGCCCGAGTGAGGGCGACGTAGAACAGTCGCCGCTCTTCGGATAGATAGTAGGCATCGCTACCGGGCATGGCCAACGACAACACCGGGTCCTCGCGTCGCAAGTTGGGGAATCCGCGACGTACCATCCCGGGAAGCACCACGTAGTCGGCTTCCATGCCTTTGGAGCTGTGCATCGAGAGGAACGTCACCTCCAGTAGATCGCCGAACTCCCGCCGCCAGTGATCCGGAACGTACTGCCTGTCCGCGTTGTAGCGCCCGAGGATGAACACCGACGCCTTGCCGTTGCGCCCCGGCGGGGCATAGCCTTTCGTGAGGGCGTGATGCAGGTCCGCCAGATGTTTTCGGATGGCATTCTGAAGCTGGCTCTTGTGCGGTACTTGGAAGGCTTGGAGGACCGGGCCGTAGGCCGGCGTGCTGGATCGCACCTGTTTGCGGATCTGCGATGGATTCTTCGAGACGAAATGGCTGGACACGTCGCACAGGGCTTGTGGACAGCGGAAGGTCTGCTCCAGTCGCAGTTCCTGACCCTGGCCGCACCAGTCCCGAAAACCCGTCATCACGGAGACATCCGCGCCGGCAAAGCGATTTATGGATTGCCAATCGTCGCCAACGGCGAACAGATGACGTCCGGGTTCCTTTACCAAGGCGAGGCATAGCCGGGCGCGTGCCCAGGAGGCGTCCTGAAATTCATCGGCGAGTACCAGATTGTAGGGCGATAGGTAGCGGCCTTGTTCCAGATGCTCGGCGGCCTGATTGAGCATATCCTCGAAGTCGATACCGCGCGCCTTGGCCAGTGCGGCATCCCACGCATCGCGCACAGGACCGGCCAGCTGCAGGAACAGGCGGTGGCGATGCCGGAAGCTCTCCTCGGGCATCTTCAGTAGCCGCTGCGCCAGATCCTCCTGGCTCAAGCTGTTGCTCTTGGCGTGGCAGATGAAGCTGCGCATGAGCTCGACAAGATCGGCATGCTCCAATGGCGCCTTGCCGTTTTCTGGCAGTGGGCGATCCGGATTGGGATCGAGCCGAATGCCCCGCGCCTTGAGCGCCTTGGTCAGGTGTTTGAACAACTGACCTGTCCACAGTTGATGCGATGACGTCTCGATGCATTCGGTGCCGCGGCGTTGGTGTTCGGCACGCTTCCAGCGCACGCCATCAAGATAGTTCCTGAATTCCTTTGGGGGCTGGCCGCGTTTGTCGAGCGCGAAATGCTCGTGGTAGAGATCGATCTCGGGATAATAGAAGTCCGGTTGATATTGCGAGTGATCCGACGTCGCGGTCTCGAATGCGTAGTCCTGCTCGTAGGCGTATTCGACACCGTTGTAGAACAGCCAATTGGCGATCACGCACTCATCCACGCTCTTGACGATCTCGCCGCGGAGGGTGCGCAGGCCCCCGCGCCGTTTTGCGCCGTCCCAGTCATCCTCGGGCGATGGCGCACCGAAACTCGGGGTGTTGTGGCCGAAGACGAGGCGGAACATGTCCCACTGCGTGCGGAACGATGCGGACCGGTCCTTGAGCTGATCGATCAATTCCCCCAGTTTGCGCAGACCTTCGGTCTTTTCGCTGCCCCAAGTGGGCACGCGCGGTTTCTTGCCGGTGGCGTGACCAATGATGTGGATGCCCAGCGCGTGGAACGTCATGGCGTCCACAGATACCTCTTCCATGCCGAGGCGTTTGAAGGCGCGCTGCGCGCGCTCCTCCAGTTCACCTGCGGCCGATTTGTTGAACGCAAGCAGCACGATCTGCTCCGGAGCGACCAGCTTGCGGTCAATGGCATAAGCGGCCTTGGCCACCATAGTCGATGTCTTGCCCGAACCGGCAGAGGCGACCACCTGCACGCGGTTGTCGAAACAGACGACCGCCCGAGCCTGTTCCTCAGTCAGCGGCTTGCTCTCCACCCGGTCGAACAGGTCCTTGCACGCGGCCAATTCGTCCACTGTGTGCTTTTCATTACGGCGCGCCACGGCGCCCGGCAGGTCGGCTAGCCAAAGGGCCACCGCTCGGTCTGCTTCCTCCAGGTCCTCGCCCAGAGATGCGCGGATATCAGCATCGGCCAGCAGTTCCTGAAGTTCTGCGATCGACATGGCGAGCGCGGGCTTGGAGTCGATGAATGCCTGCAGGTGTTCGTGAGTGATCCACCGACGCTGTGCGTTGGCGCGGCCGACCACGGCGAACACATCGTGGCGCCAAGTCTGGATGCGAGCCAGGGCATCTTGGAACCGTTCCCGGCGCGTCGCGCGGCGCTCGACCTCGGCGCGACGCTCGGCCTCCAGCCGTTGCTGCACCACCACCGCCTCAATGGCCGCCGCGATCTCTGAACCGTGGCGGTTCGGGATGCCATCGACCATGACTTCGCCGGGGAGGCCCGGATACAACGTCAGATCGGTCCAGAAAATTCCCTGATGGATATGAAGGGGCGACGCCCCCTCAATGACGGCTTGGTACCGCTGCCCATGCAGTACCAAGTCAATGCGGTTGTTGCCGAGCCGAAGGGTCCAGTCTCCTGAGCCTGTGAATTTTCGTCCCCAGGAAGTGGGTCCCCATTCCATTGCCATCCGTGCGTCTCACTGGCGGGGTGGCCCGCTCTGTCTGCTGGTCGTGTAGCAAAGGTAGAGGACGAGAATGCCCTTCCACAACCGGACGCACAGGTCGAGGCGTTTCAGTCCACTGAGCTTGCTCGTCACCGGCGTTGATCTTCCCACAGCATCGGCGGGTTGATCGAGAGAGCGTGCAGCCGGACACCGTCCGGCAGTTCCTCGCTCAGGATTGCGTCGACGATGTCCGGCGCCAGCAGCGTCAGGTTGATGTGCCGGGCCACGTAACTGTGATCGGTCCCCTCGCGGCGGGCGATCTCGCTCATCGAGACCGCTTCGCCCGCCTCCAGCATCCTGAGCCAGCGGTGGCCACGGGCCAGTGCCAGTTGAAGCGGCGTGGCGCCTGTTCGAGTCCGGCTTTTGGACTCGAACTCGGAGCCTTGGGGTATGACCACCCTCCGCCCGCTGCGCCGCCGGAGGGCGATCGGGATGTTCAGGGTCATTCCGCCGTCGCTGGCAACCACCTCGACCGCCGGCCCGGACACCTCCAGCGTCGGCCCCTTCATGGCGCCGCCCCGGCGGCCGGACGAGCGTCGGCGGCGAGGGTTCCGATCCCGCCGGGTCGGAGCCGCAGTTCCAGGTTCGTCGGCGTGACGATGACCCGCTCGACCAGTAGCCGGACCAGTCGCTGCTGCTCGGCCGGGAAGAGTTGCTCCCATACACGGTCGACCTGCGTCATCGCGACCGTCACCTGCGCATCGTCCAGGGTCGGGTCGAGCGCAACCGCCTGCGGGATCATCGCTTCAATCATCTCAGGTGCTCGCAACACCCGCCGTAGCTGTGCGACGACCGCCCCCTCCAATTCGCCGGCCGGCAGGCGCGGCAGGCCGGACGTGCCCGGCCCCTCGTGCGTGTCGCGCGTGCTCAGGTAGTAGCGGTAGGTGCGGCCGTTGGCCTTGGTCGTGTGCCACGGCGACAGGGCGCGGCCGTCGGGGCCGGTCAGCAGGCCCTTCAGCAGGAACTCCACCTTGCCCCGGCGCGAGGCACCTGCGCGGACCCGGCCGTTGACCTGCAGGAGCGCGTGCGCCTCATTCCACAGGGTGCGTTCGATGATCGGCGCATGCGTGTTCTCGAAATACTGGTCGCGGTGCTTCATTTCACCGAGATAGGTCCGGCAGTGCAGAATCTTGTGGACCGAACTTTTGTCGTGGAGTTGCCCGACCAGCACCCTACCCGCCTTGGTCGTCCATGTCTTGTTGCACCAGCCGCGCGAGCGGACGTCCTGTACGACCTTCAGGATTGACCGTAGTTCGACGAAGCGCCGGAAAATCGTTCTGACCTGTTCAGCTTCCGCGTCGTTGATCGCCAGTCGTCGATCCTTCACGTCGTAGCCGAGAGGCGGGATGCCGTGCATCCACAAACCCTTCTTCTTGCTGGCCACGAACTTGTCGCGGATTCGTTCCGCCGTGAGTTCGCGCTCGAACTGAGCAAATGTCAGCAGGATGTTCAGCAGCATCCGACCCATGGCATCGGTGGTATTGAACTGCTGGGTCACAGACACGAAAGTCACCCCATGCCTGTCGAAGACCTTGACCAATTCGGCGAAGTCGTAGAGTGATCGACTCAGGCGATCGATCTTGTACGCGACAACGATGTCGATCTGCCCCGCCTCGATGTCCGCGAGGAGGCGCTGCAGGGCTGGTCGCTGCAGCGAACCTCCCGAGAAACCGGCGTCATCGTAGTCATCGGCGACCGGAATCCAGCCTTCGGCACGTCGACTCGCGATGTAGGCGGCACCCGCATCTCGCTGCGCGTCGATCGAGGTGTACTCCAGATCGAGACCATCTTCGGTCGATTTCCGAGTGTACACCGCGCATCTCAGTCGTCTAGTTGTGAGAGCACTCATCGGGCACGACCCTTGCGCAAGCCGAAGAATGCGGGGCCGCTCCACCGGGTGCCCGTGATCTCCCGGGCGATCATCGACAGGCTAGGGTAGCGCTTGCCGCCATAGTCGAACTCGCCATCGGGCATTACTAGCACCCGATGCTCAGCACCGTCGTAGATGCGCACAAGTTCTGTCCCAGCGATGGGAACGACGCCAACCCGATGTCGCGTGAGTGTGCCGGTAGCCATTAGTTCGTCGATGCGCCGCTGGTTGCGCTCAAGCAACGCGCGGTTCGACTTCGCAAACTCGATCTCCTGCCAGCGGTAGGCAATTCGCTTCTCGACGAAGCGTCGATTGGCGACGTGCGGATCGCTGCCGAAGAGTCGGCGCCATTCTTTGGTGAGGTTGCTCCACGACCAGTTCGCCAGGTCGTCGATACGCGCGGCCATCGATGCGGTTGCCGCCGCGGTAGGGATAGATTGTGTCATGCCTGTGGACTCCGGTTGGTGGAGTCCACATGGACGCGCTGTGTCGCGACAAAGCCAAGACCAACCGGAGAGGCCGCGTCGACGGCACCGTCTCGCGCATTGCCGCCACGCAAGCGGCACAAGCCAAACGCCAGGAGGGTGGCGGCCTCTGCTCGCCGCTGTGGCGGCGTCATGCGTGCCGGGTCATGGAGGTTGGAAGGGATCATGGTGTGCACACTGGAATGTCAAACCAGTGGGCAGTGTGTCCCTGCAATCATTTCGCTGTATCGCAACGCGACGTAGCGACAGCGAATCAGGCAGATGCCGAACCTTTCAGACCTATGCTCCGTGCTTTGCACAGAACACAGTCACCGTCCGGACGAATCAGCCGGGGAACTTCGGGAACCGGTCATTCGGATTCTTCGCCTTCCACTGCTTGTGCGCAGCCGAGCCTTCATACGCCGCGAAGGCGCGAGGCATCCTCCCCCGGCCGCTCCAGGTTTCGCCGGTATGCGGGAGCCAGTACTTAGGCGCGATCTCTCCGGCGACCGACTTCTTGGTCTTCGGAGGCGCTCTCTCACTTACGGCTGCGACTATGTCGGCTCTCTGTTTCGAGGTGAACTGCGAACAGAACTGGCTGAGCAGCTTCATCACTTCTGAGAACGCGTCTTCCGCAGCTTTGCGGCGCAACATTGTCTCTTGCTCTTGCAGCTTCCGAAGCTCCTCTTCAAGCTTAGCCTTTGCCGACAGAACGGAATCTAGGGTAGGTGCATTCATTGAATCACTGTCTCGCGACTTTCTGGTAGCAAGTTGGCCTAGAAGCAATCTTAAGCCAAATAACGACCTGCATGGAACTGCTCAATAAACAAGCCATGGCGCCCCTGGCACCATGGCTTGGAGAGTACCTAGTAGTTCAATTTTCTGATCTTGATCCCAAGATATCTGTCCACTCGGAGGGCGCCGCAAGAATGGCCTGCCTCAATGGCCATCCGGGCGCCTCTTCGAGGATATGAACAAGCGTCCAAGCAATGCCATAGCAATCGTCAGGCCCAAGAAGCTTAGCAAGCGCTATGGCCTCTTCGTCAGTTACTGGCCTTTCCACATCCGAGAGCAACGATTGGAATTGTTCAAGGAATTCCGGCTCTGCTTCATCAGCTCTCGGCAGAGCACCCAAAATTACAAGGTCGGAAACTTTAATCTGCATGGTCAATTCACATCCTATGGTTTAGAGATCAATCCTGGGAAGTTGGTCCTATAGTATTGAATAAGGTTTCGTAATCCCTGATTGTACTCACCAGGCGCGATTCTACGGATGTCTCTTATATCCCTTGCCAGTACATCACGGAATCCCATCCCGGCTTCACTTCTCATCGTGAGCGCCCCGCGATATCCGTAGGTCCGAGTTAGAATATGCTGAGCTTCGGGCATCATCAATGCCCCGCCTTCTGCGCGGCTTGTAAATTGGGCGGCAGTCTGAGGCATGTGATGAGGCGTGAGTTTATCACCCTTGACGCCTCTCGAAGCCAACTCTGAGAATCGTCCAGACTCCCCCTTTGACACCGGATTGCAAGGACCTGATCCAGCAGCTTTCTTCCGAACAGCCTGCGCTGCAGCTTTCGCTGCTTTTGCTGCTTTTGCTGCTCTATACGCCTGCCTCTGCGCTATTCTGACAGCTGCATTTGCTCCGAGGTGGATTCCAAGCCTGGGCAGGACATATCGAGCGCCATGCCTAAGAACAAGTCCAGCAATCAAGCCATCTGGGTCGTCGTACATTAGAGGTGAAGCAGCAGCATAACCATACGTGCTATTGCCACCACTGAGACCAATCGGGTCAGACTCGACGTAACGGCCAGTAGTCGGGTCGTAGTCCCGGAAGTAGTTGTAGTTCAGGCCCGCCGAACTGTCGTACCTCTGCCCAGGGAAGCGCATGTCGAATACCAACGTGCTGCCATCTCCATCCGCATCCTCGTTGGGCACGCTATCGCCAAACGGTTCGTCGGCCGCCTCCCAGCGCCAGACTGCGACATTGCGAGTCGGATCGATCACGACACGGGGGGTGCCGAGTGCATCGGCTTCGATGTAGTACAGCTTCTGGTTTGCGCCAGCGCCCACCAGCAAGCCGACAGGCAGCTCGTCCAGCCACACAACCTGCTGAATGGGCTGTCCATTGACATCGTAGTCGCCCACCCACTTGCCGTCTTCGTCATAGAGTGTGGTGATCGCGACGCCGCTGCCGTAGCGATAGACCCGCTCGTCCAGGCCGTTGTACAGGTAGTTCATCACCACTGCACCATCGTGCTTGACTGCACGCATGCGGTTGGCATCGTCGTAGACGAACTCTCGTGCAACTGCAGGTGCGGCGGCGGCCGAGTTCGAAGTCAATCCTGCGCTTTCAGTTTCTCCAGGCGGCGGATCCCCGGGGCCAGGGTGGCCCGGGCCTGGCTGTTCCTCCATGCAGTCAGCACACTCTCCGGGCGGCGCTCCTTGACTGGAGGCGCCGATCAACGTGGTGTTGCCCGCAGCATCGTACTGCCTGGCGATGCCTCCCACGCTCGCAAGCCAGTGCTTGCCGGTAGCATAGGTGTAGCCTTGCGCCGTCGTGCCGACCGTTCGACTGGTCCGATTGCCGGTAGCGTCATAGTCGTACGCGTGCAGGACGTTACCGGTGGCTCCGTCTCGGCTTTGCTTGAGCCGGTCCATCCCGTCGTACAGATAGCGGCGGCGCGCTGGCTGCGTCAGATTCGCACCATGCAGCGATTCCAGATTGCCGGCAGCATCGAAACGGTAGCCGATGTCGATTCCGCCGACGCCGGCATCGCGAATTGATTCGGGCTGATAGTTGAGGTCGAAGCTGCGGATCAGCTGCCGACCATTGCCGAACGTCCAGCCCGTGACCGGCCCGAACGGAGCATAGCTGCCTGAGTGCAGCAAGACCTGAGATGTTCCGTTCGCCAGGGTTACGCGAAGCTCTTTCGGCCGCATCTGCGCATCGCGCACAATGCGCATCGCGCTACCGTCCGGATAGGTCATGCCGATCATCTGGTTACCGGGCGGGGGATTGATCACCACATAGTCCTGGCCTGGCAGCCGGCCCTGCGGATCCGTGTGGTGATATCGCAGGACATAGGTCCGCCCCTGCGTCATCTGCAGCTTGCGCGATACGTTGCCATAGCGGTCGTAGCAGTAGTCCGTTGCCCCGCTGGCGTCGACGACCCGGGTCAGCCGCCCCTTGGCGAACTTTTCTCCCCAGTAGCATTCCGTTGAGGCGAGGTCATAGCTGTAGGTGACATTGCGACTGCTGTCCGGATACGAGACCGATGTCAGGCGATTGAGCACATCATGGCCGTAGGTCGCGGTTACTCCGCGTGCGTCGGTTTTGCTTTGCAGGTTTCCGGCAGGATCATAGACAAAGACAGTCTGCCCCGTGTCCGGGCTCTGCTGAGTCGTCAGTTCACCGAAGCCGTTATAGATGTAGGTCGTGGACTTCCCGTTCGGATCCAGGACCTGGGTCACCCTGTCAAGTGCGTCGTACCGATACTGGGTGAGGGCGGCCACACCGTCCGAATCCTGCAGCGTGCTGCGAAGACGGCCCAGCGGATCGTACTCATGCCCGGTCTTCCTCGCCAGCGGATCGGTGACCAGCGCAAGGTTGTCGTCGGCGTCGTACCTGAAAACTGTCGCGTGCTGGTTGGCATCGACCTGACGCTCCAGTCGGCCGAGGGTGTCGTACAGCCGGGTCATTCCAAGGCGAAGGGTGCCGGAAGGATCGCGAAGCTCCTCGCCGACGCGGTCGCCCGCCGAGTTCAAGGTGTAGACGACCCTATTTCCTGCTGCGTCCTGCACAGCGGTCAATCGTTGCGCAGGATCATACTCGAACCGCGTGAACGAACCGTCCGGCATCAGGACACGATGGACAGTCCCGGTGGGGTTGTATTCGACCCGGGTGATTCGATCGTCGGCTTCGCTGCCGTCGATCGATCCTCTGATCTTGCTTGCCACAACGCGTCCACGTGGGTCGTATTCGAGATCGGTGACGACACCGGTCGAGTCACGCACCGACAGTGGGCGGCCGGCGCCATCGTAACGAAGGTTCTCCTCGATATGACCAAGCGCGTTGATCGTCCGCCACAGGTCGCCCTTGCGATAGGGGCACGTCTCGGGCTGGGATGCGCAGGTCACATCATCCGTCATCCTGTACTCGAAGCGAACCACATCAGCCGTACCGGGCCGCGGACCATCGATCGACGTAGCCAATCCAATCGCAGGACAGACGCCCGCCGCGACATCTGCTGCCTCGCAATAGGTTACTGCGGTTTGGCGGCTAGCCCCGGTAACCTGATCATGCACCACCATGGACACGATCTGGTTGCGGGAGTTGTAGGTCCACACGGTCCTTGCGACGATGGCGCCAGCCTTGTCCTTGGTGCGTTGCTCGGTCATCAATCCGGTCGCCGGATTGTGGTCGAACTCGGTTCGCCGCTCCTCGTCGGTACCAACGGCGGACACAACTCGCGTGCGGAAAGCGTCCGTATACCCGAACTCTGTTCTGTAACCCCGCTTGTCCGTTTGCGATTCGAGCCGGCCCTGCGAGTCGTAGGTCTGTCCTTCCGAGTCGCTCCCTTCCTGAACCGCCAGTACTCGGCGATAGAGACCTGGCTGGAAGCTGTAGTTGCGGTTGCCGCCACTCGCGGTGGTTACAGCGGCACTGTCCTCACTGGGGTATGAGATCGAAGTCAGCTCGTTCGGCGAGCCAAGCGAGCGGCTAGCCGCAACACGGCCACGTGCGTCATAGCTGAAGGACGCGAGGCGACGACCATCTTCTGCCGTGATGCCTGTCAGCTGGTTATGCTGTATAGAAGAGCCTGCAAGGCCTTGTTCGTTGTAATGGTATTGACGTCCGATGCTACCCGGGTAGGTTACGCCGGTCAGATTGCGCCGGGAGTCATAATCGTAGCCGACAGAGGTCCCTTCCGGCAGCCGGATACGTCGAAGCAGATTGCCCGAGTATTCGAACTGCAGTGATCGTCCTTGCGCGTCTGTCACCGTCGAGATGACGCCATCGCTGTACTGAATGGAGAGATCGTTCAGGGGCGACTGCGGGTCGCGGACGGAGATCAGATTGCCGCTCAAGTTGAACTCGCGCACCTCGCCGCCGGGCAGTCGCAGGCGCCATCCTATGCCGTTGGCATTGACGCGCTCCATGATGCGGTCGACGGAGTTTGCCCCGCGATAGCGGGTTCCACTCAGCAATGGGAATTCTTCGTAGTTCCCCTGTTCGTCGACATAGGCATACGGCGCCTCGGACACGACCGACATGACTCTGTCGCTCCAAGTGTGATTCCAGCCAACGGCAAAACTGGGATTGTTCCTGAACTGACGAGCTGAGCGATAGGTGCGGGAGAACGCATGGCCCGAGAACACGAAGTCCTCTTCACGCTGCCGCTTCTCGCCAGTTGCCGGGTAAATCGATTCTTCCTCGCCAGCACAACTGCCGCACTGCCTGATCGGAGCTTCGATGAACGAGATATCGTTCCGGCGCGGCTTGCAGAGATTCATGCTGCCATAGTCCTCACCAACCACTGGAAGACCGAAATTGTTCTCGAAGCCAGCAGCACAGTAGAACGGGACGCGCTTGCCAATTTCCCACTGATGGTAGTTGGGACTCAGCCCTGGACAGTCGACCTTGGTTCGATAGGTGTTGGGCGTGGTGTAGTTGATCCAGAAGGAGATGAGTCCCTTTGCGACACTTGGCACGCTGTACTCGCTCAGCTGCGCGGTCGTGACTGTGCAGCCGGGCCACTGATTCTGGTACTTGCTCACCGCGTATGCGTACAACTGCGACTCGCTTCCGCAGTATCCCTCATTTGCATATGAGGGATCTGCTGCCGGTGTGCTGCATCCCGGCTTTCCGTGCCCGGCAACCGCGCTATGAAGCGAGTACATCGCTGCATAATGCCGATCCGCCGGGCGATCCTTGATCTTGTATCTCATCCACAGACGACCGGGACCGACCACGGACGAAAGGACATGCTCTAGCTCGCCTTCCGCTCCGAAGTATGCCGTATTGCTGCGAATCGCCGCTTCGGCCTCCTCCAGCGTGTTGAACTCCGCAAAGAAGGCTGAGTTGTGGTCATGAGCCCTGTATTTGGGTGGTGGCGTCGATGTCGCCACCTGCGCGATCGCGCCTGCGCCGATGAGTGCAAGAAGAACCAGCATCGCTCGCGTCGATTTGCGTGACCAGCCCGCGAGACCTCGCAGCCTGGGTGGCCACGCCACACTTCGTCTTGTTTCCATGATTTTTCCCTGTTCTCTGATTGACGATGTCTCGCACTATTGCGCACCTGCAGCGAGCGAGCACACGGCAGGCAGTTCCCCGTTTCGATGATCACCCCATTGAGTCTCACCCATTGGGACTCGTGTTGCGCGCGTGGATATATGGAGGCTCAATCGGATGCAATGGCATCTACTTCTATTCGTGCGCCCTGAGCCGAGGTCAGCAGAGCAGGTACAACACAATGAGCAGCAACCACCTTCCTATTGCATCCGCCAGTTCAATGAATCGGAACCACCACTCTTCCGAAATGTGGCACTTGCTCAAGCAGCCATCCGCGCTGAAACGGCCCGGTTCGCTCGGTGCAGCCAAGTCGAGAAGGGCGCGGGCGGAAGCCGTCGGCCGCTAGCGGCCAGCCGATCCAGATAGACCTCCTCCCGCAACACCGGGATTGACCCCGGGGCATCGACGGACACCTTCATCTGCCGGCGCTGGATGGATTGCGCGCTGAGGAAGGTCGGCCGAAAGCGCACGAGAACGCGCGCATCGCCGACGGTGAAGTCGTCGCCACTGAGCAGCGTCAGCAGGTAGAAGCGCTCGCCGCCCGGTAGGGTCGCGGGCCGGACAGCATGCGCATTGCATGCGACCGCCACCCGCTCCGGTGCCAGCACGCCGATCAGGACGTGGTAGCGCAGGCGGTCGTAGACGGTGAGGCAGGTGTCGTCGCCGAGGTAGATGCTCTCGCCGACGCGTCGGGTCAGGGTCAGCATAGCCAAGCTCCTCAATGCACCAGCCGGGCGGTCGCCGGTGGCAGGCAGTACACCCAGGGAAGTTCGGCGCGATCCTGCTGGTAGCCCACCCGCAGGGGTCCGGGTCCGGTGACGCCGATGTGGATGAAGTCGTCGCAGGTCGTGGTTTCCGGCACGTCGACGTCTGGCAGCCAGACGCCGACTTCGAAGGCGCCCACCGTGAAGCGGCGCATGCCCGCCAGGGAAATCAGGTGCGAATGAACATCACCGGGCAGCACAGATGGCTGCAGGCAGGCGCCGTCCAGATATACGGGGTCCCGAGCGGTGAGCTGCAACTCGATGGTCACGCGCGAACCGATGCGGCCCTGCAACGCCATCCGGATGTCCTCGCCGATCCGGAGCGAACCCCCGACCCGGCATGTCATGACCAGCATCCTGCTGCCTCCTGTATTTGTCTTAGCGCTTCTGTCGGACATCCCGTATTGGCCGGACGCTCCGACTGCGACGCAGCCCGATTACCCTGGGCTGTCGCGAGGCAAAAATTAGCACCGCTGTAATTTGAATGTCAACATCTGATTGATGTACGCTTTATCCACCTCTTCCCAAAGGCGCTCCTGAGATGGACAAGTACACCCGTGCCTTCTGCGAGGCCATGGACGCGACTAGGACGCGCAATAGCGATGTCGCCAAACGTGCTGGCGTCGTCGACAACTATGTATCTCAGTGGCGCACTGGCCGGCGCCCGATTCCGGCCGGCCGAGCGCCTGCCGTAGCGGAAATGCTGGGCGTGCCGCCGGAAAGGATCAGCGAGCCCTACGCACGCTTGTTGATGTCGGGCTGCATTCCGCGTGATGGCATTGGTTCTGGCACAGTACCGATCGGTCACCTTGCGGTGGACCGACTGCATTCGTTCGACTATGGCGATGGCCCAGGTTTCATTCTGCTCCCGGAATTTCTCGTCCGGCAGAAGGCTGGAATGACGCCTCTGGACGAGATTCGCTGGACGTTCCAGCCCAACGACGCAATGCTGCCGCTTATCCCCGCGCGCACGCTGGTGCTGGTCGATGTCCGTACGCTCACCCAGGATCGGGTGATCGACGGTGGCATCTATGCGTTCACCCTCTTCGGACGACCGCACATCCGTCGCATCCTGATTCGCCGTGAGGGTTGGGTGCTGTGCATGGAGGACACCGACAAGGATCGCATCCTGCTCGAAGACCCAACGATGCCCGAACTGTCGTTACGTGGAAGCGTGGTCGGCTGGCTGTAAAGCTATCCCTGCAGGGTCCCAGGAGGATCGTTGACACCGACAAGGTTCGCCCGTAAGACGTAGACGTTTTTTCAGGATCACACGGAACAGGAGCGGCATGGACGCACAGGCGTGGAAAACGATCGGCCGGGGAATTTTGATAGCCGCAGCCTATTGTGCGGCGTTCCTGGTCATGTGGCGGCACTCCTATGACCAGTGGTATCTGCCAGCCGGATTGCGATTCGCGAGTCTGCTGTTTTTGCCGATGCGTTACTGGCCTTATGTGTTCGCAGGCGATGCGGCCGCCATGCTGAATATCCGTGTACCAAAGGCGGAACAGTACAGCCCGCAGTGGGCCTACCTTAGTCCGTTTCTTTTGGTGATGCTCGTCTCAGCCGTCCCGCTCTACGTTCGAAAAAAGTTGAGCAACCGCGAGCACATCGTGAAATGGCTGCCGCTCATCGCTCTCGTCGGATGCATTTGGTCAACGGTCGCTGGCAGGCTCATCAACATTGCTCTCGACGGGCCGACACCGCCCTTCACCGTTGAACGGCTTATCAGTTTTTGCGTCGGCGATTTTCTCGGCATTCTCATGGTGCTACTGCCCTGCCTTATTTGGCAGAAAAGAACCCAATGGCGTAGTTCACGCGCTCACATTGCACAGGGCATCGCAGTCGCAACATTGATGGTCGCCGCACTATTCGCAACGGCGATGATCCCAGGCGGCAGCGGATCACCGATTCGACTCATGCCGTTGATCTTCATGCTGCTCCCGCTCGTGTATCTAACGATTCTTCACGGCTGGCATGGGGCAGCCATTGGTACCTTGCTGATCAATGTGGCGATCTCGCTGGCTCTTCCTCACGTTCCTCTGATCGGCGCGAGCGATTCGATCGCGCTGATCGCGCAAGCCGCACTTGCGGTCATATCGAGCGGGCTCCTGATCGTCGGAATTCACATATCACAGTTGTACCAACAATCCGGGCCGGCTCTGCGCGATGAATGGATTGCTCTGCAAGCAGAACGCGAGCGAGAGCACGAAGCGCGAACGATGGGCGCGGTTCGTAGCGTGTTTCAATCCTTCGAGCAGCAATTCCGCGAAAAATCACTGTTGCTGGCTTATGCCCGCGAAGACTTGGACGCCTACCGGCATGCGGTAGCGCAGACGCTCAAAGACGAAGGGCTCTACCGACAAGCGATGGACGCCATCACAACGGGCGTAGAGTCCTCTCGCGCGCTGGAACGACACAGTGAATTGCTCTACCCCTTCGAGATCGAAACCTACGGTCTGCACGCTGTGTTGCTGTCTGAGTATTTCCAGGACCGCTGGGGCGGCCGCGTTCAATTGCAGTGCGCTCTACCCAACCCCTCCAAAAAGCCGCCGCTGAGCCTGCCACTACAACTGGCCGCCTATCGAGCGATCTGCAGCGCCATGAATATGCTGGCGGTGATGGCACCGACTGCACACAGCATCCGCGTACGCCAATGGCAGCGCAGCGGGCGGAGGGGCGTCACGGTGTTCATCGACTGTTCTCCGACGGCCGCATTCGCACTGACCCCCGACGTTCAGCGCGCGCTGCAAGAATTGGCCATTTTGTCGCGCGCGTATGACGGCACCTTCAAGCACCGCCATACGCATCGCATCGGGTTTCTGATTTCCGAACCCCAGACAACGTCTTAGTCCGTCGACGTCAGCGGGCGTACCAGCCAGTACTGCGCTGTGGCGTTTTCGATCAGCACGACCTCGACCTCCTTCGAGCGCAGTAGCACGCGCGCATTGCCTGCCGGCAACGCATCGCCAGGCAGGCGCACGCGATCCGCATCAACCCCGATCGGCAGAACCCATGTCGTTTCGCCAATGCGGCCTACCGCTGCACGCACAGTCCCGGTGCTGTCATTGACCTGCGTGTAACGAACACCGTCACGCTCGAATTCGTAGACTTGCCATGCCGCATCAGCCGACAGATCCGCTGCAGCCGGCGCAGATTCACCCAGCCCGCGAGCGGCCTTCGGTGCGCCCTTATCATCAGACGGGCAGCAGGCCCAGGCCATCGTTGGCGCCAACATCGCCACGGCCAACACTCCTCCGCGCATTACATGCATTTGCTTCTTGCACACGTTCATCGCTTTCTCCTTGAATTCCATGAGGTATTTCATCAAGCCACCAGCGCCGAGGCCGTGGCAGTCGGATCAGCGGCGGCAGGGCGACGGACGGCGAAACGAGGCTACGCGATGGCTGTGTCGGCAGGCAGTGCGGGGAGGCCAAGCGTAACAATAGCGAAGCTATGCCGACAGATGAGGCATGCCGTCGGCTTCGATTCGACGACAGGAGCAGCCCAAACACAAAACGCCCCGACACGAGGATCCGTGCCGGGGCGTATGCCGTGATTCGAGGTGTCGCCGGCCCATGCGGGGCCGGCGGGAGGCGGCTAGATGCGCAAGGCTTCGTCGACCTTCGCGAACCCGATCCAGCGGCCTTCGCCGTCGAGGCCGCGATTCATCAGTTCCTCCCGGGCAAATCTCACCACATCGAACTCGCCGCGATGGATCGCGACGAGGAAGCGGGTATCGAACGCCTGGACGTATCCGGCGAGGTCATGATCGGTACTCGGGCTGGCTGGGGTGGTCATGGGTCATTCTCTCCTGTGTCGTGGATGGCGCGTTGAGATGCGCTGCGTGTGACCGCATGAACGCGCTGTTCCGCGGTGAAGCCAAGCGCGCCCGTCGAAGTTCGAACGGCAGACAGGTTTCGTACGGATGCGGCGCTCGTCGCGCAGGCGGCACCGCGCGCAGCGGTGGCGCACGTGGCCCGCTTCCGGCCCAAGGCGCGGCAGTCGCCGACAGCGGGCACCCACGGCGCGACGCTGCGCGACGTGGGGCGTTCCAGGCGGCAGGCTAGGCGTGATCTTCGATGCCGGCGGTGTCGTCATCGTGCCACCGCCGCGCGATGTCGCAACGGACGGCCCCCAGCAGTGCGAGATCCGCTTTCTGCATCGCCAGCGGCAGGCGCGCGTCGAAGGCGCGGAGCGCCTCAAGAGGGTCGCGGGCGTTGTCCAATGCGGTGCGGATCGCGCTCATGCTGCAAATACCCGCTTGCCGAGTGCATAGAGTTCGGCCTGCGCGTTTGCCGCCAGATCGATGCGGGCGTTCGGCATCACTCCGGTACAGACGTGGGCTAGCGCGCAGTTGAGCACCTGCGCCTTGTCGAGGAGTCCTTCCATTCCCTCGTATCGCGCCTCGTACTCCATCAACTTCTCCGCCGCATATTCGAGCGCGAGACGCATCTCGCGCAGTGCGCTCGCCCCGTTGCGTGATGCGACGTGGATCTCGAACTGGTTGGGATCGATCTCGGTGGTCATGCGCGGTGTCCTTGCGTGTTGGGTGTAGGTCCATGAACGCGCTGTTCCGGAGTGAAGCCAAGCACCCACAGACTGGCATTGGTGCGGCGACAGGCGACGTACAGCCAGCCGCATCCATGCCTCCGACGCAATCAACCGTCCTGTTCGGCGAGGGGCGTCGCGAAGGCGACCAGCGGGTCGTTTCCGGTTCCGGCACGGCGCGCGATCTCGGCGAGGACGTGCGCGCGCAGGTTGGCATCGCCACGATGGATGGCGAGCAGGAAATCTGTTCTAAGCTCGGCGACAAGGTCCGGCACCGGAAAATCCACGATGATCGCGAGACGTTCGCCGTCTTCGAAGCCCATCCTGTAGACCTCGGCCAGCCCGTCGAGCAGGCGCTGGACCTCGGCGATCCGGGGTGCGTCGCCGGACGCCGCAACCGCGTCGATGTCGATGCCGAAGTGGCTGATGGCGATGAAGCGGAAAGGGTCTTCGTTGTGGCGGAAGGTCTGCGCATTCATGGGATCTGCCTCTATTACCAGACAAGGCTCGTGGGATTGGCTGCGATGCGGGCGAGCAGGCCCTCGAGCGGCTCGGCTTGTGCGCCATCGGCGATGGGCGCGAGGATCGTGCTGCCGATGTCGATGAGCTCGATACGGATGGCCTCGACGCCGTTGCTGGCGTAGGCGACGTGCTTGCGCCCGTCGATTTGGCGCAGCAAGGCATGGGGCGTGCAGGCGCGAAGCACCTCGCGCCGCCATGCGTGCCGGCCGCGCTTGCCGGGGATGCGCACCAGCAAGGAGGCGAGGAAGAATTCCTTCACGATTCTGGGCTGCTTGCGTGATTGCGTCTGCTTCATGCGGGGTTCCTCTTCCGTGTAGGGGTGGTCATGTACGCGCTGTTCCAGCGGGAAGCCAAGCGCTACGTTCGACGCCGTCGCTTCCCGCTCGATCACGTTCCGCCATCGACTGCGTCGCGCTGCTTGCGGCCCTGCTCCAGACCGGCGTCGTAGGCCGCCTGCAGGGCGTCACGAAGGCTCTCGACCGAGACTTCGTGGAAATCCAGCCGATCCGATCCTCGCGGCGCCAGCGTTTCGATGTGCAATGTGCGTTGTGCGATGCGGGTCAGCAGTGCGTTGGTCCTGCGCATGTCGTGTCCTGTGGGTGCGGTGTTGGTGCGGACATGAACGCGCTGTTCGAAGCAGAAGCCAAGCGCGTGCCCGGCTTCTGTTCGCGGCATTTCGTCAGCCGAGTCTGGCGACGTATCGGGGGTAGTCGCTGCCCGAGGGATCGACGTAGAGGTAGGGCCGTCCCGGTGCGTGGATCTCGATGCAGAGATGGCCATTGCCGATGCTGCCGCCCTTGCCTTTGAGCCAAGGACGCGAAAGGTGCAGGCTGCGTGCGAAGGCGTCGAATTCGGCGGGCGTCATCTCCACCGTTTCGGTGATGTAGACGATCGCGTTTCCAGTCGCGCACATTTCGGCGAGTTCAGCGGGCTTCCGGGCGAAGGGCAATCGTCTTCCCAGTTCCTCGACTTCGATGGTCTCGCCGCAGAATTGCAAGGTGCGGGGCGTGCGTTCAATGGTGAGGGTGATGGTGCGCATGCGGGTTCCTTGAGGTTGGCGTCGTCAATCCGACGACCGCATGAACGCGCTGTACGCAACAGAAGCCAAGCGCATTTCGCTGGCTTCTTGCTTCTTTTGCGAGGCCCGCGTGCAGGGACACGTCGCCCCCGACCCTGCCCGCCAGAAGAAGGACGCATTCAATTGCCGTGCGCCGCAGGCAGCCCTTGCGGCGCACGGTTCCTGATCAGCGGCGACGCTGGCCCGAGATCAGGTGGTAGGCGTCCCGCAGACGTCCCATTTCGTCGAGTCTGCATCGCGGGCTGAGGCGGTCCTCGACGGCAATGATGGCGTCATGCAGCACATCGCCACGTTCGGCATGATTCTTCACGAGGGCATATCGATGCAGTTGCATGTCGATGCGCATGCGGGTGGCATCGAGGGCCTCGATCAGCGCCTGCAGCTGGCGCTGGCCTTCGTCGTAGATGGTCGTGGTGGTATCGGGTGCCTCGTTCATGGTTGTGCCTTGCGTTGGTGGTGTGGCCACATGAACGCGCTGTTCGCGAGCGAAGCCAAGCATGATGGCGATGTCGCACCGCGACATGCGGACACCTGTCGTACAGGCTTCCGGTTGCGCCTGAGTCGCGGGCCGCGTTACGCCAGCCGACGCAGGCTTGCGCGCTCGATGCGGCCGGCGAATGTGCTGTCTGCGGCGATGCGCAGGACGTCGTGATCGCGGGCGACCAGTTCCTCGACGAAGGTACCGCTGGCGCTTCGCGCAGTGCCCTCGACCGGCAAGCCGCCGCCGAACCCGCACCGGACGCTGCCGGCCGTGACCTGGGAGAGTTCGATCTCCAGGCGATAGCGGCCTCCGGGCGTGGGCGCGAACGACTGCGAGAGGTCGGAAGCCGTGCCGGCGATCTTGATCGCGGCGCCGCCGGTGATCGACCATCCGTCGCCGACAGTCCACGCCGTTGAGGTATCGAAGCTGGCGTTCGCGAGCTTTTCTCCGCACTCGCAGTGCAAGGTGCGCACGTGCTTCTGCCAGCCGACCAGCGTGCCGCGTCGGCTCTCGACCTCGATGCGGATGCTCGTGTCGCTGGCGAGCAGCAGATCGTGCCGCCAGTCGTTTCCGACGAGACCGGCTGCCTCGTGCAGCACCGTGCCGCTGGCGGCGTGGAGGATGCGCACCGCGATCGTCGTCCCCGGTTCGGGTCCGATGCTGCCGGCCTCGTGGTCGACCAGGCGGTCGCCCTGCAGTACGCGGTCCCGATGCGACCAGGCGAGGACGATGCGCGAGAAGCTCAACGATGGCCAGGCGCTGCCGTTGATCCGCAGGCGGCCGGGTGGATACGGACGTGCCTGCCGACCGTCGAGGCGCACCTGCGAGATCGGTGCGAGCGCAGGATCGAGCGTGCCCTCCCGGGTGCGGGTCAGGAGCCGGGCCTGCACGGTTTCACCGGCTAGGTATTCGGTCGGGTCGGCGCCGACGTAGGTGTCCGTGAACCAGATGCGCGCGCCCTCTGCGTGCGCCACCGGCACGGTGTCGACGCAGCCGCGCGCGATGGTGAGGGTGCCGGTGATCGGATCGATGGCGTCGACGCGGACGAGTTCCTCGTCGATCAGTGCTTCGCTGCCGGCCGACACCAGGTCCAGATCGCGCATGTCGGCCAGATGCGCCACCGTGTCGCCGGGACCCAGTGCGCCCGCAAGGAGGGCGACCGGCGAGAAATCGCCACCGGCGACTTCCTCGAACGGAGCGGACCCGGTACGCGTGGTCAGCACGTAGCCGTACGCCGGGCCGCTCGGGCGGGCGCCCAGGGCCACGACGAAGCTGGCGTCCTCCTCGACCAGTGCGAGGTCGGCCGGGCGCAGGCGGCCGGCCAGGTCGCGATGGGTGGCCTCGACCAGCCGCTGCGCGGGCAAAGGGCGAGGCCGGGTGTCCGGTGGCGTCCAGGGGCCGACGACCGGGCGCAGGTACGTGGTCGCGGCCATGCCGTCGATGTCCTGCATCAGCACCAGGGCGAGCGCGCCATCGGTGCGCGTGCCCTCGTCCACTTCCAGCACCCGTACCGGCATCCGCTGCACGCCCTTGCGTTGCCAGGAAAGCGCGAGCACGTCGCCGCGCTTGATGCCCCACCAGCGCCGGTCCACGCTGAGCTTGATCCGCTGCAACAGGCTGCTGGCGGCCGTGGTCTCGCGCGCCGCGACGCGCTCGCACAGGTCGCGGTTCCACAATCCCGGCAATGATCGACGGTCAGCCACGACGCGGCCCTGCGCCTGGACGTTGGCGGTGTTCTGGTAGGTCGCGGCGATCTCGAGGTTGCTCACGCAGTCTCGCCCGAGCACGGTGACCTCATTCGTACTGCCGTCGAGCAGCGGGGTCTGCCAGCCTTCGAGTTCGAGCACGCTCGTCTCGTCGAGCAGCGGCAGCGTCGCGGTGTCGTAGTCGGGACGGAACAGTCGGTACACGAACCGTCCGCGCATCGGATCGAAGGCCCAGAGGCCGCCGACATGGTTGTTCACCATCTGCAGGAAGTTGCCGATCGAGTCGCCGCGTCGCCAGCCAAGGCACAGGCCGAACTGTTCGTCATGCAACCGCTGCGCGGCGCGCAGGAAGCTCTCCTCGTCGATCAGCGACGGGTCGAGGCCGACGCCCCACACCGTGTCCGTGAGGCACTGATAGTGGATGTGCGCCGCATTCATGCCGCGCCCGATGCGGGCGAGGGAGGGTTCCCACACCGGGGTCGACCAGCCCTGCACGAAGCGTCCCCAGCGCTTGGCCCAGAGCTTGAGGTAGGGCGACATCGCGCCGACCATCCCGCGATAGAGCGTGGTGCACAGCCCGCGCGCGGCGGGCCAGGGTCCGGACACCTGCTGCTGCAGGTAGGGCACCGGCAGTTGCGCGGCTTCGCCCATTCGGACCTGCAGGGTGCCGACCAGCCCGCCCTCCTTCTTGTCCCCGCCGAACAGGAAGGGCATGTTGATCGGGAACGTTCGGCTGCCGGGCAGTTCGCCCTCGAACACCGTCTGGCCGCCGACCTTGATCCCGGCGAGATAGTCGTTCGGTCCGATCGACTCGCCCATGTACAGATACATGTAGTGGCGATAGCCGATGGTCGGCCTGCTGGACTTACCCACGGCGCCTCCATGGCGCGCGCAGGCGCGACACAAGCGCAAGCCGCGGCGGGCACTGCGCCAGCGGCGACCGCAGGCGCGGTATCACGATCGCCCGCCTTCTCCAGCGCCCACGCAGGAGCGCCGGCACGTCCAGACCCCACAGCAGATGGAAGGCGCCTGCGGCGATGCCGCACCAGGCGAGCGTGCGTTCGCCCACCAGCCACAGTCCCGCAGCGGAGAGGATCGAGGACGCAGCGGCGAAGACGATCCAGAGGCGGTAGATGGTCTCAGGGCGCATCCACAGACCCCGCAATCCCGTCGGCTTCCGCCCGGGCGATCACGATGGCGCGCGCGACGAACGGATCGTCGTGCAGGTGCGGATGCGCATCGACGGCGATGCCGTCCTCGCACAACGTGCGCAGGTCGATGCCTTGCTGTCGGCACCAGGCGCGGATACTCGGCGCGCACAGCGGGCCGCCGGCAGGATCGACGGCACGCACGTGGCGCAGGTGGATGCGCAGCCCACCCGTTGTTTGCGTCGGGACGCTCACTTGCCGCCCTTGGCCTTGATCGGTGTCGTGCGCAGGTCGCCGAAGGCGAGGACGTTGGGGTCGTCGACCCACACCTCACCGAAGATCACCAGCACCTCCCTGCCCTCCTCGGCGGTCGGCACTGCGAAGTCGGCGAGCGCGGGGGGCTTGCTCGATTGCGGCTTGGGACGCATCGCGACGCTGATCGCGATGGCGATGATGAGGACGATGGCGTAGACCCACATGGGAGACGTTCGTTGAATGGATCGGAGCGCGGCTCGATGCCGCGTTGCGGCGGTCGGGGCGTGGCCCCCTGCACGGTCAGAAGACCGGATCGCTGCCGAAAGGATTGCGCAGGCCGGCGAGCGTCGGCTGGCCGCCGTAGTTGAGTTGGTTGCCGAACTTGGCGCAGCCGCGCGATCCCATCGTGCGGTCGCATCCGGGCAGCGCGGTAACGGCTGCACCGGGGTTGAGCGCGGCCGGAGTGAGCAGCCGCAAGGTGCTGCCGGCATGACGGACGATGAAGCGGCGCTCGATGCCGAGCGCGCCGGTCCACTGCAGCACGCCACCATCGAAGTGACCATCGTCGAACGCGTCGAAAGTCGCCGAGGCCACGGTGTATCCGGTCGCATCGCCCAGGATCGCGGCGACCGCATGCGCGTCGGGATCGGCATTGCACAGGCCCGGTCCCTGGCTGTAGAGCACCAGCGGGCAGTTCGACTGCCAGCTGCGGCGCAGCCCGAGCGTCTCGACAGCGGCCGCGAGCGACTGGCAGCGCAGCTTCGCCACGCGGTGGGTCTCGTCCAGGTCGGCCACGTGACCTGTCCAGCCAAGGCGCACGAGGCCATCGCGTACCCGCACCCGCTTGAGGTCCAGCCGCACGCGCAGGCCCGGCGGCACCGGACGGAACAGGTTCAGCAGCGGCAGATCGAGCGGCGCGGTGATCTCGAGGGTGTTTTTCGCCTCTTCGGCCGATTGCGCGATGCGCCCGCGCGTGAGCGCCACCGGTGCGTAGCGTTGGCCTTCGACAATCGCCTCGCGTCCCGCATCGGTGTAGCGCCAGTGGTGAAGGCCGATCGAGAAGTCGTATAGCTCGATCTCGCGCGAGAGCAAGCCCATGCCTTACGGCTCCTCCGCCGGGATGCCGGCAAAACCCACCGCGCAATCGAGCAGGCCGTCGCTGTCGGCGTGATGGCGCAGTTCGACCGTGTCGGCAGCGAGCGTGACCAGCGCCATCCAGCAGGCCAGCCGTATCCGCGTGGGTGTCACGATGACACCGAGCGCGGCATCGAGCCTCAATCGCTCGGCGGCTGCACCGCTGCCGAGCAGGATTTCGGAGGAGGCCTCGATGGCGCGATGGAAGACGGTGCCGTCGACAAGCTCGATCCGGACATGACGGCGGCCCGCCTGCTGGCGCAGGCTGCGGCTCACGCCGCAGGGCGCGACCGTCAGGGTCACCGCGCTGGCGCCGATCGTCTCGACCACTTCGAGATCGTCGGTCCAGGTCGGCAGCCACAGGGCCTGCGCGCGCCCCTGCAGCCAGTACAGCAGGCTGCGCAGGGCCGCACGTGGTGCACGGCCCGCCAGGCGCCAGACATGCGACTGCGAGATCCACGCCAGGCCCGAGAGATCGTCGGCATGCGTGCGTCCAACCTCGCCGTCGAGCAGGTCGAAACGACGATCTAAGCTTGCCGACGGGTCGCGGCTCTCGTCGCTGCGATGCTCCAGCACGGGAAGCCCCCGATACAGGGTCGTTGGCGCCCCCGGTGGCCAGTCGCACGGCTCGCTGGCCTCGAAGCGCAACTGCGTGCGCATCAGCCGATCGCTGTGACGGCGCAGTTCGGGCGCATCGGTCAGGCGCGCTGTGCGACATGGAATGACACGTGTGCCGGCCGGCCAGGCGTGGCGAGTCGGCGCACGTAACCGCAGGCGCGCGCCTGCGGCATCCGCGACCTCGACCAGTTCGCAGGTCGCCACGTCGCGCCACAGCATCGCGAGGCCGCCGGCCACGAAATCCAGTCCCGCGGGGTCGAGCGGGATCTCGGTCGCTCCCAGGGCAAGCGGCGCGCGGAGCCAGCACGTGTCGACAAACACGGGCAGCGCCCAGATCCGCGCTGTCCAGTCGAACAGCGCATGCTCCACGAAGCGGCGCTCGCGGCGATCGGCGAGCACGACGAACTCCCACGACCTGCGCGGCGCATCGCGTAGCGGCGTGCGGATGCTGGTGCCTGCGACGGCGACCTGGACATCAGTCAGCCACGCGAGCGTCTCGATCACCGGCTCGGTCCAGTCCGGCGGCAAGGTCCAGGCATTGAGGCGCAGGCCGTCGATTCGGATCGACCACGTCGCGGCGTCCACAAAGCCCAACACCGCACGCGCGTCGATCACCGGCGGGCCGTCCAGACTGACGGTGAGGGTCAGCAGCCGCTCCTGCATGGCGCGTACCGGCATCGGCAAAGCACCAGGCGCAGTCAGCGTGATGCCGGCATCGCCGTCGAGCTGCAGCGTCGCAAGCGTCTGCACCCGGTCGCGCCAGGCGTTCCAGATCACGATCTCCCGGGTCAGTTCGGAGACCACATTGCCCAGCGACAGCGCTGCAGGCAGGACATGGATTCGATCGAACCAGTCTTCGGCGAACCGGTGTCCCGGACGCCCCAGTGCTGGCCACGGCGATGCGCCCGGTATCCGAAAGGCACCGGCAAACGCCGCCACCGATGCGCGTCCATGGGCAGCTGGCACGAACATCCCCTCGCCAAGTCGATCCAGTTCGACCGAAAGCGCGGGATTGGTCGCGCCGAACAGGCGTGCCGTGGCCGCGATGCCCTGCAGCCCGGCCATCAGCCCGCCTCGCGCAGCGCCACGCCGAAGGTACCGCTGTGCTGCGCGCCGGCCGACCAGCCGGAGCCGTTGCGCTGGATCGGGTGCACCGCGTGCAGCGGATACGGGGTCCAGCGCTCGGTGCCGTAGACCAGGGGCTGGCTCAGATCCAGGTGATCGAGACGGCAGTAGCGTGCGTGCGCCAGCGTGGCGACGATCGTCTGCCCCTGCGCCTGACGCGCCAGCAGCACGTCGATCGGCAGCAGCACGGTCGCCTGGTTGAACTGCGAAGGCAGCGCATGCAGCAGCCCGGACTTGTGCGACACGCCGAGCAGGTCGCCGGGATTGCCTCCGTAGGTGGTGCGCCACGCGGGCGCGCCCTCGAGTCCGCAGTGGACGAAGGAGGAATGGAAGGTGCCGGTGAGGCTGGCGAAGAAGAACCCCAGCCCGAACCCGTCATGGGGCTGGGCGCCGAGTTCGTAGCCTGCCGCCGAGGTGAGGTAGACGACGCAGCGCGTGGACGCGCCATTGGCGTCGGCCCGAAACGAGCCGGTGAACCACAGCCCGGTTCCGCCGATCTGCGGCATGGTCGAGACGCCGAAGTTCAGGTGCTGGTGGCGATCGACGTTGTAGCGCAACACGAGATAGACCTCATCGGGCGCGTCGAAGACGTGCAGCATCCAGGTGGCCGGCCACTGGATCGGCGCAAGGGCGAAGGACATCAGCTTCACGGACTGCGGGCACGCGCCCGTCATCGCGTTCCCCGCCTGCCCGGTGCCGGCCTGCAGGCGAAGTTCGTTCGCACTGGCAGTCAGCTGCACGAAGGCCGCGCCCTTCGCCAGGATGTCGCCCGTCAGCGTCCAGCCGCGACCGGCGAGCGTGGTCTCGATCGCCGTCTTGAGCGCGGCAAAGCCGGCGACTTGACCGGAGAAGGTCGCCATCAGGACATCTCCACCGCAACGAAGTCCCGCCATCCGGTGCGCGCGCCATCCTGCAGCACCACGAACGCACGACCGTTCACCGCACGGATCGCGTCCACCGCTTCGCGCACGCCCATGCCGGCCTGATCGACCCGGACACTGCCATCGAGCTGCAGCACGTTCTCGGAGGCATTGCCGTGTCCGGAGACGAAGCTCACGCCATCGAGCATGCCGTAGAGGTTGCCGCTGCTGGGATAGCCGCGCGTCTCGTTGTCGTAGGCGCCGAATGTCATGTCGTATAGTTCGAGCGGCTGCGGCTGGTGCAGGGTGCCCGCTGGGACGAGGCAGCGCCGCCCTGCGCCGGTCGCGCCCGCGGGTTCGCCGGCGAGCGCACCGAAGGTGGTCTCGCTCGCATGCCCATTGCCGAACGGCGAGATCTGCACCTTCTTCCACGTGCCGCCGGCATCGCGCAGGTAGAGATGGCCGTCGTTGTAGCCCGTGTCGCCGCTGCCCTTGCGGCCCTTGTAGGGAAACCAGTGCAGGTCGCTGTAGCGTCGCGCGTCGCGGCCGTCGAAGTGACCGGCGACAACCAGCGGCGACGGGTACTCGCGCGGTCGTGCGTAGGCGAGCGCCTTGCCGACGTAGACGTGGGCATAGATCGGCGAGCCGACCTTGAACGCGCCGACGATGCGCCTCGGGTTGGCGGTGAGGAAGTAGCTCACCGCCTGGTTGTGGCTGGGCACGCCACTGGCCTTGATGCCCGGCTGCGCTTCGAAGGGCGCGCCGGGCACGAAGCCCACCATCGTCGCGGCGAGCAGGTTGTAGTAGTCGGCGGCGACATTCTGGTAGGTCTTGAAGCCGACCGTGATGTCCTCCTCGCCGGTCGTGCCGGTCGAGCGCAGGATCAGTTCGCGCTCGGGCGACGACGTGTCGTAGCGCAGCGTCGTCCAGCCGACGCCCTGCGCAAGCGCCTGGATCGTGCCGAGCAGGCGATGCTGGGCATCGTCGCCTCCGGCCTTGACGAGCGTGCCGATCGCATATGCCATCAGCCACCCCCGATCCGCTGGCGCAGGAAGCTGCCATTGCGGTCGATCACGTTGAGGATGGTCTGCTCAAGTCCCCGGCTCTGCGCCATCGACTCTGCGAGCGCGTCGGTGCTGATCGCGTTGATCAGGCGCAGGTTGAGCTGCGGGTTGAGACCGCTGATCGTGCGGGCCATGCCCCAATCGGCGAAACTGACGCGCATCACCTTGGGCCGGGGACCCGGGGAAGGCACGGCTCCTGCAATGCACCGGGCCTGCCACGCTTCCAGGACTGGCATGCCGTGGCGGACCGGACAGTGATGTTTCCAGATCACCGCAATAAACTGCCTTCGGCGATCCAATCTTATAAGCTTTTGTTTTGATTTGAATTTTGCTTGGACGGGTGACTTTTGCGGAATATAGGCTTTTACCAATGCCGTGCTACGATCAAGCTGAACGGGAAAATTGCAAGCAATCTCGGCGAACGGCATTGCTGCATCACATTCAAGAGCAAGACATGGAGGATCAGCAATGGAAGAAGACGAAAAGTTGTCCGCAGGATTTGTCATCATGAACCCCCTTACCGGTCGCCCGGTAGAAAAAACTCCGGGTGGAATGCCACTGAAGGACGTAGTCTTTCAATCAAAGGAAGAGCTAAATTCTTTCGTGAAAGAACATTGGAACAATCCCGTTATTCTTACGGATGGCGATGACCTGCTTCTGCCGGAGTGATGTTCATTCAGGAGATTTCCTCTTTTTTTCTGCTTGACTTCGTGATCTGTTGAAATTCCGGCACGATGAACATCAACAGCATCTACCTATAGCAAGAAGAAAATCCATTCGATAACCTTGTTTCGCGCCGAAAAGCGTCGCGATTCGCTTTTGAATAGGATTCAAGGATGAACCAGCCATCGGACAGCGATCAGCAGCAAAACGAGGGGGATTCCCCACCGCCAGAGAGCCATGAAAAAGTGCGCAAGAAGCTGCCAACTGCAGCGGGGGACAAAAGTGCACAAGTTTTATCTGCAACGATCGGTGGCGCACTAATCGGGAATCTGATTGCACCCGGCGTCGGCGGCGCACTCATCGGCGGAATTATCGGCGCAATCATTGCCAGAAAATCTGATAGCACGGGGGGCAAATGAACCCCAATTTTATCGGGCTTTACGCAGGAGCGGTTGCTGCCGCTGTCTATTTCTCTTTCTGCTTCTTCAGATACAGGAAAGTGCCGACCCTGAATCAGGTCGTCGTTGTATCTCTAGCATGCGCCGGGGCAGTCGCAGGTATTTACCTCGGTTACTTGTCGCTTGTTGCAAATGACGATGAACTCGGAAAACTCGCTGATCAACGGCTTGTTGTATTTCTTGGCGCATTAGCCGTGGTCTGGACAGCGACGGAGTCAATCGCCACATCAATCAAGTCTGCACGACCATCTGAAGCTAAAACTGTAGATCCGCCGTAGCATTCTCGCCGCATCCTTGAACGAACTCATGATGCTGGGCATCGATGGTTGGCACTCCTGCCGTTGGCTTTGAACATGTCTAAGGAGTATGCGATTAGCCGCCCGCAATCCGCTGGCGAAGGAAGCTGCCGTTGCGGTCGATCACGTTGAGGATGGTCTGCTCAAGTCCCCGGCTCTGCGCCATCGACTCTGCGAGCGCGTCGGTGCTGATCGCGTTGATCAGGCGCAGGTTGAGCTGCGGGTTCAGACCGCTGGCGGCGCGGGCGAGTCCGCCCTCGGCGAAGTTGACGCGCGGGGCGCGCGGCAGGGACACGTGCGGCGGAACGGCCCGCGCGAAGCGCCCTTGCTGCCAGGCATCGAGCGCCTGCATGCCACGGCGGTTGAAGTCCTCGAGGAAGGCCAGCGCACCGGGTTGGCGCACGACGGCGGCCCGGGTCACGAACTCGAAGTCCGAGAGCCATGCCGGGATGCTGTCGGAGGTCGAGGTTCCCGGCCCGCGCACGTGGCCACCGCTGGCGTAGCCACCGCCGCCGTTGAAGGTGGCCTGCGCGATCAGACCGGCAATGGTCGCGCCCTGCGCGAGCGCACCGGCGATCATGGGAATGTTGGCCGGAAAGCCGACCTTGCTCGCCTCGGCCACGTTCTGCGCAAGCGCGATCGCGGCCTGCGCGATCGCAAATGCCTTGCTCAGCGCGAACAGGGCACGGTACGTCGCGCTCTGCTCACCACCGAAGGCGCGTGCGATCTCGGCCAGCTGGCCGAACGCAGCGGACGCGCCGGTCAGCAGCACCTGCTGCTGCGCGGCCTGCAGTTGGGCGAGTGCGCGCTGGTGTTGCTGCTCGACCTGCTGTTCCTGTGCGTCCCATTGCGCATGCAGGTCGGCCTTCTCCTCGCGGAAGCGGGCGAGCAAGGCATGCTGTTCGGCGTACCACGCCTGCAGACGCTCACGGGCGACTTCGATGCGCGCCAGCTCGCCGCCGGTCTCACCCAGATCGAGGCCTCCTGGCATGGCATCGGGCTTGCGGAAGGAATCACGGACCACACGCGCCATCGCCTGGTCGTAGGCCGCCTTGGCGACGATCCCATCGCGCAGGGCCTCGTTGAGGAGCCGGACCCGTTCGGTCGCCGTCTCCACTGCGACCTCCAGCGGTGTGCGCAGACCCTCACGCAGCACCTCGTAGGCACGCGTCGTCTTCTCGATCTCGGCCTTGCGCTCGCGCTCGGCCTCCGCGGCCGCGCGCGCCTTGTCGACAGCCTCTGCTTCGGCGATCAGCTGTGCCTTCAGTGCGGGCGCGATCTTCGACAGCGCGCCCTGCGTCGTCTCGTAGCGCAGGCGCGCAGCCTCGCCCGCGCGCGTCTGTCCTGCCTCGACCTCGGCGAGCAGCGCGACCTCCCGGCGCAGCGATGCCAGCTCGCGTTCGGCATCTTCGCGGGCGCGATCCGCATCCGACTTTTTCGGCTTCGGTGCCTTGGGCGGCTTGAACTGCTCGTCGATCTGCGCGCGCCGGGTCGCCTCGAACTTCGCCAGCGGCATCCCGTCGACATCCTGGACGCCACCGGCGCGCAGGGCGGCGATGTCACGCTCGAGGGCGCGCAACTGCTGCGCCTTGGCGATGGCGCGGTCCTGCCCGAGAGCAGCCTGCGCACGATCGAGCGCCCCGATCGCGGCCGTCTGTCTTGCCTGCTGCTCGGCCTGGGCGTCCGCCTTGGCCTGCTCAGCGTTGGCTTCGCGCTGCAGGGCGGCCTGCTCCTGTCGCAGCGCGCGGATGCGATTCTTGGTGCCGCCATCCACTTCGGCACTCGCCAGCACGGCGTCGAGCGATTTGAGGCCACCGAGCTCGCGCCACTCCTTGCCGATCCGCTCCAGTTCATCGGTCGTCTTCGACAGGCGGAACGCCATGTCGTCGCGACCGATGTTGCGGATGGTATTCCAGACGCCGCCGATGACCTTGCCGACGTTGATCCACGCCCGTTCGAGCGCGCCGGCACGCGCGTACGCCTCCTGTACCCGCTGCTCGTGAACTCGGGCGAACGTCTCGATCGCCAGACGCGCGGCGTCCTGCGCCCTGCCCTGTGACTCGAGTGCGCGGACGTGCTGGTAGACCTCGACCGAAAGGAATCGGTATTGCTGGTTGAGTTCAACCAGCTGCGCCGAAGGCGCACGGGCCAGCGCGATGATCTTGCGCGTGCTGTCCTCGATCGCTTCGCCGGTCAGCGTCGAGAGGTTGACCGCCGCGCCCGCCGCAAGCGTCAGGGTGTCGACAGCGATCTGGCCGGAGCTTGCGAGGGCGCTCAGCGCGACTTGCGCATCGGCGTACTCGCCCGTCGCAGCCCCCACGCCGTCCTTCATCACGCGCAGCTGGCCTGCGGTGGTCGCCGCGGCGTTGCCACTGGCGATCAGCGCCCGTTCGTACCCTTGGGTCTCCCGGTAGCCCGACATCGTCGCCACCGCGACGCTGCCGATGACGGCGGCCACGAGTGTCAGGCCGATGACCAGCGGCGTGATCGCACCCAGCAGCGCACGGGCGGCGGGCACGACGCCACCGAAGGAGTCCTTCAATTGACCACCCTGCTGGATTGCGACCAGCCACGGCTTCTGGCCACCGGCGAGCGAGGTCACGATATCGGTGATCTGTGCCGGCAGCATGCGCATCGCCTGTCGGGTCTGGGCGACGGACACCCCGTACTCGTTCACCGCACGGGCACCGATCTCGGTCGCGCGCGTACCGCGTCGGTGCGCGCCCGTGACAGCGTCCTGCGCCTGCGCCTGCCCGACGCTGGCGCGCGTTGCGCTCGCGCTGGTGGCGTTGAGCCGGGAGACCGCACGGTCGGCGCGACCAAGCGCGCCTTCCACCCGCGAAAGGCTGGCCTCGGCCTGCGCCGAGTCGCTGCGGACCTTCAGGTTGATCTCGAAATCGCGGTTCATGCTGCGATCAGTGCTTCGGCTTCAATCGGGTCCACGCAGGGACTTCACGCGGGCATCGGCGGCATCCCCGCCCCACACGGCCGTTGCCACGTCTTCGATGAAGTCCGCGCGACGGCGACGTTCGTCGCGGTCGACGGCCTCGAACATGGCGGTCAACTGGCGCTCGGTGCGTCGGCCAAGCTGCTCGGCGGTACCGAGTCCGGCGGCGGCGAGCCGGGCGAAACACTCAAGCCAGCCGAGGCGCCTGCGGCGAGGACCTGGGCCTCGCGCACCTCCGCCAGCACCTCGCGCACGAAAAAAGCCGAGTTCGTCGCGAACCAGGTCGCCATGAACAGCTCCTGCTCGCCGGGGGCCAGGGTCTCCAGCCAAGCGACCTCGACATTGGCCGCCTGCGCCGCAATCGCAGGCACGACTGCACGGTGCCGACCGAACAGCCTGCGCACCTGGGCGTAGCGCAGGCGGCCATCCTCGGTGGCCGCGACCAGATCTTCGATGAAGGCCGAGGCGCGGTCGGCGACGTCCAGGCCCTCGAAGAAGCCGTACTCGCGAATCGTCACCGATCGGCCGCCAAGCTCCAGCGTCCGGTCGGGATCGAGCACGGCCAGTTCGTCCGCGACCGATGCGGCATCGTCTGCGGACGGTGCGGGAATCCGCGTCGCCATCACGCCGCCTCCGGCAGGTCGAGTCGTCCGAAGCCACCCAGCACCGGATCAGCGGCGGCCTCGGCGTCGAACAGCACCGAGGCCGTCAACTCGAACTGGCCGAACGACTCGTGAATCAGGCCGAGGTTGCTGACCGGGTTGAACTGGACGCGATAGAGGCGCACCTGCACGGGCGCGTTGTCGATGACGTTGATGCCGTCGAGCAGCAGATATCGTTCTGGCGCGGGCGTGGTCAGCATCGCCACGCTGGTGCGCGCACCGTAGCGGTACGCAGCGCGCAGCGGCAGCGTGAGGCCGGCGAAGTCGAGCAGCTTGAGCAGGCCGGCGCGAGGACTCTCGATGCGGTAATGGGCGTTCACCACCAGCGGCGTTGGGGTCGGGTTGCTGTCGGTCAGCACCAGTTGGCTGATCGTGCCGTGGTCGAGCGCGACCACGTCGTTGGCCGACAGGCCGGTGGGCAGAATCTCTCCGCTCACCGTGCCCCCGGCGAAGGTCGCCTTGCTCGCGTACAGGCCGAGCAGGAGGTTGTCGATGTCGGCCCAGTTGATCGCGACGGTGAGTTCGGCCTCCTTGCCCTTCTGCAGCACGGCGGACGTCAGGCGATTGCCCGAGTACGAATCCTTGCGCGTCTCGGTCTCGGTCTTGAGGGTCAGGTCGCACTTGGGGGCATCGCCGACCCAGCGCAGCGCGCCGGACCGACCGCCGGGCAGGCGGGTGCCGAGGTAGAGCTTGCCCTGGAAGCTGAAGTCCTGCATCAGGCGGTCCTCGTCGTGCCGGCATCAGTCGCCGGAGTCGTGTCGGTGGGAATGGCGACCCGTGCGCGGCGGTCGGGACGCGGCGGCAATGGCGCATCGGCTGTCTGATCGGTGGTCGCCTCTGCGGACGTCTCCCGGGTCGGAGGCGGCGTCGTCAGGCCGAGGGCCTTGAGGAACGCGGCATCGGCATCGTTGACCTTCAGCGCGATGCCTTCGGGCGGCGGCGTGTAGTCCACGCCTTCATGGGTGTGGGGGTGGTAGAGCGTGATGGTTTTCATGCGGTGCGTTGTCGGGGGAGGGGGAATGGATAGGCGTGCGGACGCCTCCGCCGGGATGGCGGACACGGAAGCGGGTGTCGGATGTGGGGGATTGCCCGGAAGCGACCGATGCGGAAGCGGCGTGGTGATGCACCCGGGCGCGAGGCGAAGTTGGCCCTTTCGATGGACTTGGCGATGCGCTACAACATCAGCCATCGCCTCATGACGGAGCTATGAGCAATGGAAACGAACCTCATTGGACAATTGGAAAAGCTGCCCACCGTATTCGGCATAGACCAGGCAGTCATCGTAGTGGTTACCCTGATAGTGGCCGCATCATTCACTGCCGTACGCGGACTGCATGTGCTTACGACCGGCTGGCACACGCGAAGAAGGGAGTTCTTCGAGATGTACGAAAGAATGCCGCATGAGAGTCCTGACCCACTCGCACTCGAAACTGCCTTCCGGCATGGCTTCGGGTTGTGGATTCCGGTAGCGACAATCCACCTCATTCGGAAAGCGCCGTCTCCAAGTGCGCCTCTCATAGGCCTCATGACGATGATGCGGTTTCTTGACGTGAACTACACGGACGGCAAATTCGTCGTCAAGCCAATGTTCTCGACCCGCATTAGACGTGCCCTTGTCATGACCGCATGTGCGGCCGCCTTCCTTGTATGCAGTTATGCGTTGGCGTTCTCGCTGTTATTCATCCTGAACAACCTGCAAGGAAGCAATCTTTTGCCCTACGCGGTGATCTTGATCCTTTCCGCTCTTTCCGGCGCATTCTTCATGGGAACAGGATTTGACCTCTGGGCACTGAGGTCATTCGTGGAACATCACCCGTACATCTTCGATCGCGAAGAAGAGAGATCATCCGCGGAAATCACTACATCACGCTCTTCTCCATCGACGCCGAAGTCATCAGACGCCTCGACTCCGCATCAAGCACACCGCGCGCGTAATCGATGAGGCGTTCGGGACGACGCCCCTTGGCGAGCATTTGGGCGGCAGTGGCACCGTACTCGGCGACCAGCGGCTGGCGCTGTTTGCCGGCGTAGCGTCCCTGCTTCATCTCCCGCTTGGCGCCCTCGCGACGGAATACCTGAGCGTTGCGATTCACGCCGACGCCGATGAAGGCGTGATCGCGCAGACTGCGCTTGCCCCGGAAAACGGTAGCGGTGACACCTCTCCGGGTCTGGCGCGCGCCGAAGTTGCGCAGCCCGATACCTCGGAATCGTCCGATCAGGCGCACACCGCCCTCGCTCGGGCGAGCCTGCAGGTCCTGCGAAAGTCGGCGAGCGCCGATCCGGTATTCGGCCTGGATGTCGCGCCGCGCCTGGACAGGCCATCGGCGCCCCAGTGTGCCGATGGCACGCGAGCGCAGGGTCGGCAAGAGCGCGCACATCGCACCGAGATTGCGCGATGCAGACAGGATGCCGTCAAGATCGGCATGCAGCAGAAGCGCGCTGTCGCGCGTCGATGTTGAAGTGGTCATGCAACTTGGGAACTTGATTCGAGAGCAACGTCCTGCATGGACACATGCGACGATTCTTCTCGCAGGAACCTGGGGCGTGCTATATCGAAAGCACGCCCATTACAGGAGGACTCCATGACAGAGCACGTCAGCAACGAGCCGGGCGACGGTGCGCCGGTCACGCTCGATCTATCGCTGCAGCGCCAATTGACCCAACTGCGTACAGAGCTCGCGAAAGACATCCTCTTTTTTGGTACGACCGGCATTCTGATCGGCATTCTCACGCTGCTTGATGCAAGGCTGGAACGATTGGGTATTGCTTCCGGGTCATCACTGGCCGACGCGCTGCTGGGAGATTACGCCTCCGTCAACGCCTTGGGCTTCCAGATGGTGTGTTGCGTCCTGCTGGGCGGCATCGTGGGCCTGCTGCGCAACTTCTCATCGCTCCGATCCATACTAAACGGCATCTACGAGCACGTGCGCATGCGGCTATTGCAGCTAGCTTCCCCGATGATCTGCATGCTGACGGGCGTCGGAGTGGTTTCGACCTTTCACGCTTGGAGAACAGGCACAGTGGGTGGCATCGCGCTGGCATTGTTGCTCGTGCTGCTCATCAGCATGGTGGCGGTCACTTATCTCTTACTGGCGTTCTTCGACCCATCGGTCGACTGGCCGAAGCTTCGATCGAGGCCACGGGTAATCCCCGCGTGCGCGATCGTGCTTTCATTAACATCGCTTGCTTACATGATCCAAACCGGAACCGGCGAAGATCGATCATCTGGAAACTCCAGCGCCGTGGTTTGCAATCAGGTGTCCAGCACAGGCCGGCGATAGCGCGTGCCGAACAACACCTGCGCGGCCATGGCGGCAATGCCGTCAGGCCGGTCCAGGAGCACCGACTCCTGGAACTGCAGCGGCAGCGCCAGCGGGGCCTGCGAATGGCCGTCGAGCGCGTCCTCGATGTCGGCGATCGTGTCGACGATGCGGGCCTGGGCATTGTCGAGCCGGATGGGGACCAATGCCTCGACGACGAACGTGAATCCACGCTCCGCCGTGGACTGCGCGCCATCAGGCAGGATCGATGCGAGCGGGTACAGCGTCAGCCGCGCGCTGTCGTTGGGATCGAACGCCGCCGGTTCCAGCCGCACGTCGCGACCGGCATCCGTGCGGAAGCCGTTCGACCGACGCACCGTGCGCAGTCGGCCCCGAACGAGTTCGAGGATCGACCACGGGATCGGCGTCTCAGCCATGGAGCACCGCCTCGGTGACCAGTCCGTCGTCGCCGACCACCCGATCGATGCGGTGGCGGCCGCCAGGCACGTGCAGCATGTCCCCGGTACGCGGCGCCCACTCGGCCGTGCGGAACTTCACGGTTGTCACCCGGGAAGCGCCCTGGCTGTAGTCGCCCAGTTCGCTCACGTTGTAGGTGATCACGACGCGCACCGGAACCGGAGCCGCGCGACCTCGACGGACGATCGCCGGCTCGCCGAAGACCGCGAACAGCGTGTCATGGGCGGCCTCGAAGGCCGGGTCGAGCGGCGAGCTCACGCGAGGTCGCGGGCGGCGTAGCGCAGGTTGGCGGCGATCCGCCGCGTCCAGCCCCGTCCGAATGCGGCGAAGCGTTCGTGCTCGGCGTACAGCTCCAGGCGCAGCGCAAGCAGGCGTTCGATCAGTCGCGCCTCGTCGGCGGCCCGGATCGCGGCGAGCGTGACAGGACCCAGCCGGCCGTCGATCTTGACGCCCGTCAGCCGCTGCAGCCAGCGGACCGTCCGCCCGACACCGTGGTTCACCGCGGCGTCGAGCGCCTGGAACGCCAGTGCGGACGGCAGCGCGTCGCCTTGGATCGGTGCCCAGAAATCACGGCGATACAGCGCGATGGCATCTGCCCGGGTGAGCTTGCCGATGTCCAGCGTCGGGTAGGTCTTCTGGCTGATGCCCCAGCGCGTGCGTCCGCCGGCATCGCGCGGGTCATTGGCATCCCCGCCCTCATGGATCAGCACGCGGTCGATCGCGCGGACAAAGCGGTCCCCGGCCGGCGATACCGGCCCTTCGCTGCGGCTCATGGTCGGACCTCAGTTGATCGAGAGCTTTACCAGCACGCTCGGGCGCAGGCACAGCGGCAGCGGGTTGGACTGGGTGTGCAGATCGGTGCCGCGCTCGAACTTGCGCGGCTCCTGCTTGGCGTACACCGGCTGGCCGAGGGTGTTGACGGTCTCGTTGAAGTCCGCCGGTGCGTTGTAGGTCGCGAAGCTGTTGAGGGTGCCCAGCGGGAAGGCGTGCGCTTCGCCCGGGGCGATGAAGCGTCGGACCGTACCCTCCTGGTCGGAGGCCTTGCCGCGGTATTCCTCGAACACCAGGCCGCCGAAGTTGAAGCCCTTGCGGACGTCGTTGATCAGGACGGCGCCCTGCTGCCACTGGGCGTAGGCCGTCTTGACGTCCTTGTGCGAGGTGAGCGCGGCGAAGAACTCCTGCGAGCACACGACGCGTACCCCAGTCATGAACTCGCCGAGCAGACCCTCCTCGACCAGGGCCAGGGTCTCGATGCACTTCTGCTTGACGTCGGTGCCGTTGTTCGGACTCTCGATCTGGAAGCGCACGTGCTGCTGGGTGAGGCGGAACTCCTCGTACAGGTCGTACAGGATGCTGCCGTCGGCATCGAGGATCTGGCCCTTGAGCGCGCCCATGCGCAGGTGTTCGAGGGTGATCGCATGCTTGTTGCGCATGGTCTCCAGGCGTTCTGCCATCACGCCCGCGACCGATTCGAGTTCGGTTTCCGAACCGAAGGCGCGCAGGCCGTTGACCTCCTCGGGCAGCACGACGTCGTCGTGGGGGATGTGCGGCACGATGAACGAGCGCATGCGGCGCTTGGCGTGCGCGGCGAGCGTGCCCGGCGCGCCCGGCGGCTTGGTCGGCAACAGGGTCAGCACGCCGGCCCGTTCCTCCACGAGGACCTGGCGCAGACGCACCGGTTTCTCGGGAAACAGGCCCAGTTCCTGCAGACGACCGTAACGGTTCGGGATCAGGTTAATCGCGGCGGTGAGGGCCGCCATGGAGAAGGCGGTGTTAGCGAACGGGTTGAGCATCGGGATCTGCCGGGTGGGGGAATTGGCGAACGAGGACGCCGAGCGCCGCCAGCTGCGCGAGGGCCGTGGCGATCTGCTCGGGCGTGAGGGTTGCGGGCAGGACGAGGGCGCCGCCGAAGACGATGGCGTGGCGCGCGACGATCACGCTGCGACGGCGGCCTTCGCCTCGTGCGACGCTCACCGCTTCGATCAGCACGCCGGCCACCGCTTCGCGGCCATCGCTGGCGGTCGGGTCGAGGGCGACGACTTCCCCGGTGGCCGCGATGCGGCCGACGACGGCGCCGAGCGCGAGCGTCTGCCCGGGGGCGACGACGACCTCGTCGCGCGAGTACAGGTTCGGCGCCTCGTACTTGAGCAGGTCGCCGAGATTCATCGGTTCGTGGAGGACCGGCATGGCGGCTCAGGCTCCTTGTGGCTGCGTGGACGCGATGCGCTTGCGCACGGCGTCGAGCACGGTACTGGCGGCATTCGCCACGTTCGTTGCGGCAGCCACGGTTCCGGCCATGTGATGCGAGGCGATCTCGACCTGGTCGGCGCGGGCCTGCAGCAACACCTGTCGCACCTGAGCCGCGGTCATCCGTGCGGCGAGGAACTCGGTGGTGCGCTCGGAACAGTCGGCGAGCAGGCACAGCTCGGCGATGGCGATCGCCTCGGCGTGGGCATCGGTGGGCGATACCGTCGTTGCGGTAGGCGCCACGGGTGGGGTGGACGCGGGTGTGGCGGCCGGCGCGGCAGGCGGCGCAGACTGCGCGGGCGCAGCCTCGGTGGGCAGGGTCATGGAGGTCTCCGTGGGCGGGGGAAGCGCGTGTCGCATCGGTCGTGCGACGATGTTGCGTGAATCGGGCGACGGCCTTGGTCCGTCGAGCGCGGCGGCGAACTCGGCGAGCACCGTGTCGAAGGACGCGACGCCATCGGCCAGTCCCGCAGCCACGGCGTCTTCGCCGAAGTACAGCGCCGCCTCGGTCGCCCGCACCGCATGGGCGTCCAGGCCGCGCATGGCGGCGACGTGGTCGACGAATAGGGCGTACAGGCGATCAATCTCTGTCTGAAGCGCGTCGGTCGCCTGTGGCGTCAGCGGTGCATGGGGAGTGGCGTCGTTCTTGTGGGCACCGGCATACAGCGCGGTGACGCTCAATCCGTTCTGCGCGTTGCGCACCGACTGGTCGATGTGCAACGCGATCACGCCGATCGAGCCGACACCTCCGGTGCGGGCGAGCGTCACGCGCTGCGCGGCACAGGCGATGGCGTAGCCGGCGGAGAACGCGCTGTCGCCCGCGTGCGCCCACACCCGCTTGCGCTGACTGGCGGCCCGGATGTGCTCTGCCAGCTCGAACACGCCGCCGGCCTCGCCACCGGGCGAGTCGATGTCGAGCAGCAGGCCGGCGACTGCCGGATTGGCGACGGCGGCGTCGATGTCCGCCGCGATCCGGGTATAGGAGGTGAGTCCGGACTCAGCTTCGAGGCCGACCGTGCGCCGAACCAGCGTGCCGTGGATCGGGATCACCGCGATGCCTGACGCTGCCGGCGGCCGTTCGGACTCGCCCGGGACCGGCACCATCACGGGCAGCGCCAGTTCGATCGGCGCCAGGCCGATGCGTGGACCGAGCACGGCAAGAATCGTGTCGAGTTTTGCGCGCGCGACCAGCAGCGGCGTCCCGTAGAGACGGGACGCCAGGTGGACGAGGGATGTCATCAGGACGTTGGGGCGGGAGATGTTTCGTTGGCGCCGGGCGAACGCCCATGGCGCGGATCGGAATCGAAGACGAGACCGAGCGCATCGGCGCGCGCGTTGTCGGCGGCGATCTCGTGGTCGATGTCCTCGGCGTCGTAACCAAAACTGGAAATCGCTTCGCTGCGCGAGAGCAGCCCGCCGCGGATCGCCGCGATCAGTGCGTCGAACTCCTTCTTCGGATCGACCCACTGCCAGCCCTGCGCGACCCACTTCACGGCCAGGTAGGCGCGGCGCCTGGCGACTCCGCCGCGCGCGAAGCCGGGCAGCGTCAGCGCGCCTTCGAGTACCGCCTGCGTCATCCACGCGCGCCACAGCGGGCGGCACAGCTGGTGGACGATGACGCCATGCTGGATCGCCTCGCAGCGACGGCGAAACTCGAGCAGGCCGGCGCGGATCGACGAGTAGTTCACCTGCGTGAGGTCGCCGGTGAGCATCTCGTAGGTGATCCCCATTGCGGCGGCGACCGCGCGGAACTGCTGGCGCATGAACTCCGCGTAGCTCGACCCGACGTCGGCCGGCTGCGAGAACTTCACGTCCTCGCCAGGCTCCAGGAACTGCATCGTGCCCGGTTCGAGGCTCGCCGACGCGACCCCGTGAGCATCGGCCTCACCCTCGCCCAGCAGCGCATCCTCCGGAGCGTCGCGCGTGATGAAGCCCGCGAACATCGCCGCGGTCTTCTTGCGCACCAGCTCGGCATCGTCGTACTGGTCGAGTTCGTGCAGCTTGACCAGCGCGCGAGCCAGCCACGGTTCGCCTCGGATCTGGCCCGGACGCAGCGGACGGAACAGGTGCAGAATCTCGTCGGCCCGAACGCGCACGGTGTCCAGGCCGCCATGCGACGACATCGGCGCGAGCATCCCGTCGCCGGGATGACTCCTGTACAGGTGGTACGCCACCCGCTGGCCGATGGCGTTGAACTCGATGCCGGCGCGAATGACGTTGCCGTTGGGCAGTTCGCGGTTCAATGTCGCCGGCAGGTGCTCGGGTTCGAGCAACTGCAATTGCAGCCCGACCGTCAGCCGGTCTTCGGGACGTCGGTAGCGCAGGCGCACCAGACACTCGCCACCCTCAAGCATCGCCCGGCAGGCCAGCGCCTGCAGGCCGTAGAAGTCCGTCAGCCCGGCGGCATCCGCCTCCTCGCACCAGTCCCGCCACAGCGCCTGTACCGCCTCGCGCTGGTCGGCAGCGTCGAGCATCGACTGTGGCTTGATGCCGGTGCCGATGGCATTGGCCACGAACGCTTCCACGCCGGTCGCGGCCCAGGCGTTGCGGCGAACAAGATCGCGGCTCTTGGCGCGCAACTCGTGCTGCGCGTATGCCAGCGCCGCGACCGCGCCGGGATTGCCGACCTGCCAGAAGCGCGCGCGGCGACCGCCACCGATGCCGTCGTAGGTCGGCGCAGCGCCGAACAGCCGCGCACGCAGCCGCGACCACCAGCTCATCCGCTCAGGTCGCCTTGTCGGTGTTCACGACGACCCGGCGCGGTCGCCGCCGTGCGGTGCCAGCCGCGATCTGCTGCTCCAGCAGGGCGCGTCGTACGATGCCGATGGCCTCGATCAGTTCATCGACCGTGCGGTACTCGACGGTGCGGTCGCCGAAGGAGACACGCCGCTCGCCTGTCGCGAGTGCGCGTTCGAGCGCGACCAGTTGTTCCGCGGTGAAGCTCATGCGACGAATCTCAACGTTGCAGCCAGCGGCTCTTGACGACGCGCCGACGGGTCGGGCGCCCGGAAGTGGCGAGGCCACCGTTGTCGGTGGCCTCGTCGGGTTCGGGATGGATGGTCGGCGGCATAGCCCCTGGCGGCGGCAGCCCGAGCGAGCGTTCCAGTTCGCGCCAGTGGCGCTCCTCGAAACGATCCAGCCCGGCCGCCGCCGCCGCGGCACGCGCATACACGTAGCAATCGAGCGCCTCGTTGCGCTCGCGGAGCTTCTGCCACTCGCGGACCGGGTAACCGCTTCGGTCGCGACGCGTGATCAGCTGCTCCGCGCACAGTTGCTGCAGGTACTCGGCATCGACCTTCGGCAAATGCACGTAACCGGGCGGGTAGACAGGCGTGACGCCGTCGGCCGCCACATCCGCATGCAGGCGCAGGTGGTTGTAGAACTCCTGCTTGGCGATGCCGACCACGACCGAATGAACCTTCACGCCACGACGCAGCTTCCGGCCCGCGACGGTGACATCCACCGCGGTCGGCACGCCGATCAGCGCCGCGCCGCGCGCAGCGCCCTTGACGGCCATCACCCGGCTGTCGCGGCAGGCGCGCACGAAGGCGTAGGCCTCCTGCGTGGCGAAGCCGGTGTCGATCGCCAGGCGCGCCAGCGGCAGTTGCGCGCCACCGGCATGCGTCCAGGTCTCGCGCAGGAGCGCGCGCAGGTCGGTCCACACGGCGTCACGGGCCGTATCGCCCATCAGCACGCGGTGTTCGACCAGCCACGCCTCCTTGCCACGTCCGAAGGCCCACACCGAGACCTCGATGCGATCCTTCTGCACGTCGGCGCCGCCGACCAGCAGCAGACCGCCGCGCGGCACGGCGCCGATGCGGTAATCCTCGCGCCGCTCCAGCAACTGCTGCCAGTCCGGCGCCTCGCCCTCCTCGATCCACGTCTCGCCGAGCTCGGTGTTCCTGAACGTCTTGATCGCGGACGCCGAGCCGGTGACCTTGTCGACTGCGCCTTCCCATGCCGCCGCGATCTCGCGCCAGCTGCGCCAGCCAACCGGGCTGTACAGCGACGAGAGGTGGAACCCGGCGGTCTTGCCATTGCCCGGCGCGGTCGCGCGCCACTGGCCGTGTTCGAGCATCCAGGTCTTGTGATGCTCGGCGATCGGCACCTCGCAGGACTCGCAGACGTAGGCGACCGTCTCCGGCCGGCCGCGCTCCCAACGCAGACACTCGAAGCGCAACCACTGCGCATGTCCGCATTGCGGGCAGGGCACGAAATACCGACGCTGGTCTGACGCCTCGTACTCGCGCTCGATGCTGCTGGCACCGGCGATGGTCGGCGTGGAGACGATGAAGATCTTGCGACGGCTGAAGGTGCGCGTGCGCGCCTCCGCCAGCGAGATCGCGTCGCCTTCGCCCTCGACGTCGATGGGATAGCCATCGACCTCGTCCAGGAACAGGTAGCGCACCGGCATCGAGCGCAGCCCGACCGCGCTGTTGGCGCCGGTCATGACCAGCACCCCACCGCGGAACTCCTTGGCGAGAATGGTGTTGCCCGAGTCGCGCGCCCGTGCCGGGGCGATGCGTTCGGCCAGCACCGGCGACTCCTCGATCAGCGGGTCGATCCGCTGCTTGGAGTTGCGCTTGGCCATCTCCACGGTCGGCCAGACCGCCATCATCGGTCCTGGCGCGTGATGGATGACGTATCCGATCCAGCAGCTACCGCACTCGGTGCCGCCGACCTGTGCGCCCTTCATGAAGACCACGCGCTCGACCGACGAGGCCGGCGAGAGGCAATCCATGATCTCACGGAGGTACGGCGTGCGCGCGGTGCGCCAGCGGCCGGGTTCGGCGGATGCCTTGCTCGACAGCATCCGATGCTGGTCCGCCCAGGCGGAGACCGAGAGCAGCGGGTCGGGCGTCAGGCCATCGCACCAGGCGCGCTCGATTCCGTACGCGCCTTCGTAATCGAACATTCCTCAAACCTGTTGCGATGCAACGTCATCACCGCTTGGCTTTGATGGCGAACAGCGCGTTCATGCGGTCCCCGGCCACGCAGGCCATCGAGCAGACCCGCATGAACAATCAGACCCGCAATCACCTCCACCTTATCCGGCAGCGCATCCAGTCCCTGCTCGTCATGCGTGAGCACGACGAGGCGTTTCAAGGAGGACTGAACCTCGCGATCAGTGCCATCGAGTGGACCATCGACGCAGTCGGTGGTGATCACATCGGAGGCACGACGCCAAAGGACGCGATCGACGGTATCGAAGGCGCCTTGGCCGAACTGCAGCTCCGGCTCGAAACGCACGGCGAGGCGTGGATCGATGACCCCGTCCATAGCGCGCGCCTCGCGATGGCCGCGCACTTGCTTGAACAGGCGTGCCTGCTGCTGTCTCGCGACTAGTCCACTTTCACGCGCACCTCGCCTAGCTCGGCGAGGTGCGCGCGCACCGCCGCCTCCAGCGCCAGATGCATCGCATGCGGGTCGACCGCCAGCGTCGCCGCCATCTGCGCCGACACCCGCGCCGGCCAGTTCAGCCATGCGTCGCGCTCGTCCCGCGCCAGCTTGAACACGTGCGCCACCACCTGCGAGCGCTCGACCAGCTCACCCTTGAGGCGGGCAAGGCGCACCTTGTTTGTCTGCGCCTTGACCACCTCGTTGACCGTGCGCGCCTGCAGCAGCGACGCGCCCCCTGCGGGCAGCGCCGCCGCGCCCATGTCGCGGCCGGCATCGGTCGATTCCGGCACCGCCACGCGTGGCGCGCGTGCCTGCGTGCCGGCGCGCGGCGGCGCGGAATTGCGCGACCACTCCACGTCCGCCCGCGCCGGATCAATCGAGCCATCGGCCTCCGGGGTGATGCGCCCGGCACGGATCGCCTTGTGGACCGCGGTATCGGTCACGCCGCGATGGCGCGCATACGCGCGGATCGAGATTCCCATCGCTTGCCTGATCGATGACTTGACTTCGAACGCCGGAAGCGCACGTGCCGCCGGCATGCCGTCTGTTGGCTTAACGCGCAGGTCGCGCGCGAATCAGTGCTTGGCTTCGTCCGGGAACAGCGCGTTCATCACGTCGCGCCAGACACGCACCACACCCACACACAGGAGCAACGCATGAACACGAAGACCTCGACACCCGCACTGAACGCAACCCAGACCGCAGTGCTGACCCATGCCATCGACCATGCCCAGGGCAAGGTCGAGTGGTTCCCCGAGAACATCAAGGGCGGCGCGCGCCAGAAGGTCATCGAGGGCCTCTTCAAGCGCGCGATGATCATCGGCAACGACGGCCAATGGCACGTCACCGCAGAGGGCTACGATGCGCTGGGCCGGCCCCGTCCCGGCAAGCGTGCCGCCGCCAAGCAGGCGCAGGCCGACGCAACGGCCACCAAGGTGCCCAAGGGCGCGCGCAAGGCCAAGGCAGTGCCCAAGGAAGACGCCGCCGCGAGCGGTGGCGAGGCGCCGATGCCCCGCACCCGCGAGAACAGCAAGCAGGCGCAGGTCGTCGCCATGCTCAAGCGCCCAGAAGGCGCCACCATCGCGCAGATTTGCGAAGCGACCGGCTGGCAGTCGCACACGGTGCGCGGCACCTTCGCCGGCGCCTTCAAGAAGAAGCTCGGACTGACCATCACGTCCGACAAGGCCGAAGGCAGCGAGCGCGTGTACCGCATCGCATGAAGAACCTCGCGGGGAATCCGGGATAACGCTTGGCTTCCCTCGCGAACAGCGCGTTCATGCCGATGTCGCCAATCAACGGAGCCGCACGATGCACACCGCATACACCCATCCCGACATGCCCGCATCCCGCAACGAGTCGTGGGGTTTCTGGGGCACCATGCGGGAGCACGCAACGAATGCGTGGCCCTTGGCCATCACCAGCATCGCGGACGCCACCGGGGAATCCCCCGATGCGGTCCGCGCCTTCCTTGACAGCTGGCATGGGCGGCATTTCGCCGACGACGTGAGCAACGGCCTGCATGCAGGCCAGCCTCTCGCCGACGCGGTGCAGTCGGCCACCGCGCGTTGGATGAAGTGGACCATCACCCGCAGCGTGAGCCGCGAGTACGGCATCCCGCGCGGGATGCCCTATCTGCACGGGCTGGTTGTCCACCACGACATTTTCGAGCAAACCGGTGCCGATTGAACGCCGCAGCGCAACGCACCCTGACGCGATGCCACGCGCACGCGCGGCATCGCACACCGATCATCCGCGATCCAACCCATGACTGGAGCAGACCATGACCACATCCACAGACTTCTACCTCACCCAGCTGCAACCGCTCGTGGGCGGCACCATCGCAGCACTCGCGCGTACCGGCGACAGCGACGACCCGCTCGACGAGGAGTTGTACGGTTTCGTCGTCAAGTGCCGGGACGGCAAGCAGCGCACGTTGCTGCTGCTTTGCGACGACGAGGGCAACGGTCCCGGCAGCTTCATGTTCGCCGAAGACTGACCCCTCGCGCCCGGCCATGGCCGGGCGCTTCGCTTCGGAGGCCAGTTGCGGAAAGGCCGCGCAATCGACTTGGCTTCCATCGCGAACAGCGCGTACATGGCCATCACCCGAACGGACACCCGCACATGAGCGCCCAATTGCACGTCAGCCCCCTGCCCTCCGACCGGACCCTGAGCGAGGCCCGGGCCGAGCAACTGCTCCGGCAAGGCCACACCATCGGCATCCACGTCGAGGACGGGCATCAGATCGGCGTTCGCTTCGACGGCGCGTGGTATCGCGCGGGCGTGTTGCGCGCGAAGTCTCTCGACTCGCTCAAGGCACTGGCCTCGAGCGCGATCCGGTAGCCGACGAGCCTCGCATCATTCAGCCTCCGCGCAACGCGCGGAGGACTTGCGCCGCGAGTTGCGGGACAATCGCATTGCCGGCGGCGCGCAATCGAGGAATGCGCGCGGGAATCCCATGAGCCAGAAGGCGAATGCCGGATCGAGGGACCCGGCGGAGCCTGCCGTCGTATCCGACGATCCAGCCGTGGTCGTCCCAGACACCGCCTGCATCGACATCGCGATCTGCCGAATCGCCACCAGTCCCGCCGAATTTCCCGCGCCGTTGTAGCCGTTCTTCGCTGGCGCCAGACTCGTCGGTGTCGGCCACAGCGCCATCGTCTGCGCGGCCAGATCCGGCGAGCGGCCGCGCTCGACCTCCCGGCGCGCGCCCTGCGGGGTGCGGATCGCCTTGTCGGCCGACGCCGTCGGGGTCGCCCACAGCGCACGCACCGTCGCGAATATCTGCCTCGGCAGGTAATCCGTGCGGGACGCGCCATCGCGGCGTGGCGCCAGCGACATCCCCCACGAGTCCTTGTAGTCGCGCGTCGTCGGTGTGAGCCACAAACCACAGTCGGTCCCGACGATGGGGCGCGTTGACGGCACAAGCCGGGACAATGATCGCCCTGCAGGCGTAGTCGAGCGTTTCCAGATCATCGAACACTCGATCGAGCCAATGCCGGCCAACCGCTGCCGCAACCTGTTCTCCCACCAGCACAGCGGGCCGTCGGGCACGGACGAGCCGAAACACGTCGGGCCATAGGTGCCGGGGATCGTCGGTCCCTGTGCGCTTGCCCGCGACCGAGAACGGCTGGCACGGACAGGAGGCGGTCCACAGCTCGGCATCGTCGGGCCAGCCGGCGAGGCGGGCGGCGTAGGCCCAGCCGCCGACGCCCGCGAACAGGTGGACCTGGCGGTAGCCGGCGAGGTCGTTCGGGTCGAGCTCACGGATGTCGCGTCCGTCGATACGCCCCGGCGGCACCAGACCGGCGGCGATCTGGTTGTTCAGCCATGCGCAGAGATAGGGTTCGATTTCGTTGTAGAAGGCCGGCGAATGGATCGGCAGCGTCACTCGAGCGCATCCGCCGCGTCGTCGAACGGCACGCCGTCGGCGTCACGCATGGCGGATTCGCCGCTCCAGGTCTGCCAGCGGCGCACGATGACATCGACGTACTTCGGATCCAGTTCCATCAGCCGCGCGCGCCGGCCGCTCTTGTGCGCGGCGATGAGCGTCGTGCCCGATCCGCCGAAGCCGTCGAGCACCAGGTCGCCGGGCCGGCTGGAGTTGCGGATGCACCGCTCCACCAGCTCGACGGGCTTCATCGTCGGGTGCAGGTCGTTGCGCTGCTGGCGATTGATGTGCCAGACATCGCCCTGGTCGCGGTCGCCGCACCAATGGCGCTTCGCGTCCTCGGGCCAGCCGTAGAGGATCGGCTCGTACTGGCGCTGGTAGTCCGCGTGCCCCATCGTGAACCGGTCCTTGGCCCAGATGATGAAGGTCGACCAGCGGCCGCCTGCCGCGCGGAACGCGGTCTGAAGGACGTCCAGCTCGCTCGAGGACATGGCGATGTAGATCGCGCCCCGGCAGTGGGCAACGGTCGGCGTCAGCGCCGCGAGCAGGAAATCGTGGAAGGCTTTACCAAGGTTATCGTTGAGGATCGGCCGCTGCGTGCCGCGCAGCCGGTCCTTGGCGCTGTTGGCATAGTCGACGTTGTACGGCGGATCGATGAACACCATGTCCGCCTGCCCATCGACGAGCAGGCGCGCATAGCTCGCAGGATCCGTGGCGTCGCCGCACAGCACGCGATGCTCGCCAAGCCGCCACAGATCGCCGGGACGCGAGACCACCGCCACGGCCTCGTCCGGCACATCGTCGTCGCCCACCTCACCGGTCTGGTCGGTCTCCTCGCCCGCCAGCAGTTCGGCGAGCGCGTCCGGATCGAAGCCGGTCAGGTCCAGATCGAAACCATCGCCCTGCAGCGCCGTCAGTTCAGCGCGCAGCATGGCGTCGTCCCAGCCGGCGTTCTCGGCGATGCGGTTGTCCGCGATCACCAGCGCGCGGCGCTGGATCGGCGTCAGGTGGTCGAGCACGACCACCGGCACCGTCTCCAGGGCAAGCTTGCGCGCTGCGGCCAGACGGCCGTGTCCGGCGACGATGATGCCATCGTCGCCGACCAGGATCGGGTTGGTGAATCCGAACTCGACGATACTGGCTGCGATCTGCGCGACCTGCTCGTCCGAATGCGTTCGCGCGTTGCGCGCATACGGCAGCAACCGCGCGAGCGGCCAGTGCTCGATCCGTTCGGCAATCCAGCTCACGCTGCGTCCCTCGTCGCGCCGCGCCGCTCCACCGCCACCGCCTCGAAGGTCCGGCCGGTCGCCTCCAGCGTGATCGCGATGCCCGGCAGCTGCTGGCGCGCGCGCTCGATCGCGACATCGACATAGGCGGGCGCGATTTCCACGGCCCGGCAGATCCGTCCGGCACGCTCGCAGGCGATCAGGGTGGTGCCGCTGCCGGCGAAGGGTTCGAACACCACCTCGCCCGCGTCCGAGTATGCGTCGATCAGAAAGCTCGGCAGTGCGACAGGGAATACCGCCGGATGATCGATCCCCTGCCCCAGCTTGCCCTTGTGCCGCATGATGCGGATGACCGCATCCGGGATGCGCGTCTCCTGCGTGGGCTGGTGCGCGTGCGCCCAACCCAGAGGCGTTCCGTCCTTGCCGCGGAATGTCGAGGAAGTTCCATCCGCACGCAAGTGGATGTCCTGTCCCGCGAACTTGCATGGCACGGTCTTGTTCGGCCTGCGGTTGCTGCGGTTGAAGTGGAAGATGAACTCGAAACTGGGCGCGAGGCGCCCGCGCCAATCGCCCGGCAAACCTGGCCCCTGGTCCCAGACATACCAGCCGAAGCGACGCCAGCCGGACGTCCGCATCCAGGCGATCCAGCCGTCCCAGTACGGCTGCACTTCGTTGTCGTCGTGAACCAGACCCAGATTCACCAGCACCTGCGCGCTGTCGCGCAAGGCGGCGCGCGCGGCGCCGAACACGTCTTGCATGAGCGTGTCCCAGTCGCCGACGCCGCCATCTGCATAATCGCGCTGGCGGGCATACGGTGGCGAGGTGATGCACAGGTGCGCCTGCTCGCCCTGCATGAGCGCGGCGATGACCGCGGAGTCCGAGGCATCGCCGCAGACGAGCCGGTGCGCCCCGATCCGCCAGACATCGCCCGTACGCGACACCGGCGCAGCCTGCGGCTCGACCGGGCCGGCTTCCTCATCGCTCTGGCCTTCCTCGTTGTCGACCGGGTTGTCGACCTGCGAGGCGGTGCTCGCCGCATCGTCCGACGACTCCACCGCATCGAGCAGGTGTTCGATCTCCGCTGCCGAGAAGCCGGTCAGGTCCAGGTCGAAACCGGCGTCGGCGAGATCCGCCAGTTCGAGCATCAGCATCGCCTCGTCCCAGCCGGCATCGATGGCGATGCGGTTGTCGGCGATCACCAGAGCGCGCTTCTGCGCCGCGCTCAGGTGCGCCAGTTCGATCACCGGCACTTCGGTCATCCCGAGCTTGCGTGCGGCGAGCAGCCGGCCGTGGCCGGCAATCACGCCGTTGTCGCCGTCGACCAGGATCGGGTTGGTCCAGCCGAACTCCACGATGCTCGCCGCGATCTGCGCGACCTGCGCATCGCTGTGCGTGCGCGGATTGCGGGCGTAGGGAATCAGCGCCTCGACCCGACGGGTCTCGACGGTGAGGGCATGGGGCATCGTGGACTCGAACGAAGAAGCCCACCAACCACCGCGTCCGGGAACAGGGGGAACGGACGCGATGGCCGATGGGCTGGAGAGAGGGGTTTGCACGCCAGTGGGCCGCAAACCTGCAAACCCGCAAACCGGCGCAAACCTTGGTTTGCGGTGAGACGGTAGCGAGGTTCCGCGGCTCCGCCCCCCGCTTCAGGCGGGGCGCAGGGAGGACCCGTAGACCTTGTGGGGCTACAACTGACCTCGTTGGTCGCTGTGGCCTCGCAGGCGTTGCGCCAGCGGGAGCACGTCGACCGTGGAGCAAAAGATACCCCGCAAAGTAGGTGGCTGTTTCTTCGCTTCGCCCTGCGTTTTACGATCCCGCATCGCTGGCTGCGACCGCTTGCGCCACGTTGCGCGATGCTGCGGTTTCGCCTGCGATGCGCGGAGGCTGCCCGTTGAGCTGGACCACGATCAGCGCCAGGGCATGCCGCCAGCGACGCCATGCGGTGACGCGCGAACATCCGTAGGCCTCGCAGATCGCCCGCCACGGCACGTAGCGGGCGCGCGCCCAGATCAGATGCCGCTGGCGCTCGTCCAGCCACAGCAGCCATTGCGTCGTTTCGGCGAGCCGATCGATGGCGGCAGGCGTCGCCGGAATGCGCAGCACCGTCAGCTCGTCCGCATAGCCTTCCCAGGACTGGCGCGCGATCTCGGGCCACATCGTGACGTAGCCGGCGACGCGGGCAGGCGGGAGCCGGTGCGCGGTCACCGCTGCCTCGTGGAAGCGGTACTCGACCTCCTCGATGGTCCACACGTTCACGCCGCACGCTCCTGCGCGATGGCCCAGTGCAGCAGGGCGAGTGCGTCCGCCTCGTTGTCGTCGGCCGGGGCATGGCCCCAGCGCCGCACCGCTTCGAGCACGGCGTCCTTGTTCGCGTTGCCCTTGCCGGTGGCGTGTCGCTTGATAGTACACACGGGAACGCCCTGGTACGGGATCTGGCGCTGTTCGCACCAGGCGCAGAGCTGGCCGAGGAAACCGCCATAGGCGTGGGCCGCATCCGTGGAGGCGTGCCTGCGCACTTCCTCAAATGCGATGTGCTGCAGCCCGCCCGAGAGCGACTGCAGCTCGTCCAGCCAGCGGGCGAAGCGCAGGTAGCGCATGCCGCCGCCCTCGAAGCGCTGTGGCTTGAAGGACTGTGTGCCGCTCACGATGCGGCGATCGTGCGTGCGCAGTGCCCAGCCCGTGGTGGTACCGAGGTCGAGCGCGAGGAGTGTCTGGGTCATCGTCAGGGGTCCATAGCGGGTGCCTGACGCAGCCGACTCAGTTCATGGTTATTCCCCATACGTGCGTGTGCGCGCACGCGTGGGCGTAAATCATGGACAGTGTCGGCTGCGTCAGGCGTGTCAGTCGGCATCGGCATAGGGGGTGTATCCGGACCTCGGCGTGACCTTCACGCCGATCCCCTGAAACCCCCGCACGCCCAGTGCGTTGCGCCATTTTTCGATGCCGCGGGTGATCAGCAGGTCGGAGAAGCGGCGTTGCGAGCCGACGAACTCGCCAGCGGCTTCCGCCCACGCCTTCCAGTCGTTGAACAGTTCGCCGGTCAGGGCCTTGGCGTTGGCGTCGCGGACGCAGCGCTCGTCGATCCACCGCCCCAGCGCGTCCTCGGCCTCGAAATACTCCTCGGTCGCCGAGACGACGCTGGCGGGCGGCTGCAGGCCCGTGCGCTGCCACTGCAGGCAGCCGGCCATCGCCCAGGCGAGGATGCCGTCGCGCTCGTCGAGCAGCCTCTCGGTGAGCTTCAGGTCGCGGCGCTCGGGCGGGATCGTCACCGTGAACGGGATCAGGTGCATGCGCCGCTTCATCGCCTCGTCGACGTTACGGATCGCCGGTTTGTGATTGCCGGCGATAACGAGCTTGAACTGGGGCGTGTACTCGAAGAAGTCCTGGCGCATGAAGCGCGCCGAGACCTTGTCGCCGCCGGTGATGGCCTTGACCTTCGACTCGTTCCAGCGCCGGCCCTGTTCGGTTTCGACGGAGGCGACGAAGCGCGCGCCGCGCAGTCCTGCCAGATCGGTCGGGTGGCGGTCGCCGCGCGCTTCCATGAACGTGTCCATCGGTGCGTTGGTCGCGTAATCGCCGAGGATCGTCGCCAGTACGTTGACGAACACCGACTTGCCGTTGGCGCCGGTGCCGTACAGGAAGAACAGCGCGTGCGCGCTGGTCGCGCCGGTGAGGCAGTAGCCGGCCATGCGCTGCAGGTACGTCTGCAGATCCGCGTCGCCGCCGGTGACATCGCCGAGGAACGCGCGCCAGCGGGTGCAGTCGCCCCTCGGCGTGGCTGTGGCCAGCCGGGTGTGGTGCTCGGCGCGCGCGTGCGGTCGCATTCGCCCGCTGCGCAGGTCGACAATGCCGTTGGGGGTGTTCAGGGCGTAGGGATTGGCATCCCAGACGTCGGCCGTGGCCGCATGCCGGCGGTCGGTGCGGGCGAGCCGCTCCACCCCACCAACCGTGCCACTGGCGGCGAGCTTGGCGGCGAGCCGGTGCGAGTCGGCCTTCAGCGCGGCCTCGCGGCAGACCGCGCGCACCAGGTGCTGGACCAGCAGGGTCTCGTCCGCCTGCCAGCGCCGGCCGTCCCACAGCAGCCACTTGCCCCAGGCAGCGCAGTAGCGCCAGTCCTCGGCGTAGCGGGTGGTGAACGACAGCGCAAGCGCGTCGTCGGTCGCCCAGACCGAGGCCTCCTGCGTCGGCGTCGCGGTCGCTGGCTTGATGCTCATGCGCGGGCCACCTGCGATGAAAGCCGCGACATCGAAGCCGTCTGTCAGCGCATCGGCGGCGTCCCAGCCCTCGGGCCTGTCGTCCGGCGGCAGCAGGATGTCGCAGGAGGTCGCGCCCACCGCGAGCGCCGCCTGCGCCGCGGCGGTCGCGTACTCCCAGCCGGGCACGTCCTTGTCCGGCCACAGCAGCACGGCCTTGCCGGCCAGCGGCGACCAGTCGGTCTTGTCCACGGGCGCATTCGCGCCGTGCATGGCGGTGGTTGCGACGATCCCGGCATCGATCAGGGCCTGTGCGCACTTCTCGCCTTCGACCAGCACCACAGTCGACGCCTGCGCGATGCCCGGCTGGTGATACAGCGGCCGCGGTTCCGGCGGCGCGGGCTTGCGACGCCTGGCATCCCAGGGCCGGAACTCCTTCTTGCCGCCGGGCGGATCGTAGCGGTAGACCACGGCGATCAGCTGACCATCGGCGTCCAGGTAATCCCACTTGGCGGTCGCCGGGCCGAGTTCATCGATCGGTGGCGCCTTCTTCGGCTTCGCGATGGAGACTGCAGGCGTGCGGCCGAGCAGGCGCGTGGCTTCCTCGAGCACGCGCGCGAAGTCGTGCTGGGCGTCGAGCCGGTAATGCGCCGCGATCAGATCGAAGATGTCGCCGCCACTGCCCTCGGCGCGGTCGGTCCACAGGCCAGCCTTCTCGCCCGCCAGCACCACCTCCAAGCTGTCGCCCGGGCTGCCCAGCGCATCGCCGATCACGAACTTGCCGCGCCGCGACTTGCCTGCCGGAAACAGCGTCGCCAGCACCGCGTCCAGACGACCGATCAGCGCCAGGCGGATCGCCTCGCGCGAATCGTCCTGCGGCAGTACGGGCGCAACCGGATCGGCGTCGTTGAAGTCGGTCCAGTCACTGCCCATCGGCGACCTCCCTGACGGGCGCGATGATGGTCGCGTTGCGATCGCGCCACTGCTCCAGCTCGCTCAGCCGGAACCGGACCAGGTGACCGATGCGATAGGCCGGCACGCCGCGCGCGCGGCGCTGGGTCTTGTTGTTGAGCCATTGCAACGGGATGCACAGCGCCACGTGCGCGGTGCGTGCATCCACCATCGGCTCGACATGGGTAGAGGCGACATCTGGGGTCATGAAGCCCTCCAGCAGCGGTCCTGCCATGCGCAGCACCTGCACTCGAAGTGGGTCGGGTCCGAGAAGCTGCGTGGCAGCAGTTCGCCGGCGTCGGTCGCGACCACCACCTGCACGGCCCGGTCGGACATGCGCTGCGCGAGCTGGCCGTCGAAGGGCACGCGCTCGGCGTAGATCTCCATCGTGTCGGCATTGATGGCGGTGAACAGCGCCGGGTGTTCGTGCAGGCCGAGATAGGCTTGGTACATGGCGACCTGCGCGGCGTAGACGGGTTTGGCGACGGCGAGCCGGTGCTTCTCCAGCTCGCGCCAGGCTTTGGCGCCAAGGAACTTGCACTCCCACAGCGCCGGATACCGGTAACCCTCGGGGCCGCCGACCAGCACGCCGTCGACATGGCCCTTGAGCCGGCCGTCCAGCGCCGAGAATCCAAGCTGCGTGCCGTCGTCCTGGCGCGTGCGCAGGTCGAATCCCGCGCCGCGCAGCCACCCGATCATGCAGTCCTCGAGCACGTGGCCACGCTCGAAGATGCGCAGCATCCTGCCGGGCGTGTCGCGGCCGGGATCGACCGGGGCATCGGCATATTCGTACTGCAGGGCACGCGTGCATTCCACGCCCAGGCGCGAGGCGCCGAGATACGTGCGCTTGCCCTCGGCCGCGCGCGCCTGTTGCACGCCGATATCGATCAGGGCCTCCAGACGCCCCGACTCGGTCGACGACGAATTGAAATCCAGCATCGCAGCGCCCTCAGAACGGGATGTCGTCGTCTTCGAAGTCGTCCAGCGGCGGCAGCCCGCGCACCGCGCGCGACTGCTGGTGCTGCTGGCGTTCGTAGGCGTGGATCACCGCATCGATGACGCGCAGGGCCTGCGTCTGCGAGTACTGCGCCAGCGGCACGGCAAAGCCGACCGCATCGGCGGCGTTGCCCAGCGCGCGCAGGCATGCGCGCTGGGCATCGGGAGAAAGGGGCAAGGTCACGGGGGCGAGTTCCTCCAGCGACGCCGGCTCATGCCGGCGCCTGCTGTCGTAGAGTTGATGGAAGGCGTCCTGGCAACGGCGCGAGCAGAAGGCCCAGCGGTGCGGGTAACGCCTCGGATCGGCGGGCGCGCGCGTCAGGTCAAGGTGACCGAAGCCGCGTGCCTGCTGGCCACAGGCCCAGCACCGCATGTGCCGGCCTCACTGCGCCCACGTCGGCCGCCCGGTCGGGACCGCATGGGTGCCCTGCGCAGCCGGTGCCGGGGCGCGTGCGGCCGCAGCCGACGCGGTGCCAGGTCCGGGACCGGAACCGCCCGGGTAGTCTGGCTGGTCGGGTTCCACCGCCTGCTTGATGATGTTGCGCGGATCGCCGCGGTTGTCGCGCTCGACATCGATCTTCGCCACGAACTCGATGCCCTCCAGTTCGTGGAAGCCTTGGATGCGCCGCGCGGCAGCGGCCTGCGGCGAGTTGTCGTCGGCCCGAACGCGGCGTGCCGAGTTGAGCAGCGCGCGCAGGAAGCTGCGACCCATGCCGCTCCAGGTCGGCCCCTTGGGGCTGTACAGGCCGATGTTCGACCACAGCTTGCGCCTGGCGTACGGGCCTTCGAGCACCACGAACTCGCAGGCCAGGTAGATGGCTCCGGTCTCGTCGCTGCGCGTTGCCCAGCCACCGGTCCAGCCCTGACTCGGGTCGTTGTAGCCGCCGGGCTTGATGCTCATCCTCACCCAGGCGATGGTGCCCTTGGGGATAAGGTCGAAGCTCTGCTGCTGTTCTGCGTCGTTGAAATCGTTCCAGACGGTCATGCGGTCACCGGAGAATGGGGCGTGGAGGACGTCGCGGGGCGCGTGAAGTCGAGCCGTTCCAGCGCCGGCCGCGCGCTGCCGGCGATCTTCTGCATCAGGCGACCGAGGTGCGGTTCCTCGATCATCTCGAGGCGGCCCGAGCGATCCTTGGCTGGAAATCCCCACGGATTGAGGGTGTGGCAGACGAAGGCGCGATACGCGGTGCCGTCGTCGGCCGCGATCTCGGTCATCGTGACGACCTCGTCGACGATGCCGGGCAGTTCGAGCCCCGTCTTGCTGCCGTCGATCTGCAACTGCAGCTGGCGTCGACCGAAATCGTCGATCCGCTCTTCGAGGATGCCGACGAACCACACGCTCTTGCCGCGGGTGTGCTGCAGGTGGGTCAGCCACGCGATCATCTCCTGCCCCATGAGGCCATAGGCGCCTCGCATGTCGGGCTTGCCGGTCTTGTCGGAGTACGCCTGAGGCTGGCCCTTGCTCCACTGCAGGCACAGGCGCCCGGCGACGGTGATCGAATCGACGAAAAGCGTGTGGTACCTCTCGAGCTGCGCCGGATCGCCGTAGCGCGCGCAGGCCGCGTCGTAGTGCGCATGGCTGTACGCCTGATCGTCGCGCAGCGCCGGGTTGGGGCCGCCGATGAACACGGCCAGATCCCGGCACTCGCTCCAGGTGCGCGGGCGCAGGCTGTCACCAGCCCAGTCCTCGACCGCCAGATCGCCGGCCTCCAGATCCAGAAACAGGGTCGACGCTGCGTCGAGCGTCCACAGCTGCGAGGTCTTGCCGATGCCGGACTTGCCAATCAGCACGCCCTTCACACCGCGGCGCTCGGACATGCGCTGGTCGGCGCCGATGATGGGGAGCGTCATCTCAACCCTCCCCCGCCGGGGACAGCCGATATGTCGGCTTGCCGGGCTTGACGGTGCGCGCCGACTCGAACTGCGTACGCAGCGTCGACGGCCAGTTCAGGAAACGCGACTCGGAGATGCTGTAGGCGACATCGATGAACTCCTCGACCGGCTCACCGGCTGCGGCGATCCGTTTGGCGATCACGGCGAGCTGCGGCTGGTCCCAGGACACGCGCTTGGACACGTCCACGCTCAGGCGTACGTGCGCGTCGAAGACATGGACGACACCGAAGTCCTTCCCGGCCTCGGCGCGTGCGGCGCGGATGCGATCGCCGTACGTCTGCTCGATCGCCGTGTCGAAGCGCGCCCTGACCTGCTTGAGCCACTCGCCGGCCTGGTCGAGCTGCCGGGCGAGCAGGATCTTCTGTTGGGGAGAGAGTGCCGCCAGCTGGGCGACGGACAGTTCGGCGAGCTCGGCCGGCACGAGGGTGAGTTCGGTCATCGTGGACGGCCTCATGCGAACACGCGCTCGCCGGTGCCGCGACGCAGCGCCTGGCGTTCGTACTGCTCGATGTCCTCGCGACGGTAGCTGACGCGGTTGCCGAGCTTCAGGTAGATCGGGCCGATGCCCATCCGGCGCCACTGCTGCAGGGTGCGGACGGAGATATCCCAGCGCCGGGCCAGCTGGTTCTCATCGAAGGCGCGTGGCTCGTCGGCGACGGCCTGCGCGGTGTTGCGGTCTTGCATGGCGTGTTTCTCGACAGGCTGCGATTGCAGCGGGCGAGACGCAGACTATTCACCGGACGGGTGAAAGACAGGTGGAACGACGGGTGGAATGCTGGGAATTTTCTTTCTTCCCGCAAACTGCCGTTCTTGTGGTTTCGCGATGGCCACAGATGCGGCGGACCATGCGCACCCGTATCTCGCGGTCCCGGCGGCAGCGCCACGCGGCTATCGAAGGAATCCGCGGGTGCGGACATGGCCCCGACATCACGTGGCTGCGAACCAAGTCGAATACCTGAACGGCTCGTATTGACACCCCGATGCCACCACGGCCAGCATCCCCGTATCACGCGCCCGAAGGATCTCCATGACGCGCCCCTCCACACATGCATGCCCGTAAGCTCCATCACTGCATGGCAATCCGGCACAGCACATCCTAGTAAGCAGCAGGTCACAATTGCATGAGAAGCACGGAAGACATCGGCAAGACGCAAGACGCAACACTGACTGCTGAAGCTGAGTTCGACAGCATGCTGCGTCGACGAGGACGATCGCTCGCAAAGTGGAATGCGGCGGTCTTCGCATGCAGCCTGCCGTTCGGCGCGTACAGCACGGCGTTGCATGGCGAGAGCTCACAGAATGGTTTCGGGCTGCTGCTGGTCGGTTGGCTTGGCATGCTGATGGGGTACTTCGAGTGGATTGCCAATCCGTTGCTGCTGATCGCATGGATCTGCCTGTGGATCAGGAAGCCCGGATATGCTGCCTCGTTCGCGGCCGCAGCATGTGCCATCGCGGTCGCTTTCATGTTGAGGGACAAGATCCTGATCAACGAAGCGGGACACGTGGGGAAGATCATCTCCCTGGACGCGGGTTACTGGCTCTGGGTGACGAGTACTGCCACCACGCTTACCTCTGCCATCGCGCTGATCATCCAGAACCGCCGACGGCTCTCACTTTGATCGCTCATTCGACCTCGAGGCTTTCAGCTACTTGAGTGTCCGGCCCAAAGCCATCGCCCCAGCGTCACTACGGTCGCTTACACGAAGCTCCACCCCAGACACTCCACTTACCCCTCGGCTGGCCCTTCAAACGCCATCGAAGCCCCTTTGATCGGCGATACCCACACTTGGTTCTCCGCCCGACACGAAATCCTGAACCGGGTCGGATTGACACCCATTGCTCCCGCAGCCAGCATCCATACATTACGCGCCTGAAGGATCTCCATGACGCGCCACGCCCCCACCCGCCCTACGACCGCCCTCCTCGCCCTGCTGGCGACGGCCGCGCTGTTGCCGGGCTGCCAGAACCCAGGACCCCCTTCGATGTCCACTTCCAAGCTCGACACGATGATCAAGGAAAACCCGAACCCCAAGCAGGCCTATCGCATCGAGATGCGCATCGAGAACGCACCGGGGCCGTTCGGCCTGGTCGAAGGCGCCGCTCAATACGATGTGCAGAATTACGAGGAGTGCGGCGAGATCAACCGCGTCGCCGGCACGATCTCGCGGATCACCGTCAGCCCGGAAATCATCTGGACACCCAAGGGCGATGGCGTATACGAGGCAGTGGTCCTCGCGGACCGGATGCTGGACGAAGACTATTTCGGTCGTGGCGTGTGCCGCTGGGGGATGACGGAGGTGCGGGCTGCGCTGCGCGCGACTGGCACCAAGGGCGAAACGCGCTTCGTGCCGGGCTTGCTCCCGGAAGAAATCCGCAGTGGTCAACCTGTTACCTGGTACTTCGTGCATCGCCTCTATCCGAAGGCTGAGCTTCAAGAGGACTTTGTCGATCTCGGTAGCCGGGATATCGGCGAGTACAAGCCCGAGTTACGGGACAGCACATTTACGGTGACGTTCACGAGAAAGGGTGACTGATCATGCCCCTCACGTCCCAGCAGTACGCCGATCTGGCGGACTTCAGCTATCGCAATGACTACCCGGTTGGGGTTAGACAGCCGACGAAGGAGGAGCGCGTAGCGATCGGTGGTGTCGATTATAAGATCCTCGAGCATGTCGACAATCCCAGGAACGGCTACCAAGGCTTCATGCTACAGCGCGTGGACACCGGGCAGATCGTGGTGGCCCATCGCGGCACCGAACAGATCGTGCGCGATGGTGTGGTCGTCGATGGGGCGATGGTGCTGAGCAGAACAAATCTGCAGGCCAACGATGCGATCGCGCTGACCCAAAGGGCAGTGAATCGTGCAGAACAGATTCAATTGATCAAAGGCGCCGCCCCAGAAGTCACTGTCACCGGCCACTCGCTCGGCGGCACACTGGCGCAGATCACTGCGCACCACTTCAACTTGCGTGGCGAGACCTTCAATGCCTATGGCTCGGCCAGCCTAGACCGTCGCATCCCCGAGGGCGGCAACACAGTGGTCAACCACGTAATGGCAGCCGACACGGTCAGCGCCGCGTCGCCGCATTTCGGTCAGGTGCGCGTATATGCCGCGCCGCGCGAGTTGGAAGTGCTGATGCAAAGCGGTTACGAGAACAACCGCTCCATGCTGCTCGACCAGCGTGCGCCCTTGCTGGCCGTGGGCCGTACCTTTGGCTCGCACTCGATGCACAACTTCACCAACAAGGATGGCGACGGGCGACCAGACCGCTCGATCCTGGCCGACCCTGGAGCGCGACAGCTCGCTGTGCAGTTCGACCCGATGATCGACAAATACCGCAACGACGTGGCCCTGATGCGCACCGGCATCACCGCTGCTGCGCGCGGGCCGCTGGGTGCGATCGAGGATACCGTAGATCGCATCCGTGGCCCGCTTGATCCAGGCGAACCCGCGCGACGCGAGCAGCGTTCGGCGCCCGCGCCGGCGCCGCCACAAGGCAAGCCGGTCACGCCGCAACCCTTCGATTCGCCGCTGTTCGGCCCCGGTGGCTTCCAGGACTTCGGCGACTATGTGCCCAAGCCGCAGAACGGCCCGCAAGCGCCGCTGCGCGCGCAGTTGCTCAACGAGCCGGCGCACCCCGACGCACCGATGTACCAATCGATCCTGCGCCATGTGCAGGCCGAAGACCGCAAGCGCGGGCGCGAGCCGGACGATGCCAGCGAGCGACTGGCGGCGGGCCTGACCGTGGACGCGAAAGCGCGCGGCCTGCAATCGGTGGCCTTCTTCCAGATGAGTACGGATGGCACCCGCGCCTACATGGCCGATACGGCCGATCCATCCACGCCCTGGGCGAGGACAGCTAACGGCGACATCACGACTGCGGTGCGCCAGGATCTGCAGGCCAGCAGCGACAAGGTGGCAGACATCAACCAGCGGCAGACGCCAACGATGACGCCGCCGCAGGACAACCCGACACGGGATGATCCCGGCCCGAGGGGGCCGAGGATGGGATAGGCGTCAACTCTCGACGAAGCGCGAGTGCTGCAAGAGATCCGCCCCCAGATTGGCGAATTCTCACTATTGCCGATAGAGTTCATGCAGCACTTAATGCAAGGAAGAATGATGGCACGCTGGAAAGAAATCCCGCCGCCCGATGGTTACCCGCTGTTCGGCTGGAACAAGGAAACCATCAAGGCTCACCTTGAAGCCAACCCTCCGAAGGCAGGTGACCCGATGATGATTTACAACTCACATGGCGGCCTTCACCGATATCAGCTTGCAAAAGTAGAGTCCTCGTCGCATGGGCGCCAAAAGCGAATAATTCTTACAAAATCTGGAGATTCTGGCGGAACCACATTTCACAGAAGTGGACTGAATACATTCTCGCCCAAAGGGCAGACCATAATGATACCGCCTGTCCCTGAAATAATGGCGCATATCGAGGATGACTGCGACATTGTGCTCGCCACATTTTTTTAGTTGATCGCCCCTAGTGCTGACACTTGGGTAATGGTGACTGACTTGAAAACCCATAGGCTGAACTAGGACTTTGCGCCCCGGTCATGCGCGTGCATTTCATTCAGTAAAACGCCACTTCCGAGGCTACACCAGATCCGGATGCGGTAACATGAATGGCTATCTCCGGCTCGCCCGGACGAGTAAGCTTCATGTGATGCATCCCGATGAGCCGTATGAAGCGCACTGATCTCTCCACCACTGATTGTGCGCATGAACATGTGTCCTGCCTCAATGCGTACGAATTGATTCGGAAGTACCGCTGCGACACGTGCGCCGGCGTCATGATGTGTGCGTGCGACGAGAGCTTCGGCAAACGATTCCTCGCCCACCAGCTGGCAACGGGCCGGGAGCTGGATACGCAATCCCGGGTCCTTGTGACGCTCGGTTTTGTACCTGCGATCTGCAACGAATGCCGGGGTCTAGCACCTGCAGCAGCCCCGGTGACCGCAGGATTTGGCAGGACCTCCAAGATCAAGCGCTACTACTGGCGCGAAATCTACTTCGCGGAGCGCTTGCGTCAGGCCCAGTGGGATGAGTCGCATCCCGATGCCACGCCTGAGCAGCGTACGGCGGCTGTGGCGACGATCGAATCCGAGGTGCTGGAGCAAATCAAGGCTCAGCATGCCCAAGCACCGAAGTACGATTTCACGGAGCAATCCCAAGCCGAGGTCCTCAAGCTCGGGGGCGTAAGCGTGCAGGCGGTCCATGCGAACTATTGTGACGAGCCGTCCAAAGGCGCGGTCATACGTCTAGGTGACATGGCGGTTTCACCCGAGCGGTTCGTCATTCATTGGTACGAGTCGAGAGGCTGGTCCGCTATGATCTTGGAAAGCGCACCATTTCATGCGCTTTTCGGCGTCATGATGTGGATCCTGATTCAGGACCCGGGCGATTCCCGGGTGCGCACAGTGGGATTCGGTGATCGAACAGCATATGAAGCCCGCGGCGCTAACTTTCCGATCTGGACACTTCTGCCGGACGATTTCGGCAGCAAAGGCTACGCGGACAGACGTAAGCAGCATATCGATGCACATTTCGAACTGATGCCCCATGAAAGAGCTGACATGCTCTGGCTATTCGACTACTGGGTTCCCTTCAGTTCCGATCTGCGCCAGTACCTATGGGCACACCGGGATGAGGATGTGGTTCGCGCCCGCCGATTGATCGAGATACTGACGCCTGCGCAGATCCATTCGGTACTGCGCTACCTGATCAGTCACTACTGGGGCCACTATCTAGGGTGGCCGGATCTTCTTCTACACCGAAGCGATGAGATCTTGCTTGCCGAAGTCAAATCCTCGAACGATCGATTGAGCGGCGATCAGAAGCGATGGATTGTCGACAACAAGGTACACCTCGGATTTCCCTTCTCCCTGGTCAAGCTGCACAGATCGAGGCAGTAGTCCATGCGGTACACTTCCGAATCGGTGCCTTGCGATCATCGATAGCTGACGCGGTTGCCGAGCTTCAGGTAGATCGGGCCGACGCCCATCCGGCGCCACTGCTGCAGGGTGCGGACGGAGATGTCCCAGCCCCTGGCCAGCTGGTTCTCATCGAAGGCGCAGGACTCGTCGGCGACGGCCTGCGCGGTGTTGCGGTCTTTCATGGGGTGTTTCGACATGATGCAATGGCAGCGGGCGAGACGCAGATTATTCACCGGACGGGCGGAAGGACGGGTGAAAAGCAGGGAATTTTCTTTATACCCGTTCGCAAGAAAAAAAGGCCGGATCATCGATCCGGCCTTCTGCCATGCGTCCGACGGGTCCTATCCCGCAACAGCTGCCGCAACCGCACGCAGCTTCTTGACCATGTCCCGCCTCGGCTTGCAGTCGAGATAGCCATCCTCCAGCCTCTGCACGACTTCCAGCAGAGCCGCCGCCTGGTCCTGAGGCTTCGCGATCGGTGCGTACCGATGGCCGTAATAGGCGCTGTGGAACTGCTCAGAGGTCATCTCGTCGCCCGGATACTCCATCTGCAGCCAATCGTCGAGCGTGGTGCGCACTTCCCCAATTGCCGACGTATGCGCGCGCAGCATGCCCGACACGCACAACGACGACAGTAACGGACCTACCGTCAGATGCAGATCAAGCGGCATCCTGCGTGCGGGCCGCCAACGCGACTTCTCCCCCCCTTTTCGAGCGCCATATGGAACGGCGCCCATTCGCTCACCGTAGCTCGGCATCGGACGCTTGCGGCGAGACTTTCCACTCGCCTTGCGCATCGGACTTTCGAATTCGGAAAAGTACGGTTCGGAATCGCCGTTCCACCGTGGCATCAGACGCCTGGCTTGCAGCCTGCGCAACTGTCGATCGAGTCGCTGGGCCAAGGCGGCATCCTTGCAAAAAAGGAACGGGATCGAATGACCGGGCACGTAGATGCCCTCCCATTGCAGCTGGATCATGTGCAACTTCTTCGCCGCGACCCATTGCCCGCGTTCCGAGAGTTCCAGCTTCTGGTATGGCTCATCCATGTAGACCCACGCTTCCGTTTCCGGATCGAACCATTCCGATGAGTGATCCCGCCCGGGCAGTCCATCAAACCTCCGGGTCATCGACTCGAGCGTCTTCAGGTTTCTGATCGGACGCAAACCCGTGGCTGCCATGAAGAGGACCGCACGCGCTGCGGCATAGAGCTTGTCGTGCGCTTCCCCTTGGCTATCGAGGTCGACACGCCGCTCAAGGTGGTCCTCGGCCTCTGCACGAAACCATCCGAGATTACGTGCATGAGGAATCTCACGAGCACTGGCAATCTCGAAAAGCGGCTTCGGAAGCCAGATCGTCAGCGTTTCACGGCCACGGGTACGAAGCTGACGATCGGCCCAGAACGCGCTCAGATACAGCGCGTGCCGATTAGAAGGTCCTGCGAGCTGGTGCTCCGCGTGCCTGAAATTCTGGAATCCGGCACGTTGTGCCGCCAGTTCGAGGGCCTCATGGTGTTTCAGATTTCGCTCGCGCTTGATGGCGTTGGCGAGGCGCTTGATGCCGTCCAGCGTGGACGGACGAATATCGACGGTCGACATAACACATGCTCCTACGGTCCGTAGCGAAGCGTCACCCGTCCACCGCTTCTCGGACCGAACATGGTTAGGTCGGTCAAGGAATAAGTAACCGGCAGTGCTGTCAACAGCTTCGCTACGACGGGCGGCGAGCGCCTGCCTAGCGCTCGACCCCAAGTGTTGCACCGAGTGCAGGCGCTTGGCAACAGCGGTCAATCCTTCATGGGTCTTCTTGGCGCAGGAGCACCGCAAGCGATTGATTTACAAGGCGCTCACTGTTCGTCGGAAAGTCCGGCTCCGCCCTCTATCGCCGTGAAACAATTCCGTGAGAAGTTAGGCGATCGACTCGTACTTCTCCATCCGTACTCCCCCGGGAACTTGCACATGACGACACGACCCTGGCGCCTCGCCACGCTGGCCTTTTCCTTGACGCTGGCGCTATCGGGCGCGGTGCAGTCTGCGGACATCGCCCATCCGGACCACTACGAGTTCGATGCCACGCTCAATGCACCCTTGGCGCCGGTAGCAGGGCGTTATCCCATCACGCTTTTCTTCGACTATCCCGCTGCGGGGGGCGCCACTGCCGCCGCATGGATCCTGGAAGCGGTCGCGCCCGATGGGCGTACCGTCCGCAGCTGGCAAGGCATCAAGTCGCTTCCTCATCAGCGTGCGGTATTGCGCATGGCGTGGGATGGCCGCGATCAGCAGGGGCGGTCGCTGCCGGCGGGCTACTACTCGCTGCGTCTCCGAGCTGCGCCTACGGTCCAGATTGGCGACGACGTGCGCAGGCCGATGGCACGTCGCGTCGCAGAGGCGTTTTCCGCATTCACCGAAGAGGTGCATGAGCAGAGTGTCGACGTGATGGTGGGGCGCGTGGCGCCCGCCCGGGTCACCAAGATGGCTCCGCTACCCGTCGGGGTGCGCCAGGACGCCCTTGCGCGACAAGCTCCGCCGGGTTCGCCTGCGGCGAAACGCCCCATCCCGTGGAGGGCGGCGCCCGCACCTGCAGGACTGCCGTACACGATCTACTACGGCAACATGCATAGCCAGACCAATCACAGCGATGGTGGTACGGCACTCGCAAGCTGCAATGGCTCCGAGTCGCCCCAGGCAGGCGAGTTCGGACCGACAGACGCCTTCGAGATGATGCGAGTCCAGGCAGGCGGCGACTTCCTGCTCGCATCCGAACACAACCACATGTACGACGGATCGACAGGCACGAACTCATCCGCCACCCCGGCAGCGGCCAATGGCCTGTTCAATAGCGGACTCACCGCAGCCAGCAGTTACAACGCCGCGAATCCGACCTTTCTGGCGCTGTATGGCATGGAGTGGGGCGTCATCAGCAATGGCGGTCACCTGAACATCATCAATCCCGACGCATTGGCCAGCTGGGAGAGAAACAGCAGTGGCCAGCTCATCGGAACCGTCGAGGTGCCGAAGAGCGACTATGCGGCGCTCTATGCAGCGATGCGTCAGCGCGGCTGGATCGGGCAGTTCAACCATCCGTCGACCTCCCAGTTCGCCATCGGCGGAACGGGGATGGCCTACAACGCCGATGGCGTGGAAGTCATGGTGTTGACGGAGATCCTCAACACGTCTGCTTTCTCGGTCAATACCACCCAGACCGAAACCAGCCGAAGCAGCTATCCCGGGGCCTGGAATCGGTTGCTGGAACGCGGTTACAAGGTCGCGCCCGCAAGCAACCAGGACAACCACTGTGCGAACTGGGGCCTGAGCTTCACGAACCGCACGGGTGTCCTGCTGCCTACCGGCACCGCCCTCAATCAGGCAAACTTCGTTGCGGCTTTGCGCGCGCGCCGCACCTTTGCGACCGAAGACAAGACCGGGCAGCTTGTGCTCACCGCGAACGGCCGCGTGATGGGCGAAACGTTCACCAACAGCGGCGTGCTGACGCTCTCGGCCAACTTCGCCAGCACCAGCGGCCAGACGCCGCAGCGCGTGCAATTCTTCGAGGGCGTCCCGGGCCGCAACGGCACAGTGACTCAGCTTGCCGAGGGAAGCGGCACCCATACGTTCACCCCGTCAGCCGGGGTGCATTTCTACTACGCGCTCGTTACGCAGACCAATGGCCTGCGTCTGTGGTCTGCGCCCATCTGGGTGGACCAGATGTCGGGAGGGCCGGACACGTCGCCCCCGACGGTCACCGCGAGTGTCACAGGGACGAGCGGCACACTGATCCTTTCCGCCAACGCCACCGACGACGTGGGCGTCACCAATGTCGAGTTCTACATCGATGATGTGCTGCGAGGCAGCGACAACACGGCCCCCTACTCGATCGCATTCGACTCGGTCGGTCTGGGCAACGGCCCCCATACGCTGTCTGCACGGGCTTTCGACGCCGCCGGAAACAATGCGACGTCGGCCGAGGTGGACTTCAGCATCAACAACATCGCCCCGGTCGCCAACTTCAGCGCGACCGTTACCGACCTGACGGCAAGCTTCACCGACTCGTCGTTCGACGCGGACAGCACCATCGTCTCCCGGAACTGGAACTTCGGGGATGGCACGAATTCCTCCTCGATCAATCCGAGCCACACCTACGCTGTCGCGGGCACCTACACCGTTACCCTCACCGTAACGGACAGCACGGGACTGACCGGCACCAAGACCCAAGCGGTGAATGTCGGCAGCAGCGCGGTACAGACCTATACCAACACGACGGATGTCGCGATTCTGGACAATGCTACCGTCACAAGCTCGATCATCGTGTCTGGCCGCGCCGGCAATGCTCCACGTGCAACACCAGTCGAGGTCAACATCCTTCACACCTACATCGGCGACCTGAAGGTCGACCTGGTTGCCCCGGATGGCAGCGTCTACGTGCTGCACAACCGCAGCGGTGGAAGCATGGACAACATCTTCAAGACCTATACCGTCAATCTTTCCACCGAGGCGATCAACGGCACCTGGAAGCTGCGAGTGAACGACAATGCGGGCGGCGATGTCGGCAGTATCGATAGTTGGAGCATTACGTTCTGATCAGTTTCGCCATTGTCCGGAAGACCGACGCATGATGTTCACGCATTGCGCCCGCTGCCGCTGCAGCGGGCGACATTCCAGGTAGCTGCACGCTCGCGCGCTGACGCGCGCCACGCTCACGACCTCAATTGCCATCGGACCTCGACTCGACACACTCCTCGGCCCACCAGTATTCTCCCTGGCGATTCGATCGGACCAGGAGGCGGTACGCACGATTTGCCTCCGGATACTTCGGCCTCGGAAATGCCTGCACTGGCTTGTCCAGGTCGAGCTTTGCCTGCGCCATGAGCATCTCACGATGCATCGGCTGGCCCCGTAGCTCCCAAAGCACCCGCAAGAGCGCGGACTGCGCAGGGGTGAGCGGAATGGGAACCGACTCCCCTGGCAGCAGCACGTCCCGGTAGCCCGGCCCGAATGGGCCAATACGGATCTCGGCCACCGTCGGAGATGCTCCCAGCGCGCCTGCCCAGACTGCTTCGTCAGCGATGAGGCCTGTCCCGCGCACCCGGAACGCTGCGCCCAGCGGGACGAGGCGCACATCCGCACCGGGCAGGAACACCCTGTCCGTCGGCGACGTCGTCACCATGACAGCACGGGTTCGACCGATGTGGGTCGGCCACATGGCCAGCAGCATGCGCTGAACCATGATGTCCGTGAGCTTCTGACCATAGAGAACGCGGTGACGGCCACCGCCGCGGCCGACATCACCGAGGCGCCATACCCGCTCTGGGACCAGCATCCATGCCTGGTCTGTTGTCAGGTGGAGAGCCTGCGCAATGCGGCGACGCAACCAGTCGCCGTCCGGCGTCAAGCGCAGGACGTCCTTGGGTGACAGTGCAACAGGTCCGCAGTCGACGCAGAATCCCGACCCGACGGTCATGATCCGGACACTGTGCGCCTCGCAGCGTGGACAGATGACGACGCGAGATTGGGTTTCCACCAGCGCGCCGAGCCTGTGCAGTTGCTCGAGCCGCTGACGTTCGTCGGCGTCGACCAGTGCCGGCGCAATGGCGGTACGCCCCTGCTCGATGCAGGCGCTCAACAAGTCGAGGAGATCCATGACGCATCAGATCGTCGTCGACAACGATGACGCTGCTCGTGAGCTGCGGCAGCTGGTCAGGCGCCAGTGCGCCAACCATGCTTCCATCTGCGCTCGGGTGTCGGGGTCGAGGTCCGCCAGGTTGCTGCCGCCGCGTCGCTTGAGCGCCAGCGTGACGGAGCGCCCGGCCTTCTGCCCATGCTCCGGGAGGAGATCGACCCCAAGTTTGGCAGCGACGACCCTGAAGCGGTTCTGCCGCATCGGGTTGTCTGTCGGCATCCAGGTGTTCAGGAGGTCCAGTACGCTGACAGTGGGATCGCAGACAGGTGCCTTGACCGCAATCTCGCCTCCGGTGACCTCATCCAGGAGCGTGGCCTCGTACAGGCGCACTCGATCGACGACGATAGCGTCTGGCAACGGAAGCGGTTGACGAAGCGAGTCGAGCGGGATCAGTTCGGCATGCGTCTGATGAACGCCACGCGTGCGAACGGCCTCATCGAACAGGTCACGATGGCGGAGGTACATCCAGAGGGCACACTGGGCAGCAGCGCTTGGCAGGTGCAGCGGATTCACCCGGCCGGGGTGGCGAGCACACACCGCGCGCAGAGCTTCGAGGCCAGCATCATCCGCCAGCAGCGCTATCTCACGCAGATTTTTCTCGACGCACTGCCGCACCGAAAAAGGCGCATGTTCGATCGCAGCCGACAAGCTGCAGTGGTCGACAGGCCCATCCTTGCCACAGGCCTTATCATGGAACGACATGCCGCACATCGACAGGAAGTCGATGAGCACGTCGTCCGGCAGAATCTCCAACAACACATCCAATTGCACAACCGAGCTGGACACGATTCGTCTCCAGCGCAAACCCCGTCCTACGTCGACGATCCCCTTCGTCGACAAAGCGCAGATCCACGCTTGTTCGCTATTGACATACTTCTCGTTCGGATTCTAGAACCGCTGTCACGATTGTCAATCCACATACGCCATAGAATGGATGCCGTGCTGCGGCTTCCATTCATGCGCTGAGCCGGGCCTCCATCCAGGAGACGATCTGTGGTTACGGGGTTCAATCGCCGACTGCGCGCATTGCGCAAGAGCGCCAAGCTGACGCTCGAGGGACTCGGAGACGCCGCAGGCATCAGCAAGAGCTACGTGTGGGAACTGGAGAACCGCGAAGTCCCGCACCTATCGGTGAAGGTCCTGGTCGATCTCGCCAAGGCACTAGACGTCAGCATTCTGGACCTGCTGGGCGAGCCCCCGCCAGTGAAGGCATCGCCCGAAGATCTGCGCTTCTTTCGCAAGTACGTCAACATGGACCGAGCCGACAAGGAACGGTTTCAGACGATGGTCGACCTGTTTGACAGGCTGCCCACCGCCCGGATAAGAGGCAAATAGACGGACGGTTTCCTCAAGCCGCAATTTCTTGCCTTTGTGCTTCCTATGAGGGTGTTGCCGAATTATTTCTTACTCAATCCCCGTAGTAGCCGCCTGGCTTCGGAGAGCCAGACCCAGCTTTCGGAGACCGCGACTAAACGGTCGTGATGCATCACTAGACGCCGTGCACGCTCAAGCCAAGCATGGCTCCGTTCTACGATCCAGCGCTTTGGCTGCGTTGCATACGTCCTGGTCGGCATGTCGAACAAAGGCAACTGCTCTGCATGCCAACGACCAATATTCCGATTTGCTGGGTGGCGCACCACGTGTACGGCGATTTCGTGACTGGCTTCAAGTCGTTCTGCACACGTTCCGGCATAAGCACTGTCTACGAACACCCGGCGGATCGTCGGATACTTTGCGCAAGCCTGCGCCATCGCAGGATAAGCACCGTCACGGTCTTGCACGCTCGCGGCCGTCACGACGACCGCCAGTACCAAGCCCAGCGTATCGACTACCAGATTGCGCTTGCGTCCTTTGACCCGTTTCCCGGCATCGAAGCTCTTCTCGCCGCCTTGCGGCGAAGTTCGTGTGGACTGCGAATCCAGAATCGCAGTGGACGGAAAATCATTCCGTTCCGCACGTTCCCGCCAGCGCTGGCGGAGTCGATCGTGCATCCTCTCGAAGCGACCTTGCCGGCTCCATCGACGGAACAGCTTGTAGACCGCATTCCAAGGTGGGAATGTCTTGGGCATCAGTCGCCAGGAGCAGCCTGTACGTACGACGTAGAAGCAAGCGTCCACGATCGTTCGACGCGAATGGACTGCGGGTCTGCCGCGCTCGCCGGCATCATCAAAGATATCCGCAACCATCTCCCATTCCGTCTGGGTCAACGATGTGGCGTATCGAATGGGATCACCATCGTCCCGATGCCGCTCGCTATAGCCGTAGCGCGGCAGATCGCTCTGCATCGGCGCTGCATATCCGGACCCAGCCAAGGGTTTGATCCGGGCAATCCCCTCCGCTTTGATCGCTTTGGTCAACGTCGGCTTGGACACCAAGGTGCCGGTGCATGCATGGAGCAATTTCACCAGTTCGCCGACCGTAGACAACGGATGTTCGGCAATCAACTCCCGCAGAGCCTGTCGTTCCGGCGGCTGCATCTTCGGACGAGGGCCCTTGCGCTTTCGAGCTTCCATACTCGATATCCAATCTGGGAAGCCTGAATTATATGATTTTGGCAACACCCTCTATGAGCGCACAAAGGATGCAAACCAACACATTCACCGCCATAAAGTCCCCTGCTGGCTCACGCAGGGCGCGTAGGTCGCTATTGAGTTCGACGATCTAAGTCGTGCCAACATCTGCTCCTAGGGTTGGACGACTATTACAGACTTTATGCGGCCAGGATGGTTCCCGGCCGCCGAAGTTCGCTGGAAGATCAAATACGCCGCCGCAGTTCCTTCAGGCGACCGAGATACGCCTCGGCATTCTCCCTGGTGCGCCATGGCAGGCACCCGTCATTGAACAAAAAAGGCTGCTCGGCTGTCCGATGTGAAAACGCTCGCCAATCATCGCCACGCAGTCGCAGGCCGAGATTCGGATACGCCGCATAGTCGACACGCTCACTCGATGTCGAACCTACCGGTTTGTAGTAACGATTGACGAGGATATGTGTGTCGCCTTCAACCCGGTTGGCACCGTACGGCAACCAGAGGCGCATTTCCCAGTATGCGATCGACTTGGGGCTCAACCGAAAGCGCGGTTGCGCGAGAATCCCCTCGACATAGGCGATCGCGAAGTCGACTGCATTGGCGGAGCTAGCGAACCTCTTATCCAATGCTTGCACACTGTCACGCGCTATCTCAGATCGTGCACGGTGCTCGAATCTGGAGGCTGGTTCGGGCACCACACGCATCGACTGGGCGATCTCTTCCGGCGTACGCCGGAAGAACCAAAACGGTAGCTCGTCGAGGGGAGTGGTACCGTTCTTCTGCAGCAAGGACCAGTTTCGGTATCCCTGCTCCACGGCAACCTGATCGAGCGCCTCGGCAAGAGTTACACCATTCGCGCGCGCACGCTTCTTTGCGTCGCGACGCATGACTTCCACCTCGTGGGCGGTAAATATCTTCAACATGTTGTTAGTTTCCAAATGCAATGCCGCAATTGGCTGTGCGTCCACACACGACCCACGCGGCAAGGTTTCGGAAACCGCGAGTAATGCCACGATGTCGATACGACTTCGCCAGTGTGGACGGGCAGGCCGACGTGACGGCCCAATACGAGGCTATGCCTGAATCAGGCTCGCGTCAAGCCCTAGCGTCGCAATCCCTCGGACAGGTTATTTCGCAACATCTGATGCCATTTTTTGAGGGCTTCTCCATCTCGCCTGCAACGAAATATGGCAAACGACAGGTTCCGGCCGAAAAAATTATTTAAGGGCGTTTCCGACAGGGCAACGCATCGTCAAGCAGGGGTGATGGCAGACGCACATGATGAGCAGGGCCATAAGCAGCCTGATACCAGTATCAAATTGGCCCTCTCGTCGTCTCATGCTTGACAACGACTCGCGCACGCGGAAACTGGCTGCGCTAGCGTGCGCGGCTGTCGCACGAAGAGCAAAACTATCGGCCCCCGTGCCTGCTCGTCCAGACGGGGGCATTTTTCACTACGAGGCTGCCGGCATGATGCTCGTGCTGCAACTTCCGATTGCTGACCTCCGGTCATTCCAGACTGAGACAGCAAACGTCGTGGGACCGGGGTGGCAATTCCCGCCCGATCCGCAACGACGCGGCTTCCTGCGTGGCATTGGGGGAGTACGCCTACGGCGCAGCGAGGCAGAGGGACGCGTCGACCAATGGGCGAACGCCGCGTGGTTCGTCGAAGCGCGTTCGGTCTTTAAGGCCACATTTGCCGCAGGCCAACCGAGCACGCACTTCCCGCGCACGGCGGCCGCGTCCGGTAAGTCGTTCAGCATCGAACGTGTCTTCCGCCGCATCTACAGCGATGGTGGGGCGCTCTGGCATGTGCAACTGGGTGTGCAACTCAGCCTGACATTCCCACAGACGCAGGCCGTGTTCCGCGCGCTCGTGGAGGATGCCCTGGATCTGCAGGTGCAGTTGCCTGCGTTGCCCACTGATGCCCTCGTCCATCCACCGTCGCCGTTATTGAAGCAACGCAAGGCCATCATCCAGCGCATCGCACGAGCAAGCACATCGCGGCGCCAACCACATGCCAGCCCCGGCACCCTCCTATCGGGCAGGCCCTTGCTATACATGGAAACGCGCGGGCGTTACAAATTCGCCGATACCGATCCGTCGGAATATATGGACATCACCCAGCCACTCGGAGGAATGGGAACGATCAAAGGAGCACCGCTCCAGCTGCACGTGGACCTGTTGCGCCGACACAAGCCCGACGAATGTCTGCTGCTCTGGCTCGAATCTGGCGCTGCACTCGGACGTGGCGCCCGCAATCACCTGCGCACGAACTTGCTGTGCCTACATGCCGAGCTGGAAGTGCTCAAGCAGGTCCTGCGCAAGGCCGATTCTCTGGGAGCGGTCAACACCGCCTTCGAACGTTATCTGGTGCATGCGCACAAGGTGATGAACCGCGACAGGTGGCTCGGCAACGATCAGCAAGTCTTTCGGGACGCGTTGGTTGCCTACGACGCGCTCACTGGCGATGAAGCGGCGGCTGTACGTGAGCTGCTTAATGATCGGAGGCAGAGTCTGGCGCGCGCGGAAAAGATAATCCGTTCCATCGGAAGAAGCAACACCACAGTTCATCTCAATATCGAGAAGGCGGGAGTCGTGAATACAGAACTGAATATCGGCGGAAACGTATACGGCAACGTCAACTATAACGCCACAATTAATGGCGCACAGAATGTCGTAAACAATATCTCATCCCCGGATTTGAAAGCTGCACTGGAGCAACTGTTGGCAGCGAGCGGCAAGCTAGCGGACGCATTGCCAGTCGCCGAGCGAGGTAAGGTTGCGGCCTTGACCAAAGAAGTCATCGACGAAGCCACCGCACCCGCGCCCGACAATGCGAAGTTGCAGATAAGCAAAAACGGACTTGTCGAGGCAGCGAAGGCCGTCGCTGGTATGGCGCCTTCGATCGCGACTGCTGTGGGCGCAGTGCTGGCAATTCTAGGTTTCGCTTAGGTTCCGATACGCCAACCGATCGGTCATCTCCACAACCCATGACCAATCGATGGTCTTGCAGATGGTCCAGCTCGAATCGCGCATGTGGATTAAGACTACGGGCGCCCCAATCAGGGGCGTTGGACATTTTGTTTGTTAGATGATTGCCGCAGCGCGATGTCGAGACTGCTCCTGGCCAGAAGTGACTTGTGGAAAGTGCCAAACTAGTCCGCAGAAACGACACGGGCCTTCATGGATGAGAAGTTGATTGATACCTATACATAGCCCTCCTATGCTTACTCGAAGCGTTGCTCACGCTGATTGTGTTCCGCCGCCTCGCGTTCCCGCTCCTGTCGCACGACCTGCTCGACACGCTCGAGCTTCCTGGCTGCGAGATCCCTCACTTCGGGCAACGCATGCTCAAGCAATTCAGCGAACGCCTTGGCCCGAATCTCCATGATGTCGGCCCGTGAGCCGGACCAACTGGTGGGCGGGATCCCCGACAGCATCGCATCGACAATAGCGTGCTTATCCAGCGCAGCATCTAGCAAAGCCTTGATGTTTTGGCTGAGCACGACACGTTTTGGATGTTCCATCGAAGAATGATCCGCTTCGGCAGGCGAATATGCGGAAACTGCAGTGGCTACGCGCACAATTCGATCCTGATCACCTCGGCACCATGCGACAAGACGATTTGCCGGGGCGCTATTGAGAGAAGATGAACTTCGGCCCAGGCAGTCCTTGAAAAGCTGGTGTATCACTCGGCGCTCTCTGTCACCACCGGTGAACACCTCATCGAGGACGATCTCGGGAAAATTCTTGGTTAGCGTTCTGGTAATGACATCGAGATCGAAGCTGTAGAAACGGAAAGCCTCCACTCCGTCACAAAGCGACTTCACGATTTCTCTGATTTCCTGCTCCGGGGCGGATGCAAGCAGACACTGACGAGCGACGCGCTCCATCATCCCACGTATGCGGCGCAGATCCGGCTGATCACACTCGCTGGACAGCAGGTTGCGAATGGCCTCGCGACCGACCGCAAGTAGCTCTTCGCTCGGCACATAGTCGCTGTCCTTCCGGACATGAAACCGCTTTTCCAGTATGTCAAGCGTGGTGTAAACACCATACACCTGCCTGTTCAAAGCAGAGCATAGTTCCGCCAAGTCGCTGTCCGGAATCGATTCGTGCATACAGCCATAAGCGAGTTGGCGGAAGCGCCAAGGCTCGAACTCACCACCTCGCGCAAGTTCAAGCAGCTTCTTGACGCCCCATGGCGCCACCTTGCTGGCGCCAAGCAGGTAAATAAAGTGCAGCCTCAGCAAGGGATGGTCCAGGACGCATTCCAGCATCACCCTGGACAAGCCAGGATCCGTAGCGTAAACGGCGTTGATATAACCTCGGAGAACTAATGGGTTGAGAATCGCAGGCGCGTGTCTTTGCACCAAGTGCAATAGATTCTCGAAAGTGTCCATTTGGTTGACACTCCCCCGCGCGATCCCGCTGCCAAAGGGATAAAGTGCGTCGAACTCGCCTTCCCATAGCCTCTGGCCCAGTCGTTCCAAATAGCTTGGCACGGACGCGGCCACCTCACCCAACGAGGCGATCTTCGCTTCGATTGCCTCGATCCCTACGGTGTCGAGCTCGCCTCTGCTCTCAACGTGATCCCATGTACTCGCCAGCACATATGCCTCGATCTCCGAATAAGGGTCAGACGGTGATGAAAAACGCTCTAGTGCCTCCAGTCGGGCCTGCAGTTCGGGGTGAGCCGGGTCGCTATCGAAGCTGATCGTCTGCTTTATGGCCGTCCACATCTTCGGCCAACCGCCACCGGCAGCATGGCTGCGGACGATTTCCTCGAGAGCATCGAAGCATCCCGCGAATGTCCACAGGCCACGAAAATGCCAGGCCATCAAGGAGCGAGCCCATTCGCGCAAGGTCGGCTCGTCGGACGCGAACATCGGTCGCAGCAGGTCCAAGAACCCGACATACCAATCGAGCTCCTCCTCTCGCGTGCGAGGACGCCAGCCGGAACTTCGCCGCCGTGCGCCGAAGTCGAATCTTGAGAACGATGTCCAATACCTCGCCTCGAACGCGGCATGGAAGATCTGACCTGCGATTTCACGGTGTCTCGGGTTGCCGGACTCAAGTAGTTTCCCGACAAAGCCTCGCCTCCTTGCCGGTGGCGCCTGGGTGCCGGACAGGTGTAACGAGAACAGCTGTCGCAGCTGGCTAACGGTACTGTTGCTGTTCTCATCCGACTTCTCACCCTCGGCAAACTTCAACATGACCGCCACGGCACGATCGAACTTGTCATCGTCGTACGCAAGCTGGCTCAACAACTTCACGAACAAGCTCAAATTTGGATTCTCACGGGACGCGAATTCACAGGTGATAGCTGCGTCCTCTATCAGTTGCAGCACGGTCTCCGGGAAGATCGGCGCGATGTACTGCAATACCGATAGGCTTTCTTCTCTGCAGGAACTAATGTCATGCAGTGGCCCACCAGGCGCCACCCAACTGTTCGCCAAGCGAAACGCGGGTCCGAAGTCGTGCAGGTATCCCAACCGATGAGCGCAAGAGCGGAACAACCGGCCATTTTCCGGTTTCAGGATCTCGGCATTGATCTCGGCGGGAGAAATATTTTCCAACGCCCGTTTCGCCAGACGATTGGCCAGTGCGTGCGGCAAAACCGCCCGCCACTCGCCGCGTTGCTGCGCCAGTTGGCGACGCAGCAACTCGGCCTGCCCCCGATGCAGCATACGACGATCAAGACCCGCGATTACGCTCAGGACGCTCAGCTCATCATTGAACTCGGATATGGATACATTGAATGAATAGACAAGCGAAAGTGCTTCAGCGCTTGCCAAAAGCTGATCGGAAGCACCCTTCCTCTGGCTGAACAGGCGCTGGAACAACTCTTCGTCCGAAAAGTTCGTGAGCGTCTCGTCCGCTTCTACTCGACTTGCCAGCGCTATCGCGATGCGCGCATTTCCACCGGAGAACTCTGCGATCTTGTCCGCGTTCAATTGCCCCAGATCCGGAAGGCGTTTTTGTATCAACGTGGAGACCGTTTTCTCGCTGCATGGCTCGAGGTGGATCACATCGGTCTCTTCAGGGCGATCATCGGAGATGTCGTACTCGATGGTCAGCAGGCTCAGCCTGGCGCAGCTCTCCGATACCTGCTTTTGCAACTGCCGATGCACGTCAGGCGGGCAGTTGTCGAGCACCAAATGGACTGCGTGGTCGTTGGCGATGAGATACGAGACCAGTTCGGAAGCCGTGGGTGCCAAGTCCTCGCCCAGGTCGGCATAGATAGCACTGGCCGGGGACAATGCCTCTTCGCCAACGTCTGCCTCGAACAACGCCTGCGCAAATCGCGTTTTGCCGACTCCGGACAGGCCAGTGATACGCATGGCGTTACCGCGGCGACGAAGCCGATCACGGGCCAGCTTGATGCCCTCGGACACTGACATCGGATCCTTCGCCCTCGAATTTGCGTCGATCACGCATGGGTGGTCGTCGGCCAGGAATGCGTCGTCCTGCCCCGGAGGGCTTGCCGCCCACCGGCCAAACGGCTTCCATCCGGACAAGGGCCGGCCCAGCCGTGCGCGAACCCACAGCGCTACGCTCGGATGCCGCCGAAGCCAGGTTGCCAGTCGATCCCGGCCATAGAAGTCCAGATGCAAATTAGACTTGTTGGGCAACTGTGCAACCGCCTCTGCCATTCCCCGTAACCGACTCGCCAGCATGCTGTCCGAACAATCGTCCTTGCCGCTGACGATGATGTAAGCGCCGTTCTGATCGGCCAGTTCCATGATGACCGGCCTCAAGGCTCCGTCCTGCAGCATTTCGTCCCTGCATGCGATTCCGGCCATAGTGTGTTTTTTGACTTGGAAACCGCAGCTCCCACGAGGCACAAAGCCTTTGCTAGGCGAAAGCCCGCTATCCCCGATACGCACATCCAACCCACCGTCGGGCGCCTCCTGCGCCCCGCCCCATGTAACGCACATCGACCGACGTCCAGACAGGATCATTTCCGCCTCGCTCAGACGGGCGACCAATTCACGCAGGTCGCCAGCGTCCAACGCAGAAACATCAGCAGGCTTCAGTTCGAAAAATCCCATGACACGTTGCCAATGACGACCAAATTCAAGACATCAAAGCAGGTCTTGGCGATCGGTGTCCATAGTAAAAGAGCACCATTGGACGTGGCCCTCAAAGGCCGCTGTTTAACACTCACGTCCGCAATGCATCGAAAGCGGCTCACACGCCAGGCTTCTCCGATCCCGTAGAGAAAGTCCTACCCCAAGCAGCGGTATTCCCCGACAGTATCGCGATGCCGGCTAAGGCATGATGATTCCACCCCAGCAGCATGGCCTATGCGTCTATCCGGTACGCCGCTCAGCATCACAATCGGCCTCAGCCTTGAGCAAGCTGAGAAGCTGTGCCAAGGCTCTCATCAATCCTTCAACTTCATTGTTGGCCGGTTGGGGCTCACCCCTGATCCTGGCGACGGTGCCGATCATCGAGTTCCTGATTGATCGCAATGACCGCAGCGCGGCCCGACTGGATCGTCGTGCGGATCACCTCCACCAGCTTCGCGGACTGCTGGATGTTCGTTCCGACCCAGCCGCCCGAGGCGATCGTGACGAATTCGGTGTTGTCGAAATATCTCCGAACGTTCCGGTAAGACAGCCGTGTTCCACCGCGCGGCCCTACAAGCGTGGAGTGCATGGATAGCCGTTTCCAGTAGTCCAGAGGAAGGTACATCCCCATCGAAAGCCCGATGTTGTCTGGATCGAACACGATGCGGGGGCAGATTTTCAGGAAGAACGGATTGTGACTGAAGCGATATCCGTCGGCTTGGTCGTCGTCCGGGATCTTCGAGATCTCGGAAAGCAGGGTATCCATGCGAGCGATCTCTTCCGTCAGCTGGTCATTGGGGAAGCGGAACACATGCTCGTCACCTTCCTTCTCCATCATCTTGTACTGCACCAGCAAGAAGCACTGGAACGTCTCGTTGAAATAGATCAAGTCGGCCCCGGTTTGCTCCTCCAGCGGCAAACGATTCGCAAGGACGACCGTGAGCCGGCTTTGACGATTCTCGAAGACCGTCGAGCCGTGGATCGCCGACGCGATCTGTTCATGTCCGGGCAGGACAGAAAGATCGTTGACGATCACCTGGTCCTCGCGCATCCGGACATCAGTGAGGCCGGACAGAAAGGACACCGGTTCGGTGTCCTTCTGGAAGTCCCATCCTTGAATTTCTGCTCTGTCGATCCCGGCGATCGCCATCGCGGTCAGTAGGGCTTCCTTCTGCTGGGCCAATGCGTACCGGACGGGGTCCGGCAGGCTGGCGATTCTTTCCAACCGTTCTTTTCGGTACTTGGTCAGGATGGGAGCCGTATCCGGCGACAGTTGGCTGACGGCAATCACCAACGCCTCGAACGCCTTGGGCGAAAGCAAACCCCCGGCTCGAAGAGTTTCGGTCACCCGCTTCCTGCTCGCCGATGGAATTTGTCCCGCAATGTGGGCAACCGGGATGGCACGGCCAATCTCATGGAAGCCCTTCATATTGAGGCGCCGGAGAGACGTCCCCGCAGTTCGCCCCCTCGAACCTAGGCAGATATGAGTGATTTGGTCGCCTTCCGAGACCACGAAGCAGACCAGCGGAACATTCCGACTATGTTCGAACTCGGGGACGGCCTCGGCAAATTCACCGTGCTCGGGGAAATTGTCGAAGACCCGCTGCCTGTCGTGAGAAAGACGAACGACATAGCCTGCTGCTCTACTCATGCCCTGACCTTGAGACCGAATGACGTGCGGCAGCGAGTCGTTGGCATCCTGCCGGATAGGCAATCATCGCAAAAAACCGCTCTCCCGAGTCCAAGCGTAAATCGTTGATCTGCAAGGGAATCGAAAAATGATCGCTTGGACTCGACTTTCGGGAAGTCCAAGGCGACAGAGAAGGAGAGAGAGAATTTGGCGAAGAATTCGCCAAAACGCGCGATGTAGCGCCCGTACCAAGTCCAAGAGAAATTCGCGGAAACCCTGCAAAATAAGGGGGTTTCGCAATGCCGGCGAGAGCCGTTTGATGCGACGAAGTGGTGGGCCCACCAGGATTCGAACCTGGAACCAAGGGATTATGAGTCCCCTGCTCTAACCGTTGAGCTATAGGCCCGTCGTGAAGCGATCATTCTAGCCCAATGAAAAAGCCCGCGAGACGCG
>JAHCAU010000012.1 GCA_019634715.1 Lysobacter sp.
GCGGGTGCCCGGACCGGCCAGACCGTGCGCAGCGAGCGCAGCGCAGGCGCGGACATAGAACGAAGGCGAGGTGGAGAGGTGGTAGAGCACGTCGCCGCTGCGCAGTGCAGACACGCGCGAACCCAGCGCGGCCATGGACTCGGCGTCGTCGAGCGAGGCGGGCTGGTAGTGCACGCGATCGAGCAACGCTGCGATGGCGGCCTCGTCGAGGAATGCTCCAGGCACGAAGCGGCGCAGCGCAGCGTCGACGAGATCGCGAAAGCCGGCATCGTCGAGCGCAGACCGCGCGGTGCCGAGGATGCGCAGCGAAGGATGCAGCAGGCCGTCGCGATGCAGGCCGTACAGCGAGGGCAGCAGCATCCGCTGCGCCAGGTCGCCGGTCGCACCGAAGATCGTCAGCAGGGTCGCGGGGGTGGGAACGGCGAGTGGACTCATGTCAGTGCGGCAGCAGTCGGACGCGATCCAGTACCCACATCGCGGGTCGGGTGTCGCCGGTGAAATAGATGCAGAGATCCTTCGATCCGACCTGCGCGGGCAAGGGCAGGGTCAGCTCGAGGAAACCGTTCTTCCCGGGTGCGGCCGGCAGCGGCGTGGTCGCGAGCACGGGACCATCGCAACCTGCCCTGAGCACGGCTTCGCCATGTGCGCTGGTCGCAGGCTTGAACTTGCGATGCTGTTCGTCGTGCGCGAGCTGGAAGTAGTAGGGAATGCGGCCGACGCGCAACGCGACCGCGCGCGTGTCGGCCAGCGGTGCCTGCGTCCACTCCCAGCACGGATTGAAGATGTCGACGTTGAAGATCGCGCGCTCGCCGTCGACGGTGGTGTCGTCCTCCAGGCGCAGCATCAGCGCGCCGGTGCACATCTTCAGGGCCTCGTCGGTACGCTCGAGCAGCGACGACGGGGTGATCGCGAAACGATCGGCGGACTGCAGCGGCTTGCCGTCGACGAACACCGCCGCGCGCAGCGACGCGCTCTGCGCCAGCGACAGCGGCGCCTCGTAGCGCGGCGATGCGGGCGTCGGCTCGCTGCCGTCGGTGGTGTAGCGGATCTCCGGATAGCCCGTGGCGTTCGACAAGGCGACCGATGCGCGGCCATCGCCGGTCGAAGCCGCATCGAAGCGCACCTCGAACGGCGTGCGCGCATGCGCGATGCCGAGCATGCGGTAGCGCTGCAGCTGCGCGGGCAGGCGCGTGAGGAAATCGTCGTAGCTGCGGGCATCCGGCGCGGACCAGCCAACCTCGGCCAGCGCGGCCATCCGCGGGAAGAACGCATGCTGGACGCGGTCGAAGGTGCGCATGTGCTCGGTCCAGGCATTCGCCTGCACGCCGAGAATATGGTGGCGCCGATCGGCGGCCAGCGCATCGGGCACCGGGTCGAAATCGTAGAGCTTGCGCAGCGTGACCGTGGTCGGGCGCCCCGGCGGCTCGTTCGGCGACTCGGTCTGCAGGTAGTCGAGATAGAGGTGCGACACCGGCGACATCACCACGTCGTGGCCCTTGCCCGCTGCCTGCAGCCCGCCTTCGATGCCGCGCCACGACATCACCGTCGCGCTGGGCGGCAACTCGCCCTCGAGGATCTCGTCCCAGCCGATCAGGCGCTTGCCGCGCGCCGCGAGGAACGCCTCGAAGCGCGCGACCATGCGGCTCTGCATCTGCATCTCGGTCTTCAGGCCCAGCGCCTTCATCTGCGCCTGGACGCGCGGCGAGGCGATCCACTGGTCCTTCACCGCCTCGTCGCCGCCGATGTGGACGTAGCGTCCCGGGAACAGCGACACCACTTCCTCGAGCACATGCTCCATGAACACCATCGTCGATTCCTCGGTGTTCAGCAGGTTCACGAACACGCCCCACTCGGCCACCGGCTTCAGCGGTTCGGTGGTGGTGCCGAGTTCGGGATAGGCGGCGATGATCGCGGTGGCGTGACCGGGGATGTCGATTTCCGGCACGATCTGGATGTGGCGTTCGGCGGCGTACTGCACCACTTCGCGGATCTGCGCCTGCGTGTACCAGCCGCAGTAGCGCACCGGCTGGCCGTCGGCATCGGTGCCGGCATCGCCGGACGGCTGGCGGCAACCGCCGACCTCGGTGAGCTTCGGATAGCGCTTGATCTCGATGCGCCAGCCCTGGTCGTCGGTGAGATGCCAATGGAAGACGTTGAGCTTGTGCACCACCATCGCGTCGATCAGGCGTTTGATCTCGTCGACGCTCTGGAAATGCCGCGCCGAATCCAGCATCGCCCCGCGCCAGCCGAAGCGCGGCGCGTCCTCGATGTGCACGGCCGGCAGCGTCTTGCGCGGGCCGTTCGCATCGGTCGCCAGCTGCCACAGCGTCACCGCGCCGTGCTGCAGGCCCTGTGCGGTGCGGGCGCGTACCACGGCGCGCTTCGCATCGATGTCGATGGCATAGGCCTCGTCGCTGTCGCCGCGGAAATCCGGATCGATCTCGAAGGCGACGCCGGTCGTCGCTCGACCTGCGCGGATTCCGGGCCTGAAGCCATGGCTGCGCTGCACAAGATCCGAGAACAGGGTGGAAGCACGTTCCGCTGCTTCACTGCCTGCATGGAGTTGCGTGCGCGCATCGAAGCGCAGCTGCCCGCGATCGGATTGCTGCGAGATCGGCGTCGGGATCAATGTCGGCGAAGCGGCGTGTGCGCCGGCCCCGAAGGTTCCACTGGCGAACAGCGACAGGGGAAGCAGGAGCAGGGCGGCGTATGCGCGGGACGTGGCCATGGATACCTGTCTGTGCGGATGGAGGATGTTGCGGGAGGCCGGACATGTCGTTCCGGACTCGACTGTAATTCATGCGGGTTGCGGTACGCCCGAAAAAAAGCGGGCCCGGTGTCACCAGGCCCGAAGGGGGATCGTTCCAGCACCCGGAGGAGGAGAGAGATGGCGCCGGGCCCGGCGCATGGCCGGGCCCGTGGTGGAACATCAGAACTTCATGCGGAAGGTCAGGTAGTACTGGCGGCCGTTCTGGTAGATCGAACGCGGACGGTCGCGGTTCTCGGCGTAGTAGGCGGTCTTCGGGTTGTTCAGGTTCAGCGCGTCGAGGGCGATCGAGTAGTTGTCGTTGATCTTGTAGCCGAACGACGCGGACACGTTGTCGATCTCGTCCTGATAGAACGCCGAGGCGCGATCCAGGCCGCTGAAGAACTCGGAGCGGTAGGTGTAGTTCAGGCGGGCGTTGAAATGCTCGTTCTCGAAGTAGCCACCCAGGTTGTAGGTGTTGCGCGAGGTGCCGAGCATGTCGTTGCCATCGTCGGTATCGCCCTTGGCGAAGGTGTAGTTCGCGAACACGCCGAAATGGTCGCCGAACGGCTGTTCCCAGGCCACTTCGAAGCCGCGGACCTTTGCCTGCGAGTTCACCGGGATGCTCAGGTCGTACTGGACCATGGCGCCGTTCGGGTTGTTCGCATCGATGGTCAGGTAGCTGCGGCGCTCGTTGCCCAGGGTGACGTAGTTGTCGATGTCCATCAGGAAGCCGCTGACCGACAGCAGCGCGCGCTCGCCGTAGTACCACTCGAAGGTTGCGTCGAAGTTGGTCGACAGGATCGGTTCGAGCTCGGGGTTGCCGCCGCTGCCGGTGCCGACGCCGCCGGCGACCGCCGGCGGGCTGAGCGAGACCGCGCCCGCGATCGCCGAGTAATCCGGCCGGGTCAGGGTGCGCGATACCGCGAAGCGCAGCAGTTTGTTGTCGTCGATCGAATAGCGCAGGTTCAGGCTCGGCAGCCAGTCCTTGTAGGTGTTGCTCACGACGTCCTGGCGGAACGGGCCGAAGGCCGATGTGGTGACGGCGCGCGGGTCGGTGGCATCGGTATTCACCCAGTTCGCGGCTTCCATGACGGTACGCACATAGCGCACGCCGAAGTTGCCGGCCCACTTCTCGCCTTCGAAGTTGGCCTGGAAATAGCCGGCGGTGCTGCGTTCATCGAGACCGTACTCTGCCGGGAAGAAACGACGCGACACCGGATCGCGGTTGGTCAGACGGTTGAACTGAGCGAGCTGTTCCGGCGTGTAATACCAGATGTTGCGCGGGAAGTTGCCGCCGAGGCCCGACGCGAAGTTGCCCGGGTAGTTGCGGTAGCCCTGCGGCCAGGTGCTGGGATCGAACGGACCGGGCGTGGTGCTGAAGCTCGGGCCTTGTGCGACGACGTTGGCGAGGCTGCGCTCGTGGCGGGATTCGCGCAGGCCATACTGCAGCGAAGTGAAGACGCTGTCGCTGATGAAAGTCTCGCCGTCGAGCTTAAACCAGCGCTCCTTGTCGACCACGTCGATATCCTGGAAGCCGAAGATCCAGTCGAGGTTGATGTCGGTGCCGGGGGTGCCCGGCGCGCCGGTGTTGGTGTTGCCGAGGTTCCAGTCGGCCGCGCCGACGCCGTTGAGACGCCAACCGGCGCCGCTGCCCAGGCCTACGTCCCACTCGGCGACGTCCTGGGTCGGGGTCTTGCCGTGGCCGGTCGAAGTGCCGAGCTGGCCGCTGAGCGTGAAGTTCTCGCTGGCGTTCCACTTGAAGTCGCCGCTGATGAAGTTCGAACTCGACTCGGCGCCCGGACGCGAGATCTGGTCGTAGATGCCGTACTGTCGGCCAGCCTGGCCGCTGAAGTTGGCGCTGACCAGCGTGTTGTTGCGGATCACGTAGCCTGGCGCAGGCGCCTGCGGATTGGTTGTGGCGTCGATGCGCTGACCGCGATTGAGGATCTTGCTGCCCCACAGCATGTAGTTGCGGTTGTAGTTGTCCGCCTTCATGCGAGAGACGAAGCCGGTGAGCGAGAAGCTGAAATCGTCGGTGGGCTTGAATTCGGCCGAAACCAGGCCGCCGGTGCGCTTGCGCTCCTGCTCGAACAATGCAGAGCCGATCAGGGTCGGGTAATACACACCCACGAGATCGGGGTTCGAAATGCTGAGTGCTGTCGGGGTGACGCCGTCGGTTTCGAATCGCTGGATCTGCTCGTAGCCCAGCAGTTCCTGGCCATCGCGACGCAGGTGGCGCTCTTCGCTGAAGGCCTGGACCATGAAACCGAAGCTGCGCGCGTCGTTCGTCCAGTTGGCGAGGGCCGAGAGCTGCGGGTCGGTCTTGCCCGGCAGGTTGGCGTGCACCGCGCCCAGCGAGATGTGCGAGGTGAAGCCTTCGCCGAAGTTCAGCGGGCGACGGGTGACGATGTTGACGTTGCCGACCGCGCCGCCTTCGACGAGGCGCGCTTCCGACGACTTGATCACTTCGACCTTCTGCACCAGTTCGGAGGGCAGCAGCGAGTAGCTGACGCTGCGGCCGACGGTGCCGCTCTGGTTGAGCACGAACCAGTCGCCGGAGCCGATGTTGTGGCCGTCGATCAGGGTCTGGGTGAAGCTCGGGCTGGTGCCGCGCATGCTGACGCGGTCGTTCTCGTCGAACGCGCCCTCGTTGGCGCTGGCCGCGCTGATGTTCACGCCGGCGACGCGCTGCAGCGAGTCGGCCACGTTGTGGTCGGGCATCTTGCCGATGTCCTCGGCGGAGACGACCTCGATGCGGTTCTTCGCTTCGCGCTTGCTTTCGAGCGACTTCTCGATCGCGCCGCGGATGCCGACGACGACGACGGTATCCAGATCGTCCGCCTCCTTGTTGCCCGCCGACGCGCTGTCCTGCGCGAAGGTCTGCCCGGCGAAGCCCAGGCCCGCCAGGATGGCGATCGAGAGCGCGGTTTTCTGCAACTTCATGTGTGTACTCCCCTCATCATTGGAATGTCGGAGCGCGCTTGCCGCAGCGACGCTGCCGGGCTGTGTTGACGATTGCGAAGCGTTGTTGCGTGAACTTCCTGCGTGACCTTGCTGCATGGTGCGGACGTCCTGTCCCCGAGCTGGCGATCCTGTGGTCCGGACATGCGTCCGGACGCGCTATCCGGACTCGATCCGCCGCGCCTCGCGCTGGTGGAGGTACCAGTTCGCAGCGCCGATCACGCCCAGTTGACCGTGCTCGACCAGCCGCACGGGAATGCGTTCCAGCGCTGCGCGCATCGGCCCCTTGTCGAGGAACCGCGCGACGAAGCTGGAATGAAGCAGGAAATCGCTGATCTGCGGCAGGATGCCGCCGGCGAGATAGACGCCGCCGTTGGCGCCGTACAGCAGCGCCATGTCGCCGACGACGCTGCCGAGCAGGCCGCAGAAGATGTCGAGGGTTTCGCGCGCCAGCGCATCCTCGCCCGCGAGCGCGGCGCGGGTGATCTCGCCGGGGTGCGCGTAGCGCTGCGCTTCGCCGCGGATCGCGCACAGCGCGGCGTGCAGGTTCATCAGGCCCGGACCCGACAGCGCCGATTCCACCGGCACGTGGCTGCGCTGCTTCATCAGTTCGGCCAGCAGCGCCATTTCCAGCGCGTTGCCGGGGGTGAGCGCGGCCTGTCCGGCTTCGGTGGGCAGCACGAGGCTGCGGCCTTCGCTCTGCACCGACAGCGCGGCGCCCAGGCCGGTGCCGGGGCCGAGCACGAGGATCGGCCCGGCGACGTGGGCATCGGCCGGCCCGCTGAGCAGCACCGCGCCGCGCGGATCGACTTCGGCGATGGCGTGCGCCACCGCTTCGAAATCGTTCACCACGCGCAGCTCGCGGAAACCCAGGCGTTCGCGCAGCGCGCCGGGCACCAGCGGCCAGGGCAGGTTGGCCGCGATCAGGGAACCGTCTTCGAGCAGGTAGCCGGCGCTGGCGATCACCGCCTCGTCGACCTGCACGCCATCGTCCAGATGGGTAAGGAAGTCCTCGAAGATCTCGGCCGGCGAGGGGTGATCGGCGCAGGCGTACTTGCGGTAGTGCTGCACGGTCACCGGGGCGCCCGCGCCGGCGGGACGGATCAGGCCGATGCGCACGTGGGTGCCTCCGACATCGGCGGCAATGAACGGACGGGTGGTCGCGTTCAGAGGAAGCACCGTCGTCGGCTTGGGGTTGGCCACAGCAGGTCCTTTGTCGAGGGGGGCGACCGTGGGGAGGTCGGTCCGATGGAGTGTGGCCATCTCTTGACAACGTTGTCAACAAATCGACCTGGCGACGCTCACGCATGCAGCGAATAAGCGCGCAGGTGAGTTCAATCTCCATGCCGGGAAGGAATTGATTGCAGATTTGTCATCAAACAAGCACTTCCCCGGACGCCATGAAACAAGCCGATGTTGCAGTGCACACAAAGCGCGGGCGCCATTCGCCTGCGTATTTTCCGAGCGATTCGCACCGGGGAGTGGTTTTTGCGCCGAAGTTGTGACAACGTTGTTTTCGTCTGCAGGCCCGGCCCTGTCTCGATTACCGGCTGCCGCCTGGCCTCTGCCCTGTTCCGCCGCTGTCCGGCGATCGCCGGATGCGCCACGACGACCCGCCTCACGGAGTCCGCACGACATGACCGCAGTCCGCCATACCACGTCGATCGCCATCATCGGCGCGCTGTTCTTCATCTTCGGCTTCGTGACCTGGCTCAACGGGCCGCTGATCACCTTCGCCCAGCTGGCCTTCGACCTCGACGAGGTCAACGCCTTCCTGATCCTCACCGTGTTCTTCCTGTCCTACTTCTTCCTGGCGATCCCCTCGTCGTGGATCCTCAAGCTGACCGGCATGAAGAAGGGCATCGCCGTCGGCCTGTTCGTCATGGCGGTGGGCGCGGCGGTGTTCGGCGAATTCACCACCCAGCGCTGGTATCCGGGCGCGCTCGGCGGCCTGTTCGTCATCGGCGCGGGTCTGGCCCTGCTGCAGACGGCGGTGAATCCCTACATCAGCATCCTCGGCCCGATCGAAAGCGCGGCGCAGCGCATCGCAGTGATGGGCATCTGCAACAAGGTCGCCGGCATCCTGGCGCCGCTGGCGATCGGCGCGCTGGTGATGCAGGGCATCGGCGACCTGTCGGTGCAGGTCGAGGCCGCCGATCCGGCGACGCGCGAACGACTGCTCAACGACTTCGCCGCGAAGATCCACGCGCCCTACCTGGCCATGGCCGGCCTGCTCGCACTGCTGGCGGTGGGCGTGCTGTTCTCGCCGCTGCCGGAAATCAAGGCGGCCGAAGTCAATGCCGGTCGCGGTGCGGACGACGGCGATCGCCGCAGTCTCTGGCAATTCCCGCAGCTGTGGCTGGGCGCGCTGTGCATCTTCGCCTACGTCGGCGCCGAGGTGATGGCCGGCGATGCCATCGGCACCTACGGTCGCGGCTTCGACCTGCCGCTGGACCACACCAAGTTCTTCACCTCGTTCACGCTGGGCGCGATGCTGGTCGGCTACGTGGTCGGCCTGATCATCATCCCGCGCGTCATCTCGCAGGAACGCTACCTGTTCGTGTCCGCGGTGCTCGGCATCGTCTTCACCGTCGGCGCCTTCCTCACCACGGGATACCTCTCGGTGGCGCTGGTCGCGGCGCTGGGCTTCGCCAACGCGATGATGTGGCCGGCGATCTTCCCGCTGGCGATCCGCGGCCTCGGCCGCTTCACCGAGCTCGGCTCGGCGATCCTGATCATGGGCATCGTCGGCGGCGCGATCATCCCGCGCCTGTTCGCCGAACTGAAGCAGCACTACGACTTCCAGTGGGTGTTCCTGCTGCTGATGGTGCCGTGCTACGTGTACATTCTGTACTTCGCGTGGCGCAGCCAGCGCGCCGAGGCACCGGTCGCCCGCGAAGCGGCCGGCGTGGCGCCTGCATCGGCCACGGCGATCGAACGGCCAGCCGGCGGCAACGGCTGACATGCCCATCCGAATGTACGGCTGAAACAACGCCAGCGAAGAACAGCAGCATGCGCAGACCCACCATCAAAGACGTCGCCGAGCGCGCCCAGGTCTCGTTGAAGACCGTATCGCGCGTGATCAACAACGAAACCTCGGTGATGCAGGGCACCCGCGCACGGGTGCTGCATGCGATCTCCGAGCTCGGCTACGAGCCCGACGTCACCGCGCGCAACCTGCGCAGCGGCACGCCGTTCGTGATCGGGCTGGTCTACGACAACCCGAATGCTTACCACATCATCGGCGTGCAGAGCGGCGTGCTCGCCGCCTGCCGCGAAACCGGCTTCGGCCTGCAGATCCATCCCTGCGATGCGACCTCGCCGCTGCTGGCCGAGGAGCTGATCGAGTTCGTGAAGCGCTCGCGCCTGGCCGGCCTGGTGCTGACCGCGCCGATGTCGGAGAACGACGAGCTGGTGCAGGCGCTGGTGGCGCGCGACGTGTCGCTGGTGCGGATCATCGCCGCCACCGAAGACCCCGACGATGGCCATCCCTGCGTCTACGTCGACGACCGCGATGCCGCGTACGAGATCACCGAGCACCTGATCCAGCTCGGCCACACCCGCATCGGCTTCCTCTGGGGCGGGCTCGCGCACAAATCCAGTACCGAACGCTTCGCAGGCTACGAGCAGGCGCTGCAGGACTACGGCATCACCCTCGACAAGCACCTGGTCATTCCCGGCGACTACACCTTCGACGACGGTTTCCGCGGCGCGCGCCGCCTGCTCGCGCTGCGCGAACCGCCGACCGCGATCTTCGGTTCGAATGATGAGATTGCGGCCGGCGTGCTCGCCGCAGCGACCTCCGCCGGCATGAACGTGCCCTACGACCTGTCGATCGCCGGTTTCGAGGACAGCCCGTTCTCGCGCCAGTCGTGGCCGCCGCTGACCACCGCGAAGCAGGCGACCGAGGACATCGCGCGACAGGCCGCGCGCCTGCTGATCGCCGGCATCCGCCAGGACGCCTACGACGAACACCCCATCGCCATGCACAACCAGGGCTTCGCGCCGCAGTTGGTGGTGCGTGGCTCGACCGCACCGATGCGCCGCGAGCGCGCGCAGGAGCGCCAGGTCGAACGCCCGCCGGAACGCACCGTCGACCGCACGCCCGAGCGCGACGACGGCACTGGCGGCGGTTGACGCCCTTCTTCCCCACACGACAACACGCCACGTGAACGCACCCATCGACGGCTCCATCGCCCCATCGATCGCCGCCCCCGCCCCCGACTCCACCCTGATGCACGGCGAGGCCGCGCAGGCGGCCGACGTGGTCGCCGCGCAGTTCAGGCGCAACGCCGACGCGGTGGCCGCGCTCGCCGCCGAGCTGCGCGCATCGCCGCCGGCCTTCATCGCGACCTGCGCGCGCGGCAGTTCCGACCACGCAGCGACCTACGCGAAGTACCTGTTCGAGACCCAGCTCGGCGTGGTCACCGCCTCGCTGTCGCCGTCGGTGCATTCGGTGTATGCGGCGCGACCGAACCTGCGCGGCGCGCTGTTCGTGGCGATCTCGCAATCGGGCAAGAGTCCCGACCTGCTGCGCAACGCCGAGGCCGCGCGCGAGGCCGGTGCGCGCGTGGTCGCGCTGGTCAACGCCGAGGATTCGCCGCTGGCGCAGTTGGCCGACGTCACGCTGCCGCTGTGCGCCGGCCCCGAGCGCAGCGTGGCCGCGACCAAGAGCTATCTCGCCTCGCTGTCGGCGGTGCTGCAACTGGTCGCGCACTGGCGCGGCGACGGTGCGCTGCACGATGCGCTCGCGGCATTGCCTGATGCGCTGGGCGAGGCATGGCGCGCCGACTGGTCGCCGCTGACCGATGGCCTGGTCGATGCGCGCAACCTGTTCGTGCTCGGTCGCGGTCTCGGCCTCGGCGCGGCGCAGGAAGCGGCGCTGAAGTTCAAGGAAACCTGCGGCCTGCATGCCGAGGCCTACAGTTCGGCCGAAGTGAAGCATGGACCGATGGCCCTGGTCGGGCCGGGATTCCCGGTGCTGTGCTTCGCGCAGCCGGACGAGACCGGCGCCGGCACGCTGGCGATGGCGCGCGAGTTCCGCGAACGCGGTGCGCAGGTATGGGTGGCCTCGTCGCAGGATGCCGCGCCGGGCGTGCGCCTGCCGCTGGCGGATTCGCATCCGGCCTGCGCGCCGCTGCTGACCGTGCAGAGCTTCTATCGCGCGATCAACGCGCTGGCCCTGCGTCGCGGCTTCAATCCCGACGTGCCGCCGCACCTGAACAAGGTGACGGAGACGGTGTGAGCCTGCCCGCATGAGCCGCATCGCACTGGTCAATGCCCGCGTGCTGGTCGGCGAGTCCCTGCGCGAGGGGTTCGCGGTGGTGATCGAGGGCGGCCGCATCGTGACGATCTGCGACGAAACCGCCTTGCCACGGGATTGCACGCTGCGCGACCTCGGCGGACGGACATTGCTTCCCGGGTTCATCGACGTGCAGGTCAACGGCGGCGGCGGCGTGCTGTTCAACAACGCGCCGACGGTCGACACATTGCGACGCATCGCCGAGGCGCATCGCCGCTTCGGCACCACCGGCCTGCTGCCGACGCTGATCAGCGACGACGTCGCGGTGATGCGTGACGCCATCGCTGCGGTTCGCGAAGCGATCGCGCAAGGCGTGCCGGGCATCCTCGGCATCCATCTCGAAGGTCCGTATCTCGCCGCCGCGCGCAAGGGCACGCACGACGCCGGCAAGTTCCGCGTGCCGGACGAGGACGAGATCGCGCTCGCAGCCTCGCTCGACAACGGTGTCACCCTGCTCACGCTCGCGCCGGAATGCGTGCCCGATGCGACGCTGCGCGCGTTCGCCACGCGCGGTGTCGTGCTCTGCGCCGGGCATACCGCCGCCACCTACGAACAGACGCGCGCCGGTCTCGATGCCGGCATTCGCGGCTTCACCCATCTGTACAACGCGATGACGTCGCTGCAGGGCCGCGAGCCGGGCGTGGTCGGTGCTGCGCTGGAGGATCGCGACAGCTGGTGCGGGATCATCGTCGACGGCCATCACGTGCATCCTGCGTCGCTGCGTGTCGCGCTCGCGGCGAAGCCGCGCGGCAGGCTGGTGCTGGTCACCGACGCGATGCCGCCGGTCGGCGCCGACGACCCTTCCTACACGCTCTACGGCGAAACCATCACCGTGCATGACGGCGTATTGCGCAACGCCGCAGGCGCGCTTGCCGGTTCCGCGCTCGACATGGCCAGCGCGGTGCGCAACACGGTGGCCTGGCTGGGTGTGACGCTGGAAGAAGCGGCGCGCATGGCGTCGACGTATGCGGCCGACTGGATCGGCCTCGGCGATGTTCGCGGGCGCATCGCGCCGGGCCATCGCGCGGATCTGGTGCTGCTCGACGACGGGCTGCAGGTCGTCGAAACGTGGATCGACGGCGCATCGATCCGTCATTCCGGATGACATGAGCGCAGCGCCGCGATTCGTGTCGATCGACGCGCTGCGCGGCCTGACCGTCGCGGCGATGCTGCTGGTGAACAACCCCGGCGACTGGTCGCACGTCTATCCGCCGCTGCTGCACGCGCAGTGGCATGGCTGCACGCCGACCGACCTGATCTTTCCGATGTTCCTGTTCGTGGTCGGCGTGTCGATCGCGCTTGGCCTCGTGCCGCGCGTCGAGGCCGGCGACGATCGTGTCGCATTGACGCACGCGGCGCTGTGGCGGGCGGCGCGCATCGTCGCGCTCGGGCTCGCCCTGCATCTGCTGGCGTGGTGGTGGCTGGATCGCGAAGCTTTCCGGCCCTGGGGCGTACTGCAGCGCATCGGCCTGTGCTTCGCGATCGTGGCGCTGTGCGCGATCCACCTGCGTCCACGCGCGCAGTGGGCACTGTGCATCGCGCTGCTCGCGGGCTACGCGGCATTGCTGGCCTGGGGCGGCATGGCACCGTTCGACAATCCCGTGAGCCGCGTCGACACCGCGCTGCTCGGGCCGATGGTCTACCAGTACGATGCCGCGAGCGGACGCGGGCACGATCCCGAAGGCCTGCTGAGCACCGTGCCGGCGGTCGCGACCACGTTGCTGGGCCTGTTCGCGGGCGGGTGGCTGCGTGCGGGCCGCGCGCGATGGCTGCTGGTCGCCGCGGTCGTGCTGCTGCCGCTGGGCTGGCTGTGCGCGCAGTGGCAGCCGATGAACAAGTCGCTGTGGTCGCCGAGTTACGTGCTGTGGACCGCGGGCTGGGCGATGCTCGCGACCTTCGCCTGCCATCGCCTGTTCGACCTGAAGCGCTGGCCGCCGATCGGCCACGCCTTCGGCATCAATGCGATCGCCGCGTATGCCGGGTCTGCGGTCGCGGTCTATGCTTCGGCGGCTCTGGGCTGGGGCGAATGGCTGTATCGCACGGCGTTCGTCGCGCCGATGCCGCCCGACACCGATCCGCGCCTGCCGTCGCTGCTGTTCGCGCTGGCCTTCGTCGCGACATGGGGGTGCATCGTCGTCGCGATGCGGCGGATGGGCGTGCGCATCCGCCTGTGACGGTCACGCCGTCGTAGCGCGGAGCTTGGCTCTTGTAGAGCGGAGCGCAGCTCCGCTGTCCGCAGCCTCAACGTCTTTGCTGTTCGTAGGAGGGCCTTCAGGCCCGAGCTCCTGCTTTTGGCGAATCGTCGCCCAACGAAAAACTCGGGCCTGAAGGCCCTCCTACAAAAACCAGGATCTTCAGGCGGTCTCGACCAGTTCCGAGCGCGCGGGCAGCGACCAGTCGATCGGCGCCTTGCCGCGACGCTGCAGGTATTCGTTGGTCGAGGAGAAATGCCCGCAGCCGAGGAAGCCGCGATGCGCCGACAGCGGCGAGGGGTGCGGCGCCTTCAGCACGCGGTGGCGCTGCGGGTCGATGACCTTGCCCTTGGCCTGCGCGTAGCTGCCCCAGAGCAGGAATACCAGTCCCTCGCATTCGCGATTGAGCACGTCGACCACGTGGTCGGTGAAGCCTTCCCAGCCCTTGCCCTGGTGCGCGCCGGCGCGACCGTCCTCGACGGTCAGCACGGCATTGAGCAGCAGCACGCCGCGTTCGGCCCAGGGCGTGAGGCAGCCATGGTCGGGGCGGCGGATGCCGAGGTCGCGCTCGATTTCCTTGAAGATGTTGTCCAGCGACGGCGGCACGATCACGCCCGGACGCACCGAGAAGCACAGCCCGTGCGCCTGGCCGGCGCCGTGGTACGGGTCCTGGCCGAGGATCACCACCTTCACCGCATCGAAGGGCGTGGCGTTGAACGCGGCGAAGATCTGCGCGCCGGGCGGATAGATGCGCACGCCCTGCGCCTTGCGCTGGCGCAGGAAGGTGCCGAGCGCGGCCATGTCCTCGCGCTGCAGGTAGTCGCCGATGCGGCTCTTCCAGGAAGGATCGAGTTTGATGCGGTCGTCGTCGGCCATGACGTCAGGTGCGTAGCGGTTCGAGGTCGGCCATTGTCGCGCGATTCGGCGCACATGCCTGCGCGTATGGTGGCCGCAGACGCGAAAGGGGGGGTCAGCCCGCCGCCGAGCGTTCCGGCAACTGTGCCATGCGCAGCTGGAAGAAGGTCTTGGTGATCAGCATGCGCTCCTCGATCGGCTTGAGCACCAGGTCGTTGGCGCCCTCGCGCAGCAGGTTCGACTGCTTGTCGCGGTTGCCGTCGCCGGTCATCACCAGCACCGGCAGGCGGCGCTTGCCGTAGCCCAGCTCGTTGCGGATCACGCGCAGCAGGTCCAGGCCGCTGACCTCGCCGTCCAGGGTCACGTCGGTCAGCACCAGGTCGGCGCCGATGTCGTCCATGCCGGCCTGCTCGCGCAGATAGGCCAGGGCGTCGTCGCCGCGGCTCATGTGCATCACGGTGATGTCGTGGGCCTGCAGCATGCGCCGGGTGGCCATCGCCACGGTCACGCTGTCCTCGACGTAGAGCACGCGGGCGTCGGGGATGGCCCGGGGCTGGATGTAGCCGCGCAGGAAGGCCGCCAGCGCCGGATAGCCGTTGGCCTTGTCGAAATAGTCGGTGACGTCTTCGGTGAACCGGCGCGATTCGAGGTGGTTCTGGGCATCGCCGGAGACCACGATCACCGGCACGTAGCGCTGGCCGGCGCTGGCGCGGACCTGGCGGGCCAGCTGCATGCCGTCGCCGTCGGGCAGCGACAGCGAGGTGGTCACCAGATCGAAAGGTTCGCCGGCCAGCGCCGCTTCGGCTTCCGCCTGACCGGCGCAACCGGTCACGTCGACCCCGGGCAGATCGGCCTTGAGCAGGTCGCCGATCAGCTTGCGCACCACTTTCGAGCCGTCGACCACCAGCACCCGTGGGGTGTCGGTGGTGATGTGACGGACGTCGCGGGGAGCCTTGGGCATGGGGCGTGAAACCGATGGGGAACGCGCGCGAGCGCTTCAGACCCTAGTTTGACGCAGAAAATGCCCGGTGACCACGCCAGCGCCGAGCCATCCCAGCGCGCCTGCGACGACCAGCACAAGTCCCGCCTGCAGCGGGGCGACGGCGTGCAGCGCGAAACGGCTGCCGTAGCTCTCGGCCAGCGCGCGCAGCGGTTCGCGCAGCGCCAGTTCCGCGCCTGCGAGCAGGGCGAGCGCCAGCATGCCGGCGGCCAGGCCGTAGGCGGCGCCGAGATAGAGGAAGGGCCGGCGGATGAAGCCGTCGGTGGCCCCCAGCGATTGCAGCACCGCGATCTCCTCGCGCCGCGACTGGATGTCGAGGCGCACGGTGTTGCCCACCACCAGCAGCGCGCCGAGGCCGAGCAGGGCGGCCAGCACCCAGGCCACGCGGGTGCCGAAGCCCAGCCAGCGGTCCAGGCGATCGCGCCAGATCGCGTCGTGCTGCACGAAATCGGTCTCCGGCAGGGCCTGCAGCGCCTGCGCCAGGGTGCGTTCGTCGCCGCGCGGACGCACCACCAGCACGTGCGGCAGCGGGTTCTCGCCGACGGCGGCGATGGCGTCGGCGTACAGGCCGGTGCCGGCCTCGCGCAGGCTGGCCAGGCCCTGCTCGGGCGTGCGCAGCGCGACCGAGGCCACGTCGGCGCGCGCGCGCAGCGTGGTCGCGATGCCGTCGGCCCGTGCCGGGTCGATGTCCTGCTTCAGGAACACCGTGACCTCGCGCGACTGTTCCACGGTGCCGCCGAGGCGGGCCACGTTCTCCAGCACCAGCCACAGCCCCAGCGGCAGGGCCAGCGCCACCGCCATCACGCCGACGGTCAGCAGGGTCGCCCACGGCTTGTGCAGCATGCGCCCGAGGCTGGCGACGAGACTCTGCAGGTGGTGGTCGAACCAGGCCGCGATGGCCGAGCGGGGACGTGCGGCGGTGGCGCCTGCAACTGCGCCCGGTTTGGCGTTCGGCTTAGCCATCGGCCAGTTCCTCCGGCGAGATGTCGTCGACGAGGCGGCCGTGGTCCAGCACCAGCACGCGTTTCTTCATGCGCTTGACCAGCCCCAGGTCGTGGCTGGCGACGAGCACGCTGGTGCCGCGCTCGGGCAGGCCGGCGAACAGCGCCATGATCTCGGCCGACAGGGTGGGATCGAGGTTGCCGGTGGGTTCGTCCGCCACCAGCAGGGACGGTTCGCCGATCAGGGCGCGGGCGATGCCCACGCGCTGCTGCTCGCCGGCCGACAGCTGGGTCGGCAGAGCCTCGGCGCGCGTGCCCAGGCTCACCCGGTCCAGCACGCTGCGCACGCGCTTGCGGATTTCGTCGCGGCGCAGGCCGCGCAGCACCAGCGGCAGGCCCACGTTCTCGGCGACGCTGCGATCGGTGAGCAGGCGGTGATCCTGGTAGACCACGCCGACCTCGCGCCGGTGCATGGCCACGCCGCGTCCGGACACGTTGCGCAGGTTGCGCTCGCCGAACAGCACCGCGCCGCGGGTCGGCCGCTCGGCCAGGTGGATGAGCTTGAGCAGCGTGCTCTTGCCGGCGCCGGAGTGTCCGGTCACGAACAGCATCTCGCCGCGGTTCACCGCGAAGCTCATGTCGGTCAGCGCCTGCTGCCCGCCTGGGTACTGCTTGCTGACGTTGTCGAAGCGGAGGACGGTCATGCGCAGGTCGGACCGGATCGGAAGGGGGAGGCGCCGATTGTAGGTCGGGCAGGCGCCCGGCGCTGCGGCCGTGCGTGAATGCCGCGCCCATCGAAGCGGTTCCGGTCATCGCCTGTCATCGCATGCGGTCATGCCCCCATGCGGAAGTCGCACCGGGGCAGGGCCCCGGTGCGTGTGCGTCCATGCCTGTGCGCGGCCTGCGCGCGTCCCCGGGCATCGGCCGGCATGGCCGGCACGAGGCCCGAGGCGCGGTCCGCTTACAGCAGCCCGAGGCTGACGGTGTTGGTGCTGCAGACGAACTGGCCGTCCCGGTAGATCAGGGCATAGCGCAGGTAGTTGCCGGCGATTCCACCCGGGTTGTAGGTCATCACGGTTTCGGGGTAGTTGCTCGGTGCATTCATCAGGTGCTGGCCGCTGCCGGTGTCCGGCACGCCGTTCCTGGTGCCGTGGAAGACCACGGCGAACGGCTTGATGCTCGGCGGGGGCGGCGGACCGAAGTCCACGAACGACACCTTCACGGTGAAGCCGAACTGCTGGCCGACGTGCACCGGGTTGGTGCCGCTGGGGCTGACGGCCTGCAGCGTGCAGGTGTAGGGCGAGTAGGCTTCGGCCTGGCCGGAGGCCAGGGCGCCGAGCGCGAGCGCGGCGGCGAACAGGGATTTCTGGAACATCGTCACTCCATGGTGCTGTCGGAACCCTCGGGTCCGCGGAGGCGTCGAACGACCGCGGACGGATCCGGCCGGGGCGAGGGGGGAGTCCTCCGGGCCGGTCCCGATGCCGGGTTCGGCATCGGGCGTCGTGGCCGCACCGGTCCTTCCGGTACGGCCGCAACATGTCCTTCAGCGAATTCTGGAGTGGAAGAGGATCACGGCCTGCGACCACGGGATCGCAGGCGTCATGCCTTGCCCGGGACGCTGTCCCGTGGGGTGGAAGAGCATGCGGATCCGCAGGCCGGATCCCCGAGGGAGACGGTCCGATGTCGTCGGGAGGGCCGTGCGTTCCGCGAGCGGCCGTCACGTTTCCGCAGTCGGTGCCTGCGCTAACGTGCCAGCGCGGTCGCCGGTGGGCACGTACGTACCGCCCGCGCAACCGGATCGAGGCGATCGCGACCAGTCCGCCGCAACGGCGGGCTTCCATACTTTCTTAAGGAGAAGAAACATGGATCGCAGCACGACCCGCAAGATGTTCGCCGCTCTTCTCGCGCTCGGCCTGATCGCACCGGCCGCCCACGCGGTGCAGTACGATCCGCCGATCAACATCGCGACCCTCGCCTGCCCGGCCGGTTCCAGTGGCTACGGCAACGCCCGCTTCATCGCCTTCCCGTTCTTTGGCGGGTCGCCGGCGAACTGGCGCATCACCATCTGGTGCAGCGCCGGTGGCAGCGGGCGCCGTGGCCACTTCGAACCCGGTGGCGGTGGCGTGTTCACCCCGTGGGGCTACGCGGGCGGATTGTTCGGCGCGGGCTGGCCGCCACCGCTGAGTCACGGCAACCAGTTCCAGGCCATCGACATCGACAGCGATGGCGACCTGGACATGTTGCACCTGCAGGAAACCTCGACGAACACCTGGACGGTATTCCTCAGCCGCGCGCTCTGATCGCGGCGATGCACGCCCGCTGCGGGCCGGACGTCGTCCGTACCCGCAGCGGGACTCGCTTCAGTGCCGCGAACTCGGCGCCCGCGTCACCAGCGACTTCAGCTTGTTGCCGATGCGCGAGATCAGCGACGGCTTGCCTTCGGTGGTCGGCTTGACCGCGACCGGCGCGGGTGTTTCCAGCGCGCGCACGGCCTGGGTCACGGCGTTCTGGCCGGGCGCGCCCTGCGTGGCGCCTTCGGCACCGTCGATGCGCTTGCCGCCGCGACGGCGACGACGCTTGCGCGGGCCGCGTTCGCCTTCCGCGCCGGGAATGCCGGAGGCATGCACGGCGGGCGCGGCGTCGGGCGCCGATGCCGGGGTCTGCGCGGGTGCCTGGGCAGGATCGCGCGGTGGACGCGGGCTGCGCTCGCGACGCTCGCCCGTGCTGCCTTCGCGGCGCGGGCCGCTCGAGCGTTCGCCACGACCGCCGCTGCGACCACCGGGGCCGCCACGACCGCTGCCGCCACCGCTGCGGCCACCGCCGCGCTTGGCATCGTCGGCCGCGCGGGCTTCGCGCGCCTCGCGGAAGATCGTGCTGATGCTGTCGTCGCTCTCGCCGTCCTCGCCTTCGGCCACGGCCGGGCGTTCGCGCTCGGGGCGCGGCAGGGCGGTCAGCAGTTCGCGGGTCACCGGCTCGGACGGGATCTTCTGCTCGATGTAGGCCTCGATGTCTGGCAGGCTCATCGCGTAGCGCTCGCAGGCGAAGCTGATCGCGTCGCCCTCCGCGCCCAGGCGGGCGGTGCGGCCGATGCGGTGCACGTAGTCCTCGGCATCGAACGGCAGGTCGTAGTTGTAGACGTGGCTGACGCCGTCGATGTGCAGGCCGCGCGCGGCCACGTCGGTGGCGACCAGCAGTTCGAGCTGGCCGGCCTGGAACTTCTTGAGCAGCGATTCGCGCTTCTTCTGCGGCACGTCGCCGCTGAGCACGCCGACCCGGTAGCCGGCGCGTTCCAGCGCACGGGCCACGCGCTCGACGAAGGCCTTGGTGTTCACGAACACCATGGTCCGCGCGCCCTCGCTGCGCGAAAGCAGGCCCAGCAGCAGCGGGATCTTCTCGTCGTCGGCGGGGTAATAGATCTTCTGCCGCACCTTGGCCGCAGTGATGAACTCCGCCTCGACCACGATCTTCTCGGGCTCGTTCATGTGCTCGTAGGCCAGCTCCAGCACGCGGTGGCTGAGGGTGGCGCTGAACAGCAGGGTCTGGCGCGTGGTGCGCTCGGGCATGCGCCGCAGCAGGAAGCGGATGTCCTTGATGAAGCCGAGGTCGAACATGCGGTCGGCTTCGTCCAGCACGCAGACCTCGCAGGCGTGCAGGCTGACCACCTTGTGCTGCTTGACGTAGTCGATCAGCCGGCCCGGCGTGGCGATGATCACGTCGGCGCCGGCCTGCAGCAGGGCGCGCTGCTTGTCGTAGTCCACGCCGCCGTAGACCAGGGCGAACTTCAGCCCCAGGTCCGAGCAGAACTTGACCGCGTCCTTGTGGATCTGGATCGCCAGCTCGCGGGTCGGCGCCAGGATCAGGGCGCGCGGGTCCTCGGGCTTGCGTTCGGCCAGGGCCGGGCGGCTGAGCAGGCGGTTCACCACCGTCACCAGGAACGCCAGGGTCTTGCCGGTGCCGGTCTGGGCCTGTCCGGCGACGTCGCCGCCGGGCAGGGTGACCGGCAGGGTCAGCGCCTGGATCGGGGTGCAGCGGGTGAAGCCGGCGGCTTCGAGCCCGCCCAGCAGGGCCGGGTGCAGCTCGAAGGAGGAAAAGGTGATGTCGGTAAGGGGCTTGTCGCTCATGCTTCTGGCGTTGGAGGCGGGATGACGCGGCGGCAGGATGCCTGCTGCGTGCTTGCGTGCGGAGGCGCGGGGCAGCAGACTGCCGGCCTCTGCGCATTGACTCGGACGTGGCGCTCGGCCCGGGGCGTGCCCCTTGAAGCCGGCGATGCGAGTCCGCAGTGTAGCAGCCCGAGGCCTTTCCGCCCGCGACCGGGCCGGCCCCGCCCTCCGCCACTCCCCCCTCCCAGGACGCCCGGCGTCCGCCCGCAACCCCCGGAGACACTTCGTGAGCGACAAGATCATCCATGCCACCGACGCCGATTTCGATGCCCACGTGCTGGAGTCCGACGTACCGGTCCTCGTCGACTTCTGGGCGCCCTGGTGCGGTCCGTGCAAGATGATCGGCCCGTTCCTGGACCAGCTCGCCGACGAATACGACGGCCGCGCCAAGGTCGTGAAGGTGGACATCGAGGCCCATCCCAACCTCGGCCGCCGCTTCAACGCCCGCAGCATCCCGATGCTGCTGACCTTCAAGGACGGCCAGGTCCACGGCACCCAGATCGGCGCCGTCGGCAAGCCGCAGCTGGCCCAGCTGATCGACAAGGCGCTCTGATCCGCGCCACCCCGGCGATGCGGGCGCGCCCCGCATCGCCGCGCTCCGCCGCCGCCGCGGCGGATGAATGCCGCCGCCCGCGCCGCTTGCCGCCGGGCCTGTCCGGTGCTAGCTTCTGGCGAACTGACGCGCCCGTGGCGCCTTCTCTCTCGATTCCGACCACCCACTCCTGACATCGTCCGCGCACCGCGGGCGCTCGCAGACGCGAGGACTTCCGCTTGTCCGACAAGACCCCCGAATCCGGCGAAACCGCCGAGAAGCGCGTGCGCAAGCCGCGCGCGACCAAGACCGCCGCCGTCCAGACCAGCATCCCGCTGCCCGAGGCACCCAGGCCGGTCGATCCACCCGCAGCCGCGCCGGCACCCGCGCCAGCCGCTGCGCCTGCACCGGCCGCCCCGGCCCCCGAATTCTCCGCGCCGCCCCCGGCGCCCGCGCCGCAGTCCGATGCCGGCGCCCCGCAGCAGCACGCTTCCCAGAACGCCCCGCAGCAGAACGCTCCGCAGGCAGCGGCGTCGGGTGGCCAGAACGAGGGTGGCGAAGGCCGCAACGATGGCCCGCGCGGCCAGCAGGGCGGGGACACCAATCGTTTCAACCGCCGCGACCGCTTCCGCAACCGCCGCGACCGCTTCCGCAACCGCGACCAGCAGGGCGAAGGCGAAGGCGAGGGCGGCGACTACGCGCAGCAGCAACAGCAGTTCCAGCCGCGCCCGCAGCCGGCCGTGCCGGAAGGCTTCCCGCAGTATTCCCTGGGCGACCTCAAGCGCATGCCCGCGCCGCGCCTGCTCGACATCGCCGAGCAGCTCAACATCCAGGAAGGCGTGGCCCGCGCGCGCAAGCAGGACGTGATCTTCGCCCTGCTCAAGGTGCTCACCCGCCATGGCGACGGCGTCGCCGCCGACGGCGTGCTGGAAATCCTGCCCGACGGCTACGGCTTCCTGCGCGCGGCCGAGGCGAGCTACCTCGCCGGCCCGGACGACGTCTACATCTCGCCCAGCCAGATCCGCCGCTTCAACCTGCGTACCGGCGACTACATCGACGGCAAGATCCGCTGGCCGAAGGACGGCGAACGCTACTTCGCGCTGGCCGTGGTCGACACCATCAACGGCGAACCGCCGGAGGCGTCGAAGAACAAGAACCTGTTCGAGAACCTCACCCCGCTGTTCCCGCGCAAGCGCTTCCGCCTGGAACGCGGCGATGGTTCGACCGAAGACATCACCGGCCGCATCCTCGACCTCATGGCCCCGCAGGGCAAGGGCCAGCGCTCGCTGATCGTCTCGCCGCCGAAGGCGGGCAAGACGATGATGATGCAGCAGATCGCCAGCGCCATCACCTACAACCATCCGGACGTGCACCTGATCGTGCTGCTCGTCGACGAGCGCCCGGAAGAAGTGACCGAGATGCAGCGCACCGTGCGCGGCGAAGTGGTCAGCTCCACCTTCGACGAACCCGCCGCCCGCCACGTGCAGGTCGCGGAAATGGTGATCGAACGCGCCAAGCGCCTGGTCGAGCACAAGAAGGATGTCGTCATCCTGCTCGACTCGATCACCCGTCTCGCCCGCGCCTACAACAACGTCGTGCCCAGCTCCGGCAAGGTGCTCACCGGCGGCGTCGACGCCAACGCCCTGCACCGCCCGAAACGCTTCTTCGGCGCCGCGCGCAACGTCGAGGAAGGCGGCTCGCTCACCATCATCGCCACTGCCCTGATCGACACCGGCAGCGCGATGGACAAGGTGATCTACGAAGAGTTCAAGGGCACCGGCAACAGCGAAATCCACCTCGACCGCCGCATCACCGAGAAGCGCGTGTACCCGGCGATCGCGGTCAACCTCAGCGGCACCCGCCGCGAGGACCTGCTGATCGAACCGGACCTGCTGCAGAAGATCTGGATCCTGCGCAAGCTGCTGCACGGCATGGACGAAATCGCCGCGATGGAATTCCTGCTCGACAAGATGAAGACCACCAAGTCGAACGACGAGTTCTTCGCCTCGATGCGGCGTTGATCCCGCCAGGCATCGCAAACGAACGCCCCGCCCAGTGCGGGGCGTTCGCCTTTGAAGGCTTGCCTGTCCGAATCGACAGGGTGACGTGATGAGCATTCGTGCGTGAAATGGGTCTTCCGGGCCGAAACCATCTTCCGGGGCGATGCTTCGCGAAGCCAAAGCAGCGCGCCTTGACCAAGGCTTCCGGCACCTGTCTCGATGCGCCAGGGATTGACGATATCATCCCGGTTGCGTTGCCGGCGACGCGCATCGAGTGAAGAGCGGCGCCAGTACTGCCTGACCGGACATGGAGGCTTGAGATGAAAGCGCGCGACAAGACGTTCCTCGTATCGCTATGCCTGTCGCTGTGCGCATGCGCGACCGCATCGGCCGGCGGCCCCCCCACCATGCCCGTGGAACTGCTCGGCACCTGGCAATACGGCTATTCGCGATGCGCCGTATCCGTATTCGGCGAAAGCGATTCGGCGATCCGCATCGAAACCACCGCCATCGTCGGCTACGAAAGCCGGGATGCGATCAAATCGGTGCGCCGCATATCGAAATCACCGAATGCCTGGAAAATCCTGAGGATCTCCGATACTGCGCCCGAGGAAATACAGGACCGATACGAAATCTTCGTGCAGAACGGCGAGCGGTTGACCATGACGGACGGCGAGAGCGCACGGACCTACACGCGCTGCCGATAAAGGAGAAGGATGATGACGACGGAAGAACTGCCGCATTACCGCGTTGTCCAACTTGGGCCACCGAACCGTAACGGCGTGCAAGGCAATATCGCCGTGACCGACCTCGACAGCCTCGTCACGCATCATCCCGGGGCGAATTCCGCCGCTCAAGTCGTCGATGGCGTGCCGGTGAACGTCGAGAACCCGAGAGGCAGGTCGTATGCGGTGATCGGCGGCGAACTCCAGGAGATCGAAGCCAGGAGAACGGACGAGTATCGTGCGCTCGGGTCCGACCAAGTGCTGCTGGTCAAGGATTTCATGCTGGAAGATTCGCGTATCGCATCCGGAGGCAGGGGTGTGCGAGACGTGGACGTTCCCTCCCCGACGGCCGGATACATCGGCAGAGTCGACAATCGACAAGGCCTGATGGAAATCCTCGATCGCGAGGGCGGCGATGTCGTCGCGCGGGTCCGCCATATGAGCGACATCGCGCTTCGCGTCGGCGATACGGTCGAATACGGGCAGGCGCTGGGGACACAGAGCAATGTGGCGACCCGGGCGATCCACGTTCATCTCGAGATGGATACCCGCCATTACCAGCAATACGAGAATTACATCGCCGACCTCACCAGCGGTCGGCTCCCGATCGATCCCGACCGGCGGACCCGCGGGATCGAACCCTTGCCGATCCAGGACGACGGCATCTTCCGCGTCGGGGAGTCGGGCGAGCGCGTGCGGCATTTGCAGGCGCTTCTGGCGGAAGAAGGCTATCGCGGACGCGACGGCCGACCGGTGGCCCAGGACGGTGTCTATCGGCTGGACATGCAGCCGGCAGTGCTGGCCTTCCAGCGCGATCATGGCGTGCCGGAAACGGGCGACATCGACCGGGCGACGCTGGCGCTGGTACCCATGCCTGCGCGCCGCGAAATCGATCGCCCGGATCACAACGAAATGCGGTATCGCCCGGGCGTGCCGAACATGCCGGGCGATGATGGTCCTCCACCCCACCGGCATCCCGCGGACATGCCGCGCCCCGGCGCTCTGTTGCTCGACAACCCCGCGCATCCGAATCACGCGATGTTCGCCACGCTGCTCGATGTAGCGCACGCGCGCGACCGCCAGATGGGCCGCGAGCCGGATCGCATCAGTGCGCAACTGGCGGGCGGTCTGGTCGAGGAGGCACGCAGCCGCGGCCTGGAGACCATCGGCGCAGCCCGGTTCACTCCCGATGGCACCCGGGTAGGCATGACCGATACTGTCGACATGGACGCCCCGTGGGCAAGAACCGCTGTCGGCGATGTCGCCCGCCTGGTGGCGCAGCCCCTGCCGCAGAGCAGTGAGCGAGTGGACCGGATCAACCAGCAGCAGATGCATGCGCAGAGCCTCGCTTCGCCGACGCTTGCCCCGGGGGTGACTGGTCCGGATGATCAGGCGCCGAAGGGGCCACGCGTTTGAGGGCCAGCCATCGTGAGCCTGTAGCTGGTCGTCGGGACAAGCAATGCACATCCGGCAACAAATCGAAGCATTCTCTAACGCGACTTTCGGCCTGATCCCAGGGAAACAGCTGATCATCAGGCCACAGTTCTCGCCACGCGACAGATGACATCGGGTTGTGCCGACACCCGCAATGGTCATGACCGGCGCGCGCAGGCCGGCCTACACTCGCCACGTCGAAAGAGGGAGCGAAGGATGATCAGGATCGGCGTGGTCGGCATGGGCGCTATCGGTGGATGGATCGCGGGGTTCCTCGGGCATCGCCTCGGTGCGGATGCGGTGCGGGTGTCCGCATATGCGCGCGGTGCGACGCGCGAGACCCTGCGCGCACACGGGCTGCGGCTGGACAGCGGCGATGCGCGCATCGTCGTGCCGGTGCAGGCGAGCGACCGCGTCGATGCCCTCGGCGCGCAGGACCTGATCGTGCTTGCGGTGAAGGGGCCGTCGCTGCGCGAGGTCGCGCCGGTGGTCGAGGCCTGGCTGGCGTCCTGCGATGCGGATGCGCGCGTGCTGGTCGCGATGAACGGCGTGCCGTGGTGGTTCTTCGAGCGCCTCGACGGCCCGTGCGCGGGCCTGCATCTGGATGCGGTGGATCCCGGTGGCGACATCGCGAAACGCATCCCGGTCGATCGCGTCATCGGTTCCGTCGTGCATGCCAGCTGCGCGGTCGATGCGCCCGGCCACGTGCGTCATGTCATGGGCATGGGCCTGATCCTCGGCGAACCTGCAGGCGGCGTGTCGCCGATATTGCAGCGCATCGCCGAACCCTTCACGCAATCGGGTTTCAACGTCACGCTGTCGCCGCGCATCCAGAACGACATCTGGTACAAGCTCTGGGGCAACATGACGATGAACCCGATCTCCGCGCTCACCGGCGCGACCACCGATCGCATCCTCGACGACGATCTGGTGCGCGACTTCGTCAGCGCGGTCATGCGCGAAGCCGCCGCGATCGGCGCGCGCATCGGCTGCCCGATCGAGCAGACCCCCGAGCAGCGTCACGCCGTCACGCGCAAGCTCGGCGCGTTCCGCACCTCGATGCTGCAGGACGCCGACGCCGGCCGGCGCCTGGAAATCGACGCACTCGTCGGCGCGGTCAGCGAGATCGGCCGCCGCGTCGACGTGCCCACGCCGCACACCGATGCGCTGCTGGGATTGACGCGATTGATGGCGAACGTGCGCGGCCTTGGTTGAATCGATGACGATGCGGGAACTGCGCCGCAACTGATACCGGGGAATGTGACGCGATGGCCTACAGTCGATGCGAGCACCGGACCGCAATCCCGGTCCGGATCATCCGCGATCACGCAGGGAGATTCGCATGGACACGGCAGTCAAAAGCAACGCGGGCGCACAGGGCGTCCAGGGACAGAGCTTCACCGTACAGGCCAACACCACGCCGGCGAACGCCTGGCAGAAAACCGGCCTGATGGTGCCGCCCGGCATCGAAGTCACCATCGCCTACCAGAGCGGCCTGTGGACCGCCGACCCGTCGAGCAACAATCGCCAGCTCTACGACGCCAACGGTTGCCCGGGCGCCATCATCCCGACCAACCTCACCGGCTATCCGGCGCCCGGTGCGAACCAGGGCGTGCTGGTGGGACGCATCGCCGGCGGTGCGCCGTTCGTCATCGGCAATGGCCCGTACGCCATCCTCACCACGCCCGGCGGCGAGCTGGAGCTGTGCATCAACGACGACATCAATGCGGAGTACGGCAAGGGTCTCGCCGACAACATCGGCAGCGTCACCGTGCAGATCAATGCGTATTTCCCGCCGAACACGCCGCCGGACTTCTCCAAGCCGCTCGCGGCCGATCCCGCGCAGGCATCGCCTGCGGTGCCGGTGGCCTCGCTCGGCCCGCTCGCCTACCTCATCGGCACCTGGACCAACCAGAACCTGCCCGGCACGAATGCCGGCGGCCCGGATTCGCCGTATTCGTACAACGTGATGCCGCTGCCGCAGGTGGACCCCAGTTCGCCCACCGGCTACATCCTCAAGAACTTCACCTACTACGAAGAACTCACCTTCACCGCGATCCACGGCACCGCGCCCAACCGCGGCGGCATGGGCCAGCAGGTGTCCTACACCCTGTTCTACGAGCAGCGCGTGTATTTCGCCGAAGGCCCGAACAAGGACGCGCTGGTGCATGCCGAGAACGGCTCGCTGCTGTTGCTGCTCGATTCGCAGCAACCGCTCGGCCCCTACGGCAACGGCGACCAGCCCGGCCTGGGCAACCAGATCGTGCAGAACAGCGTCGCGCCCACCCAGCCCTTCAACCTCGTCAAGCAGGTCTCGGTGCCGCACGGCAACTCCATCCTCGCGCTGGGCAACTACACCGGCGCGAATGCGGCCTCCGGCGTGCCGCAGATCCCGGTCGCCTCGGTGCTGCCCGGCGGCGTGAACACGCAGCAGTACAGCGTCGACGACCCGGTCAGCAACCCGCAACCCGCGTTCACCGCCAACCCCAACCAGGTGCTGGTCAACGCGCTCAATGCGCGCCCCTGCACCAACTTCCTGCACCTCAGCATGAGCAGCACCAACGGCAAGGGCGCGGTCACCAACATCGGCTACGAACAGCAGCACGCCAACGTCGCCCAGTACGACTTCGACTACTGGCTGGAAGCCTTCGACGGCACCGACAACTACACGCAGCTGCAGTACACGCAGACCATCACCCTGCAGCTCCCGATCCCGGGGCACCAGCAGCTCGTCACCTTCCCGCATGTCACCGCGAACACGTTGACGAAGGTGGCGGGTCTGTAAGAACGCAAGCGGCACCACGCCGCGCACGCGCGATGTCCCTTGGAGGGGATGGCCGGGAAGGGATGGGTACCGTCGGGGGACGGGTATCTGTCCCTTCCCGGGGGTTTTAGTGGCTAGAATTGCCAGACAAGTTCGTTGCGAGTAAAGCAAATTTAATCTTTAGCTGTATTCAGTAAGCAGTGGAAATTTTCCAGCTTCGGAACTTAGGGTTATGGGGAAATAGATGGGGACTCCACTTACAGATCTTGATGAGCTCATTCTTAAGTGCCGGGATGAAGGAGCAAGAATACACATTTCAGAAGCAGTCAGAAGCTACCGCGCTGGCGCATTCCGATCGGCAATCGTATCGACATGGGTTGCTGTTTGCTTCGATATTATGGAGAAGCTGCGGGAGTTAGCTCTCGCTGGAGATTTGAACGCTGCAAAAAAGAGTGAACACATCGAGCAAATTCGCTCTTCTGGTGATGTAAGGGCAGCACTTGATTTCGAGAAGAAGCTTCTTTCCTTCGCGCGAGACGAGTTTGAGCTATTGTCGCCGTTACAGTGCATGGATCTGGAACGGCTCTATGCGGATCGAAATCGGTGTGCTCATCCATCATTGATTGCAGAGGAAACTGCCTACTCTCCATCGGCAGAGCTTGCGCGCCTGCATATACTTTCAGCGGTTGAGCATCTTTTGCAGTATCCGCCAGTGCAAGGAAAATTTGCATTGAATCGTGTGCTGTCCACAATAAATTCCGAGTACTTCCCAAAGACAATAACCGATGCCATACAGGTGTTGGATGGAGGTCCTCTCCGCCGCCCGAAAGACTCACTTGTACGGAGCGTTGTGGTTGTCATTCTTAAGCAGCTAATCGAAAAGCAGCCGCGTGCAGTTGCGCAGCGGCTAATGAGTGCGCTTGGTGCAATTCTTAAGCTGCATTTCACAATCTACGAAGCTGTGTTGAAGGAAAAGATTTCGACCATGTTTCGTGCCATGTCAGATGGCGAGTTAGACCATGCCATCATGCTATCTCAGCGCATTCCTCATGCATGGGATCTGCTTGAGATTGATGTCGTGACTCGATTCCAGCAGTATGTGCTGAATGCGCCATCCAGTAGCATAAGTGCGGTGGTTTCTTTGGAGTCGTTTGGCCCGCTGTCAGATTTCGCGCAGAGAAGAATTAAAAGCGCAAGTCGCAAGGAGCTGAGTGACGATATTTTCTTTGAATTAACACCTGCGCTAGGTGATCGCTTTGTTGACCTCTATCTGCAATCAGAAAGCTTCAGGCAAGCGAATGAATGGGCTCGCGAGTTAATAAGTTACAAGTCGGATTTCAACATAAAGCATGTGACTCGATTGATTGAAGGAATATCTTCAAATGATCAAGTAATGGGGAGCAATCGGCTTGGTGATGTCATACGGGCTTTTCGTGCGACATCAGTGGTTTCCCAGGAGGCATATGATGAAATGCTGCGTAACAACGGGCTTTCTGCGTACGCACATGTTGATCGACTCGACGAAGAGGAAGAAGTGGATAGGTAGTAAGCATCGCAGAGCGGGGTCAAGCCCGCCGAAAAGGAGTTGCGAATTGCAAACATGCGGCGCGTCGAAACTATTCACCTTCGACCGCTTGCGAATAATTTTCTTTGGTATGGCGTTACTTAACACTAGTCGCAGCGGGTGAGATTGATATGCACTAACGTTTGCCAATTTAGGCGGTAAACGGCATAGTCATGCATTCATTCGTAATCGAATCTTCATCGGAAATCGTCATGCCCAAGAAAGGCAAAGCAGCCAACGAAGCTCTCTTTGAAGAGGACTACGTACTGCGTACGCTAGGCCGCATCGGCCACGATCCTGACGCCGCGCTCACCGAATTGGTAGCCAATACATGGGATGCGGGTGCCGCCAAGGTTGATGTGATCATCCCGACTGAAACGGGTGGACTACTGTCTGTCGAAGATGATGGCCATGGTATGACCGAAGATCAGTTTCGCAAGCGCTGGATGACTTTGGGATACAACCGGCAGAAGACCCAAGGAGAAAATGTTCAATTCCCAGCTGATCGCGCCGATTGGATACGTAAGGCTTTCGGGCGCAATGGCATTGGTCGCCATGGCCTGTTGTGCTTCTCCGATCACTACACAGTCGAAACTTGGACTAATGGCGTTCTTTCGACGTTCGTAATCGGGACCAGAAATCAGCCATCGCCGTTCTACATTCATAGCTATGAAGCGGGTGCACGCCTGGGGCATGGCACACGGTTGCTCGTGGAAGTTGAGTGCCATCGTCCTGACCCGGATCGAATAAGGACGGTTCTGTCAGGCCGGTTCCTCCACGATCCGCAGTTCATCGTTTCGGTGAATGGTCAGTCTGTTCCGCTTTCCAAGCATGAGGGCCTGCTGGAGGAGCGGAAGATTCAGGTTGAGCCGGAATTCAATGTCACAGCTTATATAGTGGACACCACGCGTACAGCCAAATCAACACGCTACCAAGGCGTTGCATTTTGGGTGAGCAACCGCTTAGTGGGCCTGCCAAGTTGGTCGATTGGGCCTATGACCATCTTGGACGGGCGAGTTCGCTTCGCGAAACGCTATGCCATTGTGATCGAATGCGGTGGCGAGTGGTTACCAGAAGTTGAATCCGACTGGTCGAGATTCAAGGTCACTGAGCGCACTGATCGTCTATATGAAGTAGTTAATGAGTATGCCCAAGAAATGGTTGAGAAGCTCTCAGCCAACTTGATCGAAGAAAACTCTGAGGATGCGCTATACAAGAATCGAGAAGAGCTGCGGACGCTGCCGCGACGTTCCATGCTTGAGGTGGCGCAATTTACCAAGACTGTGGTTCATGACCAGCCAGGAATTCCGCCCGAGACCCTAAACAAAGTAGTCAAGGCGGTGATCAAAATTCAAAAGGCACGCAGTGGAGCAAGTTTCCTCGACAAGCTAATGCGGCTTGATGAGCATGACATTGATGGACTGGATCGACTGCTCGGGCAATGGACGGTAGCGGATGCGCTCACCGTGCTTGATGAAATCGATAGTCGTCTGTCGATCATTGCTGCCATGGAGAAACTTAGCGGTGATCCAGATGCGGACGAGCTGCATACGCTGCACCCACTTGTAACACAGGCACGTTGGCTATTCGGTCCCGAGTTCGATAGTTCGGAGTACGCGTCCAACAACACGCTGCGCACGGTTGCCACCCGGTTGTTCAAGGCCAAAAAAGAAGATCAAGCTTTTTCCAATGCCGCTAAGCGGCCGGATATCGTGGTCCTCTCGGATGCAACGATTTCGATTGTTGGAACGGAGAGCTTTGACAGTGCAAGGGATCATCTGGTAACGATGCGCGATGTTCTGCTAATTGAATTGAAGAAAGGGCGGTCAGAGATTGGTCGCGCGGAGATGAATCAGGCCGCTGAATACGTGGATGAGCTCGTTTCGAGCGGTGGCATCGAAGGAGCTCCGTTTTTTCATGCTTTTGTAGTCGGCCATTCGGTGGCACCGAATATCTCGACGGTGAACGGCCGTGAGTTCAACGGTGTGCTGCGTGGCCGGGTAACGGCGACCACCTATAACACGCTAGCTTTGACGGCGAATCGTCGCCTGCATGGGCTCAAGGCGCGGATTCCCTCACGATATGAGGAAGTCTCAGGCTATGAGCTTGTTCAGAAGGTTATGGGAACGCCTAGCCAAGCATCACTGGTGCCACCAGCTGACTAGCTGATTGCGGTCAGCGCCGTAGGGTGGGCATCTTGCCCACCGCTCTTGCGATGAGGTGATACGCCATATTAGCTTCGATCAATGCGCGCCGTCGCTTGGTCCTCGTAATGGTGGGCAGAATGCCCACCCTACGCAATGGCCCGGAGACGGTATCGGGGTGTGCGCCCCGTTGTCGTCCCACTGTCGCACCGTGCTCGGCGCGTCAAGGTCGGGGCGAGTTGCTGCGCAAACCTTGACGCGCCTGCGCGCGATGCGATCCGGATTCGCCAACGGCGCCCACGGTGGGCGTCGGGCGAATCAAGGAATGCCGTCATGCTGAAGCAGCCCAACGTCCTGCTCGTCGAAGTCCCGCCGCAGTTCATCGCCCTGTGCGAAACCACCGGCGTCAGCCCCCAGGCCGCCCTGCGCGGCATGGCCGCGATGGTCTGCGGCCTGCAATACGACGCCGACAACCGCCTGGTGCCGCTGGAGGCCGAGGTCGCGTGAGGTGTGCCCGGGCGCGGGTTGTTCCCGTGCCCGGGCCGACTCTGGTGTCATAGGTAGAGCACAGCGAAATCCAGGAGGATGCTAGGCTTGTTTCCCCCGAATTGCGAAGCTCCGCCATGGCACTGTCCAACGAAATTCACGAGAAAGTAGTACAGCTCTCCAGTGAGGGGGATCGCTTGGCCGAGGCCGGGGATTACTTCCCGGCCGTGCAGCGTTACATCGAGGCGCTCGATCTACTACCGGAGCCGAGGACCGACTGGGAGGCTTGCACTTGGTTGCTCGTCGCGATTGGGGATGCGAATTTTCGTGCGGGTCACCATGAGCAGGCGCGTGCAGCGCTGATAGATGCCATGCATTGCCCGGGCGCGATCGGCAATCCATTCATCCATCTGCGCCTTGGCCAGACGCAATTCGAGCTTGGCAACATGGACTGCGCGAACGATGAATTGGCCCGTGCTTACATGGGCGCCGGAAAAGAGATCTTTTCGGAAGAAGATCCAAAGTACTTCATGCATTTGCAGACTGTTCTCCTTCCGCCCGCGAATGGCAAGTGGTGAACTCGGTAACCCGTAAGGCGGGTGAATCTCCCGTGTAGGGCGGGTCTTGCACCCGCCTATGGAGAAGCGACGTACCGCACGCGATGGTGGGCGCTCCCGGCGTGATGTGCGTTCGCTACACCTGTGCGGCGCGTGGCGCGGACGATGGCGGGTGCAAGACCCGCCCTACGGCACTGGCGGAGAGTGTGTCGGGAGGTGTGCCCCGTTGTCGTCCCAGTGTCGCACCGTGCTCGGCACGTCAAGGTCGAGGCGAGTTGCGGTGAAAACCTTGGCGCGCCTGCGCGCGATGCGATCCGGAATCGCCAACGGCGCCCACGGTGGGCGTCGGGCGAATCGAGGAATGCCGTCATGCGCAAGCAGCCCAACGTCCTGCTCGTCGAAGTCCCGCCGAAGTTCATCGCCCTGTGCGAATCCACCGGCGTCAGCCCGCAAGCCGCACTGCGCGGCATGGCCGCGATGGTCTGCGGCCTGCAATGCGACGACCACGACCGCCTGGTGCCGCTCGAAGGCGAAGCCGCGTGAGGTGTGCCCGGGCGCGGGTGTTCCCGTGCCCGGCGCGTTCCTGCATGTCCTGTCCGGGCGATGCTCGCCGCTGCCTTCCATGAGCGACATGCCAGGAGACTTGATCGGGCCTCAGGGCGCGCTGCCGGTGCCGGCGTCCTTCGCGTGCAGCCACCGATCGACGTCTTCGAAGAGCTGGAAGACATAGGCCTTGTCCGTCTCGATGCCGCGCCAGAGAAACCAGCCTTGGGTCAGCAGGTTCGTGCCGGTGTTGCGGCGGTTGACCAGGACCAGGCGGGTGTCGGGGTCGATGATGATGTACTGGCCGCCCCAGCCGTCGGCGCAGATCCGGCGGCGGCCGTTGCTGTCGCGCGTCCACCACAGGTAGCCGTAGCCATCGTAGAAGCCGCCGCCGAACCGCTCCTTCGGGTCGGTGGCGGACGACGAATGCGCGGTCGTCATTTCCAGGATCCAGGCCCGGGACACCAGCCGGTGGCCGCGATGATCGCCTTCGTTCGCCACCAGCCATGCGAAACGGGCCAGGTCGTCGGCGCTCATGTAGATGATGTACTGCCGGACGCTCGACCCCTTGATGCCGTCCCAATCGACATCCCCGGCGGTGAAATGCCGCATGCCCAGCGGCTTGGCCAGCCATTCGACCATGATCTCGCCCAGCGGCATGCCCGCCTTGCGCTCCAGGATGTCGCCCAGCGCGTTGAACCCCCAGTTGTTGTAGAAGAAGGCTTCGCCCGGCCCGGACGAATGGCGCGGCGGGCGCTCCCAGTTCTGGCCGGAGGCGTCGATATGGATTCCGGAGCGCGATTTCAGCAGATCCGCGATCGTCGCCTGTTTCTCGATGGGGGTCAGCGGCGCTTTCCTGTCGTCGTAACCCAGGGTTTCGAGGGTGTCGTCGCGATGCAGCAGGCCTCTTTCGATGGCGATGCCATACAGCACCGCCATGATGCTCTTGCGGACCGAGTGCGTATTGATCTTCCTGGCGGTCTGTCCGTGCCGGTAAACGACCTGCCCGTCCTTGAGGATGATCAGCGCATCGGACCGATGCGCCTCGGCATGCGAGGTCAGTTCGAGCACCCTGGGCGCATGCCAGTACGGCGCCTTGGGCAGGTCTTCGAGGCCGGCCGGTGTGGTGGCGGCCGCACAACCGCACAACAGCGCCAGGCACAGGGCCAAGCCGGCTGTCTTCGGGATGGAACGCAAGCGGGAGGGTCGGGTCGACATGGTTCGTGCCTTTGCGGGAGAGGAGCCGCGATGCTTGGGCAAAGCCCCCTCGCTGCGCCTCCCGCTCACGAATCGGATGCTCTCGAAAAAGAATCGGGAGTCGGTTTTCAGCCGGAGGACGCCGTTTCGCCGCCGGCAGCGCGCCGGGCCGGCGCTGCAGGCGTGTTCACGCCGGATGCAAACCCATAAAATCGGCGGATCGGCGAGTCCATGCGGCGAAAGGCATCATGTCCTGCGAGTTGTTCACCATGGCGCCCATCGCAAAGGCAAGCAGGACATGCCGACACTCATGAACACGCTGCTGTTGCTGGGGGTGATCCAGGGGGGCATCACGGGCGTCGGGTTGTTGCTGCATGCGGGCCGCAGGAACGGGACGCACTGGCTGGCGCTCGCGGTACTGGCGCTGTCGTTGACCTTGCTGCGCCTGTGGACGCACGCCGTGGGCCTGGAATCGCAGCCGCTGTTCCGTCGCCTGCCGCTGAGTTTCGATCTGGCGATCATGCCGCTCTTCCATCTGTATGCGCTGTCGCTCACCGCCGCGTCGGCGGCTTCGATCCGGCGCGGATTCGCATGGCTCGCGCCGTGGGCGGTGTTCATGACGTACTCGGTGCTGGTCTACCTGGCGAGTGTCGGGCATGGGGACCTTGCGCGGATGGATGCCGTCGCCGGGCAGTGGCATTACCCGCTGGTCAAGGACATCGAGGACACGCTGACCGTCGCGTTGAATCTGGTGCTTGCCGGACTGATCTGGCGGCGAATCGGTCGCCATCACGCCCGCATCGAGCATTGGGTGCCGGAGCGGTTCGCCGCGCTGCTGGGGCTGCTGAAAGCCTGCATGACATTGGCGCTGGTCGCAGCGGCGATCAATCTGATCAGCTTCGCCGTACATGACGTGCTGGAACTGGGGGACCGCCATTACGTCAGCCAGGCGGTCGAGGCCTGCTATGTTGCTCTGGTCTACATCGTCGGCATCGTCGGTTTCCGGCTGAAAGACCTGCCGCAGTTCGCACCGGCCCAGGCCGGGCCACCCGGGCCCGCGCAGACCGAACCGGCCCTAGCGGAGACCTATCGGCAGATCCAGGCGCTGATGCAGGTCGAGCAGTTGTACACCGATCCGGATCTGAATCTGAACGATGTCGCGAAGCGCCTGAACCTGCCTGCGGCCGAAGCTTCCAGAGCGATCCGGGACGCCTCCGGCAGGAATTTCCGCACTTACGTCAACGACTTCCGCATCGAGTCCGTCAAGCGGAAGCTGACCGACCCGGGGTATGCCCATGTGTCGATCCTGGCGATCGCGATGGAAAGCGGCTTCAACTCGGAATCCAGCTTCTACCGGGTCTTCAAGGCTGCCACCGGTCTGTCGCCGACGGCGTTCCGCTCGAAGCACCCCGGGACCTGCGGAGATGATCCGGTGTAGCCAGTCGTCCGGATAAGCAATCCGGCGCCACTCATCGCGGGCCCGCGAGCGCGACCGCATCGGCGCCTGCCGGGAAATGCAGCTGGTCGGAGACATCGGTCGCGGCACGCCACACGGCATCCGCGACGTCCTGCGGATAGGTGATCGCCTGCGGCTGCGCGAAGGCGGCGAAGATCGGCTGCGCGTACGCGCCATACGCCTCGGGAATCAGGCCCTGCATGCGTTCGCTGCCGTTCTCGGTGAAGCGCGTGCCGGGTCCGTAGCCGGGTTCCACCAGTTTGACGCGCACGCCGAAGGCACCGAGTTCGTGCGCGAGCGAGCCGGAGAAGCCTTCCACGGCGGTCTTGCTGCCGGTGTAGGCGGCGGCGAGCGGCATGCTCGCCAGGGTCACGCTCGACGTGACGTTGACGATCGCGCCGGACCGCCGCTCGCGCATCTGCGGAATGACGGCCTGGCACATCGCCATCGTGCCGAAGGTGTTGGTGTCGAAGACATCGCGCACGGTGCGCATGTCGGTGGCCTCGAATGCGCCGACCACGCCGATGCCGGCGTTGTTGACCAGCACGTCGATCGGCCCGGCGTCGCGAACCGTGCGGGCGATGCTGTCCGGGTCGGTGACGTCGAGCGCCAGGAGGCGCATGCGGTCGGTGTCGGGCAGCAGGCCGGCGCGCGGCGTGCGCATGGTGGCGATCACGTTCCAGCCCAGGCGATGGAAGTGCAGAGCGGTTTCGAGGCCGTAGCCGGAGGAACAGCCGGTGATGAGGACTGTGTTCAAGGGTGACTCCCGTGGTTGGTGTGGGGTCACTGTAGTCAGGCGGGGCAGGACGCTCTATCGTCATGCGTCCTGAAAACATTGGCGGGAGTCCTGCCGTGATCGATCCCCTGACCGAAGTGATTTCCCTGCTGCGCCCGGCCGAGGTGCATGCCAAGGCCATCAGCGGTGCCGGCGCCTGGGGCGTGCGCTATGCCGCGTACGGGCAGCCCAGCTTCTGCGTGGTCACCGACGGCGCGTGCCGGCTGGCGGTGGAAGGTGCCGCGCCCCTGCGACTGGAGGCGGGCGACTTCGTGTTCCTGCCGGAGACGCCCGCGTTCGTCCTGTCCGGCTTCGAGCCGGTGGAGCCGCAGCCGATCGATCCCTTGCAGGCGGCGGCGCGGACCGAGGCCCTGCATCACGGTCCGCGCGACGTCGAACCCGACGTGCGGCTGCTCGGCGGCTACTTCGTCTTCGATTCGCCCGACACCGCGCTGCTGGTGACCTTCCTGCCGAAACTCGTGCATGTGCGCAACACCCCGCGGCTGTCGATGCTGGTGCGACTGGTGCGGGAGGAAACGCAGCAGTCGCTGCCCGGTCGCGACCTCATCCTGCAGCGGCTGGTGGAAGTGCTGCTGATCGAGGCGTTGCGCGCGGCGCCCGGCGAAGACGCGCCGGCCGGACTGCTGCGGGGCTTGGCCGACCCGCGGCTGGCGGCTTCGATCCGCGAAATGCATCGCGATCCGGCGCGCGCCTGGACGGTGGAACTGCTGGCGAAAGCCGCCGCGCTCTCGCGTTCGGCCTACTTCCAGCGTTTCACGAGCGCGATGGGATTGCCGCCGATGGAGTACCTGCTGGCCTGGCGCATGGCCCTGGCCAAGGATCTGCTGAGCCGCCAGCGCATCGCCATGGAACAGGTGGCCGAACGCGTGGGCTATGCCTCGGCCAGCACCTTCAGCACCGCGTTCACGCGCCACGTCGGCCGCGCGCCCCGGGTGTTCGCGCGCGAACTCCGGCGGGCGCGATCGTGACGAGCGATGGCCGCGCAACGCTCGACAGGGATGTCCTGGATGATGTGCGCCCTGCGAACTCTCCCGCTATCCGGCTTTTCGAATGCCCCAATCCGCAAGCAAGTGAATAGCGAGCAGCCCGGGTAAGCGCAGCGCACCCGGGGGTCTTGCGTCGTTCATCCCGGGTGCGCTGCGCTTGCCCGGGCGACGGCGACCCGGCGCCCAACGTCAGCGCCGCGTGCTCACCACATCAGATCATCCGGCACCTTGAACTGTGCGTAGTACGCGTCGTCTTCGGAGGTGCTGGCGTCGGGCTCGCTGCCGGCGGCCTGGCCGTGGTCGAGGACGATCATGCCGGCGTCGCGTTCGCGGACCTTGTCGGCGGCGGGGCGGGGCAGCAGTTCGAAGCGGTCGTCGATGCGGGCGATGACCAGCGCGCCGGAGGAGAGCTTCTTCCGCAGATCGTCGTTGATCAGAATGGTGCGGATGGCGCCATCGACGACGAAGCGGTATTCGCTCTCGCCGGTGCGCGGCACCTTGCGGTCGTTGACGATCTGCCGCGCCTGGGCGCGCAGCTCGGCGGCGCGGGCCTGCGCCTTGCGCTCGGCTTCCAGCGCGCGGTCGCGTTCGACCTTCTCGGCGCGGGCACGCTCGGCTTCGAGCTGGATCTCGCTGGGCCCGGACGCGGCCTTGGCGTGCCTGGCCTTGTGCTGTTCGCGGGCCACTTCGGCCACCTTGGACTTCTTGACCAGGCCGGCCTTGAGCAGCTGTTCCTGGAGCGGGTTCGCCTTCGCCATGTCGCCTGTCCCGACGGTGGATGTTCGGGCCATGATACCCGTCGACTTCGCCGCCCGCCCCCTGCCGATGCATGACCTGAAGTACCTCGCCGGCTATCCGGAACACCTGAAGGCGCGGGTCCGCGAACTCATCGACGCGGGCCGGCTGGGGCCGATGCTGGCCGAGCGCTATGCCGAGCCGCATGCCGTGCGCAACGACGGCCAGCTGTACGACTACGTGCAGGCGCTGAAGGACCGGCACCTGCGCAAGTCGGTGCCGCTGGGCAAGGTGGTCTACGACGGCAAGCTGCAGGTGGTGCAGCACGCGCTGGGTACGCACACGGCGATCTCGCGCGTGCACGGCGGCAAGCTCAAGGCGAGCCGCGAGATCCGCATCGCCAGCGTGTTCCGCGATGCGCCCGCCGAGTTCCTGAAGATGATCGTGGTGCACGAGCTGGCGCATCTGAAGGAAACCGAGCACGACAAGGCCTTCTACCAGCTGTGCACGCACATCGAACCCGACTACCACCAGCTGGAGTTCGACCTGCGGCTGTACCTGACGCTGCGGGAGTTCGATTCGCCTTAGCGACTCGCCGGGAGACGCGCGATCAGGCAGCCATCGACCTGCAACTCTCTGCACAGCGACGGCACACGTCTGCGCAGTGCGACATGCGCGGGTCGCTGCCGAAGTCGTCGCAGGATTCCGCGCAATGCAGGCAGATCTCGGCGCAGGCCGCACAGGTGTGCTCATGCACGTCGACGCCGCGGCGCATGGTGTCCGCGCTGGTCTGGCAGATGTCCGCGCAGGCCAGCAGGAGCTGGATGTGTTCCGGTACCGCGTGCTCACCGCCGAGCGACAGGCAGTAGGTCGAGGTCTCGATGCACACCGCATGGCACTGGGTGCACAGGGCGATGCAGTCCTGCAGCGAGCCGGAATCGTGGCGGTCGTGATGGGTCATGGCAAGGCTCCGTCGGGTGAAGAGGGCCCTTGTCATGCCGCAAGGGACATGCCAGCGATGCATGTACGCAGCGATCGTGCTGCAGCGTGAAGGGTGCGAAGAAATTGCCGACTGCGGAAGGATTTGACCTGGCGGCAGTGCCTAGACCGCCAGCCCGGCGGCATTTCCAGACGCCCAGGCCCACTGGAAGTTGTAGCCGCCGAGCCAGCCGGTCACGTCCACGACTTCACCGATGAAATGCAGGCCGGGCACGTGCTTGGACATCATCGTGCTCGACGACAGTTCGTCCGTATCGACGCCGCCGAGGGTGACTTCTGCGGTGCGATAGCCTTCGGTGCCGTTGGCGACGAGCGGGAAGGCCTGCAGGAGTCCCGCGATCTCGCGCAGCTGCGGATCGTTGTACTGGCGGATCGGCCGGCTGGGGAACCACACCTCGCACAGGCGCTCGGCGAAGCGCTTCGGGAACAGCTCGGCGAGCGCGGTGCGCAACTCGATGCCGGGGCGGTTCGCGCGCAGCGATTTCAGCGTCTCGAAGGCGTCGGCCTGCGGCAGCAGGTCGAGCCGCAACTCGTCGCCGACGTTCCAGTACGAGGAAATCTGCAGGATCGCCGGGCCGCTGACGCCGCGATGGGTGATCAGCATGAAATTGCTGAAGGCGCGACCGTTGCACTGCGCCGTGACCGGCAGCGACACGCCGCTGAGGTCGGCGAAGCGCTCCTGGGGCTTGCCGGTCATGGTCAGCGGCACCAGGCCCGCGCGCGTGGACAGCACGGTGTGGCCGAACTGCCGCGCCAGTTCGTAGCCGAAGCCGGTCGCGCCCATGCTCGGGATCGACAGTCCGCCGGTGGCGACGACCAGCGACGGCGCGCGCAGCTCGCCCAGCGTGGTGCGCACGCGGAAGCCGTCGTCGGACTTCTCGACGCCTTCGACGCTGCAGCTGGTATCGATGCGCACGCCGGCATCGGCGCACTCGTCGAGCAGCATCTTCACGATCAGCTTGGAGGACTCGTCGCAGAACAGCTGGCCGAGCTCCTTCTCGTGATAGGCGATGCCGTGCGCCTCGACCATGTCGATGAAGTGCTGCGGCGTGTAGCGCGCCAGCGCCGACTTGCAGAAATGCGGGTTGTTCGAGAGGAAATTCGCCGGCGTGGTGCCGGTGTTGGTGAAATTGCAGCGCCCGCCGCCGGACATCAGGATCTTCTTGCCGCAGCGGTTCGCGTGCTCGACCACCCGCACGCGCCTGCCGCGCAGTCCCGCCACGCGCGCGCACATCAGGCCTGCCGCGCCGCCGCCGATGATGATGACGTCGGTGGTGGTGGGTGCGGCCATCGTGCGGTCGGTGTCCAGGGTGCGGGGTGTCATTGTAGGCGAGGGCGCCCCGCAGGGGCGCCCTCGCACGGATCACAGCTTCACCGCATCCGCGTTCGCACGCACCTCGTCGAAGGTCCAGTCGCGCAGCAGGCAGCCGTCCTCCCACACCGTCACCATCGCGTCCTCGAAGCCGGCGGGCATCTCGACTTCGGCCAGCGACGCGGCTTCGGGCGGTACCGGCACGGTCCTGTAGCTGCCGTACTCGCGATGACGCAGCAGGGTCATGCGGCCGCGCTTGCTCTGCTTGCCCTTGTCGGTGACCGGATCCTTGTACACGTCGATCCAGTGGCCGTCGACGCGCGCGGCGCTGCACTTGAGGGCGAACTTCTGCGTGTCGCGGTTCAGTTGCTGCAGCAGCGCGCCGCCCATGCCGAAGGCGAGGTTGTCGGTGGCGTACCCCGCGCTCGTGACGCGTTCGAGGATCGCGCGCAGGCTGGTCGGGTTGATGCCGTCGCCCTGGATCACGCGGACGTGGTTCAGCACCTTGCAGCCCTTGCCGTTGACCGTGTGCCCGAAGGCCTCGTCGAGCAGTTCGAGGCACTGGTGCACCACCGCGACCGGGTCGCCCGAGTCGGGGCGCACGACCAGCGTGGCGCCGGAGGCGATGACCTCGTCGCGCAGGGTCTTGCCCCAGTGCTCGCGGATCGCGTGGTAGATGTCGTAGCTGTCCGAGACGACGGCGACGATGCTGCCGGGTTTGGCGAACTGCCTGAGCATGTTGCGGTAGGCATCGAGCTCGCGCTCGCGACCCCAACTGGTGATCGTGCTGTGTTCGGCGGCGGGGATCGAGTAGCCGGCCATCGGCGCGTGGTAGTGCGCGCGCGCCAGCAGCAGGCCGGACACGGTGTCGGTGCCCATGAAGTTCACCAGGTGCGCGGCGCCGCCGATCGCGGCCGATTCCAGGCTGGACACGCCGCGCGCGCCGAAGTCGTGCAGCTTGAACGGCAACTGCCCGGCGGGGTCGTCGCTGGTGCGCTCGAGGAACTGGCGGATCGTCTGCTTCGCGTGCCAGCTGATCGTGGCGACGGTGATCGGATACCAGATGCGCAGCAGCATCGTTTCGAGATACGACGGCACCCAGAACGCGGCGGGATCGGTCGACTCGATGGTCATCAGCGCGTGATGCGTAGGCACGACGCTGCCCTCGGGGACCGCACGGATGCGGATCGGCAGATGGCCGCCGAGGCGGTCGACGATGTCGCGCCAGCCGGCTTCGTTGAACGGCTCGCCGTGCGCGGCGAACAGGTCGCGCGCTTCGTCCACGTCCGCATGGGTGATCGGCGTGGACAGGTATTCCTTGAGGATCGCCTGCAGGCCGAAGAAGACGGTGCGGTCGTGGACGCCGCCGCGCGATTCGACGTAGAAGAACGTGGCGTCGGTGCCGGTCGGATACTGCAGCCAGTGGCTGGCCTTGTAGCTGTCGGTGTTGAGCAGCAGGTTGCGCAGGGAATGGTTGAGCGATTGCATGACGGGAAGCTCCTTCGCGTCGGTGGAAGCCGCCGGTCTATCCGGCGACGGAGGTGTCGGCCGTGCGCGTCAGACGCGGCCGAGGAAGAATTCGAGGATGTGCAGGTGGTCTTCGTACAGCTTCGGGCCCATCTCCAGCGCCTCGCTGACCGGCACCCAGCGCGCCTTGTCGGCATCGTCGCCGCCGCGCACGTCGGGCAGTTCGCCGGCCGGAAAATCGAAGTGGAACGCGTGGGTGATCGTGCGCCCGCGCTGGCTGCGCTCGGGATGGTCGAACACATGCTGCCGCTTCAGCGAACCCTTGAGCACGGCGACCGGGATCTTCAGTCGGGTTTCCTCGCGCAGTTCGCGCAGGCAGCTGTCGAGCAGCGCTTCGTCCTGGCCGACGAAGCCGCCGGGCAGCGCCCACAGGCCCTTGCCGGGCTCGGCACGACGGCGCACCAGCAGCACGTGCCCGGAATGCACCACCACCGCGTCGGTGGTGACGAAGGTCGGCGCGTACGGCGCGTCCTTCCATGCCGCCTTGTACTGTTCGATGAAGCGATATTCGGCGACCAGCTGCGTGTAGGCCGGCGAACTCCTGCGGAAAGCCTCCAGCATCTCGAACACCGGCTGCGGCACGTTCGCGCGCAGCATGAGGAGTGCCCCATGGAAGTCGATGTCGCCGGCCTCGAACAGATAGCGGCGAAGTTCGGTGGCCGACAGCGCCTCGGTGTGCTGCACGTCGACCAGCGGCCACTGCGGGAATTCGCGGAGGTAGTAGCTCGACGCATCCTTGTCGAAGCCGATGAGGCCGACGCGCGCGTTCGCATCGCCGCCATCGTCGCGGATGGCATCGGCCACCGTGCGCTGCACGCCCGCGACCCACAGGCTTTCGTTGTACAGGTGGTCGCGCAGCGGGCGCAGGATCAGGCGGTCGCCGGCACCATCGAGCGCGGCCTGGATCATCACCGCCCGCTCGGCGATGGACCACGGATTGCGCAGGGTGCGTGGGGTATCGGCCGAGCCGATCAGGAAGATGACTTTTCGCGCGCGCCCCAGTGCGTGGCGGGCGACGGCCGCGTGGCCGTTGTGGAAGGGCTCGAAGCGCCCGATGAAGACCAGATAATCGAAGTCGACCGCAGTGCGGTCCGGTGTGCGATCCATGAGGCTCCCTCACGGTTGGGTGGACGCCTCGGGTCTGTCCCTTGGCTCGGTATCGATGCTACGCCGATGGCCGGCGGTTTCAAGTGCCTTGCCGATGCAACATTGCATGCCGGCACATGTCCATTGACCCGGTGGGCGCACAGGCGCAGAATGCGCGCCTTCATCTCACCTACCCGGCCAGACCATGACGCGGACTCCGCTTCTGATACTGCTGAACCGCCAGCGCGCGAGCGCGGGCCGGGTGCGCCTGCCTCACGGAGCTGGACGCCGGGAATCCTGAGGATTCCGGCCGTCCGGGCTTCACGCAGCAAGCACCCGAGAGGGTGCTTTTTTGTTGCCCGCGATTTTCGCAACCCACTCGCGCTGTCATCGTCGCGGCACCCTGCCGACGACATCCCCCATGCATTTTTCCACAGAGGAGAACGTGCCATGAGCATCGCCGCCGAGACCGAACCGTAGCCGCACGCCCTGTCGCCAACCGGGGTGTGCGGCCCCGCATGTTGGCGACATGGAATGCAATGCATGAACACCCTCAAACTCTCTCGCTGGCGCAATCTCGGCATCATCGCCCACGTCGACGCCGGCAAGACCACGCTCACCGAACGCCTGCTGTGGGCCTCCGGCGCGATCCATCGCATCGGCGAAGTCCACGACGGCGCCGCGACGACCGACTTCGACGAGATCGAACAGCGCCGCGGCATCACCATCGGCGCCGCCGCCGTGCGCATCGACTGGACGCGCGACGACATCGGCCACCGGCTGACCTTGATCGACACCCCGGGCCACATCGATTTCGCGATCGAAGTGGAACGCTCGCTGCGCGTGCTCGACGGCGCGGTCGCGGTGTTCTCTGCGGTCGACGGCGTGCAGCCGCAGTCCGAGACCGTGTGGCGCCAGGCGCAGCGGCATCGCGTGCCGCTGCTGGCCTACGTCAACAAGATGGATCGCCCGGGGGCATCGTTCGCGCGCGTGTTGGCGCAGATGCGCGAGAAGCTCGATGCGACGCCGCTGCCGATCGGCCTGCCGCTCGGCGAGGAAGCCGCATTCGAAGGCTGGGTCGACCTGGTCGATCGCGCCGTGGTGACCTGGGACGCGCACGGCCATGCGATGCGTCGTGCGTGGTCGGACGAGGAGGCGCTGCGCTACGTCGCGGAGCGCCAGCGACTGGTCGAGGCTGTCGCCGATCACGACGACGCGATCGCCCAGCTGTGGCTCGACGAACAGCCGATCGAGGCGGAGACGCTCCGCGCGGCCCTGCGTCGCGTGGTCATCGCCGGCCGCGGTATGCCCGTGCTCGCCGGTTCGGCGATCCGCAACAAGGGCGTCGGTACGCTGCTGGATGCGATCGTCGATTACCTGCCGTCGCCGCTCGATCGTCCAACCGTGCCTGCGCAGCAGGGCGAGGACACCGTGCTGCTGCCGCCGGATCCCGAGGGTCCGCTGGCGGCGCTGGTGTTCAAGGTGGCGCACCAGGACCACGGTCCGGTGACCTACGTGCGCGTCTATTCAGGCACGCTGCGCACCGGTGATGCGGTGTGGTGCTCGCAATCGGCGCGCATGCGCCGCGTCGGTCGGCTTGCCGTGGTGCAGGCGAACCGGACGCACGACATCGACATGGCGTGTGCCGGTGAAATCGTCGCCGTGCTCGGCTGGAAGGACGCGGCCAGTGGCGACACGCTCAGCGACGAGCGCATGCGGTTCGTGCTCGACACCATCCGTGCCCAGCCGGCGGTGCTGGCATGGCGTCTCACCGCTGCGAACGCGGGCGATCTGATCCGCCTGGGACAGGGCCTCGCGGCGCTGGCGCAGGAAGATCCCTCGTTCCGCGTCGGCACCGATCCCGACACCGGCGAAACCCTGGTGTGGGGCATGGGCGAGCTGCACCTGGACGTCAAGGTCGAGCGCCTGCGCAAGGATTGGCGTGTGGATGTGCGCACCGGTTCGCCGCGCGTGGCCTGCCAGGAAACGCCGGCGCGCGCGGTGCAGGGCATCGAAGGCAAGGTGTCGAAGCAGAACGGCGGCAACGGCCAGTTTGCCCGCGTGGTGATCGACCTGTCGCCGCGCGACGACGGCGAAGTGGTGTTCGTCGACCGTACCCGTGGCGGCGTCGTGCCGAAGTCCTTCGCGTCCGCGACCGAGCGTGGCGTGCGCGAGGCGCTGTCGTCCGGCCCGCACGGATATCCGGTGGTGGGCGTGGAGATCGTGCTGGTCGATGGCGAAACCCATGTCAACGACTCGTCGGAACTCGCGTTCCATCGTGCCGGCATGGAGGCGGCACGCGCGGCGCTGGCCCTGGCCGGCACCGTGGTGCTGGAGCCGGTGATGACGCTCACCGTCGATACCCCGGCGGCGCACGTCGGCGATGTCGTCGGCGACGTGCAGCGTCGTCAGGGTCGCGTGGTCGCGATCGAGGACAAGGGCGTGCGCGCGGATGTCGTGGCGCACGCGCCGCTGTCCCGGCTCGACGGCTACACCACCGCGCTGCGCTCGCTTACGCAGGGACGCGCATCGGCCAGCATGGTGTTCCATCGTTACGAAGCCGCACGCGCGGCATGATGCGCAGGGAGGCGCGACGGGAGGGGCGTCGGGTGACCGGCGCCCCTCCGTTTTTCAGGGCGCGGACTGTGTTGCTGCGGCGACCTTGGTATCGCGCAGTCACCCGCCCATCAGCGGGCTGGTCATCCGGCGCTGGCTGCCCCCGCTATGGAACTGGTTGGGGGCGAGCGCGTCGGTCTGCTCGGCGGTGAGGCCCTGGCCGTCCAGCCAGGGGATGATCTTGCGCGGGCCGGGGATGTAGGCCTCCCACTTGCCGGGCTGCGGTTCGGGAACGCCGTCGGCGATGAACATCACGGGCAGGGTGCCGATCCAGTGCGGAGCGTCTGCATCGGGGCCGGTCGTCGGCGGCTTGAACGTCCAGCCGCGCACGGCCTGGATGCTGAGCTTGCTGAAGGCATCGCGCCAGAGCGCCATGTTCTTCTCGCTGCCGATCGCACGCAGGTTGACGTGGCTGGCGTCGATGTTCATCACCTTGCCGTCGCGGCCGACCTGGACGTGCAGATAGACCGTGGCGCCGATGCCGTTCGTCACGAGCACCTGGGGATAGACGGGCATGCGACCTTTGCGCGCGACCGTCACCCGGGCTTCGGGCGGCAGGTCGACGTTGAAGCCCGCGCTGCGCAGTTCCAGCGTATGCCGGTCCTCGTCCAGGGGCTTGACCACGAACAGCAGCGACATCCGCGAGCGGGTGGCCTGCGCATCGGCGAGCGGCACCGGTTCGAAGGTCCATTTCGATGCGAGTTCCGAGGTGAGGTCGACGATGCCCTTCGGCAGCTTGTCCGCGCCGTCGAGCGTGTGCCCCAGCACCGTGCCATCGGCGGCGATGACGATGTCTCCGCTGACCAGCAGGCTGGATTCGGCCTGGCGGCGGACGGCGTCGTCGTCGCGCTTGGCGGCGTGCGCGGACACGGCGGCGCACAGGCAGAGCAGGGTGCCGAAGAGGCGGAGCGGTGTGATGGAGCGCATCGTGATGTCCATGGTGCCTGGGTCCGGGTGGCAGCGTAGCAAACCGGACCCGGGGTGATGCTGCGTTCCTGTCATGCGATTGCGGCCTGTCCGATGCCCCGCTAAGGTCACCGCCGGAGGTGCCCATGCACGGTGACGGTCTGCAACTCGCGTTGGTCTTTCTGCTGGCGGCGGTCATCGCCGTGCCGCTGTTCAAGCGTTTCGGGCTGGGCGCGGTGCTGGGGTACCTGGCGGCGGGCGTGGTGCTGGGGCCCTTCGGGGCGAAGGTGGTGCCCGATGCGGCGCCGGTGCTCACGGCGAGCGAAATCGGCGTGGTGATGATGCTGTTCGTGATCGGCCTGGAGCTGTCGCCGGCGCGGCTGTGGGTGATGCGCCGGCCGGTGTTCGGCATCGGTGGCCTGCAGGTGCTGCTGTCGGGCGTGGCGCTGGGCGGGATCGGGCTGGCGCTGGGCCTGGGCTGGAAGGCGGCGCTGGTGGTCGGCCTGGCGCTGGCGCTGTCGTCGACGGCGGTGAGCCTGCAATTGCTGTCCGAGCGCAAGGCGCTGAACACCGAACACGGGCGCATGGGCTTCGCGATCCTGCTGTTCCAGGACATCGCGGCGATCCCGCTGATCGCCGCCGTGCCGCTGCTGGGCGCGGCGGCGGCCAGCCCGGACCCGGTCTGGCACGACGTGCTCAAGGCGCTGGGGGCGATCGCGGTGGTGGTGGTCGGCGGGCGCGTGCTGCTGCGCCAGCTGTTTCGCATCGCGGCGCGCATCGGCGTGCCGGAGATGCTCACCGCCAGCGCATTGTTCGCGGTGCTCGGCGCGGCCTGGGTCATGCACCTGGCCGGCTTGAGCATGGGTCTGGGCGCGTTCCTCGCCGGCGTGCTGCTGGCCGATTCGGAATTCCGCCACGAGATCGAGTCGCAGATCGAGCCGTTCAAGGGCCTGCTGCTGGGCCTGTTCTTCATGGCCGTGGGCATGAGCATCGACCTGCGCCTGATCGTGGCCGAGCCGGGGATGATCGTGCTCGGCACGCTCATGCTGCTGGTGGTGAAATCGGTGCTGCTGTTCGCGATCGGCAGGCGCCCCGGGCGCATGGGCTGGCGCGAAGCGCTGCAGCTGGCGGCGGTGATGGCGCTCGGCGGCGAATTCGCGTTCGTCGTGTTGTCGGAGGCGGTGAAGGCGCGCCTGATCGACGACGTGCTGCAGAACCGGCTGATCGCCATCGTCGGCCTGTCGATGGCGCTGACGCCGCTGTCGGTGATCGCGGCCTCGCGCGTGCTGCGCGCGCATCCGGACCGCGCGCCGGTGCGCGAGTTCGACGCGATGCCGTCCGGGCATCCGCAGGTGATCCTGGCCGGCTTCGGCCGCTTCGGGCAGATCGTGGCGCGCATGCTGGTGGCACAGAAGATCCCGTTCGTCGCACTGGAGACCGATGCCAGGCAGGTCGATTTCATGCGCCGCTTCGGCAACGTGATCTACTACGGCGATCCTTCGCGGCCCGACCTGCTGCGCTCCGCAGGTGCCGGGCACGCGACGCTGTTCATCAACGCGATCGACAACGTCGAGTCCAACGTGCGGGTGACCCGCGTGGTGCGCCGGCTGTATCCCGACATGCGGATCTTCGCGCGCGCACACGACCGCCGGCATGCCTGGCAGCTGATGGACCTGGGCGCGGACGTGACGCGCGAGACCTTCGCCTCGGGCCTGGAGATGGCGCGCGACGTGCTCGTTGCGCTGGGCATGACCCACGAACAGGCCAACGCGCGCGTGCGGAAATTCCGCCAGCACGACGAAGCGCTGCTGGCGACGCAGCACCTGATCTACGACGACGAGGCCGCGCTGCTGGAAAGCGCGAAGCAGGCGCGCAGCGAGCTGGAGCAGCTGTTCGAGGCGGACGTGGAGGAGCAGGCGGAAGCGTCATCGGACGACACGCGGGCGAGGTGAGCGGTGCCGCCTGCAGAAGAGCGTTGCTCTTGTAGGAGGGCCTTCAGGCCCGAGCTTTTTCGACGAGCAAGATCAAGAGCTCGGGCCTGAAGGCCCTCCTACAAAAGCAAGGCCCTCCTGCAAAAGCAAAAGGCCCTCCTGCGGAAACGCCGCAGGGCGCCTACTCCCGATCCTTCAGGAACCGCGCCATCGACAGCTGGCCGGTCTGCGGCGCGAATTCGGCGGCGACGTCGATGAAGCCACGCATCACCGCGATCTCGCGCGGGCTGCGGTTGAGCGCGTCGCGCGCTTCCGGGTCGGCGCCGTCGCGCATCAGCTGCTGGGTGACCTTGAGCAGGCCGTGCAGCGCGGCGAGGTGCAGCGGGCCGAAGCCGCGCGGGTCGCGGACCTGCAGGTGCGCGCCTTCGTCGAGCAGGCGCTCCATGCCGGCGATGACCACGTCCTCGTCGCAGGCGGTGCCCGGTTCGGCGCGCGCGCCGAGCAGCAGCAGCAGCGGCGTGACGTTGCCGGCGGCCGGGGTGTCCGGGTCGGCGCCGGCCAGCAGCAGGGCGTCGAACAGCGCGATCAGGCGGCGACGGTCGCGGCAGGTGAAGCCGAACAGCGCGGCGCAATGCAGCGGGGTCAAGCCCTGGGCATCGCTGGCGTTGATGTTGGCGCCGGCGGCGAGCAGGCGCGAACAGACTTCCGGCAGGCCCAGCGCGGCGGCGAGCATCAGCACGGTGACGTCGCCGGGCAGGCGCTGCTCGAGCGTGGCGCCGGCGGCGAGCAGGCGGTCGACGATCTCGATCTGGCGCATGCTCACCGCCGCGGACAGCGGCGTGGCGCCGGTGCGCGCGGCGATGCCGGGGCTGGCGCCGCGGGCGAGCAGCAGTTCGATCACCGCGCGATGTCCGCCGCCTGCGGCGCGCAGCAGGGCGGTGCAGCCCTGGCTGTCGACGGTGTCGATCGGCATGCCGAGGTCGAGCAGGCGGCGTACCGCATCCGCATCGCCGGCCGTGGCGGCCTGAGGCAGGTCCGACGGCTGCAGCGCGCGGCCGGGCAGGGGCCAGTGGCGCCAGTCCAGCCAGTCGGCGAGGTCGCGGCGCCCGCTGGCGAGGGCCACGCCCAGCGGGGTCTGGCCATCGGCGGCACGCACGTTCGGCGAGGCGCCGTGCAGGATCAGCTGCTTGAGGATCGGTTCGCGGCGCAGGGCGGCGGCGAGGTGCAGCGCGGTCATGCCGTGGTGGTCGCGTGCGCCGAAATCCGTGCCGATGGCGATCAGCCGCGCGATCAGCCCGCCCCAGCCCAGGCGCACGGCCAGGGTCAGCGGCGGGTCGCCGGCGGGGCTGGCGGCGAATGGGTCGGCGCCGCGTTCGAGCAGGTCCAGCGCGAGCTTCTCCAGGCCGCGGTCCGCCCGGTCGGCGGCCACGCAGGCGGCGAGGAAGCGCGACAGGCCGCCGGCACCGGCGGGCGAGACGCCGCGGCGCAGCAGTTGCTGGATCGGCGTGGTCGCGACCGGACCCAGCGCCAGCCAGGCGAACAGCGGGGTGTCGCCGTGGCGATCGCGCGTTTCGGGGTCGGCGCCGTGGCGCAGCAGCCAGTCGATGTGCACCGGTTCGGCGGGCGAGTCGCCATCGTGCAGCAGGCTGCCCAGTTCGGCCGGCGACACCAGCGGCAGCAGGCGCGGCAACAGGTCCTCGCGGCCTTCGTACAGGGCGTCGCGCAGCATCGCGATCGGTGCGCGGTCCGGCGGTGGCGGCTCGTTCCCGGCGTCGCTGCCGACACTGGCCGGCAGCAGGTACTTGGGGTCGATCGCCGAGACCAGCGCCCAGCGCCCGGCGGCGGCGGCGCAGTCGATGGCGGCACGACCCTCGGCATCGCGGTGGCCGCGATCCAGGCCGAGGTCGAGCAGGGTAGCGATCAGCGAGGGCGACGGGGCTTCGGACAGGCAGGCGAGGATCAGCGCGTGCCGGCCGCGGGCGTCGACGGCGTGCACGTCGGGCCGTGCCGGCAGCAGTGCCTTGAGCGCCGGCAGGCGGGCGCCGCGCGCGGCGTCGAGGAAGGGCGTGCGCTGCTCGGCGTCGCGGGCGTGCACGTCGGCGCCGGCGCCGAGCAGGATGCCGATGATGTCGGCGTGCCCGGCGAGGGCCGCTTCGTGCAGGGCGCTGCGGCCGCGCAGGTCGCGCGCGTCGACCCTGGCCTTGTGCTTGAGCAGCAGCTGCACGCCGGCGGGATCGTCCTCGTCGCCGCCGGCCGCCGCGTGCAGCGCCGGCAACGCGCCGGGCAGGTCGGGCCTGGCGCCGCGTTCGAGCAGGAAGCGCGCGAGCCGCCAGTTGCCGGACATGCAGGCGATCGCCAGCGGCGAGGCGTGTTCGTCGTTGAGCGGATCGATGCCGGCGCCGGCGTCGCGCAGCAGCGCGGCGACGCCCGGATCCGAGCTGCGCGCGGCGTGGTGCAGCGGCGTGTTGCCTTCGCCATCGGCGATGCGCGGGTCGGCGCCGTTGGCGAGCAGGGTCATCACCGCCTCGGGGCGGCCATGCCAGCTGTCGCGGGTGGCCGCGACCAGCGGGGTCATGCCACCGTGCGGCGCGTTCACGTCGACGCCATGGGCGATCAGGGCGCGCAGCAGGCGCAGGTCGGGCAGCACCGCGGCCAGCATCGGCAGGGTGCGCTGGTCGCGGTCGTCGGCGCGCGGCAGCGCATGCGGGTTCGCACCGGCATCGAGCAGGCCCAAGGCGCGCTCCACCCGGCCATGCCGCGCGGCGTCGTACAGCGCGCCGTCGAGGTCGCCGTCGTCGATGACGGCGGCATCGGCGCTTTCGACAGCGCGGGCTTCCTCCAGCAGGGCATCGGCGCTGAGCGGCGAGGGCGCGGCCATGCGCAGCAGGCCGGCGTGCGCCAGCGGCCAGAGCACCGCGCAGGCGGCCGTGGCGGGCCAGTGCGCAGCGGCGGGCAGCAGTCCCGGCCAGGCCAGCAGCAGCGTGCCGGCCAGCGGCAGGATCAACAGCAGCGCGGCGACCAGGCCCTGCCAGTCGCGGGTGTCGGTGTTGCCCAGCGCGCGCCAGTGCTCGGCCAGCGTGCCGCCTTCGCCTTCCAGCCAGCGCCACAGCGGCCAGGTCCGCCACAGCCCGATCAGCGCACCGCCGGCAACGGCGCTGACCGACAGCGCGGCGCCCAGCGTGCGGCCCTGCAGCAGCGCCGCCAGCGGCCAGGCGATGAGGACGGCGAACGCCGCCAGCGCCAGCGCCCACAGCGCGAGCAGCGGCAGGGCGTCACGGGGATGCCCGCGGCCGCGCATCGCCAGGGCGAAGGCCGGCTGCGCCAGCAGGCCGGCGACGGCGGTCAGCAGGGCGCCTGCGGCACCGCCGAGCACCGCCGTGCCGATGCCGGCCACGCCGGTCAGGGCCAGGCCCGCCGCCAGCGGCAGCAGCGCCGGCCGAGTCCGCGGCGCGGTGTTCAGGACCACGTCCTTCGGGGCCGCGTCGTCAGGCATCCGTGCCCCAATCGTCGGTCATCGGGTCGAGTACCGTCTTCGGGAACTGCAGGTGGAAGCCGCGTTCGGCCAGGTTCGCGCGCACCACCGCGGCATCGGCCTGGGCCAGCCTGCGCTCCGGCGTCAGCGCCACGTCGAGCACGAAGTGCAGCGCGCCCAGCTGCGTGCGCACCGGCGGCGGCAGACAGTCGAAGTCGTCGCGCCTGGCGAGGTAGAGATAGGTGTCGGCCTTCCGCTGGCTCTTGTAAACGTAGGCGTGCATGGCCGAAGGGTGGTGCCTCATGACAGGGAACGACGACCGGCCCGCAGGCCGGTGGCAGTGCGATACGCCACAGGCTCGTCGGAGCCTGCCCCTGTCAGATCAATCACTTGCGAGACCGACCTGCGGCGGATGCGTGGAAGTATCGCCCAACTGCCGGATATTGTGGAACTTCGCGGCGAATTGTGCGGCAAAGCACGCTTGCGGGCTAGGTCGGAGACAGGGGTTGCACGGACGTTCCGACGGCCGGCCGCATGCGATGGTCGCCGTGACGCATGTCGGGTCGACAGGGTGTGCGCATCTTGGCCCGCAGGGTGGGTGGGTCCTGCGGCCCATGAAAAAGGCCATCGCACGCTCTAAGCTTCGGCGTCTTTCATCCGCCGGCGCTCCACATGACCGTTCGTTCCCGCGCTTTCCGCCTCCGCGCCCCGCTTCGCAGCCTCCTCGCGTCCGCCCTGCTGGTCACTGCGGCCACGCAAGCCGCCGAACCGCTGACGCTCGACACGGTGATGGCCGACCCGGACTGGATCGGCAACGCGGTCGAGCAGGCCTGGTGGTCGTGGGACGGCAGGACCGCGCTGTACCAGCGCAAGCGCGAGGGCGCGAGCATTCGCGACCTGTGGCAGGTGCCGGTGGCCGGTGGCGCGCCGGCGAAGGTCGGCGATGCAGCGCGCGCCGGGCTCGATGCCGCGCGACCGGTCTACGACGTCACCCGCACCCGCGCCGCATTCGCGCGCAACGGCGACATCTTCGTCCGCGACCTGCGCAGCGGCGCGCTCACGCAGCTCACGCGCACCGAAACGCAGGAATCGCGCCCGCAGTGGAGCCGCGACGGCGCCCTGGTCTGGCGCGCCGGCAACGACTGGTATCGCTGGACGGCGGCGCTCGGCGTGGTGCAGGCCTCGAACCTGCAGGCCGCCGACGACCCGGCCAAGGCGCCGCCCGCCGACGACCTGCGCGACCGCCAGCTGCGCCTGATCGAAACCCTGAAGACCGATCGCGACCGCCGCGAGGCTGCGCGCACGCAGGAACTGGCCTGGCGCCGCGCCGATCCCACCCGCGCGCCGCTGCCGGCCTATCTCGGCAAGAACGTCGAGATCGCCGACAGCGCGCTGTCGCCCGATGGCCGCTGGCTGCTGGTCGTCGCCACCGCCAAGGGCGCCGACGCGGGCCAGGGCGGCAAGATGCCGAAGTACGTGACCGAATCGGGCTACGAGGAATTCGAGGAGGTGCGCACCCGCGTCGGCCGCAACGCGCCGCAGCCGCACGCGCTGTGGCTGGTCGATGTCGATGGTGCGAAGGCGACGGAACTGAAGTTCGACACGCTGCCGGGCATCGCGGTCGACCCGCTGGCCGAGCTGCGCAAGGCCGCGAAGCAGGAGCCGCTGAAGGGCAACCGCCCGGTGCGCATCGAGACCGACGGCGACGGCCTCGGCCCGGCGATCCACTGGAGCGGCGACGGCGGCAACGTCGCGGTGCTGGTGCGCGCGATCGACAACAAGGACCGCTGGATCGCCACCGTCGACCTGGCCGGCGCGAAGCTGCAGGCGCGCCATCGCCTGACCGATCCGGCGTGGATCAACTGGAACTTCAACGACTTCGGCTGGCTGCCCGATGGCCGCACCCTGTGGTACCTGTCGGAAGAGAGCGGGTATTCGCATCTCTACCTGCACGACGGCGCGAAGCCGCGCGCGCTGACTTCGGGCAAGTGGGAAGCCTCGTCGCCGGCGCTGTCGGCCGACGGCAAGCGCTTCCTGTTCCTGTGCAACCGCGCGTGGCCGGGCGACTACGAAGTCTGCGAAGTGCCGCTGGCCGGCGGCGCGGTGCGCGAACTGACGTCGCTGGACGGTGTCGAGGACTTCGTCGAATCGCCCGAGGGCGGGCGCCTGCTCGTGCGCCATTCCGACAGCTACCTGCCGCCGCAGCTGGCGGTGGTCGCCGACGGCGCCGCGCGCGATCTCACCGATACCCGCAGCGACGCGTTCAAGGCGCGCACCTGGCTCGAACCCGAATACGTGCAGGTGCCGTCGAAGCATATCGGTTCGAAGCCGGGTGCCGGCACGATCTGGGGCAAGTACTACGGCCCGAAGACGCCCGAGCCGGGCAAGCGCTATCCGGTCGTGCTGTTCGTGCACGGCGCGGGTTACCTGCAGAACGTCAGCGACCGCTACCCGAACTACTTCCGCGAGCAGATGTTCCACCAGATGCTGGTCGAGCAGGGCTACATCGTGCTGGACCTGGATTTCCGCGCGTCCGAAGGCTACGGCCGCGACTGGCGCACCGCGATCTACCGGCACATGGGCGAACCCGAGCTGCAGGATTACCTCGACGGCATCGACTGGCTGGTCGAGACGAAGCAGGGCGACCGCGACCGCGTCGGCATCTACGGCGGCAGCTACGGCGGCTTCATGACCTTCATGGCGCTGTTCAAGAAGCCGGGCGTGTTCAAGGCCGGCGCCGCGCTGCGCCCGGTCACCGACTGGTCGCAGTACAACCACGAATACACCAGCAACATCCTCAACACGCCGGTGCTCGATCCGGAAGCGTACAAGCGCTCCTCGCCGCTGGAGTACGCGGACAAGTTGCAGGATCACCTGCTGATCGCGCACGGCATGATGGACGACAACGTGTTCTACAAGGACTCGGTGATGCTGGCGCAGCGCCTGATCGAACTGCGCAAGGGCAAGTGGGAACTGGCCAGCTATCCGCTGGAGCGACACGGCTACACCCGCGCCGCATCGTGGTACGACCAGTACCGCCGCATCCACGAGCTGTTCGAGCGCACGTTGAAGCCCTGACCGGCGCGGAGATGCCTGCGCGACACGGCATCCCGTGGAGCGGATCGCAGTTCCGCTGCTTCAGGGCTGTCGGATTGCGGAGCCTGGCAGCGGGTCTTCGACCCGCTCTACAGTGCTGCGGTGCAGTCTTTCGAACAGGCTTTTAACCTCGCGCTAGCGGAAACTTGAGGTTCGCCTCATGTTCCGCTCATCCGCGCCGCGCATGCTGCGCGCATGCCTTCCTTCGCGAAACCGTTCCGGCCGGCGCTCGGCGCCGGCACGCTGCTCCTGCTCGTCGTCGCCTATCTCGTGGTCGCGCTCAACGCGCGGTTCTGGGCGATCGTGTCCGCATCGCCCGGACTGGACGGCTTGCATGGCGTCAAGGTCATTGCAGCCGTGGCGGCCGCGCTGTTCGCGCTGACCCTGCTGATGCTGCTGCCGCTGAGCCTGCGCTGGATCTTCCGGCCCGGACTCGCGCTCGTGCTGCTACTGTCGGCGGCAGCGGCTTTCTTCATCGGCGACTACGGCGCGGTGATCGACCGCCACGCGCTGGCCAGCGTGTACGCGACCGATGCGCGCGAGGCCGGCGAGTGGCTCAGCCTGCGCATGCTGCTGTTCATCGCCGGCTTCGGCGTGGTCCCGGCGGCGCTGCTGTGGTGGGTGCGCATCGACTGGCGCAGCGCACCGCGCGAGCTGTGGTCGCGGCTGAAGCTCGGCGCGCTCGCCCTCGTGCTGCTCGCGGTCGCCGCCGGCATGGCCGGCAAGGACGTGGCCTCGCTGCTGCGCAACCGCATGGAACTGCGCCACATCGCCAACCCCTTCGCGCTGCTCGCGGCGAACCTGTCCTACCTGGAGCATGCCCGCGACGCCGATCGCCCGTTCGTGCGCGTCGCAACCGATGCGCATCGCGGCGACGTGCTGGTGCCGTCGAAGCGTCCGCTCGTGCTGGTGCTGGCGATCGGCGAGTCGCTGCGCGCGGCCAGCCTGGACCTCAACGGCTACGATCGCGATACCGACGTCGACCTGCATCCGCTGCCGATCGTGAACTTCGGCCATGTCGGCAGCTGCGGCACGAACACCGCGACCTCGCTGCCGTGCCTGTTCTCCGACCTCGATCGTGCCGCCTACGACGATGCGGAGGCGAAGCATCGCGAGAACCTGATCGACGTGCTGAAGCGCGGCGGCTACGACGTGCTGTGGATCGACAACAACACCGGCAGCAAGGGCCTGGCTGCGCGCGCCAAGGAGTTGTCCGCCGCCGAGGGCGCCGATCCGTCGCGATGCAATGCCGACGGCTGCCACGACGAGGTGCTGGTCGATCGCCTCGAGACCGTGCTGCCCACGATCCGCCGCGACACGGTGATCGTGGTGCATCTGCTCGGCAGCCACGGCCCGGCCTACCACGCGCGCTATCCTGCCGGTTTCGCGGTATTCCAGCCCGAATGCCGCACCAACGAACTGCAGAAGTGCAGCGACGCGCAGCTGCGCAACACCTACGACAACTCGGTGCTCTACACCACGCACGTGCTCGCCGAAATCGTGTCGCAGCTCGGCGAACCATCGGCCCTGGTCAACCGGCTCCCGATCGAGGTGCTCCGCTGCCGCGCGCGACGCGGCCATGGCGGCACGGGGACGTGCCCGGAGCCGCAAGCATCGGCGTTGCCGGCGGCCGATGCCGGCATCGACGCCGCGATGCTGTTCGTCTCCGACCATGGCGAATCGCTCGGCGAGAAAGGCCTCTATCTGCACGGTGCGCCGTACGCGATCGCGCCGGACGAGCAGACCCATGTGCCGATGCTGCTGTGGACGTCGGATCGCTTCGCGTCGCGTCGCGGCCTCGATCTGGATTGCGTGCGTCGCGGCGCGGACCGGCCGCTGTCGCACGATCATTTCTTCCACAGCGTGCTCGCGCTGGCCGACGTGCGCACGCGCGCGCAGAAACTGGCCCTCGACCTTTTCGCGGGCTGCGCGCCACCGCGCTGACGACGGCGCCTCCGCTCGAACGCAGACTGCGGATCACGCGGTGCCCGCGAACTCCTCCGCATGCAGCCACGCGGCCTGGCGGACGGTGCGCCGCGTGCGTTGCCACTCGTCCATCATCGACGGCGCGAGGCGCTCGAGTTCTTCCAGCTGGCCGGGCTTGACCGTGTTCGCGGCCAGTTCGATGCGATGCCCGCTGGGGTCGTGGAAGTAGATCGACTGGAAAATCGCGTGGTTGGTCGGGCCGATCACGTCCAGGCCCATGTTTTCCAGCCGCGCCTTCGCGGACAGCAGCGCATCCATGTCCTCGACCTCGAACGCGAGGTGCTGCACCCAGGCCGGGGTGTTGTCGTCGCGGCCCATCGGCGGCGAGTTCGGCACCTCGAAGAAGGCCAGCACGTTGCCGCGCCCGGCATCGAGGAAGATGTGCATGTACGGGTCGGGTTCCTTCGTCGACGGCACGCGGTCCTCGGAAATGGCCAGCAGCAGGTCCATGTCCAGCGCGCGCTTGTAGAAGTCGACGGTCTCACTGGCGTCGCGGCAGCGGTAGGCGACGTGGTGGATGCCTCGGGTCAGGGCCATGCTCGTGCTCCGGGTCGTGTTCGGGAATGCCTTCGCGCCGGGTCAGAGGACCCCGCGACGTTCCTGGTCCTTCTCCAGCGAGCGGAACAGCGCGCCGAAGTTGCCTTCGCCGAAGCCGAGGTGCTCCGCGCGCTGGATGATCTCGATGAAGATCGGGCCGATGAGGTTGCGGGTGAAGATCTGCAGCAGGTAGCCATCGTTGTCGCCGTCGACCAGCACCTGGTGCTCGCGGATCCGCGCGCGGTCCTCGCGCACGCCGGGCACGCGCTCGAACACTTCTTCGTAGTACGCGTCGTCGATCTCCAGCGTCTCGATGCCGCTGCCGCGCAGCGCGTCGAGCGAGGCCAGGATGTCGTCGGTGAGGAAGGCCAGGTGCTGCACGCCGGGGCCGCGGTATTCGCGCAGGTATTCGGCGATCTGGTCCTTGTCGTCCTTGGGCTGGTTGATCGGGATGCAGAACGAGCCGTCGGGCGAGCGCAGGGCGTAGCTGGTCAGGCCGGTCTTCGCGCCCTGGATGTCGAAGTAGCGCACTTCGGTGAAGCCGAAGATGTCCTTGTAGAACGCGGCCCACCGGTCGCGCCCGCCGATCGGCACGTTGTTGGTCAGGTGGTCGACGACCAGGAAGCCCTTGTCCTGCTGCACGATCGGCTGGTCCAGCGGCACGAAGTCGCGGGCGTAGATGTCGATGGCCGTGTCGATGAAATACAGGACGCTGCCGCCGATGCCCCACACAGCGGGCCAGGCATGGTCCCTGGCCTCGGCCGGCACCGCTTCGGCGCCGCGCGCGACGGCGGTGGCCAGCGCGGCCTCGGCGTCGTCGACCAGCCAGCCCATCGCGCTGATCGCCGGGCCGTGGGCGCGGGCGAACTCGGCGGAATGGCCCGCGCGCTCGCCGTTGAGCAGGAAGTGGATGTCGTTCTGGCGGAAATGGACGATGTCGCGCGCCGGGTGGCGGTGCAGCTTCGAGAAGCCGAAGGCGAGGAACAGGCGTTCCAGCGCGCCGAGGTCGGGACCGCCGGCTGTCGATGAGCAAAATTCGGTGAAGGCGATCCCGCGAAGGCCGCAGGGGTTGGTGGCGGTGTCCATTCGATGCTCCTCGTCAGGCGGGCCGGCGCAGGGGCCGGTTGGATTGACCCGGATTCTGGCGAGGCCGTACATTCGAAAAAAGCGAATTGAATAGCTGCTCTCTTTCAGGAATTTCGAACATGAAGGTGGACTTGGAGGCCCTGCAGGCCCTGGATGCGGTGATCCGCCACGGCGGCTATGCCCAGGCCGCCGTGCAGCTGAACAAGGTCAGCTCGGCGCTGAGCTACCAGATCCGGAAGCTCGAGGACCAACTGCGCCTGCCGCTGCTGGACCGCAGCGGCTACCGGGTGCGGCTGACGCCCGAGGGCGAGGCGGTGCTGGCCGAAGGCCGACGCCTGCTGCAGCAGGCCGGGCGGATCGAGACCCTGGCCGAGCAGCTCGGCAGCGGCTGGGAGGCCCGGCTGCTGGTGGTCGTGGACGGCATCCTGCCGCTGGCCGACACCTTGCAGGCGCTCAAGCGCCTGGCCGACGAGGGCGCGCCGACCCGCGTGCAGCTGAAGATCGAGTTCCTCGGCGGCGTGCAGTACCGGTTCGACAAGGAGCGCGCCGACCTGATGCTGGCCAAGGACTACGCGCCGGACCCGGCCTGCCGCGCGCTGGCGCTGGACCCGGTGGAATGCGTGCTGTGCGTGGCGCCCGAGCATGCCTTGGCGTGGCTCGGGCGCCCGGCGACCCTGGGCGACCTGCAGTCGCATGTCGAACTGACCGTGCAGGACTCCAGCGAACGCGGCGGCGAGCGCAACCTGTTCGGCGGCGAACGGGTCTTCCACCTCTCCGGCTTCGTCGCCAAGCGCCAGGCGCTGCTGATGGGCATGGGCTTCGGCTGGCTGCCGCGCTATCTCGCCGATCCGCACCTGGCCGACGGCAGCCTGTGCGAGCTGGGCTACGAGGAGGGTGGCTCGCGCTACCGCTTCACGCCCTGGCTGGTCGAACGGCTGGACCGGCCGCCGGGCCGCGCGGGACGGCGGCTGGCCGATCTGCTGTCGGGCCGGCCGGAGGCATGATCTGCCGGACACGGCGCACCGGGCATGAAAAAACCGCAGGCCCGGAGGCCTGCGGTCGGGACAGCCGTCGACGCTGGGGATTGGGCGCCGGCGGCGGCCGGCGCGAACCGGCAGGTCGTCAATCGGACGTGGCGGCGCGGCGGGGTTGTGCTGCGTCGCCGCTCGTCGGCTGGCGCGGGCACAGCGCGCCGAGCGTCGCTCCGCACAGGCGCTGGCTGTCGGCGAGATAGGCGCGCAGCGCGCCGTCCGGTGGCGCCGGCGCCGGGCCATGGAGGTGCCGGTGCAGCATCGCTTCGAGCAGGTAGAGGTTCGATTCGCGGGCCAGCGGCGTGCGGTTGACGTGTCCGGCGTCGTCGTCGACGAACAGGCTGACGTCCTTGCCGGCGAGCTTCAGGCGCGCGGCGTACTCGACCACGCTGGCGATGCCGACGCGTCGGTCCTCGCCGCCGGCGACCAGCAGCACCGGCCGGCGCAGCCGCGCCAGGTTGGCCATCGGCGACTGCGCGCGCAGCGCAGCCATGCGCGCGTCGTCGTCCGGATCCAGCGCCAGCATGCGCAGCATGTCGGGCATCGGCACCGTGCGGCCCAGCGCCATCGACTCGGGATTGCGCAGGATCCAGCGCAGCGTCCAGGCCATGTCCGGCGGCGGCACGAAGGCGATGGCGGCCTTGAACAGGTCCGGCTCGAAGGTGACCCCGAGCAGCGCCGAATAGCCACCGAACGAAGCGCCCGCGATGCCGACGCGCTGCGGGTCGCCGATGCCCGACGCCAGCAGGTGGCGCGTGCCTTCGACGATGTCGCGCTGCACGCGGCCGTTGCCGAAGTCGCCGTTCGCCGCCAGCGTGTAGGCGATGCCGTGGCCGGTCGAGCTGCGGAAGTTCGGCTCGAACACCGCATAGCCGCGATGCGCGAGGAACTGCGCGATGCCGTTGTACTCCGGCCGCGCGTGGTTCCACGGCCCGCCGTGCGCCAGCACCACCAGCGGCGCGCGCGCGGCGTCGCGGCCGGGCGGCAGGTGCACGAAGCCGTGCAGGCGCATGCCGTCGCTGGCCCGCCATGCCACGGGTTGGCGTGGCGACAGCGTGGCGTCGGCGATGTGCCGCGCCGGTGTGCGGTCACGCGCATGCAGCGGTGCGTCGTCGAAGAGCGCCGACAGCGTGCCGGTCGCCGGATCGTAGCGATGCCAGCGCAGGCCCTGCTGGCGGCCGCCGCGCGCCTCGACCAGCCACTGCGCGCCGGGTCCGCGCGCCAGCGACAGGCGCAGGTCGCGGTCGGGCAGGCGCGCCGCGAGCGCATCCAGGTGAGGGCGCAGGCTCGCGTCGAGCGCATGGTTGCGCGCCACCGTGCTGCGATACGCGACGATGCGCGGCTGGTGCGTCGCCGGATCGATGACGATGCCATCGAGATCGGCTTCGCCGTGCGGATCGGCGTGCAGCACCCGTCGCGTCCCGTCGCGCGCCAGCTGGAGCAGTCCGATGCGTTCGGCCCCGTCCCCGCTGTCCACGTGCGCGCGCAGCAGCAGGTGGCCGTCGTGATCGACGGCCAGCGGCGTGCACACGCGCATGTGCGTGCAGCGCAGCGCTTCCACGGCGCGGCCATCGGCCTCGATGCGACGCACGACCAGCGACAGTCCTTCGACGCGCTGCACGTAGGCGAGCCGGCCGCGCGGGTCGAGCGCGAACCCGAGGATGCGCTGCGCGGCGCTGTGCAGCACGTCGCGACGACCGCGCGCATCGATGCGGACCAGATGCCAGCGCGCCTGCGCCGCGATGCCGCGCGGGCCGGTGGTTTCGAGCACGATGGCCGACGCCGGCCGGGTGGCGTCGACGCGCAGCACCTCGCGCCGCGCCTGCGGGCCGAGCGTGGTCATGCGGCCGGAAGGACCCTGTCCGGTGCCTTGCGTGTCGACCGCCAGTGCGTCGAGTTGTCCGGGCGATTCGAGCATCAGCCAGCGACCATCGCCGGACCAGGCCAGCGCCTGCGCCGGCGTGTGCGCGAGCAGGCGCCGCGTCGCGCCGTCGCCGAGCGTGCGCAGCCAGACTTCGCGCGCGCGGCCGGCATCGCGCAGCCAGGCGATGCGGCGGCCATCGGGCGACAGCACGACGGACGATAGGGTCGGCTGCAGCACGAAGGCCTTGCGCGGCAGCGGCGGCGATGCCGATGCGCTGGCAGGCAAGGATGCGGGGCACAGCAGAAAGAGCGACGCTGCGATGCAGGCCAGCACGCGGCGCGCGGACACGGTGGGTCGCGTCGCGGATCGTGTCGCGAGCGGGGTCGTCAACGGCATGGGTGGACTCCAGTGCGCCGGGTCGCCATCGATCCGGCCGTCGGGTTCAGTGGACGGGGCGTGCGCTGGCGTCGTCCTGCCCTGGCACGCGATCGTTCGGGCGGTGCATCAGCCACAGCGCACCGAGCGCGGGCGGCCCGAACAGCGTGCAGGCCGCGATCCAGGCCCGGCGCCGCGCGGGCGTCAGGCCGAGGCGACGCGTGCGCCACCAGCCGCCGAGGCCGGCAAGGACCGACAGCACGACCGCCAGCCACCACATCGCGCGCGGAATCGGCGCCGGAGTCGTGGTCTCCAGCGGCAACGGCGGCGCCAGCAGCCTCAGCGCACGGTCGCGCACCGCATGCAGCACCGGCGAGATCACGAAGCTGCGATAGCGGAACACGGCCGGGTAGTCGTACCCGAGCCGGCGTGCCGCGATGGTCTCGATGCGGCCATCGTCGTGCGCGCGCAGCACGTACTGCACCGGCGCGGCGCCGTCCTGCGTGTAGGCGTTGTAGGTGTTGCTGAAGACGAACAGGTGACCGTCGACCAGTTCGATGATGTCGAGGTGGTAGATGTCGCGATAGGTGCCGGGAATCGGTACGCGCAGGCGCGGTGTCATCGCGTCGCGGTGCTCGGCTGCTTCGCGCGCATCGTAGAGGTACAACGCGCGGTCGCCGATCACGCCGAGGGTCTCGCCGAGCATGCCGACGCCGACCACGTGTTCGCCCTCGGGCAGGCGGATGCGCGCATGGATGCGCCGCTCGTCGCTGGCGTACTGGTAGGCGGTGTGGCCCGAGAGCAGCAGCACGTCGCCCTCGGCGCCGCCCGGCGCGGGACCCACGGGCACCGCAGGCGCAGCGAATGCGGCCTGCGACGCGCCCACGCCCAGCATGCCGACCGCGCTGCGGTCGTTGAGCCGCCAGCCGTGGAAGCGCATGTCGTCGTGGCTGAACACCCAGCGCACGCCCTGCGCGCGATCGTCGAATTCCATCGGCGCGACGTTGGCCAGTTCGTGCCGTTGCGGCAGCCTGCGCAGCTGCGAGGGAATGCCCAGCGTGTCCGACAGCGCGATCTGCTCGCGCAGCAGCGGCGCATCGGGATGGCGGCTGCCTTCCAGCGCCAGGTGCATGCGCGTCGGCGCGTCGGCCTTTTCCACTTCGTTGTGGCCGCCGCGCGGCGGCGTGGCGGTGTTGTTCGGATGCGAGCCTTCCGCGATCCACGCGAACTCCGCGCCGAACGCCGCCAGCACCAGCAGCAGCGACACGCCGATCAGCAGCGGCATCGCCACGATCGCCTCGGCCAGCGGATGCGACGGCGGCGCGTCGAGATCGGGCTGGAACGAGGCCAGCACGACGGCCGCCAGGCAGAGCACGCACAGCGCCTGCAGCGCGAGCATGCCCGGGCCGGTGGCCGAGGCCATCGGCAGCAGCATCAGGAACGGCAGCGCGGCCAGCGCGCGCCGCGCGCCGCCGAGCATGCCCTGCACGCCGGCGAGATAGCCGATCGTCGCCAGTTGCAGCCCGGACAGCGCCAGCAGCCAGTGGCGCGAATCGACCACGCGCGAAGTCATGGTGTCCTGCCACAGCGCGACCAGCAGGATGGGGATGGCCACCACCACGGCCAGCGCCGCGACGCTGGCGAGCATGATCGCGATCGCGACGCGACGCGGCGGCATCGGCCGGTGCAGCAGCGTCATCCACACGTTCGCCTTGCGGTAGGTGCCCATCTGGTACAGGCCCGCGAGCAGGCCGATCGCCAGGTGGCAGCCGCCGATGCTCCAGTGCACCACCAGCGGCTGCTGCGCGAGATCGACCACGCGGGTCAGGAAGGCGAGCACGACCAGGTGCAGGCCGGCCAGCGCCAGCGCCAGCGTGCGGAAACGCAGGCATTCGGCCTTGAACAGTTCGAACATGGAAGCGCTCCTCAGACCGACGCCGCGGGCGTGATGTGGTTCTTGGCGAGGAACGCGTTCACCGCCCGGTCCAGGCTCACCGGCATGCACTGCAGGTTGCGCGCGCCGGCGCCGCGCAGGAATTCGCCGAAGCGTTCGTCCTGGTCGAACACCAGGTAGTGCTGCAGGCCATCGATGCGCTGCCGCTCCAGCAGGCCGGGGATGTCGGCGGCGTCCGGCCCCTTGAACGGGATGTCCGCGATCCAGTGGCTGACGCGCGCGCAGAATTCGTCGGGCGCCGACATGTGCACCAGCCGGCCGCGTTCGAGGATGACCAGGTTGTCGGCGACGCGCTCGATCTCCTCCATCTGGTGCGAGCAGTAGATCACCGTGCACCGCTCGGTCGCGTTGCTGTACATCAGCGATTCCAGGAACGCGCGCTTGGCGACCACGTCCAGGCCCAGGGTCGGTTCGTCGAGGATCAGCAGCTCAGGCGACCGCGCCAGCGCCAGCGCGAGGTTGAAGCCCGCGCGTTCGCCGCGCGAGAGCTGGCCGACCTTCTGCTCGGGCAGCACGTGGTAGTGGCCGATCACCTCGTCGTAGGCGCGCGGGTTCCAGCGCGGGTACTCGCGGCGCTGCATCCGCGCGATGTCCGACACGCGCATCCAGCCCGGCAGGGTGTGTTCCTCGTTGACGAAGCCGATGCGCGCGCGGTCGGCCGGCGACAGGTACGTGCTGTCGCGACCGAGGATGCGCGCGCTGCCGGCGCTGGGCGAGAGGAAACCCAGCAGCACGCGGAACAGCGTGGACTTGCCGGCGCCGTTGGCGCCGACGATGGCGTGGATGCGGCCGCGCGGGATGCGCAGGACGAGGTGGTCGAGCGCGAGCTTGCGCCCGTAGCGCTTGCTCAGGCCGTCGGTTTCGATCACGTGGTCGGAGATGGACATGGCGGGATCCAGGGAAGTCGGGGCAGGGCGGAGCGTCGCGACCGCAGGCGGTACGACACGGCCGCCGTGGAACGGCGAAGGAGAGGGGCTGTGCCGGGCGTACGGAGCGACCGCGCGCCTCAGCACCCGTCGTCAGGCGGTCCTGCGGGGCGCCAGCGCGCGAAACTCGGCGTCCATGCGTGCATGGACCTCCTCGATGGTCGCGTCGAGCGGAACGACATCGTTGACGAAGCGCTGCACGGCCTCGTCGAAGCGGCGCTCGCGCTCCGCATCGCTCAGGCGCTGGCGCGGCGGCGCCACGAACAGGCCCAGGCCCTGGCGGCTGTCGACCCAGCCCTCGGTCGTCAGCTCGGCGTAGGCCTTGGCCACGGTGTTCGGGTTGATCGTCAGCTGCTGCGCCAGGCCGCGCACGCTGGGCAACTGGTCGCCGGCCTGCAGCTCGCCCGTGGCGATCTGCATGCGCACCGCATCGACGATCTGGCGGACGATCGGGCGGGTGTCGCCGGTGGCGATCTGGATCATCAGGGGGCGGGTTCGGGCCATGGCGGCTTCGCATCATCTGTACTGTGCGTACTAGTACAGCAACGATGGCGGGCGATGTCAAGCAGGAGACGGACGGTCGGTCCCGGCTGACCGCATTCCCGCGATCCACACGTTGGAATCCAGGTAACGGAACAGCCACGGATGGGCGCGCATGATGTCGGCATCGCCGGCCGCGCGCCCGCGGTCGTCGATGTCGTCCTGGAGCGGGCCGGGTATCGCGATGAACGAGTACATAGCCAGGGACGACCGACCGACCGATGCGCGGGCCATCGCCATGGTGGGCGATTCCGAAGTGTTCCGCGAAGCATGCGGGCTGCTGCGCCGCTATGCGGCCTGCAACGCACCGGTGCTCATCGAAGGCGAGACCGGCACGGGCAAGGAGCTGGCCGCGCGCGAGATCCACTACGTCAGTCCACGCGCCGATGGTCCCTTCGTGCCGGTGAACTGCGGCGCGCTGCCGGACGCCCTTCTCGAATCGGAACTGTTCGGCCACCGGCGCGGCGCGTTCACCGACGCGCGCAGCAGCGAGCCGGGCCTGGTGGAGTACGCGCAGGGCGGCAGCCTGTTCCTCGACGAGATCGATTCGCTGTCGTTGCGCGCGCAGACCATCCTGCTGCGCTTCCTGCAGAACGGCGAATTCCGCGCGGTCGGCGAACGCGCGCTGCGCTCGGCCAACGTGCGCGTGATCGCCGCGACGAACGTGTCGCTGGCGTCGGCGGTGGAGGAAGGACGGTTCCGCCGCGATCTGTTCTATCGTCTCAATCCCTTGTACGTGAAATTGCCCGCGCTGCGCCGTCGCGGCCGCGATGCCGTCCTGCTTGCGCGCCACCTGCTGGGCGAACTCGTCGACCGCATGGGCATCGCGCCGCGCGCCTGGCGCGACGATGCGCTGGAGGCGCTGCTGCACCACGACTGGCCGGGCAACGTGCGCGAGCTGGAGAACCTGATCCTGCGCCTGTGCATGCGCAGCGACCGCAGTCGCCTGGACCTGTCCGACCTGTCGGAAGCCGAGCCCGCGATCTGGGGCGAACTCGCCTTGGGCGAGGCATCGCCCGACGCGGACGACCACCTCCACGACGACGGCGCGGCGCAAGACGGTTCCGAATACGCGAACGCCAAGCGGATCGCGATCCATCACTTCGAGCGCGACTACCTCACCGCGCTGATGCGCCGCAGCGGCGGCAACATCAGCCGTGCCGCCGCGCTGTCCGGTACCGAGCGACGGCACCTGGGCAAGATGCTCAAGCGGCACGGCATCGACCGCCACGTCTGCGACAGCGTCTGATTGCTGCGCGTCCGACGCGCACCGTTTCGCCACCTCCTCCGCATCGCATTGCATCGCGGATGCATGCCCTGCCCGCATGCCGGCGCTGCGTGGGTGCGCCCGCACCCGGACGCATGCGCAAGCGGGTGCACCGGCACCCGGCGCGAAGGGATCGCGACGATGCATCGCCCAATGTTTTCAAGGCATCGCGTCGCGCACGGCGCATGGCACGCCGATTGCTTGCGGAGGACGTGCGGACTCCGATGGAAGCACCGCCATGAGGACGGAAGGACATGCCGACGATCCACGCGACAGTGAAGTCGAACAGGCGCTGCTCGATTACCTCGGACGGCATCCGCTGGCTGCGGACACACTTGAAGGCATCGGCGACCGCTGGCTTCCGCCGCCGCGTGCGTTCACGCGCCAGCGCGTCGAGGATGCGCTGCGCCGCCTCGTCGACGATGGTGTGCTGCAGGTGCGCCGGCTGCCGAACGGCGATGTCCTGTACGCATCCATCCCGTCGCTGCGCGCGCCGCCTCCGCCCTGATCCATTCCCGAACCGCTGAACCCGCATCGCATCGGGCCGGCGTCGCGCCGGTCGCTCATTCGATTCCACCAAGGAGAACGGTTATGCCAGCTGCGCTCACTCATCCGGGCGTCTACGTCGAGGAAATCCCCAGCGGCGTGCGGACCATCACAGGCGTCTCGACCTCGATCACGGCCTTCATCGGCAGGGCCACGCGCGGACCGGTGAACAAGGCGACCGTGGTCAACGGTTTCGGCGATTTCGAAACCCGCTTCGGCAGTCTGTCGAACGATTCCGCGCTCGGTTTCGCGGTGCGCGATTTCTTCCTCAACGGCGGCAGCCAGGCGGTGATCGTGCGCCTGTATCGTGCCGAAACAGCCAACATTCCCAATTCCAATCCGCCCGCGCCCCCCGTGGCGAAGCGGACATTCAGCGTCGGCGACCTCGACTTCATCGCGGCGAGCGAAGGGCGCTGGGGCAACGGGCTGCGGGTCGCGGTCGACCTGGACAACATCACCGACGCCGCTGCGCTCACGCTGGGCGTGGCCAAGTCCGCACTGTTCAACCTGAGCGTGCGCGATGCCGCGACCGGACGGTCGGAGCGCTACCTCAATCTCACCGCCATCGAGAGTCCGCGCCGCGTCGATCGCGTGCTGGCCGAAGGCTCCACGCTGATCCGCTACGACGGCGCGCCCGAGGGCACCGAATCCATCGCCGCGGGCAAGGATGCCTTGAGCGCGCTGGAAGACACGCTCGCGGCGAAGAAGAAGGCGCTGAGCGACGCACGCAATGCCGGACAGCCGGATCTGTCCGACGAGATCGCGGACGTCGCCACGGCGCAGACCGCGCTCGACGACGCGCTCAATGCTGCGGCGAAAGCCGTCTCCGACGGTCTGCCGCTGGCGGTGGGCGACTTCCTGCCCGCCAACGGCGAAAGCGAGAAGAAGGGCCTCTATGCGCTCGAGCAGACGGATCTCTTCAACCTGCTCTGCATCCCGCCCTATCGTGGATCGAACGACACCGTCGATGTGGACGTCGGCGTGATCTCCGCCGCCGCCGCCTACTGCGAAAAACGCCGCGCGATGCTGCTGGTCGATGCGCCGAAGCCGTGGACCAGCAAGGACAAGGCGCGCGAGGGCTTCACCGACGCCGACAACGACAACGTCGGCACCCGCAGCCGCAATGCCGCGCTGTTCTTCCCGCGCCTGAGTCTGCCCAACCCGCTGCGCGACAACCAGTACGAAACCTTCGCCGCCTGCGGCGCGGTCGCCGGCGTGTTCGCGCGCACCGATGCGACGCGCGGCGTGTGGAAGGCGCCGGCCGGTCTCGACGCCACCCTGGTCGGCGTGCCGAAGCTGTCGGTGCCGCTGACCGACGCCGAGAACGGCGAACTCAACCCGCACGGCATCAACTGCCTGCGCGCGCTGCCGGCGAGCGGGCGGGTGGTCTGGGGTTCGCGCACGCTGCGCGGTTCGGACCAGCTGGCCGACGAGTACAAGTACGTGCCGGTGCGGCGGACCGCGCTGTTCATCGAGGAAAGCCTGTACCGAGGCCTGCAGTGGGCGGTGTTCGAACCCAACGACGAGCCGCTGTGGGCACAGATCCGGCTCAACGTCGGCGCGTTCATGCACAACCTGTTCCGGCAGGGCGCGTTCCAGGGCAGTTCGCCGCGCGACGCCTACTTCGTGCGCTGCGACAAGGAGACCACGACCCAGAACGACATCAACCTCGGCATCGTCAATGTCGTGGTCGGTTTCGCGCCGCTGAAGCCGGCGGAATTCGTGGTCCTGAAGCTGCAGCAGATCGCCGGCCAGATCGACGTCTGAGCCCCCACGCACGGTATCCCGATCAGGTGACGGAGACACATCCATGGCCCAGTTCACAGTCAACGCGCAGCGCTTCGACCCGTACAAGAACTTCAAGTTCAGGGTCAAGTGGGACAACAAGTACGTGGCCGGCGTCAGCAAGGTCAGCGCGCTCAAGCGGACCACCGAGGTGGTCAAGCATCGCGACGGCGGCGATCCCAGCAGCAGTCGCAAATCGCCGGGGCGCACCGAGTTCGAAGCGATCACGCTCGAACGCGGGGTGACCCACGACAAGGAGTTCGAGCAGTGGGCGAACAAGGTCTGGAATTTCGGTTCCGGCCTGGGTTCGGAAACCTCGCTCAAGGACTTCCGCAAGGACCTCATCATCGAGGTCTACAACGAAGCCGGCCAGCTGGCGATCGCCTACAAGGTCTATCGTTGCTGGGTGTCCGAGTTCCAGGCGCTGCCCGATCTCGACGCCAACGCCAATGCGGTGGCGATCCAGCACCTCAAGCTCGAGAACGAGGGCTGGGAGCGCGACACGGAGGTCGCGGAACCGGCCGAGCCGACCTTCACCGAGCCGGCCTGAGCCGGGCGCGCGGGGACGCATGAGCACGGGCATCGCATCCGGGCTCGCCGGGCCGGCCATCGCCGAGGCGCTGCTGCACGCATGGGAGACCCTGCGCCAGGCGGGTCCGATCGAGCGCGCCATCGGCCTGCTCGACGCGGTCTGGCCGGAGCACGGCCGCGATCGCTGGCGTGCATTGAGCATCGGCGATCGCGATGCCTGCCTGTTCCTGCTGCAGGCATCGCTGTTCGGGGAGGAGCTGAAGACCGTAGCGACCTGTCCGGCCTGCGGCGAACGACTGGAATCGAGCTTCGCCGCAGGTGCCGCCTGTCCGTCCCCGACGCACTGGCCGCAGCCGCGCGAACCGCAGCAGCTCGATCACGGGCCCTGGCGCATCCGCTATCGGCTGCCGAGCAGCGACGACCTGATGTCGTCGTCGGGCGACGACGACGGAGGCGATCCGGTCGCGTCCCTGCTGCGCCGCTGCGTGCTGGCGGCGGAGCGCGACGGTCGCGCGCACAACGCGGCGCAACTGCCCGACGAGGTGCGTCGCCGCATCGGCGACGCGATGTCGGAACACGATCCGGTCGCCGATCTGCGCGTGGGCGTGACCTGCCCGGCCTGCGGCCACGCGTGGTCGGCCGCGCTCGACATCGTCGCCTACGTCTGGGAGGAACTCGACGACTGGGCGCAGGACCTGCTGGCGGAAGTGCACGTACTCGCCCGCCATTACGCCTGGAGCGAACGCGACATCCTCGCGCTGTCGCCGGTCCGGCGGCGTTTCTACCTCGACCTGCTGCAGGCCTGATCGCGGAGGCGATGACGACCGACATGACGACGCGCGCCGCCCCTTCCTTCCTCGACCGCCTCGTCGCTCGCGCCACGCCTGCACAGCATGCGGATGCGCCGGTCCTCGAACGCCGTCGTCCCGGCCTGTTCGAGCCGCGCGGCGGCGCGATGCCGTCCGTGCCGGTCGGCGAGGCCACGGAAGACATCGCGGTGTCGCCCACGGTGCCGCATGCCGCACCGATGCCCGTTCCGCCGCTGCAGTCCGTGCATGCGCATGCGCCATCGCCTGCCGCCGCGGTCGTCGCGATGGCGTCGACCGCGGCGTCGCCATCGCCTGCGATTCCGGTGCCGCCGCGACTGTCGTCGCCGCCCGCGCCGCTGCCGACGGCGAGCGAACCGCCGTCTTCGCCGTCGCCAATCGAACACGCACCGTCACCACGTCGCGCCGCGCCGTCGCATGAGGCCGCGCCATGGCCTGCGCCATCCATGCGCGCGGTCGCACGGACGCAGGCCGACGACATGCCCGGGCCACCGCGCGCGCCGCAGGATGCACCGCCGCCGCAGGTCCGCATCGAGCGCAGCGTGCATGTGGAAAGCCGCACGCACGAACACGTGGTCGAATCGCGCATCGAACCGCCCCCCTCGCCGCTGCATGCGCCCGCACCTCCGGCGCCCACTGCGCCCATGTCGATACCGACGATGCCGGTGCCGCCGCGCATCGCACGCGTGGAGGCGGCACCGAGCGCGGTCGCGCATCCGGGGCGCACCGCGCTGCATGCGCCCGCGCCGCGCGCGTCGATGTCTCCGGCACCGGTGCAGGTCAGCATCGGTCGCATCGAGATCCGGGCGCAGGGCGGCACGCCCGCGACGGCGCGCAAGACCGCGTCGGCGGCGCCGCGGCTGGGCCTGGACGATTACCTCCGTCAGCGGCATGGGAGCGGATGATGAGCAACGCCCTCGCGATCGCCGCGGTGACCGCCGCGCTGAAGGACCTGATCGGCACCGGACTGCTCGGTCTGGACCTGTCCGCGATCGGCAGCGTCAACGTCAGTGCGCTGCCGCCGGACCGCATCGCGACCGGGCAGACCGAGCCCAACCAGCTCAACTGGTTCCTCTACCAGGTCACGCCGAACAGCGGCTGGCGCAACCAGATGCTGCCGGCGCGCGACCTCGGCGGTGCGCGCGTGAGCAATCCGCCGCTCGCGCTCGATCTGCACTACCTGCTGACCGCGTACGGCGCGGAGGATCTCGGCGCGGAAGCGCTGCTCGGCTTCGCGATGCAGTTCCTGCACGAAATGCCGATGCTGAGCCGTGCCCAGCTGCGCGCGGTGCTGGGTCCGCCGAATCCGCCGTTCGGCAATCTCTCGGCGCTGAGCATCGCCGACCAGATCGAGTGGCTGAAGATCACGCCGATGTACCTCGGGTCCGAAGAGCTGTCGAAGCTGTGGACCGCGATGCAGGCGCGCTATCGCCCGTCGATGGCCTACCAGGTTTCGGTGGTGCTGATCGAACCGGACACGCCGGCGCGCGCGCCGTTGCCGGTGCTCAAGCGCGGCGCGGCCGATCGCGGTCCGCATGCGATGGGATCACTCGGGCCGCTGCTGACGCGGGCGCGTCCGGCGACCTCGGAACTGTTGCCGTCCGCACGGCTGGGCGACGAGTTGTTGCTGATCGGCAGCCGCCTGTCGCTGGCCGACGCCAGCGTGCGCCTCGAGCACAGCCGCAGGGAAACGCCGCCGCGCGAGCTCGCGCCGACCGCGCTGGACAGCCCCAACGCGATGCGCGTGCCGTTGCCGGATGCGGGCGACGCGGGCGCGCTGGCCGAATGGAGTCCGGGGCTCTACACGGCCCGCATCCGCACTGCGCCCGCGGGGCTGCCGGCGATCCAGAGCAATGCCGTGCCGCTGGTGCTGTCGCCGACGATCCTGGTGTCGCCGCTCGCCGCCGCGCCGGGCGACTTCACCCTGACCGTCGAATGCCGGCCGCGGCTGCTCGCATCGCAGCACGCCGGCGTGCGCTTGCTGTTCGGCGCCCGTGAAGTCGCGGCCGACAGCATCGACACGCCCGCCGACGAGACCCTGCCGACGACGCTGACCTTCGAGGTCGCGGATGCGGCGGCCGGCAGCCATCCGGTGCGCCTGCGGGTGGACGGCATCGACAGCCTGCCGGTGCAGCTCGCGGCGAACGGCACGCTCGATTTCGACCCGCAGCAGACCGTCGTGGTCGCGTGACGACAGGAACGAGGATCCCATGCTCGACGCCGCCCACACCGAAGCCGAACACTGGAGCGAAGCGAACAACCGCTATCTGTCGGCGTCGCTGCACTGGCTGCGTCTGCGCTTGCGCCAGCTCGCCGCGGCCTCGCCACCGCCGTCTGCGACGATGGTGCCGGCCATGGCATCGACTGCGGCGACCACAGGCGCATCGCGGGGTGTCGCGCGCTGGTTCGCGCGCCAGGCGCCGGCGGTCGTGTCGGTCGCCACGCCGACCGCGCCGGCCGTCGATCCGGACGCCGATCGGGCGGCGCTCGCCCAGGCGGCCCTTGCCAATGAAATCGACGCGGCGGCGGCCGAGCGCGCGCAGGCCGCGCAGATCGAACCCGCACCGGCGCTGCTGCTGCTCGCGGAGCAGCTCGGCCTCGGCCCGTTCGAAACCGACATCCTGCTGCTCTGCGCGGCGATGGAGCTGGATCCTTCGACGCCCGGTGCGATCGTGGCGGCGCAGGGCGGTGGCGGCTATCCGAATTTCGCGCTCGCGATGCAGTTGTTCGATCACCCCGCGTGGGATGCGCTCGCGCCGCAGCGTCCGCTGCGCTGGTTGCGCCTGATCGAGATCAACCAGCCGGGCGCCACGCCACTGACCGCCGCCGCACTGCGCGTGGACGAACGCGTCGTGAATTTCATCAAGGGCCTCAATCTGTTCGATGAGCGGCTCTCGAGCCTGGTGTCGCGTCGCGGCGCGCCGCCGCCGATCTCCGAGACCCAGATCGGACAGGCCGACAGGCTGCTCGGGGTGCTGCGCGAACACGAAGATGCCGCGCTGCCGGTGCTGCAACTGGTCGGCGCCGATCGCGGCAGCCGCCAGGGGATCGCCGCGCATGTCGCCGCCGCGCTCGGCCGGCACCTGCATGTGCTGCCGCTGGAATCGCTGCCGGTGCAGCGCGCCGAGGTCGACGCCTTCGCGCGGCTGTGGCAGCGCGAGAGCCTGTTGCTGCCGATCGCGCTGTACGTCGAGGCCGACGGGCTGGACGCCGCGCATGCCGAAGCGAACGCCGCGCTGCAGGGCCTGCTCGCGCAGGCGCCCGGGCTGGTGTTCGTCGGCCTGCGCGAAACGCCGCTGCGCATCAGCGCGGCGCAATGGGTGATCGACGTATCGCTGCCGTCGCCGCAGGAGCAGCATGCGGCCTGGCATGAGGCGCTTCCGCCCACGCTCGACGTCGACGACAGGAACCGGCGTGCCGAAGCGCTCTCGGGCCATTTCCGCCTCAACCTCGAACAGATCCGTATCGCCGCGGCGACGGCGCGCAGGCACGGCAGCGACGTCTGGGACGAATGCCGGGACCTGAGCCTGTCGCGTCTGGACGCGCTCGCGCAGCGACTCGATGCCAAGGCGCGCTGGGACGACCTGGTCGTCGGCGAAGAAGCCGCCGCGCTGCTGCGCAGCATCGCCGGGCAGGTGCACGAACGCCATCGCGTCTACCAGCAGTGGGGCTATGCCGAGCGCATGAACCGCGGCATGGGCATCAGCGCGCTGTTCGCGGGCGAGAGCGGCACCGGCAAGACCATGGCGGCGGAAGTGATCGCGAACGAACTGCGCATGCACCTGTACCGCATCGACCTGTCGTCGGTGGTCAGCAAATACATCGGTGAGACCGAGAAGAACCTGCGCCGGCTGTTCGATGCCGCCGAGCAGGGCGGGGCGATCCTGTTCTTCGACGAAGCCGATGCCCTGTTCGGCAAGCGCAGCGAGGTCAAGGACAGCCACGACCGCTACGCCAACATCGAGATCAACTACCTGCTGCAGCGCATGGAGGCGTTTTCGGGCCTGGCGATCCTGGCCACCAACATGAAGTCCGCGCTCGACGCCGCGTTCATGCGCCGCCTGCGCTTCGTGGTGAACTTCCAGTTCCCGGGGCCTCAGGAGCGCGCGCGGATCTGGCGCAACGCCTTCGCGCCGGGCGTGCCGCGCGAAACGCTCGACTACGACCGCCTCGCCCGCTTCGGCCTGTCGGGCGGCAACATCCACGGCATCGCGCTCAACGCCGCCTTCGCCGCCGCGCATGCAGGCGGCGTCGTGACGATGCCGCTGCTGCTGTCGACCATCCGCGCCGAATTGCGCAAGCTCGACAAGCCGGTGAACGAGGCGGAGTTCCGATGATCCGACCGGACGCCGTCGGCACCCTGCAGCGACGCGCAACGCCACGCGCGCGGACAGCCGCGCCGGCGCCCGCGACGATTGCGGCACCGACGGCGCATGCTTCGCTACCGGGCATCGTGCGCGAACCGACCATGTCGCCGACGGACGCGGGCACCGGCACGCCGCCGGCGCGTGCGGGGTCGTTGCGCATGCGGATCGAGCGCATCACCTTCGAGAACATCGATGTGCCATCGCACCAGCAGGCCAGGCTCCACGGCGCGATCGAGCAGGAACTGGCCAGACTCTGGCGCATGCGCGAGCGTGCACCGGAGGCGGGCGAGCGCGAACGCGTGCGTGGAGGCGGCCTGCGCGTGGGCGGCGCGATCGATGTCGACGCCATGGCGGCCGAGATCGCGCACAGCGTGCATGCCAGCCTGGACGCAGGGCAGGGCGCGGGCGCATGAACCAGCGTGCCGCCACCATCGCGCGCCCCGCGCCTGCGACCGCGAACCCGCCCGCCGCGCGCGCCCGTGCCGTGCCTGCGGATGCGCGTGCCGACGAGCGCGCGCGGAACGGCGCCATGGGCCGGGAAGATCGTGGCGACGCGGACCCCGCGCCAGCACCGCCGCCGACCGTTCCCCTGCGGCCGCTGCGTGCGGACGAGTCCTCGCCGATCGATTTCAGCCGCGTCGCGAACCACGGCGCGCGCATCGAAGACGCCGACGCCGCGCGCGCGCGCCTGACGCACAGTTTGCTGATGGAACTCGCGCCCGCGCTGGGCCTGGATCTGTCGCGGGTGCGGATCACGGTGACGCAGGCCGGCGGTGCGCGCATCGAGGCGCGCGGCGCGTCGGCGCTGCAGGACGGCGATGAAGTCCTGCTGCATCCATCGCGCTATCGCCCGCAGTCGGATCCCGGGCGCTACCTGCTCGCGCACGAACTGGCCCATGTCGCGCAGCGTTCGCTGACCGGGATGCCCATCCGCCGCGATGCAGATGCGCAGGCGCGGGCGGCGGAAGCCGAAGCCGTGCGGCTCGGCGAAGATGTCGTGGCGCGGCGCATGCCGCGGCGTCCGAGGATCGCGCTGCGCACGGTCCGCGTCGCCGCCGACACCGGCGAAGCGGCGCTGGCCGTGCCGCCGATGGTCGAGTCGGTCAAGACCAGCCGGTCGCGCGAACTGGCGATCATCAAGGGCGCGCTCGGTGGCTGGTGGGTGTCCGACGGCGACGTGTTCACGGTCATGCGCATCCTCGACACCGTCAGCTTCCCGGTGGCGGTGGCGATGGTGTCCGCATTGGATCGCGACGAGCGCTACTGGCTGGCCGACAACATCAATCCGCCGCACATGTACCGGCACCGGCGCTCCGTGCTCGCAGCGTATCAGGCGCTGGAGCCCGGGCGATTCGATGCGATCGACCTGAAGGTTCTGCGTGCGCTGCCGGATCGCGGACTGGAGCTGGACGAGCGCGAAGCGGCGATCTACACGCTGAAGAACCTCTCTCGCGGCGATCTCGACGAACTGCTGGCCTCCGAAAAGGGCGATGCCATCGCGCGGCTGATCGGCACGCCGAATCTGAACCCGGAGCAGGCGAAGCGGCGGATCGAGGCGGAGAAGCTGGCCGCGAAGGAAGAGGCCGATCTGGCGAAGAAGCGCGAGCGGATCCTCGCGCTGCAGAAGGACGAAGGCGTCGAAGCCATCGTCGACGTGGTGTCCCGGCAGCTGTCCGCGCCGCGCGACGACCAGGGCGAGCCGCGACTGCCGCACGGGGGCGATGCGGTCGCGGTGGTCGAACTGCTCGCGCGGCATACCGCGGAGCAGGACCGCTTCCTCGCGATCGCCGAACGCATGCAGGCGAAGGGCCTGATCGACACGCTGCTGGAACTGATGCCATCCGACCGCTTCTTCGACGCGGACAAGCCGCATTACACCGAAGTGCTGATCGGGCTGGTGCAGTCGCGGCTGCCGATCACGAACGAGAAACTGCTGGAGGATCTGCTGTCCTACGGCCTGTTCGACTGGGCGATCCGCGATTACGAAGCGCTGTTCGCCTACCGGCTGATCAAGCTGATGCCGATGGCGGCGCAGTACCGCTTCCGCCAGCGCGACGGCGGCAAGTGGTACCTGCGCCTGCTCGACAACCTTCCGGGCGACCCGGACACCGGCCTGCCGCGCAGCGGTCTGGAAATACGCAAGGCGGAGAGCCGCGAAGAACTCGACCGGATGCGCGCGCTCGGCGCGACGACCGAGACCGTGAAACAGGATGCGCTGCACGAGAAGGACGAGTACTACTACAACGCTTCGGAGATCTACGAGAAGAAGCTGCTCGATGCCGGCGCGCAGCAGGTCCTGCAGGACCTGCTGGACGAGTTCGCGAAGGCGCGCAAGGGCATCTTCCGCGATGCCGAGGCGATCGCGCTGTACGCCAAGGTGGTCGCGCTCGGCCGGGGCACGCTGGAGCGCGGCAAGGAGTCGCCCGGGGACGACCTGCTGCGCGAGGCCGTGATCCGCGAACTCGACCGCCACGGCTGCATCGAGGAGCTGTTCGGGCAGGTGCCCAACGATTTCCTGTTCGCGGAAGAGAACCGCATCAGCACCGTCAAGATCATGCTGTCGCGCGATTCGATGCATGTCCAGGCGCATGCGCGTGATCTGGTCAGCTACGGCTTCACCGACTGGATGGTCAAGGACAACGAGGCCTACCTGGCCTATCTGTGCGTCAAGGCGCTGCCGGCCGAGGAACGCACCGCCTTCATCGCGGCCAATCCCGACCAATGGGGCCGCATCCAGTCCGAACTCCATCCCGATGCGCGCCAGGCGCGCGACATGAACTTCTACATCGGCGACAAGGCCGGCACCGACCGCGCGTCGGTGCTCGCACAGCTGGCCGATGCGAAGAACTGGACCGCCGAGAACGCGAAGGTCCTCGACAGCCTGCTGCGCATGGCGATGGCGATGACCGAGCACCGCTTCGCATTCGAACGTTCGCAGGAGTTCAAGGCGGTCGATGTCGAGGCGCTGCAGCCGCTGGTCGAGAAGTACAGGCTGTGGAATCCTGCGCAGGGCCGCGAGGGCTACCGGCCCGAGGACCTGCGGCAGACGCGCTGGCACGAGGAGGGTCTGGTCCAGTCGCTCAAGAGCCTGTGGGGCGGTCTGGTCACGCTGTGGCGGACCGACATCCTGTTCGTCGACGGCAAGATCGGCGCGAGAATCGACCTCAACGACGTGCAGGATTTCATGGGGGGCGACCTGATGGGCGCGCGCCTGGCGGACCCGGCCAAGCGCGGCAGTCGCCAGCCGGGCAACGAGCAGGGCGGTGTCGCCCAGGACGCCAACAAGCTGACCCTGCTGCTCGATCCGGCGTGGTTCGAGGGCAAGGGAAAGTCGGCCGAACTGATCCTGCCGCAATTGCTGATCGACTCGACCAACGTGCAGACCGACGGCACCACCGTGCAGACCGGGGAAGTCGACCTGCGCGCGCTGCACATCCGCGCCGCTTACGACGACCAGAACCAGGGCCAGCCGGCTCAGGCGCAGGTGACGCTGGATTCGCTGGTGGTCAACGACCTGCTGATCGCCAGGAGCTCGAAGATGTACACGCTCACCAAGCTGATGGTGAGCACGCTGCGCCTGGCCGCGGGGACGATCGACACCACCACCGGCGCACCGCCGGCCGTGCGCAAGGGGCGTTACATCCCGTTCCCGCTGCTGGTCCTCATGATGCTGCCGTGGTTGGCACAGATGGCGATGGTCGCGATGATGGCGATCCCGATCAAGCGCATCGGCAAGCTCGCGGATCAGGGACTGGAGCCGGACAGCCGCTTCCAGCAGGACATGCTGACGCGGACCAAGGCCATCGACATCAGCGTGGGCCGGATCAAGGCGGAAGGCTTCAGCACCAGCGGCGGGCAGCATGTCGACCACGTGCAGGTCGACGACCTCGCGATGCGCGTCGGTCTGAACAAGGCGACACGCCTGCGCGCGGAACTCGCGTCGATCGACGATCGCCTGAAGCGCATCGCCGACACGCCGGAGAACGCTGGCAGGCGCGAAGAACTGACGAAGCGTCGCGCCGAACTGCAGTCGCAGGAAGCCGACCTCCGCGCACAGGAACAGGAGTACGTCGCGATCCAGCGCAGGATCCACGCCGGCGGACTCAAGCCGGACGAGCAGAAGGCGCTGCAGGCACGTCTTGATGCGCTCGACTTCGAGGACAGCGGCGGCGCGTTCCTCGACATCCGCCACATCGAGGCGTCCGGGATCAGCGGCACTGTCACCAGCCGCGACAGGATCCAGCTCGACAACGTGCACGGACAGGGCGGCAGCTCGGCCCTGCTCGGCCTGGTGTCCGGTCCAACCGCGACGCCGGGCGAACTGGCGCGGCGCGCGCAGGCGGGCGAACGTCCGCCGCCGCTGATCTCGAAGGATCGCCCGGGCACGTTCACGCTGGAACTCGGCGACGTGTCCACCGGCCGGCTCGAAGTCGGCGGCGGCGTGCGCGGCGTCGTCGACATCGACAAGCAGATGGAGGATCTCGCGGGTTTCCAGGATCGGCCGGAGATGCAGCCGCTGATCGAGAGCCTGCGGATGCTGCGGGTGAAGGCGCAGCGCTATGAAGCAATGGTCGCCTACGGGCTGTCGTCGCTGTCGCCGACCGAACTGGACGAGTTCCGCGAGCTGCGTCGCGTGCTCATCGCCGACGCCGCGCTGATCGTCGAGTCGATCCAGATGACGCGGGCGAAGCTGGACGTGGATCTCGCCAGCGGACGCATCGATCTCGGAGCCGATCGACTGCACATCGCCGGCCTGCAGCTGCCGCAGAAGGGGATCGAGGTCGAAGAGATCGTCGCCAGCGGCGTGCGCGCCGGCGCGCTGCCGGCCAACGGACTGCTCGACTGGAGCGACTGGAAGAAGCATCTGCGCGATGCGGACGGCGGCATCGACGCCCTGGAGATCAGGAACGCGCGCAGCAAGTACCACGGCCTGCTGTTCGAGAAGGCGACGCTGACCGGCGCCTACGCAAGCGTCAAGCAGCGCGGCAACGAGATCGAGCTCGGCCTGAAGCATCTCGGCGTCGAAGGACTCGGCCTTGTACCGCGTCTCGGGCTGCTCAACCAGCGCCTGTCGGGTCTGCGCCAGAAGGCCAGAGTCGCCGATGGCAAGGAAAAGGAAACGATCGAGAAGGAAATCGGAGAACTGTCCACGCGCATCGACCATCTGCAGTCGCTGGCGGACAGCCGCCTCGCCGCCTACGTGCGCCTGGAACACGCGAAGGCACCGGACGAGATCGAAGCGGCGAAGAAGGCGGTCGCGGAAATCGATGCGATGATCGTCATCGATTTCAAGCAGTACGGCGCGGCGATCGCCGAGCTCGACGATTTCGGCGTGAAGGCCACCGGCGCGGGCGACCTGCTTTCGGACGCGCTCGGTGGCGGCATCGATCCGCTGTCCGTGCTGGAACGCGGCGGCGTGACCGTGGCCGGCACCGGCGGCGAGGAAGGCGAGAAGCGCCTGTTCCGGAAACTGTCGGTACGCGGCATGGAGAGCACCGGCGAGGATGGCGCGAAGCACCTGTCCGCGGATGCGGGCGCGTTCGAGGTCGAAAACGCGAAGCTGGACCTCAACGCGAAGAAGGAAGGCGATACGATCACGGTCAAGGTGCCGAAGTTCGAGATCGGGTCGGTGAACATCGACCGGTTCCTGATGACGTCCCTCGACGGCGACGCCGGCTACCAGTTCTGGTCGCGCGGCGCGAGCAGCATCGAGAACATCCATTACGACGGCGAGGTGACCCTCGTCTCGCGCGTGCCGAAGAGCCGCGACCTGTCCGACTACCGGCTCAAGCACGTCCGCATCGAAAAATTCGGGATCGGCAGGATCACCGGCAACGGCCTCGGGTTCGCGATGCTGGAGAAGAAGATCGAGGTGGACATCGAATCCGGCTCGATCAGCGGCTTGAGAGGCACCGGCGTCGATGTCGAATTCCCGGAGGACGCGAAGTCGTCGATGCAGGTCACCGGTCGTGTCGAGGTCGACTCGATCGACCAGCTGGTGATCGGTCGCGCGATGATGGACACCTGGTCGGCGGACGGCACGATCAACGCCAGCAGGATCGGGGTCGACCTGCTCCAGGACGGCGGCATCAGCGCCACGGTCGGCGACCTCGACCTGGTGAATTTCGGCGTGCGCGGACCGGACGGGTGGGTGCGCTTCAGCCTCTCAAATCTCGCCGGATCGCTGGCCTACAAGGATGGCGTCGTCGAGATCAAGGACATCCATTTCGACAGCCTCAAGGTCGCCGGCATTCACTGGAAGGTCGGCGAAACGGGGTTCGTCGAATCCAGCAAGACCAGCACGATCAGTGGCGTGAAGCTGAAGGGACGCCTGGAAACGCAGAAGAAGCCCGTCCTCGACGAGAAGAAGAATCCCACCGGAGAATCCAAGCGCAGCCTGAGCAAGGTGCACATCGAAACGCTCGACGTCGACAAGATCGAATCCGAAAGCCTGGTGTACCAGGACGAGAACAACCGCATCGAGTTGCGAGGGGCCGACGCGACCGATCCCGCGCAGAAGAACATGAAGGGATTCAAGCCGCTGTTCCTGAAGGACATCAAGGTCTGGGACATGGACTGGACCCCCGGAACCGGCCTGACCGCCGGTCATTTCAAGATCGAGGAATACGGAGCATCCGCGCATTACAAGGATCTGAAATCCAACATGGTGGCCGGCCTCGCGCTCAGCGGCAAAGGCATGAGCGGCGAAGTCGTCGGCGCCGGGCAATACGCCCTCGACCTTGGGAAAGCCGACAAGTCCGGCGGTTACTACGCGGATGGAAAACTCAGCGCGAGTTTCGGCACCGGCGCCATCGTCGGAAAGATGGCGATGGGGCCGGACTATGTCGAGGCGAGCGACATCGAGATCGACGCCCTGCACCTGGACGATCCTCTCTACAAGGATCCGCCGAAGCAGCTCAAGCTCGATGGCGCCAAGGTCGAGAAGATAAAGCTGAAGAAGGTCCGTCAGAACTACGCGATCGCCGTCGGCGCCGACAGGAAGGAAACCAAGACGAAGACCGATCTGGTGCTCGAAGGACTGGAGTTCATCGGAGTTTCGGCGGACAACCTCGACTACGACAGCGGCGATGTCGTCAGCGCCGATGCGAAGTGCGTCGAGAAGACATCGCGGCAGCACATCACGGCGACCAAGACGACGATCGATTATCTCCACGTCGAGAAATTCAGTCGCAATGCGGAAACCGGCGCGGGCGAAATCACCGCGAGCATCGATGTGAGACCGGGCGGCGATCCCAAGAAGGTGCATCCCTTCGCGATGCAGGGCGCGGTGGCCGACCTGCAGGAAACCATCGGTGGCGCGACGAGGAAGAAGCTCCTGAAGGGCAACATCGAAGGCGGGCCGCTCACCGGAAAGGGATTCAAGTTCGCCACCGCGACCCTCGGGACGCGTGCGGACGGCACGCCGATCACGCGGGCGCAACTCGACGGGACCTTCACCTTGACCCGACTTGGCGTGATGAAACCCGACTTCGATCTGGGCGACGGACTCACGATCGTGGGGCCGGACGGTTCGATCGAATTCGCCGGTGATCTGCGCTTCCTGCCGAACGACGCGATGATGGTCCAGAACGGCGAACTGACGGCGAACAAGCTCAAGGTCAAGAAGGGCGGCGCCGACATCGACGTGGAGCTGGCAAAGCTCAAGGGTCTCACGCTGGGCATGAAGGGGTTGAGCACCGGACAGTTGTTCGAGAGCTTCGGCGCGCAGGCGAAGGAACTGGAACTCAAGGGCATCAAGTTGAGCTACGAAATCGACCGCAGCGCACCGTCGGCACCGGTGGATCCGTCGGCACCGGCTCCGCCGGACTGGATCCTGGCGCCGCTTGGCGGCATGAACGGCACGCTGAAAGTGTTCGCGCACAACGTCGATTACGTCGGCGACGTGGAAGTGCCGGCAAAGATCAGCGGCGGCGTGATCGATTTCGACAACCTGACCGGCGACGACGGCTACTTCCTGCCGGGCGACATCTGGTTCTTCATCAGCGAGAAGAGCATCTGGGCGCGGCACTACAAGATCCCGGTCAGTCTCTACGACAGCGATGACCCCATCCCGGGCGTCACTCCGGCCGACATCGAATGGATTCCCCCGATGGGTCCCGACGATATGGGCGCCGAGGTCATCCACACGCGCGGACAGCTCGACCTGCGCAAGTTCATGGAGGGCACGCTCAACAAGCCGGCGAGCGGCAAGCCCGGCGCCCCCGCCAAGGAGCTGTCCGCGCTGAACACGCTTGATCTCAGCGGCAGCATCGGGCTGGGGGACGGCGTGATCGCACGTGGCCCCAATGGCGTGACCCTGCACGGCAGCAGCGCCGGCAAGAACGTGGTCAACATCAGCGGCGCATCGCTGGGTTCCAACCTCACCGTCAGCATTCCGGATTTCCAGGCCAGCAAATCCAACTTCGAGATGCTGGGCCAGAAGGGCGAGACCGGGCAGATCACGGCGACAGTGTCGCTGAGTGTGGTGGGGCTCGGCAGCAAGGCCGACAGCAGCGGCCATTTCAAGTTCAAGCTGCTGCTCAACGTCGACAAGGGCACGGTCAAGGACATCACGTTCGGCGATCTCGAATTCACCGATGCAGCCAAGCTCGCAGCGAAACCGGGACCGACGGCGGAGCAGGTCGAGGCCAAGGACAAGAAGCCCGCGTGTGGAGGCACGCCATGACCAGGAACAGACTTCCCGGATCGCGGGCGCGTCCCTTGAAGAGCGCGTCGGCGCCTTCATGGTCCTCCACGGCCAAGCCGCTGCCCAGCGCGGATCTCGCCTATTTCGAAAGCCGCTTCGGCCAGGACTTCTCGAACGTCCGCATCCATGCCGGCACCGGCGGGGCCTCGTTCGCCGGCACGATGGGCGCGAAGGCGGTGACCAGCGGCGAGGACATCGCGTTCGCGGCCGGTCGCTACAGTCCCGGAACGGCTGCGGGGCGCGAGCTGCTCGCGCACGAGCTGGCGCACGTGGCGCAGCAGCGGGAAGGCGGCAGCGCCGCGCCGGGCGCTGTCGAGTCCGGCGCGCAGGATGCGGCCAGGACCGTCGCGCAGGGCGGCAGCGTGTCCGCGCAATCGCTGGGCGGCGCCAGCGAGGGCGGACTCTATTGCGACGACGACGAAAAGGCGCAGGTGCCCCCACCGGCGACCACGCCGACGACGGTGCCGCCACCGCTGCTGCCGTATCGCCGGAACTTCTCGCTGATGCCGCAGCTCCAGCCGCCGTTGTTTCCGATGCTGCCGTCCTACGACCCGAACGCGAAGATCGACTGGCTGAGCATGCGCGCGCCGTTCGAAAGCCGCGGCAGGCCATTCACGTCGGCCGATGGCGATTCGATCGCCGCCGAGTGGATGCGCAGCAAGGCGCTGCTGGAGACGCTCGGCATCGGCGAGAGCTTCAAGCTCGGGTTCATCACCCAGGACTGGCTGCTCAACAAGGGGCTGTCGTACCAGCTCGACTTCATGAACGCCCGCGACAACCCCAATGCGATGGACCGCATGAACGCCGAATGGAAGGCGGCCTATCCCGATGCGTTCACCACGCCGATGGTGCCGATCTTCAGCACCGACTGGTTCCGCAAGAGCCCGAAGAAATAGACCGAGAGCGCAGACGCCATGAGCGGATACCCAAGATCACCCAAGTTGCTGCGCGCTGGTCTGGTCCTGCTGGATCCGGTCAGCGGCGCCGTGCTGCGCATCCTCGGTCTGCAGTACAACCCCGAATCGATGACGCGCAGCCTGCAGGTGCGCGGTGCGGGCAGCGAAGGCGGCGATTTCATGGAAGCGCTGCGGCTGCGCGGTGCGCCGGTCGAAACGATCAAGCTGGATGTCGAGATCGACGCCGCGGATGCGCTGGAAACGGCCCAGCCGTCGGTGTCGACGCTGGGGCTGCACCCGCAGATCGCGGCGATCGAGGCGCTGGTGCATCCGTCCAGCGGTGCGCTGTTGGGCGCGAACGCGATCGCATCGTCCGGATCCCTGGAAATCGCGCCGGCGATGGCGCCGCTGTCGGTGTTCGTGTTCGGACCGAACCGGATCGTGCCGGTACGGATCACCGAACTGAGCGTCGTCGAGGAAGCGTTCGACGCATCGCTCAATCCGATCCGCGCGAAGCTGAGTCTCGGTCTGCGCGTGCTGAGCGTCGACGACCTGGGGTTCGACAGCAAGGGTGGCGGCCTGTTCATGGGCTATCTGCAGGCGAAGGAGCGGCTGGCATCGCAGGCGGTCGGCGGCGATTTCCGTTCGCTCGGCATTCCCGGCGTGTTCTGAGCACACAGGAGAGGAACGGATCATGGCGAACTACGACTTTCCGCCGACCAGCCGCTATTACAACGTCGACGTCGCGACCCTGGTGGGCGAGGACGGCATGGTCGTGCCGTACCTGCGGCGCCGGTTCCTGCCGTCCGCGGAGCGCTTCACGCTGCTGCACGAATGCCGGGTGAGCGAAGGCGAGCGACCGGACCATGTCGCCGCGCGCGAACTGGGGGACGCGGAAGCGTTCTGGCGTCTGTGCGACGCCAATGGCGTGATGCATCCGGACGAGCTGACCGACACCGTCGGCGAGGTCGTGCGCATCACGCTGCCCGACGGCATTCCGCCGCCGGCGCGGGAGTGAGCCATGGTGAAAGGCATCCACCTGACGCTGATGATCGGACCCGCGGTGCCGGTGCCGGTGCCGAAAGTGGTGCTGGATGCGCTGCAGAACGTCGAGATCACGAGCGGCAAGGACAAGGCCGGCTTCCAGCTGACGTTCGCGCTCAGCAAGGAATCGCCGCTGCTGACGACGATGCTGCCCGCCGGTTACTTCGACCCGATCGCGACCCGCGTCATCGTGATCGTCACGCTCGGCGGATTCCCGCACGTGCTGATGGACGGCGTGGTCACGCGCCAGGAACTCAACCCGGGCAACGAGCCGGGGCAATCGCGGCTGACGATCACCGGCGAGGATCTCAGCGTGCTGATGAACATCATCGAAAAGAAGATGCCGTATCCGAACATGGACGACACGCTGCAGGCCTATGCGACGCTGGCGCCGTACGCGATGTTCGGCGTGGTGCCGATCGTGATTCCCGCTTTCATTCCGGACGTGAAGATCGTCACCCAGAAGCACGATTCGCAGACCGGAACCGATCTGGCGCACCTGAAGAAGCTCGCGAACAACAACGGGTTCGTGTTCTATGTCGAACCCGGCCCGCTGCCGGGGCAGAGCATCGCCTACATGGGGCCGAACATCCGCATCCCGGTGCCGCAGCCCGCGCTGAACGTGAACATGGACGCGCATACCAACGTCGAGTCCATGAGCTTCTCGCTCGACGGCCTCGCGAAGGAAACGATGGTGGTGACGATCAACGACCCGGTCACCGGCAGGATCCCGATCCCGCTGCCGATTCCCGGCATCAGCATCTTCCAGCCGCCGCTCGGCGCACGTCCGACCCTGCCGTCGAAGCTGGTGTTCTCGAAGACCGAGGGCGGAAAGTCGACGCAACTCACGCTCAAGACCGTTCTCGGCCGCCTGCTGAAGGGCGCCGCCAACGCGATCACCGTGTCCGGATCGCTCGACGTGCTGCGCTACGGCCATGTGTTGCGCTCGAAGATGATGGTCGGCGTCCGCGGCGCGGGACTGGCGTACGACGGCCTGTACTACGTCGACAGCGTCACCCACAAGATCAAGCGCGGCGAATACAAGCAGAGCTTCCAGCTCAGCCGCGACGGTTTGATTTCGCTCACGCCGAAGGTGCCGACATGAACGAGAATCCGCACGCCGATACCTATCCTGGTCTGTATCGCGGGACGGTGACGATCAACACCGATCCCGAATTCCGCGGACGACTGCTGTTGACGATCGCCGACGTGCTGGCGTTCGTGCCGTCCACCTGGGTGGAACCCTGCGCGCCGCTGTCCGGACCTCCGGGTCCGATGGGCGTGTACATGGTGCCGCCGCCCGGCGCCGGCGTGTGGGTGATGTTCGAGCATGGCGACGTCAACAAGCCGGTATGGATCGGCTGCCGCTTCGATACCACCGCCGATCCGCCGATCGACGCGAAGATGAGCAATCCGGTCAGCCCGAGCATGGTGTTCCAGACGCTTGCGAAGAACACGATGGTCATCAGCGATCTGCCGCCGACGCCCGCGACCGGCGGCATCGTCCTGCGCAGCACCACCGGCGCGATGATCGTGGTCAACGACAGCGGCATCTACCTCAACAACGGCAAGGGCGCGACGATCTTCATGACCGGGCCCACCATCACCTTCAACACCGGCGCGATGACGATCACCTGATCGTCCGCACGACCATCGTCAAAGGAGCGGAACATGCCCGGATACCTGCTGCACGTGAACGCCGCGATGACCTGCCAGCACGTGGCGGGACAGGCCAGGATCGCGCCGGTGCAGACGCGCGTGATGGTGAGCGCGCAGCCGGTCGCGACCATTCCGCCAGGCGCACCGACCATCGCGGTCGCCGGTTGTCCGTTCACGCTGCCCAACGGCAAGCCGCAGCCGTGCGTGACGGTGCGCTGGAGCATGCCGACCTCGCGGGTGATGGTGATGGGCCTGCCGGCGATGGTGGCCGCCAATCCAGGGCCCGGACCCGGGATCTGCCAGAGCGCGGAACAGATTCCGCAGGGTGCGCCAGTCGTCGGCGCGATGCAGGCGCGCGTGTTCGCGATGTGAGCGAGACGAGGAGAATGGCGATGGACATCGATTTCCCCTTCCATGTCGACGGCCGCGGACGCAGCGCGGACGCCGACTACGCGCATCACGTGCGCGACATGATCGAGCAGCTGGTGTTCACGCATCCTGGCGAGCGCGTGAACCGGCCTGATTTCGGCAGCGGCCTGCTGCAGCTGGTCTTCGCGGCGAACAGCCCCGAACTCGCCGCGACGGTGCAGTTCACCCTGCAGGCGGCGCTGCAGCGCTGGCTGCAGGACGTCATCGAGCTGCGCGCGCTGGAGGTGACGGCCGACGACGCGACGGTGAACGTGCGGGTGTCCTACCTGCTGCTGCGCACCCGCGAGGACGTGGAAGCCACCTTCATCCGGTCGATCTGAGCGCGGTGCGCGGCGGGCCGTAGACGAAACAGGAGGAACACGACATGGCGATCAGTTGTTGCAGCGATTCCAGACGCGATGCCGTGCGCAGGTTCGGCGGACGCACCGGCCTCGATTACGTCGAAGTCTCCGACGACCAGCGCACGCTGCATGCGTTCTTCCTCGGCAAGCTGCCGCCGGAATTCGCCGAAGACCACGCTACGCTGCCGGACCTGCTGCGGATCGAGGGCGGAAGCCGGATCAGCGGCATCCGCATCGTCGACGTGGACCCGCATGTCAGCGACGATCCCGAACTGGACGATTGGCTGGTCGTCCGTCTGGATCGCCACGGCGACCATTCGCGATATGCGCTGCGTCTGGTCGACGTGGAGAACGTCGATCCGATGTATGCGTCGGTCGAGTTCTCGTTCAAGGTCGGCTGCCCGTCCGACCTGGACTGCAAGCCGGTCGATGTCTGCATCGAAGCGCCGCCGGACGAACCGGAGCTCCACTATCTGGCGAAGGACTACGCCAGCTTCAAGCGCCTGATCGAGGACCGGCTGGCGCTGGTGTCGCCAGCGTGGGCCGAGCGCCATGTCCCCGACCTGGGCGTCACCCTGGTCGAACTGCTCGCCTACACCGGCGACTACCTCAGCTACTACCAGGACGCGGTCGCGACCGAGGCCTACCTCGACACCGCGCGCCAGCGCATCTCGGTCCGTCGCCACGCGCGCCTGGTCGATTACCGCCTGCATGAAGGCTGCAACGCGCGCGCCTGGGTCACGATCGAGACTTCCGAGACATGGAAGCCGGCGGCACACACGCTGCGCTTCCTCGGCGGCATCGATCCGGAGGCGTCCGTACCGTCGCTGATCGGGCCGGCATTGTGGGCCGAGATCGGTGCGACGACGCGCGCCGCGATCTTCGAGCCGGTGGTCGATGCGCCGGATGCCGTCCTGCACTGGCGCCCCGCGCACAACCGCATCGGGTTCCACGACTGGGGGCGCGACGACTGCTGCCTGCCGAAAGGTGCGACACGCGCGACCCTGCGCGATGCCTGGGCCGGCGAAGGCGACGAACGCGCGCTCGCGCTCTCGCCGGGCGACGTGCTGGTGTTCCGCGAAGTGCGCGGCGCGCGCAGCGGCCTGGAATCCGATGCGAATCCGGAGCGCGTCTGCGCGGTGCGGCTGACCCGGGTCGCGCCCGCGATCGATCCGCTGCCGTCGGGCCAGGCATCTGATGAGGGCGTGGGCGAGGATGCGCGGCCGACGCCGATCGTCGAGATCGAATGGCATCCCGCCGATGCGCTGCCGTTCCCGCTCTGCCTCTCGGCGCTCGGCCCCGCGCCGGACTGCGCGCGCCTGCGCGACATCTCCGTCGCGTTCGGCAACGTCGTGCTCGTCGATCACGGCGAGCGCCTGTCGCCGGAGCAGCTGGGGACGGTGCCGACCACCCGCGACGAAGCGACATGCGTATGCGAAGGCACGCCCTCGACGACCGTGGCGCGCTCCGCGCGCACGCGCTGGCGGCTCGCGCAGATGCCGGTGACGCATCGCGGCGCCTTGCCGTCCGCGACCACGCCCGCGCGCGACAGCGTCGCGCAGGATCCGCGGGCGGCGCTGGCGCAGCTGTCGCTGAGCGACGACGGCAACGGGCACTGGACGCCGGTGTTCGACCTGCTGTCGAGCCGTGCCGAAGATCGCCACGTCGTCGTCGAGGTCGACGACGACGGCAGCGCCTGCCTGCGGTTCGGCGACGGCGAGATGGGGCGTCGCCCGGATGCCGGGACGTCGGTGGCCGCGCACTACCGCATCGGCAACGGCCACGCGGGCAATGTCGGCGCCGGCGCGATCAACCGCCTGCTTTCGAGCACGGAGATCGATGGCATCGCACTGAAGATCGACAACCCGATGGCCGCTCGCGGCGGTACGGAACCCGAGTCGCTGGCGGAAGCGCGGCTCTACGCGCCGACGCAGTTCCGCAAGACCCTGCTGCGTGCGATCACCGCCGACGACTACGCGGCCATCGCGATGCGCGATGCGCGCGTGCAGCGCGCCTCCTGCGAACTGGTGTGGACCGGAAGCTGGTACGAGGCCGATGTCGCGCTCGATCCCGTCGGCCGCATCCCGGCCGACGAGGCCTTGATCGGCGACGTGGCGCGGTCGCTGGAAAAGGTGCGGCGCATGGGCCACGACCTGCATGTCGAACCGGCCGTGTACGTGCCGATCGAACTCGCGCTGGAGGTCTGCGCCTTGCCGGGCTACGAGCGCGGCGCGATCAAGGCCGCGCTGCTCGATCGTTTCGGCAACCGGCGCCTGGCCAATGGCGAACTGGGCTGGTTCCATCCCGATCGCCTGAGTTTCGGCGACGACATCCGCCTCAGTCGCATCGTCGCCGAGGCGATGGCGGTGCCCGGCGTCGAATGCGTGCGGGTGACGCGCCTGCACCGCCGGTTCCACGCGCCGAACCACGAGATCGAGAACGGCCTGCTGCCGCTGGCCGCGCACGAGATCGCGCGCCTCGACAACGACCCCAACCATCCGGAATTCGGAACGCTGTCGATCACGGTCGGAGGCGGACGATGATCCCGCATCCGATGATTCCGCATCGCCACGGTTTCGGACACGCGCATCGGCGCGCACTTCGCCAGGGAGCCGCATCATGAGCGTCTGCCACCATTGCGGCTGCGATGCCGCGCGCTGCGGCTGCTGCGACGGCATCACCACGATGACGCCGGTGCCGCTCGACAATCCACCGGGGCAGCCGGCGCTGCGCTACCGCGTCGGCACCCACGGCCGCTTTCTCGCCAGCATGCAGGCGCGCCTGCCGCTGGTCGAAGTGATCGCGCCGGGCAGCGACCACCAGACGCTGGAACGCTTCCGGCCGCTGCGCACGCTGACCACGCGCGATCCGGCCGATCCGGCCATCGCCATCCTCGATGCCTGGGCCATGGTCGGCGATGTCCTGAGCTTCTATCAGGAGCGCATCGCCAACGAAGGCTACGTGCGCACCGCCACCGAGCGCCGTTCGCTGGTGGAACTGTCGCGGCTGGTCGGTTATGCGCCGCGCCCGGGCGTGTCGTCCAGCGTCTTCCTGTCCTATCTGGTGGACGACAACCAGCACGATCCGGTCGAGATCCCGGTCGGCACGCGCTCGCAGAGCATCCCGGGTCCCGACGAATCGCCGCAGTTCTTCGAGACTTCCGAGCCGCTGTGGGCGCGGCGCGAATGGAACGACCTGCAGGTGCGCACGCAGCGGCCGCAGCGCATCACGCTGGGTACGTCCGCGCAGCCCGGCACCATCGCGACCGTCGAGAGGCTGCACGTCGCCGGGACCGACACCGGCGTGCAGCCCGGCGATCTGCTGCTGTTCCGCTTCGGCGCCAGCGAGGCCACGGCGGTGCACTGGGTGCGCAAGGCGGCCGGTGTCGTGCCGGACTTCGTGGCCGGGCGAACGGCGATCGCATTGCAGCCGCTGCATTGGCTGGTGACGTTCGCGTTGCCGCTGCTCGCCAGGCTCGTCGTCGCACTGGCGCCAGCGGCCGGCCGCGACTCCGGCGCGGCGAATGCGCTGGTGAATGCGGCGGAGCTGCTCGCGAACGTGCGGCTCGGCGTGGCGCCGCCGGCGATGGCATGGATGTCTCTGGTCACCGATCAGGCCGGCGTCGAGGATGAGGAAGCCATCGACCTGATCCAGGATTTCGGCAAGGCGATCGAGGAGCGCGCCGGCGACGGTCCGGATGCGCCGCCGCCGGCCACGTCGTCGCCGGATGCCTTCGCCGAATCGCTGCTGCTGCCGCCGGTCGAACAGGCCGCGAACAGCCTGCGATTGCAGCGCGGTCTGGCGCAGTCCTTCGATCGCGGCTCGGATCTGCAGCCGCAGCTGCTCGTGGACTTCGCACCGGGATTGAAGACGAACTACTACACCGCTTGGCGCGGGACCCAGCTAGACAAGAACGCCATTCCGCTGCCGCTGGACAGCATCCATGTGCTGCGCGGTGGCGAACTGCTGTTCGGCGCGACCGCAGGCCTGGAAACCAAAGTGGCGAACGACGTGGTGAGCTATCACGAGTGGCTGTACGTGCAGGACGAGACCGAGACCAACGCTTTCCTCGCGCGTGCCGACGATCTGCTGGCGGCGGGCGATCTGATCCTCGTGCAGCAGCCGACCGGCAACGAGAACATGCCGTTCCGGCGCATGGTGCGCCGCGCCGCGTCCGTGCACACCGCGCCGCGCACCGCGTACGGGATCTCCGCCGATGCCACGCGCATCGAGTTCGGACCACCGGAATGGCGCGAGGTCGAGCACGACAAGGGGCGCCACCAGATTTCGTCGCTGCGTCAGACCCGGCTGCATCCGCAGAAGGCGCTGCTGACGCTGGTCGAGGAGCCGATCCTCGGCGACGTGTCCGGCCAGGAAGTCGAACTCGCGCCGCTGCACGAAGCGCTGGTGTCCGGGCGCTGGGTGGTGTTCGAAGGCGAACGCGCCGACATACCCGGTGTCGACGGCGTGCAGGCCAGCGAGCTGCTGATGATCGCCAGCCTGATCCACGGCCACGACAGCACGCTGCCCGGCGACCGCATCCACACCACGCTGCGCCTGGCGACGTCCACGACCTACGTCTACAAGCGCGAGACCCTGCGCATCCGCGCGAACGTCGTGCCCGCCAGTCATGGCGAAACCCGGAGGGAAGTGCTGGGCAGCGGCGACGCCACCCGCGCGCTGCCGCGCTTCGAACTGAAACAGCCGCCGCTGACCTGGCGCCCGGCGCCCACCGCCGCCGGCGCAGCGAGCACGCTGAAGGTGCGCGTGAACGAGGTCGAGTGGCGCGAAGTCGACAGCCTCGCCGGGCTCGGCCCGCACGACCGCGTGTTCGCCACCCGCACCGGTGACGACGACAGGACGACCGTGTTCTTCGGCAACGGCGAGCAGGGCGCGCGCCCGCCGACCGGGTTCGAGAACCTCCGCGCCGAATACCGCAGCGGCATCGGCAAGGGCGGCAACGTCCGCGCCGGCCAGATCGGCCTGATGATCACCCGACCGCTCGGCGTGAAGGAGGTCGTCAACCCGGTCGCCGCATCCGGCGGCGCCGACCGCGAAGCCGCCGAGCTGATCCGCGAGAACGCCCCGCGTTCGGTGATCGCGCTCGACCGACTGGTGTCGCTGTCGGACTACGCGGACTTCACCCGCATGTACGCCGGCATCGCCAAGGCCGACGCGGTGCGGATCAGCGATGGCCTCGGCGAGATGGTGCACATCACCATCGCCGGTGTCGACGACATCGCCATCGATGAGACGTCGGACCTCCATCGCAACCTGCTCGCGTCGCTGCGTGCGCTCGGCGACCCGGCGCTGCCGGTGCGCGTGAGCCAGCGCGAGCGGATCGCGCTGGCGCTGGAGGCGCGCATCCGCCTGCTCGACGGCCATCGCTGGGAACCGGTGGTCGCGGCGGTGCGCGCGCGCCTGCTCGACCGCTTCGGCTTCCATCGTCGTGCGCTGGGACAGCCGGCGCTGCTGTGCGAGATCGTCGCCGCGATCCAGTCGGTGCACGGTGTCGACTACGTGGATGTCGACAACTTCGGCGGCATTCCAGAGCGGGTGGTCGACGCCGCCACCGGCAGGCGCGCATTGCTCACGCAGGACCAGGTGACCGCGTTCGTCGACGCCATCGTGGGACGCCTGGACGGCGACGACAAGCACAACGGCCTCGCAGCGGGCAGCGCATCGTCGTGGATGCTGTGGGGCGTGCCGATCCCGGGCGAACGCCCCGCGCAGCGCGTCGATGCCGGTCGCGCCGCGTTCGAGCAGGGCGTGCTGCGTCCAGCGCAACTGGCGATCTTCACGCCGGCGGTCGCCGACACCCTGATCCTCAATCAACGCCACTGACCCGGAGACCGACGCCATGGCCACCGAGCAGATCGTCGACGCCGCCGGTATCGATCCGCGCATCGATCGCCTCTACCGCAACCTGCCTGCGATCCACCGCATCAGGGATGCCGAGCTCGGCTACCCGCTGCAGGCCCTGCTGCGGGCGATCGCCGAGCAGGTGAACATCGTCGAGGACGACATCGCGCGCCTGTACGACAACTGGTTCATCGAGACCGCCGACGACTGGGCCGTGCCCTACATCGCCGATCTGCTGGGCTATCGCCCGGTGCCGGAGGCGGGTGCGTCCGCGCGCGGCACCGATGCCGCCGGGCGGGCGCTCAACCGCGTGCTGGTGCCGCGCCGCGAGGTCGCGCAGCTGATCCGCAGCCGGCGTCGCAAGGGCACCATCGCGCTGCTGGAGGATCTCGCGTTCGATGTCGCCGGCTGGCCGGCCCGCGCGGTCGAGTGCTTCCGGCGGCTCGATCGCGCGCAGCACCTCAACCACCCGCATTACCAGCGTCTCGGCACCGCGTCGATGAACGCGATGGCGGCGCTGGACATGATCGGTTCGCCCTTCGACCTGCACGCGCACAGCGCCGATGTCCGCCGTGCGAACTCGCGGCATCGCCAGGGGGGGCACGGCATTCCGGGCGTCGGCGTGTTCGTCTGGCGACTGCGCAGCCATCCGGTGACGCGCACGCCGGCGTACTGCGCCGAGGACATCGGCGCGCACTGCTTCACCTTCAGCGTGCTCGGCCAGGACGCGCCGCTCTACCGCAAGCCGGTGGCGGAACCCTGCGACAGCCATCTCGCCGAGGAAGCGAACCTGCCGGTGCCGATCCGTCGACGCGCGCTCGAGGCGGACCTCGCCGCCGAGGCGCCGACCCTCTACGGCGAAGGTCGCAGCCTCGCGATCTGGGCCGACCAGTGGGGCGGCCACGATGGCGCACGGCCGCTGCCGGCATCGGTGCTGATCGCCGCGGATCTCGGCGACTGGCGCTACACGCCGAAGCGCGGACGCGTCGCGGTCGACCCGGTGCTCGGGCGCATCAAGTTCCCGCCGGGCCAGTTGCCCAAGCGTGGCGTGCGCGTCAGCTACCACTACGGCTTTCCCGCCGACATGGGTGGCGGCGAGTATCCGCGCGACCTGCATGCGTGGACGGCGCACGAGATCGAGTTCGAGGCGGTGAAGGCGGAGGCCGATCCCGCGGCCTGGCGCGCGCGCCTCGATGCCGAACCGGACGCGACGATCGTCTATCCCGTCGGCGAGGACACCCCGATGCCGCGCATCGGCGATGCCCTGCGCCAGTGGCGCGAGGACATGCCCAGGCACGCGATCGTCGAGCTGCGCAACAGCGGCGTGTGGGTCGAACCGATCCACGTCCGCATGCGCCCCGGCCAGACACTGTCGCTGCGCGCGGCCAGCGGCGTGCGCCCGGTGATCCGCCTGATCGACTGGCAGACCGACCTGCCCGACGCGCTGACGGTGGAGCTGGAACGCGGCAGCCGCTTCGAACTGGATGGCCTGATCGTGACCGGCCGGCCGGTGCATGTGTCCGCACCGCGCGAGCCGACGCTCTACGCCGCGCAGGCCGCCACCACGCCGGCCTGCGGCGGCGAGTTGGTGATCCGCCATTGCACGCTGGTGCCGGGCTGGGGCATCGGCTGCGACTGCGCACCGGAACGCCCTGCGGAGCCGAGCCTCGAACTGCACAGGGTGCAGGCGCGCGTGCGCATCGAGCACAGCATCCTCGGCTCGATCCAGGTGCATCAGGACGAAGTGCGCAGCGATCCGATCGCGCTGTCGATCGCCGACAGCATCGTCGATGCCGCCGACAACGAGGACGAAGCGATCGGCGCGGCGACGACCGCCGTCGCCCATGTCGTGCTCACCGCGCTGCGCAGCACCTTCTTCGGCACGGTGGAGGTGCATGCGGTCCAGCTTGCCGAGAACAGCATCTTCAACGACTGCCTCAACGTCGCGCGGCGCCAGGTCGGCTGCATGCGCTTCAGCTACGTCTGCCGTCATTGCCGAACGCCCAGGCGCTATCGCTGCCAGCCCGACGTGGCGGTGGCGGATGCGGTGGCGAACGTGCGTGCGCGCAAGCTGCCCGCGGCGGACGAGGCGCTGGCGGTCGCGCAGGCCACCGCGCAGGCCGCGGAGCGCGTGCGCCCGCATTACCAGTCCCGCCGTTACGGCGGGCCCGGTTACGCCCGGCTCGCCGTCGACTGCCCGCAGGAGATCCGGCGCGGTGCCGACGACGCGTCCGAGATGGGCGTCCACCACGATCTGTACCAGCCGCAGCGCGAGACCAACCTCCGCGCGCGGATCGACGAATACACGCCGGCCGGAATGACGGTCGGACTCTTCCTTGCCGACTGAAGCCGAAAGGGACGCAACCATGAAAGGCGACTTCTCCCGGGTGACCTTCGATCCCCGACACCACTACAGCCAGGTGTTCCTGCAGCAGGGACGCGTGACCCTGGACGCCGATCCCAACGAGCAGGGCGCGATCCTGCTGCACGTGCTGCGCACGATGGCGCGCGACCTGTTCGGTCCCTATGCCGGCCCGGTCGACCATGCCGGCTTCGCGCTGTCGTTGCCGTCCGCGCCGGCGGGCACGACGCCGAAGCTCGTGTTTTCGGCGGGACGCTATTACGTCGACGGCATCCTCTGCGAGACCGACGGCGGCGATTACGCCAGCCAGCCGCATCACCGGCCGGCACCGCCGAACGGCAACGATCCCGGCGCCGACCCGCTGCGCAGGTGGCTGGAGACGCGCAGCACCGAGAACAGGAAGTTCTGGGTCTATCTCGACGTGTGGGAGCGGCACGTTACCGCCGTCGAGCAACCGTGGCTGCGCGAAGCCGCGCTGGGCGGCCCGGACACCTGCAGTCGCGCCCAGGTGGTCTGGCAGATCCGCTCGCTCGAACTCGAGGCCATCCTGGCGACGTTCAAGCAGCGGCTGGAGATGCTGCAGATCCGCCTGAAAAACACCAAGGACGAGCGAGAGCGCGCCGGGATCGAGCGCTGGATCAAGCGCATCGAGGACGACATGGCCGCGCTCGACGGCCGCGGCGACGGCAACGGCTGCGCCGCGCCGCTGGACGCGCTGCGTCGTTTCGACCTGCCGGAGCTGGCCGCGCGCATCGATCCGGGCCATCGCGTCGACGATCCCTGCGTGATGAGCCCGGAGTCCGACTATCGCGGCGCCGAGAACCATCTGTACCGGGTCGAGATCCATCGCGGCGGTTCCGGTGCGCAGGCGAGCTTCAAGTGGTCGCGCGACAACGGCAGCGTGCTCGCCGCCTGGCTGTCGAGCGCAGGCGGCCGCATCCGCCTCGGCAACACGCGCGGTTTCTCGGCCGATGCCTGGGTCGAACTGACCAACGACGACGACGACCTGCAGGGACGTCCCGGCGAACTGCGCAGGATCCTCAGCGTGGACGGCGACGCGCTGGTGCTCGACCGCGCGCCGGACAAGCAGGTTGGCGTGGGTGCGAAAGCGCGACGCTGGGACCAGGTCGAGCGGGCCGACGCACCGCTCACCGACGAAGGTGCGGTCCCGGTCGGACAGGCCAGCGCCAGCGATCCGAACTGGATCGATCTGGAGGATGGCGTGCAGGTCCGCTTCGCGCCCGATCGCGAATACCGGAGCGGCGACTACTGGCTGTTCGCCGCGCGCGTGGCGACCGGCCGCCTCGAATGGCCGAACGACGACAAGGGCGACGCCCGCCTGCAGATGCCGCGCGGCATCGAGCACCACTACGCGCCGCTCGGAGGCATCGGCCTGGAGAACGGCGTCCCGACGATCTTCCCGTGCACCTGCGAGGTCCACCCGGTGAATACCTGCGGCCTGCTTGGCCGGCGACTGCAGGACGATCGCAACCTCGTCAAGGATCCGGCCGGCAGGGTCGAGCCGCAGCCGGCACCGGTGGCGCCCCCGGTGCCCAAGGAAAATACCGCCGTCGCCAAGTCGAGGGGGCGGGCGGCGAAGAAGCCGAACGAGCCGAAGCCCTGATGCCGGATCGCATGCCTGCCGCCCGGTCCGCCAGTCATGGCGGACCGAACCGTGCTGGTCGCGGCTCTGCGAGCGATCCGCCGGGAACCCCGCGCGGCCGGACGGGTCGAATGCCTGGAGCCTGCCGGAACATGAACGACAGGGCGGCATGCGGGCGTACAGGTCCATCCGAGGACAGCATGCGGGCCATCGCGCCGATGCTCCGTCGACTGGCGCATGCGACCCGCCGACGTGGGCCGGTAACCTTGTTGTCGTGATGGGCGAAATTACAAGCTATTGATTTTAATGGAAAATATTCGCTCAAAAGAACACTGGTACGCAGCAGTTGCTTGTGCCGTTGTCAATCGCGAAATCGTCACCATTGATCCTGTTCGACACGGAGTCCCGGTTTCGGCCCCTTTATTCCAATTCTGGAACACTGGGGAACTTTTCCCGGGTTTAGCACTCAAACAGGCCGACTGCTAAGATCGGAACCTATGAACCAGACCACTGCCACTGCCCTGATCCCCAACAGCCTGCCGGTCCCCAGCGCCCTCGGTTCGCTCGAGGCCTACATCGGCGCGGTCCACCAGATCCCCGTGCTGTCGGCCGAGGACGAGCAGGCGCTCGCCCGCCGCTTCCACGAGCAGGACGACCTCGGTGCAGCGCGCGAGCTGGTGCTCTCGCACCTGCGCTTCGTCGTCCACGTCGCTCGCGGCTACAACGGCTACGGCCTGCAGATGGCCGACCTGATCCAGGAAGGCAACATCGGCCTGATGAAGGCGGTGAAGCGCTTCGACCCCAGTGTCGGCGTGCGCCTGGTGTCGTTCGCGGTGCACTGGATCCGCGCCGAAATGCACGAGTTCATCATCAAGAACTGGCGCATCGTGAAGGTCGCGACCACGAAGGCGCAGCGCAAGCTGTTCTTCAACCTGCGCCGCAGCAAGACCCGCCTGGGCTGGCTCAACGCCGAGGAAGTCCGCGCCGTCGCCCAGGACCTCAACGTCTCCGAGCGCGAAGTGCTGGAAATGGAATCGCGCCTGTCCGGTCGCGACATCGGCTTCGACGCTCCGGACGATGCCGACGACGACCACGCGCCGCCTGCGCCGGCCGCCTATCTGATGGCCGAAGGCCTCGACCCGGCGCAGACCTACGAGAGCGCCGACAGCGAGGCCGACAAGCTCGACCTGCTGCGCGAAGGCATGGCGCGTCTCGACGAGCGCTCGCGCGACATCATCAAGCGCCGCTGGCTCGAACCCGACAGCAAGGTCACGCTGCAGGAACTGGCCGACGAATACGGCGTCTCCGCCGAACGCATCCGCCAGATCGAGGCGAACGCGCTGAAGAAGATGAAGGCGCTGTTCGCGGCCTGATCCGCGACCCGCAACGAGAAGACGAGACGGCCCGGGAAACCGGGCCGTTGTCGTTTGCGTGTATTGCCGGTGCGCGCCCGGGCTGGATCCCGTCCGCAGTCAGGCTACGTGGAGCGGGCATCACGTTGTGCGGGACCGCCGCCATGCATACTCGGCGGACCCGTCGAAGCGACGGGTATTCCCGATGAACACATGGAGGTTGTACATGATCGTGAAGTCCCTCTCGGCGGCGCTGACTGCAGGCCTGCTGTCTACCCTCGCGCTCACTGCGCCCGTCACCGCCCATGCTGGCAACGTCGCCAACGCAACGCTGGGCTGCTTCGTCGATACCTACGCCTATGACTACCTGACCGATGGCGGATGCCAAGGCTGGTGGACCCCTTGGGGAGCGACGAATCCCAGCGTCGTCTATCTGGAGGTCGGCAATCTGCCTGCGGGGACGTATTCCTTCTCCTGGCGCGATACCAACACCGGCCAGACAGTCTGCCAGGGCAGCGGCGCCAGCTGCGTCCGCGACATCTCCCTGTACGCCACGGTCAGGACCACCGTATACGTGCAGGATGTCCAGACCGGCGCCACGAAACAGCTGAGCGCCGACGCGACGTACTACAACGGCTATCACTGAGTCGCCGGTGCGCCCGTCGTCACGACGGGCGCACCCCTTCGACCTGCTAGGCTTGTGCTTTCCAAGACGGGAGCCGTGACATGGACGACAGGCTGCGGATCGCGCTGCTGATCGATGCGGACAACGCACCGGCTGCCAAGATCGACGTGGTGCTGGCCGAACTGGCGCGACACGGCATCGCCAACGTCCGCCGCGCCTACGGCAACTGGAAGAGTCCGAACCTTGGCAAGTGGGAACAGGCGCTGCATCCGAACGCGATCCAGCCGATGCAGCAGTTCGCGCTGAGCACCGGCAAGAACGCATCGGACATGGCGATGGTGGTCGACGCCATGGACCTGCTGCACAGCGGACGCTTCGATGCCTTCGCGATCGTGTCCAGCGACGCGGATTTCACCCCGCTGGCGATGCGCCTGCGCGCGCAGAACATGCGCGTGTTCGGCTTCGGCGAGAAGAAGACGCCGGAACCCTTCGTCAATGCCTGTTCGACTTTCCTCTTCATCGACGAACAGCCCGTCGACGCCAAGTCCGCCAGCGAAGGCCCGGCGCCGCGAGCGCCGCTGCCGACGGCGAAGCTGCGCCAGGACACGAAACTGGTCAACCTGTTGCGCGACGCGGTGGAAGCGGAAAAGGACGACGATGGCTGGTCGAACCTCGCTGCGGTCGGCCACAACATCGGCAATCGCGCCTCGTTCGACCAGCGCAACTACGGCTACGCCAAGCTCAGCGCGCTGATCGAGGCCACGGAGCTGTTCGAGACCCGGCGCGAAGGCCTGCACGTGCAGGTCCGTGCGAAACCCAAGAAGACGGCGAAACCACAGGCTGGACAGAAGCAGAGCTGATCGCGGCCGGGTCTGTAGATCGGAATGGCGGGCGGACGACGGGCAATGGCAGGTTTGCCGCAACCGGCATGGACACCCGCAAATCAGGAGACGGGCAATGGCCGGGGGAGGCGCCCACGGAGCAGATTTACCTGACGGCAACCTCGGCAGCGCCCAGCCCTTTTCTCATCGGGTCTCTGCAACGCAGGAGCATGAGTCGATTATCCAATGGCCAGGCATGGCCATTCGCCGCCATTCGACGAAGAGCAAGCAGAATGCACGCGATCCGGAAATGCCCTGGAGCCAGAAGGAGATGGCAATGCCATTCTGGGAGCAGGTTTCATATTGGCGTGCATGGCCAGGCGGGCTTCGTCCGCGGCGCGCGAGTCACGCTAGCGGATGAACATGACAGGCATTCGATTCCGGACCTGCTGAGCGATGAATGGCGGTACGTGCATGGCAACTCGGCGTATCGCAGGCAGAAAAGCCGATTGCCGGCAATATATCGCCTGCGCAGGGCTTGGGCAGGAGGGGGCGGCGCAATAAGGCCTGGTGGGTGAATAGGCCGAGCGCAGGAAGCAGGCGATGCCGGATGTGCAAGCGAGGCCGGGGTCTTGTCTTCTGCCCTCCGGGCATCCGCGGGTTGCTCATGCGTCAAGTTCTCAGCAGAGATCGGTGAGTGGGTGATTTTCTGCAGTACTGCCTTGGCATGGAGTTTCCGAATTGACGGCCCGCGCAAATTTTGCGAAAGTCCGAGGGGGGCGAAGAACCAGACAAGGGTCCAGACACGGAGAAAAGGGCGCTGGCGCGCTGCGAGTATCGCGCCCGAGCCAGGAAAAGAGGGGCGTCTCACTCCGCGTTTCGGAAGCAACGTAATCCCAGGTGCGTTAATTCCTGCCTGTTTGCGTGTCCAAACGGCTTCGATAAGCGTCGCGGCCCCGTTTTATTGTTCGTTGGTGATGTTGCAAGGGAATGCCATGAAGGGAATCAATCAGCTTGTTCAGCTGAGTCCGCATCAAAGGGATATTTACTTTGATCAGATTCGGCGTCCGGAAAGCCCCTGCTACAACGTGGGTGGTTATCTGAAGCTGGGTTCCGTCGATGTGGCACGCCTCGCAAAGGCACACAGCGATCTGGTGATGGCGCATGACGCGTTCGGTCTCCGAATCGTTCATGTCGGCGACGACGTGGCGCAGTCTGTCGTGCATCGGCGTACGACAGCGTTGCAGCAAGTGGATCTGTCGTCCGAGGCGAACCCCGCCGTGGCGGCCGATGCCTGGATTCGCCAGCTCTTCGCCACGCCCCTGGAATTCGAGAACACAGAAATGTTCAGGGCGGCGCTCATGCGGTTGAGCGAGTCCGAATATTGGTATGTGGGTATCGCTCACCATCTGGCGGTGGATGGTTGGGGCTTCGCCAACTGGGCGCAGGCACTGGCGAGAAACTACAACGGCGATGCGGCGGATCAGGCGTTGAGTTGCGTGAGCGTTGCGGCCGAGCAGCATGCCTATCTGGGAACCGAAAAATACCGCCGGGATCAGGCGTACTGGTCGCAGCAGTGTGCAACGCTGCCGGAGCGCTTGCTTCAACCGTTCTACGCAGGTAGTGACAACGATGCGTCGATGCGCAGTTTCCGTTTCACGCAGCAGGTGTCTTCCGACACATTCGAGCGTGTGGAGAAGCTGGCTTCTCGTCTGGGCGTGGGTGCGCATGCTGCGCTGCTTGGAGCGCTGGCGACCTGTCTTGGATTGACATACCGACAGCAGGACGTGCTGATCAACGTCGCGGTGCACAACCGTCGCGGCGCCGCGCAGAAGCAGATCATCGGTGCGTTTTCGAGCGTCAGTCCGTTGACTTTGAATCGTGTCACCGGTTCGCGATTCTCGGACGTGGTACGCCAAGTTGCAAGCAGCCAAAAGGCGCATTTTCGCCATCAGCGCTATCCGCATGGCGACTTGCTCCGCGATCTGGGTCGGACCGGTGGCCATGCCTTGCTGGGCGATGTCGGGTTCAGTTATGTCAAGGCCGACAGCGTGCTGCAAATCGAGGGGCGCGGACTCGAGTTGACGTATGTCAGCCATGAATCCGAAAGAACGCCTTTGATGGTCACCGTATGGGACGTACGTGCGAACGGCGGCGTCGCGGTGCACTTCGACTGCAACGAGGCATATTTCACTCGCGATGAAGCTTCCCTGCTCGCTCAGCGCTTTGCGAGGACGCTGGAACTGGCGATCGGCTCGCCCGATGACGTACTCGATCCAGCTGATGTACTGCTGGATGGAGAGCGTGAACGCATCCTGGAGCATTTCAATGCCACTGCGGCCCATTATCCGAAGGATGGGCTGATCCACGAGCTGTTCGAGCAGCAGGCGGCCGCACAGCCAGATGCGATGGCTGTCATCTGTGGCGAGTCCATGCTGCGCTACGGCGAGTTGAACGCGCGCGCCAACCAACTGGCACACGAGTTGATCGCGCGTGGGGTGCGGCCGGATGATCGTGTGGCGATCTGCTGCGAACGCACACTTGATCTGGTGGTCGGGCTGCTGGGCATTCTCAAGGCCGGCGGCGCCTACGTGTCGCTGGACCCCGCCTATCCAGCCGAACGGCTGGCCTTCATCCTGCAGGACAGTGCGCCCCGACTGCTGCTCTCGACCACGGGCCTGGACGGACACCTGCCTGCCGGCGACGTGCCCGTGCTGTGGCTGGACCAGGCGCCGATCACGCTGGCAGGTCATCCCGTCGACAACGTCGACGCGCGACGGCTGGGACTGGATTCGCGCCATCTGGCCTACGTGATCTATACCTCCGGTTCGACCGGCACGCCCAAGGGCGTGGCGATCGAGCATGTCAACACGCTCAACCTGCTGGCCTGGGCACAGGCCAGTTTCACATCAGCCGAGCTGAGCCACACCCTGTTCGCCACGTCCGCCAATTTCGACCTGGCGGTGTTCGAGCTGTTCGTGCCGCTGTCATGCGGGACCACGGTGAGCCTGCGCCCGGATGTGCTGGCTGTGACGGCCCGGGACACGATGACGCTGATCAACACGGTGCCCTCCGGCATCGATGCGCTGCTGCGTTCGCAGAGCGTGCCGGCGACGGTGCGCACGATCAACCTGGCCGGCGAGGCCTTGAAGCCGGCGCTGGTGGCGCAGCTGTTTGCGGGCACGTTGGCCGAAGAGGTGGTGAACCTGTACGGTCCCAGCGAGACCACCACATACTCGACCTGGGTGCGGATGGGCCGCGGCCATGCGGGACGCGTGCTGATCGGCCGGCCGATCGCCAACACGCAGGTGTACATCCTCGATGCGCATGGCAAGCCGGTACCGCTGGGCGTGGCGGGTGACTTGTACATCGGCGGCGCAGGCGTGGCACGCGGCTATTTGAATCGTCCGGAGCTTACGGCCGAGCGTTTCGTGCGTGATCCGTTCAGTGCCGACCCGCAGGCGCGCATGTACAAGACGGGCGATCTGGGCCGCTGGCTGCCGGACGGCAATATCGAGTATCTGGGACGCAACGATTTCCAGGTCAAGATTCGCGGCTTCCGCATCGAACTGGGCGAGATAGAGGCCCGGCTGGAAGCGTGCGCTGGTGTGCGCGAGGCGGTGGTGCTTGCGCGCGAGGACGTGCCGGGCGACAAGCGACTGGTGGCGTATCTGACGGCGGAAGCGGGTTCTGAACTTTCGCTGGCCGAGCTGCGTACGCATCTGTCTGCGCAATTGCCCGATTACATGGTGCCCAGTGCTTTCGTGGTGCTCGACGTGTTCCCGCTGACGCCCAACGGCAAGCTGGATCGCAAGGCGCTGCCGGCACCGGACGATGCATCGTTGACACGACGCGAGTACGAAGCGCCGCAAGGCGAGATCGAGCAGGCGCTGGCGGAGATCTGGCAGTCGCTGCTCAATGTCGGGCAGGTAGGCCGCCACGATCACTTCTTCGAACTGGGCGGGAACTCGCTGCTTGTGATTGCGATGACCGCGCGTCTGCGTGAAGGGGGCTTGCGTGGCGAAGTGCGCGACCTGTTCGCCATGCCGGTGTTCAGCGACTACGCCGCCACCTTGCGCCGCAGCGACGTGGAAGAGGCAGAGGTCGTGCCGCCGAGCCTGCTGACGCCGGACACCACGTCGATCTCGCCGGAGCTGCTGCCACTGGTCAGCCTGACGCAGGCCGAGATCGACCGCGTTGTCGCCACCGTGCCCGGCGGCGTCTCGAACGTGCAGGACATCTACCCGCTGCTGCCGTCCCAGCAGGGCATCCTGTTCCACCACATGCTGGACGGCGAGGGCGACACCTACCTGCTGCGCGCGCTGTTCGCGTTCGATCGCCGCGAGGAACTCGACGAGTTCCTGCGCGCGCTGGACGAGGTGGTGGCGCGTCACGACATCCTGCGCACCGCGGTGGTGTGGGAAGGCCTGTCGACGCCGGTGCAGGTGGTCCATCGCCAGGCGCGCGTGCCCGTGCGCGAACTCACGCTGCCGGATGAAAGCGACGCCCGGGAAGCACTGGCTGCCCTCACCGATCCGCGCAGCCTGCGGCTGGATCTGACGCGCGCGCCCCTGCTGGCGGCGTTCGTGGCCGAGGATCGCGCGGGTGGCTGGATGCTGTCCATGCTGCAGCATCACCTGGTCTGCGATCACGTCACGCTGGTCCTGGCGCTGGTCGAGATCGATGCGATACGCCGCGGCAAGGGCGCGGACCTGGCCGATGAAGTGCCGATGCGCCAACTGGTGGCGCAGGCGCTGCGCATGCCTGCGGAAAGGCACGAGGCCTACTTCCGCCACGAACTGGCGCACATCGACGAACCCACGGCGCCGTTCGGCATGCTCGACGTGCGCCAGAGCGGCGCGACATACGAAACGGTCGGGCTGCCCCTGGATGCGTCGCTGGAACGCGACATCCGCGCGGAAGCACGCCGACGTCGCGTATCGCCGGCGGTGTTGTTCCATGTGGCGTGGGCGCAGGTGCTGGCGCGCTGCACAGGTCGCAGCGAAGTGGTGTTCGGCACGGTGCTGTCGGGGCGCATGCATGGGGTGGCCGACGCGGACCGCGCCTGGGGCATGTTCATCAATACCTTGCCGATCCGGATGCAGGTGGCGGGCACGGCGGCGGACGCGGTCGAGCAGACGCAGCGCCGACTCGTCGAGTTGCTCGAGCATGAGCACGCGCCGCTGTCGCTCGCGCAGCGTTGCAGCAGCGTGCCTTCGACCCAGCCGCTGTTCACGACCTTGCTGAACTGCCGGCACGACGGCGATCTTTCCGCCATTCCGGGCGACGTGCGCCTGGTGGCGTCCGAGGAAAAGACCAACTATCCGATCTCGGTGGATGTGGACGACTTCGGCGACCGTCTGGTGCTCACCGTGCAGGTCGTCGATGGCCTGGGCGCGGCGCGTCTGGCCGCATGCCTCGCCCACGCAGTGGCGGGTCTGGTCGCGGAATTGCGACACGACGGGACGCAGCCGCTGCATGCCCTGGAGGTCCTGCCGCCGTCCGAGCGCGACCGCGTGCTGTCCGATTTCAACGCGACCACGATCGAGTATCCGCGCGACGCGCTGATCCACCAGTTGTTCGAGCAGCAGGCGGCCAGGTCTGCGGATGCGGAGGCGGTGGTGTACGAAGACCAGCGCCTGACCTACGCCGAACTCAATGCACGGGCGAACCAGGTGGCGCATTACCTGCGGTCGCAGGGCGTGAAGCCGGACGACCGGGTGGCGATCTGCGTGACGCGCAGCCCGGAGATGGTGGTGGGCCTGCTGGGCATCCTGAAGGCGGGCGCGGCCTATGTGCCGCTGGATCCCGAGTATCCGGCGGAGCGCCTGGCGTACATGCTGGAAGACAGCGCGCCGGTGGCCTTGCTGACGCAGTCGGTGCTTGCGGCGCAGTTGCCGGCAGGCGACATTCCCACGCTGCGGCTGGACGACGGCGCGGGCCTGGCCTTGCTGGCGGCGCAGCCGGCGCACGATCCGGATGCACATGCGCATGGACTGAACGCGCGGCACCTGGCCTACGTGATCTACACCTCCGGTTCCACCGGCACGCCCAAGGGCGTGATGGTCGAGCATGCGAGCGCGATGAGTTTCATCGCCGGCCATGTCCGGCTGTGCGCGCTCGAACGCTCCGATCGCGTGCTCCAGTTCGCGTCGTTCGCATTCGACAGTTCGATCGCGGAGATGATGCCGGCCCTCTCGGTCGGCGCGACGCTGGTGCTCCGGCCGGCGCATCTCGGCCCCGATCAGATGAGCGATTTCCTGGAGACGCAGCGGATCAGCGTGGTGGATCTGCCGACCGCGTTCTGGAGCGCCTGGGCCAGGAGGCTTGCGGAGACGCCCGCGCACTCGCCCGGCAGCGCCTTGCGGCTGGTGATCGTCAGCGGCGAGTCGGTGGAGCTCCATCACCTGCAGGCCTGGGCGGCCAACCCGCATGCGCGGCGCTGCCGCTGGCTCAACAATTACGGCCCGACCGAGGCGACCGTGAACGCGACGGCGCTCGCGCTGGATGGCATAGCGGACATCGCCGGGATGGCGGCCGTGTCGATCGGTCGGCCCGTCGCCAACGCGAAGGTCTACCTCCTGGATGCGCATGGCGAGCCGGTACCGGTGGGTGCGACCGGCGAACTCCACATCGGCGGCGATGGTGTCGCGCGCGGTTATCTGAATCGCCCCGAGCTCACGGCCGAGCGTTTCGTGCGCGACCCGTTCAGCGCCGATCCGCAGGCGCGGATGTACCGGACCGGCGACCTCGGCCGCTGGCTGCCGGACGGGACGATCGCCTTCCTGGGCCGCAACGACTTCCAGGTGAAGATCCGTGGCTACCGCATCGAGCTGGGCGAGATCGAGGCCCGGCTGTCGGCCTGCGCCAACGTGCGCGAAGCCGCGGTGCTGGCGCGCGAGGACATCCCCGGCGACAAGCGCCTGGTGGCGTACGTGGTGCCGGTGTCCGGCGCGGAACCGACCGCGATGCAGTTGCGCGAAGCGCTGCAGCCGCAGTTGCCGGAGTACATGGTGCCGAGCGCCTTCGTGCTGCTCGACGCATTCCCGCTGACCCCCAACGGCAAGCTCGATCGCAAGGCGCTGCCCGCGCCGGACGGGGCCGCGCTGGTCCAGCGCGCTTACGAGGCACCGCTGGGCGAGATGGAGCAGACGCTGGCGCGCATCTGGAGCGGGCTGCTGGGCGTGGAGCGGGTGGGGCGCGACGATCATTTCTTCGAGCTGGGCGGCCACTCCATGCTGGTGATGGCCATGATGGAGCAGCTGCGCACGGCGGGCCTGCGCTGCGAGGTGCGCGACATCTTCGCTGCGCCGACCCTGCGCGAGTGCGCCGCGGCGCTGCGCCGGGGGAACGCCGCCACGCGCGTGCCGCCGAACCTGCTGACGCCGTCGACGCATACCATCACCCCGGATCTGCTGCCGCTGGTGCAACTGTCCCAGGTCGAGATCGATCGCATCGTCGCCTCGGTGCCGGGCGGTACCGCCAACATCCAGGACATCTATCCGCTGCTGCCGATGCAGGAAGGCATGCTGTTCCATCATCTGCTGCAGGAGGAGGGCGATCTCTACCTCGCGCGGGTGTTGATGGCGTTCGACGATCGCGCCGCGCTGGACGAACTGCTGGTCGGCCTGCAGGCGATGATCGATCGCCACGAAGTCCTGCGCAGCGGTTTCTACTGGGAAGGGCTGTCGCAACCGGTGCAGGTCATCCGTCGCCGCGCCGAACTGTCGGTGCACGAATGCGCCGCGGGGCCGGACGACGACGCCGAAGCGCTGCTGCGCGCGCAGTCCGATCCGGGCAGGATCCGCCTCGATCTCCACCGCGTGCCCCTGATGCACGTGGAGTTCGTGCACGACCGCGCCAACGGCCGCTGGCTGGCGGCACTGCTGCACCACCACATCAACTGCGACCACCTGACCATGGAGCGGGTGCTCGGCGAACTCGAGGACTGGCGCAACGGCCGCCTGGCACCGGGTCCGGCGCCGCTGTTCCGCGACGTGGTGGCCGAAGCCTGCCTGACGCCGCAGGACGTGCACGCGACCTTCTTCCGGGAAAACCTGGCTGGCCTGGAAGCGCCGAGTGCACCGTTCGGCATGCTCGACGTGCAGTTGCAGGCGCACGACCTGAGGACGGCTTCACGGGCCTTGGACAGCGAAGTGGGCGACGCCCTGCGCCGGGCCGCGCGCCAGCTGCACGTGCCGGTCTCGGCACTGTTCCACGCGGCATTCGCGCTGGTGGTCGCGCGCTGCTCCGGGCGCGACGACGTCGTTTTCGGCACGGTGCTCTCCGGGCGACTGCAAGGCGCGGACGGTCGCGGCGAAGCCCTGGGACTGCAGATCAATACCTTGCCGTTCCGCGTGCGGCTCGACGCATGCGACGTGCGCGCGTTCGTCCATCGCTGCCACCAGCAGTTGCTGGGATTGCTCGCGCACGAGCAGGCGCCGCTGGCGCTCGCGCAGCGCATCAGCGGCCTGCCGGCGTCCATGCCCCTGATGACCAGCCTGCTCAACTACCGCCATAGCCGCAACGAGGCGGAAACCAGCCTGGACTGGCCGGGCATGCGGGTGCTCGAAAGCAGCGGCGACGAGGCGAACTTCCCGCTCACCGCCAAGGTGGACGACTTCGGCACGGCGTTCGGCCTGTGCATCGACTGCCATCGCGATCTCGATCCGCAGCGGCTGCTGGGCTACCTGGAGACCGCGCTGGCGACGCTTTGCCGTGAAGCCGCCACGGCCTGCCAGGCCCGTGACCTGGACGTGATGCCGGCGTCCGAGCGGCGCATGCTGCTGGGCGAAGGCCAGGCGCTGCCGGTGTACCCGGCCCGCGCGGCCACGCTGCACGAACTGTTCGAGATGAGCGCAGCGAATCGGCCCGAAGCCGTTGCGCTTGTGTTCGAAGGCGAGCCACTGAGCTATCGCGCCCTGAACGAGCAGGCCAATCGCCTGGCGCACCACCTGTGCGGGATCGGCGTGGGGCCGGAGGCGCGGGTGGCGATCTGCCTGGAACGCGGGTTCGCGCAGGTGATCGCGCTGCTCGCGGTGCTGAAGGCCGGCGCGGCATATGTGCCGCTCGACCCGGGGCATCCGGATGGCCGCCTGCGCGATACGGTGGCCGATTGCGAACCCGCTGCGCTGGTCACCAGCCGTGCGCTCGCGACGCGCTTCGATGCGGACGCCGCGCTGCCAGTGCTGTGTGTCGACGACGAGGTCCTGCACGAGGCGCTGTCGCGGCAGTCTGCCGACGCTCCCGTCAACAGGGCGCGTGCCGAGGATCTGGCCTACATCATCTACACGTCGGGTTCGACCGGTCGTCCCAAGGGCGTGATGGTCGAGCACAGGCAGGTGCTGCGCCTGTTCGCGTCCTGCGAATCGCTGTTCGACTTCGGGCATCGCGACGTCTGGACGCTGTTCCACTCCTTCGCCTTCGATTTCTCCGTGTGGGAGATCTGGGGCGCGCTGCTGTACGGCGGGCGCCTGGTCATCGTGCCGCAGGCCGTCGCGCGTTCGGCCGATGCCTTCGGCGCGCTGCTGCGGCGCGAGCAGGTCACGGTGCTCAACCAGACGCCGAGCGCCTTCTGGGCGCTGCTGGCCGCGCAGGAAGGGGATGCGGGCTGGTCGCAGTCGCTGCGCTGGGTGGTCTTCGGCGGCGAAGCGTTCGATCCGGGGCGACTGCGCTCGTGGTTCGACCACCCCGGTGGCCGCGCTGCGCGCCTGGTCAACATGTACGGCATCACCGAGACCACGGTGCACGTCACTTGGCAGGAAATCGACGCGTCGATGCTGACGCAGAGCCTGAGTCCGATCGGCCGGCCCTTGCCCGATCTGCGGGTGTACCTGCTGGACGAAGCGCGCCGGCCGGTGCCATGGGGTGCGATCGGCGAAATCCATGTGGCGGGCGCCGGCCTGGCGCGCGGCTACTGGCATCGCGAAGCGCTCACTGCCGAGCGCTTCATCCCTGATCCGTTCGTCGCCGGTGACGGCCGGATGTACCGAAGCGGCGATCTCGCGCGGCTGCTTCCCGATGGCGGGCTGGATTACCTGGGACGCAACGATTTCCAGGTCAAGGTGCGCGGCTATCGCATCGAACTCGGCGAGATCGAGACGGCGCTGCTCGACTTGCCCGGCGTGCGCGAAGCGGCCGTGCTGGCGCGCAACGAAGGCGCCGGCGATGGCCTGCTGGTGGCCTACCTGACGATGGCGGGCGACGCCGCGTGGACGGCGGAAACCTTGCGCGAAGCCCTGGCGGGGCGCCTGCCCGAGCACATGCTGCCGGGCGCCTTCGTCCCGATGGAGGCGTTCCCGCTGACCGTCAACGGCAAGCTCGACCGCGCGGCGCTGCCGCCGCCGGGTGAGGGCGAACGCGCGCGGCGCGCCTATGAAGCGCCGCTGGACGGGCTGGAGTCGACACTTGCAGGGATCTGGCAGGAACTGCTGGAGCTGCCGCGCATCGGTCGCAACGACGACTTCTTCGAGCTGGGCGGCCACTCGCTGCTCGCCGTGCGCCTGGTGACCCGGATCGGTGCGCAGTTCGGATGCACCGTGCCGATCCAGACGCTTTTCTCGCATCGCACGCTCAAGGCCTTTGCCGGCTGCGTGCAACAGCAACAGACGCTCGATACCTGGCGCCAGGCCATGGCGGCCGCGCCAGCGGATGAAGAACTGCTCGAACAGGAATGGACGGAACTATGAGCATGCTGGACGTACTTGAGACATGCCGGGAACGCGGCATCCAACTGGCGCTCAAGAACGGCGGTCTGTCGTTGCGCGATCCGCAAGGCAGGCTTGATCCGGTGCTGCGCGAACAATTGACCGTTCACAAGGCGGCCATCATGCAGTGGCTGGCCGCGCCGACGGGCGGAGACGCGCCGATACCGCCAGCGCCGCGCGACGGCCGCCTGGCGCTGTCCTTCGCGCAGCAGCGCCTGTGGCTGGTGTCGGCGCTGGATGCGGGCGCGGATCGGGCCTACCACCTGCCTTCGGCACTGCGCCTGAGCGGCAGCGTGCACCGCGAGGCGCTGCGGCAGGCGCTCGATGGCCTGGTCGCGCGGCACGAGAGCCTGCGCACGCGTTTCGTGGCCGAGGACGGCGTGCCGTGCCAGGTCGTGATGCCGGCCGGCGCGGGCTTCGCATTGATCGAGGTGGACGCAGCCTCGCAGGACGACGTCGCGCAGGCCATCGCCGATGAGCTGGCCACGCCGTTCGACCTGGCCAACGGCCCGATGATCCGCGGCCGGCTGCTGCGGGTGTCGGACCAGGAACACGTGCTGGTGCTGAACCAGCACCACATCGTCAGCGACGGCTGGTCCAACGCGGTGATGGTGCGCGAGCTGGCGGCGCTGTATCGCGCGGCCTGCCTGGGCGAACCGGATGGACTGCCGCCGCTGCCGATCCAGTATGCGGACTACGCGCACTGGCAGCGGCAGACGCTGCAGGGCGCGGCGCTGGCGCAGCAACTGGATTTCTGGCGCGGCCACCTGTCTGGCGCGCCCGAGCTGCTGGAACTGCCGCTGGATCGCCCGCGTCCGCCCACGCCCAGCCATGGCGGCGGGCAGCTGGCGCTGACGGTGCCGGCGCCGCTGACCGAGGCCCTGCGCGCCCTGGCGCAGCGCCACGGCGCGACGCTGTACATGGTGCTGATGGCGGCCTGGTCGCTGCTGCTGTCGCGCCTGTCGGGCCAGTCGACGGTGGTGGTGGCCACGCCGGTGGCCGGCCGCAACCGGCGCGAGCTGGAAGGCCTGATCGGCTTCTTCGTCAACACCCTGGCGTTCTGCACGCGGGTGGAGGAGGGGCAGAGCGTCGCGCAGCTGATCGATGCGGTGCGTCGCGAGACGCTGGCGGCGTTCGCGCACCAGGAGCTGCCGTTCGAGCAGGTGGTGGAAGCGCTGCGTCCGACGCGCAGCCTGAGCCATGTGCCGCTGGCGCAGGCGAGCTTCACCTGGCACAACGAACCCGAAGGCGGATCGGTGGACCTGCCGCAGCTGTCGCTGGCGGCGCTGCCGCTGCCGCACCAGACCACGCAGTTCGACCTGTCGCTGCACCTGGGCGATGCCGGCGCGTGCCTGGAAGGCACGCTGATCCATGCGACCGACCTGTTCGACGAAGCCACGGTGGCGCGCTGGGGCCGGTGCTTGCTGCGGTTGCTCGAAGCGTTCGTGGCCGACGAGGCGCAGGAAGCGCTGCGCGTGCCGCTGATGCCCGAGGCCGATTACCGGCAGGTGGTCGAAGGCTTCAATGTCGTGACGCCGGCAGTGCCGCGGTCGTGGCTGGCGCATGCCTGCTTCGAGGGCTGGGTGGATGCGCAGGGCGATGCCATCGCCCTGGAGTTCGAGGGCGAGTCGCTGAGCTACGGCGAACTGGACGAACGCGCCAACCGCATCGCGCATTACCTGCTGGCGCAAGGCGCGCAGCCCGACGGGCGTGTTGCGCTGTGCGTGGAACGCGGCGTGGACTATCTGGTGGGCGTGCTGGGCATCCTGAAGGCCGGCTGCGCCTACGTGCCGCTGGATCCGGAGTATCCGCCGGCACGGTTGTCGTACATGGTGAACGACAGCGCGCCGCTGCTGGTGCTGACGCAGTCGTCGGTGGCCGAGCAGTTGCCTGCGCTGGACGTGCCGGTGCTGCGGCTGGACGTGGACCTGCCGGTGCTGACGCGTCGTCTGCCGGGCACGCGGCCTGATGTGCCTGCGCTGCAGCCGTCGCACCTGGCGTACCTGATCTACACCTCCGGCTCGACCGGCGAACCGAAGGCGGTGATGGTCGAGCACCGCCAGCTGTGCCATCTGGCGGCGGCGCAGGCGGCGGTGTTCGGCGACCTGTCGGGGGCGCGGGTGCTGCAGTTCGCCTCGCCGTCGTTCGATGCGAGCGTGTGGGAATGGGCGATGGCGCTGCTGTCGGGCGGGACGCTGTGCCTGGCGCCGCGGCATCGCCTGCTGCCGGGCGAGCCGCTGCTGGCGACGCTGCGCGAGCAGGCGATCACGCATGCGACGCTGCCGGGCAGCGCGCTGCAGACGCTGGGCGATGCGGAACTGCCGCAGTTGCGGACGCTGGTGGTGGCGGGCGAAGCCTGCCCGGTGGCGCTGGCCGAGCGCTGGCGGGGCCGTGTGTCGTTCTACAACGCCTACGGCCCGACCGAAGGCACGGTGTGCGCGAGCATCGAGCGCTGCGTGGAAGCGAACGATCGCACGGTGCCGATCGGCCGGCCGCTGCCGAACACGAAGCTGCATGTGCTGGACGGGCGCGGCGAAGTGGTGCCGGTGGGCGTGGTGGGCGAGATCCATCTGGGTGGCGCGAACATCGCGCGCGGCTACTGGGGCCGCGAGGCGCTGACGGCGGAACGCTTCGTCGCGGATCGGATCGGCGGCGTCGCGGGCGAACGTCTGTATCGCACGGGCGACCTGGGCCGGTATCGTCCGGACGGCCGTCTGGAATGCCTGGGGCGCGTGGACTTCCAGGTGAAGCTGCGCGGGCATCGCATCGAGATCGGCGAGATCGAGACGCAGCTCGAAGCGCTGGCCGGGGTGTCCGAGGCGGCGGTGCTGCTGCTGGGCGAGGGCGCGGACGCGCGTCTGGTGGCGTACTGGACGCCAGCGGGGGAAACGGAAGAGAGCGCGGCGAGCCTGCGCGCGCAGCTGTCCTCGCGGTTGCCGGACTACATGCTGCCGTCGTCGCTGGTGGCGATGGCGGAACTGCCGCGGACGGGCAACGGCAAGCTGGATCGTTCGGCGTTGCCGACGGCGCAGTCGGGCGCGGTGGCGCAGCGGGAGTACGAAGCGCCGCAGGGCGAGGTGGAAGAGACCCTGGCGCGCCTGTGGCAGGAACTGCTCGATGTGCCGCGCGTGGGCCGGCACGACCACTTCTTCGAACTCGGCGGACATTCGCTGCTCGCCGTACAACTCGCCTCGCGCCTGCGCGAGGCCCGCGGCGTGGACATGCCGCTCCGGCTGTTGTTCGCCACGCCGACCCTGGCGGCGCTGGCGGCCGCCTTGCCCGCAGCGGACACGACGGCGCGTCCGGCGCCGGATCTGGTCCCGGTGGCGCGCGACCGGCGTCTGCCGTTGTCGCTGGCGCAGCAGCGCCTGTGGTTCGTCGATCGCTTCGATCGACAGGCCAGCCTGTCGTACCACTTGCCGCTGGCGCTGCGCCTGACGGGGGCGCTCGATGTCGATGCGCTCAAGGCGAGTCTCGCGCGCATCTGGGAGCGCCATGAAGTGCTGCGCAGCTTCTTCCCCGATGACGGTGGCGTGCCGTACCTCGATTTCCTGGACGCGTCGTTCGTGCTGCCCGAGCAGGACCTGTCGATGCTGCCCGGCGACGCGCGATCGGCGACGTTCGACCAGATCGCGCTGCACGAAGCGCGCGCACCCTTCGATTTCGCCCGCGGCCCCTTGATCCGCGCCCGCCTGGTGCGGCTGGACGGCGACGACCACGTGCTGCTGGTCACGATGCATCACGTCATCAGCGATGGCTGGTCGATGGCCGTGCTGGTGCGCGAACTCGGCGCGTTGTACCCGGCCTTCCGCGCGGGGCAGTCCGATCCGCTGCCGTCGCTGCCGCTGCAATACGCGGATTACGCGCTCTGGCAGCGCGAGCGCATGCAGGGCGAGCAGCTCGAACGCGACATGGCGTTCTGGCGCGGGCACCTGACCGGTGCGCCGAGCCTGATCGACCTGCCGCTGGACCGCTCGCGTCCGCCGATCCAGGACCATCGCGGCGACCTCGTGTCCTTCGACTGCCCGGGCGACCTCGCGCGCGACCTGCGCGCATTCGCCGATCGCCATGGCGCGACGCTCTACATGGTGTTGATGGCCAGCTGGGCGATCGCGCTGTCGCGCATCACCGGCCAGGACGATCTGGTCATCGGCACGCCAGTGGCCGGGCGGCAGCGGCGCGAAGTGGAAGACCTGATCGGCTTCTTCGTCAACACGCTCGCGCTGCGCGTGCGCGTCGAGCCTTCGACGTCGGTGGCGGCGATCGTCGCCGCGGTGAAGGAGACGGCGCTCTCGGCGTTCGCCCACCAGGACCTGCCGTTCGAACAGGTGGTCGAGGCGGTGCAGCCCGAGCGCAGCCTGAGTCACGCTGCATTGGCGCAAGTCAGCTTCACCTGGCACAACGAACCGACCGGCGGCACGCTGGCATTGCCGGGCCTGACCCTGGCGCCGGTCGAACAGGCCATGATCGATACCCACTTCGATCTGTCCCTGCACCTCACCGACGTGGGCGATCGCCTGGCCGGCCAGATCATCTACGCCGCGGCGCTGTTCGAACGCGCCACGGTCGAGCGCGTGGCGGACCTGCTCGTGCAGGTGCTGCGCTGCATGGTCGCGGCCGACGCGATGGCGGCCGGCGCACTGCCGCTGCTTACCGTCGAGCAACACCGGACGTTCGCGCAGGCGGCGTCGCATCCGGTCGTACCGCGCGTGCATGGCGAGCGCGTGCACCGGCGCTTCGAGGCATGGGCGAAGTCGCAGCCCGAGGCGCCCGCGCTTTCGATGGCGGGCGAAGTCCTGGGCTATGGCGCGCTCAATGCGCGCGCCAATGCGCTGGCGCATCATCTGCGGTCGCAGGGACTGGCGCCCGACCAGCGCGTGGCGATCGTGGCGGAGCGCAGCGTCGAGTTCGTGATCGCCGTGCTGGCAGTGCTGAAGGCCGGCGGCGCCTACGTGCCGCTCGATCCGGCGCTGCCGCGTGCGCGCCTGGCCCATATCCTGGCCGAATGCGGGCCAAGCGCCCTGCTGATCCAGTCCGAAGCGGAAGACCTGCTGCCGGCGCTGGACGTCCCTGTGCTGCGCCTCGATACCGACCTGCCGCTGCTGGCGCGGCGCTTGCCGCAGACCGACCTGGCCGACGATCCGGCCGCGGGCGAGCACGATCTGTGCTACGTGATCTACACCTCCGGTTCGACCGGCACGCCCAAGGGCGTCATGGTCGAACACCCCAGCGTGCTCAACATGGCGCTGGCGCACGGCGAATGGCTGGAACTGTCGCCGAGCGACCGCGTCCTGCAGTTCGCGGCGCTGTCGTTCGATGTCTGCGCGGCCGACATGTTCATGGCGCTGGCGCATGGCGCCTGCCTGCACCTGGCGGGCCGCGAGGCGCTGCAGCCGGGCGGTCCGCTCGAACGGACCCTGCACGAGCAGCGCATCAGCGTGGCGATGCTGCCGGTGGCGGCGCTGGCGGCCTGCGTGCACGACGATCTGCCGGAGCTTCGCTGCCTGGTGGTGGGTGGTGATGTCTGTCCGCCGGCCCTGGCGGAACGCTGGCGCGTGGGCCGCCGGCTGTTCAACGTCTACGGCCCGACCGAGGCCACGGTGGCGGCGTCGGCCTACGAGTACACGGGCGAGGCGATGGCGCGCCTGCCGATCGGGCGCGCGCTCAACAACGCCCGCCTGTACGTGCTGGACGAAGGCCACCAGCCGGTGCCGACGGGCGTGGTCGGCGAAATCTGCATCGGCGGCGCCGGCATCGCGCGCGGCTACCTCGGCCGGCCGGAGGAAACCGCAGCGCGCTTCCGCGCCGATCCGTTCCATGCCGATGCGACGGCGCGGATGTACTGCACGGGCGATCTCGGCCGCTGGCGCGCGGACGGCACGCTGGAGTTCCTGGGGCGCCGCGACCAGCAGGTGAAGATCCGCGGCTTCCGCATCGAACTCGGCGAGATCGAGGGCCACCTGCTCGCCTGCGAAGGCGTGCGCGAGGCGGCGGTCGCCGTGCATGAGCGCGGCGGACAACGGCAGCTGGTCGCGTATGTCGTCGCGCGCGATGGCGCCGAGCCGGGTGTCGCGGGACTGCGCGCCAGCCTGGCCGCCCACCTGCCTGACTACATGCAGCCCTCGGCGTATCTGTTCGTCGACCGCCTGCCCCTGACCGCCAACGGCAAGCTCGACCGTTCCGCGCTGCCGATGCCGCAGGCCGAGGCTTGGGGACATCGTGCCTACGAAGCGCCGCAGGGCGAGGTCGAGCAGGTCGTCGCGCAGGTCTGGCAGGCATTGCTGGACCAGCCGCAGGTCGGCAGGCATGACCACTTCTTCGAACTCGGCGGGCACTCGCTGCTGGTGGTGGCCCTGGTCGAGCGCTTGCGCGAACGGGGCCTGGTCGGCGAAGTGCGCGCGATCTTCGGCGCGCCGACGCTGGCCGAATACGCAGCGGGGCTTCGACCCGCCGAAGCGGGCGACGGTGACGAACAGGAGGCATCGATCCCGCCGGGCACGATGCATCTCACGCCCGACATGCTCACGCTGGTGTCGCTGGACCAGGAGGCGATCGATCGCATGGTCGCGGCCATCCCGGGCGGCGCCACCAACATCAAGGACGTCTATCCGCTCGTGCCGCTGCAGGAAGGCATGCTGTTCCACCACCTGCTGGAATCCGAAGGCGACACCTACCTGTCGCGCACGCAGGTGGCGTTCGAGAGCCGGGACCTGCTGGACCGCTTCCTTGCGGCGCTGGACGAGGTGATCCAGCGGCACGACATCCTGCGCTGCGCCTTCCTGTGGGAAGGCATGCCGCAGCCGATCCAGGTGGTGCAGCGCGAAGCGTCGCTGCCGGTGCACGAATTGCAACTCGAGGCGGGCGAGGATGCCGTCGCCATCCTCGACTCGCGGACCGATCCGCGCCAGATCCAGATCGATTTGCGTCGGGCACCGCTGCTTTCTGCCCATATCGTGGAAGATCGCGAGCGCAACGAGTGGCTGCTGTCGCTGCTCTACCACCATATTCTCGGCGATCGCACCGCATCGGAGCTGGTACGCACGGAGTTGGGCAAGCGCTTGCAGGCCGGATGGTCTGAGCCATCGCCGTCGCCGTCGCTGCGCGCGCTCATCAAACAGGCGTCGAGCGTGAAGCCGGCGCAATATGAGGCTTATTTCCGCAAGGTGCTGGCCGGCATCGACGAGCCGACCGCGCCGTTCGGCATCGTCGACACCCACCAGACCTCGTCGGACCTGCGCACGGTGCAGCGGCAGCTTCCCGACCCGCTGGCCGCGGCATTGCGCGAATGCGCGCGCGTGGCCCAGGTGTCCGCCACGACGCTGTTCCACGTCGCCTTCGCACGCGTACTCGGCGCATGCACCGCGCGCGACGACGTCGTGTTCGGGACCGTGCTTTCCGGGCGCCTGCAAGGCGCGGAAGGCGCGGACCGGGCGGTGGGCATGTTCATCAACAACCTGCCGGTGCGTTTCTCGTTGCGCGGGATTTCCATCGCGCAGGCGTTGCAGGACGCCTATCGCCAGTTGCTGGAACTGCTCGCCTACGAACAGGCGCCGCTGGCGGTCGCGCAGCGCTGCAGCGATGTGCCACCGACGCTGCCGCTGTTCACCGCCATGTTCAATTACCGGCACAGCCGCGGCACGGCGGCGATCGGCAGCATGCTGCCGGTGGTGGACGGCCTTCGCGTGCTGGGCACCGAAGACGGCGTGAATTACCCGCTCTCGATGTCGGTCGACGACAACGGCCGGGACTTCACCCTGACCGCGCAATGCGTCGCCGGCATCGACGCCGAAGCGATCTGCGGCTATTTCGAGCATGTGCTGGCGGCGATGGCCTCGGCGCTCGGTGCCTCGGAGACGGAGCGGCTGGATGCGCTGCCGCTGATGACGCCGGCGCAGCGCAATCGTGTGCTGACCGATTTCAACGCGACCACGGTCGAGTATCCGCGGTCGTCTCTGATCCACGAGCTGTTCGAACAGCGGGTGGCGGAGTCTCCGGACGCGATGGCGGTGGTGGATGAACACCGGGTGCTGACCTATGCGCAGCTGAACGCGCGCGCCAATCGCATCGCGCATTACCTGATCGCCGAGGGCGTGCGGCCGGACGATCGCGTGGCGCTGTGCTGCGAACGTTCGGCGGACTTGATCGCCGGCCTGCTGGGCATCCTCAAGGCCGGCGGCGCCTACGTGCCCCTGGATGCGGAGTACCCGCCGGAACGGCTGGCCTTCATGCTCGAAGACAGCGCCCCGAAACGGTTGCTGCTGCAATCGGGCCTGCGCGAGCGGCTGCCGGCGAGCGCGGTGCCGCAACTGGTTCTGGACGACAGCGAAGCGGAACTGTCCGCGTACCCGGACCACAGCCCGGATGCCCGCGCGCACGGCGCGAGTTCGCGGCAGCTGGCCTACGTGATCTACACCTCCGGCTCCACCGGCAGGCCCAAGGGCGTGATGGTCGAGCACCGGCAGGTGCTGCGGCTGGTGATGCAGGATCGCTACGCGCCGTTGGTCCCGGAGGACGGCGTTGCGCTGTGTGCGAACCCGGCGTTCGACGCGGCGACCTGGGAGATCTGGGCGACGTTGCTGCATGGCGCGCGACTGATCGTCATCACGCCGGCCTGCCTGCTGGACGTGGCGGCGCTGGGCGAGACGCTGCAGCGCCACCGGGCGACGGTGCTGCACCTGACCGCCGGCCTGTTCCACCAGTACGCCGATGCGCTGGCGCCGGTGTTCGGGCGCCTGCGCTACCTGCTGTTCGGCGGCGACAGGATCGACGCGGACGTGGTGCGTCGGGTCCTGGCGGGGGCGCGCCCGGCGCACCTGGTGCATTGCTACGGGCCGACCGAGACGACGACGTTCGCGAGCACGCACGAGATCGTCGCATTGGATGCGCAGGCGAGGTCGGTGCCGATCGGTCGTCCGATCGGCAACACTCGGGTGTACGTGCTGGATACGCAGGGCGAACCGGTGCCGGTGGGTGTGACGGGCGAGATCCACATCGGCGGCGACGGCGTGGCGCGGGGTTACCTGAACCGCGAGGACCTGACGCAGGAGCGCTTCGTGCGCGATCCGTTCAGCGCCGATCCGCAGGCGCGGATGTACCGGACCGGCGATCTGGGCCGCTGGTGCGAGGACGGCACGCTGGAGTTCCAGGGCCGCAACGACTTCCAGGTGAAGATCCGCGGTTTCCGGATCGAGCCGGGCGAGATCGAGGCGAAGCTGTCGGCCTGCGGCGGGGTGCGCGAAGCGGTGGTGCTGGCGCGCGAGGACGTGCCGGGCGACAAGCGCCTGGTGGCGTACTGGGTGGCGGAAGCGGGTGCGGAGGTCAGCGCGGCGGAGCTGCGGCTGCAGTTGGGGACGCAGTTGCCGGAGTACATGCTGCCGAGCGCGTTCGTGCTGCTGGAATCGTTCCCGCTGACGCCGAACGGGAAGCTGGACAGGCGGGCGTTGCCTGCACCGGACGGTGCGTCGCTGAGCGTGCGCGAGTACGAGGCGCCGGACGGTGATGTGGAAGAGGCGCTGGCCGCGATCTGGCGGGAACTGCTGCAGGTCGAGCGGATCGGCCGGCACGACCATTTCTTCGAGATCGGCGGACACTCCCTGCTGCTGATACGCCTGGTGATGAAGATCCAGGAACACTTCGGCGTGGAGTTGCCGCTGCCGGTCCTGTTCGAGACGCCGACCCTGCATCAGCAGGCCGACCGGATCGTGCAGGCGGAACTTGCGCTCTACGACGAGCAGATGAAGAGCGAGATGGACGCTGCGCTCGAAGGCCTCACGGCCGAGCAATTGCGTGCGATGTTGATCAATCCGGAAGAAGAACATGAGCGTGCATAAGGAAGCCTCGTTGGAGCAATTGCGGCGCGCGGTCCTGCGCCAGCAACTACGGCAGCGCGGTGAAACAGCCCTGCGACCGTCGGCACTGCCGATACCGCCAGCGCCGCGCGACGGCCGCCTGCCGCTGTCGCTGGCGCAGCAGCGGCTGTGGCTGGTGTCGGCGCTGGATGCGGGCGCGGATCGGGCCTACCACCTGCCTTCGGCACTGCGCCTGAGCGGCAGCGTGCACCGCGAGGCGCTGCGGCAGGCGCTCGATGGCCTGGTCGCGCGGCACGAGAGCCTGCGCACGCGTTTCGTGGCCGAGGACGGCGTACCGTGCCAGGTCGTGATGCCGGCCGGCGCGGGCTTCGCATTGATCGAGGTGGACGCAGCCTCGCAGGACGACGTCGCGCAGGCCATCGCCGATGAGCTGGCCACGCCGTTCGACCTGGCCAACGGCCCGATGATCCGCGGCCGGCTGCTGCGGGTGTCGGACCAGGAACACGTGCTGGTGCTGAACCAGCACCACATCGTCAGCGACGGCTGGTCCAACGCGGTGATGGTGCGCGAGCTGGCGGCGCTGTATCGCGCGGCCTGCCTGGGCGAACCGGATGGACTGCCGCCGCTGCCGATCCAGTATGCGGACTACGCGCACTGGCAGCGGCAGACGCTGCAGGGCGCGGCGCTGGCGCAGCAACTGGATTTCTGGCGCGGCCACCTGTCTGGCGCGCCCGAGCTGCTGGAACTGCCGCTGGATCGCCCGCGTCCGCCCACGCCCAGCCATGGCGGCGGGCAGCTGGCGCTGACGGTGCCGGCGCCGCTGACCGAGGCCCTGCGCGCCCTGGCGCAGCGCCACGGCGCGACGCTGTACATGGTGCTGATGGCGGCCTGGTCGCTGCTGCTGTCGCGCCTGTCGGGCCAGTCGACGGTGGTGGTGGCCACGCCGGTGGCCGGCCGCAACCGGCGCGAGCTGGAAGGCCTGATCGGCTTCTTCGTCAACACCCTGGCGTTCTGCACGCGGGTGGAGGAGGGGCAGAGCGTCGCGCAGCTGATCGATGCGGTGCGTCGCGAGACGCTGGCGGCGTTCGCGCACCAGGAGCTGCCGTTCGAGCAGGTGGTGGAAGCGCTGCGTCCGACGCGCAGCCTGAGCCATGTGCCGCTGGCGCAGGCGAGCTTCACCTGGCACAACGAACCCGAAGGCGGATCGGTGGACCTGCCGCAGCTGTCGCTGGCGGCGCTGCCGCTGCCGCACCAGACCACGCAGTTCGACCTGTCGCTGCACCTGGGCGATGCCGGCGCGTGCCTGGAAGGCACGCTGATCCATGCGACCGACCTGTTCGACGAAGCCACGGTGGCGCGCTGGGGCCGGTGCTTGCTGCGGTTGCTCGAAGCGTTCGTGGCCGACGAGGCGCAGGAAGCGCTGCGCGTGCCGCTGATGCCCGAGGCCGATTACCGGCAGGTGGTCGAAGGCTTCAATGTCGTGACGCCGGCAGTGCCGCGGTCGTGGCTGGCGCATGCCTGCTTCGAGGGCTGGGTGGATGCGCAGGGCGATGCCATCGCCCTGGAGTTCGAGGGCGAGTCGCTGAGCTACGGCGAACTGGACGAACGCGCCAACCGCATCGCGCATTACCTGCTGGCGCAAGGCGCGCAGCCCGACGGGCGTGTTGCGCTGTGCGTGGAACGCGGCGTGGACTATCTGGTGGGCGTGCTGGGCATCCTGAAGGCCGGCTGCGCCTACGTGCCGCTGGATCCGGAGTATCCGCCGGCACGGTTGTCGTACATGGTGAACGACAGCGCGCCGCTGCTGGTGCTGACGCAGTCGTCGGTGGCCGAGCAGTTGCCTGCGCTGGACGTGCCGGTGCTGCGGCTGGACGTGGACCTGCCGGTGCTGACGCGTCGTCTGCCGGGCACGCGGCCTGATGTGCCTGCGCTGCAGCCGTCGCACCTGGCGTACCTGATCTACACCTCCGGCTCGACCGGCGAACCGAAGGCGGTGATGGTCGAGCACCGCCAGCTGTGCCATCTGGCGGCGGCGCAGGCGGCGGTGTTCGGCGACCTGTCGGGGGCGCGGGTGCTGCAGTTCGCCTCGCCGTCGTTCGATGCGAGCGTGTGGGAATGGGCGATGGCGCTGCTGTCGGGCGGGACGCTGTGCCTGGCGCCGCGGCATCGCCTGCTGCCGGGCGAGCCGCTGCTGGCGACGCTGCGCGAGCAGGCGATCACGCATGCGACGCTGCCGGGCAGCGCGCTGCAGACGCTGGGCGATGCGGAACTGCCGCAGTTGCGGACGCTGGTGGTGGCGGGCGAAGCCTGCCCGGTGGCGCTGGCCGAGCGCTGGCGGGGCCGTGTGTCGTTCTACAACGCCTACGGCCCGACCGAAGGCACGGTGTGCGCGAGCATCGAGCGCTGCGTGGAAGCGAACGATCGCACGGTGCCGATCGGCCGGCCGCTGCCGAACACGAAGCTGCATGTGCTGGACGGGCGCGGCGAAGTGGTGCCGGTGGGCGTGGTGGGCGAGATCCATCTGGGTGGCGCGAACATCGCGCGCGGCTACTGGGGCCGCGAGGCGCTGACGGCGGAACGCTTCGTCGCGGATCGGATCGGCGGCGTCGCGGGCGAACGTCTGTATCGCACGGGCGACCTGGGCCGGTATCGTCCGGACGGCCGTCTGGAATGCCTGGGGCGCGTGGACTTCCAGGTGAAGCTGCGCGGGCATCGCATCGAGATCGGCGAGATCGAGACGCAGCTCGAAGCGCTGGCCGGGGTGTCCGAGGCGGCGGTGCTGCTGCTGGGCGAGGGCGCGGACGCGCGTCTGGTGGCGTACTGGACGCCAGCGGGGGAAACGGAAGAGAGCGCGGCGAGCCTGCGCGCGCAGCTGTCCTCGCGGTTGCCGGACTACATGCTGCCGTCGTCGCTGGTGGCGATGGCGGAACTGCCGCGGACGGGCAACGGCAAGCTGGATCGTTCGGCGTTGCCGACGGCGCAGTCGGGCGCGGTGGCGCAGCGGGAGTACGAAGCGCCGCAGGGCGAGGTGGAAGAGACCCTGGCGCGCCTGTGGCAGGAACTGCTCGATGTGCCGCGCGTGGGCCGGCACGACCACTTCTTCGAACTCGGCGGACATTCGCTGCTCGCGGTCACCATGGTCGAACGCTTGCGGCAGGAAGCCTGGGGCGCGGACGTGCGCGGCCTGTTCGTCACGCCGACCTTGGCCGAGTATGCCGCGACCCTGGTGCCGACCGCCGCAGCCGATGAGGCGCAGGCGTCGCGACTGGAAGGCATTCCGGTCGGGACCACGCAGATCACGCCGGACCAGCTGCCGCTGGTCGAGCTGACGCAGCCGCAGATCGACCGCATTGCCGAGACGGTGCCGGGCGGCGCGGCCAACATCCAGGACATCTGCCCGCTGCTGCCGATGCAGACCGGCATGCTGTTCCACCATCTGCTGGAGCAGGAAGGCGATCCGTACCTGTCCTGCACGGTGCTCGCATTCGCGCAACGTGCGCGCCTGGACGATTTCGTCCGAATCTTCAACCGGCTGATCGCGCGCCACGACATCCTCCGCATCTCGCTGGCGTGGGAAGGGCTGGCGCAGCCCGTCCAGGTGATCTGGCGCGAGGCATGCCTGCCGGTGCACGAACTGGAGGTGCCGGAAGGCGAGGACGCGTCGGCCGTGCTTGCTGCCCGAACCGACCGCCGATTGCGGCTCGACCTGAAACTTGCGCCGTTGCTGGCCGCCTATGTCGTGCACGACCAGGCGCGCGACGAGTGGTTGCTTGGATTCGTGAGCCATCACCTGATCGTCGATCATCGCTCGCTGGAAGTGCTGATGGGCGAGCTGCATCGATGCCTGCTCGATGAAACGGCTGCATTGCCGCCGTCGCTGCCGTTGCGCGAACAGGTGGCTGCGGCGATCGCCGTGCCGGCGGAGGCGCATGAACGCTATTTCCGCGAGCGCTTCGGCGATGTCGACGGGCCGACTGCGCCTTTCGGCATCGTCGACGTACAGCAGAGCGCTGGCGCGCTGGCGATCGACCAGCGCTTTCTCGCGCCGGAACGTGCACGGCGCGTACGCGATCTTGCGCGCCAGCAGCAGGTCCCGGCAGCAGTCATGTTCCATGTGGCGTACGCGCTGCTGCTGGGGCCGTGCAGCGGTCGCGACGATGTCGTCTTCGGCACGGTGCTGGCCGGACGCATGCATGGCGCGGACGGTGCGGACACCGCGCTGGGCATGTTCGTCAACAGTCTGCCGATGCGCGTGCGCCTGGCCGGCGCTGGCGCGCATTCGTTGTTGCAGGATTGCTATCGCGAGTTGACCAACCTGTTCGATCACGAGCATGCGCCGTTGGCGTTGGCGCAGCGCATGAGCGGCGTGCCCGCGGGACAGCCGCTGTTCACCGCCTTGCTCAATTACCGGCACAACGCGACCCCGGCCAGCGCCCGGGCGGACGATGCGCCGACCGGCATCCGCATCGTGGCCGACTACGGGGATCATGCGAACTACCCGCTGACGCTCAAGGTCAACGATTTCGGCGACGATTTCGGCATCACCGCCGAATGCGCCGATGGCATCGACGCGACGCGCATGCTCGACTACCTGGAGCAGGCCATCGATGGCCTGCTGCATGCGCTGGAATCGGGCGACACGCTGGATGGGTTCTCCCTGCTGGGTGAGGCCGAGCAGCGGCAGTTGGTGGAGGGTTTCAACGATACGCTCCGGGAATATCCGCGCGACGGTCTGCTGCATGAAGAGTTCGCCCGGCATGCCGCCGTGCAGCCGGATGCAGTGGCGCTGGAATGCGGCGGCGAGCGGCTCAGCTATCGCGAACTCGATCAGCGTGCCAATCGCCTTGCGCACTATCTCGTGGGCCTGGGCGTCGGCCCGGATCAGCGCGTCGCCATCGTGCTGCCGCGCGGAATCGAAATGGTGCTCGGCATGCTGGCTGTGTTGAAGGCCGGCGGCGCCTATGTCCCGCTGGATCCGCAGCAGCCCCGCGAACGCCTTGCCTGGTTGCTGGCCGACACCGTGCCGACGGTGGTGTTCAGCAGTTCGGACTGGGATGCCTGCTTGCCCGCGCTCGACGTGCCGGTGTTGCGCTTCGACGTCGAATGCACCGCGTTGCTGCAGCGACCCATGCCGGAAGCACCGGCCGTGCCCGCGCTGCGTGCGGATCATCTGTGCTACGTCATGTACACGTCCGGCTCGACCGGACGGCCGAAGGGGGTGATGGTCGAGCACAGGCAGGTCCTGCGGCTGGCGGTCAACAATCCCTATTGCGCCCTGACCGTCAAGGACACGGTCGCGCATGCCGCCAATCCCGCTTTCGATGCCTCCACCTGGGAAGTCTGGGGCGCACTGCTGGCCGGTGCGCGCCTGTTGATCGTGCCGCAGGACGATCTGCTGGCGCCTGCGCGCCTTGTGGACTGTCTGCGTGCCGGACGCGTCAGCGCGTTGTGGCTCTCGGTCGGCCTGTTCAACCAGTACGAGACGACACTGCGCGCGATCTATGGGCAGCTGCGGTATCTGCTGGTCGGTGGCGATGCGCTGGACCCGGCGGTGATGGCGCGCGTGATGAGCGCGCCGGATCGCCCGCAGCACGTGATCAATGGCTACGGTCCGACGGAGAGCACGACCTTCGCGTGCACGCACGAACTGGATGTGCGCGATCTCGATGGTCGTCCGATTCCGATCGGACGACCGATCGGCAATACCCGCATCTATATTCTCGGCGCTGCGGGCGAGGTGCTGCCGCTGGGCGCGACTGGCGAGATCCATATCGGCGGTGACGGCGTGGCGCGCGGCTACTGGAACCAGCCCGAACGGACCCTCGAACATTTCCTCCCTGATCCGTTCGTGCCGGGTGCGCGCATGTACCGCAGCGGTGATCGCGGGCGCTATCGACCTGACGGCACGATCGAGTACATGGGCCGTGCCGATGGCCAGGTCAAGATCCGCGGATTCCGCGTCGAGACGGGCGAGATAGAACTGGCGCTGCGCGCATTGCCGGGGATCGCCGAGGCTGCTGTGCTGGTACATGTGCCGGAAGGTGGCGAAAAGTCGCTGGTCGCCTACGTCGTGCCGGCCGACGCGGGTGCGGGCCAGGAGCAGGTGCATGCGTGGCGCGAAGCCTTGCGCGCGTCGCTGCCGGACTACATGCTGCCATCGGCCTTCGTCGAGCTGGCGGCCATGCCGCTCAACGCAAACGGCAAGCTGGACCGGCGTGCGCTGCCGTCTGCGGATGTTGGATTGCGCGCGGCACGCGCCTATCGTTCGCCGGAAGGCGTGACGGAACAGGCCCTGGCGGAGATCTGGCAGCAGTTGCTGGAAGTGCCGCGCGTCGGTCGCGACGATGATTTCTTCGCGCTCGGCGGACATTCGCTGCTCGCGGTCACCTTGTCGGTGCATGTGCAGGAACGCTTCCGCATCGAGTTGCCGCTCAAGACGGTTTTCGAGATGGCGCGCCTGGAAGATCTCGCCCGTGCCATCGAAGCGGCGCAGCTGGCGCTGCCGTCCGAGAAGGACCTCTGTGCCATGCAAGCTGAACTGGACGCCATGTCCGACGAAGAACTGCAAGCTTTTCTTGGAGATGCGATTCGATGAGTACCGACACGCTTTCGCGTGAGGCACTGCTGCGCGCAGCGCTGTTGAAGAAGATCCAGCAGCAGGCGCACGGCGCGGGACCGATCGTGCCGGCGTCGAGGCCGGCGCGCGTGCCGCTGTCGCTCGCCCAGCAACGCCTGTGGTTCCTGTGCGAACTGGACCCCGGTGCCAGCCAGGCCAGCCATATTTCGTCGGCGCTGCGCCTGACCGGGCAACTCGATCGCGCGGCGATGGACCAGGCATTCGCGCAACTGATCGCACGGCACGAGAGCCTGCGCACGCATTTCGCGCAGGAGGATGGCATTCCCTGCCAGGTGGTGGACGAGGACCTGGGCGGATTCGCGTTGACCTGCCGCGACCTGCGCGGCGATGCCGACGCCGATGCGCGTCTGTCGGCCGAACTGGCCGAATCGATGCAGCAGCCGTTCGACCTCGGACGCGGCCCCCTGCTGCGGGTCGGGCTGTGGCGGATGCGCGACGACGAGCACGTGCTGCTCATCACCATGCACCACATCATCACCGACGGCTGGTCGCTGGGCGTGCTCGTGCGCGAACTCGCGGGGTTGTACGCCGCTGCCTGCGAGGGCAGGGCGCTGGCGCTGCCGCCGCTGCCGATCCAGTACGCCGACTACGCCATCTGGCAGCGCAACGAGTACAGCGGCGAGGCCCTGGACAAGCAGCTGGCCTTCTGGCGCTCGCTGCTCGCCGGCGCGCCGGAGGGCGTGGAACTGCCGACCGATCATCCGCGCCCGGCCATCCAGAGCCACCGCGGCGGCAGCCTGCCGGTCGCGTTGCCGGAGGCGCTGACGCAGGACCTGCGCGCATTCGCCGCGCGCCTGGGTGTCACGCCCTACATGGTGCTGCTCGCCGCGTGGGCGTTGTGGCTCGCGCGCCGCTCCGGCCAGGACGACATCGTGGTCGGTTCGCCGGTCGCCGGCCGCACGCGTCGCGAAATCGAGGGCCTGATCGGTTTCTTCGTCAATACGCTGGCCCTGCGCGTGCGCCTCGCGCAGGAACTGACCGTGGCGGACCTGCTGGCGCAGGTCAAGGAGACAACGCTGGCTGCGTTCGCGCACCAGGCCGTGCCGTTCGAACAGGTGGTCGATGCCGTGCGCCCGGCGCGCAGCCTGGGCCGCAGCCCGCTGTTCCAGACCATGGTGGCGCTCAACAACACGCCTGACGCTGGCGAACTGGGCCTGCCCGGCCTGACCCTGTCTCCCTGCGCCACATCGCACACCACCACGCATTTCGAACTGTCGCTGGCATTGAGCGACGGCGGCGGCGCACTGTCCGGCGCCATCGAGTACGCCAGCGACCTGTTCGACGAAGACACCGTGCGCACGTTCGCGGAGGAGTGGCAGCGCCTGCTCGCCGGCATGCTGGCCAACGAAGCGGCCGAAGTCTGGGCCCTGCCGTTGATGTCCGCCGGGGAATCGGACCGCCTGTGGCGACTGCAGAACGATACCGCGTCGCCGTATGCGCAGGACAGCCTGCTGCACGCGCATTTCGAGGCGCGCGTGGCGGAACGGCCGGATGCCGAGGCACTGGTGAGCGGTGAGTCCAGGCTGAGTTATCGCGAGCTGGACGATCGCGCCAACCGCCTGGCGGCGCACCTGCAGGCGCGCGGCGTGGCGCCGGCGGCGCGCGTGGCGCTGTGCCTGCCGCGCGGCGTCGAGATGGTGGTGGCGATGCTCGCCGTGCTCAAGGCGGGCGCGGTGTACGTGCCGCTCGACCCGGAATATCCGCGCGAACGCCTGCTGCATGTCCTGGAGGACGCCACGCCGCAGCTGGTGTTGCGACGGGCGGCGGACCATACGTCGCTGCCGGACGGCAACTGGGAGGTGCTGGACTGGGAGCGCCTGCCATGGGATGCCCCGGCGACCGCCCCCGCGCCGGTCGGCCGCAACGCCGAATCGCTGTGTTGCCTGATCTTCACCTCGGGTTCCACCGGCCGCCCCAAGGGCGTGATGCTGCGTCACCGCAACCTGGTCAACCTGGCCAGTTCGAACTCGCCCATTGCCTTCGCTCCGGGCATGCGGCTGGCGCATGCGGCCAACATCGCCTTCGACGCAGCGAGCTGGGAAATCTGGGGCGCACTGTGCAACGGCGCCTGCCTGGTCGTGGTGTCGGCCGACGAGTTGCTGGACGCCGAGCGCCTGTCCGCGTTGCTCGCGCGCGAACGGGTGGACGTGCTGCATCTCACCGTCGGGCTGTTCCACCAGCATGCCGAGGCCATGGCACCGGCATTCTCGCGTCTGTCGGCGCTGCTGTTCGGCGGCGAGAAGGCCGATGCGCAGAAGGTGCGGCGCCTGCTGGCGTCCGGGCACATGCCGCGCCGGTTGATCCAGTGCTACGGCCCGACCGAAACCACCACGTTCGCCAGCTGCGAGGTGATCGAAGCGCTGCCGTCCACGGCGAAGACCGTGCCGCTGGGCCGGCCGCTGGCCAACATGCGCCTGTACGTGCTGGACGGTCGCGGCGAACCCGTGCCCGAAGGCGTCGTCGGCGAGATCTACATCGCGGGCGCCGGCGTGTCGGCTGGCTACTGGCAGAACGATGCCCTGACCCTCGAACGCTTCATGCCGGACCCGCGCGGCGAAACGCCCGATGCGCGGATGTACCGCACCGGTGACCTGGCGCGGCGCCTGGCCGACGGCCGGCTCGAATACATGGGTCGCAACGATTTCCAGGTGAAGATCCGTGGCTACCGGATCGAGCCTGCGGAAATCGAAGCGGCACTGTGCACGTGCGAAGGCGTGCGGGAAGCCGTGGTGCTCGCGCGCGAGGACATCCCGGGCGACAGGCGCCTGGTCGCCTACGTGCGCTGCGAGGACATGGCGATGGCGACGGCGGAGACATTCCGCGCCAGCCTGGCCTCGCGCCTGCCGGAGTACATGCTGCCCTCGGCGTATGTGCACATGGCCGAGTGGCCGCTGACCGCCCATGGCAAGCTCGACCGGTCGGCGCTGCCCTCTCCCCAGGAAGAGACGCGCGCCGCGCGGAGCTACAGCGCGCCGGAAGGCGAGACGGAGCAGGGCCTGGCCGACATCTGGCAAGGCCTGCTCGGCATCGAGCGCGTCGGTCGCGACGACCATTTCTTCGAGATCGGCGGCCATTCGCTGCTGGTCGTGCGCCTGCGTTCGCAGGTGCGCGACACGTTCGGCGTCGATCTGCCGCTCAAGTCCGTATTCAATCGGCCCCGCTTGCGCGAGCTCGCGGCGGAACTGCAGGACATCTCGCGCAGCGACATCGGCACCATCGCGCGTGCCGATCGCAGCGGCCACCTGCCGCTGTCGCTCGCACAGCAACGTCTGTGGTTCCTGGCCAGTTTCGATGCGCGCGCCAGCCTTGCCTACCACATGCCGTCGGCCTTGCGATTGACCGGCATGCTGAACCGCGCGGCGATGAAGGCCGCGCTGGACCGTCTGGTCGCCCGACAGGAAGGCCTGCGCGCACGCTTCATCGAAGTCGAGGGCATGCCATACCAGGCGTTCGCGCCGGAGGACGCCGGCTTCGCGCTGGCCGAGCATGACCTGTCGCACCTGCCTGCCGACCAGCTCGAACGCGTGGTGCGCGAGCAGGCGGAGGCCGAGGCCGCCGCACCGTTCGACTTCGTGCAGGGGCCGCTGATCCGCGGCCGTCTGCTGCGCCTCGCCGAGGACGAGCACGTGCTGCTGGTGACGCAGCATCACATCGTCAGCGACGCCTGGTCCGTCGCGGTCATGGTGCGCGAGTTCGCCGAGCTGTACGCCGCATTCTGCGAAAACCGGCCCGATCCGCTGCCGCCGCTCGACATCCAGTACGCCGACTACGCCGTGTGGCAGCGCGACTGGCTGCAGGGCGAGGAACTCGAGCGCCAGATCGGCTTCTGGCGCGACCACCTGGTTGGCGCACCGGCGCTGCTGGAACTGCCCCTCGATCGCCCGCGTCCGCTCGTGCAGAGCCATGCCGGCGCCACGACGACGTTCGAACTGCCGGCCGAACTTGGGCACCGCCTGCGCGCCCTGGCGCACCGCCATGGCGTCACGTCGTACATGGTGGTCCTGGCCGGCTGGGCCGCGTTGCTGTCGCGCCTGTCCGGGCAGCAGGACGTGGTCGTCGGCACGCCGGTGGCCAACCGCCAGCGGCGCGAGGTCGAAGGCCTGCTCGGTTTCTTCGTCAACACGCTGGCGCTGCGGGTGCGGCTGGACGGCGAGGCGAACGTGGCCGACCTGCTGGCGCAGGTGAAGGAGACGGTGCTGGCGGCCTTCGCGCACCAGGAACTGCCCTTCGACCAGGTGGTCGAGGCGATGCAGCCCGTACGCAGCCTCAGCCATGGCGCCCTGGTGCAGACGAGCTTCACCTGGGGCGTCCAGTCCAACGAAGCGCCGCTCGAATTGCCGGGGCTGGTGCTGAGCTCGATGAAGTCCGAGCTGGACACCACCCAGTTCGACCTGTCGCTGAACATGGCGGAGACGGACGACGCGTGGTCCGGGGCCCTGGTCTATGCCAGCGACCTGTTCCACCCGGAGACGATCGAGCGCTTCATCGGCTGCTTCACGACCCTGCTCGACGCCATGGCGTCCGACGATGCGGCCTGCGTGGCGGCCCTGCCGATGCTCAAGGGCCTCGAACGGAAGCAACTGCTGCACGATTTCAACGCGACCGAGGCCGCGTATCCCCGCGATGCCTCGATCCACGGCCTGTTCGAGCAGCAGGCGGCGCGGCGCGCGGATGCGGTGGCGGTCGTCTGCGACGGCGAATCGATCAGCTACGGCGAGCTCAATGCCAAGGCCAATCGCCTGGCGCATCATCTGATCGCGCAGGGCGTGCGTCCGGACGATCGCGTGGCGATCTGCATCGAGCGCAGCATCGACCTGATCGTCGGCCTGCTCGGCATCCTGAAGGCGGGCGGCGCCTATGTGCCGCTGGACCCGTCCTATCCGGCCGAGCGCCTGGCGATGCTGCTGGAGGACAGCGCGCCGAAGGTGCTGATCACGCATTCGGACATCGAAGCGCAACTGCCGCTGACCGACGTGCCGATGCTGCGCCTCGATGTCGATTTCCGCGTGCTGCAGCGCGTCCTGCCCGCGCACGACCCCGACCTGGGCGATGAGGCGGTCCGAGCGAACCACCTGGCCTATGTGATCTACACGTCCGGTTCCACCGGCACGCCGAAGGGCGTGATGGTCGAACACCGGAACGTGGTCCGTCTGGTCATCAACAACCCGTAC
>JAHCAU010000013.1 GCA_019634715.1 Lysobacter sp.
GCCGTCGAGGGGCACCAGGCGGTTGTCGGCATCGTAGCGCAGGCCGCAGAGCATGGCGGCCATGCCGCGCAAAGCGGCTTGCGTGCTGGCGTCGCTGGCTTCGCACAGGGCGATGAACTGGGGCGGGACTTCGACCAGAAGGACGTTGGACGGCTGGAACTGCGGCTTGGGTTTGGACATGACGGCACTCCGTTTCGCCCGGCAGCCACTGTGGCCGCCGTTGGCTATTCAGAGGCGCATCGCGCGCAGGCGCGTCAAGGTTTGCAACGCAACTCGCCTCGACCTCGACGCGCCGAGCACGATGCGATGCTGGGACGACAACGGTGGGCACCTCGAAACTCTACTCTGACCCCTGTTTTCTAGGATGTCCCGGGTGCGGCCTTTGGCTTTACCCGGGCTACTTGCTTCGGCCTTACCGGGGCTGCTTGTTCACGGTCTCAGCGATGAAAGCTTCAACCAACTTGTTCAATTCATAGGCTGGATTGTGGTACTCGAAGACAATTGACTGCTTCATCTTCTGCTTCAGGGCCTCGCTTGTTCGTGGATCGTTGAGTGCATCCAACACTTCACTCTGCGGAATCTCCGAGCACTTGAACACGTTGACGTGCCCATCCGCTTCGACTGTCGCCTCGTAGACCGTTGTGGAGCGGCCACCCATCAACTTCGCAGGCGTCCCGGAAATTTCACGGACGCGGCTCACAAAAGACATCGCTGTGTCTTCAGCTACGGCGATAATGATCGAAGCGTTGCCTACCTTCGACAGCCCATGAGTCGTGGAAATAGTGACCCGGCACGGATGGCCTTCGAACACTTCGACCACATGCGAATCTGCAGAGAAGCATCCAGTGACACTTGTCGATACTCTCATCAGTAGCGGGGAATCGGTGGTCATAGCTTTCTCATGCGGCATCTAAACCGGGCGCAGACACCGCCTGCGCCCGGGTGAAGCTTACGCGGTGGGGCCGTCGAGCGGCACCAGGCGGTTGTCGGCATCGTAGCGCAGGCCGCAGAGCATGGCGGCCATGCCGCGCAGCGCGGCTTGCGGGCTGGCGCCGCTGGCTTCGCACAGGGCGATGAACTGGGGCGGGACTTCTACCAGCAGGACGTTGGACGGCTGGAACTGCGGCTTGGGCTTGGACATGACGGACCTCCGTTTCGCCCGACGCCCGGAGTGGACGCCGTTGGCGAATCCACTCCGCATCGCGCGCAGGCGCGTCAAGGTTTGGTAGCCCGGGTAAGCGCAACGCGCGCACCCGGGGAAACGCACGCATTTCTACCCGGAGGTCCCGGGTGCGGCCTTTGGCCCTACCCGGGCTACTTGCTTGTTAATTCGTAACGTCAATCAACCACGACCGGCAGCAAACCTTTCCCCTTTACTTTAGTGCATACGACCGCACGTCTTGCCCAAAGCACTACTGCCCGATCTAGCTGTTCGAAGCCACTACCTTTCCTAACAATTACATCCCTCATAGAACCGTGCGCGTCGAACTCAATTTGCAGCCACACGGTGCGCGTTCCAACTTTAGATGGCTTATATCTTTGGGCTGCATACTGGATCCCAGCATAGCTCGGCCGAACGCACAGACCAGGATAGTCGTAGCGTGCAAAATCCGGGAAATCTGGATAAATCCCATTAACAGGAAATCTATACGGGCTGGACTCGGTGGACTCGGTGGACTCGGTGGACGCGCTGGACGCGCTGGACGCAACGGGAGGATCCTGAGCAAGCACCCCCATAAAGAGCATAACGATGATCATATTCATAGACACCCGATGAATCCTTCAAAATGATGATTATTATTTCAAGAGCAGAAAGCACATGACGGTCAACGAAAGTATTTCTGATCATCAGCGCATGATTGACGTGACCACATAAATATAACTATCAGAAGCCGGCGAAAAGAGAACTTAGTAGTAAGTGGTTCTTCATGACTGGAGCCGGGCGCAGACACCGCCTGCGCCCGGATGAAGCTTAAGCGGTGGGGCCGTCGAGGGGCACCAGGCGGTTGTCGGCATCGTAGCGCAGGCCACAGAGCATGGCGGCCATGCCGCGCAGCGCGGCTTGCGGGCTGGCGCCGCTGGCTTCGCACAGGGTGATGAACTGGGGCGGGACTTCGACCAGCAGGACGTTGGACGGCTTGAACTGCGGCTTGGGCTTGGACATGACGGAACTCCGTTTCGCCCGACGCCCGGAGTGGACGCCGTTGGCGAGTCCACACCGCATCGCGCGCAGGCGCGTCAAGGTTTGCGCAGCAACTTGCCTCGACCTTGACGCGCCGAGCACGATGCGAGGATGGGACGACAACGGTGGGCACATTAGATCAACGAAGCGGCGACGCTTTTGTAGGATGGGTTGAGCGCAGCGATACCCATCATCGGCTTCGCGAAACGCGATGGGTTCCGCTCAGCGGAACCCACCCTACCGCGCTGCAGGCCGCAAAGCGTGGCGAGCGCAGACATCACTCGCTTCGTGAGCTTGCGCAGCGTCGCACAGCCTTCGTGCAGCCGCCTGATGGCCAATCGCTGCGATGCCAGCAAAAAGCATTTTCCTCGAAGAGCACCAGTTCCCACGTCAAGGGCTGCCCGGCATCATCTTGACCATCCCCATCCTTTCGCACATGCAACCGGTCGGACGATCCTCCGAGTACGGTGTAGTACGTCTCGACCCGTGGCAGTTGCTTGCTGCCGTCGGGCGCTTCGGTCAAGTGGGAGACATGCATCCGCTTTGCCGCCTCCGTGAATCGAAACCTCACCGGCGACCTCGCGCACTCATCAAGCCCCTCCCACCCCCAATCGCCCTGAAGTACCGGCATCGGGAAGATGTTATCCGCAGACGGGTTCGACGCAGAGGAACACGCATTGAACACGAAACACAGGCATGCCAATGGAATGAAATGGCGTTTCATGGTGATCACGAAGATGGTGGGTTCGATTTATGGATTCTCGCATCGATCCGACGCGGAGAATCATCTATCGGAAGTTGACCCGGGCGCAGACATCGCCTGCGCCCGGGTGAAGCTTACGCGGTGGGGCCGTCGAGGGGCACCAGGCGGTTGTCGGCATCGTAGCGCAGGCCGCAGAGCATGGCTGCCATGCCGCGCAGGGCGGCTTGCGGGCTGGCGCCGCTGGCTTCGCACAGGGCGATGAACTGGGGCGGGACTTCCACCAGCAGGACGTTGGACGGCTGGAACTGCGGCTTGGGCTTGGACATGACGGAACTCCGTTTCGCCCGACGCCCGAAGTGGGCGCCGTTGGCGAATCCAAGCCGCATCGCGCGCAGGCGCGTCAAGGTTTGCGCAGCAACTCGCCTCGACCTTGACGCGCCGAGCACGATGCGATGCTGGGACGACAACGGTGGGCACCTCCCGATACACCATCCGCGACGGCTTTTTGTCTTTGTAGGGCGGGTCTTGCACCCGCCAAGCACCTCGCCGCACACCGCACACTCCATGTCGATTCGTCTGTCGCAGCTTGCGGCGTATCGCTTCTTCATTCGGCGGGTGCAAGACCCGCCCTACACAGAAAATTCATCCGTCTTACGGGTTGGTCCAAGCCCCTTTCTAATGATTCAAGATCACTGGCATCGCCCTCACCAGAGCTTCCTGGCCATCAGGGCCTTCTACAACCCAACCTCGCTCAGCCGCACGGTAGATCGAAACCTCCTCACTCGTTCCCCACCATGTCGACCGGGTGATTCGAACACGGTCATCACCGACGAACTCGACCTTGCTCTGCTCCCATTTGACCGAAACCGTGACCAGTCCGATGATGATTAATGCGATAAGAACAAGCGAGAACACGGATTCGAAGAACACAAAAAAAGGGTTGCGTCGTTGCTGCTTTTCCTCGATGACTCCAGACATTCCTTATCTCCTCGTTGTATAGAGAGTCGCTGGCGAAATTCATTGCAGCGAACCTTCATACCTGGCGTCAACATCAGCGTCGACAAACAGGCAATCCAATTGCGAAAGCGAACCGGGCGCAGACACCGCCTGCGCCCGGGTGAAGCTTACGCGGTGGGGCCGTCGAGGGGCACCAGGCGGTTGTCGGTATCGTACTGCAGGCCGCAGAGCATGGCGGCCATGCCGCGCAGGGCGGCTTGCGGGCTGGCGCCGCTGGCTTCGCACAGGGCGATGAACTGGGGCGGGACTTCGACCAGCAGGACGTTGGACGGCTGGAACTGCGGCTTGGGCTTGGACATGACGGCACTCCGTTTCGCCCGACGCCCGGAGTGGACGCCGTTGGCGAATCCACACTGCATCGCGCGCAGGCGCGTCAAGGTTTGCGCAGCAACTCGCCTCGACCTTGACGCGCCGAGCACGGTGCGATGCTGGGACGACAACGGTGGGCACCTTGAAACTCTGCTCTGACCCCTGTTTTTCGCCTTACGGCCTTTTGATTGTGAGTCTGTACCGTTTGGAACGATTGGATGTTTCTCGATCCTACGCCCTGTTTCCACGTCAACCATGTCGACAATACAAACGTCTCCATCCCAGCGGGGATGCAGCCTGTATTCTCTTCCAGCCTCTATCTCATACACATGATTATGAGGATGAATTAGCATTTCCGGAAAATCACGCCCAGTGAATTCTTGAATGGAACATGAGAGCCCGATCATTCGTCTTCCAGGCTTGACTCGATTGCTGCCGGCGAACACGTTTGCCACATGACCATTTATCGTTGCCACATAGGCATGGCAAGCACGCTTCGAGCCCGGTCCGCGCAAGCCAGTGACCTTGCACAAATTAACTGGAGACTTCCAATTCTCGATTACGGCTGCATCACTCGAATCGTCCTGAATGTACCTTACAGGGGGCGCCATTAGATCCGCATTGATCAATGTCGCGACATAAACACCTCTTTTTGGACTGCCGACCTTGAACTTGAATCGCTTCGCCCAATCAAGGATGCACTGCTCCAGATCAATATTCGATCCAGGACTTTCAATGCGTGCAGTTGATACACGCCCGTCATCGTCGAGATCAAGCTTGATGCCAATGGACATTCTTTCGATATTCAATCGCCTGAACTTCCGGATGCAACCGGCATACGCGGCAGCTCCTTGAATGACATAAGAAGCCATTTCTCTATTTTCGTACCCCGATTGCTTTTCCTCACCCAAGGAATCGGAAGCAGCTTGCCCCAGGAACAAGAGAATGGAAAGGATCACCAAGGAATCTCCTTTAAATACCGAAACCGGGCATCGATCAGTCGCAAACCGCTCAGCGCATAAGGCTCGGACAACAAGTGGGTAACACATCAGCAAAACTATGCCGCCAATAGACATGGCTGGGCACGAAGAATCAAACCGTAAACCGGGCGCAGACACCGCCTACGCCCGGGTGAAGCTTACGCGTTTGGGCCGTCGAGGGGCACCAGGCAGTTGTCGGCATCGTAGCGCAGGCCGCAGAGCATGGCGGCCATGCCGCGCAGGGCGGCTTGTGGGCTGGCGCCGCTGGCTTCGCACAGGGCGATGAACTGGGGCGGGACTTCGACCAGCAGGACGTTGGACGGCTGGAACTGCGGCTTGGGCTTGGACATGACGGAACTCCGTTTCGCCCGACGCCCGAGTGGGCGCCGTTGGCGAGTCCAATCCGCATCGCGCGCAGGCGCGTCAAGGTTTGCGCAGCAACTTGCCTCGACCTTGACGCGCCGAGCACGGTGCGATGATGGGACGACAACGGTGGGCACCTTCCGATACACCATCCGCGTCGGCTTTTGCCTTTACAGTGCGGAACCGCCGAACGCGATTCCGCCGTAATGCTCGCGAGCACATCAATGACGGTCCGCCACACGGATTTCGCCTTACGAATTATTTCAGCAGGAACGCGTTAGGCGCTGCCCATCACTCAACGCAGCGTCGAGAGCCAGAACACGAGAAAGCGAGACCGTCTTCGTGCCCGACCAAGAATCGGGGAGACACGCGCGCACGAGCGCCTCTGGCCCGTTATAGAGAACAACTGCCCGGCCTTCCTTGAAATCAATGCGGACAAAGATCAAGTGGTCTGCAATCCCTTCGCCCGACGTGAAAGCCGGCCCCCTTTTCAGCCGGCCAGTTGCTTTGATCTGCACCGATCTTCCGTCGGAGGAATGGCCGTCCACCCCGAGCGTACGCACCTCACACAACCTGATGCCGAAGGCCTCACCGACAATTGCCTCGCCAATGTCGCCAACGAGCTTCCCATCGAAGGTAAACGCCAATCCCGTATGAGCGAAGTACCTGCACATAGACTCATGCGCCTTGTAAAGATCGTTTACACACTCCGGCAAAATGATCATCTACGCCCCATCCGTGCTCAGTAAAAGTCGATTTTCAGCACCTTCTCAACTGTGCAGACATTCGCATCATCCGATTTAACGTCCATCTGAATTCCAGCCTTTACGACTTTCTTTTGCAAATTTGCAGAAGCATTGATAGCCTTCACAAGCTTCCTGGCATCGACAGACTTCAGCTGAAATGAAAATGTCTTTATTCTGTTTTCACCAAAACGTCCGTCAATTATCATCCGGTACTGCTTGTTCGATTCGTACTTCTTCATCAGTCTAGAACGCCATCTGCGCTGAAGCAGTCTGTCGACCCATCTTGGCTTTAGCCCCTCGAATGTCACTACGAGATGATTTTCTTTGCGCATGAGATCATCCGCACTGACGCTACGACCTGCCTTCGCACCTGCGTCAATCTTGGCAGGTCCCATTCCCGCGGCCAACTCAGCTCCTGCTGACGCTGACGTTTGCGCGCGATCAGACTCCTCAAGATAATCCAACAACTCCACCTTCTTTGCACCGAGATCCTTCATCAAGCCGATCAACCCCTCGTACATCGCTTCCTGTGCCGTTGAGAAATCTTCGGCAGAAAAACGCTGCAGAGATCGATGCAAGAAAGGGTGCTCGACGTAAAGCATTCCCTCACGATATACGCACTCGGAATCGGGGAAATTTTCAGTGAAAGCATCTTTATTGATATATCTGAAGAGATCGTGCTGCGGAGCAGCTCCCACGGAAGACCTAGAAACATAGAGATCAAGGGGCTCGTTGCCATCAACCACTTGAGAGAACTGAACCAAAAAAGCAATTTCTTCCTCTGCAACCTGGCTGTCTACCCTGACCAGCTCTGAGAGCAGGGGCTCAACCTGTCTTGCATCTGCCTCATCGAGTGCACGATACCAACGACTCAATACAGCAAATAGGTTTGGCTCCTTGAGTGCTTCTGAGATCTTATACCAAGACTCATTCGGCGCTTTTGAACGGAGTTCATCAAGATACCGTTCTTCTTCACGACTCAGCTCTCCATCAATCAAAAAAATAGAGATGGCAAGCAGAAGTGAAAAATCATCAAATCTAGACCAGGCCTTCAACGAGTTCGTTACAGGCTTCGCTGCCTGCCCTGCACCCTTATAAAGGTAGCCCGCGGCCACGCCAGCCGCACCGACAGTCGCTGCAGTAAGCCACGGGATCAATACAACTGGCAACATAATCTCTCCTTAGATTTTTTTATTCCACACAAGACACATGGCACGTGGAATGACATTGAACATCCAAAACACAGGCGCATCGAGCCGTGCGCCGCAACTCACCTCGACCTTGACGCGCCGAGCACGGTGCGATGCTGGGACGACAACGGTGGGCACACTACCATTGAGCCAGCATGCGGCCTTTGAATTCGGCGTATCTGCCGATTTCCAACTTCGACATTGGCGGGCCCAAGGCCCGCCCTACGAAAAACACTTTCCTGTTCAGCCGTAGGGCGGGCTCAAGCCCGCCTTACGAGTTGTGGCGGGACTTCGACGAGCAACACGTTGGATGGCTGGAACTGCGGCTTGGGCTTGGACATGACGGAACTCCGTTTCGCCCGGCAGCCATTGTGACCGCCGTTGGCGAATCCACACCGCATCGCGCGCAGGCGTATCAAGGTTTGCGCAGCAACTCGCCTCGACCTTGACGCGCCGAGCACGGTGCGATGCTGGGACGACAACGGTGGGCACCTCGAAACTCTACCCTGCCCCATGCTTTTTGAAACTCTACTCTGACCCCTCTTTTGTTGACCCCTGCTTTTCCTGTTTTCTATTGGCTTCAACCGTGGCTTCGACCATATTGGCAATATCGCTAATGAGCTTCATCCAAACGGTGGAACGGAGCTGACCTGGGTTCACTCCAAGCTTCGCCTGACAGAAGGCACGAATGAACGGATCTGAGAAGTAGAACTTCCCAGACGCAATATCCAACCCAACCACCTCGCCGCGCTCGGGTGACTGCAACTCTTTCAAGTACTGCGTGAGATTGCCGGCCGGATAGTCCGCATTATTTCTCTTTATCGACTTATGCAAATTACCGTAAGCGGCACCATCTTGATCGAACTCACAAAGCGCCTTAACGATAATTCGCCCATTGTCGAACCTACCTTGACGTCGATTCCTTACGGCGCGGTCGTAACGCTCTTTTAGCGTGTCAGACGCATCATCAATGTACATCTTGATCGCGGCATCTAAGTCCGCTTGCCCCACGGCCCTGCCCGGCATGGCTGTACTAATCACGTTCATTGCGAAGCAAACATTCAGACACAACTGATGGCAAATTGCCGGCAATCCGTTGGACAACGAAACAATCTGACGCTCAACTGACGGATCGAACGTCAGCCCAAGGAGGCTCGCTCCCTTCTCAATGATCAAACGCAACTCCTCATTCGCCATGAGAGGTACGCTTATCTCCGCAACACGCCCCGACATCTCTTGATCGTACTTAACCACTTCCCGTCCTGTACTGACAGCACCGATCGCCACGACCTTTAAATCCGGATACGAGGCAGCGACATCCATAAAGACTTTCATCGTCTGAGCCAGCTTAACTTTCTCCGACTCCCCTACTTTATGAAAGTCTTCGATTAGCCAACAAGCCTTCGCATCACCCATCAGCGCGCCTAGCAATTGGGGCGTCAACTGCGGAGGGAGCATGCGAGAAGATGTCGAAGACTCCTTCTCCGAAGAAGATAACTCAAGACCAGCCTTTACAATCTCGTATTCGGACTGTAGCGATGCTTTTCGACCGCTACTCTTCTCGAACTGAACGTCCTTTTTGTAGTACGGACTGAGCTGATCAAATGCATTCAGAACAATCTGCTCAAAGGTCATTCCAGCTATGCATCTAGTCGTAATATGCGCCTCGAATATTTGCTCCAGCTTGTTATTGATTAGCGTAGTCTTACCGGCCCCACTGTGGCCAAAAACGACAATCTGCTTGCCAGGCGTCTGCAAAGCACGGACCAATTTGTCGTCCACTGCCGCTCGTTCAACAAAAGTGAGCTTTGCAGGAAGCGTCGGGGTAAAAACCTCATTGGGGTAATAAGTCACCTGACTCACGCATCGCCTCCATAGCGAACTAACGCCAATCGATATCCGACATAAGAAAACGATCGGTCATGGCGGGCAATAACGAACTCACATATTCCGCCGATACTCCCCACCCACATCGTAGAGAGCATGTGAAATCTGCCCCAAGCTGTAAGATTTGACAGCTTCCATCAGGGCCGCGAATACATTCGCGCGATCCCGGGCGGTCTTCTGCAGGTAGCCCAGCCCTTCCGGCATATTCCGCAGCGCCTGATACCCCGCCACATTCGCAATCTGCTGCCCCTTCTCCCCCTCGGTCGAGCGGATCAGCTCGATCTCGGTGACGATATCGCCGCCATGGTCCTTCGGGAGGAAGGTGTTCACGCCGATCAGCGGCAGGCTGCCGTCGTGCTTCTTGTGTTCGTAGTAGAGGCTTTCTTCCTGGATCTTGCCGCGCTGGTACATGGTGTCCATGGCGCCGAGCACGCCGCCGCGTTCGCTGATGGCTTCGAATTCGCGGTAGACGGCTTCCTCGACGATGTCGGTGAGCTTGTCGACGATGAAGCTGCCCTGCCAGGGGTTCTCGCAGAAGTTGAGGCCCAGTTCCTTGTTGATGATCATCTGGATGGCGACGGCGCGGCGCACGGACTCTTCGGTGGGCGTGGTGATGGCTTCGTCGTAGGCGTTGGTGTGCAGGCTGTTGCAGTTGTCGAACAGGGCGTACAGGGCCTGCAGCGTGGTGCGGATGTCGTTGAACTGGATTTCCTGGGCGTGCAGCGAGCGGCCGGAGGTCTGGATGTGGTACTTCATCATCTGGCTGCGGGCGCTGGCGCCGTAGCGTTCGCGCATGGCGCGCGCCCAGATGCGGCGGGCGACGCGGCCGATGACGGTGTATTCCGGGTCCATGCCGTTGCTGAAGAAGAACGACAAGTTGGGTGCGAAGTCGTCGATCTTCATGCCGCGCGCGAGGTAGTACTCGACGATGGTGAAGCCGTTGGACAGGGTGAAGGCGAGCTGGCTGATCGGGTTCGCGCCGGCTTCGGCGATGTGGTAGCCGCTGATCGACACCGAGTAGAAGTTGCGCACGTTCTTCTCGACGAAGAACTGCTGGATGTCGCCCATCATCCGCATCGCGAATTCGGTGCTGAAGATGCAGGTGTTCTGGGCCTGGTCTTCCTTGAGGATGTCGGCCTGCACCGTGCCGCGCACGGTGGCGAGGGTCTGCGCCTTGATGTTGGCGTAGGTCTCGGCGTCGACCACCTGGTCGCCGGTGACGCCGAGCAGGCCGAGGCCGAGGCCGTCGTTGGTCTCGGGCAGGTCGCCGCTGTATTCGGGGCGCTGGCGGCCTTCGAAGAGTTTTTCGATGGTGGCGTGGGCGGCGTCCCAGCGCGCCTGGTCGGCGCGCAGGTATTTCTCGACCTGCTGGTCGATCGCGGTGTTCATGAACATCGCGAGGATGATCGGCGCGGGGCCGTTGATGGTCATCGACACCGAGGTGCTGGGCGCGCAGAGGTCGAAGCCGGAGTACAGCTTCTTCATGTCGTCGAGCGTGGCGATGTTGACGCCGGAGTTGCCGATCTTGCCGTAGATGTCGGGACGGATGGCCGGGTCTTCGCCGTACAGGGTGACGCTGTCGAAGGCGGTGGACAGGCGCGCGGCAGGCAGGCCGACGCTGAGGTAGTGGAAGCGGCGGTTGGTGCGCTCGGGCGTGCCCTCGCCCGCGAACATGCGGATGGGGTCTTCGCCGGTGCGGCGGTACGGGTAGACGCCGCCGGTGTACGGGTAGTAACCGGGCAGGTTTTCCTTCTGCAGGAAGGTCAGCAGTTCGCCCCACGACTTGTAGGTGGGCGCGGCGATCTTGGGGATCTGCTGGTGCGACAGGGATTCGCGGTAGTTCTCGACGCGGATGGTCTTGTCGCGGACCTGGTATTCGTTGACGTCGTCGACGATGGATTTCAGGCGCGCGGGCCATTCGCGCAGCAGCTTGAGGGCCTCGCTGTCGAGGGACTGGACGGCGTCGTTGTAGCGTTGGCGCAGCGTCAGAAGGGTGGCATCCACCTGTAGGGCGGGCTCAAGCCCGCCGTTTGCGTTCGCCGGCGATTCCGGAAGGCGGGCTTGAGCCCGCCCTACGAGGGCATCGGGGCTGTACAGGTCCAGCATCTTCGGCAGCGCGGTGTCGCCGAGGCTTTCGAGCGACTGCCAGTAGGCCTGGGCGCGGTCGGCGATCTCGGCCTGGCTTTCGATGCGCTTGTTGATGCTGCGGCCCTGCTCGGCGATCTCGGCTAGATAGCGGACGCGGTTGCCGGGGATGAGGACGGTGGCGCGGGGTTCCTTGAGGCTGGTGTCGATGGCGGGATGCCAATTGCATCGCGTTGTAGGAGCGGCTTCAGCCGCGAGCTTTTGCTCTTCCGCAACAGAGCTCGGGGCTGAAGCCCCTCCTACAACCCCTCCTACAAAGCCGCCAAGATTGAGCTTCTCGCGCAGCAGGCGGCAGAGGTTGGCGAACATCCAGCTGATGCCGGGGTCGTTGAACTGCGAGGCGATGGTCGGGTAGACCGGCACGTCCTCGTCCTTCATGGTGAAGGCGGTGCGGTTGCGCTTCCACTGCTTGCGCACGTCGCGCAGGGCATCCTCGGCGCCGCGCTTGTCGAACTTGTTGAGCACGACGAGTTCGGCGAAGTCGAGCATGTCGATCTTCTCGAGCTGGCTGGGCGCGCCGAAGTCGCTGGTCATGACGTACATCGGGAAATCGACGAGGTCGACGATCTCCGAGTCGCTCTGGCCGATGCCGGCGGTTTCGACGATGACCAGGTCGTAGCCGAGCGACTTGAGGAAGGCGATGCAGTCCTTCAGCACCACGTTGGTCGCGGCGTGCTGGCGGCGGGTGGCCATGGAGCGCATGAAAATGCGCGGGCTGCGCAGCGAGTTCATGCGGATGCGGTCGCCGAGCAGCGCGCCGCCGGTGCGGCGGCGGGTGGGGTCGACCGAGATCACCGCGATGCGCATGTCGGGGAAGCTGGCGAGGAAGCGGTTGAGCAGTTCGTCGGTGACCGAGGACTTGCCGGCGCCGCCGGTGCCGGTGATGCCGACGACGGGCGTCTTGCCGCCGGCGAGCTGCCATTCCTTGCGGAGGTGGGCGAGTTCGGATTCGTCGAGGGCACTCTCTTCGATGGCGCTGAGCATCTGGCCGATGGCGATTTCGTCGCTGAAGTCCACGCGCTTGGGCGTGGCGACCGGCTGGCGCGCGGCACCGGCGCGGCGGATGACGTCCTCGATCATCGCGACGAGGCCCATGTGCATGCCGTCGTTGGGATGGTAGATGCGCTCGACGCCGTAGGCCTGCAGCTCGCGGATCTCTTCGGGGGTGATGGTGCCGCCGCCGCCGCCGAAGACGCGGATGTGGCCGGCGCCGCGTTCGCGCAGCATGTCGACCATGTACTTGAAGTATTCGACGTGGCCGCCCTGGTAGCTGGAGAGCGCGATGGCGTCGGCGTCTTCCTGCAGCGCGGCGCGGACGACGTCCTCGACGCTGCGGTTGTGGCCGAGGTGGATGACTTCGGCGCCCTGCCCCTGGATCAGGCGGCGCATGATGTTGATGGCGGCGTCGTGGCCGTCGAACAGACTGGCGGCGGTGACGAAGCGGAGCGGTGAGGCCTCCGGCTGCTGGGCGGGGGCGTTGCCTTCGAAGGGGACGGCTGGCGTGCTCATGGCGCGCGCTCCATGCTGAAAACGATGATGGCGTATTGTAACCCGCCGCCCGCCCTTGCCCGCATGACCATACGGCAGGGATACTCGACCGCACGGAATAACGCAGCAGATCGTATACATGACCCGTTTCCAGCGCATCCTCGCGTGGGGCACCTTCTCTTTCTTCTCGCTGGTCGGCACCGGACTGCTGTTCGCCGACCACCTGACGCCGCCGGCCACCGGCGAGCCGGGCGTGGTGCTGCCGATCAAACCGGGCGAAACCGAACTGGACCGCGAGATCGAGCCGCTGCTTGCCGCCAATCCCGGCAAGACCGGTGCGCTGCTGGTGGAGGACGGCGTGGATGCGTTCGCGGCGCGCGCGATGACCGCGCAGAAGGCCGGGCGCAGCCTCGACCTGCAGTACTACATCTGGCACGACGACCCGACCGGGCGCCTGCTCGGTCGCGAGGTGTGGCGCGCAGCGGAACGCGGCGTGCGCGTGCGCATGCTGCTGGACGACATGAACGCGCAGGGCATGGACTCGAAGCTGCTGCTGCTCGATGCCCATCCGAACATCGAGATCCGCCTGTACAACCCCTTCCGCAACCGCGAGGGCCTGGGCCGGCTGTTCGAGATGGTGCAGCGCGTCGTCAGCGTGAACCATCGCATGCACAACAAGGCGTGGATCGCCGACAACCGCGTGGCGGTGGTGGGCGGGCGCAACATCGGCGACGAGTACTTCGGCGCCGCCGACGAAGTGAATTTCCGCGACCTGGACGTGGTGCTGTTCGGCCCGGCGGTGGCCGAGACCAGCACGATGTTCGACCACTACTGGAACAGCAAGGCCGTGGTGCCGCTGAAGGCGCTGGCGCGCGTGCCGCGCGGCGGCTTCGACGAGATCGGCGAGGCGATCGAGACCGAGGCGCAGGGGCCGGCGGCGCAGCGCTACCTGCAGCGCGTGGCCGCATCGCCGCGCGTGCAGGACTACGCGCGCGTCCGCCTGAAGCCGTTCTGGAGCGACCGCATCCACCTGATCACCGATCCGCCGCTGAAGTGGGAGGACGACAAGCGCGACGAGTGGATCGTGCACCGCATCGAGCAGGACCTGGCCTCGGCCAAGCGCAAGGTGCTGCTGATCTCGCCCTACTTCGTGCCGGGCACCGAGGTGACCGAGCGCATGACCGGGCTGGTGAACCAGGGCGTGACCGTGGGCGTGGTGACCAATTCGCTGGCGGCGAACGACGTGTTCGCGGTGTACGGCGCGTACCGCCGCTATCGCGACACGCTGGTGCGCGGCGGGGTGTCGGTGTACGAACTGCGCGCGCAGGGCCATCCCACCAGCAGCCTGTTCGGCAGCAGCGGCGCGAGCCTGCACACCAAGGCCTACAGCGTGGACGACACGCGCGGCTACATCGGCTCGTTCAACCTGGATGCGCGATCGGCCTACCTCAACACCGAGATGGGCGTGGTGTTCGACGACGCCGCGCTGGCGAAGGCAGTGCGCGAGGAATACCTGCGCCTGGCCAATCCGGAACTGAGCTACTGGATGCACGTCGGCAAGGACGGCGCGCCGCGCTGGCTGGACCGCGCCACGAAGCCGCCGACCCTGCACGCGAAGGAGCCGGACACCACGACGATGCAGCGCTTCAGCGCCAAGGCGATCGGCTGGCTGCCGCTGGAATCGCAGCTGTGAGCGCGATGCAGCAGGACCCGGCCGCACTGCGCGCGGCGGCCGAGCGCGGATCGGTCGAGCATGCGTTCGCGCTGGCGCAGGCGCTGGTGGCGCACGAACGCATGGACGAGGCGCAGGCCTGGCACCTGCGCGCGGCGCAGGGCGGGCACGCGGGCGCGCAGGTCGAATACGCGCGGATGCGGCTGTACGGGATCGTCGGTGCGCCCGCACCGCAGGAGGCACTGGCGTGGTTCGAGCGCGCCGAGCGCGCGGGGCATCCGCTGGCGTCGGAGTATCTGGTGAAGCTCGCGGCCGGCGGCGTCGCCCTGCCCCGCGACATGCGCATGAACGAACGCGTCCTGCGCGGCGTGCAGACCGACCATGCGCCCTCGCTGCTCGCCGCAGCCTTGCATTTCGGGCGAAAGCCGCATCCGGACGACCAGACGCTGTGCCTGCAACTACTGGAACGCGCCGCCGCCCGCGGCGACATCGCCGCTGCGGTGCTGCTGGCCGAGCGCATGGCGCATGGCGAAGGCTGCGAAGCGCAGCCGGACGCGGCGCGCGACCTGTGGACGCAACTCGCCGACGCGGGGGTCGAGCGCGTACCGGCGTTCACGCTGCCGCCACCGGCGGCTGCGGGCAGTCCGCCGCGACAGCTCGCGTTGGAGGACGCGATGCAGCCCCCTGCAGCGCATGTACTGTCGACGCAGCCGCGCGTGTCGGTGATCGACCGGCTGCTGTCGGCCGACGAATGCCGGCTGCTCATTGTCAATGCGCAGCCGCACCTGCAGGCCTCGCGCACGCTGGACCCGGCCTCGGGCCAGTCGCTGAACATGGAGCTGCGCACCAGCCACCACGCGCAGTTCGACCCGGTGCTGGAAAGCCTCGCGCTGCGCCTCGTGCAATGGCGCATGGCCGCGGCGGCGGGGCTGGAACTGGTCGAGGCCGAGCCGCTGATCGTGCTGCGCTATGCGCCGGGGCAGGAATACAAGCCGCATCGCGACTACCTGCCGCCGGCGTCGATCGCACGCGACGGCCCGCAGGCCGGCAACCGGCGGCGCACGATCTGCGTGTACCTGAATCCGGTGACGGCCGGCGGCGCGACGGCCTTCCCGCAGGCCGGGCTGCAGGTGGAACCGCTGCCGGGACGCGCAGTGGTGTTCGACAACCTCACTTACGACGCAACATCGCCGCAGGGTCGACCGGACCCCGATTCGCTGCACGCCGGAACGCCGGTCGAAACCGGCGAGAAGTGGCTGGCGACGCTGTGGATCCGGCAGGCGCGGTATCGGGCGTTCTGAACCGCGCCGGGAAGCGGCTCAGCGGTTGATGACCTCGCGATGCATCGGCGCCAGCAGCGCCAGCAGCTTGTTCTGCGCGCGGAACGGGATGCCGCGCTTCGACATCGCGATCTGCAGGTCTTCGACCAGGGCATTGAAGTCCGCACGGTCGATGCCGTGCGCGGCATGCGCGGCGATCATGTCGCGTCCGGTGTAGACGCAGCCGCCGCCGAGGATCGCGCAAAATTGCTCAGCGAGCTGACGCTTCACCCGGTCGTGCTCGACCTTCTCGAAGAACGGGCGCATCCGTGGATCGGCCAGCAGCACCGACATGAATTCCTCCATCAGCGCGTCGAGTCCTGCGCGACCGCCGAATTCCTCGAAGACACCGGCGAGTTCCGGATGCGCCGGGGCAGGATCGGCTGCGCCGGGCGTGCGCTCGACGGTGGGCGAGGTGTCCTGCGCCGTGACAGATGACGAAGCACCGGCCAACAACAGGCCGGCAAGGAGGAGGGCGACGGGGCGAAAGCGGACACGGGTGTTCTGGAACATGGGAATTCTCCGGGCGTGGTCGGAAGGCAGGGTCAGAAGCCGACCTGCAGCGACGCGTAGACACCGCGCTGACGATCGCGGATGACGATGTTGCCGAGGTCGACATAGGCGACCGTCAGGGCGACATGGCGATTGGGCGTCCAGGCGACGAACACGTCCCAGGCATCGTCCTCGGTCGCGATGTTGAGGTTGTCGGGCTTGGTGCGGTATTCGGCACCGACGGCCAGGCGACGATTGATCAGGTATGCGACCGACCCTTCGAACTGCAGCGAATGGCCGTCGCGGCGATCGCCACCGAAGCCGAGGATGCCGAACTGGTTCGCCTCGGTGTAACGCAGGGTGCCGTTCACCAGCACGCCCTGCGAGAGGTACAGCTTGGTCGCGCTGAGGTAGACATCGGTGCCCGAATCGCTGTCCGCGCCGATCGCGCGGACCAGCGCGCCGCGATCGTTGCGCTTGCGCTGCACGCCCAGCGAGACCTGCGGCAGCCAGCGATCCTGTTCGAGGATCGCATCGCCGAACAGCTTGACCTTCACGCCCACCGTGTCCTGGCGGATCTCGAAGCCGCGGCCGAGGCCGAGGGCGGCGCCGACGGCTTCGGTGTCGAACACCTGCCTCGACACGCTGAGTTCGACGCGGTCGTGGATGCCGACGAGCGCGCCGTAGCTGTCGAGGCTGTAGTCGTCGACATCGACGCGGGTGTAGTAGGCGCTGGCGCCGAACTGGCCGGTTTCGCCATAGCCGCCGATGAGCGCCCAGGGGGTCAGGCCGCCGCCACCGGCGCCTTCGACCTGGCTCACGCCCGCGGTGAGCAGCAGTTTGCCGCCCGTGGCGCGGTTGTCGGGTTCGACGGCCTCGACAGGTTCGTCGACCTGCAGGTCGGACAGTTCCTGCGCGAGGGCCTGCGACAACGGGCACGCGAGCGTCGCGAGGCACGCGGCGACGAGGAGACGACGCGCGCGAGGCGGCCGGACAGACGACATCGAGGTCATGCGGTACTCCATGGATGTGGATGCGATGCGGGAATCGGATGCGCGATCAATCGCGCGCCGAGATGGACGCGCGGACGCAGATGCGGTTGAAGGCGGTGGCGAGACGTTTCATCTGCGGGATGCCGATGTCCGGCATCCTCAGGTGGAGATCGCCGGTGTCTGCGGCGTATTCGGCAACGCGCAGCACCTCGTCCAGCGGCGCGAAGATGCGACGCATGACCCACCAGACCGTCATGACCAGGGCCAGCAGCGCGAGCACGACGCCGGCGAGCACGGGCCAGCGCGCGGCATCGCGCACCTGTGCGTCGCCGCCTGCGGGCACGAGCAGCACGGCGTAGGCCTCGGTGCTGCCGATCATGGGCACGCTGGTCGCCAGCCTGCGGTCGCCTGCGGGGAATGCGATCGGCTCGCCCTGCTCGCCCGAGGCACGCAGGGTCGACCAGTTCGTCACCACGGTTCCGTTCGTGGATGCGGGGAGCGAGGACACCAGCGTGCGCGTGCCGGCAGCATCCGATGCCAGCAGCAGGACATCGAGCCCGGTGGCGCTTCCCGAGGTTTCGACGACGGTCTGCGTGAACGTGGGCGTCAAGGCTTCGCCGAGCATCAGGAACACGTCGCTGAAGCCGTAGCTGGCCAGCGGCATCACCACCACGCGCGTCGCGCGGTCGCCATCGACGAGCAGGCCGTGCTCCGGCCTCTGTCCGCGTTTCGCGGCGATGAAGGCAGGCGTCGCACCATACTCGCGCACGCCGGACAGCCGATCGGTGGTCGCCAGTACCCGGCCTTCGCCGTCGAGCATGGCCACCATCGCCAGCCCCATCTGCGTACGCCGTTCCTCCAGCAGGTCGACGACCGACGTGTAGTCGGGCTCGATGCCCGGCAGCGTATTGTCCAGCGCCTGGCCGATGTAGGCGGTGACCGCCTGGTTGCGGGCGATGGTCTCGCCACGCTGGGTGATTTCGCGGGCGAACTGCGTTTCGGTCGCGCGCAGCGCGGCCCTTGCGCCATGCAGATCGTGCGAGGCCAGCGCACGCGCCAGCGACCATTCGTGCCATGCAAGGATGGCCGCGCAGATCGCGATGCCCGCGATCAGGCATGCGGCGGCGAGCAGCGGTCGTTTCGTATTCGCGCGCATGTTCAGTGCTTCCCTGCTGCGTGCGCATCGATCGGCGGCTTGCTCGCGATCAGGCGCTGCGTGGGAATGGCCTCCGACGGGACCGTGATCTTCACGCTGGTGGGCGCCGACCGCGGATGCCAGAACACCAGCGAACCCGATCCGGGCGGCAGGCCATCGAGCCGGTAGCGGCCGCTGCGATCGGGGCGCGCGTAGTGCGGCGTGGACAGCACCAGGATGTTGGCGCGCATCGACTGGTGCACGCTGCAGTTCACCACCACCAGCCCGGCCCGCTTGAACGTGTGTTCGCGCGATACGCCGGCGCCGTAGAAACCCAGATCGAACCCATTCGCGCCGCTGCGCGAGAACACGTTGTGCAGGATCGTGTCGCGATTGGGAAAACTCACCGTGCTGCCCTGCGGCACCACCAGCAGCGAGGGCGAGAAGCCCTTGCTGCGCGTGTCCATCGTGAATCGGCCGGGCGACGGGCGCAGTTCGACGTCTTTCGGCAAGTAGTAGACGACCGTGTCGGCGATTTCGCCTGCATGAAGATCCTGCCGGCCGTCGCCGACAAGTTCGACGCGCCCGCGGAGTGTGGCGCCGTCGCGCGCCTGCGCATACCCGGCAGACAAGAGCACCAGGGCCAGCAAGGCCCGGCGCAGCAGAACGAGATGCATGCAATCCCCCTGTATACGATTTCGCCCTACGGAACGATTTCCGTTGGCAGCACGCAGGACTACGGGGCGAGGGCCGGTACGGATGCAGCGAGTGCCCACGAGCGGTCTTCGCACAGCCGACCGGAGGCATGCGAACGCGAGGAACGATTCCATTAGACTACGGCGCCTGCGGCCCCGACGGGCCGTTTCACCAAGCCGCTGATCCAAACGATTTCAACGACTTGCCACATACCCCGGCGTATCCACCAGCCTGTACGCCGGCGCAACGGAGCTTCCGATGATCTTCGAACACGTCGAAAACTACGGCCATGAGCAGGTCGTCTTCTGCCACAACAAGGACGCGGGCCTGAAGGCCATCATCGCGATCCACAACACCGTGCTCGGCCCCTCGCTGGGCGGTCTGCGGATGTGGCCGTACAAGACCGAGCAGGATGCGCTGAACGACGTGCTGCGCCTGTCCCGCGGCATGACCTACAAGAACGCGGTGGCCGGCCTGAACATTGGTGGCGGCAAGGCCGTCATAATCGGCGACCCGTCGAAGGACAAGTCCGAGGCGCTGTTCCGCGCGTTCGGCAAGTTCGTCGATTCGCTGGGCGGCCGCTACATCACCGCCGAGGACGTCGGCATCGACGTCAACGACATGGAATACGTGTATCGCGAGACCGAGTACGTGACCGGCGTGCACCAGGTGCATGGCGGTTCGGGCGATCCCTCGCCGTTCACCGCCTACGGCACGCTGCAGGGCCTGATGGCCACGCTGAACCGCAAGTTCGGCGACGAGGAAGTGGGCCGCCGCAGCTACGCGGTGCAGGGCCTGGGCCACGTGGGCATGGAGTTCGTGAAGCTGCTCAAGGAGCGCGGCGCGAAGATCTTCGTCACCGACATCAACAAGAGCCTGGTCGAGGAAGCCGTCGAAGAATACGGCGCCGAAGCCGTCGCTCCGGACGAGATCTACGACGTGAACTGCGACGTGTACTCGCCGTGCGCGCTGGGCGGCACCGTCAACGAGCAGACCTTGCCGCGCCTGAAGGCCAAGATCATCTGCGGCGCCGCCAACAACCAGCTGGCGAACAACGCCATCGGCGACGAAGTCACCAAGCGCGGCATCCTGTACGCGCCGGACTACGCGGTGAACGCCGGCGGCGTGATGAACGTGTCGCTGGAGATCGACGGCTACAACCGCGAACGCGCGATGCGCATGATGCGCACCATCTATCACAACCTCGGCCGCATCTACGAGATCTCCGACCGCGACGGCATCCCGACCTACCTGGCCGCCGACCGCCTCGCCGAAGAGCGCATCTCCGCGATCGGCAAGCTGAAGCTGCCGATGGGCCGCACCGCGCCGCGTTTCCTGGGCCGCATGCGCGGGCACTGAAACAGGCTTCGCCTGTTTCAGCCCAAGTTCGTTTCACGAACTCGGGCCCCGCTCAGTCCTTCCGAATCCCCCGCCGCTGTCGCGGCGCCCCCCTTTACCAAAGGGGGGCTGTGGCTCCCCCAAAGCAGAGGTTGCAATGCGTCCGTTTCCGTTGGGTGAAGACATCGATGCGCTGCGCGAGGCGGTCCGCCGTTTCGCCGAGACCGAGATCGCGCCGCGCGCGGCGAAGATCGACGAAGAGAACGCGTTCCCGCAGGACCTGTGGGCCAAGCTCGGCGAGATGGGCCTGCTCGGCATCACCGTGCCGGGCGAGTTCGGCGGCAGCGAGATGGGCTATCTGGCCCACCTGATCGCGATGGAGGAGATCTCCCGCGCCTCCGGTTCGGTCGGCCTGAGCTACGGCGCGCACTCGAACCTGTGCGTGAGCAACCTCTACGCCAACGGCAACCAGGCGCAGCGCGAGAAATACCTGCCGAAGCTGTGCACCGGCGAGTGGAAGGGCGCGCTGGCGATGAGCGAGCCGGGCGCGGGTTCGGACGTGGTGGGCTCGATGAGCTGCCGCGCGACGCTGAAGGGCGACGTGTGGGTGGCCAACGGCAACAAGATGTGGATCACCAATGGCCCCGAGGCCGACGTGCTGATCGTGTACATGCGCACCGCGAGCCGCGAGCTGGGCAGCAAGTGCATGACCGCCTTCCTCGTCGAGAAGGGCATGCCCGGCTTCCGCACCGCGCAGAAGCTGGACAAGCTGGGCATGCGCGGCAGCAACACCTGCGAGCTGGTGTTCGAGAACTGCGAGATTCCTGCCGAGAACGTGCTGGGCGAAGTGAACAACGGCGTGAAGGTGCTGATGAGCGGCCTGAACACCGAACGCCTGGTGCTGAGCGGCGGCCCGCTGGGCCTGATGCAGGCGGCGCTGGACATCGCCCTGCCCTACGTGCGCGACCGTCGCCAGTTCGGCCAGGCGATCGGCACCTTCGGCATCATGCAGGCGAAGATCGCCGACATGTACACCGCGCTGCAGTCCAGCCGTGCCTTCGCCTACCAGGTGGCGCGCGACTACGACAGCGGCTACAAGTCGCGCATCGATGCCGCGAGTTGCCTGATGCACGCGTCGGAGTCGGCGGTGAAGGTGGCGCTGGAGGCGATCCAGACCCTCGGCGGCAATGGCTACATCAACGAGTACCCGACCGGCCGCATCCTGCGCGACGCCAAGCTGTACGAGATCGGCGCCGGCACCAACGAGATCCGCCGCATGCTGATCGGCCGCGAGCTGTTCAACGGCAATTTCTGATCGGTGCGTTCGCCGCTGCAAACCGAAATGCCGCGACTTGTGTCGCGGCTTTTTCGTTTGGTAATTCATAACCCATCCCCACCCAAACCCGCCCGGCCCTCGCGCCTTGCGCTCCGGCGCTCAGAGGCGCGCGAGGCAATGCCTCGCAAGCGCGCCGCTTCGCCCCCTTGAAGGGGAGGGCTTCAAAGCGCCGCGCTTGTCTCCCTCCCCTTCAAGGGGAGGGCCGGGGTGGGGATGGGTTTACGCACTTAGAGTCGATGCTCTGCAGAACAACCGCCTCACGCCCGCGCAGGCATCGCACTGGTCGGCAGGGCTTTCGGCATGTACTTGCGGTTGAGCCAGACCATGACCACGAACGACAGCGACAGCGGCAGGAACCAGGCGATCAGGTGGTACCAGCCCGGCGGGTCGATGCCGACCATGCGGATGATGCGGTCGAAGCCGATGGCGAGGAAGGCGATGTGCGTGGCGACGCCGCAGCCGACCATCGCCGAGTAATGCTCCTTCATCCACCAGCGCGCCACCGACATCGGACGCGCGCGGCGCACCAGCATCTGCACCCCGGTGATCATGCCGACCACGCTGAAGCCCATCAGCAGCGTCTGCGACATTTTCATGCCGACCGCGAACACCACCGCCGACGCGGCGAGGTTGAGCAAGGCCACCCACAGGTAGGCCGTGTCGCGGAACGAAGACTGGTCGCGCTTGCGCTTCACCGCGCGCCAGCCCATCCACATACCGGTCGCGGTGATCACCACCAGGTAGCCGAGGAAGGTGGCGATGCCCGGCTTGCCGCGCAGGCCGATGATGACCGCCATCGGCATCGCGGTGACCACGATGCCCAGCATCGCGAACATGTACGCCTTGCCTACGCGCAGGTGCAGCGGCGCGCCCTTCTTCGCGAAGGCCGCCATCCAGAAGGTGACCAGGGCGACCAGGCCGCAGAGGCCGTGCGCAGCGAGCAGTATCTTGTAGAGCGTGTCCATGGCGTGACTCCATCTGGAGGGGCATCGGGAATGAGGACAGTCTCCGGATCGGGGCGTCGGCGCGGCACCTGCCCGTGGTCACCGCGCGGGGGTGAGAAAAGTCACCTCGTGCAGGCATCGGCTTCCGCGCGCCGGAGCGGGCTGCCATGCTGGTCGCCATGAGCCCTCCATCCTTCCTGCGCGAAGTCGCGACGCCCGCCGAGGGACCGTTCTCGACGCACCTGCTGTCTGCGCTGAACATCGCCGCCTACGTCACCTGGCTGGCGATCGCGTTCGCGGTGCTGGAACCGGCGAAGCTGGCCGCCGGCGATCCGCGCGAATGGCTCGGCGCCGCCTGCCTGCTCGGCATCCTCGGGCTGTACGTCGCCTGCGCGCTGGCCGGGCGCGACGGCCGTGGCGGGCTCCTGCGCGTCCTCGGCCAGGGCGTGCTGATCCTCGCCGCCGAAGCCCTGCTCGGCAGCGGCCAGAATTCGGTGCTGCTGATCATCGTCGCCGGCCAGCTGGTGCTGATGCTGCCGTTGCGCGGCTTCGTCGCGGTGATGCTGGCGTTCAACGCCGGGCTGGCGCTGATCTGGCTGGAACGCGGCGTACCGCCCGGATCGGCACTGATCTCGCTGGCGCAGATCGGCGCGTTCCAGGCGTTCGCGGCGCTGACCGGCCATTACGCGGGCAGTCGCGAACAGGCCCGCGAGCACCTGGCGCAGGTGAATGCCGAACTGCTCGCCACGCGGCGCCTGCTGGAGGAATCCGCGCGCGCCGGCGAACGCCTGAAACTCTCGCGCGAGCTGCACGACGTGGCGGGCCACAGCCTGACCGCGCTCAAGCTCAACCTCGCCCGGCTGTCGCGCGACCCCGCGCTGGCTCGACGCGAGGAGATCGTGCTGTCCGCGCAGCTCGCCGACGACCTGCTGGCGCAGATCCGCCAGGTGGTCGGCGCCCTGCGCGCGCACGACGGCCTGGACCTGCGCGCGGCGCTGGAAGCGCTGGGCCGGCCGGTGCCCGGCGTGCGCATCGACATGGACATCGAGGACGGCCTGCGCGTGGACGACATCGACCAGGCCGAAGCCCTGCTGCGCTGCGCCCAGGAAGCGATCACCAATGCCCTGCGCCACGGCCGCGCGCGACACATCCGCATCCGCCTGCAGCGCGACGGCGACGGACTCGCGCTGACGGTCGACAACGACGGCCTCGCGCCGGCGCGCGTGGACGAAGGCAACGGCCTGACCGGCATGCGCGAGCGCCTCGCCGCGCTCGGCGGCCGGCTGGACATCGAACCGACACCGCCGCGCGGCCTGCGTGTCGTCGCCCGCATCCAGGACGCACACGCATGAACCCCGCGCCCGGCCGCCCCATCCGCATCGCCCTGTGCGACGACCAGGCCCTGGTGCTGCGCGGGCTGTCCAGCCTGCTGTCGGACATCGGCATCGACGTGGCGCTGGAGGCGCCCGACGCCGAGCGCCTGCTCGCCGCCCTGCCGCAGCGCCCGGTCGACCTGATCGTCAGCGACATCCGCATGCCCGGGCTGGGCGGGATCGGCCTGATCGGCGCCCTGCGCGAACGCGGCGACGCCACCCCGGTGATCCTGCTGACCACCTTCGACGACCCCGACCTGATGATGCGCGCCGTGGACGCCGGGGCGCAGGGCTTCCTGCTCAAGGACGCCTCGCCCGAAGACCTCAAGGCCGCGATCCAGCGCGTGGCCGGCGGCGAGACCCTGCTCCAACCCGTGAGCCTGGGGCCGGTGCGCGCCGCCTGGAGCGAACCGGCCGGGACGGACACCGGTGCGAAGCTCACCGACCGCGAACGCTCGATCCTGCGCCTGGTCGCGGGCGGCCACTCCAACAAGGAGATCGCGCGCAGCCTGCACCTGTCCGAAGGCACGGTGAAGAACTACATGTCCGACCTGCTGGTGAAGCTGGACTGCCGCGACCGCACCCACGCCGTGCTCAAGGCGATCACCCTGCGCCTGCTCTGAGCCGGCATGCCCGGTCGGCGCCTGGCCTCGATACGCCCGGGCATGGCCGATCCGGCCCGTTTCCTGGCCGAACGTCCATTTGCCGCACTGCAGCACGGCGTCGCATAATCGGGACGTCGCCGCGCCGCCCCACGCCCGCGCCGGCCCAGATACGACCGACAAGCGCCCCCCGGCGCACCCGCCACGGAGTCCACATGTCCGACATCGTCATCGTCGGTGCCAAGCGCACCGCCATCGGTTCTTTCCTCGGCCAGTTCACCGGCGTTCCCACCCCCACCCTCGGCGCCGCGGCCATCGCCGGCGCGCTCGACCAGGCCGGCGTCGCGCCGGACCAGGTCGACGAAGTCATCATGGGCTGCGTGCTGCCCGCCGGCCTCGGCCAGGCCCCGGCCCGCCAGGCCAGCCTCGCCGCGAAGATCCCGACCTCGGCCGGCTGCACCACCATCAACAAGGTGTGCGGCTCGGGCATGAAGGCGATCATGCTCGCCCACGACCTGATCAAGGCCGGCTCGGCCTCGGTCGTGGTCGCCGGCGGCATGGAATCCATGACCAACGCCCCGCACCTGCTCAACGGCTCGCGCACCGGCCTGCGCTACGGCAGCGGCGAGTTCCTCGACCACATGGCGTGGGACGGCCTGACCAATCCCTACGACAAGCAGGCCATGGGCGTCTTCGGTGACGCCGCCTGCAACAAGTATGAATTCGACCGCGCCGCCCTCGACGCCTACTCGGCCGAGAGCGTCACCCGGGCCCAGAAAGCCATCGCCGACGGTGCGTTCAAGGACGAAATCGCCCCGGTTACGGTTGTTACGCGCAAGGGCGAAACGGTCGTCGACACCGACGAAGAGCCCGGCAAGATCGATCCGTCGAAGATCCCCACCCTGCGCGCCGCGTTCGGCAAGGACGGCGTGCTCACCGCCGCCTCGTCGTCGAAGATCTCGGACGGCGCCGCCGCCACGCTGGTGATGTCGGCCGAGGAAGCGCAGCGTCGCGGCCTGCAGCCGCTCGCGCGCATCGTCGCCCATGCGACCCATGCGCAGGCGCCGGAATGGTTCACCACCGCGCCGGTCGACGCGATCCGCAAAGTGCTTGAAAAAGCAGGCTGGAGCGTCGGCGACGTCGACCTGTTCGAAATCAACGAAGCCTTCGCCTGCGTCGCGATGGCGCCGATGAAGGACCTCGGCATCGCGCACGACAGGCTCAACGTGCGCGGCGGCGCATGCGCGCTCGGCCACCCGATCGGCGCCAGCGGCGCACGCCTGGTGGTAACCCTGATCGCCGCACTGCGCGCCACCGGCGGCAAGCGCGGCGTGGCCTCGCTGTGCATCGGCGGGGGCGAAGCCACCGCGATCGCGATCGAGCTGGCATAAGCAACCAACACGTACGAACCGGGCAGGACCGGCCACGGTCGCTTGACAGCCGAAACGGGCTTGTCATCATGGCGACCAATCGCGGCCTGCCCCGCACCCAATCAACAAGACTGAGGAATCCGGACATGACCCTGAACAAGGCACTGCTTGCACTCGCCCTCGGCTTCGCCCTGACCGCCTGCGGCGACAAGGCCGACCAGGCCGCCGCCGAAGCGGAAACCGCCGCTGCCGAAACCGCCGACTCGGCCGCTGAAGCCGTGGATTCGGCCGCGGACGCCGCTGGCGCAGCCGTCAGCGCCACCGCCGAGCAGGCCGATGCCGCCGTCGACGCCGCTGCCGCCAACACCGAAGCCGCTGCAGACGCCGCCGCCGACGCCGCCGAAAAGGCTGCGAACGCTGCCGAAGAAGCCGCCAAGGCCCAGTAATCGGACCCCCGGGTTCGGCCCCGACTCAGACAATCGATTCAGCCGGGCTTCACAGGGCTGAATAGGTTGCTACAATCGAAAGAGCCGCACGTCTCATTTGCGGCTTTTTCATGGTGCTGGCAAGCGCCAAGTAAGTCAGTGAACGACTCATGCCGGCGAAAGCCGGACTGCCCGCGCACTGGCGTTGCCTGACCCCTAAGCAATCTCAGACAACTCCTACGGAGAAAAGCATGAACACCAAGCTTTACGTCCTCCTCGCCGCTGGCGTCCTGGCCCTGTCGGCCTGCAACAAGGCCGAAGAAGCCCCGGTCGCCGACGCTCCGGCTACCGAAGAAGCCGCTCCGGCTGCCGAAGAAGCTGCCCCGGCCGCTGAAGAAGCCGCTCCGGCTGCCGACGCTGCCGCTCCGGCCGCTGAAGAAGCCGCTCCGGCCGCCGACGCTGCTGCCCCGGCTGCCGACGCTGCTGCTCCGGCCGCCGCTCCGGCTGCCTAAGCTGTCCAGCTGTCATCGACTTCGGCGAAGCGCAAGCTTCGCTGCAGTCCAGGAGAAGACCCGCCTCGGCGGGTCTTCTTTTTTGTGCCCGCGACGAGCGGATCCGGGTGCCTCGCGGGGACAATCGCGCGACCATCGCACGGGAACATGCTGCTAGAATCCGCCAGCTTGCCGTGCAGCGCCTCGGAGCGCCTCACGAGGGGATGCCGGTCTCGCCACCGGCGAGAGGACGACCGTACGCCGACATCCCCGGCCGCGTCATGCGAGCGCAGGCACACCATCGACGTACGACCCCTAACTTCCATGGGAGATTCGAAATGAACCACAAGCTTCTCGTCCTGCTCGCCGCTGGCGTGTTCGCCCTGTCCGCCTGCAAGAACGAAACCGAAACCGCCCAGACCGAAGCCGCTGAAGCCGCTGAAGCCGCTGAAGCCGCCGACGCGGCCGTCGATGCGGCCGGCGAAGCCGCCTCTGCGGCCGGTGACGCTGCGACCCAGGGCGTCGATGCCGCTGCCGCCGCCACCGGCGAAGCCGTGAGCGAAGCCGCCGGTGCCGTCGAACACGCCGCCGACAGCGCCGCTGCCGCCACCGCCGGCGCTGCCGCCGATGCCGCTGCCGCCACCGCCGATGCCGCGAACAAGATGGCCGACAAGGCCAATGCCGTCGCCGACAAGGCCGCTGCCGCTGCCGAAGAAGCCAAGAAGCAGTAATCGGCTTCGCGCGCGGCGCATCGCGTGCCTCCACGAGGCTCGCACCGGAAGACCCGCTTCGGCGGGTCTTTCCTTTTGCAGGGCCTTTCCGGTTGCCCGACAGCGGGACTCGGCCCGCGTTGCGGCGCCAGCCGAGGGCGCAGCGGTTATCCTTGGCGTCCTTTGCCCGCCGCCACGAAGACGCCATGCCCGTCCTGAGCTCCCGCCTCGACCCGCAGTCCCAGGAATTCCGCGACACCGTGTCCTACCACCGCGAACTGGTGGCCGAACTGGATGCGCGCCTGGCGCGCGCGGCGGAAGGCGGCGGCGAGAAAGCACGCACCAAGCACACCGAGCGCGGCAAGCTCCTTGCACGCGACCGCATCACCGCCCTGCTCGATCCGGGTTCGCCCTTCCTCGAAGTCGCGCCGCTGGCCGCGGAGGGCATGTACGACGACGCGGCGCCGGCCGCCGGCATGGTCTGCGGCATCGGCCGGGTGATGGGGCTGGAAGTGATGATCGTCGCCAACGACGCCACGGTGAAGGGCGGCACCTATTTCCCGATGACGGTGAAGAAGCACCTGCGCGCGCAGCAGATCGCGCAGGAGAACAGGCTGCCGTGCATCTACCTGGTCGACTCCGGCGGCGCCTTCCTGCCGCTGCAGGACGAAGTCTTCCCGGATCGCGAGCATTTCGGCCGCATCTTCTACAACCAGGCGCGGATGAGCGGCGAAGGCATCCCGCAGATCGCCGTGGTGATGGGCAGTTGCACCGCCGGCGGCGCCTACGTGCCGGCAATGAGCGACGAAAGCATCATCGTCAAGGAACAAGGCACGATCTTCCTCGGCGGCCCGCCGCTGGTGAAGGCGGCGACCGGCGAAGTGGTCGATGCCGAATCGCTCGGCGGCGCCGAAGTGCACACCACCGTGTCGGGCGTCGCCGACCATTTCGCCGAGGACGACCGGCATGCGCTGCAGATCGCGCGCAACCTGGTCGGCAACCTCAACCGGCGCAAGGTGCTGCCGGTCGCGGTGCGCCCGTCGGTCGAGCCTGCGTATCCGGCCGAGGAGCTGTACGGCATCGTGCCGAAGGACACGCGTCGCCCGTTCGACATCCGCGAAGTGATCGCGCGCATCGTCGACGGCTCGGATTTCGACGAATTCAAGGCGCGCTACGCCAGGACCCTGGTCACCGGCTTCGCGCACCTGCACGGCTACCCGGTGGGCATCGTCGCCAACAACGGCATCCTGTTCGCCGAGAGCGCGCTCAAGGGCGCGCACTTCATCGAACTGTGCAACCAGCGCGGCATCCCGCTGGTGTTCCTGCAGAACATCACCGGCTTCATGGTCGGCAAGAAATACGAGAACGCCGGCATCGCGAAGGACGGCGCGAAGATGGTCACCGCCGTCGCCTGTTCCAGCGTGCCGAAGTTCACCGTCGTCGTCGGCGGCAGCTTCGGCGCCGGCAACTACGCGATGTGCGGCCGTGCCTACGGTGCGCGCTTCCTGTGGATGTGGCCGAACGCGCGCATCAGCGTGATGGGCGGCGAACAGGCCGCAGGCGTGCTCGCCACCGTGCGCCGCGACGGCATCGAGGCCGCGGGCAAGGTGTGGACGCCCGAGGAAGAAGACGCCTTCAAGGCGCCGATCCGCGAGCAGTACGAAACCCAGGGCAATCCCTACTACGCCACCGCGCGGCTGTGGGACGACGGCGTGATCGATCCTGCCGACACCCGCCGCGTGCTCGGCCTCGGCATCTCCGCCTCGCTCAACGCACCGATCGAACCGGCGAAGTTCGGCGTGTTCCGGATGTAGTCGCATGGGACCGTGGAGCAAGCTCGAGCGAAGACTGCGGGATCTGCCCGACCCCGGCCTCGACCTGCGCTTCCGGTTCACGGCCTATCGAAAGGACGTGATCGAAACACCCAGGCACTGCGGCGAGCTCGCATGCAAGATGTGGATCACGCTGGGACGCCGAACGATCTGGGCCGTGCCCAATGACCGCGATACCAGCGGCCGGGATGACGCTGGGCACATCTACGGCAGGCGCAGCCCCGGTTGGCTTGTGGAAATCGCCGCCGAGTATCTCGATCTTCCGCGCCAAGACCGGCTTGAATGGCATCGCGAATGGGAGGGCTGGGGACTGGTCGACATCCTGAAAGCCTGCGACCACACCGTCGGGCGGCGCCGCTGGCCGATGCTCCGTGAACGCCTGCGCGAACCGGTCGCCTTGGCCCTGCTCGACATCCGCGCAAAAGCGACACCTTGGCCAAACCTCGCATTGGGTGGACGTGATAGGACGTCACTGCACGACCCGGACTGAAACCTCCTCCTTACCTGCACGCAATCACAGCAGCACATGATCGTCGGCATCGACCTCGGCACCACCCATTCCCTCATCGGCGCGTACGGCGCCGACGGTCCCACCCTCTTCCCGAATGCGCTGGGCGAGCTGCTGACGCCATCGGTGATCAGCGTCGACGGCGACAAGGTGCTCGTCGGGCAGGCGGCGCGCGACCGGCTGATCTCGCATCCGGAGCACACCGTCGCGGCGTTCAAGCGCTGGATGGGCACCGCACGCGAAACCCGCCTCGGCGGGCGCGCGTTCCGGCCGGAGGAACTCTCGGCGCTGGTGCTGCGCTCGCTGCTGGCCGATGCCGAGGCCGCACTGGGCGAGAAGATCACCGAAGCGGTGATCAGCGTGCCGGCCTACTTCTCCGATGCGCAGCGCAAGGCCACGCGCGCCGCAGGCGAACTGGCCGGCGTGAAGGTCGAGCGCCTGATCAACGAACCCACCGCGGCGGCATTGGCCTACGGGCTGCAGGATCGCGGCGGCGAGGGTCGCTTCCTGGTGTTCGACCTCGGCGGCGGCACCTTCGACGTATCGATCCTCGAATGCTTCGACAGCGTGTTCGAAGTGCACGCCAGCGCGGGCGACAACTTCCTCGGCGGCGAAGACTTCCTCGACGCGATGGTCGATGTCTTCTGCCGCGACAACGACCTGCGCCAGCAGGCCCTGAAGACCCAGGAGCTTGGACAGCTGCGCCGTCGCCTGGAACAACTCAAGCGCGAACTGAGCGCACGCACGCCGGGTCCACTGCAGATGAGCATCGACGGCCGCGACTACAGCTGGAGCATCGACGAAGACCGCTTCGCGCAGATCTGCGAGCCGCTGGTGCAGCGCATGCGCGCGCCGATCGAGCGCGCGATGCGCGACGCCAGGCTGCAGCCGTCGCAGCTGGACGAGATCGTGCTGGTCGGCGGCGCCAGCCGCATGCCGCTGGTCGCGCGATTGGTGTCGCGCATGTTCGGCCGCCTGCCGCTGCGCCACGTCAACCCGGACCAGGCCATCGGCCTCGGCGCCTGCGTGGCCTCTGGGCTGAAATCGCGCAACGCCAGGCTGGAGGAGATCATCCTCACCGACGTGTGCCCGTTCACCCTGGGCACGCAGATCGCGCGCCGCGACGACAGCGGCCAGGTCCACAGCGGCTTCTTCCATCCGATCATCCTGCGCAACAGCACGGTGCCGGTGAGCCGGGAAGACCAGTTCCATCCGCTGCACGAAAAGCAGGAAAAGCTGACGATCGACATCTACCAGGGCGAGAATCCGCTGGTCGCCAACAACATCAAGCTCGGCGAGATCAGCGTGCAACTGGACAAGCGCCGCAGCGCGGACGACAACGGCGTGACCGTGCGCTTCACCTACGACATCAATGGCCTGCTGCAGGTCGAAGTCACCGAGCATGCGACCAAGCGCCGCCACGAGCTGCTGCTGGAGCAGAACCCGGGCCTGCTGTCGCCCGAGGAGATTCGCGCGCGCCTTGCCGCCCTCGAAAAATTGAAGATCCATCCGCGCGACCAGCAGGAAAACATCGCCGTGCTCGCGCGCGCCGAGCGCCTGTACGAGGAGTTCATCCACGAACGCGAGCGCCTGCAGGAATGGATCATGCATTTCCGTTCCCTGCTGGACACGCAGGACGGCGAGCTGATCGCGCGCAACCGCGAGAAGTTCAGCGAAGCGCTGGACGTGCTCGAAGCCCAGGGCTGAGCCAAGGTGAGCTGGGCGCACGAACTTCTCGGCATCGAACGCGACGCCGACGAGCGCGCGGTCAAGCGCGCGTACGCAGCGAAGCTGCGGACGACGCGGCCGGACGAAGATCCGGAGGGATTCCAGCGGTTGAACGAGGCGTACCAGTCGGCGCTGGCGATGCTGCGGCAGCGGCTTGTGCAGGAACAGTTCGCCGCAGAGGACGTCACCGCGGATTGCGAATCGGAAGCGCCGACTGAACCGGCAGCCATGGCTGGAACCGCAGAGCCCTCGTCGGAGGCGCAGGCTGCGCCCGAAACAGCCGAAAGCGAGGTCGGCGACGTTGTCGATGCTGCCCCGCAGGGCGAGGCGATCACGCTGGACCAGTTCCTCGATGCGTGCTTGGATGCGGCGGGCGACGGCGACCCGCGCGTGCTCGAGCACTGGCTACGCTCGCAGCCGGTGCTGTGGTCGCTGGAGCACAAGGCGATGATCGGCCACTGGCTGCTGCGGCTGATGGACGCGCGGCAGCCACCGATGGCCGAGCGCAACTTCGACATCCTCGCGGAATTCTTCGGCTACAACGACCTGCACTCGGGCTACGACCCGCTGGCGCTGCAGCGGCTGCGCGCACGGCTGATCGAAGCATGGCGCGAGCTGCAGGCGCAGCGGCGCTGGCAACGTCCGGCCGGCAACCAGGTGCCGGCATCGGCGTATTCGTTTTCGTCGATCGTGCAGCCTCCTCCTGCAGACAGGCAGGCACCACCATTCGATGAACGACAGGAGCGGGCGCAGCGGGAACAGGCCTGGCGGCACCGGCTGATGCACGAGTTCGCACATCTCGTCGAGGCGCCGAACCGGCTGCGCGACCTGCGGTTGTTGATGAATCCGGATCATCCGGCGACCTTGCGTGCATTCCTGGACGCCAATCCTTGCGGCGGCCTTGGCAACCTGCCGGCGGACATCCGTCGTGACGCAGTCGCGTTCTGGCTCTCCGTCGCGGATGATCGACGCTGGCACTACCGTCGCGTGCTGGTCGCCATGCTGCGCTGCACTGTGGTCAGCCTGCCGATCCTGCCCGTCGCCCTGCTGCTGCAGATGACAGATGCGCCCGAGGATGGGTTGAACCTGTCGGTTGCATTCACCAGCGTGCTCCTTCCGTTCGCAGCATTGATGGCTTTCTGGTGCGGGGTTGCGGTGCTCAAGTCGTGGCTGTACTGGCAAGGCGCACCGCCCCCGGCTACAACGTGGAAGCGCATCGCGCATCGCCCGATGGTTCCGGCGCTCCTGCTGGCTTCGATGCTGGCCATGTACAACAAGGACAGCCCCTCTTCGCTCGCGATCACCTTCGGGTTCGCCATGCTCGCCCTGTGGACGGCCCTGTTCCGGTTCCGCGCACGGCTCCGCGCGCAGCGGCGATTGCCGCCCGTGGACGTGACTGCCCGCTACATCGCGCTGATGGTGGTGACGACCATGTTCGCAGCACTGCTCTGCACCCATGCAGACAGCGAGAATGATGTCCTCACGCTCGCCGTTTATGGCTGGATCGGCATTTTCACGATCTGGGTGATCGAGCTGGCCATCAACAGGAAACCATGAGTCTGGCCTACATGATGCCCCGGTGTACGAGGAAACGTGGATGACCTGGTCCCTCCGCCTGCTCGGCCTGCCGGACGACGCAGACGAACGCGCGATCAAGCGCGCGTACGCCGCGAAGCTGAAGACCACGCGCCCGGACGAGGATCCGGAAGGCTTCCAGCGCCTGCACGAGGCATATCAGGCGGCGCTGGCGTGGGTACGTTCCGGGCCGCACGATCACGAGGATGCCTGGGGCGAGGACGCTGACGACTGGGATAACGACGCGGAAGAACACGTCGACGATGCGGTGTCAGTCGCGCACGAGCCCCCTGGCCGCGCAGCCACGTCCGCCGCTGCGCACGAGGACGCGGCGCCGCCTGTCATGCAGGTGTCCGCGGCCGACAACGCGGTCGTCTTCGACCACGACGGATTCTTCGACACCTGCTTCCGGCTCGCGTTCGATGGCGCGGAGGGCGAACTGCGCCGCTGGCTCGATGCCCAGCCGATCCTCTGGTCGCTCACGCACAAGGCGCAGGTCGGCCACTGGCTGCTGCACGCCATGCACCATCGACAGCCGCCGATGCCGCCGTCGCGCTACGACCTGCTGATGGACTACTTCGGCCTGATCGATCTGCGCAGCGGCTACGACGCGTACTACCTGCATCGCCTGCGCCATCGCCTGCAGATCGGCTGGGAATTGAAGACCTCGCAGCTGCATGCGCTGGCCAATCGCACTGTCGACGAGGGCACCAGCGTGACGGCGGCGGTGCGCCAGGTGCGACGCATCCTGCGCGATCTGTCGCGACCCTTCGACTGGCCGCGCGCGCTGCTCTCGGCGCTGGTGCCGATGTATCCGACGGCGGTGCGCCGCTTCCTGTACCGACTGGACCTCGGCCAGATCGAGGATCCGGCACCGCTCGTGCCGGAACAGGTCGCGTTCTGGGACGCGGCCTCGGACCGCACGCGGCTGACGCGGCAACGACTGGCGGTGGCCGCCTCGCGCGTGGCGGCCTATTCCGCCGTTGTCACGCTGCTGTACTTCGGCCTGACCTTGCTGGCGATACCCGACCATCGCTCGGCCGGTGCCGGCACCTGGGCCTCCGTCCCGCTGCATCATGTCGCCACGTTCGCACTGTCGGCGATGGCCCTGGCCTGGTTGTCGTGGACCGCGTACGACCTGTTCGCGACCTGGCAATCGCGCGAGGACGCCGACGAGCGCCGGCCGATGCTGCGGCGTTTCGCGATTCCGTCGCTGCTCGCGGTCGCCCTCGGGATCGTCTGGACCATGCCCGATGGCTGGGTCGGCGCCCTGGGCGGCGTCCTGCTGATGGCGGCGGCACTCGCCGCATGGTCGCGGCATCGCGAGCGCAGCGGCCCGCCGCTCGGACGCCACCTGGGCTATTGGCGCGTGTTCGTCCTGTTCGTCATCGTGCGCACGATCGGCGAGCACCAGGGCTGGATGAACGATGCCGGCCTGTTCGGCGCCATCGCCGGGCTCGCGCTGTTCATCTGGGCGAAGGACCTGTGGCATCAAAGGCGCGGCGCATGAACGACGCCGGCCCGCCGATCCCTGCCTGCACCGCGTCACGAAGGCGTACCATTCCCCTGCGCGCCCCCCTGCGCGTTCTGCTGCGCGGATCACAGCGGTCGTCATGCGACGGCGCTAAGGTGTTCGATCCTCCCGCATGCCCCCGATGAACCGGAGACCCTGATGGCCATCTTCCAGTCCAGCCCGAGCAAGAAAGACCCGCCGCCGGCCCCCACACCCGAACCCGCACGCCCGGCGCCGCCGCCGCAGGCCAATACCGATTTCACGCCGGCCACCTTCCCGCGCACCGATGCCGCGCCCGCCGCGAAGGAGTCCGTGATCGCCGCCGACCTCACCATCGAAGGCAAGATCGAAGGCGCCGGCAACGTGCGCATCGCCGGCCGCTTCAAGGGCGACGTCAACGTGCAGGGCGACCTCACGCTAGAGCGCGGCGCCAAGCTCAAGGGCGTGATCCGCGCCAAGAAGGTGGTGATGTCCGGCGAGCTGGAAGGCAACATCGAAGCCGCCGCACGCGTCGAACTGATGGAGAGCGCAGCGCTGATCGGCGACATCAAGGCCGGCACGCTCACCGTCGCCGCCGGCTGCAAGATCCGTGGCCACATCGACTGCGGCTGGGAAAATTCGGCACCGAAAACCGCCGCCGCGCCCAAGGCCGAGCCGCCCGCCGAATGACCACGCGACCGGGCACCGCGGGCGCCACCCGCGCGTGCCCGCACTGCAAGGCGACCATCCTCGAAAGCGCGGCGATCTGTCCCGCGTGCAAGCACTACCTGCGCTTCGACGGCGACGCCAACGCGGCTACGCCGCTGCAGGTCCCCCTGCAGGTGGAAGGCACGATCCGCCATCCCGCCGACGGCGAGCCCTGGGAATACTCGGTGGTGATCGCGATCCGCGACGAACACGGCCACGAGATCGCGCGCCAGGTCGTCGGCGTCGGCGCGCTGCATGCCGGCGACGAACGCACCGTCAGCCTGTCGGTGGAAGTGTTCGAGGCCAGGGGCGCGAAGGCGCGCAAGCACTGAGCCGCAGCGCAACGCTTGACCCCGGGTCGCGGGAATGCTGCGATCGACACATGAACCCGCTCGTCTTAGACCGCAGAATCGAAATGCCACCGGGCTACGCCGAACGCGACTGTCGCCTCGTCTCGTACCGCATGCCGTTCTGCCAGCACTGCTTCGTGCTGTGCCACGACCCGTCCGGTGAGCATCCATCGATCGATTACACGGTCATGGATTTCTTCATGGGCGAGACCCATGCCCTGTCGCGGACAATCACCGGCAACCCGCATTCCTTCGTCGCCATTCACAGTGGCGGCTTCGTGAGAAAGCGCCCGAACCTGCACATGCACGTCTTCGTGATCGAACGGCGCTGGCAGAAGGCGTGGCTGTATCTGCTGCTGGCGACGATCCATACGACATCGGCGGCATTCAGAGCAGTCAGACGATTGCTTGGCATCGTTCCCGTGCGCCGGCGCGCTGCGGACTGAAGCGTAGCGCGCTCTTGTAGGAGGGCCTTCAGGCCCGAGCTCTTTTGCTCTTTGATGCCTTGAAGAAGATCAAGAGCTCGGGCCTGGTTTTCAACAGCCGAATGGCTGGTCAGGCCCTCCTACAAAGCAAGAGCGCTCAAGCGTTGCGCTTTGGACTGCCTTCGTCGCATCCCGAACACCCGCCGCATCCGTCCGCCGAGGCTTTCGACGGCGGCGCGACCCATCGGCCCAGCGTACGCATCCACCCCGGCCGCCCTTCCCGCACCAGCGGCAGCGCGAGGGCGATGCGCAGGCGGCGCGCGGCATTCGGGGCCTGCTTGCGGAACACCACCCAGGCGCTGACCAGCACCGCCACCGCGATCACCGCATATTGCAGCGCGAGCGGCAGCGAGGCGTCCATGTCAGCCGGCACCGAGCGCGACCGCGACCTGGTAGGTCAGCAGCGAGGCGAGGTAGGCCAGCGCGAACAGGTAGATGGTGGCGAAACCCATCTGCTTCCACGAGTTGGTTTCGCGCTTGATCGTGGCCAGCGTCGAGATGCACATCGGCGCGTAGATGTACCAGACCAGCAGCGACAGCGCGGTGGCCAGCGACCAGTCGTGCGCGATCAGCGGCGTCAGCGCATCGGCGGCCGCGGCATCGTCGGCGGCGGACAGCGCGTACACGGTGGCGAGCGAGGACACCGCGACCTCGCGCGCAGCCAGGCCCGGGATCAACGCGATGCAGATCTGCCAGTTGAAGCCCAGCGGCGCGAACACCGCGGTCATGGCGTGGCCGATGCGGCCGGCGAAGCTGTAATCGATGTCCGGGCCGATCGCACCGGCCGGTGGCGCAGGGAACGTCAGCAGGAACCACAGCAGGATGGTGAGCGCGAGGATGATGCCGCCGACGCGCTTGAGGAAGATCGCCGCGCGTTCCCACAGGCCAATCAGCAGGTCGCGCGGATGCGGCACGCGGTACGAGGGCAGTTCGAGCAGCAGGGCGTGCTCGCCGCCCTCGCCGGATGACGTCCAGCGGCGCCAGCGCTTCATCACCGTGGCCACCAGCAGCGCGCTGAGGATCGCCGCGACGTAGAGGCCGAACAGCACCAGGCCCTGCAGGTTGAACAGGCCGCCGACCTCGCGCTTCGGGATGAAGGCCGCGATCAGGAGCGTGTACACGGGCAACCGTGCGGAACAGGTCATCAGCGGCGCGACCAGGATGGTCGCGATGCGGTCGCGCGGATCCTGGATGCTGCGCGTGGCCATGATGCCGGGCACCGCGCAGGCGAACGAGGACAGCAGCGGGATGAAGCTGCGCCCGGACAGGCCAGCCTTGAACATCAGCTTGTCGAGCAGGAAGGCCGCGCGCGGCAGGTAGCCGGACTCCTCGAGGGCGAGGATGAAGGCGAACAGGATGAGGATCTGCGGCAGGAACACGATGATGCCGCCGAGGCCGGCGATGATGCCGTCGGTGACGAGGCTCTTCAGCGGTCCGTCGGGCATGGTGTTGCCGACGACTCCGCCAAGCCAGCCGGTACCGGCTTCGATCGCATCCGCCAGCGGTGTCGCCCAGGAAAAGACCGCCTGGAAGATCAGGAACATCACCACGATCAGCACGAGGAGGCCCGCGACCGGATGCAGCAACCAGCGGTCGAGCGCATCGTCCACGCGCGCGGTGCGCTGGGGCATGCGCACCGCCAGTTCGAGCAGGCGACGTGTTTCGGCGTGCAGCGCGTCCTCGATGCGCATCGCGGCGTCGGCGTGGTCGGGCATGCGCCGCTCGGGGGGATGCAGGCGATCGGCCATCGCATCGAGCTGCGCCAGCAGGGCGCGACCGCCATCGCGGCGCACCGCCACGGTTTCGACCACGGGCACGCCGAGTTCGCGCTGCAGCGCGTCGAGGTCGATCCCGATGCCGCGACGCTTCGCCGCATCCATCATGTTCACGGCCAGCACCATCGGCTTGCCGAGTTCGCGCACTTCCAGCGCGAAGCGCAGGTGCAGGCGCAGGTTGGTGGCATCGACCACGCAGACCAGCAGGTCCGGGGCCGGCTCGCCCGGATAGAAGCCGCGGCAGATGTCGCGGGTCACCGCTTCGTCAAGGCTCGCGGCGTGGAAGCTGTAGGCACCGGGCAGGTCGAGCAGGGTCAGGCGGCGGCCGACCGGCGTCTGCAGGCGGCCTTCCTTGCGCTCGACGGTCACGCCGGCGTAGTTCGCCACCTTCTGGCGGCTGCCGGTGAGCAGGTTGAACAGCGCGGTCTTGCCGCAGTTCGGGTTGCCCACCAGCGCAAGGCGAAGCGGTTTCGCAGCGGCTTCGCTCATGCACGGGTCTCCGCGCGCAGGCGCACCCGCTCGGCTTCCGCGCGGCGCAGGGCGAAGCGGGTGAAACCGACCTGGACCAGCAAGGGGTCGGCGCCGAACGGCCCGGCCGCCACGATCTCGACCCGCTCGCCGGCGATGAATCCCAGCTCGCGCAGGCGGCGCGCGATGCCGTCGTTGGCCGAGAGATCGAGAACGTCCTCGACGAAGGCAGCGGTGCGATGCGGCAGTTCGGTCAACTTCACGCCCGGGTCCAGTGCGCTTGCTAAATGGGAATTGTTCTCAATTGTATACCAGTTGCCGCAGGCCTGGATCGATCCCGATCAATTTCCGCCCCATCGGACCGGGTCCTCCCGCCGTCGTACCGAATCGAATGGCGGGGGCGAACGGATATCATTCACGCCTGTCGATTGAATCAGGGACCCGGGCATGACCGATTCGCTGCAGCACCAACGCATTGGACCCGTGGTCCACCTCCGACTGCATCGCCCCGACCTGCACAACGCGTTCGACGCCGACCTGATCGAGACCCTGACCTCCGCCCTCGCCGCCATCGGCGACGACACGTCGGTGCGGGTCGTGGTCCTCGAAGGCGCGGGACCGAGCTTCTCCGCCGGCGCCGACCTCAACTGGATGCGCAGCATGGCCGGCGCCAGCGAGGCCGACAACCGCACCGACGCCCTCGCCCTCGCCCGCCTGATGCGCACGCTCGACGAGCTGCCGCGCCCGACCATCGCCCGCGTCCACGGGGCGGCCTTCGGCGGCGGCGTCGGCCTGGTGGCCTGCTGCGACATCGCCATCGGCGCGCCGGACGCGAAGTTCGGCCTGACCGAGAGCAAACTCGGGCTGCTGCCGGCGGTGATCTCGCCGTACGTGATCGAGGCCATCGGCGCCCGCCAAGCGAGGCGCTGGTTCGCCACCGCCGAGATCTTCGACGCCGCCGAGGCACTGCGCATCGGCCTGCTGCATGCGGTGGTGCCGGCCGAGGAACTCGACGCCGCGGTGAAGCGCCAGGTCGACCTGCTGCTGAAAGCCGGGCCGGTGGCGTCCAACGAGGCCAAGGCGCTGGTGCGCCGGGTCGTGGCCGAGCACGACCGCAACCAGCTGGACAGCGACAATGCCGACCTGATCGCCCGCCTGCGCGTCTCGCCCGAAGGCCAGGAAGGCCTGGGCGCCTTCCTCGACAAGCGCAAGCCCGGCTGGATCGTCTGACCTCCACGCATCGCCCCCACGCATCGCAAGGAAACGCCCATGCTCGATCACCTCGGATTCACGGTCGCCGACTACCCCCGCAGCCGCAGCTTCTATACCCGGGTGCTGGCACCACTGGGCTACGGCGTGGTGATGGACGTGACGAAGGAAATGAGCGGCGGCTACGAAGGCTGCGGCTTCGGTCCGCCGGGCAAGCCGGCATTCTGGGTCGGCAGCGGGACCGGCGAACCCGGACGGGGCATGCACATCGCCTTCGTCGCGAAGACCCGCGCCGACGTCGACGCCTTCCACGCAGCGGCGCTGGCCGCCGGCGGCACCGACAACGGCGCGCCGGGCCTGCGCCCGCACTATCACCCGCACTACTACGGCGCGTTCGTGATCGATCCGGACGGCCACAACATCGAAGCGGTCTGCCACGCGCCGGAATGACCTCATGACTTCGCCGATTCCGAATCCGCCCATCCTCAACCTCGACGCCGTCGAACTGATCGACCTGGCCGAACGCGCGCGCCAGCGCGGCGGCGAGATGCCGACCACGCGCTTCGGCGGACGCATCGGCCCGATCGCGCCGCTGATCGGCGCGCGACGCCTGGGCTACAACCTGACCGAAGTCGCGCCGGGCAAGGCCGCGTTCCCGAAGCACTCGCACCGCGCCAACGAAGAGATGTTCTTCGTGCTGTCGGGCACCGGCGAGCTGCGCTACGGCGACGCCACCTACCCGGTGCGCGCCGGCGACGTGATCGCCTGTCCGCCCGGCGGGCCGGACACCGCGCACCAGTTGATCAACACCGGCGACGCGCCGCTGCGCTACCTCGCCGTCAGCACCACCGACTTCCCGGAAATCTGCGAATACCCCGACTCCGGCAAGCTCAACGCAATCACGGGTTTCGGCCCGGGTGAATTCCGCCACATCGCCCGCCACGGCGAGGGCCTCGATTACTGGGATGGCGAAGCGTGATGACGCCCGTGAGCGCGTCGCTTTTCACCCTCCCCTTCAAGGGGAGGGCCGGGGTGGGGATGGGTTTGCCTGCGGTGGAGAAAGACAGAGGAAGCAAGGACAGTCTCATGGAAGGACAAACCAGCCAATCGATCCATCGCAACAAACTGCAGCGCGGTCTCCGCAAGCGCATGACCGATGCGGAACAGGCGCTATGGCGCATCCTTCGGGGGCGCCAGCTCGACGGGTGCAAGTTCCGTCGTCAATATCCCCATGAGAACTACATCCTCGACTTCGTCTGCCTCGAACATCGCATGGTGATCGAAGTGGACTGCGGTCAACATGCGGAATCCGCAAGCGACGAGGCGCGTGACGTTGCACTCGCCGCTGCAGGCTTCATGGTTCTGCGCTTCTGGAATCACGATGTACTTGCCGATTCCCACGCCGTCGGCGACGAAATCTTGCGCCGGCTGCAAGACACCAAGACAACTCATCCCCACCCCGACCCTCCCCTTGAAGGGAAGGGAGACAAGCTCGGGCACCTCCACCCTCTCGCCTCGTCCCGTGGCGGGAACAGCATGAGCGGCACCTGATGTTCTCCAAGATCCTCATCGCCAACCGCGGCGAAATCGCCTGCCGCGTCATTCGCACCTGCCGCAGGCTCGGCATCCGCACCGTTGCGGTGTACTCCGACGCCGATGCCGACGCGCAGCACGTGCGCCAGGCGGACGAGGCCTACCGCATCGGCGGTGCGCGCCCGCAGGAGAGCTACCTGCTCGGCGAGGTGATCCTCGATGTCGCGAAGAAGAGCGGCGCGCAGGCCATCCATCCGGGCTACGGCTTCCTCAGCGAGAACGCCGACTTCGCCGATGCGGTGGAAGCCGCGGGCATCGTCTTCATCGGCCCCAAGGCCGCGTCGATGCGCAGGATGGGCAGCAAGGCCGGCGCCAAGCAGCTGATGCAGGCCGCAGGCGTACCGGTGGTGCCCGGCTATACCGGCGAAGACCAGTCGCCGGACCTGCTGCAGCGCGAGGCCGATGCCATCGGCTACCCGCTGATGATCAAGGCCGCGCACGGCGGCGGCGGCAAGGGCATGCGCATCGTGCGCAGCAGCGCGGAATTCCTGCCGAATCTCGAAAGCTGCCAGCGCGAGGCGCGCAACGCCTTCGGCCGCGACCGCGTGCTGCTGGAGCGCTACGTCGAGCAGCCGCGCCACATCGAGATCCAGATCTTCGGCGATGGTTTCGGCAACGTGATCCACCTCAACGAGCGCGAATGCTCGGCGCAGCGTCGCTACCAGAAGGTGCTGGAGGAATCGCCGTCGGCGTTTCTCACGCAGGAGCTGCGCGAGGCGATGGGCGCGGCAGCGGTGCAGGCCGGCCATGCGATCGACTACCAGAACGCGGGCACGGTGGAATTCATCGTCGGCCAGGACGACGGTTTCTACTTCATGGAGATCAACACCCGCCTGCAGGTGGAGCATCCGGTCACCGAATACGTGACCGGCCTCGACCTCGTCGAATGGCAGCTGCGCGTCGCCGCTGGCGAACGCCTGCCGAAGGCGCAGCACGAGATCGCGCAGCGCGGCCACGCCATCGAAGTGCGCCTGTACGCCGAAGACCCCGAAGCCGGCTTCCTGCCCGGCTCGGGCAAGCTCGTCCGCCTGCGCCTGCCTGCGCCCGACGCGCACACGCGCATCGACGGCGGCGTGATCGAAGGCGACACCGTCACCATCTTCTACGACCCGATGATCGCCAAGCTGATCGTCTGGGACGAGGACCGCCCGCGCGCCCTCGCCCGCCTGCGCGATGCGCTGGCGCAGTGCACGATCGACGGGCCGAAGTCGAACGTCGCCTTCCTCGAACGCCTGTGCCGCCATCCCACGGTCGCCGACGCGACCATCGACACCGGCACGCTCGACCGCGATCTCGAAGACTTCATGCCGAAACCGGCCGCCCCGGCGCAGGTGCGCCTGGCGCGCGCGGCGGCGGCCACGGTGGCGCTGCTGCAGGAAGAAGCGCGCACCCGCGCCCGCGCCGCCGCGAGCAGCGACCCGACCTCGCCCTGGGCCAGCGCCGACGGCTGGCGCCTCGGCCACGCCGGGCAGCGTCGGCTGGTGCTGGACGACGGCCAACAGCGGCACACGATCCTCGCCCAAGGCAGCGGCGGCGACTACCGCCTGGAAGACGCCGACGGCGCCTGCGAAGTGCGCGGCGCGCGCCTGACCGACACCCACCTCGACGCGCGCTTCGACGGCGCCAGCCGCCGGGTCCGTGTCGACGCGCATGCCGACGCCGTGCAGCGTTCCGGATCCGGCAGCGTGCAGCCGGTCGACGTGCACGACGGCGAGCGCCGCTGGCGCTTCGTCCGCGTGCCCGCCTACCAGCCGGCCAGCGAACAGGGCGGCAGTGCCGGCGACCGCGCGCTGGCGCCGATGCCCGGCCGGATCGTGCTGATCAAGGCGCAGGTCGGCGACACGGTCGAACAGGGCCAGGAACTGCTGGTGATGGAGGCGATGAAGATGGAGCTGTCGCTGAAGGCGCCCTGCGCCGGCGTGGTGAAGGAAGTCCGCGTCGCCGCGGGGGATTTCGTCGAGGCGGACGCGGCCCTGGTGCTGCTGGGGAGCGAGCCGTGAGCACCACGACCGACACCGTCCGCATCGTCGAAGTCGGGCCGCGCGACGGCCTGCAGAACGAGAAGACCCTCGTCCCGGCCGCCGAGAAGATCGAGTTGATCGATCGCCTGTCCGCGACCGGACTGCGCAGCATCGAGGCGACCAGCTTCGTCAGCCCGAAATGGGTGCCGCAGCTGGCCGATGCCACCGAGGTCTATACCGGCATCGCGAAGCGCCCCGGCGTGCGCTATCCGGTGCTGGTACCGAACGAAACCGGCTACGAGCGCGCGCGCGCCGTGGGCGTGGACGAGATCGCGGTGTTCACCGCCGCCTCCGAAGCCTTCAACCGGAAGAACATCAATGCCTCGATCGAGGAATCGCTGGCACGCTTCGCGCCCGTGATCGAACGCGCGAAGGCCGACGGCGTCGCGGTGCGCGGCTACGTGTCGACCGTGCTCGGCTGTCCCTACCAGGGCGAGGTACCGGTGGCCGAGGTGGTGCGGGTGGCGAAGGTGCTGCACGCGATGGGCTGCTACGAAGTCTCGCTGGGCGACACGATAGGAACAGGCACCCCGACGAAGGCCGCGGCCATGCTGCGCGCGGTCGCGACCGAAGTGCCGATGGCGGCGCTGGCCATCCATTTCCACGACACCTACGGCCAGGCGCTGGCCAACATCCACGCCTGCCTGGAAGAAGGCGTGCGCGTGGTCGACGCCGCGGTGTCCGGCACCGGCGGCTGCCCGTACGCGAAAGGCGCGAGCGGGAATGTCGCAAGCGAGGATGTCGTGTATATGCTGCACGGCATGGGCATCGACACCGGCATCGACCTCGACGCACTCAGCGCCACCGGGCGCTGGCTGGCCGAGCGCCTGGGCCGGCCCAGCGGCAGCAAGTTCACATTGGCAAGGACCGCCACCCCATGACGCAACGCTGGCCCGATCCCGCGCAATCCCCCGCCGCCGACCTGCTGCGGACGCTGGAGGCGCTGGACCGGGCCGGGGACGACGCCAGCCTGCCGGACGCATCCCGCGCGCTGATCGCGAACGCCCGCGACGCCCTGCTCGCCGCGATGGAGGAAACCGAGTCCGAGCGGCAGCGCTACCGCGCACTGCTCGACGCCGTGCCCGACCCGGTCAGCATCATCGCCTGGGACGGCACCGTGCTCGACCTCAACGCCGCCGGCATGGAGGCCTATCGCCGGCCGCGCGAGGAGATCGTCGGCAAGCCCATCGAAGTGCTGAACCCCGACCTGCCCAAGGACCACATGGGTCCGGTCCTGGCCGCCTTGAACCGCGGCGAGACCTACGTCGTCGAAGTCACCAACATGCGCGCCGACGGCAGCCGCTTCCCGGTCGAGGTGCACACCGCCGGTTTCGAGTACAAGGGCGAGAAGCGCATGGTCGCGGTCGCGCGCGACCTCAGCCAGCGCTGGGAGGCCGAATCGCGCTACCGCCTGCTGCTCGAATCGATCGACGTCGGCGTGATCCTGTTCGACCGCGCCATGCACGTGATCTCGGCCAACCCGGCCGCCTACCGCGCCATCGGCGCCGAACCCGGGCAGAGCGTGCAGACCCTGCTGCGCCCCGGCGACTGGAAGGTGGTCGACGCGCGCGGCCGGCCGCTGTCCTTCCACGACTGGCCGACCACGCAGGCGCTGGAACTCGGCCAGGTGATCAGCAACACCGTCATCGGCCTCTACTACATCCCCGACCAGCGCATGTCGTGGATCTCGGTGACCAACGTGCCGGTGTTCGAAGCCGATGGCGTCACGCCCGAGTACGTGTTCGCGATGTTCAGCGACGTCACCACGCTCAAGCGCGACAACGTGCTGTTCGACCGCGCCCAGGGCCTGGCCCACATCGGCGGCTGGGAATGGGACCGCGGCCGCCAGCGCCTGTACCTCACCCACGAAGCGCAGCGCATCCTCGGCCGCGAACCGTCGCCGCAGTCGGTCGACACGCTCATCGCCGGCGCCTGCCCCACCGATCGCGCGCGCCTGCGCACCGCGATCGACCGCCTGATCGAATCCGGCGGCAGCTTCGACCTCGAACTGCAGTACCAGCGCGACGACCAGCAGCCGTGCTGGGTGCGCATGATCGGCGAAGCCGACACCGCCGACCCCGGCGTCTCGCGCATCGTCGGCACGCTGCAGGACATCACCGAGCGCAAGCACGCCGAGGAAACGCTGCGCATCCAGGCGCGCACCGACCCGCTGACCGGCCTGCTCAACCGCGACGCCATCCTGGTCGAGCTCGAACGGCGCATGCAGGACCCCGCGCAGGCCAGGGTCGCGGTGCTGTACATCGACCTCGACCGCTTCAAGGTCATCAACGACGTGCTCGGCCACGGCGCAGGCGACGAGCTGCTGGCCTCGGCCGCGCAGCGCATCTCCTCGGCGGTGAACGGCGAGGGCCTGATCGCGCGCTTCGGCGGCGACGAATTCCTGGTCGCCTGCCACTACGCCGACGACGCCGAGCGTCCCGAGCGCATCGCCGCAGCCATCCTGCAGGCGCTGTCGGACAGCTTCCGCTTCGACAACGAGGAATTCACCATCACCGCGAGCATCGGCATCGCCCGCGCGCCCGAGGACGGCGAACGCCCGCAATCGCTGATCCAGAACGCCGATGCCGCGATGTACGACAGCAAGCGCCGCTCGCGCAACGCCTGGCAGGCCTTCACGCCCGCGCTGGCGCAGACCCAGGCCGACCGCCTGTGGATGGAGACCCACCTGCGCCGCGCCGCCGACAACGGCGAATTCCACCTCGTCTACCAGCCGCAGGTCGACCTGCAGAGCGGACGCATCGTCTCCGCCGAAGCGCTGATCCGCTGGCAGAACCACCTGCTCGGCGAACTGCGCCCGGACCGCTTCATCAGCCACGCCGAGACCACCGGCGACATCGTGCGCATCGGCGGCTGGGTGCTGCGCGAAGCCTGCCGTCAGGCCGCCGACTGGCGCGATGCCGGCCTGGGCATCGTGCGTGTCGCGGTCAACGTCTCCTATCGCCAGTTCGTCGGCGAAGATCTCGCCGACACCGTGCGCCGCCTGCTCGACGAATTCCGCCTGCCCGGCGAGGCGCTGGAACTGGAATTCACCGAGCGCGTGCTGATCGAGGACGCGCCCGATACCCTGCGCAACTTCGCCGAGCTGCGCGAAATGGGCGTGATCCTGACCATCGACGACTTCGGCGAAGGCTACAGCGCGCTGAACTACCTGCGCCGCCTCCCGATCCATGGCCTGAAGCTCAGCCAGTTGTTCGTCGAAGGCGTGCCCTCGAACCACTCCGATGTCGCCGTGTGCCAGGCGGTCAGCGGCATCGCACGCAGCCTCGGCCTGGGGCTGGTCGCCGAAGGCGTGGAATCGGAGGCGCAACGCCAGTTCCTGCTGAAACTGGGCGTACCGATCGGCCAGGGCTTCCTGTTCGCGCCCGGCCTGAAGCCCGACGAATTCGCCCGCCGCCTGCTCCAGGAAGGCCATCGCACTGCGGTGGCGCATTGACTTCCACCCCACGTCGTTCCGGATCGCCATGCCCGACGCTTCCCCGCTCCGCATCTGTCCCATCAACATCCGCCCGATCGAAGCCCGTGACGACGCGGCCATCGCCGCGATCATCCGCACGGTGATGCCCGAGTTCGGCGCCTGCGGGGCCGGCTTCGCGATCAGCGACCCCGAGGTCGACTGGATGCATCGCGCCTATGCCGAGCCGCGCTCGGCCTATTTCGTGGTCGAGCGCGACCCCGGCGACGGCCACTGGGTGGTCGAAGGCGGCGGTGGCGTCGCACCGCTGACCGGCGGCGACGAAGGCACCTGCGAACTGCGCAAGATGTATTTCCTGCCTTCGCTGCGCGGCCTCGGCGCCGGCACAGCGCTGATGGCGCGCTGCCTCGACGCCGCGCGCGGCTTCGGCTTCGCGCGCTGCTATCTGGAAACGCTCACCGGCATGGACGCGGCCATGCGCCTGTACGAGCGCAGCGGTTTCAAGCGCATCGAGCACGCGATGGGCGCCACCGGCCACGGCGGCTGCAATACGTTCTATCTGCGCGAGCTGGGCGAGGGCTGAGCGCGTGCCTGCGACTCGTCGCGTTTTTCCTCCACATCATCGCGAGACACCGCATTGCCCAAAGAAAAACCCCGCCGAGGCGGGGTTTTTCGTGCCTTGCGAACAGCGCTGCGATCAGAAGCGGTACTGACCGGACACGCCGAACATGTTGACGTTGCTGCTGTAGTCGCCGAACAGCACGTGGCGCTGGCTGTCGACGATGCCGATCTTCGGCTTGTCCGGCTGGATGCGGGTGTACGCGGCATTCACTTCCAGCTTGTCGCTCACGTTCCAGGTCAGGCCCAGCGAGAACCAGCGACGGTCTTCGTCGGGCAGGCGCGTGGTGCGGGTGTGGAAGGTGGTCGGGGTTTCGTCGTACGCGTAGCCGCCGCGCACCGTGAACTTGTCGGACAGTTGGTACTCGGCGCCCACCGACCAGAATGTCGTGTCCGACCAGCGGAATTCTTCCGACGAAGTCGGCTGGAAGGCGTTGTCGAAGTAGATGGTGACGGCTTGGACCGAGTGCCAGTCGGTCTGGGTGTAGTCGGCCATCAGGGCCAGGCGCTCGTTGACCTGCCAGGCCATGCTCAGCGTGGTCACGCTCGGCGTGGTCAGCGGCGCGGTGGCGCCGGTGTCGCGGAAGCCGTTGCCGAGCACGGCGAGCTGGGCGCGCTGGGCCGGGGTCAGCGGCGCATTCGGGTTGGCGGCCAGCGCGGCGAAGCCCGGCTGGGCGCCGGCGAACGCGGCCGGCAGGGTGAAGTCGGCACGACCGCGCAGCTCATGATCGATTTCCGAGCGATGCGTGAAACCGAAGGCCAGGTTGTCGGTCGGACGCCAGTTCAGGCCGAGGATCCAGCCGAGGCCGTGGTCGTCGCCATGCACGCTGACCGAACCATCGGCCGACTGCGGCAGCGCACCCGGGACGCCAGCGCCGAGCAGGATCGTGCCGAAGTCGATGCTGTTGTCGAGGGTGGCCTCGGCCTTTTCGTAGATCAGGCCCACGCCGACCGAGAAACGGTCCGGCACGATTTCGTAAGCCGCGGAGAGGGTCACGTCGACCGTCTTCACTTCCGACTTGGTGGACGAGTAGCGGCCGACCCAGTTCTTGTCGTACTCGGTCTTCAGGCCGAACGGCGCGCTGACCATGGCACCGAAGGTCAGGCCGTTGTCGAACTTGTGGATGAAGGACATCGCCGGCACCGGGGTCGGCTCGCCGACATCACCGCCGTCGCCGCCCGAAAGGGGGGCCGAGGCCGGACCGAGACCCACGCCGGCATAGCCGCTGCCGTTGAATTCGGCGTTGAGGTCGATCACCGTCAGGTCGACCTGGGCGGTGGTTCCTTCGAACTGGGTCATGGTGGCCGGGTTGTTCGCGACGACCGAAGCATCGCCCTTGGCGACGCCGGAACCGGCAAAGGCGCGGCCCATGGCCTTGACGCTGTTTTCCTTCAGCTGGAAGCCGGAGGCATGGGCCTGGCCGAAGGACAGCACGCCCGCGATGCCGAGGGCCAGCGCGGACAGGGGGATGAAGCGGTGATGGGTTTGCATGGTACTAGCGTCTCCGTGGACAGGTGGTGTGTCGCGCCGTGCGGACGGGGTGCGTTCCCTCCCCCGCTCCGTCCTGCCGGAAGCCCCCTCCCGACGTACGACGGCGTATGTACTATACATTTCATGTTAACCGAACGCTAACAAGCGTTATCCTGCCTGCGGTCCCAACTCGGACAACCGCGTCCACCCGCCGCATGTTCGTTCAGCTCCCCTCACGCACGAAGCCGGGCCTGCGCTGGGCCACGCCGCTGGTCTTCGCGACGCTGTGGTGCGCGTTCCTGTGGATCAGCACGCGGGCGCCCACGACCCAGCGGATGCTGCTGGAAGACTGGGGCGCGCTGACCGGCGGCCCGGGCCTGCCCGAAACCTGGCAGGCGCTGTGGTCGAGCCTGCGCTGGAAGACCCTGTTCACCGCGATCTTCCTGCACGCCGACTGGGCGCACCTGCTCGGCAACCTGGTCTTCCTGCTGATCTTCGGCCTGCCGGCGGAGCGCGCGATGGGGCCGTGGCGCTTCCTCGCACTGTTCCTGATCGGTGGCGCCGTGGCCAACCTGGCGACGGTGCTGATGATCGGCGCACCGGAGCGGCTGGTCATCGGCGCCAGCGGCGCGGTCGCGGCGGTGATCGGTGCCTACCTCGCCCTGTTCCCGCGTGCCAAGCTCGGCGTGGTCGTGCCGCTGGGCCTGTTCCTGGAATTCATCCGCGCCCCGGCCTCGCTGCTGATCGGGGTCTGGGCCGTGCTGCAGGTGGTCTTCGCCTACATCGGCCCCGCGTTCGGCGCGGTGGCCTGGAACGCCCACATCGCGGGATTCCTGTTCGGCGTGCTGTTCGCGATGCTGACCCGTGCCGGGATCGAGCGCCGGCTGCGCCACGTCCGGAACTGGTGACGGCGCGCGCCCCGCGCGCCTCGCCGCTATCATTCGGCCATGAACAAGACGCTCTACAAAGTCACCTTCCTCAACCACGGCAAGATCTACGAGCTGTACGCCGGCCGCGTGGCCAGCGGCAGCCTGTGGGGCTTCACCGAAGTCGCCGACCTGCAGTTCGACGTGCACGACGGCCTGGTCGTCGACCCCACCGAAGAGCGCCTGCGCGACGAGTTCGGCGGCACCAAAGTGCTGCACCTGCCGATGCAGAGCATCGTCCGCATCGAGGAAGTCGAGAAGAAGGGCCAGTCCGCGATCCGCGACGCCGCCAGCGGCGAGAAGGTCGTCACCCCGTTCCCGATGCCGGCGAAGCCGCGCTGAGTCCCCTCAAATGCAGTGGTGGCGCTGCGCCATCCTTGCGCAGCGCCACCACCATCCTGAGATGGGCAGTGCTGACGTCTACTGCAGCGTCACCCGCTTGCGGTTGTCCGACGACACCCGGTCGATCAGCTTGTTGTACGGGTCGAAGCCGGCTTCGTAGGGCTCCGCGTCGACGACCACGGTGATCTTCGGCGATGCGGTCGTGATCCGGTGGCGCTCGAGGTACAGCGGCTTCTCGTCCTTTTCCTTGCCGGACGCGCCGCGCGCGAACACGCCGACCTCGATCCAGTCGTCGAGCGTGCCGGGGGTTTCCTTGCCCTTGCCGTCGGCGTAGCGCTTGGCCGCGTGCAGATCGAGCACGATCTCGTACTTGCCGTCGGTGCGCTTCTTCGCGACTGCGGTCTCCACGCGGTTGTCGTAGAAGCTGATCTTCTCGAACAGGTCGACGACCAGGGTCTCGTGCTGCGGCCCGGCCTCGGCGCGGATGTAGTCGAGCAGTTCCTTCGACGTGGTGTACGGCGGCTGCTGGTAGCCCTTGTCCTGCAGGAAACGCTTCAGCGCGCGATTCAGCGCCGCCTCGCCCATTTCCTCGCGCAGGCGGTAGAACACCAGCGATCCCTTCTCGTAGTGGATGTACTGCTGGTTCTCCACGCGGTACAGGGGCAATTCCTCCAGCAACTCGCCGCCGCGGCCGGACAGGTAGCCGTCCAGTTCGTTCTTGAGGAAGCGGCGCATCTTCTGCCGGCCGTATTCCTTCTCCATCACCATCAGCGCGGAGTACTGCGACAGCGATTCCGAGAGCACGGTCGCTCCCTGCATGTTGGCGCCGATCACCTGGTGCGCCCACCACTGGTGAGCGATTTCGTGCGCGGTGACGTAGAACATGTAGTCGATGGCGTCCGCATCGCGGATGTCGGCGATGAAGCCGATCGATTCCGAATACGGGATCGTGTTCGGGAATGCCTGGGCGAAACTGGCATAGCGGGGGAATTCGATGATCCGCACCTGCCTGTGCTGGTACGGGGTGAAGTTCGCCTCGAAGTAGGCAAGCGATTTCTGCACCGCCTCGATCATCCGGTCGACGTTGTACGGGTGCTTCGCGTCGTGGTAGATCTCGATCGGGATGTCCTTGTACAGGCCCTTCTTCACCTGCCAGCGCGCCGACAGATAGGAATAGAAGTTCAGCATCGGCCGGTCCATCGCATAGCGGAAGCAGCGGCGGCCCTCACGCGTGAACTCCTCCTGCAGATAGCCCGGCGACAGCGCGATCTGGTCAGGCGCAGTGCAGACCGTGGTCCGGAAGTCGATCCAGTCGGCATCGTCGGTCAGGTAGTTGCTCGCGCGCGCGGCCTGATCCTCCAGCTTCGGCATGCGCCGCGGCTCGCCGAGGCCGCGCTTGCGGCGCTCGTTGCGATCGGTGATCTCTGCGTTCTCGTTGTAGCCGAACGAGGGGAAGGCCGTGTTGTTGAAGAACGACCCGTTCTCGACGATGGCGGTCTGCGGCATCGCGTTGGTGATGCCGTTGGGTTCGATGCGCACTTCCCATGCGATGCGGCGCTCACCGCCGGGCGGGATCGGCTGACGCAGGCGATAGATGCGATACCCCATGACTTCGTCGTGCTTCACGAGTTCGGCAGCGCCGACATCGATCGACTTGAGGGTCTTGTCTTCGCCCATGCCGATATGCAGTTCGGCGATCGGCGTGGCGTGCGTGTTGCGCACGACGTAGCGACCTTTCGCGGTCATCGTCAGCGTTTCCGGACGCAGGTCGACATCGACCTCGGTCGCGACGATCTTCGGCTGCGGCAGGGACTGGTAGCGCTTGTACTCGCGCTCGTAGCGGGCCTGCAGGTCGCGCGTGTCGTCCGGCGACAGGAACTCATTGCGGATGTTGGTGTTCCAGAACAGCCAGCCGCCGGTCGCGACGAAGGCCAGCACCGCCAGCGCGGTGGCCGCGCCCAATGGTCCGCGCAGTCTCACGCGCGCCACGCGCAGGCGCTCGCCGAAGCCGCCGACCGTGCCGCGCGCCCACATCACCGCCGACAACAACAGCAGCACCAACAGGAACAGCCCCCAGTAGCCCTGGAACCACAACTTCGGGCCGAGGAAGTGGCCGTAGCCGTTCATGTCCGAATACGGGGCGGTCGGCGCACCGGCGTAGCTGTACAGGTTGTGGGTGAAGTCGAGCGATCCGAGTACCGCCTGCAGGATCAGCACGAGGATCAGCAGGCCGTAGCCGGCGTACTTGTTGTGGGTGAACACCTGAAGGCACAGCGCCAACCCGGCCATCAGCACGAAACCGATGCTGTCCAGCAGCAGGGTCTGCGCATACACCGCCAGTTCGAGCTGCGAATGCCCCTTGAGCGTCTGGATGATGATCGCGGCGACGCAACCGAGCAACTGGAAGCTGACGATGACTGCGATCAGCGCCGAGAACTTGGCGGACAGTGGCACCCAGTTGGGCACGGGCATGGCATCGGTGACTTCATGGATCTTCGCCGCGCGTTCCTTGCCGACCAGTTCACCGGCGTAGAACAGCACGATGATGACCAGCATGAAGTTGTAGGCGCCCTGCAGGGCTTCGAGCATCTGCGAGGTGACCGGATGGATCGGGGTCTCGTACAGCGTCTCGGCGAAGATCGCGCTGGGGATGAAATTCGCCAGCGCGAACAGCAGCATCACGATGAACGGCACCCCACGAAACACACCCAGGGTGTCGAAGCGCAGTTGCCGGAGGAACTGCGCGATCGCGGTGCCTGTGCCGAACGTCGGCGTCGCGCGCGGCAGGTTCAGCGCGCGCAGCGTCGGCACGGCTTCGGCCACGGCTGCCGGCATCTTCCTGGCGCGGCGCAGACCGCGGCCGGTGCCGCTGCGTTCGGTGCGAAACAGCGCGAAGCACGCGCCGGCCAGCACCAGGCCGATGCCCAGCCACAGCGCGCGGTTGGCGAGGATGTAGCCCGCGATGGCCGGCACGTCGGTGTTGCGCTGTTCGGCGGCCCAGTAGCGGATCGTGCGGCTGAACGCGCGGATGCCGAGCGGCTCGGCGAGCACGGCGGCCCAGACGTTGTCGAGGTCGCGCATCAGCACGCCGCTGACGATGTAGAGGATGATGAAGCCGAGCACGCCGACGTACACCCAGAGCACGCTGCGGGTGAGGATCGCCAGCAGCGACAGCAGCGCGGCCATGAACACCAGGTTCGGCAGCACGATCACGCCCAGCGCCCACAGATGCGGCACCGCGGTGGCCGGGCCGAGCCGCTGCGGCTCCAGCCAGGGCATGAACTGCGCGACGAACAGGCCGAGCGCGATCACGCCATAGACGCACAGGCTGGCGAAGACGGCCGCCGCCATGCGCCCGCCGACGTAGTCGCGGCGACGGATCGGGCTGGCGAAGATCAGGTCGGCCATGCCCTGCTCGTGGTCGCGCAGCAGCGCGCCGTTCACGGCCATCGCCACGAACAGCATGCCGAACAGCGAGAAGATGCTCAGGTACTGGACGATCACCACCGGCGCGTTGCGGTGGACGTTGCCGATGGCGCCGCCGATCTGCACGGCATCGGTGGTCAGGCCGAAGAAGCCCAGCGCGGCGAACAGCAGACCCATCAGCCACAGCAGCGGCGACCTGAGCTGCTGGCGCAGCTCGAAGCGGAAGAATTCGAACATGAGAAGCTCCTCAGGCGACCTTGGCGTGCTGGCGCAGGCGCTGGAAGTACACGTCTTCCAGGTCCGGGGCCACGCGTTCGAAGCCGTCGCCCGGCGGGACGTCGCTGTGGATATGGATCACCGGCTCGCCGCCGACCAGGCGCGTCGACAGCAGCGTGAAATTCTTCTCGTAATGCGGCAGCGCGTCCTTCGCGACCACCTTGCGCCAGACGCGGTCCTCCAGCGCGGCGATGGCGTCGGCGGGCCTGCCGGTCAGCAGCACCTTGCCCTTGTTCATGATCGCCATGTTCGGGCACAGGTCGGTCACATCCTCGACGATGTGCGTGGACAGGATCACCGCGACGTTCTCACCGATCTCGGCGAGCAGGTTGAGGAAGCGGTTGCGCTCCTCGGGATCGAGACCGGCGGTGGGTTCGTCGACGATCACCAGGCGCGGGCTGCCCAGCAGCGCCTGCGCGATGCCGAAGCGCTGGCGCATGCCGCCGGAGAAACCGCCGAGGTGGCGCTTGCGCGCGTCCCACAGATTGACCTGCTGCAGCAGGCCATCGACGACTTCGCGTCGCTGCTTGCGGTCGGTCAGGCCCTTGAGCACGGCGAAGTGTTCGAGCAGGTCCAGCGCGCTGACCTTCGGATACACGCCGAAGTCCTGCGGCAGGTAGCCGAGCTGCCGGCGCACCGCGTCCTTGTCGCGCAGCACGTCGATGCTGCCGCCTTTGCCATCGTCGAACGTGACGCTGCCGCCGTCGGCCTCCTGCAGCGTGGCCAGCGTGCGCATCAGCGAGGATTTTCCCGCGCCGTTGGGGCCGAGCAAGCCGAACATCCCGCGCGGGATGTCGAGCGTGACGTGGTCGAGCGCACGGACGCCATTGGCGTAGGTCTTGCACAGCTCGCGAATGGATAGCATGGAAAACCCCCGATCCCTGGGCCCGCGACGCGCGGACCGACCGGCGGATGCTAGATGAACGTGTCCCTGTGTTGCGCAGGCCGATGGTCATCGGGTCGAAAGTCATGCGTGACTTGCGGCCCATGCGATGCGCAGCACAACTGATCGATGACCCATAAGCGACGGGACACGTGCCGCATGAGCTCTTGCTTGTGTAGGAGGGCCTTCAGGCCCGAGCTCTTGCTTTGGTGTCGGCTTTGCCCGCGTGGTTGTTGTTCGTGAGAAAAAGCTCGGGCCTGAAGGCCCTCCTACGAAAACACCGGCGCTCAGGGCTTCGCGCTTGCGGCCAGCGGCTTGTTGCCCTGCGTCTTGAGCACGCCGAGCGCGGCGGTGATCGGGGCGTCGCCGTCGAGCACGTCGCCGACGCCCTGCCCCGCGGCTTCCTGGTCGCCGCGCAGGTGGCCGGGCAGCGCCGATTCGGAATAGCGCCCGGCGCTGCGTGCGCCTTCGGGCTTGAGCACGATGTCGGGATCGATGCCGCGCGCCTGGATCGAACGGCCATTGGGGGTGTAATAACGCGCGGTGGTGAGCTTGACCGCGTCGCCGTTGTCCAGCGGCAGCACGGTCTGCACCGAACCCTTGCCGAAGGTGCGGCTGCCGACCACGCGCGCACGGCCGTTGTCGCGCAATGCGGCGGCCAGCACTTCCGAGGCGCTGGCCGAGCCGGCGTCCACCAGCACCACGACCGGTGCGCCGCGCAGGCGGTCGCCGGCGGTGGCGTTGAACACCGTGTCGACGACCGGATTGCGACCGCGCGTGCTGACGATGCCGCCCTTCTCGAGCAGTTCGTCGGCGATCTGCACGGCGGCGGTCAGCAGGCCGCCGGGATTGCTGCGCAGGTCGAGCACCAGGCCGCGCAGGCGCTTGTCGGCGCCGGCCTGTGCGGACAGTTCGTCGAGCTGGCGCACGAAGTCGTTGGCGGTATCGGCCTGGAAGGCGCTAATGCGGATGTAGCCGTAGCCCGGTTCGAGCATGCGCCCGCGCACGCTGCTGATGCGGATGGTCTCGCGCTTGACGGTGATGTCGAGCGGCTTGGCCTGGCCTTCACGCTGCACGCTCAGCACGGTGCTGCTGCCGGGTTCGCCACGCAGCGGGTTGTCGCCGAGCGATTCGGGCGTGAGCGGCTTGCCATCGATGGCGATGATCAGGTCGCCGGGGCGCACGCCCGCGCGCGCGGCCGGGGTGTCGTCGATCGGCGCGATCACCAGGATGGTGCCGTCGGGCTGGACCTGCACGTCGACGCCGATGCCGTCGTAGGCCCCGCTGCTGTCCTCTTCGAGCGACTGCGCGTCGCTGCGCACGAGGTAGGCGCTGTGCGGATCGAGGTCGAGCAGCAGGCCGCGGATCGCCGACTGCATCAGCTTGCGGTCGTCCACCGGTTCGACGTAGGCCTGCTTGACCGTGTTGTAGACGGTGACGTAGCGGCGGATCTCTTCCAGCGGCACCTGGCTGTCGGGCTTCGCGCCAGCCTGCTTGCCGTCGGCCCGCTCGTCCTCGGCCTGTCTGGTGTCGGCAGCCTTCGCGCCGCCTGGCGGTGCGGGGTCCTGCGCCTGCGCGGCGAGGCTCGCGGCCAGCAGCGTCACGAGCCACACGGCCAGAACCCCGGGGCGGGCGACGGCGATGCGCGTGCGGGACGGGATCGCGAAGAAGACTGACGACATGCGGGCTCCGGCTGGCTGGTTCGATCTGGCGTGCCCGGCCACGCCGGACCCGCGCCGGGTCTGACCCGGTTCGAAGGCCGCAAGTTCAGGCCACGCGTTCAGGCTGCGCGTTCGCATCGCGCGCCCGGATGGCGCCCCCGGACCGGGCCGTCGGGCGGCGATGCCGCCCGACGCGTCCTTCGACGGGTCAGATTACCAGACCGCTCTCGACGTCGAGCACCTTGCGCCGCGCCATGGCCAGGTTGGCCTTGTTGCGGTCGAGCACGACGTAGAAGAACAGCCCCGGCTTGCTCGCGACCGGGCGGATGATGTGGTACTGGCGTCCCAGCGAGATCAGGATGTCCTCGATCTCGTCGTTCAGTTTCAACGCCTTCATCGTCTTCATCTTCGCGCGGACGACCTCGGTGTTGCCGGCGGCGGCGACGTCCAGGTCGACGCCCGTGCCTTCCGAGCCCAGCATCATGCCGCTGTTGCTGTCGACGACCGCGACCGCCATCGCGCCGTCGACCGACATCACTTCCGACATCGATTCCTTCAATCCAGCCATGTCCGTTTCTCCTCGGTTGTTGGAGTCCAGGTTGCAGCGATACCGCTCGCGGCCGCCACCGGCGGACGCTCGGGTTCAGAGCCGGTCGTCGAGGCGCCGGCCGATGTCCTGCGCGCAGGATCGCGCCGCCCACAGCACGGACCCCAGCACGCTGTCGTGTTCGCACAGCACGGTCAGCAGCATGCGCCGACGCTGCGCGGGCACGCTCAGCATCAGCAGGCGCCCGGCCTCGGCCTCGATCACCACGTTGCGACAGGGACCGACGCCGGTTTCGCCGCACAGGGCTTCGCACAGCGCCAGCTGCGAACTGGTCATCGCCGACAGGCGTTCGGCGGTCAGCGGCGGCCGCAGGCGCGATGCCACCTCGAATCCGTCGATGCTGCATACCAGCACGCCGATCACGCCCGGCGCCGTCGACAGCAGTTGCTCGACGTGCTTCTGGCACATCGCACGCTCGGTGCGTCCCGGCGCGCCCATCGTCTCGCTCATGCCATTCCCCCCCGGATGTCGTCGATGGCGATGTCGTCGATCGCGAAGTCGTCGATCGCCGGCGCCTGCGCCTCGACCTGGTGGAACAGGATGTCGAGCAGCAGCAGGACGTCCTCGCGGCGGCGCACGTCGACCGAGAGGATCGGCACCTGCAGCCCCAGCGACTCGGCCACCGCGTGGAACTGCGCGATGTCCGGCGATGGATGCGATTCGGCGCGACCGATGCCGACCACCGCGCGCGCGCCGCGCGCCACATCGGCGAAGGCGCCGAGGTAGGTGCGCAGGTCGTCCAGCGGATCGGGCCGGCTGTTGTCGACCAGCACCACCACGCCCAGCGCGCCGCGGCCGAGGATCTTCCACATGAAATCGAAGCGCGCCTGGCCCGGCGTGCCGTACAGGCGCAGGCGATCGCCGCCTTCCAGGGTCAGCTCGCCGTAGTCCATCGCTGCGGTGGTGGTGGTCTTGTCGAAGGTGCCGAGGTCGGTGTTGGCGACATCGGTTCGGACCGGCGGCACCTGGCTGATCGCGGCGATGGCGGTGGTCTTGCCCGCGCCCATGCTGCCGGTGAACAGGAGTTTGTATTCGCGCGGCTGGCCCATGCGGTCGGTGTCCATGCTCATGCGTCGGTGCTCATGCGCGGGCCTTCATGCGCCAATGCCCAGCGCATCGCGCAGGCGGCGGAACAGGCCGGACACCCGCTGCGGCGGTTCCGGCGGCGGCGCCGGCTGTGCGCCCTGCTCGATCTCGAGCAGGCCGCACAGCCCGCAGGCGTTGAGGAAGGCATGCACGTCCGCGAGGTCCTGGCCGCTGGCGCGGGCCAGGTCGTCGGCGGCCCATGCGCTGCGGCTCATGTGCGCGGCGATCGCGAAATGCGGGCGATGCGCGCCGAGATGGCCGAAATCGGGCCAGCGACGCAGGCGTACGCGGATGCCGGGCGCGGTCCATGGCATCGCCGCACGCGGCGGCATGTGCAGGCCGATGCGCCACAGCAGCGGATCCAGCGGCTTCTGGTGGCCGACATGGCGCGCGCTCACCGCCTCCGCCGGCCCCAGCCGCCGCGCAGGACCCACCGGCATGCTCACACCCATCGCCATGAGCATGTCGGTGCTGGCATCGCCGTCGTAGCGATACGCGCGTTCGGGGAAGAACACGTCGAAGGCACGGCCGCCCCACTCGAAACGCCACACCGCGCCTGCGGCCTCGTCGCGCATGCGCGCCTGCACGGCGCAGGCGGCCTCGATGAAATCCCGCCCGAAATCGACCACTTCGCCACGATCGATGTCCATCGCCACGCCTTCGGGCGAGGCCGGGTCGGTCATGAGCGCGATGGCGGACGCGGTGGGGGGCGCCACCTCGACCTCGGCGGCCTGCGTGCCGGCATCCGGGTCCAGAGCCGTCGCATCCGCGTCGTCGCCGGCCTCGGCGATGGCGCCGGCCTCGAGGGCATCGATGCGGTCCAGCACCGCCTGCAGGCGCGATGGATCCAGCGGCAGCGGGACGCGATGCGGCCAGGGCAGGTCCTCGCCGCCAGCGCCGAGCGCGATGCAGACCGGGACACCCGGCACGTTGCGGTGGTGCAGGTAGACGCGCGCCAGCGCCGAGCGCGGCTCGCAGAAGGCGACATCGGCATCGATGGCGTCGAGGAAGCTCCAGTGCGCGCGCGTGAGGCCGGCGACGATCTCCAGCAATCGCCTGAGCTCGGCCTCGTCCCTTGCGGGCAAGCCCATCGCGGTGACCGTCCTTTCCCGACGTCCCATTCGCGTCTCCTGACCCGTGCCGGTCGAACCGGGTGCAGGGGCAACCGCACATCCGCGATCGGATGCGACACATGCGGTGGTCCCGTGCGACCGGGGCTTGCGTCCGCGCGTGGCCGCTCTGCCCATCGCGGACCGCATGGCCCGCAGGATGGCTGCGCGAACGATGGCTTGCGTCTATCTAAGCGCGCGTTTCGAATGCGTCACAACATGTCATTTCTGACAGTGATGCCATGCGCGCGTCTCGTGGAAGATGAGGGCGTTGCGCGCAGGCATCGCTCATCGGCGGAAACTATCGCGCCGCGCATTGCGAACGCATCGATCTATGCCTCGCACGCACCGTCTCCGCGCGACACCACCGGCGCGAACGGACGTCAGCGACGCCCCATCCATATCGCCGGGTCCACCGGTTGGCCGTTGCGGCGCAGTTCGAAATACAGCGCCGGCTGCGCCAGGCCGCCGGAATTGCCGACCCGCGCCACGGCATCGCCGCGCTTGACCGCCGCACCGACGTCCTTGAGCAGCGATTCGTTGTGCGCGTACAGGCTGAGATAGCCATTGCCGTGGTCGACGATCAGGATCAGGCCGTAGCCGGTCATCCATTCGGCGAAGACCACACTGCCGTCGGCGACCGCGCGCACCGGGCTGCCCATGCCGGCCGAGATCAGCAGCCCATGGCTGGCGCGACCATCGGGCATGCGCCCGCCGTAGCCGGCGAGCAGGCTGCCCGACAGCGGCCAGCCGGCGCCGCCGACGCGCACCGGCGCGGCACTGGCGACCTGGCGCGGCGGCTTGCGTTCGGCAGGCGTGCGCGCGCCGGGCTTCGCGGCGGCGGCCTGTCGCGCCTTCTCGGCCCGCGCCTTTTCGGCACGTTCCGCCGCCAGGCGCTCGGCGGCGGCCTTCTCGGCGGCGGCGCGCAGGCGCGCGACCACCGATTGCAAGGCCTTGGCATCGCTGCCCAATGCATCCTCGCGCGCCTGGCGGTCGCGGTAGCGCTGTTCGAGTTCGCTCAGCGTGACCGCACGCGCCTTGCGGTCACGGTCGAGATTCGCCAGTTGCGTGCGCTGCTGCGCGCGTGCGGTGTCCAGTGCGGTGCGACGCGCGAGGAGCTGCGCTTCGACGCGATCGAGTTCCTGCAACTCCGCGGTCAGCGCCGCCGCGCGCTGCACGCGCTGGCGCTGCAGGTAGCCGTAGTACGCGAGCTGTCGCTGGCTGTCGGCGACACGGTCCTGCGCCAGGGCCAGCTTCAGCGGTGCGTGCCCGCCCTGGGCGTAGGCCGCGCGCAGCAGGGTGGCCAGTTCGCGACGCTGCGCCGCATGCTGTGCGCGCAGTCCCTCGCGGCGCTCGATCAGTTGTTCGTAGGCGGCCTGCTCGCGCGCCAGCTGCGCCTCGGCCTCGTGCAGGGCGCGACTGGAACTGGCGACACGCTCGTCGACCGCGCGCAGCGCGCGGCTGGCGGCGCCGCGCTGGCCTTCCAGCCGACGCCGCTCGGCGGCGACCTCGTTGAGCTCGCGACGCACCTTGTCGAGCTGGCGCTGCGCCTCCGGGCCGGACTGGCGCGCGGCCAGCGGCGCGGCCAGCGCCAGCAGCAGCGCGAAGCACGTCAGACGAAGCAGGGTCGCGATCATCCGGCGCCCGTCATCCGGCGACCAGCAGCGAGCGGCCGGTCATGTCGCCCGGTGGATCGATGCCGAGCAGGTCGAGGATCGTCGGCGCCACGTCGCGCAGCGCGCCGCCCGCGCGCAGGCTCGCCGCGCGTGCGCCCACATAGACGAAGGGCACCGGGCCGACGGTGTGCGCGGTGTGCGGCTGCCCGGTCTCGGGGTCGCGCATCATTTCCAGGTTGCCGTGGTCGGCGGTGATCAGCAGCGCGCCGCCGGACGCGCGCACGGCAGCCTCGACCGCGCCGATCGCCACGTCCACCGCCTCGGCGGCCTTGATCGCCGCCTGCAGGTCGCCGGTGTGGCCGACCATGTCCGGGTTGGCGATGTTGCAGATCGCCACGTCGATGCGGCCCGAGGCGATCGCCTCGACCAGCTTCGCGGTCACTTCCGGACAGCTCATCTCCGGCTGCAGGTCGTAGGTCGCGACCTTCGGGCTGGGCACGAGGATGCGCTCCTCGCCCGGGTAGAGGTCTTCGCGTCCGCCGCTGAAGAAGAAGGTGACGTGCGCGTATTTCTCGGTCTCGGCGATGCGCAGCTGGCTCAGGCCGCGTTCGGCCAGCACCTCGCCGAGGGTGTTGCGCAGGTCGTCCGGCGGGTAGGCCACCGCCGCCGGCAGCTTCGCGTCGTACTCGCTCAGGCAGACGAAGCGCGACAGCGCCGGGCGACGCGCCGCGAAACCGTCGAAACCGGGATCGACGAAGGCCGCCGTGAGCTGGCGTGCGCGGTCGGCGCGGAAATTCATGAACACGATGGCATCGCCGTCGGCCATCGAGCGGACCTCATGGGTAGCGCCGCCGTCGATGACCGTCGGCGCGACGAATTCGTCGTTCTCGCCGCGCGCATAGGCTTCGGCGAGTGCGGTCAAAGCATCGGCGGCATGGTGGTCCGCCTTCGCCTCGACGATGCTGTCCCAGGCGCGCTGCATGCGGTCCCAGCGTCTGTCGCGGTCCATCGCGAAATAGCGGCCGCCGACGCTGGCGATGCGGGCGTTGCCCAGCGCGTCGCACTTCGCCTGCAGCGCGCGCAGGCTGGGCTCGGCGGATCTCGGCGGCATGTCGCGGCCGTCGAGGAAGGCATGCACCGCGACCCGGGCCACGCCTTCCCGCGCGGCGAGGTCGAGCATCGCGAAGATGTGCTGCTCGTGGCTGTGCACGCCGCCTGGCGAAAGCAGGCCCATCACGTGCAGCGTGCCGCCGGTGGCCTTCGCGGCGGCGCAGGCCGCGCGGAGTTCGGCATTGGCGAAGAAGCTGCCGTCCTCGATCGCCGCATCGATGCGGGTCAGGTCCTGATAGACGATGCGGCCGGCGCCGAGGTTCATGTGGCCGACCTCGGAATTGCCCATCTGCCCGTCCGGCAGGCCCACGTGGCGGCCCTCGGTGTGGATGAGGGTGTGCGGCGCGCCGTTCCACAGGCGCCGCCAGTTCGGCAGCTCGGCCAGGGCCAGGGCATTGTCGCTGGGGTCCTCGCGATGGCCCCAGCCGTCCAGGATCATCAGGACAACCGGCTTTGGAGCCGCGGACTCGGAGCGGGCAACGTCGGGCATGTGACCTTCGGGGCAGTGACTTCGGACAGATGCGATTGTAGCGAAGGCCCTGCATGCTGGGTCCCAACAGGCGCATCGCCCGTCCACCGAAGAGGCCCCCCATGCTCAAGCTCCGTCTCCCGACCACGACCGCCCGTGCCGGCGCCCTGGCCCTCGCGCTCGCCGCCCTGCTCCCGGCCGCCGCCATGGCCGGCAAGAACGATGTCGACAAGGTCATGGGCAGCATCACCGCGCACGCCGGCCAGACCTACGGCGACCTGACCACGGTCAACGGCAGCATCCGGGTGGAAGCCGGCGCCAAGGCCAGCGACGCCACCACCGTCAACGGCAGCATCCACCTCGAAACCGGCGCCAGCATCGGCAACGCCGAGACCGTCAACGGCAGCATCCGCGGCGACGAGCGCGTCAGCGCCGACCGCGTGCAGACCGTGAACGGCAGCATCCGCCTCGGCGCCGGCAGCCAGGTCGGCGACATCGAAACCGTCAACGGCAGCGTGTTCGTCGACCGCGGCGGCAGCATCGCCAAGGATGTGGAAACCGTGAACGGCGCGATCGGCCTGGTCGATACCAAGGTCGGCGGCGGCATCAGCACCGTGAACGGCGACATCACCGTCGGCGTCGGCTCGCACGTGCGCGGCGGCATCACCGTCGAAAAGCCGACCAGCAACTGGATGCCGGTCAGCGCCAAGAAGCGCAAGCTGCGCATCATCATCGGCCCCAACGCCGTCGTCGAAGGCCCGCTGGTGTTCAAGCGCGAGGTGAACCTCTACGTCCACAACACCGCCCGCATCGGCCAGGTCACCGGCGCCACCGCCGTCCGCTACGACGGCCCGACCGCGCCGAAGGATTGACGACGCCCCACTGTTTCGTCGCTCCCTCCCCCGCCCCGGCACTGCCGGGGCTCTTTCGTCCTCGCCACGAACGGCACAGCGGTCCCGGGCGGGATCACGCCCACCCGTCGTACACTCGGCGCTTCCGTTCGTCAGGAAACACCGAGACCGCACGATGACACGCTCATTGCCCAAGCCCCTGCCCAGAATCCTGTTGTTGTCCCTCGCCGCGGCCGCCGCGCTGACCGCCTGCAAGGGCGAGGACGCGACTGCCAACAAGCCGGCCGCGGAGGCCGTCAAGCCCGCCGGTTTCGCGTTCAAGGACGCGATCGACCCCGCCGATTTCGCCGAGCACGTGCGCGTGCTGGCCTCCGACGAGTTCGAGGGCCGCGCGCCGGGCACGCCGGGCGAGGAAAAAACCGTCGCATACCTGAAGGCGCAGTTCGAGCGCATGGGCCTGAAACCGGGCAACGGCGACAGCTGGTTCCAGGTGGTGCCGATGATGGAAACCACCGCCGACGAATCGACGACGATGACGATCGACGTGAAGGGCACGCCGCGCACGCTGGCGTTCGGCACCGACATGGTGGTCGGCACCCGTACCGGTCAACAGGAGGTGAAGATCGACGGCAGCGAGCTGGTGTTCGTCGGCTACGGCGTGGATGCGCCGGAGCAGAAGTGGAACGACTACGCGGGCGTCGACGTGAAGGGCAAGACCGTGGTCATGTTCGTCAACGACCCGGGCTTCCACAGCAAGGATGCGAACCTCTTCGAAGGCAAGCGGATGACCTACTACGGCCGCTGGACCTACAAGTTCGAGGAAGCCGGCCGCAAGGGCGCCGCAGCGGCGCTGATCATCCACGACACCGAAGGCGCGTCCTACGGCTGGGACGTGGTGAAGAACTCCTGGTCCGGCGCGCAGTACGACCTGCGTGCGGCCGACGACCCGGCGCCGCGCGTGCCGCTGCAGGGCTGGATCACCGGCGAGCAGGCCAAGGCGCTGTTCGCCGATGCCGGACTCGATCTCGATGCGATGCGCGCCGCGGCGGGCAAGCGCGGCTTCAAGCCGGTGACGCTGCCGGCGAAGGCCAGCGTGACCCTGAAGAGCACGATCGCCGAGAAGGAATCGCGCAACGTGCTGGCCCTGCTGCCCGGCAGCGAGCGTCCCGAGGAAGCCGTGGTCTACATGGCGCACTGGGACCACCTGGGCAAGCACGAGGGCAAGGACGGCGACAACATCTACAACGGCGCCGTCGACAACGCGACCGGCGTGGCCGGCATCCTGGAAATCGCCGAAGCGATGGCCCGCGGGCCGCAGCCGAAGCGTTCGGTGCTGTTCGCCGCGGTGACGCTGGAGGAATCGGGCCTGCTCGGTTCGAAGTACTACGTCGCGCATCCGAGCATTCCGCTGGACCGCACCGTCGGCGTGATCAACATCGATGCGATGAACGTGGCCGGTCGCACCCGCGACCTGACCGTGGTCGGCAAGGGCAATTCGGAACTGGAGGACATCCTCAAGCCGATCGCCGAACGCCAGGGCCGCACGCTGGTGGAGGAATCGAACCCGGCCGGCGGCTACTACTTCCGCTCGGATCACTTCAACTTCGCCAAGGCCGGCGTGCCCGCGCTGTACGCCGACGGCGGCACCGACCTGCTCGAAGGCGGCATCGCTGCGGGCGAAGCGGCCGGCAAGGACTACAACGAGCACCGCTACCACAAGCCGGACGACGAGTACGACCCGGCGACGTGGAAGCTCGACGGCACGATGCAGGACCTGGCGACGCTGTTCGAGGTCGGCCTGGCCCTGGTGCACGACACCAGCCTCTGGCCGAACTGGTACGCGGGCAACCCGTTCCGCGCCGCGCGCGACGCGATGATGGCGGCGAATCCGCCGGCGTCGTTCAAGGCCGCACCGCCAGCGGATGCTGCGGCATCGGTCGGGCAATGACCGGCAAGTCCGCAAGCTGATACGACAACGGCGCCCGAGGGCGCCGTTGTCGTATCGGACAGAACCGAAAGTCCGCGTCAGAGCGAGCGCGAGAAGGTGAAACTGTTGGTGACGCGGTCCTCGACGGCCTGCGCCAGCGGCTTGGCCTCGCGCTCGGCGTCGCGGGCCTGGCGCTCCTGCAGCACGCGATCGTGCTGGTCGATCTTCGCGGCCGCCTGCTGCTCGCTCTGGGTCTTCGACTGCTCGATGTTCACGTAGCCGCTGAAGATCGGCTCCCTGTCGATCTTCTGCGCCAGCATCACGTGGCCGTTGCGCACGTCCATGTATTCGGGCTTTTCCGACAGGCCGGGCGTGGTGCGCGCGGTCAGCACCACGTCGGTGGCGACCTTGCGGGCCTCGTCGTCGCTCAGGCCCGCCTTGTTCTGGACCAGATGCACCGCACGGACATACAACTCGCGCTCGCCCGGACTCATCTCCAGTTCGCGCTGCTTCTGCGGCGCCTGCAGCATGGGACCCTCGCGCTCCGGCGCGGCCAGGGTCACGCCGTGGGCGCCCCGGGTGTCCTGCGCGTCCGTTGCCTGCCCCTCGAATGACTCACGCATGTCGCGGCCTCCTTCTGGTCTTTTCCTGCATCGACCGGCGCTCGTCGCGGCCCGGTCCGGCTGCTCCGAGGGTAGGCCGGGCCAGGGCTGCAGGCAACCCTCGTCCCTTGCCCTGGCGAACGGCGGGCGGGGGAGTCAGGACGCCGCTGCGGCTCAGGACGCGGCGCGCTCCGGCCACACGGTCTTGGCCAGCAGTTCGTCGTTCCAGTCGAACTGCAGCGCGCCCTGCTTGTCGAGCAGCAGCGAGACGAAGTTGAAGACGTTGCGCGCGAACATGTCGCTGGCGTGCATGGCGCCGCTGCTGGCGAGGTTGAGCGGACCGGCGATGGTGACGCCGCCGTGGTCGATCGTCTCGCCCGGGCGGGTCAGTTCGCAGTTGCCGCCGGTCTCGGCGGCGAGGTCCACGATCACGCTGCCGGGCTTCATGCCGGCGACCATCGCGGCGCTGACGATCTTCGGCGCCGGGCGGCCGGGCACGGCGGCGGTGGAGACGATGACGTCGACGTTCTTCAGGTGGTCGGCCAGTCGCTGCTGCTGCAGGGCGCGCTCCTCTTCGGTGAGCTGACGGGCGTAGCCGCCCTCGCCGGCAGCGCTGACGCCCAGATCGAGGAATTTGCCGCCGAGCGATTCGATCTGCTCGCGGGTTTCCGGGCGCACGTCGAAGCCCTCGACCTGCGCGCCGAGGCGCTTGGCGGTGGCCACGGCCTGCAGGCCGGCCACGCCGGCACCGATGATGAGCACCTTCGACGGCCGGATGGTGCCGGCGGCGGTGGTGAGCATCGGGAAGAATTTCGGCGTGAGCTGCGCCGCGATCAGCACGGCCTTGTAGCCGGCCATGCCTGCCTGCGAGCTGAGGATGTCCATGGCCTGGGCACGGGTGGTGCGCGGCAGGCGTTCCAGCGGGAAGGCGACGAGGCCGCGCGCCTGGATGGCGTCGCCGCGTGCGGCGTCGGCCTGCGGCTGCAGCATCCCGACCAGCACCGCACCGGACTTGATCGTGCCGATGGCTGCGGGCGAAGGCGGCTGCACGCAGGCGACGATGTCGGCATTCGCCAGCACCGCCCCGGCGCTGTCGACCAGTTCGGCGCCGGCATCGGCGTAGGCGCTGTCGGGCTGGTGGGCGGCCTGGCCGAGGCCGCGCTCGATGCGCACCGTGGCACCCGCGGCAACGAGTTTCCTGCAGGTCTCGGGCGTCAGCGCGACGCGCCGCTCGCCGGGCGCGGTTTCGCGCACCGAACCGATGATCACCTTCGCCGCCGCATCTGCACTCGCTTCCGCCATTGCCCGCACTCCTAGCGCCTTCGTTGGGTGACCGGAGCAATCCTAACAGGTTGCGATGACCGCCCTCCTGCAGCGACGCCATTGCGTCACAACGAAAACGCATAACCGCAAGGCCCGCCCCCACGATGGCCGCGACCCGGAAACGAAAAGGCCGCCGGCGAGAATGCCGGCGGCCCGATGGCTGCATCGCGTGCGTCGTCGCCCGGTCAGGCGGTCTCTTCCAGTCGACCGCTCAGGCGATCCCGCTCACCGCTGCGCGCGACTGGTTCAAGGTCTGCCACATCTGGCGCATCGCTTCGTCGAACGGCGCCTCCGACGAACGCAGGACCACGCGGCCCTTGCCGATCAGCGCGGCCAGTTCCTCGGGCGTCACCACCAGCTTGCGCATGCCGCGGCGGTTGACGATGAGGAAGCGCGAGGTCAGCGGGCTGACCCAGGCGATGCGGCCCGAGGTTTCCTGGCCGTCTTCCTCGATCAGGCGCAGGTTCTGGCCCACGCGCAGGCGGCGCAGGCGCGCGGCCAGCGCGGGATCGAAGTCGAGCGAATCGGTACCGCCGACCACGCGCAACCCGCCCCAGTTGGCGGCATCGTTCGGCTCGACGGACGCGGTGGCGTCGTCGTCGATCGGCAGGGTGTGGCGCATGCGCGCGCGATCCGGGAAGGCCAGCGCGGAGACGATCTTCGACAACGAATCGCGCGCGGCGACCGCATCCAGCCCGCAGCTCGCGTAGCAGCGGCCCAGCGGCCCCTGCAGTTCGAGGATCTTGTCGGCGACGCGGCCGCCCTCGGCGCGCATCGCGTAGGCGTCGGCCTGGATCAGGCTCTCGCCGATGGCCACGGCCGAGAGGTACTGGGCCGAACTCGGCCCCTCGCGCAGCCAGGTCTGCACCAGGTGGTGGCGCCAGTGGCCGGTGAGGAATTCGGCGATGCCGTCGGTGATCGGACGCTCGGCCAGGCGCGAGGCGACGAGTTCGTCGACCGCGCGGCGCGCGTGGTACAGGCGCTCGCGACCGCCGACGGCCTCGGCGGCACGCTGTTCGGCGACCTCGCGCATGCGCTTCTGGTTGTCCAGGTGGTCGCGCAGTTCGGACGCGGCCATCTCGAAGATCGCCTTGTCGTCGCGGTATTCCTCGACCACGCGATCCACGGCCAGCTCGGCATGGGTCAGGGTCTGCTGGTCCTGCGGCGACTCGCCGGTGTTGCCGTCGCAGGCTTCGCTCAGCACTTCGAGCAGCTTGCGCCCGGGATGGGTGCGCTGGTCGAACAGGCTGTCGTCGGCGAGGGCGAGCTTGAGGTAGGGGCCGACGAGGCGACCGTACAGGGCACGCGAACGGGTGAGCGTGGCGTGGCTGCGCGCGAGGGTCTGCAGGAGGATGCCGACGAGGTCGATCGCGTCCTCGTCCAGTTCGCTGAAACGGGTCTGGGTCGGGTCGTAGCCGAGCTGGCGCGAGCCGCTGACGATCTGGTCGCGGATCACCGCCGACAGCGGACGGTGGTCGTCGCCGGTGATGGAGCGGACATACGGCGCCGGGTCGTCGCCCTGCAGCATCGAGGCGATGCCCAGCAGTTCCTGCGGACCGAGCACGCGCACACCGGCGACCGAGGATGGCGTCGGCGGAAGCGAGCCGGGACGCAGCACGGTCTGGCGCCAGGCGCGGAGCTGCTGGTGGACGGATTCGCGATAACGGAGGGGACGGCCGCTGCCATCGCCCAGCAGGCCGCCGCCGGGCGGCGCGCCGAAGGGCGGCTGACCGGGCATCGGCACAGCGTGCATGCCGCCTTGCATGGGTGCGCCCTGCATCGGCATGCCCTGCATGGGCTGACCTTGCATCGGCTGACCTTGCATGGGCGGCTGGTCGTAGCCCCAACCGGCATTCGGAGCCTGCTGGCCGTAACCCGGTGATGGCTGGCCATAAGCCTGCGGCGCCTGGCCATGCCCCTGGCTCGCCTGGCCGGGGAACTGCGGTTGCGACGGACGGGCTTCGACGAGGCCGCCATCGGGCGTCCAGCCGTCGCGGGACGCCGGGGCCGGCTGCGGAGGCATCGCCGGCTGCGCCATCTCGCGCGGCACGAAGCCGGCATCGAGGAGGTCGTTGACCTTGGCGTAGAGTTCGACCAGGGCCTTCGACAGGCGCTTTTCGAGCTGGAGGAAGATCAACCGACGCAGTTCGGGCGTCAGGTCGTCTTCGGAAAAGAGTTTGACGAACGCGTTGACCACGACATCCGGGCGCAGCGGGTTGACCTCGGGCGACTGCTTCGGCAGGCCCAGCGAGGTGGCCAGCGCGTCGAGGCGATCGTGCATCAGCTGCAGCGGATGCATCAGCTGGTGTTCCAGCAGTTCGATGATCTGCTGGCCGGACAGGTGGGATTCGAGCTGGGCCTCGGACATGAGGCTCATGCGCTTGCCCTCGACCGGACGCGGGCGCGGGTTGCGCCAGGCGTCGAAGGCGCTTTCGAGGGATTCGCGGTAGCGGTTGGCCAGTTCCAGCGCGCGCTGGCTGAGCAGGCGGATGGCGAGCCGGTCGTCGTAGATCGCCCGGTTGTCGTGGCTGGCGATGGCCGCCAGGCGCACCTGCTCTTCGATATCCCCCCAGAAACCCGCCAGCACGCCCGACAGCGCCGTCACCGAATCTCGGCGCAGCGACTCGTAGATGTTCTCAGGACTCTGGCGCGACACGGGCGAGCGGCCCGGGAAGTACCGGCTGTTGTCATCCATGGTGTCGTACTCGGGGGGGATTTCGGGGGAGAATGGGGGCGTCTGGCCACCCGGACGATACGATCCTTCAAACCGTACCGAGGCGTCTGTGACCCGACTCGCAAATCATCAGCAGCAAAGATTGCAAACGCTCGACAGCCGACGGTCGGTACCCAGCCGGCAGCTGAGCGGCCCGGGACCGAACCGTGACGAACTGCTCCGTATCCTGCAGTCCGCCGTGCGGGTTCCCGACCATGGCAAACGCGTGCCCTTCCGCTTCCTCCGGATCGAGGGCGACGCCCGTCACGCTCTGGGGGCCATTCTCGCGCGGCGCAGCCGCGAACGCGACCCCACGGCGTCCGACAGCGTGGTCGAGAAGGACCGCCAGCGCTTCACCTTCGCTCCGGTCGTCATCGCGGTCATCGCGAAACAGGGTCCGGACGAGAAGATCCCGGCCCAGGAACGCCTGCTGACCGCGGGCTGCGTCTGCTTCGCCCTGCTCCAGGCGGCCCAGGCCATGGACTTCGGCGCGCAGTGGCTGACCGGCTGGGCGGCCTACGACCCGGTGATCCGCGACGCCCTGGGCGTGCGCGAGGACGAGGTCGTCGCCGGCTTCATCCACATCGGCACGGTCCTGCTCGAAGCCCCCGAGCGCGAACGCCCCGACCCGGCCGCGCTGCTCGCCGACTGGACCCCGGCCGCATGAGCGCCAGCGACGCGCAGCCCGCGCCCGTCTACCTGATCGACGCCAGCATCTACGTCTTCCGCGCCTGGCACACGATGCCGGACGAGTTCCGCGACCGCGACGGCTGGCCGACCAATGCCGTGCAGGGCTTCGCCCGCTTCCTGTTCGACGTGCTCGAACGCGAGCGCCCGCAGCACATCGCGGTCGCCTTCGACGAAGCGTTGGACTCGTGTTTCCGCAACCGGCTGTACCCGGCGTACAAGGCCAATCGCGATCCCGCGCCGGAAGAACTGAAGCGCCAGTTCGCGCACTGCAAGGCGCTGTGCGCGGCCCTGGGCCTGACCGTGCTCGGCCATCACGACTACGAAGCCGACGACCTCATCGGCAGCGCACTGGTGCGCGCACGCGGCGACGGCCATCGCGGCATCATCCTCTCGGCCGACAAGGATCTCTCGCAGCTGCTGCACATCGGCGACGAACAGTGGGACTACGCGCGCAACCAGCGCTGGGGCGCGCATGGCGTGAAGGCGCGCCACGGCGTGGAGGCGCACCAGATCGCGGATTACCTGGCGCTGTGCGGCGACGCCATCGACAACATCCCCGGCGTGCCCGGGGTCGGCGCGAAGACCGCCGCGGTGCTGCTCGCGCATTTCGGCGACCTCGACAGCCTGCTGCGCCGGATCGACGAAGTGCCGTTCCTGCGTTTCCGCGGTGCCGCGCAGGCCGCGGCGAAGCTGCGCGACCATCGCGACAATGCCCTGCTGTTCCGCCAGCTCACCACCATCGCCTGCGATGCGCCGCTGGACGGCGCGCATCCGCGCTTCGCGCGGCAGACCGCCGGCGCGGATGCCCTCGGCGCACTGTGCGAACTGCTGCGCTTCGGGCCGATGACCCGACGCCGCGCGTACACGATCGGCGGCCTGGAATTCGCCGCCCACGCGCCCGCCCTTTCCGACGATTTCTGAGGCCCGCATGACCGATCGCGACGAGACCCTGTACGAAGGAAAATGGCTGCGCATGAAGCGTCGCGGGCAGTGGGAATACGCCGAGCGCACCCACGGCAGCGACGGCATGGCGGTGATCATCATCGCGGTCACGCCGCAGGACGAGGTGCTGTTCGTCGAGCAGTTCCGCGTGCCGCTGGGCGCGCGCACGATCGAGATGCCGGCCGGGCTGGTCGGCGACCTCAGCCACGGCGACGGCCTCGAGGACACGCTCGAGAGCGCGGCGCGGCGCGAACTGGCCGAGGAGACCGGCTGGGAGCCACGGCAGGTCGAGGTGCTGCTGATCGGCCCCACGTCCTCGGGCATGAGCAACGAACGCATCGCCTTCGTCCGCGCCACCGACCTGGTGAAGGTCGGCGACGGCGGCGGCGTCGACGGCGAGGACATCATCGTCCATGCGGTGCCGCGCGCACAGGCACCGGCCTGGCTCGTCGCGAAGCAGCGCGAAGGCTACGAACTGGATCTCAAGCTCTGGGGCGGGCTGTGGATGATCGATCGCGACCCGGACGGGTCGCCGGTGGTATGAGCGCACATTCCGGTCGGTGAGGCCTGCGCCTCGCCACGGTCGACCGCGCCTTTCGCGACGCACAACTGGCAGCCGCCCTGATCGCGCCAGGCGCCATCGCCGGGAGGCTCTTTCCGTAGGAGGGCCTTCAGGCCCGAGCTTTTTGGTTGCGCGAAGGGCGGAAGAGCTCAAGAGCTCGGGCCTGAAGGCCCTCCTACAAAAGCAGAATGCGGCACGAGCACCGCTGCCGCGAAAAATCCGGGATCAGTTCCGGATCAGTGGCGCATCGGAACGCATGGCCGCCCGGGGATGACGCGGCGGAAAAATGCCTGATTTCAGGCATTCGGCGCACGAACTGCAGCGACGCGATCGACACTGCAACATCCGACAGGTGCGCTTGACTTCGCCCGCGCCGGAGACGACCGTGGAGCGGTCAACGCGCAGGGGATGCGCATCCGGCAGGAGAAGGGACTCCCGCGATGAACGCACGGCATCCACACCACTGCACATGTACCGGCCGTCCATGCACGCATGCCCGGCGCGCGTTCGCGTCGCCGCTTTCCGTACCGCCTCGCAACCGGAGATCGCCATGAGCCGCAGTCCACGCCGCAGCACTGGCCGCGCCGCCACGCGGCAGCCGTTCACCGTCGCCGATTACCTGCTCACCCGCCTGAAACAGCTGGACGTCACCGACGTCTTCCAGATCCCCGGCGACTACGTGAAGCACTTCACCCAGGCGCTGGAGCATTTCGACGGCATCCGCACCATCGGCGCGATCAACGAGCTCGATGCCGCCTACGCCGCCGACGCCTACGCCCGAACGCGCGGCCTTTCGGCGGTGTCGCTGCAGTTCGGCGTGAGCACCTTCAGCGCGCTGAACGCAGTCGCCGGTGCCTGGGTCGAGCGCAGCCCCATCGTCGTCATCAGCGCCACGCCCGGCGCCGATGCGCGCGACATCACCGACATGTACGACGTGCTCTACCACCACTCCACCGGCGACCTCGACGCGGACCGCAAGGTCTACGAGAACGTCACGGTGAAGGCGATCACGCTGTCCACGAACGTCGGCGCGCCCGAGCAGATCGACGACCTGCTGGTCGAGGCGCTGACCCACAGCCGTCCGGTCTACATCGCCTGCTACAAGGAAGTCTGGGGGCAACCCTGCCCGAAACCGCCGAAAACCCCGCTGAAGCCGCGCGTGATCCGCAGCCCGGAGGCCGCGCTGCGCAACGCGGTCGACCAGGCCTGGTCGCAGATCTCCGCCGCGAAGTCTCCGCTGATCCTCGCCGGCGTGGAAGTGCTGCGCTTCGGCCTGTCCGACCTGCTGAAGAAGATCATCGACGCCAGCGGCTTCCTCTACACCACGACCACGCTCGGCAAGACCGTGCTCGACGAAAAGGGCGACAAGTTCATCGGCACCTATTCCGACGCCGCATCGATCGACAGCGTGCGCCAGGTGGTCGATGCCTCGGATTGCGTGCTGGCGCTGGGCTCGATCATCACCGACGATTACCTGGCGCTGATCGAAGGCAAGTACGCGCAGATGGTGCTGGCCGACACCGCCGGCGTGCGCGCCGGTTATTTCAAGTACGGCGACGTGACGATGCGGGACTTCATGGAAGCCCTGCTCGCCCGCTTCAAGGCCGCCAGGGGCTACCCGATCAAGGCCAAGGCACCGCCGCAGCCGAAATACCCGGAACCGTGGAAGTCGAACTCCGACCCGCTCTACGACGACAGGCCGGAGGTCATCACCTACAACCGCTTCTTCCAGCATTCGATGAAATTCCTGCACGACCAGGACATGCTGAAGGACATCGTGATGACCTACGGCGTGAGCTGCTCGATGTACGTCGCCACGAACGCCTACGGACTGAAACAGGGCAGCTACGTGTCGTCCGCGGCGTGGCAGTGCATCGGCTTCGAGACCGGCGCGGCATCCGGCGCGCAGCTGGGCAGCGGCAAGCGCGCCTGGACCGTGGCCGGCGACGGCGGCTTCATGATGGTCTGCCAGTCGCTGTCGACGCTGGCGCGCAACAAGCTCAATGCGGTGATCTTCGTGATGAGCAACCAGGTCTACGCGATCGAACAGGTCTACGTGGACATGGATGCTTTCCTCCCCGGCCCGCAGCACACCTTCGACGCCTTCGACATCCTGCCGAAGTGGGATTACCTCGCGCTGGCGAAGGCGTTCGGCGCCGAAGGCATCCGCGTGGAAACCATCAGCGAACTGAACGCCGCGCTGAAGCGCATCAAGGGCATCCGCGACCGCCCCACCCTCGTCGAAGTCGTCATTCCGCAGAAGGACCTGCCTGGCCAGATGTACCGGCTCGGCATCGAATGAACCGCACGGCCTTTCCCTCACCGCCTCTCCCTTCAGCGACAGGAGCGACCAGACCATGACACGGAAGACCTATTCGATCTTCGGCGCCGGCGCCGCCGGCCTCTACACCGCCTGGCGCCTGCTCCAGGGCAAGGCCACCAAGGCAGGACAGTCGAAACAACTGCGCAAGGGCGACGTCCTCGAACTCTACGACTGGGGCCGTTACGACTTTTCCAAGCGTCATCGCGGCACCCGCGCCGCCGGTGCGCGCATCTGCACCTGGCACTACCGAAACGATCCCGGCCAGTCCTACGTCGAACTGGGCGGCATGCGCTATTCCTTCTGGAACCAGCATCCCGGCAAGGGCGCGCCCGACCCGAACGGCGGACTCGCGCCGGGCCATCGCGTGGTGACCAAGACCATCGAGCTGCTCGGGCTCGACAAGTATTCGGTGCCCTTCAACGTCACCGGCGACCAGCTGTTCTACCTGCGTTCGCGCAATTTCTATCTGAACGACATCAGCTCGAACAATCCCGCGCCCTACGCCGCGAACAATTTCGACGCATCGACCACGCCCGACCAGGGCTTCGACACGGTGCAGGACCTGGCGACGACCAAACCCTGGGACCAGTTCACGCGCCGCGACTGGTGCAGGTTCTACCAGGACGGCGAGATCACCGCCGAACTGCCGTCATCGAGCGTGTTCCAGAAGGGCGACCACCTCAAGGACATCGGCTACTGGAACCTGCTCTACGACCAGTTGGGCCAGGAAGGCTACGAATACGCCGCGGACGGCAACGGCTACAGCTCGAACGTGATCAACACCCATGCCGGCGTCTCGTTCAACATCAACAACGAGTTCACGCCCGGCAGCCAGTACCGCACGCTGTCGATCGGCTACTCGGGCATGTTCAACGCGCTGTTCGACGAGATCGAGAAGCTGGCCAAGGCCAGGGGCATCGAGTTCCGCTACCACCCGGACACGCGGCTGCATTCGATCCTGTGGAAGGACGGCGAGGCGGTCTTCACCTATGCCGATCGCAGCGACCCGAACATCGCCGCGGGCACCCGCGAGGCCGACGCCGCATGGATGGCGATGCCGCGCGCGGCGATCGACCTGGTCGCGCAGGCCACGCGCTTCCGCGAACCGCCGAAGGGCGCCGTCGACGTGCTCAACCACGACAAGGTGTCGCTGTATCTCGAAGCGACGATCATGCAGCCCTCGTACAAGGTCGGCATGTTCTTCGATGCGCCGTGGTGGGCGCCGGACATCGACAATCCCCCGGCGTATCCGGCGAAGATCATCGGCTACACGATCACGCCGGAGGACATCGCCGCGCTGAAGAAGCAGAAGTTCCCGGCGAACGCGCTGAAAGCGATGGCCACGCTGGTCGACGTGCCCTACACCTCGGTGGCGGACATGGTCGCGGCGATCGAGAACATCACCGAACAGCCGCTGGGCATCGCGCAGACCAAGGCGCTGGCCGCCGCCACGCGCAACGACACCATCGGCCCCAGCGTCAGCAATTCGCCGATCCGCATGGTGGTGTACTTCGGAGACAACGCACCGAAAGCCCAGAAAAAGCCCGTTTACGGCATCCTGGCCAGCTACGACGACGAGGACAACACCGCGTTCTGGCGCGAACTCGAGCTCGGCCCGAACCGCAACCGCACGATTCCCAGTTCGCAGGACACCCAGCCGCTGGACGGCCCGCGCGTGGTGCCGCCGCGCATGGTGAAGATGCTGCGCAAGATGCTCGCGGAGCTGCATTTCGGCCCGAACGCGGACTACAGCGCGGTGCCCGAGCCGCTGGATGCCGCCTACATGGACTGGTCGCTGCCGCCGTTCAACGCCGGCTACCACGAATGGGCGCCGCACTACGACATCGGCGACGTGCAGCGGAAGATCCGCAAGCCGTCGCTGCTGTCCGGCGGCGCGGACGCCGACATCTTCATCGTCGGCGAAGCCTATTCGAACGACCAGGCCTGGGTGGAAGGCGCGTACTGCACGGCGGAATCGGTACTCAACGACTTTTTCGGGATCGAACCGATCATCGACGACCGCGAGTATCCGTTCATCTGTCCGGAAAGCAGCACGGTCTGAGTGGACGATGCTTCACGTAGCGGAGCTTGCTCCGCTCGATCGCGCCGGGAAATCATGAGCGTAGCAAGCTCCGCTACAGGAACCGCGCTTTGTAGGAGGGCCTTCAGGCCCGAGCTCTTCCGGTTTTTGCGCGAGTCACAAAGCTCGGGCCTGAAGGCCCTCCTACAACAACAAAGGCTTCGTTGCATGCCGCTTTTCACCTTCCCACGCTCGCGGGGGAAGGTGAAAAGGGCAGCAGTTCGGTGGACTTCACCGCTCCGCCATCAGCGCCTCGACCTCGTCCGCGCTGCGCGCCAGCGCGCCGGTCAGCACCTGGTGGCCGTCCTTGGTGATCAGCACGTCGTCCTCGATGCGGATGCCGATGCCGCGCCATTGCGCGTCCACCGTGGTGTCGCCGGCGTCGATGTACAGGCCGGGCTCGATGGTGAACACCATGTCCGGCTCGATCAGGCGCGACTCGCCCTCGATCCGGTATTCGCCGACGTCGTGCACGTCCAGGCCCAGCCAGTGTCCGGTCTTGTGCCGGTAGAAGCGCTTGTAGTCGCCGCTGGCGATGTTCTTCTCCAGCGTGCCCTTGAGCAGGCCCAGGCGCAGCAGGCCCTCGGTGAGGGTCTCGACGGCGGCGTTGTGCCCGGCCTCGTAGGGCACGCCCGGACGCGCCTGCGCCAGCGCCGCGCGCTGCGCGTCGCAGACCAGGTCGTGCAGCGCGCGCTGCGCGGCGGTGAAACGGCCGTTGACCGGGAAGGTGCGGGTGATGTCCGCCGCATATCCCCGGTACTCGGCGCCGGCATCGATCAGCACCAGGTCGCCGTCCTTCGCCTGCGCGCGGCTGTCGCGGTAGTGCAGCACGCAGGCGTTGTCGCCGGCACCGATGATGCTGCAGTAGGCCGGCACGCCGTCGTGGCGACGGAACACGCGCTCCAGTTCGGCCTGCAGTTCGTATTCGTGGATGCCCGGCCGCGCCGCGCGCATCGCGGCGACGTGCGCCTCGACGCTGATGTCGGCGGCGCGCTGCATCAGCGCCAGCTCCTCGCGGTCCTTGAACAGGCGCATCTCGTCGAGCAGGTGGCCCAGTTCGAGGAACTCGTGCGGCGGCTGCGCGCCCAGGCGCACCTGCGCGCGCACGCGGTTGAGCCAGCCGATCAGCTTGAGGTCGAACTCGGTGTCGCGGCCGAAGTGGTAGTACACGCGGCTGCGGCCTTCGAGCAGGCCCGGCAGGATCTCGTCGAGGTCGTCGATCGGATAGGCATCGTCCATGCCCAGCGCGTCGACCGCGCCTTCCGGGCCGACGCGCGGGCCGTCCCAGCCTTCGCGCTCGGGATCGCGCTCGCGGCAGAACAGCAGGGTCTCGCCATGCTTGCGTCCGGGAATCAGCACCAGCACCGCATCGGGTTCGGCGAAACCGGTGAGGTACCACAGGTCGGAATCCTGGCGGTACGGGTAATGGACATCGCGGCTGCGGATGCGCTCCGGGGCGGAGGGCACGATGACGATGGCGTCGTCGCCGGCCAGGTTCATCAGCTGGCGGCGGCGGCGGGTGTAGGTGCGGGCAGAAATGCCGGTGTGGGTGCTCATCGGCGGCGTCGGGCTCGGTGGCGTCGGATGGGGTCGGACTGGCTGGCGTCGGGCTTGCTTCAGTGCAGCTGGCGGCGGTGCTGCGCGGCCATGGCGCAGTCGCCGTGCAGCAGCAGGGCGGCGACGCGGACGAATTCCTCGATCTCGACCAGCGCGGCCTCGTCTTCCTCGTCCCCCTCCTCCTGCGGCGCGGCGGCGGCCAGCCTGGCCAGGTCGCCCAGGGCTTCGCGGCTTTCCTCCGTGAGCGCCGGCTCGCGGCCGGCGGCCAGACCGAAGCCGCCGAGGAAGCCCCGGCACCAGTCGAACAGGGCGCTGCTGCGCTCGCCCAGCGGCGCGTCGGGCTCGGGCACCAGCAGATCGAAGGCGAAGTCGCGGTCGGACATCTGCGCCACGCTGGCGGCACGCAGGCGGTCCAGCGGCCCATCGGCCACCGGCGCGGCCAGGCTGTCGTCGGCCATCACCTGCGCCAGCCAGCGCGGGGAGTCGCTGCCGCCGCCGGCCAGCCAGCCGCAGAGGGCACCATGCAGTTCCGAGGCGCCGATGCCCAGGCCCAGGGCGCGGGTCGCATCCTCGATTTCGTACAGGCCCGGCATGAGGGGACTTGGCAGGGCAGCGGACATCGTGGGCTCGCACAGCGGGGACGCCGGAAGTCTATCAGGCGTCGGCAGCGCCATCGGCCAAGGCCGGCCGGCGTGTGGCCGCCGATGCCCTGATAGACTGCCGCCTTCACCGTCTCCAGCCCCGAGGCCCGCGTGCTGCTTCCCGCGGAACTGCAAGTCATCGCCCCGCTCGCGCTGGCGGCCGTACTCGGCCTGGTGCTGCTGATCGTCTGGACGCGGCGCGTGCGCGCCGAGAAGCACCACGTCAACCAGCTCCGCGAGCGCGAGGAACGCCTCAAGCTCGCCCTGTGGGCCTCCTCGGAACAGTACTGGGACTACGACCTGCGCACCGGCCACATGCACCGGATGTGGGTCGATACCCGCAGCGTCGCGCCGGAGTTGCGCGTCCTGACGATGACCGAGAGCGACCATCGCATCCACCCCGACGACCGCAACCTGGTCGAGGACCGCATGCGCCGCCACCTGCGCGGCGAGAACGAGATCTTCCTGTCCGAACACCGCGTGCTCGATTCCCACGGCGAGTGGCTGTGGGTCCGCGCCCGCGGCCGCGTGGTCGAGACCGGGCCGGACGGCCGCGCGCGGCGCATCGCCGGCACCGCGCGCGACGTCACCCGCATCCGCCAGGCCGAGCGCGAGCGGCGCATCGCCATCGCCGTGCTGCACAGCATGAACGAAGCGGTGGCGGTGCTCGATCGCGACTTCAACTTCGTCTCGATCAATCCCGCCTTCACCCGCACCACCGGCTACACCGAGCGCGAAGTGCTGGGCCACGGCGCCAACCTGCTCGACAGCGCCCGCCACGACGTCGTCTTCTACAACAAGGTGCGCCTGAAGCTGGCGAACGAGGGCCACTGGACGGGCGAGATGTGGCAGCGCCGCAAGAACGGCCAGGAATTCCTCTGCCAGGTCGAGTCGAACGCGACCGAGGGCATCACCGGCGAGCAGCGCCTGTACGTCGTCGTGATCACCGACATCACCCAGCAGAAGCGCGCCGAGCAGGAACTGCGCTACCTCGCCAACTTCGACACCCTCACCAACCTGCCCAACCGCGCGATGCTCTCGGAGCGGCTGTCGCGCGCGATCGTGCGCGCGCGCCGGCAGAACCACCACATCGCCGTGCTGTTCCTCGACCTGGACCGGTTCAAGGACATCAACGATTCGCTCGGCCACACCGCCGGCGACCGCATCCTGCGCGCCACCGCGATGCGCCTGCAGGACACCGTGGGCGAACAGCAGACCGTCGCGCGCCTCGGCGGCGACGAGTTCACCGTCGTCCTGGAGAACCTCGCCGACGCTTCGCAGGCCGACCACGTCGCCCGCGAGATCATCATGGCCTTCGAGGCGCCGCTGGTGCTCGACGACCGCCAGGAAGTGGTCATTTCCCCTTCCATCGGCATCAGCCTCTATCCCGACCACGGCCAGGTGCCGACCGAACTGCTCAAGCAGGCCGACACCGCGATGTACCAGGCCAAGGCCGCCGGCCGCCGCACCTTCGTCCGCTACGACGACAGCATGGACGTGGCCAACCGCCGCCGCGCCCAGCTGTCGGGTGCGCTGCACAAGGTGCTGGACCGCGGCGAACTGCGCCTGGTGTTCCAGCCGCGCCTGTCGCTGGCGGCGCAGCGCATCACCGGCGTGGAAGCGCTGCTGCGCTGGACCAGCGAGGAATACGGCGACATCCCGCCGAACCAGTTCATCCCGCTGGCCGAGGAAAGCGGCCTGATCCTGGGCATCGGCGAATGGGTGCTGCGCGAGGCCTGCCGCACCCTGCGCCAGTGGCACGACGCCGGCATGACCTCGCTCAATGTCGCGGTGAACGTGTCGGTGCTGCAGTTGCTGCGGGGCGATTTCTCCGAGATCGTGCGCAGCGTGCTGGCCGATACCGGCGTGCCGCCACAGGCGCTGGAGCTGGAAGTCACCGAAAGCGTGCTGATGGCCAACGCCGAGCAGGCCGCGGCCAAGCTGCAGGCCCTGCGCGAGATGGGGGTGTCGCTGGCGATCGACGATTTCGGCACCGGCTACTCCTCGCTGGCCTACCTCAAGCGCCTGCCGATCACCACGCTGAAGATCGACAAGACCTTCATCACCGACCTGAACCGCGACCCGGACGACACCGCCATCACCACCACGGTCATCACCATGGCCCACTCGCTGGGCCTGACCGTGGTCGCCGAAGGCGTGGAGACCGAGACGCAGATGCGCTTCCTCGACCACTTCCGCTGCGACGAGATCCAGGGTCACTGGCTGTCGCGCCCGGCCCCGCCGGCCGAATGCCTGGCGTTCATCCGGGCCTGGGTGCCGGGTGTCTCCACGGGCACCGAAGACGACGCGGCCGGGCGCGCTTGACCCCCGGCGGGCGGCTGCCTATCGTGCCCCCATGGAAACCGGTCCCGACATGATCGCCGAACTGCGCGCCCTGGCCGCCAAGGTCGAGACCCTGGCCCAGCGCGTCCAGCGCCTCGCCGAGGAAAACCGCAGCCTGCGCCTGCAGCAGGAGCAGCTGGCGAACGACCGGTCGCAGCTGCTGGCGAAGAACGAGCAGGCCCGCTCCCGCGTCGAAGCGATGATCGCGCGCCTGAAGTCCCTCGAACAGCACACCTGAGCCCGTCTCCATGAGCGAAGCGGTCAACATCCGCATTCTCGACCGCGAATACACCGTCGGCGTCGATCCCGAACAGCGCGAGAGCCTGCTGGCCGCAGCGCGCATGCTCGAGAACAAGATGCGCGAAGTGCGCGGCAGCAACCGCATGGCCGCGGTCGATCGTGTCGCCGTGCTCGCCGCGCTGAACTTGGCGCACGAACTGGAAATGATGCGCAACGAGCAATCGGCCCGCGAACGCGAGATCGTGCGCACGCTCGCCGACATGAACCGCAAGCTCGACGCGCTCGGCGCGGAATAGGTCGCATTTCGTCGCGATTTCGCAGGGTTCCATGCGTGGAACACGCCTTCGCGCTTTCCTGCTGAACGCAACACGATCAGCGGCGCTTGCGCTTCGTCTTCGTCGATCTATACTGCACCGGCGTCCTCTGCCGTGTATCGACGGCGCGCGCAAAACATTCGCCTTGGCCCTTAAATACGACCACGGGGGCGCAACGGAATCCGGGTGTGCATGTCCGCCTCGCAGCGGGAAGCCCGATGGAAGCCAAGCGTCCCCACTTGAACCCCGGGTTCAAGGTCGTTTTCGCGAGCATCGGCATGGCGGAGGATGCATTTCTTCCCGCGACGCGCGGTTCGCCGCGTGTCGCCCGAAACCCGCGCCTTGGCGCGGGTTTTGTCTTTGTGTCCCGCGCCTTGGCGCGGGTTTTGTCTTTTCGGTCTCCTGCTTTTGTAGGAGGGCCTTCAGGCCCGAGCTCTTCATGGATCTTTGCCGATCATTCAAAAGCTCGGGCCTGAAGGCCCTCCTACAAAAGCTGGGCTGGCCTGATGACCCATCGTGTTTTGGAATCGATGTCGCGGATGACGCACAATGCGCGTCCTGTCCCCCGCACCACGCCATGACCTCCAGCCTCGCCACCGACCAGCGCCGGACCCTGCGCCCGCTGCTGCGCGAACGCCGCCGGCAACTGCCCGCCGCCGCGCGCATCGCCGCTGCCGAAGCCCTGTCCGCACGCCTGCTGGCGCTGCCCTTCGCGCCGCAGGCCGGGCACGTCGCCGGCTACTGGGCCAGCGACGGCGAGATCGCCCTGCACGTCTGGCAATTGCGCCTGCCGCCGGCCGTGAGCTACTGCCTGCCGGTGCTGCATGACGACGGCCAGTTGTGCTTCGCGCCCTGGCGCGCGGGCGAACCGCTGGTGACCAACCGCTACGGCATCCCCGAACCCGAGACCGCCGAATTGCTGCCCGCCGAGGCCATGGCCCTGATCGTGGCCCCGCTCGTCGGTTTCGACGACCACGGCCAGCGGCTGGGCATGGGCGGCGGCTGGTACGATCGCAGCCTCGCCTTCCGCCGCGACACCGCCGCGCCGCCATGGCTGGTCGGCGCCGGTTTCGCCCTGCAGCGCACCGAGCCCCTAATCGCCGAGCCGTGGGATGTCGCGCTCGATGCGGTCTGCACCGAGGCCGGAACCCATCTCTTCGCACCGAACGTCGCATGAGCACTCGCAAACGCCATTGGCTGATGAAGTCGGAACCCGACGACTTCTCGATCGACGACCTCGCCCGCGTCCAGGTCGAACCCTGGACCGGCGTGCGCAACTACCAGGCACGCAATTTCATGCGCAGCATGCAGGTCGGCGACGGGGTGCTGTTCTATCACTCCAACGCCCCCGTGCCCGGCATCTACGGCATCGCCGAAGTCGCCACCACCGCCTACCCCGACCCGAGCCAGTTCGACCGCAAGTCGAAGTACTTCGACGAAAAGGCCACGCGCGAACAACCGCGCTGGGACCTGGTCGACGTACGCTACGTGCGCACGCTCAAGCGCCCGATCTCCCTCGACGACATCCGCGCCGAAGCCGACGCGCTGGGCGAGGACTTCGCGCTGATCCGCAAGGGCAACCGCCTGTCCGTGCTGCCGGTCACCGCCGCGCAGTGGAAGACCCTTCTTTCCCTCGAATGATCCTCCCATGTCCGAAATGAAACGCCTGGCCGCGGAAAAGGCCCTCGAATACGTCGAAGACGGCATGATCGTCGGCGTCGGCACCGGTTCCACGGTGGCCTACTTCATCGACGGTCTCGCCCGCATCAAGGACCGCATCAAGGCCGCCGTGTCCAGCTCCGAGCAGAGCACCGAACGCCTGCGCGCGCACGGCATCGAGGTGCAGGACCTCAATGCCACCGGCCCGCTGTCGCTGTACGTGGACGGTGCCGACGAGTGCGACGGCCATCGGCGCCTGATCAAGGGCGGTGGCGCCGCGCTGACCCGCGAGAAAATCATCGCCGAGGCCAGCAAGACCTTCGTCTGCATCGTCGACCCGAGCAAGCAGGTCGGCATCCTCGGCCGCTTCCCGCTGCCGGTGGAAGTCATCCCGATGGCGCGCAGCCTCGTCGCCCGCGAGATCGTCCGCATCACCGGCGGCCAGCCGGTCTGGCGAGACGGCGTGGTCACCGACAACGGCAACTGGATCCTCGACGTGCACGGCCTGGCGATCACCGACCCGGTCGGCATGGAGCGCGACCTGAACCAGATCCCCGGCGTGGTCAGCGTCGGCCTGTTCGCGCGCCGCCCGGCCGATGTGGTGATCGTCGGCGGCGAACCGCCGGTGGTGCTGTAACCCGTTGATTCCCATATGTAGGAGGGCCTTCAGGCCCGAGCTTTTCGACGGATTCGTCCGCTCATCGAAAGCTCGGGCCTGAAGGCCCTCCTACAAAAGCCGGGGTGACATAATCCCCGTCAGGCCCGTTCCGGCGAGCGGGCCCGCCAGACCGATCCTCCGAACACCCGCATGCCCGTTGGGGCGGACATGCCGCAGACCTGTCGTATTCCTGCGAGCCGCCCCGTGACCCTGCGCTGCCTCTTCGTCGACTTCAATTCGTATTTCGCCTCGGTCGAACAGGAAGACGACCCGCGCCTGCGCGGCCGCCCGGTCGGCGTGGTGCCGGTGATGGCCGAGAGTACCTGCTGCATCGCCGCCAGCATCGAGGCCAAGGCTTTCGGCGTGTCGACCGGCACACCGGTGTACGAGGCGCGCGAGAAATGCCCGGACATCGTGCTGATCCAGGCGCGTCCCGCGCGCTACGTCGAAGTGCATCACCAATTGATGGCCGCGATCGGCGACTGCATCCCGCACGACACGCCCGGCTCGATCGACGAAGTGCCGTGCTGGCTGATCGGCCGCGAGCGCAGGCGCGAGAACGCCGAGGCCATCGCCCACAACATCAAGCAGACCATCCGCGAGCGCGGCTTCGAGGCGATCAAGTGCTCGATCGGCATCGCGCCGAACCAGTTCCTCGCCAAGACCGCCTCCGATATGCGCAAGCCCGACGGACTGACGGTGCTGGAGCTGTCCGACCTGCCGCACAAGCTGCACGAGCTGAAGCTGCGCGACTTCTGCGGCATCGGGCCGTCGATGGAAAAGCGCCTGTGGCGCGCCGGCATCCACACCGTCGAACAGCTGTGCAGCGCGACGCGCGACCACCTGCGCGCCGCCTGGGGCAGCGTCGAGGGCGACCGCTACTGGCTGCAGCTGCGCGGCCACCACCTGCCCCGCCGCGAAAGCCCGCGCGCCTCGGTCGGGCATTCGCACGTGCTCGGCCCGGAACTGCGCACCTATGCCGGCGCGCGTTCGGTGCTGTTCAAGCTGCTGGCGAAAGCGGCGATGCGCCTGCGCAACGAGGAATTCCTCGCAGGCGGCCTGGCGATCCGCATGCGCTTCGTCGGCATGGACAAGCGCTTCGAGCGCGACCTCAGCTTCGCCCCGCTCGACGACACGCCCACGTTCCTGAAACTGCTCGGCCACGAACTCGAAGCGCTGGAACGCGCCCTCGCCTCCGGCCGCTGGAACCCGAAACGCCACCCGCCGCTGTCGGTGTCGGTCACGCTGGTGAACCTGGAACCGCGCGGCAGCGTCACCGCCGACCTCATCCCCGAACGCCGCCGCAGCCAGGAGATGAGCGCCGTGCTCGACCAGGTCAACAAGCGCTACGGCAACAACGCCCTGTACTTCGGCGCGATGCAGAACGCCGTCTCGCAGCACGCCGCGCCCATGCGCATCGCCTTCGGCCAGATCCCCGAGACCGCGCTGGAAGACGAAGCCACCGAAAGCGCCGCGCACGAGCTGTGGCTCAAGCGCGAACGCCAGTTCAAGGTCATGGCCGAAACCGCGCACCGCGAGTCACGCGACAGGCGCAAACCGCAATCACGGACGTAGGGTGGCGCTGAGCGCAGCGAAGCCCACCATCGCACCGCATCCGATCGCATTGCAGCCGGGCGAACCGGAGCCTTACGCCCCGAGCAACCTCGCCATCAGATGCGCATCCACATAGCGACCATCGCGGAACGCGTAGCGCCTGCAGGTGCCTTCCACGACGAAGCCGTGCTTCCTGTAAAGCTCGACCGCCGCGTGATTCTCCGTGTAGACCTCCAACTCGATGCGCGACACGTTCATCCATTGCTCGCAGACATCGATCGCCGCCGCGACCAGCGCGGAACCGACACCACGCCCCCGCGCGGACGCTTTCACGCCCATGCCGAACGTCGCCGCATGACGCCGACGCGGCGACTGGAAGACCTCAAGCCCCAATTGGCCCACCAGTTCGCTGCCCTGGACCGCCACCAGGCAGACCGCGCCGGGATGCGTGCACGCCAGCTTCTTCTCCCACGCCGCCACCGGCTGGAACGGGAGCTGCAGCGTATCCGCATACGCATGCTCCGATGCGTACAAGGCATGGACCTCGGGGATATCGCCGGGTTCGAGATGTCGGATGGTGATCGGGTGCATGGTCTTGATGTGCCCTGATGGTTCCACTGACGACAAGGCGTCGGGATGGTGGTTGCGATCACGAGGTGCGGAGCGAGCGTAGCAGGACCGGTTCGAGCCCGAGGGGCGAGCGATCGCCCGGCATCACCGGAGCGCACCGACAGCCTGGACGAAGATCCATGCAAGCACGGGATACGCAAGGATGGCCGCCGCCGACAACGCCCGCGATCTGTTTCGATTGCGCAGCAGTGCGAGCATGGCGAGGCAGGACATGGCGTACATGATGGCCGCGATGAAATAGGCCTCGGGTGCCGGAACGAAGACGGGTGTGCCGCCACGGCGAGGAGACGTCTCAAAGCCCGAATAGGCAACGACGAGCGTGCCACCGAGAAGACCAAGCACAAACATCGCCGCGATCGAGACGCGCGCAGGCAGGTTCAATTCTGGCGCATGTGGCACGAGGCATCTCCCCTGAGTCAGACCGCTCCGCCGGCTTCGGCCTGGATGCTGAAATGCCCCCCCGTCCACCCGAGTCCGCGAGCATGGATGCTACTACCGTCGCGGCCGATCCCGCAAAGCATCCCCTCGCGCGAGAAATCATGCAGGCAATGCCGACCAGAAACGCGCACCGCGAAGGGCGCGACAAACGCAAACCGCAAGACCGGCATGACCGGGGTCAGCGCAGCGAACCCCGCCGCTTGCCATCAGGCTTCAGCGTAGGCCTCAAGCATGCGCGCCTCATCGCCCTGCGCCGCGATATGCAACAACACGACTCGCGGCAATTCCACCACGGGATGCCTCGTATGCCGCTTGCAGAAATCGAACACATCGCCCAGCGTCTGGTCGTTGTGCCACGTGGTGTAGACGAATCGATCGTCCGGAACGTCCTCGAAATCGAAGGCTTCGAGATTCGCGATATCCACCGAATCGTCCCAGGTCGTGCAGTCATGGCCCCAGGCCATCATGTAGAGGCAGCCCGTCTGCACCAGCCAGTCGCTGACCTTCCATTGCCAATCGGCGCGGACCTGCGCCTCGATGATCACCACGGCGCGATATGGCGACAGGTGCCCGATGTCGGGCAGCGGCGCGCCGGGTGGGAGATGGAGGTAGAAGAGATGATCGGTCACGCGGTACGACACGTGTCTTCCGATGGACGCTGCACCGCAGAACGTGGGACGCCCAAGAGCAGAAAGCGAAGGCGCGTCGAACGACGGATCAAGGCTCGACCAGCGACTGCGAAGCGCCGTTGCTGGCGCCGATCGGGCCGATGGTCGCCAGGTCGATGCCTTCGATGCAGGCGAGGTTGTAGCCGTACTCGGTCGGGACGCTGCGACGCTGATGATGCGTGTAGATGCCGCAGATACTGCAGAAGTAATGCTTGGCGATCCCGGTGTTCCACTGGTAGAGGCTCAGCTTGTCCGCGCCCCGGGTGACACGAAGGCGATCCAGGGTCACGCCCGCCATGATCGCGCCCTTGCGGCTGCAGATGGAGCAGTTGCAACGGCGGATGTTCTCGTGGCCATCGATCAGATCGACTTCGAATTCAACCGCACCGCAATGGCAGGACCCTTTGACCGTCTGCATGGAACGTCTTTCACCCCGATATGCGAACCGGGCATCGCCGGGAGTGGCGATGCCCGAGCGCAAGCTTAGCGCAGCCACATGGGTGTCGCCACGAATCCGGGCCGGGATGACGATGCAGGATTGCGGATGGCGACGAATTCGTTGCACATTCCGCGCAGACGAACAAAGGTCTGCGATAGGGTGCGATTCATCGCACCGGCTTTTCGCACCGCTGCGACCAAGGTTGTTCGCCGAGGCATATCCACGTGGATTCCGGGCGCGGGGATGACCCGCGCCCGGTGAAACATCACGCGGCGGCACCTTCCATCGGCACCAGTCGGTTGTCTTCGTCGTATTGCAGCCCGCAGACCATCGCGGCCATGCCGCGCAGCGCGGCCTGCGGGCTGGCGCCGCTGGCTTCGCAGAGCGCGATGAACTGGTGAGGGACTTCGACCAGCAGGACATTGGACGGCTGGAATTGCTGCTTCGGCTTGGACATGACGGGACTCCGTTTCGCCCGACACCCGGAGTGGGCGCCGTTGGCGAGTCCAATCCGCATCGCGCGCAGGCGCGTCAAGGTTTGCGCAGCAACTCGCCTCGACCTTGACGCGCCGAGCACGATGCGACCGTGGGACGACAACGGTAGCCACCTCTTACTCGATCCGCGCAGGCTTTTGACTTTGTAGGGCGGGCTCAAGCCCGCCGCAGTGATCAAGCGAATCCGGACGGCGGAGGCATCGCCCAATCCAACGGATACGCACCCGCCATGACCCATCTTCGAAAGGACGAATGCGGCCACTCCGCCGCGCACGTTGCGTGCCCATGCTTGACCGGGTTCCAATGAATGTAATCGACATGACGACGCATGTCCTCGTCATCGCGAATCAGATGCTCCCAGTAACGGCGTTGCCAGACGCCCCGCTCACGGCTGACGATGCGTCGTCCGGTTCGCCACTCATCCCTGGGCAGTCGACGAGAGAAGCCCGCCTTGATGTGCGCCCAGCGATTGGCGTTGTCGGCATCATTGTCCGGGAGGCGCCAGATGCAGTGCAGGTGATCGGGCAACACCACGATGGCCATTATCTCGAAGGGTCTTGCCGCCTGCGCCGCCCGGAACGACGCCCGCAGCTCATCCGCACGCTCCACCAGCAGACGACGGCGACGCTCCAGAAGATTGACGTGAAGAAGTAGGTTCCGCCCGGCACCCGGGCGCGACGATAGTTCGGCATGCCGCCAGCGTCGCGTCGATCGCGAGGACCCGCTATCGGCACACACCCCGAATCGGGGTCAGAAAATCCTTCAAGATTGCCGCCTTTGGCAGATGCCCGCTTCGTTATCGGCGGGCCTAGGGCCCGCCCTACAAAACGCTTCGCCAGCATGGGCGGGCGCAGGGAGGGCTCAAGCCCGGTTTGCGAGCTTATGAGTTACAAAACGTGGCAGGCGAAGATCGGATTCAAATCCGTCTTACAAGCTTAAACAAATCCAAATAAATTCTTCCAAAAGGAAAATCAGACACCATGGCTTCAATCAAATCCACAGTATCCGCCCGAATTCCAATCTCTCTCACCTCCAATAATTCCGCACGAGCAACAACATTAACAGCATCCGGCGATACGCCATCAACAATCGTTAGACCAACCGTAAAAGCCTCACCCGGATTTAGAAGATCGACATTCACAGTGAAATCTTGACCATCGGCATTCACATCAAAGCTCGCGCCTTTCGGCAATTTCAATTCATGGTCAATTATAACTCCAGATTTATGAGGAATAATTTTCACAGGAATCGATTTTAATGGTCGATTCCCAATATTCCTAAAAATCACCGTACAAGAATCAGCACAATCAATATTAACCCCATCATAAGTTAAGGCCAACTTCCCCAAGCCGCCTTGCGCAATACGCCTAGCCGAGATCGAATATCCAAGCCACCGCTTTTCTCTACGAAAATATGAAACAAGCAAGCCCAACAAATAGGCAGCCAAGCTTCCAGAAAGAGCTCCAACAACAAACTGATTTTCCTTTACAAACTCCCACATCACATTGCTCCTGAGAAAAACCATAGAAAGCGGCGATCCGCTTCATTCGAGCCTCTAGAACATAGCCTTTTTCTGTGCTGTCCGCGAAACGGGCTACCAAAACGAATCGAATCAATCTCACGAGACTGGAAACGATCACCCAGCCCCAAACCCATCCCGCGAAAGATTCTCCGGCGCACCCTCCGTGCACACCACATCATCCTCGATGCGAATCCCGCCGTAGGGCTTGAAGCGTGCAACGGCATCCCAGTTCACGCTGTCGCCCTGCCCCTTCGCCTTGAGTTCGTCGAGCAGCATGTCGATGAAGTAAATGCCGGGTTCGATGGTGACGACCATGCCCGGTGCGAGGACGCGGGTGAGGCGCAGGTAGGGGTGGCCGTCGGGCTTGGCGATGGTGCCGCCTGCATCGGAGGCGGCGAAGCCGGCGACGTCGTGCACCTGCAGGCCGATGCCGTGGCCGATGCCGTGCGGGAAGAAGGCGCTGCTGACGCCGGTGGCGACGGCGGCTTCGGGGGAGACGGTAATGACGCCGAAATCATGGAGGATGCCAGCGAGCGCGAGGTGCGCGTCGAGGTGGATCTGCTTGTAGTCGGTGCCGTCGCGGACCTGGTCGCACATGCGCCGCTGCGCGGCATCGACGGCGTCGATCATGGCCTGGAATTCGTCGTGGCCGGCGGCGGCGTAGGTGCGGGTGATGTCGGCGGCGTAGCCGCGATGGCTGCCGCCGGCGTCGATGAGGAAGCTGCGCGACTGCGCGGGCGGGCGGCGGTCGCGGTCGGTGTAGTGCAGCACCGCGCCGTGTTCGTTGAGGCAGACGATGTTGTTGTACGGCAGGTCGTTGGCGTCCTGGCGCGCGGCCTGGCAGTAGGCCAGGTGGATGCCGAATTCGCTGGCACCGGCGCGGAAGGCGCGTTCGGCGGCGCGGTGGCCGCGCACGGCGACGCGCGTGGCTTCGCGCATCATCGCGATTTCGTACGGCGTCTTGAAGGCGCGGTGATAGTGCAGGTAGTCGAGCACCGGCTGCGGGTTGTTCGGCGCGAACGCGGCGTACTGGCCCAGCGCGCTCTGCGCTTCGCCGAGGATGGCGCAGCGCGCGGCGTTGCGCGGCAGGTGCTGCCTGGCGTCGTCGGCGTTGCGGATGACCTGGATGTCGAAGTGCTCGACCCAGTCGCCGTTCGGCGCTTCCGGCACCACGTGCCAGTAGTCGTGCGGCTGCAGGAAGATCAGCTTCGGGCGCTCGCCGGGCGTATGCACCAGCCAGCTGCCCGGCGTATTGGTGAGCGGCAGCCAGGCCTTGAAGTGCGGGTTCACCGCGTACGGGTAATCGCGGTCGTCGAAGACCTGGTAATGCAGGGTGCCGCTGGGCACGACGAGATGGTCGAAACCGCCGCGGGCGAGCGCGGCGTCGGCGCGCGCACGCACGGTGTCGAGGTGGGCGGCGTACAGGCGGGCGGGCGTGCTGGAAAGGTCGTGGGACATGTCGGAGCCGTGCATGGGTCGTGGGCGCGTCCGCTTCGCGGCGGACGCAGGGAAGCGGAACGCGATCGCGCGATCAGTCGTAGGCGGCGCCGGGGGCGTCGACCCAGTCGCGCAGGCGGTCGCGGTGGTGGTCGGTCATCGAGATGAAGCGGAAGCCGGCCCAGAACTGGCCCGGCGTGCTGGCGCGGTCGCTCCACAGCAGGTGCGCGCCGACTTCGAGTTCGGCGCCTTCCATGCCGGGCAGGCGGAAGCGGAACTGGTACAGCGCATCGTCGTTGAGCGCCTGGCTGGCCATCAGCAGCATGCCGCCGTCGGACAGGTTGCCGATGCGGCCGACCACCTCCTCGGTCATGGTGTCGCTGACGAGGATGGTGTCGGTGACCTTGCGGCGGGGAGAGCGCCGGTGTTCGCGCGTGCTCATGCAGCGGGCCCCCTGGAAGTCGGATCGGCGTGCCCGGAGGCGGGCGCGGAACGGATGGCGGTGTCGTCGTGCGCGGGCGCGTGGCCGTGCGGCGCGGCCGGGACGGAACGCACCGCGATGTCGTCGTCGTGCGCGTCGTCGTCGCGACGCCCGGCGAGGCTGCGCAGGGCGCTGAGCGCGGCGTTCCAGGCGCGATCGAGCAGGCGCGCGCGGTGCGCGGTGACCACGCGCACCTGGTCGCGCGCCATCATCCGCGCGAGGCTGTCGAGCGAGTGTTCGCCGACGCGCTGGCCGCGCTGGTTGACGAACAGGGCGTTGCCGGTGACCGAGCTGTGCCAGGACATGCGGCGACGGACCACGTCGCCCTGCTGGTTGGTGACGAATTCGATCCAGGTGCCGAAGGGCAGCAGGCGCAGTTGTTCGTAGCAGGCCTCTTCCTGCGGCGAGCGCGACGGCAGGTCGGGCTTGCGCGTCTTCTGCGCATCCTCGCCCAGGCGCACGCGCGCGCGCAGCTTCATCGTCAGTTCGGTGCGGGATTCGCCGTCCTCGTCCTCGCGGACGCTGCTGGACAGCCGCTGCGCGATCGCGTCGGCCTCTTCGTCGTGGTAGCCGACCTGCTTGAGCGCGCTCTCGACGTGGGTCTTGAGCGCGGCGTGCCCGTCGGCGACACCCTGCCCGGTGCAGGCATCGACGATCTGCCGGGTGGCGTCGAGCTGGCGGTTCCACTCTTCCGAGCCTTCGCCATGGCGCAGGCAGGTGAGCGTGAGCACGTCGGCCCAGGCCTGGTTGAGCAGTGCGCGGCTGAACTTGGGCAGCGGCTGCTCGCCGGCCAGCTGGGCCAGCGTCCGTTCGACGCGCAGCTTGGCCGCTTCGAGCTTTTCCTTGCCGCGCGCGGCTTCGACGTGGCGCCGTTCCAGGGTTTCGGCGCGACGCGCCTGCGCATCGATGTGCGCCTGCAGCTGTTTGTTGCTCTGCTCGAAGGCATCGAGCTTCGCGCCGTCGTACTGCTTGACCGCGTGGGTCACCGCGTCCTGCAGCGGCGCCAGCAGGGCGGGATCGAAGTCGTCGTCGGCCAGCCACTTCGCGGCGGTGTCCGACACTGTGCTGAGCAGTTGCCGCGCCGGGTGGTTGGGGCGGACGAAGAAGGCGCGGTCCTGCAGCGCGACGCGCAGCAGGGTGACCTGCAGGCGCTTGATCAGCGCCGCGGCCGGCGCGTCGCCGCGCATCTCCTGCTGCAGGTGGTTGTAGAGCAGGCCGAGCAGGTCGAAGGTGTCGTTGTCGGCGGGGCTGAGCGCGACCGGCTTGCCGAAGCGCTGGCGCGCCTGGGCCAGCAGCGAGGTCTTGACGTCGGCGATGGTCGGCGGCGCGCCGCCGGTGGGCGATTCGACGTCCAGGCGGCCGAGGCTCTGCAGCAGGTCGGCCGTGGGCAGCGCCTGTTCGGCACGCGCGCCCGGAGGCGCCGGATTCGCGCGCTCCTGCGCGACGCGGCGCTCGGCGAGCAGTTTCTGCAATTCGTTGAAGGCTTTCTGTTCGTCGACCGCGACCGCGGTCGCCTCCGACTGGCCCATCCAGGTGGTGTGCGGACGCTGCGGGTCGTAGGCATGGGCGGCGGGCGATGCGCCATCGTGCGCGACCTCCTCGCCGAACGCGGTCGCCGGATCGGCCGGGGCTTGGCTCCCCGCCCCCGCCGGCCGGCTGCCCGCGCGCCCCTGCGAGGATGCATGCCCGGCCGCGCCCGGGGCCGACGACGACGCCTGCCGACCGCCACCGCCCCCGCCGCCGGAGCCACCGTCAGCGCTGGCAGCATCGCTGCCGGGATCGTTCGCGGGATCGGTCGCGGCATCGGCCGTACCACCCGGGCCGCTCGCACCGCCCGCCACGCCACCACTGGCCACGCCACCAGCCGAGCCGGCGCTGCCGCCAGTGCCGGCCGCGCCGCGGCGCCCGGCGCCAACGACATCGCCGCCCCTGCCGCCCGCTCCGGCCGGCGCGGCGCCCGTCGAGGCCGCGCTGCCGCGGCGGGACGGCGCAACGGCCGTCGCGGCCGCCTCGTCCTCCGTCGAAGGTTCTTCGACGCCCACCAGGGTGCCGCGCGAACGCATCGGCACGTAGCTCAGACCCGGCAGCACGCCCTCGTCGATCAGCAGCGCATCGAGTTTCTCGAACAGCGACTGGCAGTGGGTCATGAACCGGCGGTCGAAGGTCCGGTAGAACAGCAGCCGCGCGTCGTGTTCGAGCTGCAGCACCTCGCCGGCGTGGCGGATCGCGCGACACAGCGCCTGCGGCCCCATCGGGTTGCGCTCGTTGTCGAACGCGGGCATCGCGCCGAGGACGCCGAAGCGCTGGCCGAGCAGGTGCAGGGTGAGGTTGGTGCGCGATTCCTGGCGCGAGGCGATGGCGTGCAACACCGCGCCCTCGTCCATCACCGATTCGTCGACCAGGCTGAGATTGCGGAAATTCACCGGCGCCTGGCTCGGCACCACCGTGCGCACGGGCGAGAGGTGCTGGGGCGTGCGGATCGAGGCCAGCCCGCTCTCCAGCACCTGCATGAAGCGCGGCACCAGGTCGTGGCGGTTGAGGCGGACCACGCGCAGCATCTGCATGTGGTCGAAGGCCGAGCTGCCGGTGGTGCCCGAGCGCTCGGCGAGGCGGAAGAGTTCTTCCTCGAACTCGGTCACCGTGGCGACGAGGTTGCGCTCCAGTTCCTCGCTGTACAGCGCGAGCGCCCGTTCGAGCGTACGCCGCACGCGGCGCGGCAGCCCTGCGGTGGCCAGGGTCCTTGGCGCAGAGAGATCCTGGGAATCGTTGGGCGAAGCCATCGGGGCCTGTCGAAGTGCGACGTGATGCGCGTTTCTTAACATGCCGGGCCGCGCGCGCCAACCGTTGTCGGCGGAACGGCGGATCCGGCACGCAGGGCGCTACGCATCGTCGGTGGGAAGGAACAGCGAAATGGTGTCGTTGGCGAAGCGCTGGCCGGCATCGGTCGGGCGCACCCGGTCGCCGTCGACCTGCAGCCAGCCGCGCGCGACCGCGTCGGCCAGCGGCCCGGCGATGGCGTCGCGCCACAGCCCGGTGCGCGCCTCGAAGCGTGCCAGCGGGAAGGATTCGCGCAGGCGCAACTGGTTGAGCATGAACTCGAACGGCAGCTGCGATGCCGGGATGATGTCGTCGCCGCCGATCGCCGCCGGCGTGCCGGCCTGGGCCAGATACGCCGCCGGATGTTTCAGCTTCCAGCGGCGCAGGATGCGGTCGTCGGCGTGCGCGCTGCCGGCCCCGGCCTCGTCGCTGCGCGGCAGGCTGATCTTGCCGTGCGCGCCCGCGCCGATGCCGAGATAGTCGCCGAAGCGCCAGTAGTTGAGGTTGTGTTCGCACTGCCGGCCGGGACGGGCATAGGCGCTGATCTCGTACTGCGCGTAGCCGGCGTCGGCGAGCAGGGCCTGGGCGTGCTCCTGGATGTCCCAGGCCGCGTCTTCGTCGGGGATGCCCTGCGGCGGGCGCGCGGCGAAGACGGTGTTGGGTTCGAGCGTGAGCTGGTAGTGACTGATGTGCGCCGGCGCCAGCGCGAAGGCGCGCTGCAGGTCGTGCTCGGCCATCGCCAGGGTCTGCCCGGGCAGCGCGTACATCAGGTCGAGGTTGAGATTGTCCAGACCGGCGTCCTGGGCCAGCTTCACCGCCGCGTCGGCCTGGCCGCTGTCGTGGATGCGGCCGAGGCGCTTGAGGACGTCGTCGTCGAAGGTCTGGATGCCGAAGGAAATGCGGTTCACACCGGCCTTGCGGTAGTCCTCGAAGCAGCCGTGCTCGGCGGTGCCCGGGTTGGTTTCCAGGGTGATCTCGCAGCCCGGCGCGAAACGCAGGCGCGCAGCGGCGCCCTGCAGGAAGCGGTCGATGGCCTCGGCCGGGAACAGGCTGGGCGTGCCGCCGCCGAAGAACACGCTGTGCACGCTGCGGCCCCAGACCAGCGGCAGGTCCTGGTCGAGATCGGCCAGCAGGGCATCGACATAGGCCGCGAACGGCGGCGTCCCGCCGCGGTGCTCGTGCGAGTTGAAATCGCAGTACGGGCATTTGCGCACGCACCAGGGCATGTGCACGTACAGCGACAAAGGCGGCAGGCTCAGCATGGGCAGTGCTCGGGTCTTGTCGCGAAAATCCCCCGCATCCGCTGCGCGCATGCCGCCCCCTTTTGCAAAGGGGGCAGGACGACTTCGGCCGCATCCTGCAGCGGTCCTTCCGGCATCGCGATAACGACCGCACGTTCATGTCGTGCCAGAAGGCGACGAAGCGCGATGCCGCGACGACGCGCCCCCCCCTTTGCAAAAGGGGGGCTGGGGGGGATTTGAACGCCACGATCACACATGACGTCAGCGCAGCACTTCATGCAGGCGCCCGCGCAGCAGCGCCAGCGCCACGCCGCGATGGCTGACGCGGTTCTTCAGGGCGGGATCGAGCTCGGCGGCGCCCAGGCCGCGCGAGGGATCGAAGAACACCGGGTCGTAGCCGAAGCCGCCGGTGCCGCGCGGCGCGTGCAGGATGCGGCCTTCCCACGTGCCTTCGGCGATCAGCGGCTGCGGATCCTCGGCATGGCGCAGCAGCGCGAGCACGCTGACGAAGCGCGCGCTGCGGCGCTCGTCGGGCACGTCGCGGATGGCGTCGAGCAGCTTGGCGATGTTCGCCTGGCTGTCGCCATGCCCGCCGGCGTAGCGCGCGCTGTAGAGGCCCGGTGCGCCGCCGAGCGCATCCACGCACAGGCCGGAATCGTCGGCGAGCGCCGGCAGGCCGGTCGCTGCCGCGGCGTGGCGCGCCTTGAGCAGGGCGTTCTCGACGAAGGTGAGGCCGGTTTCCTCGGCGTCCTCGACGCCGAATTCCGACTGCGCATGCAGGTCGATGCCGGCATCGCCGAGCAGGTCGCGCAGTTCGGCGAGCTTGCCGGCATTGCTGCTGGCGAGGACGAGTTTCATGGCGTGGCCAGCTCCAGCAGGTCCCACTTGTTGCCGTACGGGTCCTCGAACACGGCGACGGTGCCGTAATCCTCGACCCGCGGCGTTTCGAGGAAGCGCACGCCGGCGGCGGTCATCGCGGCATGGTCGCGGCGGAAGTCGTCGGTGTGCAGGAAGAAGCCGACGCGATCGCCGGTCTGGTCGCCGATGCGGGCGCGCTGCGTATCGTTCGCGGCCTGCGCGAGCAGGACGCCGGTCTCGGCACCGGGTGGCGCGACCACGACCCAGCGCTTGCCCTCGCCGCGCGGCGCGTCTTCGCGCAGTTCGAAACCGAGCGTGCCGACGTAGAACGCGATCGCGGCGTCGTAGTCGTCGACCACCAGCGTGAACAGCGCGATGCGGCGGGCGGTCATGACGGGCGCGATCAGCCGCCCAGCGCCGCGCGCTGCGCGTCGAACAGTTCGCGGATGCCCTTCTCGGCCAGGCCGAGCAGCGCGTCGAGTTCGTCGCGACGGAAGGCGTGGCCTTCGGCGGTGCCCTGCAGTTCGATGAAGCCGCCGCCGTCGTTCATCACCACGTTCATGTCGGTGTCGCAGTCGCTGTCCTCTGCGTAATCGAGGTCGAGCACCGGCACGCCGCGATACACGCCGACCGACACCGCCGCGACCGCGCCGTGGATCGGCTCGCGGCCGCCTTTGGCCGAAGGGATTTCCTTGCGCGCCTGCAGCCAGCGCACGGCGTCGACCAGGGCGACGTAGGCGCCGGTGATCGCGGCGGTGCGGGTGCCGCCATCGGCCTGCAGGACGTCGCAATCGAGGGTGATGGTGCGTTCGCCCAGCGCGGTGCGGTCGACGCAGGCGCGCAGCGTGCGGCCGATCAGGCGCTGGATCTCGAGGGTGCGCCCGCCCTGCTTGCCGCGCGCGGCCTCGCGGTCGCTGCGCGAGTGGGTGGCGCGCGGCAGCATGCCGTATTCGGCGGTGACCCAGCCCTCGCCCTTGCCGCGCAGGAAGGCCGGCACCCGGTTCTCGACGCTGGCGGTGCACAGCACCCGGGTCTCGCCGAAGCTGACGAGGACCGAACCCTCGGCATGGCGGGTGTAGCCGCGCTCGATGCGGACCGGCCGCATCTGGTCGGCCACGCGGCCACTGGGTCGGACGATGCTCATGCGGGTTGCCTGCCTGTCGGAAAGCGCGGCAGTTTACCCTGTCGCAGACCCGGCGGCTGGCCGTACCCGGCCGGATGCCGGAGAATGGCCGGCCCCGCCTTTCCGGCGGCGCCTCCGAGGAGCACCGATGATCCGCAGCATGACCGCCTTCGCCGCAGGCGAGCGCAACACCCCCTGGGGCACCCTCGGCTGCGAACTGCGCGCGGTGAACCACCGCTTCCTGGAACTCGGCGTGCGCCTGCCCGACGACCTGCGCGCGGTGGAGCCGGCGCTGCGCGAGAAGGTCGCGAACCGCATCTCGCGCGGCAAGCTCGAAATGAACCTGCGCCTGCGCAGCGCCAGCGACGAGAGCGGCCTGCAGCTCAACCCGGCGCGCGTGGCCCAGCTCGCGGCGATCGGCCGCAACCTGCAGGAGCACTTCCCGGCGATGCGCGTGGAGATGACCGACCTGCTGCAGTTCCCCGGGGTGCTGCAGAGCCAGGCCGGCGACCCGGCGGCGCTGCACGCCGAAGCGCTGTCGCTGCTGGATGAAGTGCTGGCCCAGTTCGTGGAAGCGCGCGAGCGCGAAGGCGGCAAGCTGGCCGCGGTCATCCTCGAACGCGTCGACGCCATCGCCCGCCATGCCGCCGATGCGCGCACGCTGATGCCGGCGATCCGCGCCGGGCAGAAGCAGAAGCTGGAAAACCGCCTCGCCGACCTGCCGCAGCCGCTGGACCCGGGCCGCTTCGAGCAGGAACTGGTGCTTGCGCTGCAGAAACTCGACGTGGACGAGGAGCTGGACCGCCTCGACAGCCACATCGCCGAGCTGCGCCGCGTGCTGAAGCAGAAGGACGCCGTGGGCCGTCGCCTGGATTTCCTGCTGCAGGAGTTCAACCGCGAAGCCAATACCTTCGGCTCGAAATCGGTCGACGCGCGCACCTCCGCGCTGGCGGTCGAGCTGAAGGTGCTGATCGACCAGATCCGCGAACAGGCGCAGAACATCGAATAAGGTCGTCGCTGCGGTACGCACGACACGTCGATACGCCATCCCGCACCACGCCATCACGCACCACGACTCCGAAACCCAAGCACATGCGCGGAACCCTCTTCATCGTTGCGGCGCCCTCCGGCGCGGGCAAATCCAGCATCGTCAACGCCTGCCTGGCGCGCGACGCGAACATCGCCCTGTCGATCTCGTTCACCTCGCGCGCGCCGCGCCCGGGCGAGCGCCACGCGCAGCACTACCACTTCGTCGGCGCCGACGAGTTCCAGCGCATGATCAATGCCGGCGACTTCTTCGAATGGGCCAACGTCCACGGCGACCTCAAGGGCACCGCGCGGCAGTCGGTGGAGCCGCAGCTGGCCGCCGGCCGCGACGTCCTGCTGGAGATCGACTGGCAGGGGGCGCAGCAGGTCCGCGCGAAAGTGCCGGACGCGGTCGGCGTGTTCATCCTGCCGCCGTCGCGCGAGGCGCTGGAGGAGCGCATGCGCAAGCGCGGCCAGGACAGCGAGGACGTGATCGCGCGTCGCCTCGCCGCCGCGCGCCATGAGATGTCGCACTTCGGCGAGTTCGACTACGTCATCGTCAACGAAGTCTTCGACACCGCCGTCGACGAGATGTGCGCGATCTTCACCGCCAGCCGCCTGCGCCGCAACCAGCAGATCCAGCGCCACCACGAGATGATCCAGCAGTTGCTGAAGTGATCGCTTCGCGCGTGGCGGCATCCGCGCGCCGCCAAAGGAAAAGGGCCGTCTTTCGACGGCCCTTTTCGCATGCGGAACCGATCGCGCTCAGCGTGCGCCCACCGCCATGCGGTTCTGCTCCTGCTGCTGCGTCGGCGCCGGCTGTTCCTGTACGGGCTTGTTGGTCTCGGCCATGCGGCTGCTCTGCTCGACGGTCTGGTTCACCGCCTGGTTGTAGTCGATGTACGAGTTCTTCGAGGCCGGGTTGGTCGGATCGCCCTGCACCGCCACGAGGAAGCCCTGCCCGTTCGGCGCCTGGGTGCGGCTGACGTGGGTGATGTCGCTGAGGCCCGACGCCTTGGCATCGGCCGCGACCGCGGCAGCGGCCTTTTCCAGCGCTTCGCGCGACGCGAACCCACCGCTCGGCCCCAGTTGCTCCAGGTTCGACACCGCCTGCTGGTAGAGCCTGTGGTCCGGATGGTTCGGATTGGAGATCAGCGGACGCTCGGTCTGGTTCGGCTGCGGCTGCACCGGAGGCTGCTGCGACGACTCCGCAGGCTGCGTCGGCTGCTGCGGGTTCGGCTGCTGCTGCGTCGGCTGCGGCTGGACCGGCTGCTGCTGGGCAGCCGGCTGCGGCGTCTGGCGCTGGTCGGGATGGATGCCCAGGGCCGTCAGGGTGTCGCGGCCGGCCTTGCCGTCGACTTCGAGACCCTGCCGTTCCTGGTACTGGCGCACCGCCGCTTCGGTCTTGTCGCCGAAATAGCCGGTCGTCGGCAGCGGCTGGCCCGCGGCATCGCGGATACCGGCCGCATTGAGCGCTTCCTGCAGGCGACGCACACCTTCGCCGCGTTCGCCGTGGATCAGCAGACGATCGTCCAGGCCACCGCTCTGCCCCTGCGACTGGCCCGGCGCGACCGCGCCGGCATCGCGCGAGAAGTTGTTCGGATCGCCGCTCAGCGCGCGGTAGGCCTGCTCCGGCTGCATGCCGGCTTGCAGGTTGCGCTGGTACTGGTCGCGCATGCTGTTGAGCGCGGTGGCGGTCTGCTCGGGCGAGATCGACGCCATGTTGCCGGCGGAATCGCGGTCGTAGACGCCACGGCCGCCGTTGCGCGGCGTGCCGACACTGGCGAACTCCTGCGCCAGCGCGTGCTGCGCGCGCTCCAGCGCCTGCGGGCCGGTGGCTTCGCCGGTGATGTAGGCGCGCACCGACGGCCGCTTCTCGTCGATCAGGTAATCGGCGAACAGCTTTTCCTGCAACTGCGGGGTGAAGCGCGCGTTGCGGTCGACGCCGGTCTGGTTGATCGCTTCTTCCAGCGTGTTCGGCGTGAACTGGTACTTGCCGACCGCGAACAGGCGGTTCGGATCGCCGGCGGGCAGGTCCTGGCGACGCATGATCTCGGCCACGGTCATCTGGGAGAAATCGATCTGCGCGCCGCGTGCATCGCCAGCCACGCCGCGGTTGTAGGAGTTGTAGCCGCCCTCGCCGCTGCCGATCAGACGCCCCAGTTCGTTGCTCGGACCGAAGCCGTAGGGATTGGTCTGTGCGGCGGGCTGCTGCGGCTGTTGGGGCGTCGGCTGTTGGGGCGTCGGTTGTTGCTGCGGCGTCGGCTGTTGCACGGGCTGCTGCTGCGTCGGCTGGATGACGCCCAGCGCGGTCAGCATCTGCTGGTCGGCCACGCCGGTCACCGTCTGGTTGTTCTGGCGCTGGTAGTTCTCGACGGCTTCTCGAGTACGGCGGCCGAAGTCCTGGTCGGGGTTGAGCGGCTGCCCCGAGGCATCGCGGATGTTCGCCGCGATCAACGCGCGCTGCAGGCGCTCCACTTCCGGCCCCTTCTCGCCGTAGCTGAGCTTGCCGTCGGCCAGCGGCGGATCGGCCGGCTGCGGGAAGTTGCCCGAGATCGGTACGAAGCTCGGACGGTCGGTGACCAGGTTCTGCGCCTGCGCCGGGCGGGTGTCGGTGGTCAGCGCGCCGCTGTGCATGTCGCGGATCCACTTGTCGGCCTGCGCGATGTAGCGCGTGTTGACGTCGAAGTGGACGTGATCGGGGAACGCATTGGCGTTGCCGTTGTTGTAGCCGTCCTGGTGGCCGATCGGCTGGCCGTAGGCCACGTTGTCGCCCGGGCGGAGGTTGGGGTCGATGCGGGCATGGCGGATCTGGAACATGGTGTCGCCGGTGGCCGGATCGTTGATCGTGATCACGCCGTCATCGCGGTCGATGCGGCCGATCACGCCCGCCGCGGGCGACGGGATCGCCACCTGGTTGTTCGCCAGGCCCGGCGCGGTCAGCACCATGTCCTTGCTGACCATGTAGTTGCCGCCCGGCGTGAGCACCGCCGTGCCGCGGTAATTGCCGAGGATTTCCTCGTTCTCGCCACCGACGCGGGCGTAGACGCGCCCGCTTTCCTGCAACCGTCGGCTGGGGTGGTGGTTTTCCAGATCCTGGTAGTTGGTGACGAGCTGGCTGGTATTGCCGACGCTTTCGTAGATGGTGATCTTGGGCATGATGGATTCGCTCCCTTGCTGGTACCGCGATGTGGGTCCTGTGAAAGACAGCGAACACGCCGTCTCCCCCTGCTTTTTCGATTGCGGCGCGACAGACGATCCGCCGCGCCGTCACGCGATCACGGACTCGGCGGCTCCGGGTCCTCGGTGAGCCGCCAGCAGCCGTCAAGCTGCTCGAACCGGTACGAGTTGCCCTCGGACATCCCGTAGCCGTAACGCACGATCCGCGCGGCCTCGCCCTGGGGTTCGACCTGCAGTTCCAGCGGTGCCGGATCGACAGCGCCATCCGACCCCACGAAGTGGAAGGCGCCATCGCGCCAGACGACGTTGAAGTCCGCGTAGTCGCTGCCGGCTGCATAGAGCAGCACGCTGTCCGTGCCGTCGACGCCACCGCCGAGGTCGGCCACCTTCACCAGCGGCGCCGTGAACGCACGCTCGATCTTCTCGTCCGACGCGAAGGCCTTCAGGAAGGCATCGAAATCGGTCGACGGACAGGCCGGCGCAGCGGTTTCCGCAGCCGGCAGCGCGGACGCCTTCCACGAACGTACCGCGAGCGCGGATTCTTCGCCCGGCGCGTTCCACTTGCCGTAGGGGCCGTAGGTGGTCACCGAGATGCGGCGATTCTCCGCGGCGCTGGCGTAGTGCATGTTGCAGTAGCCATCGCCGCTGCAGCTCTCGACTTCGGGCAGTTCGAAGCAGACCTCGGCGGTGCCGCCGACGTTCTCGCGGCACATCGGATCGCGCAGCGGCAGCCAGCCGGCGTCGAGCAGTTGCCTGCGCAGTTCGGCGAAGGGCATGCCTTCGCGGAACGCGGCCTCGATGGCCGGCTTCGCCTCGGGCGTGGGCGTCGCCGCAGGCGGCGTGGCGGCCGGTGCCTGCGGGCCGGCGGCCGAATCCTGCGGGCTGCACGCGGTGGCGAGCAGGGCGGCGATCATCAGGGGAAGAAGCGGTTGACGCATGGAATGGTGTCCTTGGTGGAATCGGAATCCGTGGAGAGGGTCGTCGTGTGTCACCGGCCCGGCGTCGCGGGTCGGCCTGGTTCCTGGCGTACGGCATCGGGCGTGTCGGGGGCGTCCGGCGCGGCGGGCGCCGCAGCCGGCGTGCGCGCCGGATCCAGCGCCTGGGCTTCGGGCAGATGCACGCTCTTCGACGCGGGATTGCCGGGGTCGCCCTGCACCGCGACCAGGAAGACGCGCCCGTCCGGCGCGGTGCTGCGACCGAGATAGGCGATCTCGTCCAGCCCGCCCGCCCGGGCCTGCTCGGCCATGGCGACCGCGGCGCGCTCGCGCAGATCCTGCCCGGGGTAGGCGCCGTCGCGTTCGAGATGCGCGAGGGCCTGGCGGAACAGGGCGTGGCCGGGATGCGCGGCATCGCGGGCCGAAGCCGCGATCGCCCGCGCGCTGGTCTGCACGTCGGGCGCGATGGCCAGCACGGCATTCAGGCCATCGCGATTGCGGGTGATGTCGTGCATCAGCTCGTAGTTGCTCGGGCCGTGGCCGTCGCGATGCACGCGCCCGCCCGTGGCGGCGGCGCGCGCCTGCCCGAAGCCGGAGAAATGGCAGGCCTTGAGGAAGCCGGCGACGCGCAGGGGACTGTCGTCGTCGCCGATCACGCGCTCGTCGACCGCGCGCTGGTGGAAGCGCTCGCTCTGGGTGCGGAAGGCGCGGTCCTGCAGCGCCGGCGCCTCGCGGAAGGCCTGCAGGTCGAGGCCGGCGGACCAGTTCGACGATTCCTGCAGGAAGGCCCGCATCCCGCCGGTGCGCGCCCAGGCCTTCTCGCCGGGTGCGCCGTCGGCGGTCATCGCTGCGCGCATGCGCTCGCCGTCGACGCAGCCGGCCTCGGCCAGCCACACCGCACCGACCTGGTAGCGGCCGACATGGCCGAACCGGCCGATCGCGCCGGCATCGCCGCCCACGCCCGCAGTGAGCACGGTCGAGGCGACGAGGCGTCGCGTGGTGGCGTCGTCGAGGCTGGCGATATCGCCCTGGTCGTAGGCGCGGGCGACATCGGCCGCCTGCTGGCGCGGATCGGCCATCGTCAGCCGCCCGTCTCGCGCACGGAATGCATGGCCGGCCCGTGAGCACGGGCGGCGCGCCGGCCGGTCGAGCCGGCGGGGCGGAAGGGCCGCACGGCGCGGGCAAGGCATGCCCGCCCGTGGGCGATGTCGGCAGTGGCCACTGCCGTCAGTCTCGTATCAGCCACAACGCTGTTCCTGGAATTGGATACGACTGGGGTGTTCGGATTGTGATGCCGGCGGCACGCCGCGCGGCATGGGGCTGTATACCACGCCCCCGACGCAGCGGGCAGCCGTGGCCGGACGGACGGTCATGCTGCCGGGCGCGCGTCCCGCCGACCGAGACCCGACGCCGGCTGGGCTAAAATGGCCGTTTCCCGCGCTCAGGACAGCCCCATGCAACTCTCTTCGGCTCGCGCCATCGTCACCGGCGGCGTCTCAGGCCTCGGCTTCGCCGTCGCCAGGCACCTCGTGGCCCACGGCGGCAAGGTCGCCCTCTTCGATGTCAACGACGACAAGGGCGCCGCCGCCGTCGCCGAACTGGGCGAGGCCAACGCCCGCTACTTCCGCACCGATGTCAGCGACGAAGCCGGCGTGACGGCGAATGTCGCCGCCGCGAAGGACTTCCTCGGCGGCCTCAACGCCGCGATCAACTGCGCCGGCATCCTCGGCGCCGGCCGCGTGCTCGGCAAGGACGGCCCGATGCCGCTGTCGCAGTTCCAGACCACGGTGATGGTCAACCTGGTCGGCAGCTTCAACGTCGCCAAGGCCGCGGCGCAGCTGATGCAGGGCAATGACGCAGGCACCGACGGCGAACGCGGCGTGATCGTCAACACCGCATCGGTCGCGGCCTACGAAGGCCAGATCGGCCAGGCCGCCTACTCCGCCTCCAAGGGCGGCGTGGTCGGCATGACCCTGCCGATGGCGCGCGAACTGGCCCGCTTCGGCATCCGCGTGATGACCATCGCCCCGGGCATCTTCTGGACCCCGATGGTCGACGGCATGCCCGAATCCGTGCAGCAGTCGCTGTCGGCCTCGATCCCGTTCCCGTCGCGCCTGGGCAAGCCGGAGGAATTCGCCGACCTCGTCGCCTACATCCTCGGCAACACCTACCTCAACGGCGAAACCATCCGCCTCGATGGCGCCACGCGCCTGGCGCCGAAGTGAGCGGCGAACACACGCAACGCACCCAGCGCTGGATCCTCCAGCGCTGGCCCGCGATCCGCGCGCAGGGCTTCACCCGCTTCCTGCTGCTGCGCGGCCTCGCGACCTGGGGCGGGCTGATGTTCGTGGCCATGGTCGCCATGGTCACGTTCAAGCTCGGTACCGACCATCCCCGCCTGCCGATGCTCGTCGGCATCGCCGCCGTGCTCTGCGCCTTCGGCGGCATGCTCTGGGCCGCGGCGACCTGGTGGATCAACGAACGCCTCTACCGAACGATGAACGGCTCGCGCGACGCGTGAGCGAACGACAAGACACCACCGGAACGAACACATGAAGGCTTACGACATCAAGAAAGGCAACGTCGTCGAATACAACGGCGGCGTCTACCAGATCCGCGACATCGAGCGCAGCTCGCCGCAGGGCCGCGGCGGCAACGTGAAGTACCGCTTCACCATGTACAGCGTGCCCGGCGGCACCAAGCTGGACATCAGCGTCGGCGGCGACGACGAGCTGAAGGAAGTCGATCTGGCGCGACGCCAGGCGACGTTCTCGTACAGGGACGGCGATGCCTTCGTGTTCATGGACGACGAGGACTTCACCCCGTACACGCTCGATCCCGACGCCATCGGCGATGCCGCCGGCTACATCACCGACGGCCTGACCGGCTGCTACGTGCAGGTGATCGACGACGCCCCGGTCGGCCTGCAGCTGCCGCAGAGCGTGGTGCTGGAAGTGATCGAGACGCCGCCGGAACTCAAGGGCGGCACCGCGACCAAGCGGCCGAAGCCGGCGAAGCTCAATACCGGCATCGAGATCCAGGTGCCGGAATACATCGGCAACGGCGAGAAGGTGTGGGTCAACACCGTCACCGGCGAGTTCGCCGGCCGCGCCGACTGATCGGCGGGCGGATCGCGACACGCCACGCGTCTTCCCGATCTGCGGAAAGACGCGTGGCGCGCATCGCGTCACGGTGCCCGCATCACATCTCGGAACACAGCCCCGGCTTGCTGTCGTAGCCGACCAGCGTCTGGCCGTTCCACACGTAGACGGTGGCCTGCACGTAGCCCGGCTGGCTCGCGCAGCGGAAGATGCAGTAGTCCAGGTTCGTGCAGTTGATCGGGTAGATCGCATCGGTGTACCCGGAGTCGATGCTCCAGGAAATGCCGGTGTACGACAGTCCGCTGATCGAGACGGTGCAGTGGTTCTGGCCCGAGCAGTCCAGCGAGACGCCCGGCGTGTAGGCCTGGCCCGGGAACGCGGCGAGACCGGCGAGCAGGAGTGCGGCGAGAGCGTGGAGTTTCATGCTTCATTCCCTGAAGACGCGGCCACGGCGGCCGCGGGTCGAGCCTAGCAGCCGATCGCGACGCGGGCACGTCTCAAGCGTCCGTTGCGGCCAGATTCGGCAAAGGAGCAAGGCGCGCCGCGGACCCGATGTCCTGATCGTGTCGGTTGCTGCGGATGGATCAGGATGTGGTTTCGGACATCACCGCGTCGTGAACGCAATGGCGGGCGTTCGCCGACGCAGCCGATGCCGATAGGGCATCGGCTGATTGCCATGCCATCCCTGGCGGGACTTCATCTGCCCTCCGGAAAGCCCGGCCCGGCCTGCCCGGCCTCGCGCAGCGCGCGAGGCGTTCGTCGAAGGCGCGAGGCCGTGCCTCGCAAACGCCTTCGTCTCACCCTTGGCCGGGCGTTCGCCGACGCAGCCGATGCCGACAGGGCATCGGCTAGACGCGTCGGCTCACCCATTTCCTCGCCATGCGGCGGATCGACGGCTCGGTCGCCGGGTCGTCGAGCATCGGCGCGATCTCGCGCCAGGCCAGCGCATGCGACTCGTCGCTGACCGCGAACGCTTCGCTGCCGGTCGTGCGCACCACGTAGCGCGCGTCGTAGTGCCAGTGGCCCGGCACGTCGCCACGCTCGGGAATCCAGTGGCGGTCGAGGTCGAAGAGTTCCGGTTCGGCCACCAGGTCGACCAGGCCCGACTCTTCCTCCGCTTCCTTCAGCGCGACCGCGGCCATGTCGCGGTCGCCATCGGCATGACCGCCCAGTTGCAGCCAGCGATCGAGCTTGCGGTGATGGGTCATCAGCAGGTGCGTGCCGGCGGCGTTCACCAGCCACGCGGAACCGGTGAAGTGGCCGTCGAGGCGTTCGCGATGGAAGGCATGCGCGCCCTCGGCCAGCAGTGCGGCGAACGCCTCGGCGACGGCGGACTCATCCGGCCAGCGCAGGGCGTAGGCCTCCAGGGTCCCGGCGTCGAACGCCGGAGGGGGACGACGGTCGGCAGCTGCATCCGGGGCATCGCCGGCGGCATCGTGGGAAGCGGATGGGGGCATGGGTCGTGGGCGCAGGAGGACGGGATCGGGACGACCGCGCCGCGATCCGGAGGACCGGAAGCGGCTCCGGCGAGGCCGGGCGGACGGCGCTGGCGGGCATCATACCGGCGCCGGCGCATCGATCCCACGGCGCCGGCAAGCCGGTTACACTCCCCCCCTTTCCGGGGAGCAGAGCGATGACGGAACCGACCCAGCCCGCGGCAGGGGCCGTGCCCGCGCGGATGCGCGAACCGCGCCTGTGGCAGGCGCTGCTGCCGCTGGTGGCCCTGTTCGCGATGCTGGCCGCATCGGTCTACGTCTTCTCCGACAACTCGTCCTACGGCGGCAACCAGATCGCGCTGCTGCTGGCCGGCGGGATCGCCGCGGTGATCGGCCTGCGCAACGGCCTGCGCTGGGCCGACATCCAGGACGCCATCGTCCATGGCGTGGCCATTTCGACGAACGCCATCCTGATCCTGCTCGCGGTGGGCGCGCTGATCGGCACGTGGATCCTTTCCGGCGCGGTGCCCACGCTGATCCACTATGGTCTGCTCCTGCTGCATCCCTCGTATTTCTACCCGGCGGCCTGCCTGGTGTGCGCGCTGGTCGCGCTGAGCATCGGCAGTTCATGGACCGTGGCCGGCACGCTCGGCGTGGCCTTGATGGGCGTGGCCCACGGCCTCGGGCTGGACCCGGCGATCACCGCCGGTGCGATCATTTCCGGTGCGTATTTCGGCGACAAGATGTCGCCGCTGTCGGACACCACCAACCTGGCGCCTGCCGCGGCCGGCAGCGAGCTGTTCGCCCACATCCGCCACATGGGCTGGACCACCCTGCCGAGCATCGCGCTGGCTCTGGCCGGCTTCACGATCATCGGCCTGGGCGCCGACGTGCCGGTCGCCGACGCGGCCTTCGGCGACCTGTCCGCCGAGTTGGCCAAGCGCTTCGCCATGGGGCCGCACCTGCTGCTGCCGCTGCTGGTGGTGTTCGTGCTGGCGATGCGCCGGTTTCCCGCCTACCCCACCATCCTGATCGGCGCCCTGCTCGGCGGCGTGTTCGCCATCGTGTTCCAGCCCGACGTCACCGCGGCGCTGTCGCCGCGCCAGGACCTCCCGCGGCCCTTCGTGCTGGTGGCCGGCGCCTGGCAGGCGCTGATCGGCGGTTTCAGCGCCGAATCCGGCAACGCGGCCGTGGACAAGCTGCTCAATCGCGGCGGCATGTCGAGCATGCTCAACACCGTCTGGCTGATCGTGTGCGCGATGAGCTTCGGCGCGATCATGGAGAAGGCCGGGCTGCTGGAACGGCTGATCCGCAGCGTGCTGCGCGTGGCGCGCTCCACCGGCTCGCTGATCGTCGCGACGCTGGCCACCAGCTTCGGCACCAACGTGCTGGCCGCCGACCAGTACCTGGCCATCGTGCTGCCCGGGCGCATCTACCGGTCCGAGTACGAGAAACGCGGGCTGGCGCCGGTGAACCTGTCGCGCGCCCTGGAGGACGCCGGCACCATCACCTCGCCGCTGGTGCCCTGGAACACCTGCGGCGCCTACATGGCCGCGACCCTCGGCGTGGCCACGCTCGATTACCTGCCCTACGCCCTGTTCAACCTGATCAACCCGGTGCTGGCCGGCATCCTGGCCTATGCCGGCTTCAAGATCCTGCGGATCGGCATCTCCGGCGAAGTCGCCACGCACCGCACGCCCTGAGCGGGTCTCCCGCATTCACCTCCTCTTCGGACACGACACGCGACATGGACAATCGATCGATCCACGGCATGTGGTCTTCGCGCCTGGCCTTCATCCTCGCCGCCACCGGTTCGGCGGTGGGCCTGGGCAACATCTGGCGCTTCCCCTACATGGCCTCGGACAATGGCGGCGGCGCGTTCGTGCTGGTCTACCTCGGCTGCGTGGCGCTGGTCGCGCTGCCGATCCTGTTCGCCGAACTGGCGATCGGCCGGCGCGGTCGCCGCAGCCCGATCAACACGCTGCTCGATGTCTCCCGTGAAGACGGCACCAGCCGCCGATGGTCCGGCCTGGGCTGGCTGGGCATCCTGGCCGGCGTGCTCATCCTCTCGTTCTACAGCGTGGTCGCCGGCTGGACCCTGCACTACGCCTGGCTCTACCTGATGCAGTTGTTCGGCGGCACCGGCATCACCGACCCCGGCGCCACCTTCGGCGAACTGCTGTCCAATCCACGCGAGCTGATCTTCTGGCACGCCGTGTTCATGGCGATGACCGTGATGGTGGTCGCGCTGGGCGTGGAGAAAGGGCTGGAGCGCTCGGTCAAGCTGCTCATGCCTGCGCTGCTGCTCATGCTGCTGGCGCTGCTGGGCTACAGCGTGTCGACCGGCCACGTCGGCGAGGCGGCCACGTTCCTGTTCAAGCCGGACTTCGGCAAGATCACGCCGGGCGTGGTGCTCAGCGCGATGGGCCAGGCCTTCTTCTCGCTCAGCCTCGGCATGTGCGCGATGATGACCTACGGCGCCTATCTCCCGCGCGACGTGTCGATCCCGCGGGTCGGCGTGGCGGTGGCGCTCGCCGATACCGGCATCGCCCTGCTCGCCGGCCTGGCGATCTTCCCGATCGTCATCGAATTCCTCGGCACGCCCACCGGCGGCGGCGCCGGCCTGATCTTCACCTCGCTGCCCTCGGCCTTCAACAAGATGGGCGCGGTGTTCGGGCTGCTGTTCTTCGTGCTGCTGTCCGTGGCCGCCTGGACCAGCTCGATCTCGCTGCTGGAGCCGGCATCCGCCTACCTGGTCGAACGCGGCTGGAACCGCAAGCGCGCCGCGCTGGCGATGGCCCTCCTGTGCTGGGGCCTGGGCCTGTTCTCCGCGCTGGGCTTCAACGTCCTCAGCGGCATCCGCCCGCTGGGCCAGGACAGCATCCTCGATGCCACCAACCTGATCGCCAACGACATCCTGCTGCCGGTGGGCGGCCTGCTGATCGCGATCTACGCGGGCTGGCGCCTGAACCGCCAGCGGCTGCGCGAGCAGATGCACGGCGCACCGGGCTGGGTCTACACGATCTGGATCTGGCTGCTGCGCGTGGTCGCGCCACTGGCGGTGACCGCCGTGCTGGTGGTCAAGCTGTACGACGCCATCCAGCGCATCTAGCCGCACTCGGCACCCTCCCCGCCTCGACCGCCGGCGTCCGACGACGCCCCCTGCGCGGACCGGTTCGCCCACCCAGCCCCCACCCACTCCATCCGCAAGGCCCTCACCATGTTCAAGAACCTGTTGCTGGTCAAACCCGTGCAGGCGTCGCCACACGTCGACGCCGGCGAGCCGGTCGAAGGCGGCCTGCACGGCGAAGCCGGACTCAAGCGCGTGCTGACCGCACGCCATCTGCTGCTGCTGGGCATCGGCGCGATCATCGGCGCCGGCATCTTCGTGATGACCGGACAGGCCGCGGCCAATCACGCCGGCCCGGCGATCATGCTGAGCTTCGTGCTCGCCGGCATTGCCTGCGCCTTCGCGGGCCTGTGCTACGCCGAATTCGCGGCGATGATCCCGGTCTCCGGCAGTGCCTACAGCTACACCTACGCCACCCTGGGCGAGGCCCTGGCCTGGTTCGTCGGCTGGAGCCTGGTGCTGGAATACCTGTTCGCGGCCTCGGCCGTGGCCGTGGGCTGGTCGGCGTATACGGTGAGCCTGCTGGAAAACCTCGCAGGCATGGCCGGCATCGACTGGAACTTCCCGGCCTCGCTGGCGTCGGCGCCGTTCACCTACACCAACGGCAGGTTCGCGCTGACCGGCGCACTGTTCAACCTGCCGGCGGTGCTGATCGTGGGCGCCGTCGGCACGCTGTGCTACGTCGGCATCCGGCAGTCGGCCACCGCCAACGCGATCATCGTCGCGATCAAGGTCACGGTGATCCTGCTGCTGATCGGCTTCGGCGCGCAGTACGTGAACCCCGACAACTGGGTGCCGTTCATCCCCGAGAACCAGGGCGGCGACCGCTTCGGCTGGGAAGGCGTGCTGCGCGGCGCGTCGATCGTGTTCTTCGCCTACATCGGTTTCGATGCGGTCTCCACCGCCGCGCAGGAAGCGAAGAACCCGCAGCGCGACATGCCGATCGGCATCCTCGGCTCGCTGCTGGTGTGCACGCTGCTGTACATCGTCGTCGCCGCGGTGCTGACCGGCATGATCCCGTACACCGCGCTGGGCACCGCCAAGCCGGTGGCCACGGCGCTGGAACCCTACCCCCAGCTGTCGTGGCTGAAGCTGGCGGTGGAGATCGGCGCCGTCGCCGGCCTCAGCTCGGTGATCCTGGTGATGCTGATGGGTCAGCCGCGCATCTTCTTCGCGATGTCGCGAGACGGCCTGCTGCCGAAGTTCCTGGGCGCGGCGCACCCGCGCTACGGCACGCCGCACAAGGCGACGGTGCTGGTGGCGATCATCGCCGCAATGCTGGCCGCGTTCTTCCCGCTGGGCGTGCTGGGCGACCTGGTGTCGATGGGCACGCTGCTGGCCTTCGCCACGGTCTGCATCGGCGTGCTGGTGCTGCGCCGCACCCGCCCGGACCTGCCGCGCGCGTTCAAGGTGCCGCTGGCGCCGGTGGTGTGCATCGGCGGCGCACTGTCCTGCCTGGCGCTGGTGGGCTTCATGGGCTGGTACAACTGGGCGCTGCTGGGCGCCTGGACGGTGGTCGGCTTCGCGATCTACTTCGGCTACGGCTACCGCCACAGCCTGCTGCGGCGCTGAGTCGCGACGGCCTCGCGGCGCGAGGCGCTGCAAAAAACGGAAACGGCGCGGAGCGATCCGCGCCGTTTCCTTGTCGTGCCGGGTCGGCGCGCCGGATCGCGCCGTGCGACAGCCCGCAGCCTCAGCCGGCCTGCGCCTTGCGCCGCGCCAGGTAGCCGTTCAACTCGCGCTTGACCACCGGGAACAGCATGTACACGCCGATCAGGTTGGGGATCGCCATGATGAACAGCAGCGCGTCGGCGATGTCGACGATGCTGCCGAGGTTCATGGTGCAGCCCACCACCGCCATCGCGAGGAAGAACACCTTGAAGCCGTAGAGCACCACCTTCGATTCGCGGGCGAGGAAGCTGGCCGCCTTCGCGCCGTAGTAGGCCCAGGTGATGATGGTCGAGAACGCGAACAGGAACACCGCCACCGTCAGCAGGTAGGGGAACCACGAAACCACGGACGCGAACGCCTGCGAGGTCAGCTGCACGCCCTGCGCGGTGCCGCTGACCGTGGAGCCCTGCAGCGCGGCCAGTTCGCCGGAGATGATGATGACCAGCGCGGTCATCGTGCAGATCACCACGGTGTCGATGAAGGGTTCCCACAGCGCGACGAAGCCTTCGGTCACCGGCTCCTCGGTCTTCACGGCCGAATGCGCGATGGCCGCCGACCCCAGGCCGGCCTCGTTCGAGAACGCGGCGCGGCGGAAGCCCTGGATCAGCGCGCCGATCACGCCGCCGGCGACGCCTTCGGCGGTGAACGCACCCCCGAGGATCTGGCCGAAGGCATCGGGCAAGCGCTCGAAGTGCACGCCGATCACGAACAGGCAGCCGATCACGTACATCGCCGCCATCGCCGGCACCAGCTTCGACGTGACGCTGCCGATGCGCTTGATGCCGCCGATCACGACCAGGCCCGCCAGCACCGCGATGACGACGCCGAACAGCCAGCCGCGACCGGCGAGCGGGCCGGCGTCGCCGCCGGTGATCGCGAAGAACTGCGCATAGGCCTGGTTGGCCTGGAACATCGAGCCGGCACCGATCGCGCCGAGCATGGTGCAGACCGCGAACACGGTGGCCAGCAGCACGCCGAAGCCCTTGAGTCCCGGATAGTTCTCCGCGATGCCGCGGCTGAGGTAGTACATCGGGCCGCCCGACACGGTGCCGTCGGCCTTCACCAGGCGATACTTCACGCCGAGCGTGCATTCCACGAACTTGGTGGACATGCCCAGCAGGCCGGCGAGCACCATCCAGAAGGTCGCGCCCGCGCCGCCGATGCTCAGCGCCACCGCCACGCCCGCGATGTTGCCCAGGCCGACGGTGCCGGACACGGCCGAGGTGAGCGCCTGGAAGTGGCTGACTTCGCCGGCGCTGTTCGGATCGGCGTAGTCGCCGCGGATCAGGCGGAACCCGTGGGCGAACCCGCGGATGTTGATGAAGCCGAAGTACAGCGTGGATGCCAGGCCGGCGAGGATCAGCCAGCCGAGGATGAGCGGGAACATCACCGGCGCCTCATCGGTGCCACCGACCCGGACGGCGTAGAAGATCGCGCCGGACACCGCCTCGGCCACCGGCTGCATCACCGCATCGATGCGCGCGTCCAGCGATTGCGCGGGCTGCGCCGCCTGCTCGGCGACCTCGGTCGCGGGCGCCTGGGCCGACAGCCCGAAGGGCACGGCCAGGGTGATCAGGGCGAAGACGGTCGCCAGGAGGCCAACCGACAGGGCGCGTATCCGCATGGGCAAGTTCCTCGGCAAAACGCCGAGTCTACCCGTTCCGGACATTCAGGCAACGATCATCCGGCCTGTCATCGCCCCGGGCGGAACGGGGCGAGAACGACACGGCACGGTACGGTGACTCAGAGCTTCTTCGCCCAGGCGCTGCACCAGCCCTTGGCGGCGACGGTGTTCTTCGGGAACAGCGTGCACGGGCCGTAGGCATCGGCCTTGGCGCCCTTGAAGAAGTTGCAGTTGGCGCAGTTGCTGCCGGCCTTGAACGCGGCGTGCTTCACGGCCGCGGCGTTCTCGGTGTAGGCCAGCGCCTTGGCGGCGGCATCGGTGGCCGGCAGCTTCGGCAGCGCCGCCGGCGCGGCAGCGGTGGCGTCGGCCATGCGCAGGGCAACCGGCGCGGTGGCGGCGGCGACCATGGCGATGGTCAGGAAACGGCGGCGGGAGGCATCGTGGCGCATCTGGCTGGGATCCTGTGGGGAGAGACTGCGGCCAGTCTGTGCGCCTGCATTCCCCGGCACCTTGAGCCGGATCAAACCACCGCGCGGTATCCTTGCGCCCCACGCAATATCCAAGGTGCAGTCCGCATGCAGGACCACGAACGGGCCGCCCGCCAATCCCTCATCGACCACTGCTGCGCGATGAACGCCAGCGGCCTGTCGCTCGGCAAGTCCGGCAACGCCAGCCTGCGCTGGGGCGACGGCCTGCTGATCACCCCCACCGGCCGCGCCTACGACCGCCTGCAGCCCGAGGACATCGTCTTCCTCGACGCCGACGGCGGCTGCGCCCCGGGCCAGCTGATTCCGTCCAGCGAATGGCGCTTCCACTGCGACATCCTGCGCGCCTACCCGCAGGCGAACGCCGTCGTCCACGTGCACTCGACCTATGCCACCGCCCTCGCCTGCCTGGGCGAAGGCATCCCGGCCTTCCACTACATGGTCGCGGTGGCCGGCGGCGCGGAGATTCCCTGCGCCGACTACGCCACCTTCGGCAGCGCCGAGCTGTCCGACAACGTGCTGCGCGTGCTCCACGGCGAGTTCAGGGCCTGCCTGATGGCGAACCACGGCCAGGTGGCGATCGGCAAGACCCTCGCCGATGCCTACGCCCTGGCGCAGGAGGTCGAGAACCTCGCCCGGCAGTACATGCTCGCGCGCAGCCTCGGCCCGACCCGCAACCTGCCGGCCGAGGAAATGGCCCGGGTGGTCGAGAAGTTCAGGTCCTACGGCCAGCAGCGCTCGGATGACTGAGTCGCTGGCGTCGTTCCGGCTCACCCCGGAATCGTCTGGACACGAAGATCTGTTCCCGGTACGGCGACGGAAAGGATCGTCATCCTCGCGCAAGCGAGGACCCAGGCATCAGCCGCGATCAAGCATGGGTCCTCGCTTGCGCGAGGATGACGTGCTCTTCATTCCATTCAGGAATAAGAGACGCCCGAGGGTCCATATGGCACCGGGAACGGGTCCGCTACACTGCGCGCCATGAACACGCCAGCCCCCACCCCCGCCTTCGATCACAACGTCTACGCCGGCTGCGCCGCCCAGATCGTCTCGCACACCCGCGAGCTCGCCGCCAAGGGCTGGACACCGGCCACCGCCGGCAATTTCTCGATCCGGATGAGCGCCGACCTCGCCGCGATCACCATCTCCGGCAAGGACAAGGGCCGCCTCAGCGAAGCCGACATCATGGTCGTCGACATGGACAACCAGCCGGTCGCCACGCACCACCGGCCCTCGGCCGAGACCGCCCTGCACACCCATCTCTACCGCCGCTATCCCGACGTCGGCGCCGTCCTGCACACCCACTCGCCCACCCAGACCATCGCCGGCCTGCTCTACGCCCCCGAGGGCCGCGTGCGCCTGCAGGGCTACGAGCTGTTCAAGGCCCTGCGCGGCCACACCACGCACGAGAAGACCTTCGACCTGCCGGTGGTGCCGAACTCGCAGGACATGGACGAACTCACCGCCAGCGTCGACGCCGTGCTGACCGAGCCGAACACCTGGGGCTACCTGATCGCCGGCCACGGCCTGTACGCCTGGGGCAAGGACATCGCCGAAGCCCGCCGCCACCTGGACGCCTTCGAATTCATGCTCGGCTGCGAGCTGGAAATGCGCCGGCTGCGCGGCTGAGCCCAAGCTTCAGGCTTTTCGTAGGAGGGCCTTCAGGCCCGAGCTCTTGATCTGGCTTTTCCGATAATCAAGAGCTCGGGCCTGAAGGCCCTCCTACAGTGCAGAACCCTGCGTTTCACGCATTGAACCGCCCCCTCCCCTGCCCCATGATCGGCAGGCCCCACGCCCTCCACGGATCACCGCCATGAGCCGCCTGCGCATCTTCGCCGACGACCGCCCCGACACCCCGCTGTCGGTCAGCCACGACCATGCCGACATCGCCGCCAGCCTGAAGACCATCGGCGTCGATTTCGAGCAGTGGCAGGCCACGCAGGCGATCAAAGCCGGCGACGCGCCGGAAACCATCATCGCCGCCTACCGGGCCGACATCGACCGGATCAGCGCCGCGCGCGGTTTCACCACTGTAGATATCGTCAGTATCGCGCCGGACAACCCGAACCGCGAGGCGATGCGCACCAAGTTCCTCGACGAGCACTACCACGTCGAGGACGAAGTCCGCTTCTTCGTCGCCGGCTCCGGCCTGTTCAGCCTGCACGTCGACGGCAAGGTCTACGAAGTCCTGTGCGAAGCCGGCGACCTGATCTCGGTGCCCGACAAGACCACGCACTGGTTCGACATGGGTCCGGAACCGAGCTTCGTCGCCATCCGCTTCTTCCAGCAGGCCGACGGCTGGGTCGGCCATTTCACCGGCACCGACATCGCGCAGCGGTTTCCGCGGTACGAGGCAGCCTCAGCTGACAAATCGAAGCAAAGGCTTTTGACCAATCTAAATTTACTCCTAAATTTCCTTGAGCCATCTCGATGGACTCCTCATGGGCCTGTCATGCATATTCAGGACAACGATACAAACGCAGAGTCGAAGCGAGAGCTAATCGCTCAAGCACAGACCCTATTTGAGGCCGCGAAAGCCGTTGCCGGCGGAACTAGTCTTTCCTCCATGCACTTTAATCCTATGGACTCTGACTTGATTTCAGAGAAACTGGCAGGCGACATTGATGAAATGAAGTACCTAGACCTGTCTCTGGCTTACAACAGAGCCTTGGAATCATACTTAGACGCAACGAATCACTAAGCACGGATATCGTGCAGCGGCTTTCTCAGCACCAGATGGCAGGCGGGTTGATAGCAGCCTATTTCACGGCCATAGGCCGGGCAATCAAGCACAGGAAGCAAAAATGATCCGTCTTCCGATGCTTCTTGTTGCTCTCTCAACTCCAATTTCAGGGCTTGCTCAAAATGAATACGATGGCGCACGCCGGCTAGGCGAAGCAATTTTTGGGGCGGAAGAGAGAAAACGACACGCATACAACGAAGGCTTAAGGCAAGCAGCTGAGCGAGAAAATGCAATTTCGAACGCAATGGAAGCCCGAGCGCGAGCAGAAATTATTCGAATGGAAAATGCTGCGCGCGAAAGACTCAAGACGTTTTGGATGTCAACCGGACTAACCGAACAAGAAGCGATCAGCGTTGCCTCTGAATTCCGCATTGAAGAAAAGCAAATATCCATCAATATTCGCGCACAGCGCGACGGCATCGAGAAAACTTTAGTGAGGGCCCTAAGGGCTTACGAGAACTACGACTACCTTCTGGCAAACCAGATGCTCATCGGCGCCGAACGCATCGCCGGGACCACGCCAGAACAACTTTCTGCCGCTCAGAAAGCAGTAGAAGCAGAGAAAGCGCGAATTGGAATCCAATCTGGAAATCCATAAAGTCCTATTCACCTGGAAAAAGAAATGCCCCTCATCCTCACCGACATCGAAGGCACCACCTCCTCCATCTCGTTCGTGAAGGACGTGCTGTTCCCGTACGCGCGGCGCGCGCTGCCCGGGTTCGTGCGGGAGCGCGGGCAGGAACCGGAGGTGCGGCGCTGGCTGGACGCGGTGGCGACCGAGCACGGGGCGGTGTGCAGCGACGACGTGATCGTCGAGATCCTGCAGGGCTGGATCGACGAGGACCGCAAGCACACGGCGCTGAAGGCGCTGCAGGGCATGATCTGGAGCGACGGCTATCGCGGTGCGGACTTCACCGCGCACATCTATCCCGATGCCGCCGCGACGCTGCGCGACTGGCACGCGGCGGGGCTGCCGCTGGCGGTGTATTCCTCGGGCTCGGTGCCGGCGCAGAAGCTGTTCTTCGGCCACACCGATGCCGGCGACCTGACCGGCCTGTTCGAGGGCTGGTTCGACACCGAGGTCGGGCACAAGCGCGAGGCGGGCAGCTACGCCGAGATCGCGCGCCGCCTCGGCCGCCTTCCGGACGACATCCTGTTCCTGTCCGACGTGGTCGAGGAGCTCGACGCCGCGCGCGAGGCCGGGCTGCGCACGGTGCTGGTCGATCGCCTCGACGATTACCCGCAGCCGCGTCTCGGCGACGCCGCACACGGCCATGCGCGCGTCGAGCGCTTCGACCAGATCACGCTGGATTGACCGGATCGGGACCCCACGCCATGCGCGCCCTCCACGCCCTCTCGCTGCTGATCGGCCTGCTGCTCTGCGGCGCCGCGGGTGCCGCGGGTGCCGCGGGCAAGGAGCGACAGGTCATCACCGATCCCGCGCTGCGCGCACGCGAGGCGCGGCTGCTCGACGAGGCGATCCAGGCGCTGGTCCCGAGCCGCCCGGGCGTGCCGGACCTGTACGTGATCGGCTTCGGCGGCGACAGCACCGAGGACGTGTTCCGCAACGAGATCGTGCATCTCGACAGCCTGATGACCGAGCGCTTCGGCGCGCGCGGCCGCGTGCTCACCCTGGTCAACCACAGCGACAGCCTGATCCGCACGCCGCGCCCGCTGGCGAACCTGGAGAACCTGCGCACCGCGCTGCGCGGCGTCGCCTCCAGGATGGACGACGAGGATGTGCTGCTGCTGTTCATGACCATGCACGGCACGCCGCAGCACCAGCTGGTCGCGCTGATGCCGCCCGCCTTCGTCGACATGATCGATCCACGCGAATTGCGCGATGCGCTGGATGATGCCGGCATCCGCCACCGCGTGCTCGCGATCTCGGCCTGCTTTTCCGGCGGTTTCGTGCCGGCGCTGCAAGGCCCGCGCACCCTGGTCATCACCGCCGCGCACCGCAGCCGCCCCTCGTTCGGCTGTGGCCCGGACTCCGACGCCACCTTCTTCGGTCGCGCCTGGCTGATCGATGCGCTGAACGACACCACGGATTTCGTCCGGGCCTTCGACATCGCCAGCCGCAGCATCGCCGTGCGCGAGAAAGCCGAGGGCTTCCGCCCGTCGAAACCGCAGATCGCGGTCGGCAAGGAGATCGTGCCGGTGCTGCAGGCCTGGCAGGCCCAGCTCCAGCCGGGGCCGAAGGTGGCCTATGCGTTCAATGCGCCGGCCGATGCAACCGACGCACCGGCGGAAGCGGCCTCGGCCGCGAATCCGAAAGAGAAGCGCTGACGCTGCTGCAAAGCAAAAAAGCACCGTCATCCTCGCGCAAGCGAGGACCCAACCACCAGTATCGTTCAAGCCCGGGCCCTCGCTTGCGCGAGGATGACGACGCTATTCCGACATGGGTCGTGTGCGACAAGCGCATGCACCTGCCTCAATGCAGCGTCTCGCCCCGCGCCAGCATCGCGACCAGGGTCTCGACGCGTTTCGCCTTCGTTTCCGGCTTCTTCGCGGTCTGCACCCGCCAGCACACGGCGTAGCGATTGGTCGCGTTCAAGGTCTCGAAGAAGGCCTTCGCCTTGCGGTCCTTCGCCAGCGCAGCGGCGAGTTCAGGCGGCACCGTCATGTTGCGCGCGCCGTCATAGGCGGCATCCCAGCGGCCGTCCGCTTTCGCCGCTTCGATTTCGCGCAGGCCGCCCTCGCGCATGCGACCGGCGGCGCTCAGGCGCTCGACATGCCCGATGTTGATCTTCGACCACAGGCCTTTCGGGCGGCGCGGGGTGAAACGCTGCAGGAAAAAGCGCTCGTCGAAGCTGCGTTTCTGGCCGTCGATCCAGCCATGGCAGAGCGCGACGTCCAGCGCTTCGGCATAGGTCACCGTAGTCACGCCCGCGCCCTTCTTCGCGATCTTCAGCCACAGCCCTTTCGCATCGGCATGCGCGACGAGCCAGCGCTCCCACGCGTCGTCGTCATCGAAGGCGATGACCGGCAGATCGTCGGGCAACGCCCTGGATGCGTCGGCCATGTTCATTCGTCCTTCCAGTCCTGCAGCCGGTATTCGCCCTGCGCGCGCAGCTCGCCGCGCCAGGGATCGAACGCGCGCACTTCGATGCGATGCACTCCGGCCGCCAGGTCCGTCGGCAGGTCCGCGCGCCACAGGTGCGGCGAGGGCTTGGCCTCCGGCGAGCGGTCGTAGCCGCGCAGCGCCTCGGCATCGGCGTCGAGCACGTTCTCGCGCAGCAGGCGCGGATCGGGCGCGAGCACGCGACGCATCGGCCGCCACTCGCCCTCGTCGATGCGGACCTCGACGCGGCTGTCGGCCTGGCCCATGTAGACGTTCGCGTACACGCCGAACGCGGGATACGCACCGCGGCGCAGCACCTTCGGCGCGGACAGGCCGATGCCGGTGTCGTCGGCATCGCGCGCGACGTGCCAGGCCAGCGCGTAGCGACCGCCACGCTCGATGCGCAGGCTGGCGTAGCCGTTCGGCGTGCCGTCGGCCATGGTGCTGTCCGGGATGCCGGCCGCATCCGGCGCACCGGTCCAGAACGCGCCGCAGGCGGCGCCGACGTTGTATTCGTGCAGCGGCGTCGCGCCCTGCCAGCCGGTGCGGGCTTCGTGCCGCCAGTGGCGCTGGCCGTGGTTGTGGCCGCTGAGCAGCAGCACGTGCGGGAAGTCGCGGAGCAGCGCGAACAGGCGCGCGCGGTCGGCGTCGCGGAAGGTGTCCTTGTCCTCCGGCTCGAACAGCGGGATGTGCACGGCGATCACCAGCAGCCGGTCCTTCGGCACGCGCGGCAAGTAGGCTTCGAGGAAGGCGAACTGGTCCTCGCGGAAGCCGCCGATGTAGGCCGGGCGCTGCCCGGGCTGGTGGATCACGTCGTCCAGGCCGATGAACACGGCCTCGTCTTCCTCCCAGGCGAAGGTGTCCGGCCCGTAGACCTCGCGGAAGCTGCGCAGCGCATCCTCGTCGTGCGCGGCATCAAGGTCCATGTCGTGGTTGCCGGCGATGTGCAGCCAGGGAATGCCGATGCGGCGGGTCTCGGCGTTGAGCGCGGGATACAGGTCCAGGGCGTCGTCGGCGATGTCGCCGAGGCTCAGGCCCAGCTCTGGAAGAGCATGTCCGGGGCGCGCCATGCGCGCCGGCTCGGCCAGCACGCTGTCGACGATGTCGCGGGCGTAGTAGCCGACATCGACGCGGGATTTCACCTGCGGATCGGCGAACACCCGGACCTCCAGCCGGCCGTCGCCACGCGGCGCACGGCGCAGGCCGATGTCGAACGGGCCGTCCGCCGCGGAGCGGATGCCGCCGTAGCGCAGGGCCGGCGCCGCCGCCTGCGGGACATGCCGCCAGGCGCCCGGTGCGGCCGGGTCGCCGCTGGCGAATCGCCAGCCGGCGGGCTTGATCGCGAACACCGTCTGCCCGGGCTCGACGTCGATGCGATACCGGCCGTCGCGATCGCTGAGCACCAGCGCGCGCCCGTTCGAGACCGCGACGCCGGGAATTCCCAACTCGCCACGGTCGCGGCGGCCATCGCCGTCGCGGTCCTCGTAGACCGTTCCGGCCACGGTCCCCGCGGGATTCGGCACGGCCGTGGCCGCCGACGGACCGGCCCATGCGACCGCAGTCGCGAGCAGGCAGGCCGACCAGACCACCGGCACGCACCACGGCCTCGCGATGACGACACCTCTCATGCACCCTCCTCCCGCCGCGTTCGACGACCGGCGGATAGTATGCCGGCCCGCCCCGACCGGCCGACGAATGCCGCAAGGGTGACGCGGGCACGGAATCCGACGCCCGGCGTGGCACGGATGGTGCCAAATCGATGTGCAGGCACTACCATCGCCCGAGGTTCCGGGGTCAGGGGAGACGCATGCAGTTCCGAGGCATCTGGCGGTGCGCGGTCGCCTTGCTGCTCTGTGCCCTGTTCGCACCGGTGGCGCTGGCCCGGCAGGACTCGATGGTGCTGCCGCCCGGGCTGAACTCGACCTCGCTGGCAGCGCACACCGGCTATCGCCACGACAGCACCGGCAGCGACACCCCCGAGGACGCCTTCCGGCGCGCGCAGGGCGGGCAGTTCGCGCCGCTGCCCGGCGGCAAATCCAACTTCGGCTTCGAACGCGGCGCCTACTGGTTCCACATCCGCCTGCTCAACGACAACCCGCGCGAACCGCGCTGGATGCTGGTGCAGCGCTACGCGCTGAGCGACCGCATCGATGTCTACGCCCGCTATCCCGACGGCCGCATCTCGCACCAGGCCAGCGGCGACTACCTGCCGTTCTCCTCGCGCAGCATTCCCTACCGCCACCCCAACTTCCAGCTCGAACTGCCGGTCGGCCAGCCGGTGGACCTGCTGGTGCGCGTGGAAAGCCAGAGTTCGATGCAGGTGCCGCTGGACCTGTACACCCCGGCCGCGTTCACCTCGCTGTCGCGCGACAACCAGTTCGTGATGGGCGTGTACTACGGCATCCTGCTGGCGCTGTTCGTCTACAACCTGGTGCTGTGGCTGAGCCTGCGCGACGCCAGCTACGCCTGGTACCTGATGCACATCACCGCGTTCGGCCTGGTGCTGTTCACGCTGAACGGGTTCGCGTTCGAATACCTGTGGCCGAACTGGACCTGGATGGCCAATGTGGCGGTGCCGCTGACCATCTGCCTGGCGCTGATCGCGATGCAGCAGTTCACGCGCATCTTCCTGGAACTGCCCCGGCGCTTCCCGCTGGGCAATCGCGGCAGTCTGTTCCTCATCGTCGTGTTCTCGGCGCTCGGCATTGCGTCGCTGGTACTGCCCTACCGCGTGGTCACGCCCTGGGCGACCAGCGCGGTGATCCTCAGCGTGCTGTGGGTGGCGATCTCCAGCATCGTGGTGCTGCGCACCGGCTACGGTCCGGCGCGCCTGTTCCTGCTGGCGTGGTCGCTGTTCCTGGCCGGCACCGCCGCCATCGCCGCGCTCGCCTTCGGCCTGGTGCCGAAGAACATGGTCACCGAGTACGGCGTGCAGATCGGCTCGGCGCTGGAGATGCTGCTGCTGTCGATCGCGCTGAGCTATCGCTACGCCTCGCTGCGCAACGAGAACGAGCGCATCGCCGCCGAGGCCAACATGCAGCTCGAACGCAAGGTCGCGCAGCGCACCCAGGAAGTGCGCAGCGCGCTCATGCAGCTGGAGGACGCGCACCGCCGCCTGCGCGATTCCAGCCGCCGCGACGGCCTCACCGGCCTGTACAACCGCACCCATTTTCACGAGACCTTCGAGCGCCTGCTCGAGGAAGGCCGCAACGACCGCCGCCCGGTGTCGCTGCTGATGATCGATCTCGACCACTTCAAGTCGATCAACGACAAGTACGGGCACCTCGTCGGCGACGACTGCCTGCGCTGGGCCGCGCAGCGCATCGGCCAGTCCCTGCGCGCGCAGGAATCGTCGCTGCTGGCGCGTTTCGGCGGCGAGGAATTCGTGGTGGTGCTGCCCGACCACGACCTGCGCGCGGCGGTGAACGTCGCCGAAGCGCTGCGCCGCAAGCTGGTCGAGGAACCCTGCGTCAGCGGCGCCTACAAGCTGCGCGTGTCCGCCAGCATCGGCGTGCACACCATCGATGTCGGCAAGGACGTGGATTCGGACACCGCGCTGTCGGTCGCCGACCAGGCGCTGTACAGCGCGAAGGCCAACGGCCGCGACTGCGTCAGGACGTCGATCACGGCGGCTTGAGGGCTGTCGCGACTTGCGTCGCTCCTACAGGGGCAAAATCGCTTTTGCAGGAGCGACGCAAGTCGCGACGGACCTCCGGAAACCCAAAGAAGAAAGCCGGCACGACAGCGTCGCACCGGCCTTGATCGTGCAGGCAACCCTCGGGGCATCACGCGCCCGGCAGCGGCGGCGGCGCGCCCGGCGTGGTGATGTTGTGGATGTAGCGCTCGAACACGCGGGTGTAGTCGCGGGTGGTGTGGCGGTCCAGCACGGCGGCATTGAGGTTGTCGAGCACGGCGTTGAAGTGGCCGACCACCGCGGCTTCTCCGGCGAGGTTGTTGAGCTTGAGCATGCCGCCCATCGCGTCGAGCGTGCGCACCGCGTTCTCGCGCGAGACGTTGTCGCGGGCCTGCTGGCGGCCGATCGCGATCAGCGCCTTGTAGATGTCCTTCAGCTGCTCGATGAAGTTCTTCTTGATGTCGATGCTGAACGCGGATTCGCCGATCGAGAACTTCAGCTCGACGTCCATGTCCAGGGTGCCGGCGGTTTCGATGGCGACATAGCCGACGCGCTGGTTGGCGTATTCGTAGCGCTTGATCATGCGCTTGCTGGACACGGCCGAATCGCCGTCGACGTGGATCAGGGCGAGATTGGTGAAGCAGTACTCGTCCTTCTTCGACTTGATGAGGAAGAAGATCTTCTCGCCGTCTTCGTGGAACAGGTAGTCGTCGGCATCGACCTTGTCGTAATCGGCCGGGGAGATGATGACGCCGATGTCGCTGATGCCGAGGGCCTCGGCGGCGAGTCTCTTGAACACGCGGAACTCCTTGAAGGGGATGGATGCCGACAGTGCGGCGGGCGAGCCGCAATCTAGCAAAGCCCGGTGACGCCCGCTGCCATGACCGATGGCCTATCGGGTTGCGCCGCCCCATCCCCAATCCCGGCCTTCCCGGACCGGGCCGAACGGTCGCGCCGGCTCAGCGCTGCCGCTGCTCCAGCACCTTCAGGGCATCGGCCAGCGACAGCCCGCGTGCCTGCAGCAGCACGACCAGGTGGTACAGCAGGTCGGCGGCCTCGCCGAGCAACGGGCCATCCTCCTCGACCACCGCCGCCAGCGCGGTTTCCAGCCCTTCTTCGCCCACCTTCTGGGCGATGCGCTTGACCCCGGCCTCGAACAGTGTCGTGGTGTAGCTGCCCGGCGGGCGCTCGGCGTCGCGCCTGCGGATCAGTGCCTGCAGCGCGCCGAGCACGTCGCCGGGCGCGGACGGGAAGCAACTGGTCGTGCCCAGATGGCAGGTCGGCCCGCGCGGGCGCGCCTGCACCAGCAGCGTGTCGCGGTCGCAGTCGGCCTCGATCGCCGTCATCTCCAGCACGTTGCCGCTGCTCTCGCCCTTGGTCCACAGGCGCTGCTTGCTGCGGCTGTAGAAGGTGACATGGCCGCTGTCGAGCGTGACCCGCAGCGCCTCGCGGTTCACGTAGCCGACCATCAGCACGCGGCGCGTGTCGGCATCCTGCACGACCACCGGCAGCAGGCCGTCCTGCTTGCCCCAGGCCAGGGTGTCGGCGTCCAGCGCCGCGTCGATCCTGATGTCGTTCCTGTGTTCCTTCACCGTCTCACCTCGATGCCCGCGGCATCCAGTTCGCGCTTGAGGTCCGGGATCGCGATCGCCCCGGAATGGAAGACGCTGGCGGCCAGCGCTGCGTCGACGTCGGCCTCGCGGAACGCGTCGATGAAATGCTGCACCGTGCCCGCGCCGCCGGAGGCAACCAATGGCACGCGGCAGATCGCGCGCACCGCCTTGAGTTGTTCGATGTCGTAGCCCTTGCGCACGCCGTCGCTGTCCATGCAGTTGAGAACGAACTCGCCGGCACCGAGGTCCTGGGCTTCGCGGACCCAGTCCAGCGTGGCCTTGCCCGGCGCCTTCGTGCGGTTCGGGTCGCCGGTATGGCTGCGCACGCGCCAGACGCCGTCGGCGTCGCGCACCGAATCGATGCCGACCACCACGCACTGGCTGCCGTAGGCGTCGGCGATCTCGGCGATCAGCGCCGGACGCTCCAGCGCAGGCGTGTTGATCGATACCTTGTCGGCGCCGGCCAGCAGCACCGCGCGCGCGACGTCGACGCTGCGGATGCCGCCGGCGACGCAGAACGGGATGTCGATTTCGGACGCGACACGCTCGACCCAGGCGACGTCCACCGCGCGCCCGTCCGGACTGGCGCCGATGTCGTAGAACACCAGCTCGTCGGCGCCTTCGTCGCGATAGCGGCCGGCCAGTTCGACGATGTCGCCCATGTCGACGTGGTCGCGGAAGCGCACGCCCTTGACCACGCGGCCGTCGCGCACGTCCAGGCAGGGCACGATCCGCACGCTCAGCATGCCAGCGCCTCCGCCAGTTCGATGCGGCCTTCGAGCAGCGCGCGGCCGAGCACCGCGCCGGCGCAGCCGGCCTCGCGCGACGCGACGATATCGGCGACATCGCGCACGCCGCCGCTGGCCTGGACGAGGAAACCATCGCCACGTGCCACGATCAGGCGATACAGGTCGAGGTTCGGTCCCTGCAGCATGCCGTCGCGGGCGATGTCGGTGCACAGCAGGTGGCGCGCGCCGGCATCGCGGTACCGATCGAGGCAGGCGCCGAGATCCAGACCGGCGTTCTCGGTCCAGCCGTGCACGGGCAATTGCCACACGCCGTCGGCGTCCTGGCGGGTGTCGAGGGCGATGGTGATGCGTTCCACGCCGTAGCGCTGCAGCCAGCCGGCGACCAGCGCGGGTTCGCGCACCGCCAGCGAACCGACGACCACGCGCGCTGCGCCCTGCGACAGCATCGTTTCGACGGCGGCTTCGTTGCGCACGCCGCCACCGGTCTGCACGCGCAGCCGGCCATCGGCGGCGATGCGGCGCAGCAGCGGCGCCAGGGTGTAGCCGCCATCGCGCGCGGCGTCGAGGTCGACCAGGTGCAGCCAGCGCGCGCCGGCATCGGCGTAGCGCATCGCGACCGCGAACGGGTCGTCGGCGTAGGTGGTTTCCTGCGCGTAGTCGCCCTGGCGCAGGCGCACCACGCGACCGCCACGCACGTCGATGGCGGGATACGCGATGAAAGCCTCGTCGACGGGGGCCGACGCGATGGATGCAACGGAACTCATGCCGGCACCTTGAGGAAGTTTTCGAGCAGGCGCAGGCCGACCTGCGACGAGCGTTCGGGATGGAACTGCATGCCGTAGCGACGCCCCTGCGCGACCATCGCCGAGAACGGCTGGCCATGGGTGCTGGCCGCGATGGTGCAGTCGAGCACCGGCACCGCATAGCCATGCACGAAATAGGCGTGCGCACCGGCGTCGACGCCATCGAGCAGGGATGCGTCCGCGGCATCGGCGCGCGCACGGAACTCAAGCCTGTTCCAGCCCATGTGCGGCACGCGCAGGCCGGGGCCTCCGGCCATGCGCGCCACGCGCCCCGGGATCAGGCCGAGGCATGCGACCTCGCCCTCTTCCGAGGACTCGAACAGCAGTTGCATGCCCAGGCAGATGCCGAGCAGCGGCGCGTCGCTGGCGCGCAGCGCATCCGCGAGTCCGCGCTCGCGCAGCAGACGCATCGCCGCGCCGGCCGCACCGACGCCGGGCAGGATCACGCGCGCCGGCGTGCCGAGTTCGCCGGCATCGCGCACCAGGCGCGGCTGCACGCCGAGCCGGGCCAGCGCATAGCGCACTGAACCGAGGTTGGCGCCGCCGGCATCGATCAAGGCGAGATCGCCGCCCGCACGCACGACAGCGCTCACAGCGCCCCCTTGGTGCTCGGCAGCGCATCGCCTTCGCGCTTGATCGACTGGCGCAGCGCGCGCGCGACGACCTTGAAGCAGGCCTCGACCTTGTGGTGGTCGTTGTCGCCGCGCACCGACAGATGCAGGTTCAGGCCGGCGGTTTCGCACAGCGAACGGAAGAAGTGCGGCACCAGCTCGGTGGCGAGCTGGCCGACGGATTCGCGCTTGAATTCGCCTTCGAACACGAAGTACGGCCGGCCCGACCAGTCCAGCGCAGCGCTGGCCTGCGCCTCGTCCATCGGCAGGGTGAAGCCGTAGCGCTGTATCCCGCGCTTGTCGCCCAGCGCCTGGCGCAGCGCCTGGCCCAGCGCCAGCGCGCAGTCCTCGACGGTGTGGTGCTCGTCGATGTGCAGGTCGCCGTCGCAGTCCAGGCGCAGCGCGAAGCCGCCGTGCTTGCCGATCTGCTCCAGCATGTGGTCGAAGAAGCCCAGCCCGGTCCTGATCTCGGGATCGGCCTCGCGGTCGAGGTCGACCTCGACGCGGATGTTCGTTTCCTTCGTTTTTCGCACCACGCTCGCGGTGCGCGGCACGTCGGCCAGCGCATGCGCGATGTCCGGCCAGGCCACGCCGTCGCCGAACTGCGGCGACTTCAGCTTGAACGCGCGGATGCCGAGGTTCCCGGCGAACTGCACGTCGGTCTCGCGATCGCCGACCATCGCCGAACGCGACCAGTCGATGCTGCGGTCGCGGAGCATCGGCTGCACCAGCCCGAGCTGCGGCTTGCGCGTCGGCGCATTCTCGTGCGGGAAGCTCCTGTCGATGAGCACGTCGCGGAAGCGGAGGCCCTGGCTCTCGAACACCTGCATCATCAGCGCGTGCGGCCCGTCGAAGGTCTCCTGCGGGTAGGACTCGGTGCCCAGCCCGTCCTGATTGGTCACCATCACGAACTGGTAGCCGGCATCGCGCAGTTTCAGCATCGCCGGGATCACGTCGTCGACGAAGGCCAGCTTGGCATAGCTGTCGATCTGGAAATCCTCGGGTTCGCGGATCAGGGTACCGTCGCGATCCACGAAGAGGATGGGCGTGCCTGCGCTCATGCCGCGGCCCCGGTCGAAGCCTGCGGTGCCGCACCCAATGCGGCGAAGACCGCGTCGTTCTCTTCGGGCAGGCCGACGGTGATGCGCAGCGCGTCGCCGAGGCCTTGGGTCGCACGCATGTCGCGCACCACCACGCCCGCGGCGAGCAGGCTGCGATACGCCGCTTCCGCGTTGTCGAGGCGCGCGAGCAGGAAATTGCCGGCGCTGCGATACACGCGGCGCACGCCGGGCAGCGTCTGCAGTGCGACGAACATGCGTTCGCGTTCGCTGCGCACGAGGGCAGCACGGCGCTCGGCTTCGGCCACGGCCTCGGGCGCCAGCGCGCGCAGCGCCAGTTCCGCGCACGGCGCGGGCACCGGATACGGCGCCTGGCAGCGACGCAGGACGTCGATCAGCGTCGCGTCGGCGAGCAGGCAGCCGATGCGCGCACCGGCCAGCGCATGCAGCTTGGACAGGGTGCGCAGCACGGCGACGTTCGGGTATTCGTCGATGAGCGTCGCGGCCGACGGCGCATCGGCGTATTCGATGTAGGCCTCGTCGACCACCACCAGCGCGCGACCGGCCAGTGCCTGCGCCAGCGCACGCACGGCCGAGAGCGTCACGAGTTCCCCGGTCGGATTGCCCGGCGAGCACAGGAACACCAGCTTCGCGCGACGCGCGGTGGCGAGGTCGCGGATCGCGGCCAGATCGGTCACCCACGCGTCGTTGCGCTCGATCAGCGGCGCTTCGACGATCGGTGCGTTCTGCAGGCGCGCGCAGACCGCGTACATGCCGAACACCGGCGGCGCGATCACCACCGCGTCGCGTTCGGCACGGCACAGCGCGCGCACCAGCAGGTCGATGGCCTCGTCGCTGCCACGGCCGATCAGCAACTGTTCGGGCTTCACGCCGTACAGGCCGGCCAGCGCCGCGCGCAGCGCCTCGGGCTGCGGCTGCGGGTAGCGGCGCACGTCGCCATCATCGTCGGCCGGGTTGTTCCACGGCGACTCGTTGGCGTTGAGCCAGACCGAACCTTCGACCTTGTGGCTGCGCGCGGACGAATAGCCGGCGAAGGCACGCAGGTCCTCGCGCACCAGATCGAGCACGCCGGATTTCGGCAGGATGGCGAAGGGCGAGGTCATTGCGCGGTGTCCGCCTGCAGCGAGGCGATGCGCAGGCTGACCGCACTGGCGTGCGCCTGCAGGCCTTCGGCTTCGGCGATGCGCACCGCGCTCGGACCGATCCGGCGCAGGCCGGCGCGCGAAACCTTCTGCACGCTGATCGCGGTCTGGAAGCTCGCGACCGACAGGCCGCTCCAGGCGCGCGACGCGCCACCGGTCGGCAGCACGTGGTTGGTGCCGCTGCAGTAGTCGCCCAGCGCCTCGGCGGCGTAGTCGCCGAGGAACACCGAGCCGGCGGCCTGCACGCGATCGAGCCAGGCATCCGGCTCGCGCAGCGCGAGGATCAGGTGCTCCGGCGCGTAGCGGTTGCTCACCTCGAAGGCCTGATCGATCGATTCGACGCGGATCAGGCGCGAACGCGACAGCGCCTCGCGCGCGATCGCCTCGCGCGGCAACCGCGCCAGCTGCGCGGCCAGTTCGGCGGCGGTGCGCGCGATCAGCGTCGGACAATCGCTGAGCAGGATCACCTGCGAATCCGGGCCGTGCTCGGCCTGCGACAGCAGGTCGGCGGCGACGAAGGCCGGATTGGCGCCAGCATCGGCGATCACCAGCACTTCCGACGGCCCCGCGGGCATGTCGATGGCGGGGCCGCCTTCGACCGTAGACACCTGGCGCTTGGCCTCGGTGACCCAGGCATTGCCCGGCCCGAACAGCTTGTCGCAGGCCGGCACGCTGTCGGTGCCGAGCGCCATCGCCGCGATGGCCTGCGCGCCGCCGAGCTTGAACACGCGGGTCGCGCCGCAGCGGCGCGCGGCGAACAGCACGGTCGGGTCGGCGGTGCCGTCGGTGCGCGGCGGCGTGCACACCGCCACCTCGCGGCAGCCGGCAATGCGCGCGGGCACGCCCAGCATCAGCATGGTCGAGGGCAGCGGCGCGCTGCCGGCCGGGATGTACAGGCCGACGCGTTCGATCGGGCGCACGATGCGCCGGCATTCGACGCCCTCGGCGGTCTCGACCGCGTATTCGTGCAGGCCGCTGTCGCGGTGGAAGGTTTCGATGCGTTCGGCGGCGTCGAGGATCGCGGCCTTGAGCGAGGCGTCGAGCGAGGCCTCGGCGGCCTCGAATTCGGCTTCGCCGACCGCGAATTCGTCGAGCGCGGCGCGGTCGAGCAGGCGCGAGTACTTGCGCAGCGCGGCATCGCCTTCGATGCGCACGCGGGCGATGATCTTGCCCACGCCCAGGCGCACGGCGGCGGCGGAATCCTGGGTCGCGCGACGCAGCGCGGCGCGCTGGCCGTTCTCGTCCAGCGCGCTCCAGTTCAACAGGTTCAGATCGATGCGGTTCGCGAGCGAGGCGTTCATGCGAGCAGTCTCTCCACGGGCAGGACCATCAGGCCGCGGGCACCGGCCCGCTTGAGTTCTTCGAGGCGTTGCCAGGTCATCGCGCCGTGGCACAGCGCCTGCAGCGCGACATCGCCATCGGTGCGCGGCTGGCTGCCGCCGTCCAGCGACATCACCGTCGGCGGCTCGGCGTCGGGCAGCAGCTGCATCAGGTGTGGCAGGATCGCGCGCGGCGCCTGGAACATCAGCAGCTTGCTGTCGCGCAGCTTCAGCACGCCGTCGAGGCGGCGCATCAGCAGCTCGGCGATGCCGGCGCGCGCGTCGGCGATCGGGCCGGCGGGACCGGCCAGCACCGCTTCGCTGTCGAGCACCACTTCCACCGGTTTCAACCGGTTCGAGGCGAGCGTGGCGCCGCTGGACACCAGGTCGCAGACCAGGTCGGCCTGGCCCAGGCGCGGCGCGAGCTCGACCGAGCCGGACATCGTGACCACGCTTGCGTCGATGCTGCGCTCGGACAGCCAGCGCGAGAGCAGCGCCGGATAGCTGGTCGCGATGCGCGTGCCGGGCAACTGCGCCTGCGGGTCCCAGTCCCAGTCGTCGGGAATGCCGAACATCAGCTTGCAGCGGCCGAAGCCGAGGCCGCGCAGTTCGCGGAAGGCCGGTGCCTCGCCCTTCGACTGGCGCTCGTAATCCTGTTCGACCAGCACGTTGCGGCCGACGAAGCCGAGGTCGCACACGCCATCGGCGATGAGGCCGGGGATGTCGTCGTCGCGCACCAGCAGCAGGTCGATCGGCAGCGATTCGCCGTAGTAGAACAGCTTGTCGCGGCTTTCCTGCCAGCTCAGGCCGGCGGCGGCGAGCAGCGCCAGCGCGGGTTCGCTCAGGCGCCCGCTCTTCTGGATGGCGATGCGCAGGCGGTCGCGCAACTGGTCGCGAGCGCTCGCGGCAGCATGTCGTTGCATGTCGTGATTCCTCAGTGCGCGTCGACGGGACGCGTCAGGGTGTCGAGTGCGCGGCCATAGCCGCCGGTGCCGCGTTCGAGCGTGCGCGCGACCCGGCCGATGGTGGTCACGCTGACCAGGGTGCGGTCGTGGATCTCGCGGTAAGGCACGCCCTCGGCGATCAGCGGCACCACCCTCCAGCGGTCGGACATGGCTTCCAGCTCGGCCGGCGTGCACAGGTCTTCGAGGAAGGCGCGCACATCGGCCGGGGACGCCAGCGCCGCGAATGCAGCCGAGAGCGCGTCGAGACTGGCCTCGGCGTCGCTGTCGGGTACGGGCTGGGTGCGCTGCTTCATGGGATCGGCGGGGTCGAAGGCGGGTCGAATGCATTAACGCGTTAGCACATTAAACCGATGGACCGGGCCGGTCAAGCCCGATGGCGGCCGCCTTCGCAGGAGGCCCCTGCTTTGTAGGAGGGCCTTCAGGCCCGAGCTCTTCGCTTTTCGGGAAATCCTGGGAAAAGCTCGGGGCTGAA